>NZ_CP123962.1:0-1200000 GCF_045277155.1 Bartonella gliris
CTCACATTTTAATCTATAAGCTCGTATTTATAAATACTGTTTTTTTACTATGGGGATAAAATCCTTCATTGGAGAATATTTTTTGTATTATTTTCTTCGATAAGAGATAAACAACAGAAGTTTAAAAAAATATTGTCTTTAGTATCATGTGCTTATGATGTTGCGATAAATTTTGTAAGACTAATACTTAAAAATTCTACTTTAAATTGTATGTAGGTCATTTTTATAATGAAAAATATTTTTTATTTGTTTTAGCTGGTTTAGGTTCTGTGTCCTTCGTTAAGGTTTGAGATTAAAGGTGGAATAATGGGAACGTTTCATTTTTAAAGAATAGGAGCGTTATTGGTGAGAAGTAAGACATTAAAGTGCAGAGAGTTGGCAAAAGATTTATCCTTCATTGAGGATAAGTTACTGGGATATGCATGAGGTTTTAAAATTTTATCCCGTCGTTTTGTTGAAGGTAATTATGGTATTTTAAAATAGTGAGAGCTTCGTCTTATCCTTAGGCAAGTTATCTAGCATCTCTAAACCTTATATCCTAGTATCAGAAAGGGAGCCCCTTATCCGTTTTTGATAAGTGCTTACCAAAGGCTATGGGGTATGATGAAAAAGCTATGGGGATAGATGCACCCTTTTTGAGCTTATTCCTATACCAAACTTAAAGATAAGGTCAGCATGAAAGGGAGGCTTTGGGAAGAAGGAGAGAAGATTTATCACGAAGAGTCATGCCGTGATAGATGCCTTAGTTCGATCTTTATGTTTTGTTTCACTCTGGCGAACTGGAATAATATGATTCAAGCACATCAGTTTGTTGAAGGGGATAAAAATACACAAGGTATTGCTAACAGAGGTTATGTTTAAATGCACGGGGAGAAGGAGTGAGGAAGAAAAAGTGCATCTCTGTCTTTTTTCCCGTACAAAGTAAGAAAACACTGCAGAATGATGATGCACATCTTTGCAAAGAAATGTTACCTTATCGAAAGCTAAATGCTACCTTATTGGAGGTGATTTGCAATAAATTCAATCATTTCAGACAGTTTTTCTGGCAATTGGATAAAAAGTTTCTTCTTTTTGGGGATTGTTAACCTATCCTTCAATTATCCTTTGACTTAGGGCGTGAGGGGTACAGAACTTAGAGTTTAGAAATATGCTGAGAGAGTTTTTATAGCTTTCAGGTGTTAGTTTAATGGGTTGATATGCTAAAATGAGATAAGATTGTTTGAAAAAAACAATATTTGAAGCATTTTTTGTAAAATTTTTTTTACGTTATTTTTTAGCTAAATTCGAATATCCATTTTTGTTCTATTGCTGGTCATTTTAGCGAGATCTTTAGAGAAGTTAAGATATATTATAGGTGTTTTGAGTGTTTAGATCATTTGAGGTAGGATTTTTTCTTTGTTTTTTCATTCAGAGTGTTTTTATGAGATCTTCTTTTTGTCTGCCGACTCTTTAAAATGCCAGTATCTGTGGTTGGTCCCATATGATCAAGATCTGGTTTAGTGAAAAGGCTTGATTGTATTATAGGCTCATGGGTGAATTGGTTGCTATGGTGTGTTAAGGGATCGTCCGCAATTGCCAATTCTATTTTTTGTAACTTTTTAATTTCATCACGAAGTCGCGCTGCTTCTTCAAAGTTAAGATCGGCTGCTGCTTCATGCATTAATTTTTCGAGATGTTGGATATGCGATGTTAAATTGTTGCCAACTGTATTTTTTTTCGTAATAAAATCAGGGATATCGTTACGAATGTGGTCATTTTCATATCCTGAATTGAGAATATCGCCGATATTTTTTTTGATACTTGTCGGTGTAATATGGTGCTTTTCATTGTAGGCTATTTGTTTTTGTCGGCGTCTTTGTGTCTCCTGCAAAGCTCGTTCTATAGAGCCAGTGATTGTATCGGCATAGAGGATAACACGGCCATCTACATTGCGTGCAGCGCGTCCAATTGTTTGTACGAGCGAAGTTTCAGAGCGCAAAAAGCCTTCTTTGTCGGCATCTAGAATAGCGACAAAACCGCATTCTGGAATATCTAAGCCTTCTCGGAGGAGGTTGATACCGATTAAAACATCAAAAGCACCGAGCCGCAGATCGCGAAGAATTTCAATACGTTCTAATGTATCAATGTCAGAGTGCATATAGCGTACGCGAATACCTTGTTCGTGGAGATATTCTGTTAAATCTTCAGCCATACGCTTCGTTAGAACAGTTACCAATGTACGGTAGCCTTTTTGAATTGTTGTACGAATTTCATTTACAACATCGTCGACTTGATTGCGGGCTGGGCGAACTTCTGTTGGTGGGTCAACAAGTCCTGTTGGGCGAATAATTTGTTCAGCAAAAGTGCCATGAGATTGTTCTATTTCCCAACGTCCTGGTGTTGCAGAGACGGCAATAGTTTGCGGGCGCATGGCATCCCATTCTTCAAAGCGTAAAGGACGATTGTCCATACAAGAGGGAAGGCGAAAGCCATATTCTGCTAGGGTTGCTTTTCTTCGAAAGTCGCCTCGGTACATGCCTCCAATTTGAGGAATGGTTACATGGCTTTCATCGATAAAAACAAGAGCATTGTTTGGAATATATTCGAACAAGGTTGGTGGTGGCTCACCGGGTTTTCGTCCTGTTAAATAGCGTGAATAATTTTCGATTCCAGCGCACGAGCCGGTAGTTTCCAACATTTCTAAATCAAAAATTGTGCGTTGTTCTAAACGTTGTGCCTCTAAAAGGCGTCCAGCTGCATTTAATTCATCGAGACGTTGAATGAGTTCCATTTTGATTGACTTTATTGCCTGATTTAGTGTTGGACGTGGTGTTACGTAGTGTGAGTTGGCATAAATTTTAATAGATTGGAGGTCGCCTGTTTTTTGACCCGTTAGAGGATCAAATTCCGTAATTGTTTCCACTTCATCGCCAAAGAGTGAAATACGCCAAGCACGATCTTCAAGATGGGCAGGAAAAATTTCGATTGTATCTCCTCGGACACGAAAGGAACCACGAATGAAGTTGATCTCTTGTCGATAGTAGTGCTGCGAGACTAAGTCCGCTAGTAATTTCCGTTGGTTGAGCCTATCACCTATTTGCATTTGGAAGGTCATGGCAGTATAGGTTTCTACTGAACCAATCCCGTAAATACACGATACAGATGCGACGATAATGACGTCATCACGTTCAAGTATAGCGCGTGTTGCAGCATGGCGCATACGGTCGATTTGCTCATTAATAGAGGATTCTTTTTCAATGTAAGTGTCAGAGCGTGCAACATAGGCTTCTGGTTGATAATAGTCATAGTAAGAAACAAAATATTCGACGGCATTGTGGGGAAAAAAGCTTTTAAATTCTCCGTAAAGCTGCGCGGCTAGAGTTTTATTTGGTGCTAAGATCAAAGCTGGGCGCTGTGTTTTTTCAATAATTTGGGCCATTGTATAGGTTTTTCCTGAGCCAGTAACACCTAAAAGCACTTGAGTACGCTCATTCTTCTCGATTCCTTCAACGAGGGTTTTAATTGCTTTAGGTTGATCTCCAGCAGGTTCAAAGGATGTTTCGAGTTGAAATGGAATGCCACCTTCAGATTTTTCAGGATGAATAGGACGGTGGGGTGTCCATAATGTGCCATTCTTAAAAAGAGGATTCCCTGAGGCAATGAGTGCAGAAAGAGCTTCCACTGTTGCTGTGACACCATTTTTCATTGTTGCATCCTTTGATATAAAAGTGTTTGCGGTGTTGAAGAAAATATCGAGTTTTGCAACTTAATCGCGGTAACGGCAAAATGTTCCTGAGCAGTTTTGTTCCGGATTATTGGATATTTCATTAACCTTCTGAGACAGTTTTCTTGGATGGTTTGAGTATGGTGATATTTGTAATGGTTCGTGTCCAACATTTTTCCTGCATTATGATAATGTTCAGAAGGGCGTTTGTATTCACCATGGCCGTTATGGAGAATGGCTGTCCGTACTGTGATTTGTTACTGAAAGTATTGTGTATGTGTGATAAAGATCATTTCCGTCTTTAAATGACAGGTAACGAGATGATACCCAACCTGTTTGGGCATTATATCTAATGTGGCACCAGTTCCCTTTACAGATTTTGACAAATACCAATTCCCCTGCAGGGATTAAACCGCAAAGCTTATACTGAGTGCTTGGTCCCATTCTAAAATTAAGATTTCTCGTGACAATGGCATCCGCAGCTCTGGATACTATTGTAGCTAGAAAGAAAGGAACAAACACAAAAAAAATTGCTAAATTTTTCATTTTTCCACAGAGGATTTCTTCAGAGATTTCTCTTCCTTCTCTCTTTATACAAGATCTCTTTCGTTAGGCTATGATAAAACAGAAAAAAATACAATTGTTTCTTCTTTACCCTTTAGAGATAGAGGAGTGCGGTTGGATATTTTAAGCCTCCAAATATTAGACTTTCTAAATATAATTTCGGTGAATGCTTTGTATCCCATTGTTATTTTTATATGGAAAATAGGGATGCTGTACTATATAATAAAGAAAATTATGGTTTTCGGATTCCAAAAGTAATTTTGGAAGCTGTTTTTTTTGTTTTTATTAAACCTTCCGTGTAACAGAAAGGGACGGATTATGGAAAAAGTTCCGATGACTACAGCTGGTTTTGAAAATCTTAAAGAAGAGTTACGTTGGCGCCAACAACAGGAACGTCCACGAATTATTGAAGCGATTTCTGAGGCGCGAGCACATGGTGATTTGTCAGAAAATGCCGAATATCATGCCGCTAAAGAGGCGCAAAGTCATAATGAGGGGCGCATAAATGAGCTTGAAGACTATATTGCGCGGGCGGAAGTTATTAATGTTTCGCGTCTTTCAGGCGATAAGATTAAGTTTGGAGCTACTATCAAGCTTTTGGATGAGGATACTGAAGAAAAAAAGGTTTATCAGATCGTTGGTGATCAAGAAGCTGATGTAAAAACTGGAAAAATTTCTATTTCTTCACCTATTGCACGTGCACTCATTGGCAAACAAGAGGGCGATGTGATTGAAGTGAATGCACCAGGTGGTGCACATAATTACGAAATTATTGAAGTTCAATATATCTAAATTGTTATGCGTGTTGTTTTGCAAGAGACCGATATAATTGTTCCTCATTTTAAGAAACGTTTGTCAGGCGTAACCTCCACAGTTATTCAACTTGTTCCATTACAGCGAAAGCAGGGTATACGTATATCCACTTTTGGAGTGGGGTTGCCAAAAAACTTGCCAACTCTTGCCTTTAAAGACCTTTTCGGGCTTTGGAAAAGCCCGGTGGGTAAACCATTTCGTATTTGGCATGCACGGCGCAATATTGAGATGCTTTGTGGGGTTTTTTTGCGCGATATTTTGCGAATGAAGCTTAAATTGATTTTTACATCAGCATCTCGACGCCATCATAAACCTTTTACCAAATGGTTGATTCGTCGTATGGATAAGGTTATTGCTACGAGTGTATGTACAGGAACTTATCTAGAGGTGCCTCATCAGGTTATCATGCATGGAGTGGATGTTAGGCGTTTTTCACCACCAAAAACGAGTGATGATCGTTTTTCTTCGTCTGGGTACCCCGGAAAATATGCAGTAGGGTGTTTTGGACGCGTGCGCTACTTAAAGGGTACTGATTTATTTGTGGATGCAATGATAGCATTATTGCCACGTTATCCTGAATGGACAGCGCTTATAGCTGGTCGTACTACAGAACAACATTATAATTTTAAAACAAAATTGCGTCAGAAAATTGCTGAAGCCGGTTTGAGTGATCGCATTATTTTTCTTGGAGAAGTGCTCGATACACCTTTGTGGTATCGTCGTTTGTCACTTTATGTGACACCTTCTCGTATGGAAGGTTTTGGTTTAACACCCTTGGAGGCAATGGCATCTCAGACGGCTGTGGTGACCAGTGATGTGGGAGTTTTTAAAGAACTGGTAGTAGAAGGAACAGGAACAGTTGTTAAAGCAGGAGATGCTCCTGCTTTAACAACTGCAATTGAGCCCTATTTTGCTGATGTGGAAAAAACATTAGTGGCAGGGAAAAGAGCTCGAGCCCACGTTTGTGACCACTTTCCTTTAGAAAAGGAGGCAGCTGCAATTGGGAGCATTTACGAGACAATGTTAGCGGAAAAAGCACTTTAAATATGCCAGGAATTTTCTTGAGAAGTGGATAAAATGCGCCACCCTTAGAGGTTTTTGTAGATGAATATTTAAGTGGACAGCTAATCATACAAATATTATTTCACAAAGTTGGACATGTTTTGATACGATAATGAGCTCTCAAAGCTTTTGCAAAGGCTCGGAAGTTTATACTTTTAGAGTGATGTGGGAATTGTGATAAAGGAGGTGCGGGGTAGGTGTTTTTTATTCCAGTCATTGGGGGCAGAGAATAATGTTTAAAAACCTTCAAATCCAAGGATTTTAGAGGAAATTTGGCGCTGTGAATCTTGTATTGTTGGTTTTGTGACACCAAGTGTATGGGCAAAAGCAATAAGATACTTTATCTTCTTTTGAGAATAGAGTGTGGTACTCTTTTCATGAGGCTATATTTGAGACTATATTATTGAAGCTATTGGTATTGCTCTAGTGGCGAAAGTGGTAGTGTATATTTTCAATATAATAAAAATTCAACTCAAGTGCACCGTAATGAAAAAATATCTTTACTAAAAATTATCACTGTTTTTATCTTAATGATAGACTCATGGTAGAAATATAGAGATGTTATTATGATCCACTTCTTCTTTAATGAGGAAGATGTATAAAGCAGAGTGTTCTAAGGCTTTGTCTGGTGTAAAAGCTCTTGAGTAATACTAGATAGTTTTTAATTCGTTGCATGTATTTTAAACAGTTGATGCGCCAAAAGGGCGATGGAGATTCTACTTGGGCGATAACTTTGTATTGCTGATATAATTTGCTCGTTTGAAGTTCTTTAAAAGTTTTTCCATCAATTGAAGAAGATTAAATTTTTAATGTACATTTCATTACAAACTTAAATGCCATGCATTAAAATTGCTCACGCCAAAAAGCGGGGATAAAAAGCACAAATATGGTTATAATTTCAAGACGTCCAGCTAGCATCAGAAAACTTAAAAACCATAATGCATTGTCATTTATGCTAGAGAAATTGCCAGCAGGGCCAATAATGCCTCCAAAACCTGGTCCAATATTTGAAAGGGCGGTTAAGACACCTGTAAAAGCAGTCGTAAAGTCAAGACCGGTTGTAAGCAAAAGTGCAGTACCGATAATAAGGCAGAACGTATAAAGACAGACAAAAAATAAAATTGCTTTGGCAACATCGGTAGATATATTTGAATGATCGTAGCGAGCTTTTAGCACTACATTAGGAGAAAGAAGTTGTGCTATATTTGTTTGTGTAATACGCCAAAGGATAATGAGGCGATTAATTTTCATACCGCCAGAGGTAGAACCAGCACAGCCGCCGGTAAAAGAAATAATGAAGAAAATTCCAAGCGCAAAAGGACCCCAAAGTTGATAATCTTCAGCGCTGTAGCCAGTGGTGCTAATGATAGATGAGAGGTGAAAAATTACATCCAGAAAAATCCAGTGAAAGGTGCGATGATCATGAAAACGCAACCATGCTGCTAAAGCAAAGCTAAAGAGGAAAACAATACTGAGAAAAACGATCACTTGCGGATCAAGAAAGCGTTTTGAACGGCCAGGAAGCACTAATTTAACATAGAGTACAAAGGGTAAAGCAGAAAGCAACATGAAGATTGTTGCAACAATTAAGATGGCTGGCTTATCAGAAAAATAGCCAAAGGAAGCATCATGCGTTGAAAAACCAGCTGTTGCTACTGTGCTCATTGCGTGATTGATGGCATCAAATAAACTCATGCCAGAAGCAAAATAGGAGAGCATACAAGCAAATGTGAGTCCAACATAAGCTATGATAATTCCATTCGCAATCTGGTTGATGCGGGGCAATATTTTTTCGGATTTATCTGATGATTCCATATGGAAAAGCTGCACTCCTCCAACACGCAGTGAAGGTAAAAGCAAGAGGGCTAAACCGATGAAGCCAATGCCTCCAATCCAGCATATGATAGAACGCCATAACAAAATACTTCGCGATAAATTATCAAGTCCAGTGATCACTGTGGAGCCTGTGGTTGTAATTCCAGAGACGGATTCAAAAATTGCTCCTGCTAAAGAAAGTGGAAGATGGGAAAGATAAAGAGGTAAAGCGCCAACGATGCTTCCTGTTAACCAAAGGCAAACGGTAAGCGTGAAGCCAAGCCGCGCTGAAAAACGACAAGTAGCACCCTTGGTTGCCAAAAGAATTAGGGTTGCTAGCATAGTGGTTATAGCGCAAGAATAGAGAAAGATTATCCAATCACGGTTATTGTCGTGCAAATCGACAAAAATTGGCAGAAGCATCGCTCCTCCCATGATTAACGCAAAACGTGCACAGACATTGATAATAAATTGAAAAATGGTTGTTCCCTATCTCTATATTACTTTTTGTTACGATTTTATGCTCATAAGAATTTACCTTTTTCTCTTTATAGGATAAAGATTAATTTCTACATTAAGCACGCCTTGATGAATCGGCAATTAAACCTTTTCACCAAACTTGAAAAGAAGAAATACATATACATCATAATTTAGGCTGTTGAAAAATCTTTTTTTTAAGGATGCATTTCGTTATAATTTAGAAAATAGTTAAGTCATAAAAAATGAAAGGGATTCTATGGTGCAATCGCATATTCGCGTGCTTATTATTGGCTCTGGTCCAGCTGGTTATACAGCGGCGATCTATGCGGCGAGAGGAATACTCAAACCGGTCTTGGTGACTGGATTGCAGAAGGGTGGACAGTTGACAATTACAACCGATGTTGAAAATTATCCAGGTTTTGCTGATCCAATTCAAGGACCATGGTTGATGGAGCAAATGGCAAAACAAGCCGAAAATATGGGCACGGAAATTGTTTATGATATTATTACAAAGGCTAATTTATCAAAACGCCCTTTTATTTTATACGGAGATTCAGGAAAGCAATATTGTTGTGATGCGCTCATTATTGCAACGGGCGCGCAGGCGCGCTGGCTTGGTTTGGAGAGTGAACAGACGTTTATGGGGGGCGGGGTTTCTGCTTGCGCTACATGTGATGGTTTCTTTTATCGTGGTAAAGATGTTATTGTTGTGGGAGGGGGGAATACAGCGGTTGAAGAAGCTCTTTATTTATCGCATTTGGCTAAAAGTGTAAGCGTCGTTCATCGCCGAGATCATTTTCGGGCAGAAAAAGTTTTGCAAGATAGGTTGTTTGCTTGCAATAATGTACGTATTATTTGGGACCATGTGGTAGAAGAAATTGTTGGTTTGCCAGCGCAGGATTCAATGGGGGCTGTTGTAACAGGTGCACATCTTAAAAATGTTAAAACTGGTCAAAAAATTAAGGTGAATGCGGATGGGGTATTTATTGCCATCGGGCATGATCCAGCTGTTTCTTTGTTTGAAGGACAATTAAAACAAAAACCGGGTGGTTATTTATGGACAGCTCCGGATTCAACAGCAACGAGCATTGCTGGTGTTTTTGCTGCAGGAGATGTAGCGGATGACACATTCCGCCAAGCTGTAACAGCCGCTGGAAGGGGATGTATGGCAGCACTGGAAGCAGAACGGTTCTTAGATCTTCAAGAATAAGCCCTCAAAATGGTAAATAAATTAGAGGCAAAATTGTGACATCACCATTGGATTGGGATAAGTTAAGGGTTTTTCATGCTGCGGCAGAAGCAGGTTCTTTTACGCATGCAGCGCAAAGGCTTCATTTATCACAATCAGCAATTTCACGACAGGTTTCAGCTTTAGAGCAAGAGGTCGGTGTATCTTTGTTTCAGCGTCATGCGCGTGGCTTGATCTTAACAGAGCAAGGTGAAATTCTCTATCGTACTGCTCATGATGTTTTGATGAAGCTTGAAAGTGCGCGCTCGCAGCTAAGTGAAAGCCGTGAAAAACCAGAAGGGAATTTGCGTGTCACATCAACCTACGGGATGGGGGCTGGATGGCTTGCAGAACGTATGCCGGAATTCTTAAGTCTTTATCCGGATATGCGGATTCAACTCTTGCTTGATGATAAAGAACTTGATCTGACGATGCGTCATGCAGACTGTGCTGTTCGTTTACATCAACCTCAACAACCTGATCTTATACAAAGAAAATTATTTACAATTCATATGCATGTTTATGCTTCGGAAAATTATATTGCAAATTATGGCAAACCAGAAAAAATGTCTGAGCTAGATGCGCACCGTATTATTTCATTCGGTGAACCTGTTCCTCATTATTTATCTGGTTTAAATTGGTTGGAAAAGGCTGGTAGAAGTGATGGATCTTTGCGCACTTCCGTACTACGAATCAATAATATTATTTCAATCAAGAATGCGCTCATGCGTGATCTTGGTATTGCTGTGCTTCCCGATTATATTGTAAATAATGATGAACGCCTTGTGCGTCTTTTCCCTGATATGGTTGATATTCCTTCCTTTGATACTTTTTTTTGTTATCCTTATGCTTTAAAGAATTTGGCAAAGCTGAATGCTTTTCGAGATTATATTTTTTTGAAAGCACGTCAGTGGTCTTTTTAGTGATGTGGTATTTTAAGCTATGTGTTTAATGCATAGCAGATACGCTTAAGTTTTTATTGTGCTTCTCCTTATAAAATGACATACAATATTATCTCTTGATTATGTTGTCTCCCATTGCATTTTCTTGAGTGTTCCCTTACGAAGATCTATCAGATTGATTTTATCTCTGGGGATTTTCCAAATTTGCCGGGCATTTGTCCGGCTTTTTTTTTAGTTATCTGAAGTGATGTTTGAAAATCAGGCTATATTAGAATATCATAAAGAGAAAATTCAAAAGTTTTATGCATGTCCTAAAATTTTTTACAGACACTCAAACTTGATGAGAAGTTTTGAGGGGAATATTGGGGATTATAATAGTTATTGTGAAATAAAAAAGTTTGATTAGGAAAACATGATATTTACAAATATTACATTTCCTTTAGCATCACAAATTTAATCGAAAAGTGCGGGCTTTACGGGCGTGTGTAACACAGTTAAGATGATAATAATTTAATGCGGTTGTAAAATTCGAAAAGAGTCATTTTAAAATCATAAAGCTAAAACAGACACGGGTATATATTTCAATATGAGAAAGAAGACAGAGATATATTGAGAAAGAAGACAGAGATATATTCTGTGCAAATATCATCTCTAAAATTAGTTGTGTCCCACCCGTTTGAATAGGCTGCTTGAGACTTTTTTTGATCCTATTCATGGCATATATAGCTATGCGGTCTTGCTGGCAGACATTTTTTACAAAACTTAATTTATTTACTATAACCCGATAACCGAAGATCTCTCAGATGCACTTCGGCAACAAAACCGTAGCAACAGACAATGCCCAGAATTTTAAAGCAAATTATTGCAAAAGCGCTGGATACGTAAGCAAGCTTCTTCAAGCAATTTTTCTGATGTTGCATAAGAAATACGAAAAGCTGGCCCAAGTCCAAAAGCAGACCCATGGACTACAGCGACAGATTCTGCTTCCAGAAGCGCTATTACAAAGTCTTCATCATGAGTGATTACTTTACCTTCTGGGGTTTTCTTCCCAATGAGTTCTGCACAGGAAGGATAAACATAGAAGGCACCTTCCGGCGTTGGACAATGAATGCCGGGTGCTTGGTTTAGCATGGAAACAACAAGATCACGGCGTGTTTGGAAAACACTTTTGTTTTGAGTGATAAAGTCTTGTGGGCCATTGAGTGCTTCGACAGCTGCCCATTGTGAAATAGAGCTTGTGCCAGACGTTTGTTGGCCTTGAATAGTATCCATGGCTTTAATTAATTCTTGTGGACCACCCGCATAGCCGATTCGCCAACCCGTCATAGCGTAGGCCTTAGAAACACCATTCATTGTGAGTGTACGGTCGTAAAGTTTTGGTTCTACCTGAGCTGGAGTGACAAAGGTAAAACCTTCATATGTGAGATGTTCATAGATATCATCGGTGAGGATATACACATGAGGATATTTCATTAAAACGTCTGTTAGTTTTTTTAATTCGTCATGCGTATAAGCAGCACCTGATGGATTTGAAGGAGAGTTAAAAATGAACCACTTGGTTTTTTGAGTGATGGCAGCTTCTAACTCTTCTGGTTGAAGTTTATAAGAAAATTCAGCTTTTGTTTCGACAAAGACAGGGGTGCCACTGTTGAGGGTAACCATTTCCGGATAACTTACCCAATAAGGCGATGGAATAATGACTTCATCCCCTTTATTTAAAGTTGCCATCAATGCATTAAAGAGAATCTGTTTGCCGCCAGTTCCAACAATAATTTGCTCTGGTTTATAATTGAGATTATTTTCTCTTTTAAATTTCGCAGCAATCGCTTGGCGTAATTCTGGAATACCAGAGATGGGTGTGTATTTTGTTTCTCCGCGTCGAATAGCTTCAATGGCAGCATTTTTTATATTGTCGGGTGTATCAAAATCTGGTTCTCCGGCGCTTAAAGCAATGACATTACGGCCTAAAGCTTTCAAATGACGTGCTTTTTGGGAAACAGCGATTGTTGCAGAAGGTTTGATATGAGAAAGCCTATCGGCGATAAAAGTCATAGTTGAATTCCTTATATGACATAAGCAAATGACTGTTGATTTGAGGGTATTCTATAAGAGATTACATTGTATGCAATAAAAAATTGCGGAAAAACTCTTAGGAAATTTTGTTTTAGATATAGATTTTATTTTGATACTTTTTAGGTTTTTACAAGGAAGCTGTTTTTTGTGTTTATAAAAAGATTTAAGAAGAGGGGTAAGTGCATTTTCATAATTGTGTAAGAAGAATAGTCAGTATTTGGATAAAAGTAAATTCTGTTTTTATAAAAAACAAAAAATCCCCACCTTTATAGGTGAGGATTTTCAAATAAATATAGCAGAATTTAAAAATCAAAGAGCTGCAAGGTTGCCAGCAGCAGATTTTCCTGAACGGCGATCTTGAAGAACATCATAAGAAACTTTTTGTCCTTCATTAAGATTGTTTAAACCAGAACGTTCAACGGCGGAAATGTGCACAAACACATCCGCACTCCCATCACTAGGCTGAATAAATCCAAAACCTTTTGTTGCGTTAAACCACTTAACTGTTCCTGTAGACATAGGAAACTCCTTAGAATATATATAATTATTTTGTACTGATGCCAAAAGCTCTCAATACGGTTTTAGATCGAAATTAGGTGGGAGAAGTTTTGTCAAACGTGCTGATTGCACAGGAAAGAAAGTCACTTAACCGAAAGTTCGATAAAATCCATATAAAGGTTTTTGGGATAAAAAACAAGTCTTAATCTATATTTTTACACAAAGAAAAGATTGAGAGAGAATATAGTGGAGAGCATGATTTGTGCCATAGTAAAAACTTTTAAGTAAAATAGCTTTGCAGTGGACGCACTTCAAGGTACTTTTTCTTAAGTGCTTCTATGGCCTGTACCACAGATTCGGCTCCAGCCATTGTTGTGTAGTAGGGGACTTTTTGCATGAGTGCTGCATGGCGTAATGATTTGGAGTCTGAGATAGCACTGGCGGTATTGGTTGTATTAAAAATCAATTGAATTTGCCTATTACGAATAGCATCTTCAATATGGGGATGCCCCTCTAACACTTTGTTGATTTTTTCTGCCTTAACGTTATTTTCGGAAAGAAATTTTTGTGTTCCGCTTGTTGCTAAAACAGAAAAGCCAAGCTTAGCTAAACGTTTGACGGGATTTAAAATGCGTTTTTTGTCTTCATCTCTTACAGAAACAAACAAAGTTCCCTCTTGGGGAAGCTCAACACCAGCTCCAAGTTGGGCTTTTGCAAAAGCAAGAGCAAATTCATAATCAAGTCCCATGACCTCACCGGTTGAACGCATTTCGGGACCAAGAAGTGTATCAACACCCGGAAAACGCGCAAAAGGAAAGACGGATTCTTTGACAGCGATATGTTGTTTTTGTTGTGGAGAGGGGAGCCCACCATAAGCTTGAAGAGCACTGTGGAGAGTTTCTCCTGCCATAATACGTGCTGCCATTTTAGCAATCGGGCGGCCAATCGTTTTTGCAACGAATGGGACAGTACGCGAAGCACGGGGATTGACCTCTAAAACATAAATTATGTCATCTTTAACAGCATATTGTACATTCATAAGGCCACGAACATGAAGTGCTTGTGCCAACGCTTTGGTTTGGCGCTCTAATTCAATTACTAATTTATCTGAAAGTGTGTGTACTGGTAAAGAACACGCCGAATCACCAGAGTGGATCCCTGCTTCTTCAATATGTTCCATAATGCCAACGACGAGTGTTTCTTCTCCATCACACAGACAGTCAACATCAACTTCAATCGCTTCTGTTAGATAAGTGTCAAATAAAAGTGGGTTTTTACCAAGCAATGTATTGATCTGTCCTGTCTTGTCGTTGGGATAACGGGCTTTGATCTCTTCTGGTACTAATTCAGGGACACTCTCAAGCAAATAATTTTGCAAACTACGTTCATCGCGGATAATTTGCATAGCACGTCCTCCTAAAACATAAGAAGGGCGTACAACCAATGGGAAGCCCAATTCATGGGCAATAAGACGCGCTTGTTCAACTGAATGAGCAATGCCGTTTTGAGGTTGTGTTAAGTTAAGTTTGAACAACAATTTTTGAAAGCGGTCTCTGTCTTCTGCTAAATCGATAGCATCAGGTGAAGTACCTAAGATGGGGATTTTATGTTTTTCTAATGCACTTGCTAGTTTTAGTGGTGTTTGTCCGCCAAATTGGACAATGACTCCCACCAATTCGCCTTTTTGCTGTTCTGTTTCTAAAATAGCGAGAACATCTTCTGTTGTTAAAGATTCAAAATAAAGACGATCAGATGTATCATAATCCGTCGACACTGTTTCAGGATTGCAGTTAATCATGATGGCTTCAAAGCCTGCATCACGCAGTGCAAAAGCAGCATGGCAGCAACAATAATCAAATTCAATACCTTGTCCAATGCGGTTTGGCCCGCCACCTAAAATAGCAATTTTTTTGCGTTCAGAAACTTGTGCTTCTGACTGTTCTACATCGGCAAAGGGGACTTCATAGGTTGAATACATATACGCTGTCGGTGAAGAAAATTCAGCTGCACAAGTGTCAATACGTTTGAAAACGTGCTTGACATTGAGCGATTTGCGCAAAGCAGCAATATCATCTGGCTCTTGTCCAGTAAGAGTGGCTAATCGCGCATCCGAAAAGCCCATAGCTTTCAACATGCGTAGATTATCTGCATCTTGAGGTAATCCATGGGTGCGGATGCGCTGTTCCATCTCAATGATAGAAGCTATTTGTTCCAAGAACCATGGATCAATTTTGCTGATTTGGTGAATTTCTTTTAAGGGTAAACCCGTACGCATTGCTTGGGCTATGTAACGCAAACGATCAGGGCTTGGTATTGCAATGGCAGAGCGTATAGAATTTTTTTCATCACCTTCAGCATGTTCAGGAATCACAATTTCATCAAGACCAGTAAGACCCGTTTCAAGTCCACGGAGCGCTTTTTGCAGTGATTCTTGAAAAGTACGACCGATTGCCATGACCTCTCCCACAGATTTCATGGCAGTTGTTAAGACAGGTGATGAACCAGGAAATTTTTCGAAGGCAAAACGAGGAATTTTAGTGACAATATAGTCAATGGAAGGCTCAAATGATGCCGGTGTTGCACCACCGGTAATATCATTTTTTAACTCATCAAGTGTGTAGCCAACTGCCAATTTAGCCGCTACCTTGGCAATTGGGAAACCTGTTGCTTTTGATGCAAGCGCTGAAGAACGGGAAACACGCGGATTCATTTCAATAACAATGAGGCGGCCATTTTCAGGATTGATGGCAAATTGTACATTAGATCCACCAGTTTCAACACCAATTTCACGCAGTACAGCAATCGAAGCGTTACGCATACGCTGATATTCTTTGTCAGTTAAGGTGAGGGCAGGGGCTACGGTGATGGAATCACCTGTATGTATACCCATAGGATCAATATTTTCAATGGAACAAACAATGATACAGTTGTCATTTTTATCGCGGACAACTTCCATTTCGTATTCTTTCCACCCCAAAACACTTTCTTCAATCAAAACTTCTGTTGTGGGTGAGGCTTCAAGTCCGCGTTCAATAATTTCATAAAATTCAGAGCGATTATAAGCAATCCCACCACCTGTACCACCAAGTGTGAAGGAAGGACGGATAATGGCAGGAAGTCCAACAATATCAAGAGCTTGAACTGCTTTCGCAGTAGCATGCGCAATATAATGTTGTTTACGGTCTGCTTCTGTATGACGCCAATCTTGTTCAAGTTTTTCCAGTGCTTTTTCAAGTGCATCACCGGAAAGCTTAGCTTTAAGTTCATCGCGTGTTTTTGCGTGCAGTCGGCGGTTTTCTTCTTTTAGTTCAGTTGCATTGGCTAACATAGAACGCGGTGTCTCTAAACCGATTTTTGCCATCGCTTGGCGAAACAAGGCACGATCTTCAGCTTTATCAATAGCATTGGCATTTGCACCTATCATTTCCACATGATAGCGGTCTAAAATTCCCATACGCTTTAATGATAAAGCGGTATTGAGTGCTGTTTGCCCTCCCATAGTTGGTAAGAGGGCGTCAGGGCGTTCATGGGCAATAATTTGCGCAACTACTTCAGGAGTGATGGGTTCAATATACGTAGCATCAGCTAAATCTGGATCTGTCATAATGGTGGCAGGATTAGAATTAACCAGAATAATTCGGTAGCCTTCTTCTTTTAATGCTTTACAGGCTTGTGTGCCTGAATAGTCAAATTCACATGCCTGACCAATAATAATAGGTCCTGCTCCAATGATAAGAATGGATTTTATATCTGTGCGTTTTGGCATGGTGTTTTTCCTATAGCAAACATCTGTGCGCAATTGCGGCAAGCAGAATATTTAAATTTTGAGGCCAAAATCGTTTTATAGGTTAAGTGATAAAGAAAGTAAGCACTAAAATGTCTTTTCCATGTTTTTTTTCATAGAATTGAAGATAAATATCTTCTTTTGTGATGATTAACTTTATATGTATGCGAGAGTATAATCTTCACTAAAGACAACAATATTTACAAGGAAAAATCGGAATATTGAAGATTACCATGGATGATGGAACATGAAAGTTACTTACAGACAAATTGAATTTTTTATGCGCAGTGATGGATACAATGTGCTTATCATGATTGTTCTGTTTGTCATGGTCAGTTTTTAGCTATATCTTTTGCACTTTTCCTTTCATGATGATACTTAATTTTTATGAGCTGTAATACTAAATTTAATCAAAGTCATAGCCAGGATTTTTCATTTCACAGTCATAATTTAATAATGGCAAAAGAGAAGTATTGATATTAAGTTTTCTATTTTATCACTGTAACAAACTAGACTAAGATTATCTGATGCTGCGATTAAAAATGTAAAAAGATAGTGTGGCTGTATAGATTACCCAAATTGGGATATTTATCTTGATAATTTAAGTGCTTATTTGAATACATATTTGATAATATAGGGGACATTTCTATCCCCATATACATTATTTGAGGGCCCTGAAAACAACAATTCCCGGTGTTTTCGCTATATAATCCATAAAAGGGGAGTCCACCACTTTTTCATTTTCTTTTCGTGAGGAAGCGTTTCGTAACATCGGACCATTATCTGTCATGATAAAGAAACCCACATGGGTTACATCCAATCCCGGAAGTTTGGTGTAAATACCAATGAAATCACCGGATTGTAAACGACTTATAACTTCTTCATTAATAAAACTACTTGGAATATAAGTTATATTGCGTTTAACAATTGGTAGTCCAGGAAGGTAGTTCCCTCCATCAGCTTTTTTATTGAGGTATTTCTCAACGCTTACTGCATCGGGACTGATTTGTGCGGTGATGTCATCAGCAAGTTTATATTCTCTATTAGCCCAGTCGGTAAAAAAATGTTTCCGATTTAAAAAGCTAACATTACCATCAATATAACGAGTTCGGATGACATTCTCTATGAATTCTGTTTGCGATGTTGATTTTCGTAATGCTTCAACGTAGTCCAGATAAGTGAAGCAATCTAAGCCTCTAAAATCGATTATAAGTTTTTCTGGCGTATTTTCTGAGCCATGCAACATATTTGCTTGGTAAGGTGTTCCTAAAAAAGCTTCAGACAGCAACTCAATCATTTTTCCTGTCTCATGATTACTCATTTTGGAGCGTTCTTTAAGAACAGCATTCAGTTTATTTAAAGTGTACGGATCTAGGTTTACTTTTGCTGTTTGTTGCGTCTCCGTTTGATTTTCTGAAGTATCTTTGTTTACATTAGAATCTTGGAAATCACATCCTGTAATCAATGCTGAGATTAAAATTACTTGAAATATTTTTCGCATTTTTTCACCATTTTTGAATTCATAATTAGTGATATTTTCCTGCGCTTACCAGATTGTCGTTGAATCGATTTTAGCATATAATAAATATATGCCATGATTGTGTTTTAAATTTACACAGATTACGTACGATGTAAATACTTGTAATGATCACAGTATAAAAATTTTTTATTCTGTATAAAATTAAATTTTGCAAGAGTTTTTTTGTATTATTAAAATAATTTTTTAGTTTCTTTATTATAAAATTATCATTTTATTGAATTTTCTTATATAAATCTATTTTTTATAAAATTATAAATTTCTATGTTCCTTATAATATTGTTACTAATAATATTTTTATGCAAAAGGAGATATATGAAGATTTTGATGCTAAATTTTTAATTCATTTAATTTGTTAAAATTAATTCTTAAAAAATATATGTTGTGCTGTGTGTTTGGTAAAATGAGGATTTTTATTATTTTTTAGGTTTTGTCTAAATTTTTTTACTTTATCTATAGTTTTAATAAGAACAAATTATATTCTGTAGTGGTTCTTAACAACAGGTATAATTTAGAAGATAGGAGTGAAAGCAATGTGTATACTATGAATTATAAACAACTTGATTCCAAATTTATCCGTCATGGGCTTATTTTAGTTTTTATTACTTTGTTATTGGATATTATTGGTATAGCAATCATTAGTCCTATTTTGCCCGAATATTTTGCTCAGTTGACAGGAAAAGATATTAGCAAGGCTTCCCTAGAAGGAGGAAGAGTACTTGTGGCTTATTCAGCGATGCAATTTTTGTTTGCTCCAGTTATTGGTAATCTCTCTGATTGTTATGGTCGCCGTCCTATTTTGCTTATCTCTATTATCAGTTTTGCTATTGATAATCTCATATGTGCTATCGCGTGGAGCTATTCTATGTTGTTTATTGGCCGTCTTTTGTCGGGGGTAAGCAGCGCTAGTTTTGCAACCTGTACCGCTTATCTGGCTGATATATCCGATGAAAAGACGCGTACGCGCAATTTTGGTCTGTTAGGAATTGCATCTGGATTAGGGTTTATTTTAGGCTCATTTATTGGCGGTTTTTTAGGCCAATTTGGTCCGCGTGTTCCGTTTTATTTTGCTGCCGGTTTTTCACTTATTAATTTTATTTTTGCGTGGGTTATGCTTCCAGAAACTCTTCCTATGCGGAATAGGCGTACTTTTGATATTAAGCGTGCAAATCCTTTAGGTGCTCTTTTGCAACTTAAACAATATCCAACAGTTCTCTGGGTATTGTTCGTCTTTTTTCTTTATTGGTTTGCAGAATCTGTATGGCCAAGTATTTGGGCATTTATTGCTAAAGAACGCTATGATTGGAGCACGTTGTCTATTGGATTGTCTTATAGCGTTTTCGGTATAGGTCAGATTATTGTCGTAGCTCTTATTCTGCCTTATTTTTCTAAGCGATGGAGCAATTGGCATATTGCGATGGTGGGTCTTTTGTTTGCATCGGCTGCTATGTTTGGCTATACATTTGCAACCCAGGGCTGGATGGTTTATGTTGTTTTTGCGTGCACTATGCTTGAATATCTTGTTCATGCACCTATCCGCGCTATCGCTTCAGCACAGGTGCCGGCAAATGCACAAGGAGAGCTGCAGGGAGCGATGACATCCGTTATTTCATTAAGCTCGATATTTGGTCCCATTTTTTATATGCTTCTCTTCGAACGATTTACACATGAAGGTGCGGTGTTTTATTTTTCTGGTGCCCCTTTTGTGGGGAGCTTCTGTGTGCTTGTCGTTACGACGATAGTTTTTGCTTTACGAGTACGCTAATTTTTTAAAGCTTCTGATTAATAAGAATATTTTGCTAAGATAATGCAGAAGGCAAACAAAGCTGATTCATTCTATAAGCAAAATGCTCTATTCTGTAAAATTAAGGAATTGATTTATAAGGATAATTCATCATTTGGCATGTGGAATGAGAGTTCCCGCATACAGTAAGATTCTCTCATCTCAAACTTGTTTATGTTGAATCAAAAAAAAACATTCCCTTGTACGTTACAAGTGGGGTTGGTATGTGGATAAAGACTCCCCTTAGAAAGGAGGCAATGTGCTTCTTATGAACTGCCTTAATATAAAAATTGTCGTAACATTGGGAGTTAGCAAATAGTATAATGATGCCGGTTTGCATCTTCATACGTGCAAAGATGGTGGTGTCCAATGGTCTTAATTTTATACACCTTAACGGATGCCATAGTGAGATAGGTTGAGAGCATTTGAGAGATCTTTCTTTAAAACAAGCAGACTGTGTAACACAATGGTATTGATGCTCTGTGTTTTGTAAGGGATGTGACTCCATTAAAAGCAGCGTATTTATGCATAGCAAAGGAATACGGTTTTGGGAGAGGAAATCCCAAAAATAAAGCACTTTGATTAAGCTGTTTTTTTATATTCTATAATGAGATCAAAAAAATGCTGGAACAGATAGTGACTGTCTTGTGGTCCAGGGGACGCTTCGGGGTGGTGTTGAACAGAAAAAACCGGCTTTCCAATGATCCGGATACCGCAATTTGAGTTGTCAAAGAGGGAAATATGTGTTTCTTCAACATGTTTCGGCAAAGATGTTGTATCTACTGTAAAACCATGATTCATAGATACAATTTCGACCTTTCCGGTAATGAGGTCTTTAACAGGATGGTTGGCGCCATGATGTCCTTGATGCATTTTTATGGTTTTTGCTCCAACAGCAAGAGCCAGAAGTTGGTGCCCGAGACATATGCCAAAAAGTGGTATGTTATGATCAATGAGTGTTTTAATCGTTGGAACAGCATAATCGGCTGTGGCGGTTGGATCTCCTGGTCCATTGGAAAGAAAAACGCCATCAGGTTTCATTGCTAGAATTTCTTCTGCGTTTGTGTTTGCTGGCACAATAGTTATGCGTGCACCCTGTGCAGCCATAAGGCGAAGAATATTGCGCTTAATACCATAGTCAACTGCGACAATGTGAAAATGATGCTTGTCATTTACACTGTAACCTTTATTCCATATCCAAGGCTTTTCATTCCATTGTGCTAATTGCCTTGATGTCACCTCTTGCGCAAGATCAAGATTGATAAGACCAGTCCATTTTTGTGCACGTTTTTTCAGAGTATTGATATCAAAGTTTCCATTTGGATCATGGGCGATAAGAGCATTGGGTGCACCTTTTTCACGAATAAGAGCGGTTAATGCTCGTGTATCAATGCCACAAAGTGCAATGATTTTACGTGTTTTGAGCCACTGATTCAGATTTTCATTTGCACGGTAATTAGAGGGGCGGGTGATGTCTGCTTTAAAAATAGCACCGATTGCGCCATGACAGTTGAGGGGTGTAAGATCTTCAACATCTTCCCTATTTGTACCTACATTGCCGATATGAGGAAAAGTGAAGCTAACGATTTGTTTTTTATATGACGGATCTGTGAGGATTTCTTCATAGCCTGTCATGGCGGTGTTGAAACAGACTTCAGCTTCAGCTATGCCTGTAGCACCTGCTCCTTTGCCTTTAATAACTGTTCCATCGGCCAATATTAAGAGGGCTGTAGGTTTGCTTACATGCCAAGGACCAGGAGATGGAATAGTTTGTGTCATAGTGTGTGCTCACAATTTATTATCTGAAAGGTGTAATGATTAACGTTACACAAAAATACCACCCTACCAAATGCTGTGTACGATGTGTATGTTATTATTGCAATGCTTCGCTTAAGTTTAAGAGTATAGGTATATTCCATGAAGAGGTAAAGTCCTGTTTTTAGATTTTTCAAAGCCTCAATATTAATTATTTTTTAGTATGCATTGTAAGACGCATAAGGATTGCTTAGAAGCTGTTTTTTCTTAAACAGAAACGAATGAATTTGTGTTGCATGATCTAAGTTGATATGGCCAGTTTGAAATTGCTTTGAAGATGTAAGATAAAGGATTTCTTGCTATGCTTTTAAATTGATAAAGCCTTTAGCGCTGTGTTTAGGGATTATGGTATTTTTCATCGTGGTGAAAGAAAGTTAAAACTGCTGATTATCAAACAGTCTCTTTTAGCTCAAATAGTTGGATAGCGTGAAGAGTAAACGTGTTATAAAGAATCCTGTCGCTTGAAATTGGGCGAAAAAGAACAAGGGGAAAAGGCAGTTTTGGGTAGATTTCTTTCTCATTCGCTTGATGAGATGAAAGTTAAAGAAGTCTTTAGTGATGCTGTGGTGCAAGCAAAGCTGTGAGGGATTGAGGGATTGGTTCAGGTGGCGTTGTTAAAGGAATACTATGCAGGGCAAATGAATTTTTTTAAGGTTGGTAATAGACCTTGTAAAAAATTATAGGAAATTTTATCAGGTTGGCAAAGGGGATCTGGAAGTATTTTTATTGTTAGCAGCTTATTAGCGTACAGATAATGTGGGGATAGGCTGATAAGCACTATTCATTTGAGAAATTTATCGCACAGGAACACTTTCAAGTAAGAAGTTTATTAGAGGTTCTTTCTGTTGATAGGTAAACAAGACATCTGTTCCAAATTGCTGCATGACATTGATTTATAAGAATAATTCATTGTTTTTTTATGTCGAATGAGAGCCCCGAATATCATAAGATTCTCTCATTCCAAACCTATTTATGTTGAATCAAACAAAACCATTCCCTTGCACATAACAAACAGGATTAGCGTGTGGATAAAAACTGTACAAGAGAGGAGTAAAAATGCCTCTTATGAATCATCTCAATGCAAGAACTGTCGCAACATTAGGGGCTGGCAAATAGTATGATGGTATCGGCTTGCAGATGATGCTTTTCTTCCAAGTTTTTACATCCTTCATTTATATTGGATTTGTTGTGTATAGTGGTGAAGCTGCTAAAAACAATTCGGTTAACAACAGGGGCTTGCTTGCTAAACGCAAACGGGAACGACGTGCCCACAGCGCATTTTGTCGACCAATATGAATATAGTCACGGGTCAGTTTGTTGCTGCCGAATAGATAGTATCCTAGTGGTACAGTTCCTAAGTTTATTATTGCTTGATCGTGTTCGAATAGAGTTTCTTGCGGGATTACAGTGCGTCCAAGAAGCCAAGGTTGATTGTCTCCCATCAGTATGATTTCGCGTAGCCAGTAACGTGAGCTATCGGGAAGATGTTCAGCTTCTTCTTTCAGTTGATCACGCGTAATGAAGCATTCACGTTGTGGTTTGATACGTATACAGGTGCAATGCTTTTCAAATCGACGTGTCATGGACCCTGACTCCATGAGCCAATCGTTTACGCTAGCTGGTATGGAAGGATCTTTATCAGATAACCACTTTAGAGGTGGCAAGATGGAATCCTTAGGATCAGACATCATTTCATTCTATACCTAAAACTGTATTTTATGTGCTGTGTTAGATGGTATAAATAGACATCTCCATTGTAATGCAGAAATGCAAAGGCAGCAAGATTTTAAATGGGAAGATGTAAAAGGGAAAATTTAATGAAGGGGTATTTATTTAAAAAGGATATGCAGAAAATATTTATGGTGCGCTCCTTCATTAGAAAAGCTTGTATTACGATTTATCTAAAGCTCTTTCATATCATGCGTTATGGAACTTTCTTGATAGTAACAGGGGGGGGAAACATTGAGTACCTTAAAATTCGTTTGTAATGCATATAAAAAAGAGATGAAGAATTTATTTATGTGAGAAGGACTAGAGAAGAAATACTAAGAGTAACAAATTCCTTATTTAATGCTTTAGAGAATGAAGGGGTACTCGAACCATTTGAATTTAGATGTAAAGGTGCTTGCATTATTTATAACCCAGAAGCTCATTTAAATGATTTAGAAAGAGTGAAACTAAATAAAGTAATGCGTTACAAAAGATCTCCTATCATTAGGGCTAACAATGATAAAATATGTGGTCACCTCATACCTTTGTTTCTAGCACATCAATAGAAATATGGTGAATTTCAAAGAGTTTAAAAATCGTATTTGAAGAATACATATGTGACAATAACAGGTAGCTGAGAGATGAACCACAAAAATTAATAAGCTTATATGAAACTGTCTTTAGAAATCGTGAGGATGGTAGAAGAGTATGTCTTGGAAAGAGTGCTTCAAGATCTAATCCTTATGTTGATTTTTTGGGATTACGTAATTATGAAAATAATGAATTTACTCATTAGAAATCTTAATCCATTCTGATAGGCTATACTGTTGGAAAAAATTGCTTGAGCAGAAAATGAAAACACGTTTTGCTCAATCACTTTAAAGATAAAAGTTATGGCTTATCCATTTTATTAAACAACTCTGTTAAAGATGGTTTTATTTTTGTAAACAGGATGAAGTCTATATACAAAAAACATTCATTGATCTTATTATAGATGGCTGGAATTAGCTGTATTTTTTGCCAACGAAAAACTCTTCATCAAAAAAGGGAGAACTCCTGGATATATTACATATAGTATGGATAATAGTATTTTGTATGAAAATGCAATTAAAGGAAAAATTTCAAGAGACCATCAATGAAAACAGTTCGCTAAATTCATTAAGGATGGTGCTGTTTGTTTTGAATTAATAGCTGTGAAAAGAGCTATGGAACCTTTCATTGAAAAAGTCTAATCTTGTGACCAACATGCATTAACAAGTCAAATATTTAAAGAAAATATAAAAAATTTATTTTGCATAAGCACATTTAAAGTTTTTCTGATGTCAAAAAAGTTTATTTTGTTTTGACATGTTTATTGAAAAAAAGATTATCATCTCACCGTATTTGTTTGATTTATGATGATGTAATAAATTATTTTTTACTAGAATTATTAATAATAATATTTATAATATTTTTTATTAATAACTTGTTTTGTTAATAATATATATTAAACTTATTAAATAAGTTAAATAGAATTATTTTTATATATCATATAATATTTATTATATTATCATAATTTTATTAAAAATTAGATAATTATTTAAATTTTAAATTAAATTCTCTAGAAAATTCTTAATTGATAAAAAACGAAAAAACTACCGAAAGAAAAAGGGAAGGGTATTATTGTTATAGCGTTTATCTTCTATCCATACTAAGAAAGCTCTCTTTTCATTTATGAAATTCAAAAGGATTATTTGATTTTTCTGCTAAAACGCTCTTATTGGTGAAATTATAGGAGTTAAACTTTACGCGATAGAGCTTGCAATTATCATTCTTGTTTTTTGTAATAACATGCAGCGGTTGTGTTGGTATTACAGTGAGATAAGCAAGATTTAATTATTAATATGGCCTTAGAAATCACATGTTCGAAGCGACGATATTTGAATATGTATTATAGAAAAGAAAGTCAGTATTGCATTAAAACAGTGTAGACATTTCTATTGGTATGAGCACGCTCTAGCTTCCTTGATATGGTATATTTAGGTAATGCGTTGCTAAAGGACTTTGCCGCTGCTAGCTTAATGATGTGATGATGGTGATGCAAAAAGACCGCACCTTAAGCATCTTACCATCACTCCCCTCCCAATTGCCTCAGCTGCTGAAGCTATAATCGAAATATCTCAGGAGTCTCAAGAAGCACCATTTTAATGCTTCTAAAAAATGAATAACGCTCTACGACTGAACTTTTCGCCCTATCCATATAAGGATACAGGCTCCAATAAAACCCGAAACAAGATAGCCAAACCACCCCGCAAAACTAACGCCTAAAAGTCCAAAAAGAAAGCTGGCTAATGCGGCTCCAATAATTCCCAAGATAATGTTAAGGAATATTCCTGTTTTGCTTTTCATAAGATACTTTGCGGCCAAACCTGCAAGGCCACCTATAATAATAGCTGCTATCCAGCCGATGTTTGCGTCTTCCATTATATTCTCCCTCCTTTGCCATAATCTAAACTGTTAGTTCTAACTAGGGTAAGCTTTGTAAAGGTCAAGGTTTCTCTATTTTTTACCTGGGAGGGGATATTGCTGCTGAGAACTTTATTACAATGTTTACTTTTCTGACAAATTACGTGAATATTTTATACGTGCAGCATTATATCCATAAAATCACAAATATACTCTTCCATGATAACAAAAAGTGCTGAGGTTCGCAAGAGTTTCACGTAAAAAGAAAAAATGCTTGTAACAGTATTTTAAGACTATGAAAAAATGTATTTATAAGCAGATTGCTTGCCAACTCCTATAACAAAATTCAAAAATAAAATAACATGATGAAAGCAACGAGCAAAGTTGATGCTCAAAAACTTCAAAAAAATTCGCCAATACGATATCAATGATGTTTAACTCTCTGCAAGATGTTGTGCAGGTAGAATCTGTCAAAACATGCATTTCTCATGATCGCTTTTTCTGCTGAATGACAACTATTAATTTTCTTGTTCACGTATTCTACGAGTTAAGATTTGGCTGTTTGTTGTTCAGAGGGATTACGCAAGCGCGAACTTTTGAGTAGTCCTTGGGCTTCTAAAATTGGGTAAATCATTGAGGTTAAAAGGGAATTAATTTGTTTGAGATCGCGTACAGTGTCAAGATGAAGGCTGGACGATTCTATATTTTTGAGGTCACCTTCACGGAGGCGCTTAAAATGCTTTAAACTCATCTCTTTTTCTAAATTTCTGAGCTGATCTTTTTTCTGTACCAATAAATGCGCGGTGTGTGTATCACGCGAGACAAGGACATTAAATGCGATATGCGCATTGGCCAGAACAATGGCGTGAAAACGAAGAAGGTCATTCCATCCGTCACTACTGAATTGTAAACCTTTTTGTTGTTTCTTTTTAACCAGCATAAGCATATTATGAATAATGATGTCTCCTGCTTGATCCAATTTTATACAAGCGCTTAGAAGTTCTTGTGTTTGGAGGGCTTCTTCATCAGATAATTTTTGTCCAGCTAATCGTGCAAGATAGAGTTTGATTGCGATATGTTTTTTATCCAATATTGTGTTCAGCTGGTTGAGCTCACGGATGATGTCGGGATCAGGTTTCTCATAAAGTCCCATGATTTTTTCTAGCATGATATCCACAAGATCACAAATATGGATGACTTCACGCATGACATTAGAGAGTGCTAAAGTTGGGCGTTCAAGAACGCTGTCATCAAGGGCTGTTTGATCGGATAAATTGAGAGTTTTATCAGTTTGCGTTTTTTTTGTACTTAAATGGACAATTTTAGAGGTCAGTTTTAAAACCCATTGCGAGAGTGGTATTCCAGCAAGAAGAATAAAAACATTGAAAATGATATGCGCATTAATAACTTGAGTAGAAGCGTCATTACCAAGCCATGTAATTGGTGGTTGAAAGAAGAGAAATAAGATAAGGACAAGAATTGAACCAGCTCCACGCATAAGTAAATTTCCCAATGGAACGAGGCGGGTATTAGGGGAGGCGTTGCGTGTTAAAAGTGGTGCTATGAGAGAAGAACCAAAGTTGACGCCAAGAACCATTATAACACATAGTTGAGCATGGATAAGATCATAGTTGGCGAAATTGACCAGCAAAATGATTCCTGCGATAGATGAATGCAAGAAGTAAGTTAGTACTGCTGCTAATAAAAAAGCGGAGACAGAGTCAGTTGAAAGATAACTAATAATGCTAGGCAGAATCGCACTATCACGTAAAGGTTCTGTAGCTGTGCTGATCATTTGTAAAGATAAGATCAAAAGGCCAATACCTATGACGATACGTCCGACTTGACGCCAATCACGTTTTTCAGTTGTCATGAAGATACAAGTGCCAATTAAAAGACATAGAGGCACAACGATTGTAAGATCATAGGAGAGGATTTTGACAACCAATGCCGATCCTAATTCTCCTCCGCGTACGGCCATTAGTCCTGCTAAACCAGAAACAAAACCAGATTCAACAAAAGAACCAACAAGGAGCGTTATTGCTGTAGAACTTTGTAAAATCATTGCTGTAAACAGTCCAAAGCTTACAGCAAAAAAGGGTTTGGAAATGACATGGCGCATTTTGTATTTAAGCCTATCACCATAGGCGCGTTCAACCCCTGTGCGCACCATACGTGTGGCCCAAAGAAGTAAAGAAATAGCGCCTGCAAGATGAAGGAGTACCAATGAACCATTCATGATACTTTATTCTTTCTCTGTTGTTATAAATACAGTTGATCTAAAAAATTGACGAATTGAGGTTTATCATTTTACTTTGCTTTCGCTTCTAATACATGACTAAAATCATAACCGCTTGGATTTTGAAAAATCTTTAGACCAAAACTAGGAAGAATGGAATAAAGGTGATCAAAAATATCACTTTGAATTTGTTCATATTCCAGCCAAACGGTTGTGTTGGTAAAGCAATAAATTTCCAAGGGTAAGCCATTTGGTGTAGGAGGTAATTGTCGTGCCATCAAGGTCATATTTTGTTCGATATTTAGATGATTTTTTAGATAAGCAAAAACATAAGCACGGAAAGTTCCAATGTTGGTTAAACGGCGGGTGTTGGCTAATACATCGTGATTTTTATCTAATTGAGCGTTCCATTCATTGATTTCTGGTATTTTTTGTGTGAAATAATTCTCTAATAAATTGAATCGGGAAAGATATTCTTGTTCTTTTTCTGTGTGGAAACGGATACTTGATTGGTCAATAAAAAGCGAACGTTTAATGCGTCGTCCACCCGCTTCTTCCATTCCGCGCCAATTCTTAAAAGGGTCAGTCACCAGTTTACGGATAGGCACAGTGGTGATTGTTTTGTCAAAATTTTGAACTTTTACGGTATGAAGTGCAATTTCAATGACATCACCATCTACATCGAGACTGGGGATTTGAATCCAATCGCCGACCCGTACCATATCGGTGGATGAAATTTGGATGCCTGCAATGAGAGAAAGGAGCGTATCTTGGAAAATCAACATCAGAACAGCCGCCATTGCACCAAGACCGGATAAAAGAATAAGGGGCGAGCGGTCAATCAATGTGGCTACCATTAAAATTGCCGCCACAGTAAAAAGCGCAATTTTAGCGATTTGAATATAACCTTTTATTGGTTTTAAACGTGCTGTTGGCTGTTGTTCATAAAGGATATTAATAACATTAAGAAGAGAAGAGATTGCTAGAACAACAACAAAAATAATGAAGGCGTTAGCAACATTGCCTATAATAGTGCTGAGTTCGGTAGGTAGTGTCGGGATAAAATCAATGCCGATTGAGAGAGTAAAAGCTGCAACAATGTGAGCTATGTACTGAATGGCGTGTTCAATATCGGCGGTTGTCTCTTTAGGAAGAAAAAAAGAAAACCGCTTTGCTCCGTGAACGAGTATATTTCGTGCTAAGAAGTTGACTAAAAGCGCAATGAGAATAAGAATAATGAGCCAAGCAATAGATTCTAGCAGTGGATATTGAACAAGAAATTTGATCACTTTTTTTACTCTCCATTTCTGAATGATATACGGTTGAGCTCTTAAAATCTTTCAACCGCTTAAGATGAAGTATTGGAATTATGCTCCAAAGTCGTTAAACATGCAAAAAAGAATTTTAAACCTCTGTGAGAGATAATGCGTTTTCCGTCTGATTTCCTTGATGAGATCCGCACCAGATTACCAATTTCAACGGTTATCGGTCAAAGGGTGGTATTTGATCCCCAAAAAAGCAAGCCTTCGCGAGGAGATTTTTGGTGTTGTTGTCCATTTCATGGTGAGAAAACTCCAAGTTTTCATTGTGATGATCGTAAAGGGCGTTATTATTGTTTTGGCTGTGGTGTGAGTGGTGATATTTTTACTTTCCTTTGCGAGCTTGATGGATTACGCTTTTCAGAAAGTGTAGAGCGTTTGGCTGATTTTGCGGGGATGAAATTACCTCTCTTTGATCCACAAAGTCATAAACGCCAAATGGAAAAGGCTGACCTTTATGATGTTATGAAAATAGCTACGGATTTTTTTCAATATAGCTTACATGATAAAGGGGGGGAGCAGGCGCGTCGTTATCTGGATGAGCGTGGTGTAACGCCAAAGCTTGCAGAACGCTTTCGGATTGGTTTTGCTCCGACAAAGCGTACAGCTTTGAGAGAAGCTTTAAGTGCGCGTGGTATTTCAATAAAACAAATGGAAGATTGTGGGCTGCTCAAATTGGGGGATGATGGTACGGCTTCCTATGATCGATTTAGAAATCGTATTATGTTTCCTATTGAAGATTTACGCGGACGTGTCGTGGCTTTTGGAGGGCGTGCGTTAGATAAAGATACGCGGGCAAAATATCTTAATAGTCCTGAAACACTGCTTTTTCATAAAGGAAATATGCTTTATAATGCAGCAGCTGCTCGCAAAAATAGCCGCTTTGTTGGTGATGAAAAAATCCATTCACTCCTGGTTGTTGAAGGCTATATGGATGTGATTACATTGACTAAAGCAGGTTTTGAGGGAGCCGTAGCTCCTCTGGGGACAGCATTAACGGAAGCACAAATTGGACTTTTATGGCAGATGGCGGCTGATCCTATTTTATGTTTTGATGGAGATGATGCTGGCTTAAAAGCTGCTTTTCGTGTTGCTGATCGTGTATTGCCTCTTTTAAAGGTAGGGGTATCTGTGCGCTTTGTTTTGTTGCCACAAGGTAAAGATCCAGATGAAATTATTCGTGCTGGTGGTGCACAACTTTTTGCTTCTTTTTTGAAAAAATCAATTCCATTGATTGAGCTTTTATGGTTGCGTGCTACCTATGGAAAGAATTTTGAAACTCCAGAAGCACGAGCAGCGCTAGAAAAACAACTAAAACAGCAAATTTTTACGATTAAGGATGCAGATGTACGCCGTTATTATTTTCAAGATGTAAAGAAACGGCTTTTTGATTTTTTTCGTCCATTTTTTTCGAAAAAAAAGGGTGCAGGTCGGTACAATCAAAACCTACAAAATAGGCAAAACCTACAAAATAGGATCTTTAAAGATCAATCTTTTTCGACGTTGGAAAATTCCAATTTAGTGCGCAATTCATCACATTCTATTCCTCTGCGTGAGGCAGTTATTTTACTTATTTTGGCGTATTATCCTGAATTATGGTATGAAAATTTTGACATTCTTGCTGAGTTGGAGTTACAAAATACCCAATTAGTAAGTCTTCATCAATCTATGTTAGAAATTCTTGGGAGCCAGCAGCTTCATGATAAAGAGACAATGGTTGCAATTTTAGAAGAAAGAGGGCAAAAAGCTCTTTTAGAGCGTATGAAAAATCTGGTGCAAAATGTTGGTATGCGTACCGTCTTTACTGGGGCACCTATAGAGGATGCCCGTGCTGTATTAAAACAAGCCATCTACTTGCATCTTCAAGAATACCACCTACATAAGAGACTACAAGATATTGAAGAGCAACTCGTAGAGAATCCTAAGAGTGAGGTTTTTGATCTGCTTCGTGAAATAAAAATCGAGCTAGAACAGATGCAAGCAACAGAAGCTTTAATTGAAGGATTTGGAAGTTGGTTTGATGAAGAAATAGACGGGAATAAGGAAGATAAGATAAAATGATTCGCTTTTTTAGAGCGAATCAGTCACCTAAGCTTAGTATGAGGAAGTTGTATGTAGAGCGGCATTTTTATAAAGAATGACGAGTAAATTTTAGGAATAGCGGGAAATTGGTTCTTACTATAAGATACAGAGATTATCTCAGAAAGGCTGAGAGGTGTCGGGGAAACTTCTTTGGTTTTCCCGCGTTTTTGTGTGAATGAAGAGCGTATGCAACAAAATGTATCTTTTCTATTAGAGATCTTTTCTAAAAGGAAGTATATATAAGGTGTTGTTGATACGCTAAGTGGGAACGCAAAAAACTGGTCACGCGGAACCTGCGTAGTGATCAAGTGGAGTTAATGGTATGTCAACAAAGGTTAAACAGAAAGACAATACGGAAGCAAAGGGACAAGTGAGTGTGGACAGTCCTCTTCTCGATTTTTCTGATGATGCCATCAAAAAAATGGTTAAACTCGCCAAAAAAAATGGTTACGTGACGATGGATGAATTGAATGCAGTTCTTCCTCCTGATGAGGTCACGTCTGAACAAATTGAAGATACCTTGGCGATGTTCTCTGAGATGGGCATTAATGTCGTTGACAATGAGGATGAAAGTGATCCTGAGCATGATGAAGAGGAAATTACGGTAGAGGGGGGCGATTTAGTAGAAGCTACCAGCTATGCGATTGCAACAACAGCTAAGCGTGAGGTAACAGATCGCACCGATGATCCAGTGCGCATGTATTTGCGCGAAATGGGTGCTGTTGAGCTTCTTTCGCGGGAAGGCGAAATTGCCATTGCTAAGCGTATTGAGGCGGGGCGTGAAACAATGATTGCTGGACTTTGTGAGAGTCCTTTGACTTTTCAGGCTCTCATTATCTGGCGTGAAGAATTAAAAGAGCAGCGCATTCTTCTTCGTGAAATTATTGATCTTGAAACGACTTATGCAGGACCAGAAGCTAAGCAGGCTCCTGTTATTGAACGAAGTGAGGTCGAAAAAACAAAAGAGGAAAAAACATCTTCTGGCATGCGTGATATGGGGGATATTAGGCGGGATATAGATGTTGAGGATGATGATGAAGACGACGATGATGTTAACTTGTCGCTTGCTGCAATGGAAAATGAGCTTTGTCCTCAGGTCATGGAAACATTGGATTTCATTGCTGACACTTATGTAAAATTGCGAAAATTACAAGATCAGCATGTTGAGAGCAGTTTGGCAGAGCGTAAAGAGGGGGCTCTTTCGCCTTCCCAGAAGAAAAAATATATTCAATTAAAGGGCGAATTGGTTCAAGCGGTGAAATCTCTTTCTTTGAACCAAAATCGTATTGAAGCTTTGGTTGAGCAGCTTTATGACATCAATAAGAGATTGATTCATAATGAAGGTAAGCTGAAGCGAATTGCAAATAATTATGGTGTTGGTCATGAGGATTTTTTAAAAGAATACCAAGGTCGTGAATTGGATGCAGATTGGATTAATTATATTTCAACTTTATCAGGACGTGGTTGGAAAGAGTTTTCAATACGTGAAGCTAAGGAAATTCAAAGTTTACGCAGCGAAATACAAAATCTTGCACAAGAAACTGCTATTTCGATTGCCGAATTCCGTCGGATTGTGACACAGGTGCAGAAAGGTGAGCGCGAATCAACAATTGCTAAAAAAGAAATGGTGGAAGCTAATTTGCGTCTTGTGATTTCAATTGCAAAAAAATACACTAATCGTGGTTTGCAGTTTCTTGATCTTATCCAAGAAGGCAATATCGGTTTGATGAAGGCCGTAGATAAGTTTGAATATCGGCGCGGATATAAGTTTTCAACTTATGCAACATGGTGGATTCGTCAGGCAATTACGCGCTCAATTGCTGATCAGGCACGTACTATTCGTATCCCGGTTCATATGATTGAAACAATTAACAAGATTGTTCGCACATCGCGCCAGATTTTGCATGAAATTGGACGTGAACCTACGCCAGAAGAATTGTCTAATAAACTTTCTATGCCGTTAGAAAAAGTGCGAAAAGTACTTAAAATTGCAAAGGAACCTATTTCGCTTGAAACACCCGTTGGTGATGAAGATGATTCCCATTTAGGTGATTTTATTGAGGATAGGAATGCATTATTGCCGATTGATGCGGCTATTCAAGCCAATCTGCGTGATACAACGACTCGCGTTCTTGCTTCATTAACACCACGTGAAGAACGTGTTTTGCGAATGCGTTTTGGTATAGGGATGAATACTGATCACACGCTGGAAGAAGTTGGTCAACAATTTTCAGTTACACGCGAGCGTATTCGTCAGATTGAAGCAAAGGCGCTTCGTAAGTTAAAGCATCCGAGCCGTTCACGAAAATTGCGTAGTTTCCTCGATTCTTAAGGGTAATTGTGCATTTTTAAAGATGCATTATTTATTGGTAAATAGGGATGAAAGACACTATCATGTAGTTTTTGATATTTCTTTTTACTAACGGAAACAGGTTAGAGTTGAATAATTTATGCAGAATTTGCGATGTCAAAATTCCTCTTGGCTTTGATATTTGTGTGCTACGGTTTATAAAGCAGCATGGAATTGTAGGGTGAATTCTAAAAGGAATGAACAATATTTAAAGCATTCTCTTGCCTACATAAGTTAAGTTTATTAAAAGAAGTGGTATATTAAGAATGCTCTCATCAGAGTGGGTTAATCTTTCGATGAGTGGGGGGGTGCGTTTTTTGGTGCGGGAGGCATTGATAAAAGCCACTTATGTTCATGTATACAATTATATTCATGTATAGATGTGTGAAAAATTTCATTTGGATTATATTATTGTTTTAGGCTGCTTGGTATTTACCATTGTGCAGGCGGGTCTATGTTGATATTCGTTTCACAACGAATGTCTGCTTTAAGGTGTATTCTATTTTCATTAAACGGGATTTTAAAAATTGTCTTAAAGCAATGCACTGAATGTAATGATATTTACAGAGATAAGAGATGTATGAAGTTAAGGATTTAAATTTTATTTATTTCGCTTTTTGATAGATTTTCTTGTTTGAGAAAGCTATGGCCGATTTTATGCGTAAAGAAGGACCCTTTTGGAAAGTAAAAAAATTAGAAGAAATGTCCATTTCTGAGTGGGAGAGCCTTTGTGATGGCTGTGGGCGTTGTTGTTTGCATAAGGTGGAAGATGATGACACTGGTGATATCTATGCAACCAGTGTGGCGTGTCGTCTTTTAGATGCGGAAACTTGCCGGTGTCGGGACTATGTTCATCGTAAATCAATCGTTCCAGACTGTATATCGTTGGATATTGCAACGATTAAAACAGCCCGTTGGCTTCCAGAAAGCTGTGCTTATCGACTGATTTATGAGGGACAAGATCTTCAATGGTGGCACCCATTGGTTTCAGGAAATTGTCAGACAGTACATCAAACACAATTTTCTGCGCGTGGACAGATAGAAGTTTACGAAGAGGAATTATCGTCTGAAGAAGATTATCTCCAATATATCACCGGTATTCTCTGTGAAGACCGGTGATAAGATCATTTTATACAATGATTGATAATACTATGTGATTTAATCAATACCAAATACTACGGTGACACTGACGTTATAATTTAGTTCACCACCTGAAAAATTTGTATCTTCGTAGCTTGCATTTGCTGCCTTGCTCATGAGGCGTGGCCTTAAATGATAGACATCATCATTTTCATTGATTTCAATGATTTTTCCTAATTTTAAATTGGCTGCTTGTGCTATAGTTTCTGCTTTTTCAATCGCTTCAACAATGGCTTTTTTACGCGCTTCTTGATAAAATGGTTTCGTATCAGCATTGGTAAAGGTAATGCCATTAACTGAATTAACGCCGAGTGCCATTGCTTGATCAAATATTTTACCAGCATTAGAAAGATCACGAATGCGCACTGTTAAAGAATTTGAAACGTGATAAAGGGTTTCCTTGTTCTTTTTTTCGTGATGTTTCTCTGGGCTAGATTGATAAATGGACAAGCCTGATGTTTGCAGATCATTTGCTTGGATGCCATTATTCTTAAAAGCGTTTACAATATCGTTTATAGATTTATTATTAGCTGCTAATGCTTTTTGGGCAGTTTTATCCTGAGTAACAACGGCGAGATTGATAATTGCCATATCCGGTGTTGCTTGACTTTCGCCGGTCGCAGTAACCGTAATAGTTGCGCTTTTCATTTTGCTTTTTTCAGCGTGTGCGGTGAGTGAAGTGGCTAGCAGAGTGAGTGCGACAATAGCCATTTTAACTGGATAGCTCTTCAACGATTTAGAAGTTGTCTTTGTCATATCTATTCCTTTTGTTTATCGATTTATTACTCTCTCATTTTCTAGAGTTCTTGTAAAGAAATTAGGGCATTAGAAAAAAAAACCGATAGAAAAGAGAAAAAGGTGGCTTATAATTTAAGCAAGCTCTTGTCTCATAGAGAATTTTAGTTTAGAGAGAAGCGTCTTGTGGGGCCTGTAGCTCAATTGGTTAGAGCCAGCGGCTCATAACCGCTTGGTTGGGGGTTCGAGTCCCTCCGGGCCCACCACAATCCCCCGTAACCGTCCCTGTAAGGTTAATAACTTATTAATATAATAGTTAAAGAGGCTTGGCGATTGCTCATTTTATTATAGCCTTTCCATTAGGTTTTGTACCAATTTGTTTTTTTACAGGTTCTTTAAAGTCTTCTATTCTTTTTTCTACCCAATTTTTATTTTTTCGTTTTTCACTCTTTTTTGATTTTCTGCTATCAAAATTGCCTTTAACGAAGAGCGTCTTTAGTGGTATAAAATTTATAAAAAAAACAATGCATTATTACATATTTCTATCTAGTCCCATCTTTTCCCATTTAGTACAACAACGAGTGTTAAGTTACATCCATTACGTTTTGAGGAACATTATTCCGAACTTTTTTAGTTTTTTATTGATTCAAGAGCGAGTTTTTTGCGGTCAATATATTGTATAAAGGGATGGTATAGTGTCATCTGTCCAGCTAAAAAGTGCTTTGAATTTGTATTTCCATCTGAATTAGCTTTATGTGTTACAGCTCGTTTGGGTAAAATGGGGAAATAGATATTTGTTTAGAATTTATTTTTTCTGTTTTTAGATAAATGATATTATCTTGACGTCTTTCAAGCCGCTGGAATCACTTCACTACGAAGTAAAACTGTATAGAAAAGAGTGTTAATCTAGACACATTCATGTGTTTTATGATGCCATTCTTGATAATATTTCTCTCTGTCTTCTTCTGCCCAAGTAGGGAATCCATCCTTGTTTTTGAAGGAAGTTTTTTTACTCCTCAGGTTGGGTTATCTTTTCTAAAAGATTATTAAGTATTTTCAGAAAAATTTAAGCGGCTGTTAGTGTTTTCTTGCATCGTTTAATGCTTACTGTAATATGGGTTTTAATTGCTCTATAAAGGAATATTCCCTGTGGAGTTGAAAACTTTTATCAGAATGCATTCTTCTGTCTTTGCGTGTTTTTTTGCTAAGCTATATTCAATTGATGCTGTAAAATATTTCTTAAATAATCATGCAAATGCATATTCATCAAATTTTTGGTTTAGAAGGTATGAGCTCTTGTAATTTTGGCTATGCACTTTTGTAATTGTCAAAAAAACTTACATTCCATACGATTCGCGTATTCTTTGTTGTCGGTCATGAGCAATGTGGCATGCTATACAATTTGACTATATTGAATAATATTTAAAAAGATAAGAAAATAGGCATTTGGGTACGGCAACTTCACAACTTAGAGAGCAAAGCTTCGTAATATTTATTTTTTGACATATCTGCCAATTTGCCTAGATAGGCAACAGAGCTTGCGAGGTGAACCTCGCGATTTTAAGGTCGGTGATTAGTTCATTTGTAGGTTTTATTATTATTGATTCGCAACCTTGTTTTTACTTCTCAAAGCACGTGCAATGGTGGATTTTTGTGATGATAGATGGGCGTATATCTATTCCTCTTTGTTTTATGCGTAATTCATCTTTGACGTGAAATATACATGTTGTTTTGAAGAGAGTTGTTTTTTTCTGCTAGAGATTGGTTTCTTGAATTATATTCTTATCAGTGAATGCGTATTTTCTGAATCTTTTTCTTTTTTCGGTTAACAATGACGCTCTTGCTGTAAACTGTGCATTTCCAAAATATTTTTCGTTGTAGACTACTACGGTGTCAAAGACACGTATATTATCATAACTATTGTTATTTGCGTAACCAGTTGCATTGCTCTGAATTTGAGCATGGTCATGAGCACATATTCTTTAAAATTTTCCCGATGTTGAAAATTCAACAGTCTTCATGACTAAAGTTTATCTTTTTCGCTATCCAGTTTTCTCAAGCACCTTTCTTGATTTTTACGAAGTCATTCAGCGCAAGAATGCAATGTAAATTATGAATCACGAATATTCATTATTCATGATAGCTTTTTGATGCATGCTTTATCTTTGGAGCCTTTGAGAAAATATGCTGATGTTTCTTTTATAATTTTTTCCATTCATTTGCGGTTTGAATTACCATAGAAAAGGCAAAGCATAAGACCTGTGTGATTTTATCTTGATAAAGCAATAAGTGTCTCTTTGAAGTGAGTCGGTAATCCCAACTCTTTTCCTGTGTTGTTGTGAAGAGGACTTTAGTTCTGTCATGAGTTTTCTCACCCATGCAAAAAGATTTTCCTTTTATAAATTTGTAAATGCTTGTGCAACTTATGCACGCTCATCATTGCACCTTTATCAGTTATCTCTTTTTAAGTATTGCTATTGTCGTTTATGTTAGATTTAAAGTGCATTTGGCAGAGGAGAGGGGGCTTTTGAAAGCACATCACAGCTATCAGTGCTGCGGTTTATAAAAATTGTATATATCACCTCGTTATATTCTTGCTTTGTGATGTCATTTAAAAACATAGATAGGGCTGTGTAGTATGAAATCGTGATATATATTCTTTTAAAATAATTCCATTCCAATTCTCTCAAGTAGCATTCAGAAACATTTTCAGAGATATTTTCACATCAATTGGTTATTTTCTCGATTCGCAAAATCTGAAAAGCATTGTTGATCAAAGTAATGATCTCAATTTTTTATAAAAATGTCTGGACCATGTGATTTTTTGTCTCACCATGGTACATAAACCATAGAATTCCATATGATTTTATAAAAACCACTTTGTATACAACTGATTCCATACTGCCTATTGCAAATATTTTTTTCTAAGGTATGGGATACGCATAAACGCTTTGGCGTTATTTAGTTTGACTAAATGGAGTATAATTATGAAAAATGACAAAAACTTGAAAGCAATTTTACCTGATATTATTGTGAAATGGGAGGCTTTGTCTACAACTCAAAAGCAAGAGATCTTGAAGAGAGTAGAAAACTCTACAAATGCTGTTCAGTCAAAAGGGCATTTAAAGCCTCAATCTTCTTTTTATCTCCAGACGAAATCAAAGCGATGAGTTCTAAATCTTCATCGGAGATGTTAAAACCAGTTATTACATATATGGCGCTAGCATTTCCGAGTGTGTTAAGAATAGCCATAAGTTTATCCACAGAGGGTCTTTTCCCTCCGTTTACCATTTGTTGTACGTAGTTTTGTCCACAGCCTGCTGCTCTGCTTATCTCAATCATTGTTCGTCCATCACGTTTTATCAATTCAATTAAGCGTTGGAACCAATCTTTTTCAGTCTTTGTCATTTTTAGACCTTTACACATTGACGCTATAGCGTTAATATTGCGTCGCGAAACCAGAATACAGGATTAAAGGAGCGTGAAGATATCCATGCGTAGCTCTTCGCTTATGAAGGATGTAGAGTTGTTTTTCACTAATAACAAAATGTCCCCATACACTTTCAGATTCGAATCAATAAAAAATGGTTGCTTTGTTCCACGATTGTGAGAAGGCGGATGCATACGATTCGGGATCGAAATATGCATTCGTGTGTTCATAAGATGTCACTCTAATAGTATATGCAGCGGAATTATAAATCAAGATATACCCCCACATCGACATTTGTAAAAATGTTCTTGCGTTAGGCTGGTGTGCGGGCATAACGAAGTTTTGCAGCCTTGAGAAAAATGATCATGGCTGTGGAGAAAAATACAAATTCATAGGCAAAGAGTGCAGTTTTTCCTTTTGTTTTAATAAATTTGGTTATCGTCAGATGGTGTATCGCATACGTGTATTAAGAGATTTTGGAAATTTCAAAAAAGTAATTTTGATGATTTTATAGAGCATAAAGATAATTTCGATCACAAAGGTGATTGTTGGGTAGAGAGTGATACAAGGGGTAAATACTTTATCGAAGAGGGATGTACTTTTTAGTGATGTGGAAGTTTATGATCATGCGGAAGTTTCAGAAAATTTTAAGATTTATGGCAATGCATTAGTCTCCGGTTATGCGAAGATTTTTGGGAGGGCAGAATTTGATTGTAGTGTCGATGTTTGTCACTATGAAAATTTTCGCACTGACGAAGAGATTTACGAATGTCATTGCTTTCTACATGATGTAACAGAGGAAAACGAGAACGATGCAGATAAGGCGCGTGTTGAGATCCTTCCGCCATGATTATTTTTTGAAATTAGTTTTGTTCTTGCATTTGGTGTAAATAAATACAGTAAGACAATTGATGTGAGGGTATAGAGCGAAGCTTCTTTACGTCGTTTATTAGCATATTTTTGTGGGAAGAATAGGGATGCCGAGAGTAATTTATCGCACTTGGCAGATGTGGCTTATTGCATTCTTTTTTTGATGGAGGGCGAAACAAAGCAAATTGGTCGAGATGACTGATTTAACGGTAATTAAAGGAGATTAAAATGAGTCTAAACGAAATTTTATTGGGAGCCGTGATTATTGTTTTGCTTTTCAGCGGGGTCATGTTTCGGTTTGCTTTATATTATCACGATCAAGCTAAAACTCTTAAAGAAGAATCAAGAAAGATAAAACATGAGTTTTTAAGAGATTCTATGAAGATGACTGAAGAACGAGATAGGGCACTTAGAGAACAAAGGATGGTGATTAAAAGACGCGATCAAGCAATTGAAAAGCTGAAACAACAAATTAAGCAATATGAGGAGATCATGAAGCAACATAAGGAAGTGATTAAATCGGAAGATGAAGCGAAAAAGTGATTGTATCCGTGTTTTGCATAGGATTTGTATCTTAAAAGACTTTGGAAATGCTAAAATAAGGTGATTTAGGAGGTTGGGGAACGAGAGGTAAACTTTAGTTATGAAGGCGACTTTTGGGTGAGTGGTGAGATTATAGTTTTTGGTAATGCTCAAATTTATGGAAAGGTAGTCGTTGGTGACAATGCAAAAGCTTACAATAATGCATATGTATAGGGTACCAAAATAGTTTATGACAATGTAACTGTTTGTGGGGGGGGGGTAACTGTTTGTGGGGGGGCTAAAAACAGTTTTGCAGATGGTAAGGCAATTTGAGAAAAAGGTATCTGCGGATAAAATAGCTTTAATGAACACGCATATAAATCATCATGATGATCGGGCAGAAAAAAGAGGGGGAAAAAGATGAATGCAGAAGATACAGGATATCTGGTAAAACAATCATATTCATAATTTGTAATTTATGTGCGCTTTATCATGTTTATGACTGTCACGAAAAGACACAAGATTTGAGAGATAAGAAAGAGAAAAATAATATTGGGTTTTAAAAATTTAATGACGCTTCCGTTAAGGAACATGATAAGGCAATGAGGTCTTAGAGAATAAGAGTATGAACTTTCTATAAAGACAAGTTTAGTGGGGGTGAGAGAAGAGACAGAAAAGTACACTGTAATTATTTTATTGGAAGGATTTGGGAGTTGTGTTGTATGGTAAGGTGTAGAATGCTATGAGATTTTAAGGACCGAATGTAAAAATACAACTTTAAAACTTCATCAAAATAAAATGAACGATTTTTTGGGGTGCGCTAGCACAGAGAATGAAGTTAATGTATTGTTCTGTCGCTCTTTTGATAGCGATTCCTGATTTTTTCTTTAAGCCACTTTTACTTAGTAAAATGTCAAACTGGCTTTCTTCAAGTATATTGGTATTTGTGTATTTGAATTGCTTTTGGGGTAGTTTTTTTTGATGTATAAGAATATTTCACTTGTTGGAAGGCTAGGTTGATCAATGAATATGGCTTTTGCCTAAATTCTGCTGTTGTTTTTCGTTCATGTAGAGAGATGCTTTGTTGCTGCTTCAGTCTGGTCTTTAAGGTTATCTTCTTGTTTTTTTAATTTTTTAGCTCCGTTTAGATCTTTTTTTCTCAAAAAAATCTATTATCAATGGAACGACTTTATGATCAGTATAGCTTAAGATTTTTTTATGCTGCCAAGTATTATCGGCATATTTCACATATCTTTTTCTTTTCCTGTTTTTGGAAAAAAATAACGGTTAAATTCCATAAAAATATTTTCAATGGGATGGAGGATGGCTAATATAATTCCCTATTTGATCTAGCTATGAAAATAGGTTGAGTGATTTGTGATGCGGATAATTTCATCATAAATGGAATGATTAATATTCAAATATGTTATTTCGAAGGTGGTGTGATGCGTGATATGCTTTGTAAACAATAGCTTACAGAAATTATGATAACAGTAGATTGAATTGATGCAGTCTATTTTAAAGCGGGATAGCGTTGTGTTCGTAGAGATTCTGTTCATGTTTATGGCAGCCTCTTCGCTACCGTGACGATGTGGTACATACATTATAAGATATCCTTTTAGGATAGTTAAGAAGGCGTGAAAGGGAAGGGAGGAAAGTGTCAAAAGAAGCGATGATAAAGCAATGTAATACTCTAAGAGGCTACACATTCCAAGAGGACAACCAAGTAGATGCTTTGGCGGTTTCGCATTGAATTAAAGAGAAGGAGATCAGCCATGTCAACGCGGATGGTTTCTAGGCTTTGTGCAGAAATGTAGCTTTTTGATTTTGCTTTTTTACTATTTCCTCAAAATTATGCAAATCTTATCATTTCTTTTTTATAAGATCTATTTTATCAAACTTGGTAAGAGTTTAGCCAAAATCTTATTTTTTCAAGCTGATATGGCGGAATTCTCCGCTAATTCTTTTAAGATGAGTGCAGCATTTCTCTTGCAGTCATAATGCGTGCCGCAATGAGAACATGTTTACCGACTGAAACAAAGCACAATATTTCAGTATATGTTTAGATTTATGAAAAATTTTACTGCTGGTATATCAGGGATTGGTAAATATACACTTTTGACCATAGAATGCTGCGTTATATTCCCATTACTTTTATATTTTCATTATCGTTACAGTTTAAAAAACTTCGATTAATAAAGGCATATGATAAATGCCTATTTTCAATATCTCTTTTCCATGAAGATTTTTAAGATAATTTGATTCAGAGCATTAGACGAACTTATGGTGCAAGTTTGTGCAAGAAATTTTCTCTGATATTGTTTATTCACACAGGCCAATTTTGCACGTCTGGTGGTACCTTATTAGAGGGTATTGCAGCCTTTTTGGTTTGCGACTGAAATTTTGCAACGCATGGCTGTAAATATTTTATGAGAGCCTCAAGTACTGGTCTGTATAACTTTGTGGTGTATAATTTGATAGACAATTTGTAGCTAATGGCGCTTCTTTAGAACATTGCCGAAGAACATTGCCGAGAATTGCATCTGCAAAAGGATTGATATAAGTTGAAAGCATAGAAAAAGTATTACATGCTGCTAGTTGATAAATTTAATAGCAATTTTAATTATCGCTTTGAAGAGCGGCACAGCCCCCGCGAAAAGCTTTATTGAGCAGTTGCTTGTGGGATATTAGAAATCCTGCAAAAGGCTCCTCATGTTTTCTACTGTCATCCCCCCCCTTTTTGTTCATCACCAAAGTGTGGTGCAAAGTTCAAAATATACAAAGTAAAAATTGTTAACTTAATGGCAAAGGACGTTAAGGTTGTAGCTCTCTAATAAGGGCTTTATGCGTAATTTCTTTTATCTGCTCGATATTTGTCAGAATATCTTGCTTTGTTGGATAACCTTTACTAGAAAAAGCGATTTTTTGTTCATCTCCTGAGATTAGACGCCAGTACCATTGATTGTGAACCCCTTGAAACACCTCAAAATACATACTCCCTACCTCATAAAATAGCCGATAATTTGCAGGATAAATATTCAACCCATTTGACTATGAGTACTAAAGTATGTCTCTATAGTAAGCAGTCAATATATTTCCCCTCTTTTTTTTTGATCTCAAACAATAATTTCTATGAAAACTATAATTTGTAACAAGAAAATATTTATTGTCAATAAGGTATAAATCGGTATTTTATACTATAAAACATTTTTTTTAATTTTTATTTTCATAGTATTTTTATTTATATTAGGAAAATTTTCTTTTTATGCTGTTAAATATATGCATTCAATTATTTTACCACAAAAAAATTATATGACACACTAAACTCCATCAGCAATGAAAGAAGCGCTTCTGCTTTATTTCATGCTGATAAAGTTTATGTTTGTTCTGTCTTCCTTTTTATTATGGACATTTATTGGTTAGCAATAACCTCTTTCTGCGATATGCTTCGAATGAGTAAATCAATGAATAAGCTAAGGGCATAGGAGTTGGCCATTTTTGCTTTCATATCGATGAGAGAGGTTGCAGCTTTTGGAGTGAGGCCATTAGATGAGCCTTGTCTTGATAAATATTGCTGCAACTTTTCATAAGAGCTATCGATTTTTTCTTGATTTAGTTTTTCACTACGATCGTTATTATTGGCAAGAGTTTCTTCAAGCCCCTCAATTTTTTTTATAAAATAATTCCAGTCAAAATCACCTTTAGTATATTCGGCATCAAACATCTTTCCTTGTCCAGTTAAAAGCCAATTGATATTGACACCGTACAATGTGCGATATGTTTGTAAGACACTAAGGTTTGGTTCTCTTTCCCCACGCTCATAAAACGCGATGGAGTTTTTTGTCATGCTAAAATTTCTAGCCAATGTTTCACGTGATGGGTCCCCTAAAGCGAGGCGTACATAACGTAAACGTTTTCCAAATATAGTTTTTGATTCAGTTTCAGGACGTGCCATGAATTATCTCCCTCAGTAAATCATCATGGTATAAGCTTTGACCAATAAAGGCACACTATGTATTAATATCTTATGATGAATGTCAAGATTTATAGTTTTCATTTCTTTTTATTTTTTTAGTTTTAGTGGATAAAAAGTGATTTTTAACTTGTTTTGTTGCATATTATTTAAGAATTGGCATTCATTTTTAATGAAAGATGCGCTTACCGATTCTTCTCTTTCTCTTGTTTTTTTGAAGAAGATTCCATATGAGTCCGCTATGTATATTCTATCTTTTTTAGCATTAATAGATGCGATCTTTGGATTTGTGCAGCGGATGAATTTAAAGAAATAAATTGTGAGGAATGATCATGTCCCTATTCGGCTATTTTAGATGGGCTTTTTTTTTCACAATTGTTGGCGTCTTTTTAGGAGGGGCTATTGGTTGGTTTGAAACGGGAAGTGCTGCTGGTTTTCTTAAATATTTTTTTATTTGCTGTGTTTTAGGAATTTTGGAAATTTCTTTATCTTTTGATAACTCTATTATCAATGCGCGTGTTCTTGAGAGGATGGATCTGCTATGGCGCCGGCGTTTTTTGGTATGGGGCATTTTAATAGCAGTGTTTGGGATGCGGATTGTTTTTCCACTGCTGGTGGTTGCTGTTGCCGTTTGGATTAATCCAATTGCAGCAGTAAAATTAGCAATATGGGAGCCACAGCAATATGCTTCAATCTTAACAAATGCTCATGTAGGCATTGCTGCCTTTGGGGGAACTTTTCTCATGATGGTTGGGTTGAAATATTTTTTTGATCCTGAGAAAGAGGTGCATTGGCTTGCTTTTATAGAGAGGCCAGCTCAAAAGCTTGGGGCGCTTTTCGGAATTGATATTGCAATTGTTTTGATTATGATGCTGTTTTTTTCAGGGCAGATTGCGACAGAAGATAAAATGACTTTTTTACTTTCTGCCCTTTATGGACTTTTGACGTTTATAAGTGTTGAAGCGGTCAGTTCGCTCTTGGATGCTCCAAAAACAACTTTAACTCCTGTTGTCAAAGGAGGGGCAGGCGCATTTCTTTATTTAGAAGTTTTAGATGCTAGTTTTTCTTTCGATGGCGTTGTTGGTGCTTTTGCCTTTTCACACAACCTTTTTATTATCGCAATTGGTCTTGGTATAGGTGCATTTTACGTTCGTTCTATGACAATTATGTTGGTTGAATCAGGGACATTGTTGCATTATCGCTATTTAGAGCATGGTGCTTTTTATGCAATTTTGGTACTTGCAGTGATTATGTATTTGCAAACGATTATATCGGTCCCTGAAGTATTAACAGGACTTATGGGGGTCTGTATTATTGGAATGGCCTTTTATTCTTCTCTTCGCTTTAAGCGTCGTCATCTGAATAAACATACTGTGTCTAAGTAAGTTGAAGGTTTTTTGTGCGTTGCAACAGCAGGACGAAAGAGAGTATTTTAAGAAGTCATTAAGAGTTCTATGCCGGATTCATTCATAGTTTTAAGCATTGTATTAAGTGATCCGTTTAGATCAATACCAGCACAGGCATTTAATGAAACGCTAACTTGAAAGCCGCATTGGATGGCATGAAGTGCAGAAAACCCGACACAAAAATCGGTTGCTAGGCCGCACATAGCCAGTTTTATAAAACCATGTTCTTTTAGATAAACTTGTAAGCCGGTTGGTGTTTTTTGATCATTCTCAAAAAAGGCGGAATAGCTATCAATTTTTTGATTATAACCTTTTCGAAGGATAAGTTGTGCTTTCTCAACTTTAAGAGATGCGTGAAACTCAGCTCCTTGTGTTCCTTGTATGCAATGATCAGGCCAAAGTATTTGGGGACCATAGTCAAGATTGACTGTATCGTAGGGCGTTTTTTCAGGGTAGGAAGAAGCGAAGCTGCAATGGTTTTTTGGGTGCCAGTCTTGGGTTAAAATGACATGATCAAAATGGTCTATGAGATTATTGACAGCAGGTAGAATAATATCACTTTGTGGTACGGCAAGTGCTCCACCTGGCAGAAAGTCATTTTGGACATCAATAACGATTAAGGCTTTTTTTTCCATGAATATATTCCTGTAGGAGATTTATGTTTTGTGGTAGCCTTTAAAGACTATGTTTCGTCTTAAAGTTTTGAGATAATTCGATGGATATCGTTATTATTTGTATAATTATCAAGCCAAAAGAGGGGAATGGATAGGTTTTTACAATTGTTTTGGTAGTTTTTTACAAATTGTAGCCACATGCCAATGGGAAGTGCGGTGTAGTCACTAACAGCTACATGCTGGTGCAAGGCTTTAATAATCATAAGGCTTGGGACGTCAGACCCCATAAGGCGGCGGTTGTTTTTTAAATGCAATTTGAGCCACATCAAGGTAAGAGGTGAAGTCCATTGCTTTCCATGACACAAAAGTGCTGAAAAGAGATGGGGGTTTTCTACGGCGTAATGTAAAGCCCACAAAGCAAGAAAAGAAGGAGCATAGAGAATTGATTTTCTTTTGGGTACATTAGTGCATTGATAGGTTGGCTTAATACGATAAAAACATAGTTGTATATCTGGTATGGAAAAAAGAAACGACGTTTGATAACAAGTTTCAGGTACAGCTAAGAAGATTTGTTTTTTACTCTTCGAAGGTATATTTTTTTGCATTTAGAACCAAGTGGGGCTTGTGAGATTAGAAAAAATGTATCAGTATTAGAACGAAAAGCTCTTGCATTCAATATAACCGTTGCTTATCCGAAGTTTAAGAAGTGAAAGCAGTTTTTTCAAACTCCTAACCTCTAATACCGCACAATATTTAAAGAGAAATTTATGGCACGTCAATTTATCTATCACATGGCTGGGCTCACCAAGGCTTACGGTAATAAAAAAATTTTGGAAAATATTCATCTGTCTTTTTATCCAGATGCAAAAATCGGTATTTTAGGACCGAATGGTGCAGGTAAATCAACTATTTTACGTATTATGGCTGGGCTAGATAAGGAATACACCGGAGAAGCATGGCTTTCTGAGGGAGCCCGTTGTGGCTATCTTCCGCAAGAGCCTCTTCTTGATACCAGCAAAGATGTGCGTGGCAATGTGATGGAAGGTGTTGCTGATAAGCAGGAAATTTTGGAGCGTTATAATGAATTGATGATGAATTATAGTGAAGAAACTGCGGATGAAAGTGCACGCCTTCAGGATATCATCGACAGCCAAAATCTTTGGGACTTAGAAAGCCAAGTAGAAATGGCTATGGCAGCCCTTGGTTGTCCACCAGCGAATGAGGATGTGACAAAACTTTCAGGAGGTGAAAAGCGGCGTGTTGCGCTTTGTAAATTGCTTTTGTCGAAACCTGATTTATTGCTTTTGGATGAACCAACAAACCATTTGGATGCTGAAACTACAGCTTGGCTTGAAAGGCATCTGCGTGAATATCCCGGCGCTGTGCTTTTGGTGACGCATGACCGTTATTTTCTCGACAATGTAACGGGATGGATTTTAGAATTAGACCGCGGTAAAGGTATTCCTTATGAGGGGAACTATTCTGCTTATTTGGGAGCTAAAGCTAAACGTTTGGCTCAGGAAGGGCGTGAAGAGGCTGCTCGTCAGCGTACGTTATCACGCGAAAAAGAATGGATAGCTTCTAGCCCAAAAGGACGACAAGCAAAGTCAAAAGCGCGGATTAAAGCATATGATGAGTTGGTTCAAGCTGCACATGAGCGCCGTCCTGGAGAAGCGCAAATTATTATACCTATTGGCGAAAGATTGGGGCAGGTTGTCATTGAAGTTCATAATCTCTCTAAGGCATATGGAGAGCGTGTATTAATTGATGATCTCTCTTTCAAACTTCCTGCTGGTGGAATTGTTGGAGTCATTGGTGCCAATGGGATGGGAAAATCTACCTTGTTTAAAATGCTGACGGGACAGGAACAAGCAGATTCAGGTCAAATACGCATCGGGGAAACAGTTCATATGAGTTATGTTGATCAGAGTCGCGATTCATTGGCGGGTGATAAAACCGTTTGGGAAGAAATTTCTGGTGGAAACGACATTATTAAATTAGGTAAATATGAAATGAATAGCCGTGCTTATTGCGGTGCGTTTAATTTTAAGGGTGCAGATCAACAGCAAAAAGTAGCAAATTTGTCAGGAGGGCAGCGCAATCGTGTGCATTTGGCTAAGCTTTTAAAAGACGGAGGTAATGTTCTTCTTCTTGACGAACCGACCAATGATCTTGATACCGAAACGTTGGGTGCATTGGAAGATGCATTGGAGAATTTTGCTGGTTGCGCGGTTATTATATCGCATGATCGTATGTTTCTAGATAGATTGGCAACTCATATTTTGGCCTTTGAAGGGAATGGTCATGTGGAATGGTTTGAAGGTAATTTTGCTGAATATGAGGCTGATAAGGTTCGTCGTCTTGGTTCAGAAGCTTTTAATCAAAAGCGTGTGAATTATAAGCCGCTGACACGTTAGAATTGCTTGTTTTATTTGTGTTGTACCTTCGAAAATATTGGGGGTGTCTGTGTTGTTTTTATTTTTCAAAAAAGGGAATTACGCGAATTGTGAGGCGGTCGTTAATCACATTTGAGATAAAAAAAAGAGAACAGAATCGTGCTTGCATATCCTTCATGGAGGAAGTAATTATATTTTTGTGTGTTGGTGACATAGATGAGCACTTGTTATTTGTTAAAATGCAATAAGATGTGGTAAAATTTCATATGAAGTTGTGCTGCAACGCAAATGCTCTCCCCATCACAGATGGGGGTAATGGTGGGATGGGTGTTGTTCGTTCTTTAATGATTTCTTATTTTTGCATCATAAAATAGTCTTATCAAAGAGGTGCAAATATGCGCCTTCTGCTTGACTTTCTATTCCTATAAACAAATGTTTATAGGAATAGTGAGGAATATTTATGAAAAAAATAGAAAGTTTGGATGCAATTATTGTACTGCTTAAAGCAATGGCAGAGGCAAATCGTTTACGTGTTCTTAGGCTTTTATATCACGAAGATTTAACGGTATCGGACTTTATATTTATTCTTGGTCAATCGCAACTGCGTATATCACGACATTTACGTTTATTATACGAAGCACAATTGGTTGAGTCTTATCAGAAGGGGGGAGCGATTTATTTTAAGCTTTGTGATGGTTGTTTGGTTAAAAAAAATATTGTAGTAGCTGCTCTTTCATCTTTGCCAGAGCGTAATTTGATGCTTGTGCACGATTTAGCACGTTTGGTGGATGTTAAAAAACAGCGCCGAAAAAGGGGAAAGAAGTATTTCTTACAAAATATAGCGCAGAGGGATGCGTTACGGTTATCATATATTGCAGATCACCTTGTGGAAAGCGCCTTGCGCGAAATGGTTGGCGATAAACCTTTTGATACAATGCTGGATATTGGTACAGGTGCAGGCTCTGTCTCAAAATTGCTTTCAGGTCTTTATACGCATGCCATTGAAGTTAAGCTTGATAGCGATATTTTGCATTTGTCTGTTGGGAATACAACGTTTGATTTGGTCGTTCTTCATTGGGTTTTACATTTTTTTGATAGTCCTGAAATAGCTTTTAACGAGGTAGCAGGTGTTTTGCGTCCTCATGGACGTTTGCTGATTGTGGATTTTGTTCACCATAAAGTTGTGTCTTCACATTCTTCCCGTGCTCATATGCCTCTTGATTTTTCAGATTCACAAATAGCACAATGGCTTAAAAATGCAGGACTTATTCTAGAAAAAATGATTTCTTTGCCTCCTTTGCAAGATGAAAACAATGAGGGCTTCATAGTTAAACTCTGGCTTGCTCGTGATCCACGTTTATTGGTAGATGATATAAAAGATAAAAAAATAGAGTTTGCATAATTATATTTGCTCATATGCTTTCTTCTTTGACTTTAAAAGGCGCAAAGATAGAATTGTGGTAAATCGTTGAAGAGGTATTGTTTTTTACACGCGCATTATATTTTTGTGCTTTAGAATGCTTAGTGCTCCAAGATTTAGACGTGTAGAATTATAACTAAAGGTATTAAAGTAATATTAGTTAAAGTCAAAAAATAATGGAGTATAATAAACATAGGTAAGAAAATTATAAAAGCGAAGCTGGTCATGCTTCTATTAACGTGTGTTATACAGCATATATGAATTATGTAAGTCATTGATTTTGATGATAATTAATTGTTTTCCAATTTGAATGTGAACACCCAAAATAGGAAGTTTTTTTCATTTTAAAGCCTCTCTTTAGAAGAAAAAATCGTTTTCTTGCATCTCACAAGAGAGATGGAGATGTGAATGAAAACTTTGAAAAAGGACGCGGTATGCTCTTATGAACCGTCTTAATCTAAAAACAGCTGCAACATTGGAAATGGGAAATATAATGAGGGTGCTGGCTCGTATTTTTAAAATATGATGATGCTCAATAGATCTTGCCTTATATTTTTCATGGGCGGGGTAGTATTGGGAAATGAGATTGGGAGCAATTCTCTTTAAAGCAAGTACGCGAATGAACGGAACAATGGCGTGTTGTTGTAAATGAGGAGTATGTTTCCATGAAAAAAAGCCAGAAGCAAAAAGGAAGTTCTATATAATCTCTACTAAGGATAATTAATATAGCAATTCTGGGATACAGGAATTTGCCATTTTATTATTTTACAGGGTAATCTAGATAATAGAGAAGGGGAGGGAAATGTCTGGGCTTTGATCGTTGTCTATGATGATAATGTGTATTTTTGCTGGTCATAAAATAGTTTGTCCTCACCTTAAAATGGTGCTGGTGAGTGAGTCGGATAAATGTGTTTAGAGCTCTGACTTTTTGTGAAAATTAATTTATTCAAGTTCACGATTGATGTTGTTACTGCAGAGACAATTTCACAATATTTTTTATGGTGATTCTCAAAAATTGTCATGAAGACGGGTAAGACTTGGTATTTTTATTTGAGTTGTATCGAGATTACGCGCCTTCATTGTTTTGAGCAGAAAAATTTATGCCCGTAATGGGCGCGGGTATATTTCTGATTCTTGTTACATCTTAAGGGGTTAAAAAGATTTCACGTTTTGATTGTGTAGTGATAGCTGTTGAACAAGTGATTACTGCTTTTATGCATTTTTTCCTTCATTGAAGGATGCCCATAAAAACCACGTGTGTTTTAAAATTTTACGGATATTGGGTTGTCTGAAAAGCTTATTATGAAAATGGCGATGGTTATAGATTCTTATTGATTTATGCTTATTGAAATAAAGTTGCTTCAAATTGGATCATATTGAATGTTTTTTGCCTAAATTTTTCCATTTTTAGACGATTTATGATTTTTTTGTATTTTTTTGCATAAAATATGATAAGTATTTCTTGTTGTTTAGAGCGTTTTATTCCATAGCAAGAATATTGCATCGACTATAGTTGATGTGACAGGACGATCAGGGAACCTCCTCCCCCCCCCCGCGTGGATCCCTTAGATTGTCTGGCCTGGCTGAGGGTTTCCTCAGTCAGGTTTTTTAGAATTTTTTATTAAATTTTAATGAATTATTACAAGGGGGTGTAAAGTGTAAACTTGTCTTTATAAAACAATAAGTGAAGAACATTAAGTTTAAGTTGTCATGGATTTTCAATGATTTAAGAGTTATTCTTTATTGAAACTTCGATGAGCAATTTGTGGGGCAAATGTGCTTTGTATATCATAATGTTTAGAGGAAGATAATGCAATTTTGCTGGCGTCGTGGTGTTCTCATTTTGTTTGTGTTTGTGGTTTTTGCAGCCAGTTTTTTGGTTTCTCGAAATCCTGCGGTTTATCAGTTTGTTTATCAGTTTTTGTTTAACCGCTCTTTTTCTTCTCAGCAGGTTGATATAACAGAGGATATGCTGTTGGAAAGATTGGCATTGTCTTTTCCTGATATTATAACCCAACTTTCTAAGATGAATCCTCAACAACAAAAGCAATTCATTGAGCAAGTACGTCGAGATACGATTGCTGCTGCTTCTGCTAGTGGACAGAGTGAAGAGCATGCACAGAAATTGGGTGACACTGTTGCTATGGCTATGTTAAAAGCGATTTCTCATCCTTCCATTAGTGATGCTTATTTTTAGTTATTTCTTTAAGAAGTTATGCGTTCACGGTTTATCTTAAAGGTGCTTTTCGGGGCGTGTTTGGAAGTGTATAGAAAGGTTGTGCCGCCATCTTTATTTGATATTACTGGGGAGGGATGGAGAATAAGAAAGCACTTGAAGTCTTCCTTTTTCTGCGGATTTCACGATATTTATTCGTTTTGTAATTTCTCAAGATCGGCAGGGGGGATGGTAGGGGAAAATTGTACCATACATGCAGGCAAAGTATTTGAATGGGTATGAGCAATATAAATTATTGTTCAGGTGGTGTTGAGGTTGTTTGTGCTGCCCCTTTAAGGATTTTACAAAAATGGGTAGAAGTTATTGTTAAAGTATGCTACACGATCAGAAATTAATGTGTTTGGTACATATTCGTAAGATTCTTATGGTTGTTTTTAGGAATGGCTTGTTTTGCATGAATTTTTTTCCTCAAGTCTTTTATCAGCCATTGTGAAGAGTTGATAACGGTTTCTATTCCTAGTGGGTATTTGCGGTATCGAGGGCGTTGTGTTAAAGGTCTTCCAGTCTGTGTCGCTTTTTTCGATCATGGAATTGACCTTAATGAGGGTTTTAATCTTTGTATGTGAAAAATGTTAGAGGCATTGGCATTTTTAATGCTGTTTTTTTCTGCTAAAATTTAGTTGTACTGCAGAGGTATCAGAAAGTGATAGAGTATATCACTTTTTAAATACACTAATTTAATACACTAAAAACGTCGTTATATTTTCTTTATTTTCAGATATCTTACGAAATACAAAAATATATAATTAGTAGGCTTAGCGATTTTCTTATAGTGCGAAAATTTATCTTGAAATTGTCTTAATATTTCCATTTTCAAGCCGCTCTTTGGTTTTTTTTCTATGTACAATGCACCCGTCAAGCCATTGCGGCTAGGATTTAAGAATGTCTGAATGAAGAGAAAGAAAATGCAATTTTTAAAAGTTCTTTTAAGTGCAGCATTTGCTGTATTTTTTATATTTGAGATAAGTTGGGCTCATACTGTATTGAATATTGCGGGGTCAAGTGAAGCTTCTGTGACGATTTCTTCGAAGATCCCTGTTCGTCCTTATGAGTCTCTTATTCAGAAAATTGCGAATAAGTATAATGTCCCCGTTAATTTGGCGCACGCTGTTGTGAGGGTTGAAAGTGATTATAAGGCAAGCATAAAGGGAGCTGCTGGCGAAATAGGCTTGATGCAAATTAAACCATCGACTGCGCGAGAGTTGGGCTTTAAAGGTTCTGTACAAGATCTTTATGATCCTGCGACCAATCTTGAATATGGTATGCGTTATTTAGCGCGGGCATATAAACTAAGTGGTGGCAATACGTGTGGCACAATCCTTAAATATAATGCAGGTCATGCTGCAAAAAAAATGAATTCCATTTCAGAAAAATATTGCTTAAAAGTGAAAACTTATTTGGCTTCATTAAAATAAAAATGCATTTTGAAGGTGATGCGTTTTTTTGATAAAAATTTTAAAATATCTTGAGAGAGCTATTTTTACTTGACGAAAAATGTTTTATAACTGATGTGTCAGTCGGCTGGGCAGCCGCGCTTGTCCAATATCTAAAGGTGGCAGGTGAGGAAAGTCCGGGCTCCATGGAAAAACGGTGCCGGGTAACACCCGGCGGGGGCGACCCTAGGGAAAGTGCCACAGAAAGTAAACCGCCTATTTTTATAGGTAAGGGTGAAAGGGTGGAGTAAGAGCCCACCGCGCATTCAGTAATGAGTGTGGCAAGGTAAACCCCACCGGGAGCAAGACCAAGTAGAAATGACGCGCAAGGATTTTAACTTGCAGCCGGTTTCCGGGCCAGTCATTCGGGTAGGTTGCATGAGGCGGATGGTAACATCCGTCCTAGATGAATGGTTGCCATGTAGAGTGTAAACTTTACCATACAGAACCCGGCTTACAGGCCGACTGATATTTCATAAATAGCGCGATATTTTACATAATTGATTATTGTGCACAATCCGCGTTGCACATGGGCTTTTCTATGGAGTGTGGTTTTTTGAAGTGTATACTCAAATAAAGAGTATTCTTTTAAATCATAACATTTCTTTAAGTATAATGCGTTAGGATGTGCATCGGGTTAACTTTAGCCTCATTTTCTTTCATTTGTTATAGGATAGAAATGGGAGATGAAGTTTTAGTTGCCGTGACATCAATTAGCTATTGATGGCTATTGATTTGAAAAAATTATAAATCAAGACGGATTATTTTGACAAAACAAGGTAACAGAGCTGAACGCCATATTCCAGTGTTGTTACAGCCAGTTTTAGCTGGGCTTGTACCATTGGATGGGGCAAAAATAATTGATGGCACCTTTGGTGCTGGTGGTTATACGCGTGCTTTGTTAAATGCGGGTGCGGAGGTTATTGCTCTTGATCGTGATCCTCATGCTATTCATGAAGGACAATCACTTGTTGATGAATTTTTTCCACGACTTCGTTTGATGCAAATGGAGTTTTCACAGTTGGATCGCGTCGTTGAAGAGAAGGTAGATGCCGTTATTTTGGATATTGGTGTCTCTTCAATGCAGCTTGATGAAGCTGAAAGGGGTTTTTCTTTTCAAAAAGATGGTCCATTAGATATGCGAATGGCTCAAACTGGTTTTACTGCTGGCGATGTTGTGAATCGTTTAAAAGTGGATGATTTAGCTCGAATCTTTAAAATATTAGGAGAAGAGCGCTATGCGGGACGAATTGCACGGATGATTGAAAAACGTCGCTGTGTTCAGCCTTTTTTGCGTACAGGTGATCTTGCTCATGCTATCGAGGAGCTGGTGGGACGTAAAAGCGGAGATCGTATTCATCCTGCAACCCGTGTATTTCAGGCTCTTCGCATTTATGTTAATGATGAAATTGGTGAACTTGCGCGTGGCTTATTTGCTGCTGAACGCGTTTTGAAACCAGGTGGTCGTTTGGGGGTTGTGAGTTTTCATTCTCTTGAAGATCGTATGGTCAAAAGATTTTTTTCTGCTCGTTCAGGAGAGAGTATGAGATCACGCCATTTCCCTGAAATAGAAACGGCTCCAGCAACATTTTTTCCTTTGTTTAAAGGTGGGATAACTGCAAGCAAAGAGGAAGTACAGCAAAATCCTCGTTCCCGTTCTGCGCGGTTGCGGATTGGTGTACGCACAGAGGCGGATAGCCTCATTGTAGATATGAAATTGTTTGGTTTAGCAGAGATTGCCAGTTTTGAAGGCAGCAAAAAATGACTGTTTTTCGTACATTTGATATAATTTTAGTGTTGATTATGATTTGTATGGCAGGACTTACTTACAAGGTAAAATATGATGTCCAAAAACGAATGAGTGAAGTCCGCCGTCTTGAAAGTGAAATTGCTGCAGAAAAAAATACGGTGAGTTTGCTTCACGCTGAGTGGGCTGTGATGATAGAGCCTTCACGCATGCAAAAACTTGCGAAACGTTATCAAAAAGAGCTTGGTTTAGAGATTATCCAACCTCGCCAAGTTGTGGAGTTTGAGGATATTCCAGTACGTGTATATGATCAAATTGAAGAAGTAATTAAACAAAATATCTTGGAGGAAGGTAAGGATATTTTGGCGAATAATCGTGCTTCTCAGGTGAATGGTGTTGTTCAAAAAGGCGTGCGGTGATGAAATCATACTTTTTATTTTCGCAGAAGAAAAAGCGCTTAAATAATCAGTTGGATGTTCATAATTTTCCCGTTCGTCGCCCGTATTCTAGTCGTATACGTCTTCTTTTTTCTTTACTCTGTTTTCTTGTTTTATATGGCGTTATGGGGATTTGTCTTATTTCTTATGGGCTTGAAGGTGGACAGATTGAAGAAGCAAAAGGGCCGGGAATTCTTCAATTGACGGCACGACCTGATATTATTGACCGTAATGGCCGTTTATTGGCAACAGATATTAAAACTTACTCGCTTTTTGCTGAACCACGACGTATCATTGATGTGGATGAAACAATTGAATTGCTCTCAACAGTTTTACCCGATCTCAATTGGCAGGAAACTTATAAACGCCTAAAAAGAAAGTCTAGTTTTTCTTGGATCCAACGCGGATTAACGCCAACGCAAAAGACGCAGATTATGGCTCTTGGTATTCCAGGGATTGGTTTTCGTACTGAAATTCGTCGATTTTATCCAAGTGGATCCGTGGTTTCGCATATTCTTGGCATGGTTAATGTTGATAATCAGGGCATAGCGGGTATGGAAAAATATATTGATGATGCTGGCTTGAGTGCTCTACGTGCTGCTGGCCTTGCAACTGAAACGTCATTAAAGCCAGTTCAGCTCTCAATAGATGTACGTATTCAGACAATTGTACATGACGAACTTATGAAGGCAATGAAGCGTTATAAAGCGATTGCTGCAGGAGCTGTTATTTTAAATATCCATACTAATGAAGTTCTTGCTATGGCATCTGTACCAGATTTTGATCCTGGAAATCCTGTTGATGCTTTGAAAAGTGATCGCTTGAATCGTATGACTGCTGGAACTTTTGAAATGGGATCTATCATTAAAAGTTTTACGACCGCGATGGCGCTTGATTCAGATATCTTTCATTTAAACAGTATTATTGATGCTTCAAAACCTTTGCAAGTAAGTGGAGGGTATACTATTCATGATTTCCATGGAAAGAATCGTCCCCTAAAATTATGGGAGGTTTTTATTTATTCCTCTAACATTGGTTCGGCTAAAGAGGCATTGGCTGTGGGGATTGATGGACATCGTGCTTTTTTGAAACGGCTTGGTTTACTTGATCAACTGACAACGGAATTGCCCGAAGTTGCACACCCAATTGTGCCACGTCATTGGAAGGATATCCATTCTATGACGATTTCTTTTGGACATGGTATGGCAACAACACCTCTGCAGACAGCAGTAGCTGCTGCTGCTTTAATGAATGGTGGTTTGTTGATTGCACCCACATTTTTAAAACGCACAAAAGAACAAGCTTTGAAGCATGCAAAACAAGTTCTGCACGCTAGAACGAGCCAAAATATGCGTTATCTTTATAAGTTAAATAGCGATATTGGTTCTGGACGTAATGCAAAAGTAGAAGGTTATCGGGTTGGTGGTAAGACAGGAACAGCTGAAAAAGTTGAAAATGGAAAATATTCTAAAACAAAAAATTTCAATAGTTTTCTTGCCGCTTTTCCTATCGAGAATCCTTCCTATGTTGTTTTAACAATTATCGATGAACCTAAGCCTGAAGATGGAAAACATGCAGCAACAGCAGGATTGAATGCTGGACCAATGCTTTCTAATATTGTTCGCCGCTCAGCTAGTTTTCTTGGAATAAAACCAGACTTTAAGAAAGAATATGAGCCTATTTTAAGTACAAAGAATAGTCCAGGTTTAGTTAAACAATGGTAAAATGGATATAAAGGTGCGTTGTCATGTTGTTTGGAACGGTTTTTACAGAATGTATTGAAGATGAATGTCTTGCTTCAATGGAAATAACAGGAATAAGTGCGGATTCTCGGCAAGTCTTACCAGGCTATGTTTTTGTAGCTGTTCAAGGACATAAAAGTGATGGGAGACAGTATATAAATGATGCACTAAAGCGTGGTGCACAAGCAATTGTTACAGACGTTACAGATTGTAATGTTGTTCTTGAGAATTTATCTGTTCCAGTTTTACGTGTTTATGATGTTCGTCATAGTTTAGCGATGGCAGCAGCACGATTTTACGGTTCTCAACCTGAAACTGTCGTAGCGGTGACAGGTACAAGTGGTAAAACATCAGTTGTCTCTTTTGTTCGGCAAATTTGGAAATATGCGGGGTTTTGTGCAGCGAGTATAGGGACAGTAGGTGTCGTATCTCCTAACCGGAATGATTCTGGTTCTCTTACAACACCTGATCCGGTAGCTTTGCAGCGCCTCCTTTATGAAATCTCCAATGAAGGTGTTACTCATGCAGCCCTTGAAGCATCTTCGCATGGGCTTGATCAAGGACGACTCGACGGGGTGCGTTTAACTGCTGGTGCCTTTACCAATTTAGGGCGTGATCATATGGATTATCACACGGATGTAGAGGATTATTTGCGTGCTAAAATGAGGCTCTTTGATGCGCTTTTGCCTCAAGATTTTCCTGCTCTGATTTTTGCGGATGATGTTTATTCGCAAAAGGTCATTGATACTATCACACAAGCACGTCGCCGTGTTTTAACAATTGGGCGTAAGGGGCAATTTATCACTATTAATCGTGTTGAACACCAGCGTTCGAAACAGTGTGTTGAATGTCGTGTAGAAAATAATATTTACACATTTAATTTGCCTCTAGCTGGAGATTTTCAAGTGACCAATGCGCTTATGGCGGCGGGATTAGCAATTGTAACAGGTGTGTCTCATGATAAGGTTTTTGCTTCGCTTGAAACTTTGCATGGAGCCCCTGGTCGATTAGAGTTGGTTGGAAAGACAGAAAATAATGCTCCTGTTTATATAGACTATGCGCATAAACCAGAGGCTTTAGAGCAGGTGTTGTTTTCTGTGCGTCCTTTTACACAGGGGCGTTTAATTCTTGTTTTTGGTTGTGGTGGTGATCGCGATCGGGGCAAAAGGCCTTTAATGGGAAAAATTGCAATCAATAGGGCTGATATTGTTATTGTAACTGATGATAATCCTCGTACTGAAGAACCTGAGAAAATTCGAAAAGATATTTTGCAAGCAGCGGTGGGGGCAATAGAAATAGCGGATCGTGGTGAAGCAATTTCTTACGCGGTGGGGCTTTTGCAAGCTGGAGACACATTAATCATTGCTGGAAAAGGTCATGAAAATGGTCAGATTATAGGGCAAAAAACATATCCTTTTTCAGATCGTTTGAAAGCGATTGAGGCTTTGCAGGAACGAAAGAGATGACAGTTTTATGGGATAAACAAGCACTCATTGCAGCGCTTGATGGTTTTGTAATTGGATGTTTACCAGAAACTTTTTCTGGAATTTCTATTGATAGCCGAACACTTATAGAAGGTGATATTTTTTTCTGTATTAAAGGGCATCATCTTGATGGTCATGATTTTGCTGCACAAGCTTATGCACGGGGTGCAGGCGTTCTTATCGTTGCGGAAAATCGTTTGGCTGATATGAAAAAAATATCCGCTCCACTGATTGTTGTTCCTGATGTTTTGCAAGCCTTAGAAAAACTTGCACAAGCTGCACGTAAGCGTTCAAAAGCTAAAATTATAGCAATAACGGGTTCTGTTGGAAAAACGACAACAAAAGAAGCTTTGAAACAAGTGCTTGCAACTGTTGGGAAGGTTCATGCGAATCTTGCTTCTTTAAACAATTGCTGGGGGGTTCCGCTTACTTTGGCACGGATGCCTGCAGAGTGTGAGTATGGCATCTTTGAAATTGGTATGAATCATAAAGATGAAATTCGCCCTCTGGTAAAGTTGGTTTGTCCGCATGTTGTTTTAGTTACGCATATTTCTGCTGGACATATGGGGTTTTTCAAGAATCTTGAAGGAATAGCAGATGCAAAAGCTGAAATTTTTGAAGGATTAGATGAGAAAGGTATTGCCATTTTAAATGCGGATAATGATTTTTTTTCTTATTTAGCCCAAAAAGCAAAGCAATTTGGTGTGAAAAAGATCTTAAGCTTTGGTGAGGCTGAAAATTCTGATTATCAAGGAAGGGACATACGTCTTCTAACAGATTCTTCTTCTATGATTGTACGTATTTTGGGGCAAGATAGGGTGATTACAATTGGTGCTCCCGGACGGCATATTGTACAAAATAGTTTAGGTGTTCTTGCGGTTTGTGATGTTATTGGTGTTGATTTTGCATGTGTTTCGCTTTCTTTGAGCCGTTTTTCTCTGCAAAAAGGGCGGGGAGTTCGTTATCAACTGTCTTTACCAAGTGGGGGCGAATTTCATTTAATTGATGAAAGCTATAATGCTAATCCTGCGTCTATGTGTGCTGCTCTTGATCTGCTTGCTACAGGCCCAGTGGGTGGGTGTGGTAGGCGAATTGCTGTTTTGGGTGATATGCTCGAGTTAGGAGCTTATAGTGAAAAACTCCATCGTGATTTGGTAAAGCCAATATGTCTTTCTGGTGCTAATCCAGTTTTTTTATTTGGTGAGGCAATGCAATTTTTAGCTACTGATTTGTCTTCTTCTGTTAAGGTTCATTATGCTGAAAATATTGAAAAAATTTTACCGCTTCTTTTTGCAGAAATTTCCAATGGGGATCTGCTTATGGTTAAATCATCCCGCGGTCTTAATTCTTCAGATATTGTGACTGCGTTTCTTGATCGCTATAAAGTGGTTGCTGTATAATTTTAAATAGGTTTTTTATATTATGATGCTGTTTTTTTCTTCGCTTAGTGATTGGTTTCCAGGTGTTAGTGTTTTTCGTTATATTACTTTTCGTACTATAGCAGCTATGCTCACATCTGGGCTTATTGTATTTTTGTTTGGTCCTAGCATCATTGCTTCTCTTAAATTGCGACAGGGAAAAGGGCAGCCAATTCGTGCTGATGGTCCTCAAACACATTTTAAAAAGGCTGGGACGCCTACTATGGGTGGTTTGATGATTTTAACAGGCACTCTGGTATCAGCGTTTTTATGGTGTAATTTAGCAAATATATATTTTTGGGTATCGTTATTCGTTATGCTTTCTTTTGGGGCAATTGGTTTTTATGATGATTACCTTAAGGTAACAAAACAAACGGAGAAAGGGTTTTCAGGTAAAGCACGATTAAGTTTGGAATTTTTAGTTGCAGTAATTGCTGCTTTTATGATCTTACAAGTTGGTTCGCCTGGATTGGCTTTGCCCTTCGTGAAAGACTATTTTATTAATTTAAGCTGGTTTTTCCTCCCTTTTTCTGCTTTTGTTATCGTAGGGACTGGTAATGCGGTTAATTTGACCGATGGTCTTGATGGGTTGGCTATCGTTCCGGTGATGGTTGCTGCTTTGTCTTTTGCTCTGATTGCTTACCTTTCTGGTAATATAAATTTTGCTGATTATCTACAAATTCATTATGTATCGGGGACGGGTGAACTGGCTGTTTTACTGGGAGCCGTTGTTGGTGCGGGGCTTGGCTTTTTATGGTTTAATGCACCGCCGGCAGCTATTTTTATGGGGGATACTGGTTCGTTGGCACTTGGAGGACTATTGGGGACTGTTGCTGTGGCAACAAAGCATGAAATTGTTTTGGCTCTTATTGGCGGGCTTTTTGTTTTGGAAGGATTCTCAGTCGTTATTCAAGTTGGTTATTTCAAATTAACAAAAAAGCGTGTGTTCCTTATGGCTCCAATCCACCATCATTTTGAGAAAAAAGGCTGGACTGAAAGCCAAGTCGTGATACGCTTTTGGATTATTTCGATTGTTCTTGCTTTGATTGGTCTTTCAACACTTAAATTGCGGTGAGAATGTGATTTCTGTTGCGTGTTATAAAGGTCAAAAAGTTGCTTTATTTGGATTAGGGCAGTCGGGATTAGCAGCGGCAAAAGCGTTGATGCGTGGCGGTGCAGAAGTGGTTGCGTGGGATGATAGTCCTTCAGGCGTACAAGCAGCTGGGAGGGAAGGTATTCCAACGAGAGATCTTCAATATGAGGATTGGACAGAATTTGTTGCATTGATTTTAGCACCTGGCGTTCCTTTAAATTATCCTAAGCCTCATTGGGTTGTTGAGAAAGCACGTCAAAAAGATATAGAAATTATCGGTGATATTGAGCTCTTTGTTCGTGCGCGTAATCATTTTTTACAGCAATATGGTTTTTGTGATTTCGATGTTCCGTTCATTGCTATTACGGGTACGAATGGAAAATCGACAACGACAGCCTTACTTACTCATTTGTTAGAACAAATGGGTTATGATGTACAGATGGGGGGAAATATTGGAACTGCAATATTAACCCTTAAGCCGTTTGTTAAAAAGCGTATTTATGTGATTGAATGTTCATCGTTTCAAATTGATCTCACACCCTCTCTTCAGCCGACTATTGGTCTTTTATTAAATCTAACGCCTGATCATATTGATCGTCACGGTAGCTTTGCTTATTATAGGCAAGCTAAAAGGCATTTAGTTGATAGGGCTTCTCATGCTTTTATTTCAGTTGATGATACAGCTTGTCAGTCCTTGTATCAACAATTGCTTTATGAAGGTCGTCAAGTCGAGGCAATTTCCAAGGAACATTTTGTTGAAAATGGTTTTTATGCGGAAGGCACGAAGCTCTTTTCTGTTCGCCAAGGGCAACGTTATATGCTTGCAGATCTCGCTTCTATGACTGCGTTACGTGGTAGCCATAACGTCCAAAATGCTCTTATGGTTTTAGCAACATTGCAAGCGTTAAAAATTACTGATCCGCATATAGAGAAATATTTAGCTAGTTATGAAGGATTGCCGCATCGTATGCAGCAGGTGCGTAAAATGGGGTCAGTTTTGTTTATTAATGATAGCAAGGCCACCAATGCAGATGCATCAGCTCCTGCACTTTCTACCTTTAATGATATTTTTTGGATTGTTGGAGGGCAGGCAAAAAAAGGTGGAATTAAGGCTCTTAGCGGATTTTTTCATAAAATTCGTAAAGCTTATTTGATTGGAACTGCGGCAGAAGAATTTGCTAGCGTTATTGGTTCTGCGTTTCCTTTTTCGATGAGCGACACTTTAGAAAATGCGGTGCATGAAGCAGCTACTGATGCAATGTGTTGCAAAGTGAAAGAGGCTGTGGTCCTCTTTTCACCCGCTTGTGCAAGTTATGATCAATTTAAGAATTATGAAATGCGTGGGGAAGCTTTTGTCTCTTTGGTTATGCAGTTAAAAGAACACGAATTATAAAAAATGATTTTGTGTTAACTCTCCGGAATCTTTTTCAGTGTATTTGTTCTCTTGAAGTGTTTGCCAAAACGGGGGTGCCATATCACTTGGAGTAGAATTATGAAAAGGATAAAGTGAATAAGATGTTTACTCGTGCAGACAGAGATCCAATTGCTAATTGGTGGTGGACAATTGATCGCTCTATCTTTTCTGCTTGTTTAATCTTAATGGGGATTGGCATTATGTTATCTTTTGCTGCTAGCCCCACTATTGCAAAAAAAATCGGGATTGCTGATAATTTTTATTTTGTTCGCTGGCATATCATTTTTAGTATTCCAGCATTTTTTACGATGGTTACGATTTCTTTTTTTTCGCTTCGTAATATTCGGCGTTTATGCGCTCTTTTGTTAATTGCAACACTTGGTCTTATGGTTGCAACCTTATTCTTTGGTCCAGAATTAAAGGGAGCGCGGCGGTGGATTGTTATATTTGGTCTTTCTGTTCAAGCTTCAGAGTTTATGAAGCCAGCTTTTGTGATTATGTCAGCTTGGCTTTTTTCAGAACAGGTACGGCGTAGGGGTATTCCTGGTTACACGTTAGCTACTGCACTTTATGCTCTTTGTTGTGTGCTTCTCGTTCTCCAGCCTGATATTGGTCAAACACTTTTAATCAGTGCAACATGGGGAGGGCTGTTTTTTGTTGCTGGTGTATCCCTTACCATTATTTTCTTGTTTCTCATTTTAGGCATTGTAGGAATTGTTTTAGCATATCTTTTCCTTCACCATGTGCGCGAACGTATCAATGGTTTTTTGACAGGTGAAGGCAATACCTTTCAAGTGGATGTAGGGCGTGAGGCTATTTTGAATGGTGGTTGGTTTGGACAAGGACCAGGCGAGGGAACGGTGAAACGTATCATTCCTGATAGCCATACAGATTTTGTGTTTTCAGTTGCTGCTGAAGAATATGGTATTATCCTCTGTCTCTTAATTATGATGCTTTTTGGTTTTATCGTCATGCGTTCATTGTATATAGCATTGAATACCCGCGATTCATTTATACGTCTCGGTATTACTGGTATAGCAATGATGATTGGTTTTCAATCAGCTATTAATATGGCAGTTAATCTTCATTTAATACCTCCAAAAGGTATGACCTTGCCGTTTATTTCTTATGGTGGTTCCTCTATGGTGGCAATTGCACTTTCAATGGGCATTTTGCTTAGTTTAACACGCCGCTGGCCAGAAGCACGCCTTTCAGCTTTTTCTTCTCCTACTATTTTGGATACTACTTATGACTCATAAAAAAGTTATTATTTTGGTGGCTGGGGGTACGGGTGGGCATCTTTTTCCTGCTGAAGCAGTCGCTGTTGAATTAAGGCGGCGTGGATATGATGTTCATTTGGTAACGGATGGAAGAGCACAATGTTTTGTCCGCTGTTTTGATGAAGAGCATGTTCATATAGTTTCATCGGCAACATTTACACGACGCAATCCTTTTGCGCTTATAAAAACAGTTTGGGCTTTGTTAAAGGGTATGGGCCAATCATTGGCGCTTTTTTATAAATTGCGTCCTGTTCTTGTTGGTGGGTTTGGCGGTTATCCTACTTTTCCTCCTCTTTTGGTTGCTGCTTTAACGCGGCGCATAACATTTATTCATGAACAAAATGCCATTATGGGGCGTGCTAATCGAGTTTTAGCAGCTTTTGTGCATGCGATAGCAGGTGGTTTGTTGCCACCAAATGGTGTTCATGCTCATAAAACGCTTCTTACAGGCAATCCTGTGCGTGAGGCTGTTCTTAAAGCTGCAGAAATTCCTTATTGTCCTTCCACTGGTGAAAAGCCATTTCATTTTTTAGTTTTTGGTGGTAGCCAAGGCGCTTCTTCTTTTTCGCGAATTGTTCCTGCAGCAATTGCTTTGCTGGATGAGAAGATACGTAAACGTTTGTGCATTGTTCAACAAGTTCGTGGTGACGCTGTAGAGTTGATAGAAACTTATCGCGATATGGGCTTGCAAGCAGAAGTTGCTTCTTTTTTTGATGATATGGCTGAACGTATGGCACATGCTCATTTTATTTTATCGCGTGCTGGTGCCTCATCCGTTTGTGAGATAGCTGTAATCGGTCGTCCCGCTCTATTGATTCCATATCCCCATGCTCTCGATCATGATCAAGCAGCAAATGCGGCACTACTTGCTGATGCAGGAGGTGCTCAAATTGTATCAGAAAAAGATTTGAACGCACAAAGACTTGCTTCTCTTTTAACAGAAGCTTGTTGTGTACCACACTTATTGGAAAAACAAGCGCTTGCTGCAAAAAAAGTTGGGCAACCTTATGCAACCAGTCGTCTTGCTGATATGGCTGAAGCGTTGATTGTGGGACGGTCGCTGTCAGATATAAAAGAGGAGTTTTTTGATGAAAATGCCGCTTAATATAGGCCTTATCCATTTTGTCGGAATTGGTGGGATTGGCATGAGTGGAATTGCGGAGGTTTTTCATAATCTTGGTTATAAAGTTCAAGGATCTGATCAAGTTGAGAGTGCAAATGTTGAACGTTTACGGAGAAAAGGAATTAACGTTCATATGGGGCATCATGCTGAGAATTTAGCAAACGTAGAGGTTGTTGTTCTTTCTACTGCTATAAAAAAAACAAATCCTGAATATATTGCTGCGAAAGAAAGACATTTACCGATTGTGAGACGTGCCGAAATGCTTGCTGAACTGATGCGTTTTCGCCGAGCAATTGCTGTTGGTGGTACGCATGGTAAAACAACGACTACATCAATGGTTGCAGCGCTTCTTGATGCCGGTAATTTTGATCCGATGGTCATTAATGGTGGTATTATCAATGCTTATGGTACGAATGCTCGTATGGGGGATGGCGATTGGATGGTCGTTGAAGCTGATGAAAGTGATGGTACTTTTTTAAAGTTGCCCGCTGATATCGCTGTTGTTACCAATATCGACCGTGAGCATTTAGACCATTACGGAAGTTTTGGTGCTGTGCGTGAAGCTTTTCGGCAATTTGTGGAGAATGTTCCTTTTTATGGTTTTGCTGTTTTGTGCCTTGATCATCCAGAGGTTCAATCGTTGGCTAGTCGTATTGATGATCGTTGGGTGATCACTTATGGCACAAATCCACAAGCTGATGTTCGTTTTCTTAATCTTTCTATGGATGGTCAAAAAACGCATTTTGATGTCTTCATTCGTTCGCGGAAAACAGGTAAAGAGACTAAATTGAAAAATTTAGTTTTGCCAATGGCTGGGCAGCACAATGTTGCTAATGCGACTGCGGCGATTGCTATTGCGCATGAACTTGGCATTCCAAATGAATTTATAAAAAAGGGCTTAGCAGAATTTGGTGGCGTAAAACGGCGTTTTACGCAAACAGGGAATTGGCGTGGTATTGAAATCTTTGATGATTATGGACATCATCCTGTTGAAATAAAGGCTGTTTTATGTGCAGCTCGGAAGAGTGCAAAAGGGCGTGTAATTGCGATTGCACAACCACATCGTTATTCACGTTTGTACAATTTATTTGATGATTTTGCTGCTTGTTTTAATGATGCAGATACAGTGTTGATTACACCAATTTATGCAGCTGGTGAAGAACCAATCGCTGGTTTTGGTGCGAGAGAATTGGTAGAACATATTAAAATGGCTGGACATCGTGATGTGCGTCTGATTCATTGTTTGGAAGATGTTGTTTCGATTGTCTCTACATTTGCTAAACCTGGTGATTATGTTGTTTTTCTCGGTGCTGGCAATATCACACAATGGGCTTGTGCTTTGCCTAACCAGTTGATGGTGCTTGATAAACAATGATGAATTTTCAACTGATTGATGGTGAAGCGCTGTTGGCGCAATTGCAACCAGTGTTGGCCGGCATAAAGGGCAAACTTACGCCTAATGTTGATATGCGGAAAATAACGTGGTTTCGCACTGGTGGGTTGGCTGAGCTTTTTTATCAACCTGCTGATGAGAAGGACTTAGCTTTCTTTCTTAAAATTCTGCCGGAATCTATTCCTATAACGATTGTGGGGATTGGTTCTAATCTTTTGGTGCGTGATGGGGGAATTCCTGGCGTTGTTATTCGTCTTCCGGCAAAAGGTTTTGGACAAATACAGCAAGTTTCTCCAAAGCGCTTTTTGGTTGGTGCTGCTACGGCAGATAAACATTTAGCAGCAGCAGCTTTAAAGGCTGAGATTGCAGGTTTTCATTTTTATCATGGTATTCCTGGTGGTCTTGGAGGAGCATTAAAAATGAATGCAGGGGCTAATGGTTTTGAGACAGCAGCGCGTGTTGTTGAGGTCTATGCACTTGATCGTAAGGGACAACGTCATATCTTGAGTTTGGCAGATATGCATTATTCTTATCGTCATTGTGGTATCCCTGAAGATTTTGTTTTTACTGCTGCTTTGTTGGAAGGGCAGTCAGGAAGTAGAGATGATATTCGTGCTGCTATGGATGAAGTTGCTCTTCATCGGGAAACAGTACAGCCTGTGCGTGAAAAGACAGGTGGATCAACTTTTCGAAATCCTGACAATACATCTGCGTGGCGCGTTATTGATGAAGCAGGGTGCCGTGGTTTACGAATTGGTGGTGCTCAAATGAGCGAAATGCACTGTAATTTTATGATTAATACAGGGCAAGCAACAGGCTATGATCTTGAGGCATTGGGAGAAACAGTGCGTGCTCGTGTTTTTGCTCACTCTGCCCATCTCTTACAGTGGGAAATACAGCGTATCGGTCAATTTGAGCAAGACCGTATTGTTCATTGTTTTGACCAGTTTAATTAATTTATTTAGTGCAATAAAAAATTGCAATAAAAAATTGAGTCATTTCAAAGAGATAATAAAAAAAATCCATTAAGAATCAACAAATTAACAAAGAATCTCTTGCGTCATGCGTCTGAGTCTGATTCATTATGAAAAATGCTAGGTTATTGATTCGCAAGGATAAATCCTAGTCTTTCCTTTATATGGTGTTAGTGATTTCTGTGTTGTCTATATATAGTATACAAAGGAGGGTGAGTGGTTTATGAAAGATGAGCATATAGCTGTGTTGATGGGGGGATTTTCTTCTGAGCGGTCTGTAAGTTTGTCTTCAGGTGCTGCGTGTGCTGATGTTCTTGAAGCGCAGGGGTATCGTGTGAGTCGCGTGGATGTTGATGGTCATATTGCTTCTGTTCTTGAGCAGTTGCAGCCTGATATCGCTTTCAATGCATTGCATGGGCCGTTCGGTGAAGATGGTTGTGTTCAGGGTATTCTTGAATATTTGAAAATTCCCTATACGCATTCTGGAGTGTTGGCATCCGCATTGGCAATGGATAAAGGGCGCGCAAAAATTGTTGTTGCGAGCGTTGGTGTTTCTGTTGCTCCTTCTTGTGTTATGAGTCGCTTTGATGTTGGGCGAGTGCATCCTATGGAGCCTCCTTATGTGATTAAGCCTGTGTGTGAAGGATCAAGTTTTGGTGTCGTTATTGTGAATGCAAATGAATCCCTGCCACCGCGAAATGTTGTGGGGGCTGAGTGGGGTTATGCAGAAAAAGTCATTGTTGAAAAATATATTCCTGGTCGTGAGCTTACTTGTGCTGTTTTGGGAAATGAGGTCTTGGATGTCTGTGAAATTCTCCCCGATCAGTGTTTTCAATTCTATGATTATGACTCAAAATATAAATCTGGTGGCTCTCTTCATGTTTGTCCTGCACAACTTTCATCAAATATTTACCAAAATGTGCAAAGAATGTCTTTAGCAGCACATCAGGCGATAGGTTGTCGGGGTGTTAGTCGTTCTGATTTTCGTTTTGATGAGGAAACGGGAGAATTGGTTTGGCTTGAAATTAATACGCAGCCGGGTATGACACCAACTTCTCTTTTTCCTGATATTGCAAAAGCGAGTGGTCGTACTTACGGCGATATTGTTCAGTGGATGGTGGAGGACGCGTCGTGTATGCGTTGAATGTTGATAAAACAAGTATTCCAATGGTGCACTCAGTGCCGGTTTTGCCACGCCTTTATCGTCGTTTTCTCCGGTTTATGTTTGAGTTTGTTTTTACTAGTGTTCATGTTCCTCGCCATTTTGGTTCTTTTGCGGTTTTGTTTTTCTTCTTTGTTACGGTGCTTTACGGGCTTTCATTAAATGGTCGTCTGGAAATGATCGTGAGGACTGCAATATCAGATGTTGGTTTTGTGGTTACCGATGTCGATATAAGTGGCAATAAGCGTGTGGTAAAACAAGAAGTTTTGAAGATTTTAGGACTTGATGTTTTTCCATCAATATTTGGTTTTGATGTTGATAGGGCGCGTTCTCTTTTGGAACAGCAAGCTTGGATACAATCGGCTTATGTTCAGAAGATTTATCCCAACAGAGTGCGTATTCACGTTGAGGAACGTGAACCGTATGCAATTTGGCAGCATGATGGCATGATGGATGTTGTCGATAGTACAGGTCGCGTCATTGTCCCTTTTCAAGGAGGGATAGTTCAGGATTTGCCGCTTGTAGTTGGGCAGGGGGCACAAAATGCTGCTAAAATGTTTATTCAAGCGCTTTCGGTATATCCGCAGTTATATGATCATGTTCGCGCTTATATACGCGTAGGTGATCGGCGTTGGGATCTTGTTTTGGATAATGGAGTGTGCATTATGTTGCCTGAAAATGGTCCATTTGAAAGGCTTTCTTCTCTTATTGAGACAGGTGTTGTGCAAGATCTTTTTTCTCGCGATATCTTGCGTGTTGATTTACGTCTTTCTGATCGCATTACAGTTTCTTTGTCGGATGAGGCGTTGGAACGTCATCGTGCTGTTGTGGCGGAAAAAGAACGCGTTTTACAAGCGCGAAAGGCAGGTAACCTATGATGTTGCTCAGATCACATCATGGAGGGGGGCGTAAAACACGTTTCTTGACGGTTCTTGATGTCGGATCAAGTAAGATTGTCTGTCTTATTGCTTGCTTGCGTCCTTTGAAGCATATGCACTATTTGCATGGTCGTACGCACTCTATGGAAATTTTAGGCTTTGGAGTGCAGCGTTCACGCGGTATCAAATCTGGTGTTGTGATGGATATGTTTGCAGCAGAGCAATCAATCCGGTTGGCTGTTGATGCAGCAGAAAAAATGGCCGGTTTGGTGGTTGATTCAGTGATTGTAAACTTTTCTTCAAGTCGGTTACAAAGTGCTCTTATCAATGGCATGGTACGTTTGAATGGTCGTGAAGTGACCAAGCGTGATGTGCGTGTAGCATTTGCAGATGTTTCGCGCAAAGCTTTTGATGCTGAGCGCCATGTCGTGCATTCAGTTCCGGTTTCTTATGTACTGGATGGAGATAAAGGAATTTCTGATCCTATCGGAATGACAGGGGAATTATTTGGTGTGGATGTGCATGTTGTAACAGCTGAAACTGCATCTTTACGTAATTTAGAAGCTTGCATTAATCGTGCACATTTGAGTGTCGAAGCAATGGTTGCAACTCCCTTTGCAAGTGGTCTTGCTGTTTTGATGAATGATGAGGCACATTTAGGAGCAGCGTGTATTGATTTTGGTGGTGGAACAACAACGTTTTCAGTGTTTTCTGAGGGGAAATTTGTCCATGCGGATGCACTTGCTGTTGGTGGACATCACGTGACTCTTGATGTTGCGCGTGGATTCTCTATGTCTATCGAAGCGGCAGAACGTTTAAAGGTTGTTTATGGCTCGGCGCTTCTGACAAGTGCTGATGAGCACCATATGATTAATGTGGCGGAAATTGGCAGCGAGCATCGTGAAATCCAATATCCACGTGCTGTTCTTGGTCGTATCATTCGTGCACGTATTGAAGAAATATTAGAGATGGTGCGTGATTGTCTGAATCGTTCTGGTTTTGGTCACATTATTGGTAAGCGTGTTATTTTGACTGGGGGGGCAAGCCAGTTAACGGGGTTGCCAGAGATGGCACGCACTATACTGGGAAGAAATGTTCGTATAGGGCGGCCTTTAGGTATTTCGAGGCTTCCTTCTCTTGCAAAAGGGGCGGCATTTACATCTGCTGTTGGATTGTTAATTTATCCGCAATTGGTGGGTTTCGAAGAAAAAACAGTACAGGCTGCAGTGAATCATTTATCGACGGGCACGCGTGGGTATTTTCAGCGTGTTGGTCAGTGGTTGCGTGAGAGTTTTTAAGTAAGGGTCTATTGAGGTAAAGTTAATTTTCATCGCTTTGGCTTGCGATGTCTTATGAGAAGGAAAAGAAAATGACGATTAATCTGCATCGGCCAGATATCGCGGAATTGAAGCCACGCATTACCGTTTTTGGTGTTGGCGGTGGTGGCGGGAATGCCGTGAATAATATGATTAATGCTGGTCTTCAGGGAGTTGATTTTGTTGTTGCTAATACGGATGCACAGGCTTTGGCTATGTCAAAGGCTGAACGTGTTATCCAGCTTGGTGCAGCAGTGACAGAAGGTTTAGGTGCTGGCGCTTTGCCCGAAGTTGGACAAGCAGCTGCTGAGGAATGTATTGATGAAATTATCGACCATCTCGCAGATTCCCATATGGTTTTCATTACTGCTGGTATGGGGGGAGGAACCGGAACAGGGGCAGCGCCTGTTGTTGCTCGCGCCGCTCGTGAAAAAGGTATTTTGACTGTTGGTGTTGTAACAAAGCCATTTCAGTTTGAAGGTGCTCGTCGTATGAAAACGGCAGAGGCTGGTATCGAAGAATTACAAAAGTCTGTTGATACATTGATTGTTATTCCCAATCAGAATCTTTTCCGTATTGCGGATGAAAAAACAACATTTGCTGATGCTTTTGCTATGGCTGATCAAGTGCTTTACTCTGGTGTTGCTTCCATTACAGACTTAATGATTAAAGAAGGACTCATTAATCTTGATTTTGCTGATGTTCGTTCTGTTATGCACGAAATGGGCCGTGCGATGATGGGAACTGGTGAGGCATCTGGTGAAGGGCGTGCTTTGGCTGCTGCTGAAGCTGCTATTGCGAACCCGCTGTTGGATGATACTTCTATGCGTGGTGCTCGTGGCTTACTCATTTCCATTACTGGTGGTCGTGATATGACGCTCTTTGAAGTGGATGAAGCAGCTAATCGTATTCGCGAAGAAGTTGATGCTGATGCAAATGTTATCTTTGGTGCCATTGATGATGAGTCACTCGAGGGAGTTATTCGTGTTTCGGTGGTTGCAACGGGGATCGATCGTGAGATTAGTGATGTGGTTCAACCTTCTCATCCGCAACTTCAGAGACATGCAAGTGCAACTCGTAAGAATGATCCTGGAATGCAGCAGACTTCTTTTCATCCTCAGTCATCACCACCGTTGCGTTCTGAGGCAATGGTAGAAGTGATAGAAGCTCTTGAAATAGAAAAGGGGAAATCGGTTGGAGAGCAATTCCGTCCTAAAAGTCAAATTTTTGCACAGCCTGCAGATGCTGTTGCTGCACGAAGTGCTAATGCTGCTCCTTATGGGTCAAGTGTTGTACATGGGCAGATATCAAAAGCGCCGCGTATGCAAATTAACCGTGGTTCGCAGCACGCTATGTCCGCACCAGTGAGTATGGAGGCGACGGCGCATGTTCTTGATGAGATGACAGGGGTTGTGAAGCAGAAAGAGAAGCAAATACAACAAAAGCAAATACAACAGATGCAGGCTCGTTCCGCACCGATGCGTATGCCTGAATTAAAGGATTTTCCTCCTGTTGCTCATGGTCAAAGTGGAAGAGTATCTGCTTCTGATCAAGGACCGCGTAATCTCTGGCAACGCTTGAAACAGAGCTTAACACATCGTGAGGAAGCTGAACCAGAGGCTCGGCTAGAGCCCGCTGTGAGATCTTCTCAACAGCAAGAAGGGCATGTTTATAATAAAAATTCTCAGGCTCTTTCTCAGGATGCTTCTGTTTATGTTCCACGTCGTTCTGGTGAGTTACATCCCCATGTCCCGCAAGATCAACGTACTTTTATCAGTGAAGAAGATCAGTTGGAAATACCAGCGTTTTTACGTCGTCAGGCAAATTAATTGGCAAAAAGATGAGAAAGAGGGGGGGGTGACACTTATCTTCTATGCTCAGTAAAAACTTTGTACAGTAAAATGTCTACGTTTTTTGGGAGAGATACTCTGTTTTCTATAACCCCGCTTATAATAAGCGGGGTTATTATTTGCTATGGATATAGTTTCTATGGTTTTATAAGTATTTTAAAAGGGCGTAAAAAATTACTCAGTGAAGTGACATGATGAAGCTGGCGCAAAAATATCAGTCCACTCTAAAAAAAGCAGTGACATTTAAAGGCTACGGTGTTCACAGTGGGTGTTTGTCTGTGGTCAAAATTTGTCCAGCCAATGTGGGGTGTGGTATTGTTTTTAAGCGTTGTGGCGAGGATGGAACAGAGCAAATATTTCAAGCGCATGCATCGCAAATAGGAGCCACTGAATTATCAACAGTGCTTGGACATGGGAAGTCCAGAATTGAAACAGTTGAGCATTTGATGGCTGCGATTGCAGCTTATAATTTGGATAATCTTGTTGTTGAAGTTTTGGGTAATGAGATACCTATTTTGGATGGTTCCTCATGGCAGTATTGTCAAGGATTTGAAGAAGTTGGTATTGTACAGCAAGATGCATTGCGTTGCTATTTTATTATAAGAAAGCCGCTGCGGGTTGAAGTAGGTAGTGGTATGGCAGAGTTTTTGCCATTTGATGGGCGCCGTTTTGATGTAACAATCTCTTTTTCTTCTCCTGCTATTGGTAAACAAAATTTAAATTTTGATCTTACCACACAAGGGTTTAAAGATGATTTGTCGCGTGCGCGTACTTTTGGTTTTGTCAAAGACGTGGAAAAATTACGGGCTTCTGGAAAGGGATTAGGTGCTTCTTTAGAAAATGCTCTGATTATCGGCCTTGATGACCAAATCATGAATCCAGAAGGTCCTTATTGGCAGAATGAATTTGTTCGACACAAAATGCTTGATGCAATTGGTGATACTGCTTTGCTTGGGGCTCCTTTTATTGGATTGTTTCGTTCATATCGTAGTGGGCATAGAATTAATGCGCAATTGGTGAAAGCTATTTTAGCAGACGAATCATATTACGAAAAAAGTCATTTATAGGGAAAGTCAAAGAAAAATTGGAAAGATTTTATTGCAGTTTATTTGATTTTTAAGGGGATGATTGACCTAAGCCATTAAATTGGTTAGTGGATTTTAAAGCGATATGGTATAAAAATTTTTAATTAATAATTTTTGCTACAAGGTGACATTTTCTGGAGGCCGAAAAAACTATGACAAAATCTCATACATGTATTGGAAATATGGCAGATAGGAAATCTAACGTTGTACGCAAACTATTCAGAGTGGTACTTTTGGGCGGAACCTGTTTGTTAGCAGGTTGTTTGTTCAAGGAGAAAAATACCCTAGATCCATCTGCATATGTTTTAAAAATGGATCCTCCAGATGTTTTATATAACCAAGCACTTGCTAACCTTGATAGTGGGCGACTTAAGGAAGCGTCTAAAAAGTTTCTTACGATTGAAAAACAGTATGCTTATACTGATTGGGGGCGTAAATCTTTAGTGATGGGCGCTTTTACAAATTATCGACTCGGGAAGTATGATGATTCAATTAGTATGGCTCAGCGTTATATTACCCTTTATCCAGGCGCAGATGATTCGGCTTATGCTTATTATATTATTGGTCTTTCTTCTTTCCGTCGGATCCCTGATGTTACACGTGATCAACGTGATACTAAGCGTGCTGTTGCTGCTATGCAGCTTCTCGTGGAACGCTATCCACAATCTGAGTACGTCCAAGATGCTAAAGCTAAAATACGTTTTGGGCGCGAGCAGCTGGCTGGTAAAGAGATGCAGGTTGGTCGTTATTATGAAGAAGGTCGGCGCTATCTTGCTGCAAGTAGAAGATTCCGTACAGTGGTTGAAGAGTACTCCGATACAAATCAAATTGAGGAAGCACTTTTTCGTTTGACGGAGGTTAATCTCGCTCTTGGCTTAATTTCTGAAGCGCAGACAGCAGCAGCTATTTTAGGGCGCAATTATCCCAAAAGTGAATGGTATAAGTTTTCTTACAATTTACTGCAGAAGAATAGTGTATCGCCACAGGAGCATAGATCTTCTTGGATTTCACATGCTTTAAGTGGTGATAAGAAGAGGGCACATTGATTCTCTATGCTGATACAGCTTTCGATTCATAATATTGTTTTGATCGAAACGCTCGATATTCATTTTACGGCGGGCTTATCAGTTTTAACTGGAGAAACCGGCGCGGGGAAGTCTATCCTCCTTGATGCTTTATCGTTGGCTCTTGGAGGGCGGGGTGATGCTTCACTTGTGCGTCATGGTGCTGCCCACGGGCAGGTGACAGCTGTTTTTGATGTGCCTGTTTCACATCCCGCGCGCCAACTTATCCGTGCAAATGGTTTTGATGATGAAGGCGATATTATTTTACGGCGTGTGCAATCAAGTGATGGTCGTAGCCGCGTCTTTATCAATGATCAGGTGGCGAGTGTCGCATTGATGCGTAATGTTGGACGTCAGTTGGTTGAAATCCATGGACAGCATGATGATCGCGCACTTGTGGATGTTGCTACGCATCGTCAATTATTAGATGCCTTTGGTGGGCTTGAGGGTGAAATGGAGAATTTGCGTCATTGCTATCAAACATGGCGTGAATTTGAGGAGCGTTTGCAACAACAACAGATTAAAGTAGAAGATGCTGTGCGTGAGGCTGATTATCTTCGTGCGTGTGTGGAAGAGCTTGAAAAGCTTGATTTTCAAGTTGGTGAGGAAGATGCTCTCTCTCTTCGTCGTGCGGATATGCTTAAATTAGAAAAAATAGCGACAGATATTAAGGAAGCTGATGATATTTTAAGTGGTCCGAAATCGCCAATTCCTGTTCTTTCCAATTTGGTAAGGCGTTTGGAGCGAAAAATCCCTGAGGCGCAAGAACTTATTACACCTGTGGTGAAATCCATTGATGATGCATTGCATGCACTTGCAACAGCACAAGAAGGCATCGAAGTGGCAATGCAGGCGTTGGATTTTGATCCTAGTGAATTGGAACGGATAGAAGAGCGTCTTTTTGCTCTTCGTGGTTTTATGCGCAAATACCAGGTTTCCGCCGATGAATTAGCCCAGTTGCGTGATAAAATGGAGGCTGAGCTTGCTGATTTTGAGGACGCTCAAGCCACATTGAAGTATTTCGAAGAAAAGGCACGGGAAGCACAAAAAAATTATGATATATTAGCGCAAGCGTTGTCAATGAAGCGTCGAGAAGCAGCAAATCACTTATCTGAAAGCGTTATGGCTGAGTTACCGGCATTGAAATTGGAAAAGGCACAGTTTATCGTTGAAATGCAAAGCGATGCTGAAAAACGCAGCGCAGAGGGTATAGATCGTGTTGAATATTGGGTTCAAACAAATCCTGGAACACGAGCGGGACCAATGTTAAGTGTGGCTTCTGGTGGTGAACTGTCTCGTTTTTTATTGGCATTAAAGGTTGTCTTATCTGATCGCGGATCAGCTCCTACATTGATTTTTGATGAAATTGATACGGGAGTGGGTGGAGCTGTAGCAGCTGCCATTGGGCAGAGGTTGCAGCGTTTATCAGAAAGTGTTCAGGTTTTTGCTATTACCCATGCGCCGCAGATAGCATCCAAAGCACACAGTCATTTTCTTATTTCAAAGGTTGAAAGTGAAGATAAAGGCCGCTTTGTTACGGGTATCCATAAAATGGAGGAGCATGAGCGTGCAGAGGAAATTGCACGTATGTTAGCAGGGGAACAGATTACTAAAGAGGCACGTGCAGCTGCTCAAAAGCTTCTTGCGTAGATATAATTGATAAGCAATATTTTATCGCTTATCAATTATATCATTGGCAAATATGTGTTCTTTTAGATTCTCTTCGTGACAAAGAGTTAAGATTCTTATGGCCATAGCCCATAATTTGGAATAGATTTTATGAACAAGGATGCAATTAAAAACTTAACTGTTCTTGAAGCAGAAAGTGAATTGGAATGGTTGGCAAAAGAGATTGCACGTCATGATGTGCTTTATAATAATAACGACCAACCTGAAATTTCTGATGCAGAATATGATGCTCTTCGTCGCCGTAATGCAGAAATTGAAGCTCTCTTCCCTGAACTCATTCGTTCAGATTCTCCGTCACATAAAGTTGGTGCACCGGTTTCTGAAAAATTTGAAAAGTCTGTTCATGCACAGGCGATGCTTTCTCTTGACAATGCATTTAGTTCTGAAGATGTCAGTGAATTTGTTGAGCGCATTCGTCGTTTTTTACGACTTCCTGAAACGCAGATATTGGAAATAACAGCTGAGCCCAAAATTGATGGTTTATCTTTGTCTTTGCGCTATGAAAAAGGGAAGCTTGTGCGTGCTGCAACACGTGGTGATGGATATGTAGGTGAAAATGTCACAGCAAATGCACGAACAATTTCTGATATTCCAAAAGTTTTGCAAGGTAATTTTCCTGATACTCTTGAAGTTCGTGGTGAAGTTTATATGGGACGGGAGGATTTCCAAGCGCTTAATATGAATCAACAGGGGGAGGGAAAATTAACTTTTGCTAATCCTAGAAATGCGGCTGCTGGTTCTTTGCGTCAGCTCGATTCACGGATAACCGCTAGCAGAAAGCTTCAATTTTTTGCCTATGCTTGGGGTGAAGTGAGTGAAATGCCAGCAGAGAGCCAAATGGGAATGATGGAAAAGTTAAAGGAATATGGCTTTGTTATCAATCCGTTAACAAAAGTTTTTAAGACAGTAGAAGAGATACTTTCATATTATCATGATATCGAAGAACGCCGTCATTCCTTAAGTTATGATATTGATGGCATTGTTTATAAAGTTAATGATTTAAGGCTTCAAATGCGTTTGGGATTTGTTTCTCGTTCGCCACGTTGGGCAATTGCACATAAATTTCCAGCAGAAAAAGCTAGGGCGCTTTTGGAAGGCATTGATATTCAAGTAGGTCGTACTGGAGCACTAACCCCTGTTGCGCGCCTTGCGCCTATTACTGTTGGTGGTGTGGTGGTTACCAATGCAAGTTTGCATAATGAAGATTATATTAAGGGAATTGGTCATAAAGGGGAACCAATTCGTGAAGGGCGTGATATCCGTGTAGGGGATACAGTGATTGTCCAGCGTGCTGGTGATGTAATCCCGCAAATTGTTGATATTATTGCTGAAAAACGTCCAGATGACGCTTCTGCTTTTATTTTTCCTCATCTGTGTCCAGCTTGTGGGAGTCATGCTGTTCGTGAAGTAGGAGAGGCGGTGCGTCGATGCACGGGTGGACTTATTTGTCCAGCACAAGCCATTGAGCGTATTCGTCATTTTGTTTCGCGCAATGCTTTTGATATCGAAGGACTTGGTAAAAAACAGGTAGAGTTCTTTTTTCATGTTCAAGATGAGACTCTTTGTATTCATACACCAGCCGATATCTTCACTTTACAACGACGTCAGGAAAAATCTTTAACACGTTTAGAAAATATGGAAGGTTTTGGCACTGTTTCAGTTCGTAAACTTTATGATGCTATTAATGCACGCCGAAAAATTCCTTTAAGCCGTTTTTTGTTTGCATTAGGAATTCGCCATGTTGGAGAGGTTAATGCACGCCGTCTTGCACGTGTCTATCAAAGTTATACGGCTTTTGAGACTGCGGCGATGGCAGCTACTATGCCATGTGATGAGACAGGTGAAGAAGGCAATGAGGCTTGGATGGAGCTTACCAGTATTGAAGGGATTGGACCACAGGTAGGTGAAGCAATTGTTGATTTTTATCAAGAAATGCATAACCGCGAGGTTTTGGCTGTTTTGCTTGAAGAAGTGACACCTCTTGATGAAGAAGCTGTGATGACAAGTTCTTCACCCATAGTAGGAAAGATTGTTGTTTTTACAGGAACTTTGGCACGTATGTCACGCGATGAAGCAAAAGCATTGGCAGAACGATTAGGCGCCAAAACATCCGGTTCACTTTCTAAAAAAACGGACCTTCTTGTTGCAGGGCTTGGAGCAGGATCAAAATTGGCTAAAGCACAAGAGTTAGGTGTTGAGGTTATCGATGAAGAGGTTTGGTTGCAGTTGATTGAAGGGCATTATTAGAGTTTTCTTCTTCAAGAACAAAAGGATATGACAGTCCGGTGATCTGTATCATATGAAGCATATTTTTTCTTGTATGCTATAATAAAATAGGGATGATCTCCTTTTGGTTATTATGGTCTGCTTTATTTTTGCTGTTCGTTCTGATTTTGAAATATTTTAGGTATAACTGTTCGTATAACAGTGTGTTTATAGTCTTTGATGGCAATTATGCTGCTTTTTTAAAAAAGAGAAAGGGTGGTGTGTTTGTAAAAAGAGTAAAAAGACCCCATTGTATGCTAATTTATTTAAAGGGGCATTGTCGCTTTTTTTGCCCATTTTTTTTCTTCTTCATTTAAATAAGGCGCATTAACGTGATAAACATGTGCATGATAATCATTGAGCCATTGTCGTTCTTGCTGTGTCAAAAGCTCTGGAAGGATTAACCGTCGATCAATGGGGCAATTTGTGAGTGTTTCGAATGACAGCATTTCTATATCTCCACCGTCAATTTTTTGTGCTGGTTTTACAAGCATTAAATTTTCAAGACGAATACCAAAAGCTCCTTCACGATAATATCCAGGTTCATTAGAGACAATCATTCCGGGAATCAATTCTTGGCATCCATTGCGTGAAAGATTTTGTGGTCCTTCATGCACAGAGAGATAAGAACCCACGCCATGTCCAGTACCATGGGCATAATCAAAACCAGCTTTCCATAATGCAATGCGTGCTAGAACATCAAGATCTTGTCCACGTGTGCCTTTTGGAAATTGTGCGCTTGAAAGAGCAATCATGCCTTTGAGGACAAGAGTAAAACAACGTTTTTCTTCTTTTCCAACATTTCCTATTGCCACTGTACGTGTAACATCTGTGGTACCATCACGATATTGTCCACCGGAATCAACAAGATAAAGCTCCCCACTATTCAGGAGTTTATTTGTTTCAGTGGTTACACGATAATGAATAATTGCACCATTTGCACCTGCTGCTGAGATTGTATCAAAAGAGAGATCTTCAAGTTTTCTCCCCATTTCTTTTGCTGTCATTATGCGAAATTCTTCTAATTTTTGGGCAGCAGAAATTTCATTTATTGTGCCTGGTGTTTGTTTATCTAACCAAGAAAAAAAACGGGTAAGTGCTACGCCATCGCGCAGGTGCGCTTTGCGCGCACCTTCTTGTTCTGTGCTATTTTTAATGGCACGCGGCAAAGTGGCGGGGTCAGTTAGAGTTATGAAGGAGCCGCCTTCTTCTTCAAGAACAGTGCGCAATTTTTCGCATGTTATCCTTGCATCTAAAGCAAAAACTGTTCCTTTTTGAACATACTCTTTGATCTTTGGTATAAGCTGTTCTGGTTTATACAACTTTACATAACGTTCTAGATATTGTTTTTGGTCTGCACCAAGCTTTTTGCATTCAATAAATAAAGCTGGTGTTTCGTTAATTGGAATAAGAGCAAAACAAAGGGCAAAAGGTGTGTTAGAGACGTCATTGCCACGTATATTAAATGTCCACGCAATAGAAGAGGGGTCTGTAAAAATAAAAGCATCCGCATTGGCTTTTTGTATATCTTTACAAATCAATGCTAACTTTTCATCTGAACTGCATCCTGCATATTTGAGGGGATGAACCGATAAAGCAGATTGCGGTAATTGTGGTTGATCATGCCAGATAAGATCAATGGGATTTGGTTGAATTGCTACAAGTTTTCCACCTGCTTTAAATTCTAATGCTTTTCTCAATGCATCTGTGGTCGCAATGGTGTGAAGCCATGGATCAAAGCCAATAGAAAGTTTTTTCCCATTTTGTTCAAGCCATTGTGATGGAGGGAAAGTTATGAGATCTTGATAATCAAAAATATCAGGATCAGTTTGTTGGCGAACTTGGAGTTTATAACGTCCATCTGTGAATATGATGGCTTTGTTTTTTAAAATGAGTGCGATACCAGCTGATCCAGTAAAGCCGGTTAGCCAGCTAAGGCGTTGAGCATGTGGGGGAACATATTCGCCTTGATGTTCATCGCTACGCGGAACAAGAAAACCGTCTAGCCCAAGGCGGTCTAATTCTTTACGAAGGGAGGCAACGCGTTCTGAAGCATAAGCTGGATTTGTTGTCGCTTCAAAAGATTGATACATAACAACGTCCTTTTTTTTATTTTAGGTGTATCGTAACCCATCCTTGACGGTGGTATGTTTCAATATGTTCCAGTCCTTGTTTTACATAAGCTTTTAGAACATCGGCATGTTGTTCTTCAAGGATTCCAGAGAGTATGAGTGATCCGCCTTTTTGGAGTGTTTTTACCATTTCTTGTGCAAGTTCAATAAGAGGATTGGCAAGGATATTGGCAACAATGAGATCAAAGGGCGCACGTAAAGCAATTTCATCATGGGAAAAACCTGTAGCTGTGACAGCTGTGATATGTTTTTTTACGCCATTCAATTGGATATTGTGTTGTGCGACTTGAATAGCAATTGGATCGATATCGGATGCAAGTACAGAAATAGGTTTGAGCATTGCTATACCAATGGCCAATACTCCACTGCCGGTACCAAGATCAAGAGCATTTTGAGGGTTTTCATTTTGCATAACTTTGGCAATCATTTCCAAACAACCGGCTGTTGTTCCATGATGTCCTGTCCCAAAGGCTTGATTCGCTTCAATTTCAATAGGCAACACATTGGATGGAATGTCGTTTCGGTTATGGCTTCCATAAAGAAAAAAAGGGCCAGCATGGACAGGTTTTAGTCCTTCAAGGCTTTGTTTAACCCAATCAATATTCGGTAAAATTTCACTGTTAATTTTATCAGAATCTATAGAAAGAATGCGTGCAAAACGTTTTGAAGCATTCTCTTGGCTTTCTGTGTCTACATAAAGTGAAAGCTCATATATAGAATTTTTTTCATCTATCTCGACAAGAGCAAGGGGATACCCCTCTTCATCAAAGGCTGTTTCCATAAGTGTATACAACCGTTCTGCTTCGTTTTTGAAAGCAGTACAATACAAACGAATTTGCTGCGACATGCTGTTCTTTCTTTTAAATCAGCTTTTAAATTTAATTTGAGACGAGTTTTTTAAGCCGTTCAATGGCGATATCATTCCTTAATTCATCGTTGTCTTCTTTAATTTCATAAGGAATAACGCCAGCTAATTTTCCACCTTTTTTTAGTAAAAAAATTGCTGCTGTATGGTTATAAGTATAGTTTCCATCTGTTCCAGGGACTTTTTCAGCAACGATGTTAAAAGAATCTACCATTTTATGAACTTTATCAGGATCTCCACTGATACCAATGATTCTATTGTTAAAATTACTGAGATAATCATGGAGTACTTCTGGTGTATCACGTTCGGGATCAACAGTAACAAACCATATTCCTAACTTATCGGCATTTGGGCCAAGTGCTGTTAGCCATCGATCAAGATTGATCAGTGTGGTAGGGCAGCTCTCAGGGCACATGGTAAAGCCAAAGAAAATTATTGAAGGCTTGCTTCGAATATCAGCTTCAGTGATGGTTTTTCCATTGGAATCAGTGAGTATAAAATTATCGCCTAAAGGCTTATTTTTCAATGCGTCATAGGTAAAAATGCCTGCAAGAAATATGATTGTCAGCCCCAAGATGCGTATTACATTTTTCATAGTTTGACTCTCTTAATAGACCCCAAAATTGTAACATTGGCTGGTTAACTTTTCAATCTCTGTTTCAGGATTGATTTTGTTTACTTGGTGGTATGTTTTTTCATGTTATTGATAGAAAAAAAGTTAGTGGAAGATAAATGGATACAGAGAAAGATCTTCGATTTCATGAAAGCAAGCCTCGTATCAGTACGACAGCACGGCTGCATGGTTGTAAATTGGGACGCTATGTGGAAATCAATGAGCGGGTGGTTTTGCGTGATGTAACGGTTGGAGATTTTTCTTACTTTGAGCGTAACAGTGAGGCTATTTACAGTAATATTGGGCGTTTTTGTTCTATTGCATCTCATGTATGTGTGAATGCGCTAGAGCATCCTATGGAACGGCTTTCAACGCATAAAATAACATATCGCCCTAACGAATATTTTCGTTATATGGCATTAGATAGTGGTTTTCGCAAAAGGCGTTGTGCAAAACGTGTTATTATTGGGCATGATGTATGGATTGGACGTGGTGCGGTTATTATGCCTGGGGTAACAATTGGACATGGGGCCATCATTGGTGCGAACGCTGTTATAACGAAAGATGTTTTGCCTTATGCTGTTGTTGCTGGTGTTCCCGCAAAGCAGTTGCGAATGCGTTTTTCGGATACTGTGATTCAGCACCTTTTAGAGATGGCTTGGTGGAATTGGCCGCTTGAGAAAATTTACAACGCACTGCCTGATATGCAAAACCTTTCAATCGAGGCTTTTATTCGCAAATGGAAGTAACATTCAAAATAAAATGAAAAAATGTTTTTTTATTTGGAGAGGCGGTTCCATTATATTTATGTTAAGCTTTGTTTACAAAATTATCGAGCACACGCTTTTCTCCAGCTTTTTCAAACATAATGGTTAATTTATGGCCGTCTATTGCTGAAATATGACCATAACCAAATTTTATATGAAAAATCCGGTCATTGATTGAAAAATCTGAAGGAGTTTCAGAGACTGATTGAGCGATGACTTTTCCTTCAATGTTTTTTTGCGCAGGTTTCCGTCTTGGTACTGAATAATCATTATAAAAGGGATTTTGATGTTTAAAGCGTGATTTTCCGTAACCACCATAGGATGTTTCCATTTCTACTACTTCTATATGTTCTTCTGGTAATTCATTAAGGAAACGAGAGGGAAGTGTAGATTGCCAAAGTCCATGGATTCTCCGATTGGATACAAACCATATATGCAGGTGTTTTTTTGCCCTTGTCAGTCCTACATAAGCCAGTCGCCGTTCTTCTTCTAATCCTGAACGGCCGCCTTCATCTAATGAGCGTTGATGGGGGAAAAGTCCTTCTTCCCAACCAGGAAGAAATACTGTTTCAAATTCAAGTCCTTTGGCTGAATGAAGAGTCATGATGTTGACCGCATCCATATTTTCATTGTTTTCAGCATCCATAACCAGTGCAACATGTTCTAAAAAGCTGTGAAGGCTTTCAAATTGTTCCATAGAACGGATCATTTCTTTGAGATTTTCTAACCGCGTTGGTGCTTCTGGTGAGCGATCTTCTAACCACATAGCTGTATAGCCTGAATCCTCAAGGATTGTTTCGGCAAGCTCTTTATGGGGTGTGTTTTGCAGCATACTTTGCCAGTGGCGGAAGTTCTCGATAATGCTTCGCAAAGCACTACGTGCCTTAGGTTTTAGCTCGTCTGTTTCAATTATTTCAGCAGCGGCTGCAAAGAGAGGAATAGCGCGTGCACGGGCACTCTCATAAAGGGTGCGTAGAGTTGCATCCCCTAAGCCACGTTTAGGTGTGTTGATAATGCGTTCAAAGGCCAAATCATCTGCGGGTTGGACAACAACGCGCAAATAAGCCATGGCATCACGTATTTCCATTCGTTCATAAAAGCGTGGGCCACCAATGACGCGATAGTTAAGGCCAAGTGTTACAAAGCGATCTTCAAATTCACGCATCTGGAATGATGCGCGTACCAATATAGCTATGTGATTTAATGAATGACCGGCTTGTTGCGCTTGTTCAATTTCTTCTCCAATGGCGCGAGCTTCTTCTTGCGAATCCCAAGCTGTATGAATTTTCACTTTTTCTTCTTCGGTATTTATCTGATCAGAAAAGAGTACTTTTCCAAGCCTTTCTTCATTATGGGAAATCAGATAAGAAGCGGTCTTGAGAATATGTGATGTCGAGCGATAATTGCGTTCTAAGCGGATAATTTTTGCAGGAGGAAAATCTTTCTCAAAACGTAATATATTATCGACTTTAGCGCCACGCCATCCGTAAATAGATTGGTCATCATCACCAACACAACAAAGGTTGACATTTTGTCCTTTGGATTGTTGCGCCAAAAGGCGAAGCCAAAGATATTGTGCTGTATTTGTATCTTGATATTCATCTACGAGAATATAGCGAAATTGAGAATGATATTTGCAAAGAATATCGGGGTTATGTTGAAAGATAGAGATAGAATGAAGGAGAAGATCGCCAAAATCACAGGCATTAAGGCTTTTTAATCTCTCCTGATAGCTGCGATACAGTGTGCGTCCCATACCATTGCCAAAAGAATGAGAATCACTTTCTGAAATGCGTTCTGATGAAAGTCCTTGATTTTTCCAAGAATCAATCATTATGGCAAGGCTTCGCGCTGGCCAACGCTTATCGTCCAATCCTTCAGCTTGAATAAGCTGTTTTAAAAGACGGATAACATCATCGCTATCAAGAATTGTAAAATTGTTTTTTAAGCCAACAAGTTCTGCGTGGCGGCGCAAAATCTTCGCGCCGGTGGAGTGGAAGGTTCCAAGCCAAGGCATGCCTTCAACAATTGCACCAATATGTTCACCAATACGCGTTCTCATTTCACGTGCTGCTTTATTGGTGAAAGTTACAGCAAGTATTTGCTTAGGGGAAGCAAGTCCGGAGCGCAAAATATGAGAAATTCGGGTAGTCAGAACACGCGTTTTTCCAGTGCCAGCTCCCGCAAGAACTAAAAGAGGCCCTTCTGTATTCATGACGGCCTGTTGTTGTTCTGGATTAAGTTTTTCTAAATAGTCAGCGTCATATTGCACAGTATGAGCAACGAACCCAGGAGTATTTTCATGCTTGGGGGGAGGGGATTCATCTTCGAAAAATGGTATGTAATCGGAAAAATTATTCATTATACCTTTTGTGTAATCTTTTTTTGATTTGAGCGCTAGGTCTAAAAAATCTTTTCTCAGAAAAGTCATATTTTCGGTTGAATAAATACTTTTGGTTGAATAAGAGGATAAAGATCTTAAAAAGAGACAAAATAAATACTAAAGACGTTGGTTGAGAATGCTCTGGAGTGCGTAAACGCGTAATGAAGCTGAGAGACTCAATTGCTGTGGTCTTTTACTATCAATATCAGTGATAATAAAGGCTAAAGATTGACCTTTTTTGCGTGCAAGAGCTTTGAGAATATCCAAAAACGGTTGTTCTAAAGATACGCTTGTTGCATGCCCATCAATTCGAACAGATATTTTTTGCGGAATGACTGTTGACCAATCGATAGAATCATCAATTTGCATTCTCTTTTACTCTTATTCATCGTTAAACAAACGATTTTGATCAAGAAATTTTTTAGCCTTTAGGGATTCTTTTTGCTCAAAAAGCTTTTCAGCTTTTGTTCGTCCAAAGCGATAACGATTCTCTTCTGCATGAACAGCTTGTTCCGCACGCTTTTTTTGTTTTCGAAATTGGCGAAGATTAATCAATACACTCATGAGCTAATTTATTTTTTTCGAAAAGAATCTAAGGAAACAACATCAGCACTTTGTTTGGCATCATTGTTTGAAGGCTCTTTATTTGTTTTGAGATTTTGTTCTTTATTGAACATGTTTTCTTTTTGGGGTTTGTCCGATAGGATGACAGGTGGAGACGTGGTGTTTTCTGAATTTTCACCTTCTTTAGAATTAAAATTTGAAGGTAAATCAAATGCTGCTTCAAATGCTGCTACGGGATCATAAAATACTTGGATGGAGGTAAAAGGAATCACCAATCTTTCGCTAATTTCTCTAAAAGAGAGCGTTACTTCAAAAGCAGTTTCTGATACATTTAAGTCTCTAAACTGATGTTGTAATACGATTGTCATTTGTTCTGGATAACGGGTTTTAAGTCGAGTAGAGATCTTTACTCCCGGTGCATTTGTTAAAAAAGTGATAAAAAAATGGTGATTCCCTGGAAGTCCTGCTTTGGCAACTTCCGATAAAACTTTACGGATAACTCCACGAAGTGCATCCTGAACGAGAATATCGTAACGGATTTGATCTTGAACCATTAAAGTTTATTCCTTTTATTTCACACAGTGGCTGAGCATAATGGGTATCGTGCAATGAAATATTTCTTTAAGGTAGCAATATTTTGTCGATGATGCACCTTATTAATTGAGAAAAACACGAAATTTTATGACAAATAGTCTCTGAAGGATTCATCAATACCACTTACAAAAGTGAAGGCTTCTGTTGCCAGGTGCCTCCGAACCCCGCTTAAACCTGCGACGGTTTAAGGCTTACTTTGAAACATTCGCACTGCATCAAGCAGCGAGACGTGCTTCCGCATAGTTGTCATTTGCAACTACTCATTTAGTCCGATAACGGTGGTACTATGCCGAGTAAAAGAGCAATCTTTACGCCCTTGTCGATCCTATTTCGCCCCCACCAAAATATAATTTTTACTTATTATATTTGGGTGGAGGCGCCGGGTACCGCCCCCGGGTCCAATGAGTTTATTTCATTGTCCATTTATTACCATAGCTGGTAAACCAGCCTTCTAAATATAGATGAAAAACAGTCTTTGTAAAAGGGGGCTTGTTAATATTTTAAATCCTCTAGTTATTTATAAAACTATACGCGGTTGTAAAGTACAGCCGTTAATTCTTGGAGAGGAGATGTTGCAGAATGACAAATGATCTAGCAGATATTAAATTGTACGATCCAAATCCCGATGAGGCTGCAATAGAAAGGCTTCGTCATCGTTTAGCTTTGGTGATGAAAAAGCAGGATGCATCGCTTGTTGCTACATCAGATCCAAAAGAATTAGAGCGCGTTGAAAAATGGGTTCAAGAGGTATTAGGTGCTGATGAGCAGAGTGCTAAAGCAGCTATTGCAAAAGTTGCAGACATGATGTCTGGAGATCGCAGAAAAAGTCGCATGACTTTTTATTATTTAGTAGCGAAACAATTAAACGCATTTCATAAAATTTAAATAATATTAAAACTGAATTTTTATGCAATGACGATAAATGACTAAAAAGCCCAATTGCTTGGGCTTTTTTGTTTTATCTAGAAAATTAATGGGTTGCATCGTCTTGGAGGTATCCTCCTTTACTCATATCCGGTACAAAGAGAAGCGCAATAAACGCCATGATCATTATACCAGTTATGTAAAAATAAAAGAGTGATTCATGTCCCATATTCTTTAATCCAAGCGCTACGTATTCAGCAGAACCACCAAATAATGCATTGCCAATGGCATGAGAGAGACCAACTCCTATTGCGCGCACTGAAGCAGGGAACATTGCTGATTTTACGACACCAGAGATGGATGTATACATACTCATAATACAAAGCATTCCAATAATGACTGATAGAGCAACCCACGCACTATGTGTGTTCCCGATTATGCTAAGCCCAGGAAATGTAGAAAGTGCAGAGAGTATACTCCAAATGATGAGTAAAGTTTTTGTCCCAATTTTATCAGCTAGGATACCGGCTAAAGGTTGGAAGAGTATAAAAACAAAGAGTGCGGCAGTCATTATCGTTGTCGCTGTATGTTTATCAAATCCGGAGGTTGTGATCAGATATTTCTGCATATAAGTTGTACAGGTGTAAAATGTGAGAGATCCTCCAGATGCAAAACAAGCAATGACAAAAAAGGCTTTCCCGTGTTTGGTGAGAAGTTCCTTAAGACTGCCAGTATGTTGTCGAGAGCGGCTTTCTTTAGTGGTTGTTTCATGGAGTGAATAACGCAGATAAATTGCAACAATTGCTGCTAATCCACCAATCACAAAAGGAATACGCCAGCCCCATGCTTTTAACTGATCTTCAGTGAGATAAGATGCCAAAATAAATATAATAAAACTGGCGAAAAGTTGACCTGTGATAAGGGTGGCAGATTGGAAAGAAGCAAAGAGTCCACGATGTTTTTTAAGGGCAACTTCGCTCATATAAGTTGCTGCTGTACCATATTCACCGCCAGCTGAAAGTCCTTGCATCATTCGGATTAAAAGCAGGAGAATTGCTGCTGTTACTCCCAAAGTTTCATAGGTGGGAAGTATGGCGATGAGAAAAGATCCTCCACACATCATAAAAATAGAAATGAGCATTGAGTTTTTGCGGCCATAACGGTCAGCAATGTATCCGAGGAGCCATGCTCCAATTGGGCGCATAAGAAAGCCAATAAAAAAGACACCGGAAGATTTTAAAAGTTCGGTAATAACATCTCCATTTGAAGGAAAGAATTGTGATGCGAAATAAATCGACGCAAATGAGTAAACATAAAAGTCATACCACTCTACTAGATTGCCTGAGGCGCTGGATATGATAGCTAAAACACGTTTTCTTGTATCATGTTGTGCTAAAGTTGTTTCATTTTTCATGAAATGTTCCCCTCTTAGATTTATAGTTTATTTTTTTTAGTTAAGTTTGTTTTACGATTTGTATCGCCAAAATTCAATTGTTACCATAATAATTTCTTCTAAAAGCTATTTGAGAGGGCTTATTTTTGTTATAGGAGTGTGTCTTTTAAGGACTTTATTTTTTCAGTCGGATAAAAGATAGTCGCATCGAATCTAAAAGGGAGAGTGCGTTGAAAAATAGGTCTAATCTGGATGAAATGTTGGTAAAAAGAGTGCTTAAATGGCTGTTTTAAAAGTTGCCGATAGGATATTTGGAGAGTGTAGAAAAGTCGTATAACTTTTTATCATTTAGTCGCTAAACAATATAGATTTTTATATAAATATTCTTTCTTTTGTAAAGGAGCACAATACTTCTTGGTATAAGGTAGCTACAAGAAGTAAAATATTTCATGTTATTTGCTTCTTTTATTGAATTTTTATATATTCATTATAAAAAACCCAATTGCTTGGGTTTTTTATTGGTTTTTTATTGTGGGTAGAAATTTTAAAGGATTTCATCCTCTTTAAGATATCCCCCTTTGTCTATATCTGGCATCAAGAGAATTGAGATGAGTGCAATGATCATCATACCAACTATGTAAAAAGAGAAGACCTTTTCATATCCCATACTTTTTAATCCAAGTGCGACATATTCAGCAGAACCGCCAAACAGTGCATTACCAATGGCAAAAGCGAGTCCAACTCCGATTGCTCGGATTGAAGCAGGGAACAGTTCTGCTTTTATGATACCAGCGATTGATGTATAAAAACTCATAATACAGAGCATTCCGATAATAATTAATAGTGCAACCCATGCATTGTGGGCATTTCCAATCATTTTAAGCACAGGAATTGTGCAGATAATGGATAAGGTACCCCAACTGATGAGCGAAACCCTTGTTCCAATCTTATCAGCCAGAAAGCCAAAGAGGGGTTGGAGTAACACAAAAATGAAAAGTGCGGCAGTCATTATCGTTGTTGCAGTGTGTTTATCAAAACCGGTGGTTGTGATGAGATATTTTTGCATGTAGGTAGTGTATGTATAAAATGTGAGCGATCCTCCAGCTGTAAAGCCAATGACCAAAAAGAAAGCTTTTTTGTGGTTACATAAAAGCTCTCTAATACTACCAGCGTGTTGTTTAGAGCGGCTTTCTTTGGTTGTTGTTTCATGGAGTGAACTACGGAGATAAATTGCAATTATTGCTCCAAAGCCACCGATCACAAAAGGAATACGCCAGCCCCATGATTTTAACTGATCTTCAGTGAGGTAAAGTGCCAGAATAAATATAATAAAGCTGGCGAAAAGTTGACCTGTGATCGTTGTAGCATATTGGAAAGAAGCAAAGAGCCCGCGATGATTTTTGAGAGCGACTTCACTCATATAAGTTGCTGTTGTACCATATTCACCGCCAACTGAAAGTCCTTGAAACATGCGGATTAAAAGCAGAAGGAATGCTGCAGTTATTCCAATGCTTTCGTAGGTAGGAAGTATGGCGATGAGAAATGAGCCACCACACATCATAAAAACAGAAATCAGCATTGAGCGTTTACGTCCATAACGATCAGCAATGTATCCGAAGAGCCATGCTCCAATCGGGCGCATAAGAAAGCCAATAAAAAAGATTCCTGCGGTTTTTAGCAGTTGTGTAACGACATCATCATCTGCAGGAAAGAATTGTGATGCGAAATAAATCGAGGTAAATGAGTAAACATAAAAATCATACCATTCTACCAAATTTCCTGATGCACTGGCTATAATGGCAAAAATACGTTTTCTTGTATCATGTGGTGCTAAAGTTGTTTCATTTTTCATTAAGTGTCCCCTCTTATTTTTTTTCTATTTTAAGTTGTTTATAATTTGCATCATAAAAATTCAATTGTAGAACGGTAATTTTTATAGAAGCTATTTAACGCTGCTTTATTTGAATTATATTTTCAAGTGTTTTGAAGTTTTTCTTTTTTTATTGCATGTTTTACGAGGACATTGATCATTCAAAAAGCCATTGGGATATGATTAGTGTGTGGTAATAAACACAGTGAATATTTTGATTGTAATTTTTTAGGATGATACAAAAATTACATGGTTTAAAAAATATGGTTTATCTTTTAAGATCAAATAGTTTGATCGAAAAGAGATTTTTTTTGGGGGGGGTACCAATGTCTTTCTTGACTAATGTTATATTGTTTACATGAGTGCTCTTTTCGATATGGTTAAGAAAATCGTTGTATCTTGTTGTTTAATTATGAATTTTAGCAATAAACTTAGAGCCTTTGTGATTCTATAACACTTTTGATTTATTTCATTGCTGGCTTTTTTGCCAAATTGTGTTATCGATTTTTTTAAATGTAACGCTTGAGTGCTTATCGATAAGTTTATATTTTTTAATGTTTTTTACGATGAATTCATTATCGTGGGGCAAGCATTTTGAGATTTTCTTAGGTAAATTCTGCGATGCACAAATAGAGCGATAACTTGTGGCTTATACATTAACAGTTAAGTGTATGTTTTTGCTTATTTATTTACCTATTTTAAATTTGTACTCTTATAAAAAGGTGGATCTTTGAAAATGGAGCAAATGCGGTGCCTTATTGTTGAAAGAAGGGAAACTTTTCAACAAAGGTTGATCATTGCTGATAAAATATCATTTACTAAAATTGAGTTTTTAATGAGATGTTTTTTTCCAAATTTCTATGAAAAAAGAAAAAACAGATTTTTGTTTAAATACACTAAATATTTTATAACGAACTGCAATGTTTTTGGTGCAATCATCAGACAAAATATTAGGAATGCTATGAGATAATTTATTTCTTACAATTCATATTGAAGGGAAGGATATTGTTCCTTTATGAGGTTAGAAATGGGATATAACAGCTTGTAAATATTGAATGTTACGATTTTTATAAAAAAAGCCCAAAAGATTGGGCTTTCTTATTTATTTAAGGCAGGAATTCCTAATGAATGTCTTCATCTTGAAGGTATCCTCCTTCTCGGGTATTTGGCATCAAGAGAACTGCAATGAATGCGATTATCATCATGCCGGTTATGTAAAAATAGAAGATAGATTCGTAACCAATGTCTTTTAGTCCAAGTGCTACGGATTCAGCTGAACCACCAAAGAGTGCATTGGCAACTGCGTAAGAGAGACCAACTCCTATTGCTCGTACTGAAGTAGGAAACATTGCTGCTTTTATAATACCAGAAATGGAGGTGTAAAAGCTTATAATGCATAACATTCCAATAATAACCGATAGAGCAACCCATGCGTTATCTGTGTTACCAATGACTCTAAGTCCAGGAATTGTACAAATAATGGATAAGGCACTCCAAATAATGAGTGAAGTTTTTGTTCCAATTTTATCTGCTAGAGCGCCAAATGCAGGTTGGAGTAACATAAAAACGAAGAGTGCAGCAGTCATTACCGTTGTGGCAGTATGTTTATCAAATCCGGTAGTCGTGATGAGATATTTTTGCATATAGGTTGTATATGTATAAAATGTAAGCGATCCTCCGGCGGTAAAACCAATAACCAGAAAAAAAGCTTTTCGATGGTTGCGCAATAGTTCTCGAATACTACCAGCTTTTTCTTTAGAACGGCTTTCTTTGGTCGTTGTTTCATGAAGCGAACGTCGCAGATAAATCGCAACAATTGCAGCTAGCCCACCAATGGCAAAAGGGATACGCCAACCCCATGCTTTTAATTGATCTTCTGTGAGATAAAGTGCCAGAATGAATATAACCAAGCTAGCGAGAAGCTGACCACCAATGAGAGTGGTGTATTGGAAAGAACCAAAGAAACCGCGGTGATTTTTGAGAGCAATTTCGCTCATATAAGTTGCAGTTGTGCCGTATTCTCCACCGACGGAAAGTCCTTGAAGCATTCGGAGTAAAAGAAGAAGAATTGCTGCTGTTATTCCAATGCTTTCGTAGGTAGGAAGTATGGCGATAAGGAATGAGCCACCACACATCATAAAAACAGAAATCAGCATCGAGTTTTTTCGGCCATAACGATCAGCAATGTATCCGAAAAGCCAACCGCCGATTGGACGCATAAGGAAGCCAATAAAAAAGACACCAGCGGCTTTTAAAAGTTGAGCAACAACATCACCATCTGAAGGGAAGAATTGCGATGCAAAATAGATAGATGTAAAGGAATAAACATAAAAGTCATACCACTCTACCAAATTACCTGACGCGCTGGATACGATAGATAGAACACGTTTTCTTGTATCATTTGGTGCTAAAGTTGTTTGATTTGCCATAAGGTTATCCCTTTTTACGTTCATGTTTGTCGATTTATTACCCCTGTATTTATTTCCTTAGGAACTGTCTACAGTATTTTATCTTTTGCGTCAAAAATTTATTGGATCATGGTAATTTCTTGTGCAAGATATTTGGGAAGAGGGATTTAAATTGTATTTTTATGAATTTTACAATTTCTATTTTCTATAACTAACAGAATCGGCCATAATACTTATATGAAAACCTACCTTGATCTTCTATCTCATGTTTTAAATCAGGGCATTGATCGTGCAGATCGAACCGGTGTTGGGACGCGATCGGTTTTTGGATATCAAATGCGGTTTGATTTACAGGCTGGATTCCCATTGTTAACAACAAAGAAACTGCATTTACGTTCAATTATTTATGAGCTTTTGTGGTTTCTTAAGGGTGATACGAATATCGCGTGGTTGAAGCAACATGGTGTGTCAATTTGGGATGAATGGGCTGATGAGAAAGGGAATCTTGGTCCTATTTATGGTTATCAGTGGCGTTCTTGGCCAGCTCCGGATGGGCGACATATTGATCAAATGAGTAATCTTTTGACTATGATTAAGAGAACGCCTGATTCTCGTCGATTGATTGTATCTGCTTGGAATCCAGCATTGATAGAGGAAATGGCTTTGCCTCCTTGTCATTGTTTCTTTCAATTTTATGTTGCTGATGGGAAGCTATCTTGTCAACTTTATCAGCGTTCAGCCGATATTTTTTTAGGTGTTCCGTTCAATATTGCTTCTTATGCATTGTTAACAATGATGATTGCACAGGTAAGCGGCCTTAAAGTAGGTGATTTTATTCATACTCTCGGTGATGCGCACCTTTATTCTAATCATTTTGAACAAGCTCAATACCAGTTGTCTCGTATACCAAATGCTTTGCCGTTTATGCGTATAAATCCAGCGGTAACGGATCTTTTTTCTTTTAAATTTGAGGATTTTGAATTGCTTAATTATGAAGCACAACCACATATCAAGGCTCCGGTAGCAATATGACTTTTCCAGTTTATTTAATTGCAGCTGTTGCAAAAAATGGTGTTATCGGTCGTGGAGGTATGATGCCTTGGCACTTATCCACGGATTTGCAACGCTTTAAAAATTTAACTTTTGGTAGACCCGTTATTATGGGGCGAAAAACTTGGGATTCTCTTGGACGTCCTTTACCAGGACGTACAAATATTGTCATTACTCGTAATTGTGCATTCACGGCTGAAGGCGCTGTTATTGCTCATTCTTTGTTTCAAGCTTGTTCTATCGCAAAAAGGGTGGCTTCTCAAAATGGTGCAGATGCAGTTTTTATTATTGGTGGTGGTGAAATTTTTCAACAAGGGTTGAGTATTGCTGATAAAATATTCCTTACAGAAGTTTTAGATTCTATTGAAGGTGATAGTTTTTTTCCTGTTTTGGATAAAGAGAAGTGGACTATTGTGCAAACACAATATATTCCAGAAGGAGAGAAAGACAGTCATCCGACACGTTTTGTGGTTTATGAACGAAAATAATCATTTGTAATTCAGTGGAAAGAACCTGTTAGTTGTATTGTAATGAGGTAAGAGGCACCCTATAAGATCACACAAATGATTGGTGTTTGAGTAGTGGTAGTTAGTTAAAGAGGTGATGATGCCCTGGACAAATCATAATGGTGGTGGCCCTTGGAGCGGCGATAAAAGTAAACTTGGTGGTGACAAAAAAACACCAGCTAAGAATCTCTTTGGTTCTGGTGGTAATCATGGTGGTGATAATGGCCACAATCTTGATGATATTTTGCGTAAAGGGCAGGATCAGTTCAAACAATTTGGTAGGAGTGGGCTTTCTGTTTTACTCCTTTTACTTACTGCGTTTTTTTGGCTATACCAGTCACTTTATATTGTTCAGCAAAATGAACAAGCAGTGGAGTTGCGTTTTGGCGTCCCTAAAGAAGGCATCATCGGTGATGGTTTGCATTTTCATTTTTGGCCAATTGAAACTTACATGAAGGTGCCTTTAACGGAAAAAACAATCGCGATTGGTGGTCAATCTGGTCAGACGCAACAAAGTGAAGGCTTGATGCTTTCGAGTGATCAGAATATCGTTAATGTCAATTTTTCTGTTTACTATCGGATTTCACGTCCTAGTCAATTTTTATTCAATGTGAATGACCAAGAAGGAACAGTTCGTCAGGTTGCGGAGAGTGCAATGCGTGAGGTTATTGGTTCTAGGCCAGTTGATGATGTTTTACGTGACAAGAAAGAAGAAGTTGCTAATGACGTCAGAAAGATTATCCAGTTGACTGTAGATAAATATCAACTTGGTGTTGAAATAAGCCGTGTGTCTATCAGTGAAGCTGCTCCTCCTACAAAAGTTGCTGCTGCATTTAATTCTGTTCAGCAGGCGGAGCAGGAACGTGGAAGAATGATTGAAGAGGGAAATCGTGTGCGTTTTACGAAGATTGGTTTAGCGAATGGTGAAGCTTCACGGACACGGGAAATAGCAAAAGGTGAAAAAGCACAAATGGTTGAAGAGGCAACAGGGCGTGCTGAGCGTTTTCAGGCGATAGCTCGTGAGGCTGCAATTTCACCAGAGGCTGCTCGCTACCGTCTTTATATGGAGACGATGGGACGTATTCTTTCTTCACCAAATAAGCTGGTTCTTGATCAAGCAAATTCGCCAGCGGTGCCCTATTTACCTCTGAACGAATTGTTGCGTAGCAATTCATCAGACAAAGTGAAGGCAACATCAGCGCGTCCTGTATCGCTATTGAATTCTCGCATTTCTGGGGGACGTTAATTATGCAGCAGTCTCGTTTTTTGTTTGTGTTTAGTGCTATAGGGCTTGTTTTGATGGTTTTGTGGATGTCCGTTTTTATCGTTTATCCTCGTCAACAAGTAGCAATTAAGCGTTTTGGGCAAATTGTTCAGGTAGAATCTAATCCTGGGATCTATTTGAAGATGCCCTTTGTAGATAAGATGATCATTGTTGATAATCGGTTGTTGCGTTACGATGTTCCTACACAATCTGTACAGGTTCGTGGTGGTGCCTATTATGAAGTGGATGCGTTCTTTATTTATCGTATTACAGATCCTAAGTTGTTTTTACAGCGTATTTCTTCTGGGCGTCCGCAAATTGCTGCCCGTGAAAATCTTGCATCACGTTTTATTGACGCTTTGCGTGCCGTTTATGGTAAGCGAGAATTTAAAGCGGCTTTATCGGATGAACGGGGAGCGATGATGGCTGAAGTGCAAAAGCAGTTTTCTGTAGATGCAGGTTCGTTGGGGATTACCATTGTTGATGTGCGTATTCGCAAAACCGATTTAACAGATGCTGTTTCAGAAGATGTCTATCGACAAATGGCGGCTGAACGTGAGGCTGCTGCTGAAAATATTCGTGCGCGTGGTCAGCAGGAACGAGACCGTATTGTGGCGGAAGCTAATCGTGAATATGAAGAAATCGTAGCAGCTGCAAAGCGTGATGCCGAAATTACCCGTGGTGAAGGTCAGGCTGAAAGTATTCGCCTTTTATTGAACGCGCGGGAGGCTAATCCATCCTTTTACGATTTTTGGTTGGCAATGGAGCAATACAAGAATTTAGAACATACTCCGATGGTGATTTCACCAAATGAGGATTTCTTTTTCTATTTTCGTAATCCGCCGCAAGCAAATAAAGCATTCTTACCAACAGTGAAGACTGGACTTAATAATACAGATAAAAAATCCGTGGAAGAGTAGATAGGGCAATGGATTGCGTTTTGAGCTCCCGTGGTCATTTTCTTTTATGATGAAAATGGTAGAGAGTGTTGAGCTATACTGATTTTACAGAGATAAATTTAGTGAGGCTCTTTGCAGTATTTATCGAAGGCACATTATGGGTAAAAATGTTAGGTGTAATAATATGTCTCTGAAGCGCTTTGCTATGGGATTCACCGTCAGTGTAGCTTTGTTTTTATTAGGGACAATTAGTTTGTCTTGGGCGAGGGAGGAAAAAAATACACCACTTTCTATTCCTGATTTAGCTGCTGAACTTTTGGAGACAGTTGTGAATATTTCCACAGCACAGACAGTTGATGGGACTGAACAGGATGAACTTACTTCTGTACCTGTTATTCCAAAGGATTCATTGCTACAAGAATATTTTAATGATTTTTTTACATCTAAAGATGGTCAAAAAGGTAGCCAGTTTCAGAAGGTACGTTCTTTGGGATCTGGTTTTGTGATTGATGCGCGAAGAGGGCTTATCGTTACAAATTATCATGTTATCGTTGATGCTGATGACATTGAAGTTAATTTTACTGATGGTACAAAGCTAAAAGCAAAATTGCTTGGAAAAGACAGTAAGACCGATTTGGCACTGCTTCAAGTGGAGGTAGGAAGAAAAAAATTAAAAGCTGTACGTTTCGGAGATTCAGAAAAGGCGCGCATTGGTGATTGGGTTATGGCTATTGGTAACCCTTATGGTTTTGGTGGTAGTGTCACGGTTGGTATTATTTCTGCACGCAATCGTGATCTTAATGCTGGTCCTTATGATAATTTTATTCAGACAGATGCAGCAATTAATCAAGGCAATTCTGGAGGCCCGTTATTTGATAGAAATGGTGAAGTGATAGGGATTAATACAGCAATTATTTCACCTTCTGGAGGATCGATTGGTATTGGTTTTGCTATACCATCTGATATGGCTCTTTCTGTTATTAATCAATTGCGTGATTTTGGAGAAATAAGGCGCGGTTGGTTAGCTATTCGTATTCAACCGGTGACAGAGGATGTTGCAAAAAGTTTGAACCTAGAGAACCCTGTAGGGGCGTTGGTTGCAGGTAAAATGGAACAGACGGATGTAGATAATAGTCAGTTGCAGGTTGGAGATATCATTCTTTGCTTTGGGAATGCCAAAATTAAGCATGCACGCGATTTACCGCGTTTGGTCGCGGAAAGTCAGGAAGGGAAAGTTGTGGATGTTACTGTTTTGCGGAATGGGCAAGAAAAAACAGTAAAAGTTAAGCTTGGACGTTTAATTGAAACAGACGCAAATGAAAATACAGCAGAAGAAGCCGATGATAAAAAAAGTGATGCTGTATCGAAAGGCGTGACAATGCAATTTATGGGAATGACATTATCTGAGCTTACAGCGGACTTACGTCAACGTTATTCAATTGCTGATAAACTTCAGGGGGTGGTTGTAACATCTGTTGCACAAAATAGCGCGGCAGATAAAAAACGTATTCGCATTGGTGAAGTGATTGTTGATATCAATCAAAGTGCTGTTACAACGGTTGATGAGGCTAAAAAACGTATTCATAAATTACGTGAAGCTGGACGTAAAAATGCTTTATTCATTGTTGCTCGTCCAGATGGAGAGTTAAGGTTTGTAACGCTTCCAATGGATTGATATTTAGGAGATTGTATTTTTGTTACGGCTCTTAAAGTGTGCGATAGGTGATAGTTTACTCTCTTCAGTTTTCAAAAGAGCCATTATACAAAAAGATGAATATCAAAGTCTTTAATTTATGGGCATCGCTGCGTCTTTCTTTATGGCAGATGGAAAAGAAACTGTTGCAAGAAAGGGGAGCTTGAAGAAAATAGTACTGATTATAAGTCAGAATGCCAACCATTTTTTATAAAAAGATGAAGCCGTTTGGTTATGGGGGTTAAGCTCAGTATTATTTAGTATATGCTTGCAAAGCGTATGTTTGTTTATGATGGTCTCTCTGAAAGAGCTTTTGTGGCTGTATTTTGTTATTGAATGATAATAGCAAGAGAAATATTTTGAAATTCTTTTAGCATTGTTATTGTGCTTATTTTAAAGGGATTAAAACGATCTAGGCACTTTCTCTGTGTTAACTATAGAGGTCTTATTTTCGTTTGAAAAGCTCACTCTGTGACAATGGGGATAGAATACAGGGGAGATGGAATACAGGGTCTTTGGGGAGTATCGTGCATGTTGCAATAAGTCGATGCGTGATGGCTATAAGGAATTTCCATTGATGACACAGAGAACGATTACATTGATAGCCGGGCCAACAGCAAGTGGGAAGTCAGCGCTTGCTTTACAGATGGCTCAAGAAAAAAATGCTCTTATCATTAACACTGATGCAATGCAGGTGTATGATGTTTTAAATATTTTAACAGCACGGCCTACGGAGTTTGAGACTGCAATTGTTCCACATTATCTCTACGGTTATGTGAATCCTGCTCTTCATTATTCAGTGGGACAGTGGTTATGTGATGTTGGAAAGCTTTTAACTACTTACACGTCGAAATCACTTATTTTTGTTGGCGGAACGGGGCTTTATTTTCATGCTCTTTTGGGAGGGATTTCGGAAATCCCCCATATTCCAGATGCCGTGCGGCAGAAATGGCGACTTCTGCTTGATAAAGAGGGAACTGAAAACCTTTATCGCCAGTTGTTGCAGGTTGATGCTGTTCTTGCTGAGAAAATTTCTTCGCAAGATGGTCAGCGTATTGTCCGTGCTTTAGAGGTTTATGATGCAACTGGTAAGAAGCTTAGCTGGTGGCAGAAGAAAAAAACGCCCTCTCTGATTTCGCCAAATTTTTCAGAAAAAATTCTTCTCATTCCACCACGTCAATGGCTTTATGAACGCATTCATAAGCGGTTAGATTATATGGTTGAAAAGGGAGCTTTAGAAGAGGTATCTGCTATGAAAAAGCTTATGCTTTCTCCTTTATTACCAGCGATGAAGGCTATTGGCGTGCCTGAATTTATAGCTTATTTGAATGGATATAGGAGCTTTGAGAATGCTCTTGAAACAGTGAAGATACAAACGAGAAGATATGCCAAAAGGCAAATGACATGGTTTCGTAATCAATTTGATGAGAAATGGATACGTATTTCTTCAGATGAAACGCTATAGAAATTTTATAAAGAGAGCGTTTGGAATGGAAAGTTTTTAAAAAGATAATTTTTGATTGACGAATGGCATTGATGGAATTAAAACTTTTGCCTATAAGGAATATCTTTCTTACAGTGTATCGTGCGTTTTAAATGGGGGGATAATTATACGATACATGTTTTCGCGTGTAATAGGCTCCTTTGGGAGCCTTTTTTTATTGTGCTATAAATGGGCGAGTGGGGAAAATGATAAATCATCCAAGAGCGAAAGAGAGTGCGGACGGAAAAATAATGTCGGGAGCTGAAATGGTGGTTCAGGCTCTTATTGATCAAGGGGTTAAACATCTTTTTGGTTATCCTGGTGGGGCTGTTCTTCCTATTTTTGATGTTCTTTATCAACAAGATTCACTTCAACATATTTTGGTACGTCATGAACAAGCGGCAGGGCATGCTGCTGAAGGTTATGCGCGCAGTACAGGGAAGGTGGGGGTCATGCTTGTGACTTCTGGTCCGGGTGCAACGAATGCTGTAACACCTCTGCAAGATGCACTCATGGATTCTATCCCTCTTGTTTGTTTTTCTGGTCAGGTGCCGACAACAGTGATTGGAACAAATGGTTTTCAAGAGGCTGATACGGTTGGTATTACAAAGCCTTGTACCAAACATAATTGTTTGGTTGAAGATGTGAATGATCTTGCGGCGATTATCCATGAAGCCTTCACTATTGCTCAATCAGGACGCCCAGGACCAGTTTTGGTTGATATTCCTAAAGATGTTCAATTTTCTTCGGGAATTTATAGAGCGCCTCACGCGTTGACATCTATGCGTTCTTCTTCAAAGCCGAAAGGGAATGCTCAGGCTCTTGAATATGCTGTTTCTCTCTTACTAGATGCAAAACGTCCTGTTATTTATTCTGGTGGTGGTGTTATTTCATCTGGTCCTGAAGCTGTGCAATTTTTGCGTGATTTGGTTCAATTGGGGGATTTTCCGATTACTTCAACCCTCATGGGACTTGGCGCTTATCCAGCCTCTGGTAAAAATTGGCTTGGAATGCTTGGGATGCATGGAACATATGAAGCTAATATGGCCATGCATGATTGTGATGTTATGCTGGCTATTGGTGCTCGCTTTGATGATCGTATTACTGGGCGACTTGATGCATTTGCACCTCATGCGCGTATTATCCATATTGATATTGATCCTTCTTCCATCAATAAAATAGTAAAGGTAGAGGTACCACTTATTGGTGATGTGGCTTGCATTTTAGAAGATATGACGCGACTCTTAAAGATACATCAACCAGTGTTTAACAGTGAAGTTCGTGATGTGTGGTGGACGCAAATTAACCGTTGGAAAGCTCGTAATTCATTGGCATATGCGGAGAAAAAAGATGTTATCATGCCACAATATGCTCTTGAACGACTTTATACTCTTACCAAAGGTGCGAACGCTTATATCACAACGGATGTTGGACAGCATCAGATGTGGGCAGCACAATATTATCGCTTTGATAAACCAAATCATTGGATGACTTCTGGTGGTCTTGGAACTATGGGCTATGGTTTGCCTGCTGCTATTGGTGTTCAAATCGCTCATCCTGATGCCCTTGTTGTGTGTATCTCTGGTGATGCTTCAATTCAGATGAATATTCAAGAGCTTGCAACGGCAATTCAGCATAATGCATCTGTAAAGATTTTTATTTTAAATAATCAGTATATGGGGATGGTCCGTCAATGGCAGCAATTGTTGCATGGCAACCGTCTTTCTCATTCTTATACGGAATCGATGCCTGATTTTATAAAATTGGCAGAATCTTATGGAGCGGTTGGGATCCGTTGTTCAAAACCCGATGAACTTGATGATAAAATTCAGCAAATGCTTGACTGTGATAAGCCTGTTCTCTTCGATTGTCGTGTTGCTAATTTAGAAAATTGTTTTCCAATGATCCCATCGGGATGTGCCCATAACGATATGCTGTTACCTGATGAAGCTAATGATGAAGCCGTTGCAAATGCTGTTTCTTCCGAGGGAAAGATTCTTGTATAAAATGAATATGTTAACAAAATAGTGAAGGATGGTGATGATGAAGTCTTTGGAGTCTTCATCTCTGTCTCTTTTTTGTGGAGAGTTCCTATTATCCTTAGAGCTCATTTTATGATTTTCATTCTTTGTTTAAAGACATGGGATGTATTATTATTTGTTCATCTAAAAAATGTTATAAGTCGTGTGCCCAATTATGTTTGAATTTATTTGTACGCGATGTTTGTTTTTTAATTCATATGTTCACATTAATAGCTATTTCGTTGCATTTTTTAGATAATACATTGAATTATCTGTTATAAATTAATTATGTTGTCTCATATATGAAAGATTCCATCGTGCAAGAAAAAAAGCCACCGTGCTTGAAGGGTGCAACCATGCAAACCGTCATACTTGTGAAAACAATAGAAAAATTTGTCACTATGTTTGGGTTTCGCATTATGAAATTACTGAAAATCGCTCCTTCAAGGGCTTGATAGGAGAATCCCTCCTAGCGGCTTGAAAGGAAGGGCAAAAATAACAAAGATCAAATGCAGCCATAGAAAATCCATTGGCCACCATAGCTTATAATCAGGTAGTAACCTCACCTGATTATGCGGGCGAAATCTATACATATGAGATGTGTAGTCAATATATATAAACCAGAATAATACTCAACATCATATCATTATCAGGACATTAACATTGAAAATCAAATACTCTTTCTTTTATTTGTTCTACATATCTATGATTCCATAAATCTGCAGACACAAACACTCTTTGAATCCACCGCATTGGATTTTTATAACGATCAAATGATCCAAAAAATTTATCTCTAGAGTATAGAGCTATTCTGTTATCAATGTATAATAATCTTCCTGGTTGTACATCAATTCCAAAAGATACAGCCTTATAGCTTCATAAAAATGATCTAAAGCTTCCTTGGCTTTTTTTGACTGTGGCTCTAACATGCCCGGATAAAAAACAGCACTGATATCTGGGAATTCACTGTCCCCTTGAACGAGGGGCACTTTACTTGTAGAGGTTACCACATTTTTTCTCCATCTATAGGGAACATTAATTATATATAAATTATCCCTTAAGCTACTCAAATCCTCCTCACTTAAAAGTTTTAAAGCTAGACGTGCATCAGATATTCTCGTTAATGGGCCATCAACATCATTGCGAACACCAGTTAAAAGTATCCCTTTAGGAGATAAATTTAAACTCCTTATAAATTTTAGTGCAGAATTTTCTATATGAAAATCTGACTCAACTTCAGATCCTAATCCTGTATAATCTTTTTTATTATCCTCTAAAGGAACTAGGTTATTTACTATATGTTCGCCTTCAAACTTAATTGAATAAGGCTCTCCGATTAATAAAGAAAACATCATAATTAAATTTTCGCTCATATAGCTACTTTTACAAGATGCACCTAAATTATAAGGATTAGGTGACGTATGTTAATTTGTCTATCAATAGGAAGGTTTTCAAAGATTAAATATGGTCTAGGGGTAAGAGCTCCCTTTTGATTCATAAGAATTGTCAATATTCTATGTGGTAGCAGCGAAAATGCTATTTTTTTAGCTTAACCGAATATTCAATACCACCGTATGGATCATAAATAACATGGTCTAAAGCCTTCCAAAGTTTGTCTCTTTCGCCATTGCTCAACTCAAAAGTATTTTCATTTATCATTATAATTTCCTCCCCAATTATATTTCTCTACTTTTTTATTAAAAAAAGTGAAAGAACAATCATTAAAATTAAGATCAGCCATGTTAGTAAATAAGTGTCTGTAAAATCTTGGATTAATCCAAATAATGGTGGAGCAGCAATAATTGCGATTTGATTTACAGACATTGCTAAACCCAGAGAAAAGCCAACGCTTTCTTTCGGCGAAGAGTCTACAATATAAGCAACCCAAGGGCCATACCATCCTAATCCAAAAAAACCTAACCAAGCAGATAAAATAGTTAAATAAATTATGGATCCACTCATGCCCAAAATTAATATTAAAAATCCAAAAACGACTGCAATCATGCAAAACAAGACAGGAAAAAATCGTCCTTTTCTACAATGATCACTCCACGCTGCTAAAATAATTCTTCCTAAGGCACCAGAAGCCTGTGAAACAAAAAACAAATAAGCACTTTTATCTAGAGGCAGGTGATAGATTCTATAAAAATAAACAGTTATAAAAATGGTTAAAACATATTGAACGATCACAAGTGAAACGCCTGAAAAAATAATATTCTTCATATGCGGCGCAGCCAACATCGCAAGACGAGATCTTACATTTGCATAGAACGAAACTCTTGCTTTGCTTTCTGGAACGATAGCTACAACTTTTGCTGGTGCGTGATAAAAAATAATAAATATACATCCCCCTAAAAAAGAAACGATGGCACCGACTAAAAACGCACCTTGTATGCCATAGACAAGCGCACTAGCAGGAAGAACCATCCCAGCTAATGCTCCACCTAATGGTAGCCCCGCCTGCCTTATTCCCATTGCAAATCCGCGCTGCGATTGTGGAAACCATGAAGAAACAGATTTAGCGCCACCAGGTTGAGCAGAACTATAAAATCCCCCTACAATTAGCAAACAAACCAAAAGGAAAATATAGTTATCTGCGATTGCTCCCAACAAAAGAGTGACAGAAACGCCGAGTGCGCCAACGCCAACAATATAGCGCTCGTTAAACTTGTCTAGTAATTCGCCAGCTATAAGTAATCCAATAATAGGTAGGAATTGCGCTGCTGAAGACAGCAAACCTATTTGAGAGTCACTAAGCGAGAAATCCCTCTTAAAAAATTCAGCTAAAGGACCAATCTCTTGAACAAAGAAGCAAGCTGATGCTTGAGCGATAGTAGCAACAAACAATACAACCCATCGATAATAATTTTTTTCTATAAATTTATTATTGCTCACTATGCCCCCCCTCCAATTAAAAGGCATCCGTAGCCTTTTTAATAATGAGTGCAACAATAAATGAGGTATTTTACGCTGATTACATAAAAATCTATCAATACGATTGGTATTAATATGAAAGCTAAGGAAATAAGCTATTATGTATAGTGCAAATTTGATGCGCTAGCGATATAAGATAAATTCTACAAACATTGGCTCAGCCGGCATTAAGCGCTCTTCATAAAAGATGCTATATTTTGGCAAGCTTTTTCCATATAATTCTCAAAGCTTTCTTCAGTCACATAGCCCAGATGCGGTGTGCAAAGAACTCTCTCTGATTGCAATAATTTGCTCTCATATACTGGTTCGCTGTCATAAACATCCAGTGCAAAGTAAGTTGAATTTTCCAAACTTAGTATTTTTTCTATCGCCCCTTTTTCAACCAAAGCTGAACGCGCTGTGTTGACAAAAAGAGCATGAGGTTTCATGCTCAATAGATCATCTAATTGAATGATTTCTCTGGTTTTATCGCTTAAACGTAAATGTACGGATATAATGTCAGGACGTTTAAAAAATTCATCTTTTGAATGCGTAAAATGATAACCTAAATTTTTTGCTTCTTGCATTGAACGCTCGCTCCCATAAACCAAAATGGACATGCCAAAAGCTTGAGCATATTGAGCAACCATTTTACCAATACGCCCAAATCCGAATATTCCAAGAGTCGCCCCTTTCATTTGGTTGCCAAATGTTGTTTGCCATCGTCCTTTTTTCATATCAGACACAGATTTACAGAGTTTTCTACGCGCAGACATCATTAAGAGCCACGCAAATTCAGCAGCAGAAGTTGGATCTCCACCACCGTCTAATATTTCAATTCCTAAGTCTCTACAAGCTTCTATATCAATATGTGAACCTATAGGGCCTGTTTGGCAGATTAATTTTAAATTTGGCAGTTTCAGGAGAAGATTTCTATCAACTATAGTCCGCTCTCTGATTAAGATAAGAATATCTATCTCTTTGAGCTTATCTTCTAAATCACATTCTTTAGCTAAATTATTTATAACCAGCACTTCATGCGATTTCATTAATTTTGTAATAGACTGTAATGTTAGGGTGGCTTTTTGATAGTCATCTGGAATTAATATTTTCAATTTAACCCTCCCGTTTCATTCATCAATATTTGCGCTCATTATTTCATTTCTAAAACAATCAAAAGCAATCTTACCACTGATATTTTGATATAACGCTAAGCCTATTAGCAAATTATACCCCTTGATTTCATTGTTATTTCTAGCAATAAGAATAGCATTAATCAGTTAATTTTTATAAACTTTAAAACATTGCAACAAAAAGAAAAAATTTGACTCAGTAGATGGAGAATTGCGCTTTTCTCATATTCTAGAGGACGAACCTGAAGTGCTACGCTGGACTAAAACCATGTCCCAGTTTTCTTATAATAGACTATCACGAAGGCCATATTTACGAACCAGATTTTATTGTCGAAACAGAAAAAGCTAAATATTTGTGCGAGATAAAGCGTGCTTCATATAAGCGTGATGTCTTTCTTTATTCGTTGAGATATAACTTATTTGTAGCATGAAGAGTAAATTTATTAAACTCATGATAAGAGGGAGATAGGAACTTTATAGGTGTATCATCATAGGATTAAGTGGTTTTGTTGAGAGCTATTTCGATTTCTGCCAAAAGGTTTTTGATATATTTAATTATTATTTCGTAATAGTGGATGTATTTTATTTTTATGTGCAAGAAAGCTGATTGATTGTGTAAATAGTATTCATAAAATTACATTATTCTTATCCTGTTAAGGACATTTTTTCTAGCAAGGGTTTTGAATTGCAATGCTCTTTTTCTCATTCTAAATTTTGGTTAGAAAAAGCGTATATAGGTGTTATTTTAAATTTAAGATATGCATATTCCATTGTTGGTGTTACTGTTGTAAAAAATGATATTTTATTTGATAAGTATAAGGTGTTACCAAGAAGATCGATGTATAGATAAAATTTAGATTGTTACAATATCTTGAAAAAGCAATGGGTAAATAATTGATAATTGTGCTATGAAAGTTGTTAGATGGGCGTGTGTCAGCAATCCTTAATAAAAAAGTTTTTCTTGATAGTCATTTTTTTTCAAAATATTGCTCTTTTTATGCAAATCTTATGTTGGTAAGCTATGCAGTTTTCACGGGAACAGGATAGTGCATTAAGGGCTGTTGCTGCGTGGTTAAAAGAGGGGCGATCTCCACTTTTTCGTCTCTTTGGTTATGCGGGGACGGGTAAGACAACGCTTGCGCGCTATTTTGCAGAAACAGTTGATGGTTCTGTCCAGTTTGCTGCTTTTACCGGGAAGGCAGCGCAGGTTTTACGTTCTAAAGGTGCAAGCAATGCTTGTACTATTCATTCGCTGATTTATTGTCCACGTGGAGAAGAGGAAGTTTCTGATGAAATAACAGGAAAAAAGTCTATTGCTCCAACATTTACATTAAATCGAAGAAGTGCGGCTGCACAAGCTAAGCTCATTATTGTTGATGAGTGCTCGATGGTAGATGAAAAATTGGCGCGTGATTTAATGAGTTTTCGGACGCCTATTCTGGTTCTTGGTGATCCAGGTCAGTTGCCTCCTATCTCAGGAGGAGGATTTTTTTCCAATGGAGAACCAGATTTTCTTCTCTCAGAGATTCACCGACAAGCGCAGGATAATCCGATTGTTCGTTTAGCTATGGATGTGCGTGAAGGACGCGATATTACTTATGGCGATTACGGGGCAGCGCGTGTTGTTACACGTAAAGAGGTCAATCAACAATTGGTTTTGGAGGCTGATCAGGTATTGGTAGGGATTAATCGAACGCGTTATCTTTATAATAAACGTTTGCGTGAGTTGAAGGGGTTTACAGCGGATTATCCACAAGCGGGAGACAAGCTTGTATGTTTGCGTAATGATCCTGCTAAAGGCTTGTTGAATGGCTCTTTATGGAAAGTTCTTACTTCACAGAAGGAAACTGTTAAACCGGGTGTTAATCTTCTCGTTAAGCCAGAAGAGAGCGAGCGTGGGGTGGTGAAGATTAAACTTTTAAAAGCAGCGTTTGAAAATCCTGATAATGAGATTTCATGGCAATTAAAAAAAAGATATGATGATTTTGATTATGGATATGCATTAACTGTTCATAAAGCGCAAGGATCGCAATGGGACAATGTGGTTTTATTTGACGAAAGTTTTGCATTTCGTGATATGTATGCACGCTGGCTTTATACCGGAATTACCCGTGCGGCAGAGCGTTTGACGATTGTTCGATAGAGGAAAATATTTTTATTGTTTGGGATTATGCTGGGGAATGTATTTTTTTCTGTCTTTAGAAATATATATGTAAATAGGGATGTATATGGCAGTAAAACTTTCGGTTAATCTCAATGCTGTTGCTGTTTTGCGCAATCGCCGTAATCTTCCATGGCCAAATATTAAGAATATTGGGCATATCGCACTTACAGCTGGTGCGGCTGGTTTGACGGTTCATCCACGACCTGATGAACGGCATATTCGTTTTACTGATTTGCCGGATATACGCTGTTTAATTAACAGCTCTTTTCCTACGGCTGAATTTAATATTGAAGGTTATCCAAGCGCTACATTTTTGGATTTGGCAGAAAAATATGCTGATCAGATTACCCTTGTCCCTGATGATCCAGCTCAGTCAACCTCTGATCATGGTTGGGATTTTGCTCGCGATGCAGAATTTTTGGCGTCCATTATTCAGCGCTTGAAAAAAAGAAAAATTCGTGTGTCGTTATTCGCTAATCCTCTTGTCGATGGTCTTGAAATTGCTAAAGCAATTGGTGCTGATCGTGTGGAATTTTATACTGGGCCTTATGGGGGTGCGTTTAAAGATAAGACAAAACAGGATCAAGAGCTCAATAAACTTGTTTTAGCAGCAACAAAAGCCAAGGAGCTGCACTTAGGTATCAATGCAGGACATGATTTGACGATTACGAATCTTCCTGCTCTTGTTAGTCGTATTCCTTGGCTTGATGAAGTTTCTATTGGTCATGGACTTATTGCTGATGCATTAGAACATGGAATGCATGAGACTGTTCAACGTTTTGTCCGGTTGTTGTCATAATACTTTGCTCAATTTTGCGGCTGGGATCTTAATAATGCTTTGTTAGTTTTTTTCCAAAAGAATAATTTTGCACATGGTGAGATAAACAACACCGCTCTGCTGGCAATCTATTGATTTGTGGCTCACTCTATTTTTTAGCGCATTAAATTTTTTATATTCATGCTTCTTGGTTATGAAGATATTTTTTAGTTGAAATCGTTTTATGTGCTCTTTAAGGAGAGATGAAAATAAAATTTTGAAAATATTATTTTTATCAAAAAATTGTATAGAGCATTGTACGAATAATGTTTTTATAATGAGAAAGGTGAAGTTAAGTTTTGGCGCTAGCTAGAGTGTATAGAAATACACTGCTCATTTTATAATTTTTCTTGCTATCCACTTTAATTTAGTTCATGCTGAAGGATCGCATGGTGTATCTTAATTTCAAGAAGACAAGGGTTTATCGTGCGAAGAAGAGTGGGATTCTAGAGTATGTTTTTCTTCGGCAATGTTGTTTTGTATAATGCCTCGTTTTTTGTAGAGTAGCGGCTGAAGTCTATTTTTGATCTGGATATTTTGGGGAAGTTTTGGGTCATATTTTTTGTGTAGAAGATTTAAACTTTAGAGATTATTCAGATGTCGTGTTTTTATGAATAATGATGTGGTTATTCATAGTGTGTGAAGTGCGGAGGGGTAGCTTTTTTTCTTCAATAAGAATTTAAATTCATTTTAAATGTAAATATAAGGAAGTATTTTCATGCGTGTTTATTATGATCGTGATGCGAACATTAATTTGATTAAAGAGAAAAAAGTAGCCATTGTTGGTTATGGTTCACAAGGGCGTGCCCATGCTTTAAATCTGAAAGATTCCGGTGTGCAAAATGTGCAAATTGCTTTGCGCTCAGGGTCGGCAACAGCTAAAAAGGCCACAGCGGATGGTTTTGAGGTTGTTAGTGTTGCTGAAGCAGCAAAATGGGCAGATCTCATTATGATGGCAACGCCAGATGAATTGCAAGCCGATATTTATAAAGAGCATATTCATGATCATTTACGTGATGGGGCAGTGATTGCTTTTGCACATGGTTTGAGTATTCATTTCGGCTTAATTGAACCTAAAAAAACAGTTGATGTCGTGATGATTGCTCCTAAAGGTCCTGGTCATACAGTTCGCAATGAATACCAACGTGGTCGTGGTGTTCCTTGCTTAATTGCGATTGCACAAGATGCTTCAGGATATGCTCATGATGTAGCATTGTCTTATGCATGTGGTCTTGGTGGTGGACGTGCTGGGGTGATTGAAACAACATTTAAAGAAGAGTGTGAAACTGATCTTTTTGGTGAACAGGCTGTTCTCTGTGGTGGTCTTGTTGAGCTTATTCGCGCAGGTTATGAAACGCTAACGGAAGCAGGTTATGCGCCGGAAATGGCTTATTTTGAGTGTTTACATGAGGTTAAACTGATTGTTGATCTCATCTATGAAGGTGGCATTGCAAATATGAATTATTCGGTTTCCAATACCGCTGAATGGGGCGAATATATGTCTGGTCCACGCGTGATCACCGATGAAACTAGAGCAGAAATGAAGCGTATTTTGAAGGATATTCAGACGGGTAAATTTACATCGAATTGGATTCAAGAATACAAAGCTGGTGCTGCTCATTTTAAAGGCATGCGGCGTTTAAATGATAATCATCCTATCGAAGAAGTTGGTAAAAAACTCCGCTCTATGATGCCTTGGATAAAGTCTAATGCTTTGGTTGATAAAGAGCGTAATTGAAGTTCATATGAAATACTATGTCGAAGGCTCTTATGCTTTATACATAAAAAGGGTAACTTGAGTTACCCTTTTTTAATATGCTTTTCATGCATAGGCTTTATTTTTCAAGTTTTTGCGTTTGCAAATTCTTTTTTCCAAAAAGAAAGTATACAATTCCTAAAAAGATAAACCACGCTGGAGTGTATTTCAAAGCTATTGCAGTGTCGGTTTCTAATGACAACAAATAAATAATAAATGCAAAGAAGATTAGAAGAGTCCAACACATAAAAACACCTCCGGGCATTTTATACGGAGATACGGTATGCTGGAGGGGACGTTTGCGACGATAGACAATATAGCTGATTAAAATTACAGACCATACAAATATAAACAAAATTGCTGCTATAGTGGTCACGATTGTAAAAGCAGCTATGACGGTTGGAGATAGTGATAAAACTGCATAACCTAATAAGATGCATAAACATGAGAAGAGTAATGCGTTGGCTGGGACGCGGTTGCTAGAAAGTTTTCCTAAAAACTTAGGAGCACCTTTCTGTGTTGCGAGCCCATATATCATGCGGCTGGTAGAAAAAATACCACTATTTGCTGCAGAGGCAGCCGAGGTGAGAACGACAAAGTTCATCAAACCAGCAGCAGTTGGAATACCAATAAGTGCATACATCGTTACAAATGGGCTTTTTTCTGGAATGATTTGATTCCAAGGGGTGACAGACATAATCACAATAAGAGAGAAAATATAGAAGAAAACAATGCGGATCGGTATTGAATTGACTGCCTTTGGCAAGGCTTTTTGAGGTTCTTTTACTTCAGCTGCAGCTGTTCCAGCGAGTTCGATACCAACAAAAGCAAAAATAACAATTTGGAATCCGGCAAAAAATCCTGTAATGCCTCGAGGAAAAATATTTCCACCATTCCATATGTTGCTAAGGGAAGCAACAGTGCCATTTGGAGAGGTAAAACCGGTAAAGATCATGTAAAATCCTACAGTAATTAATACTAAAATTGCTACGATTTTGATAAGAGCAAACCAGAATTCAAGTTCACCAAACAGTTTTACGGCTAGGAGATTCAATAGTAAAAAGGACATAAGACTGATTAAAACAGGAATCCACGAATTGAGTTCAGGCCACCAAAAGTGTGTATAACTGACAATAGCAATAATTTCAGCAGTTCCGGTTACAATCCAGCACAACCAATATGTCCAGCCAATAAAAAATCCAACACATGGACCAAGAAGATCGGTTGAAAAATCAATAAAAGATCGATACAGCGTATTTGAAAGCAAAAGCTCCCCCATAGCGCGCATTACGAAGTAGAGAGCACAACCGATAATAGCGTAAACGAGTATAATTGAAGGACCGGCAGCGCTGATTGTTTTTCCTGATCCCATGAAAAGACCTGTTCCAATCGCACCGCCGATGGCGATAAGTTGAACATGGCGATTAGCTAGTCCACGTTGTAATTTCTTTTTAGGATTTTTTCCTAAATTTTTTTTATAGCTCATTTTAAGAAAGTTCCCCCTTTAATTATTTATAAAGATAAAAATTCCCTTGAAAAAAGGTAATCTCCTCTATCGAAGCATGATATGACTCATGAGTAAAGGGAAGAAACGGTTTTTATGACTCTATGTTGACAAAGAAAAGGAAGATGAAATTAACGAGAGTATGCTGCTTCACCGAAAAATAGCGTAACAGAAATTTGAGTGCGGAGTTTTAAGTATCGCTGGGATGGCTATGAGAAGACATATTATGATTGATTAGACAATCGCTCTTGCGCTGCTAAATGCTCGTAAGAAACCGCTGGGATTATCTATAATAGATGGAAAAACTGTGGGGTGAAATAATGCGTTTATATGACATTTTCCTATATAATCTAAGTACAATAATTGTTTTAGATGGTATGGTAGGGAAGAGTTCTGATTTTTTCAGAGAGAGTATAGAATTGTAAGCTTCTTAAAAAAATCTCTCATAGTAGAAAGTTGGAAATAATTTCTTTATGGGCTGTTATAATTGCGATAGAGGATAAAAATAAAGAAAAAAATTCTGCGATTAAATTTCCAGAAGGACATTGTTGATTTTCAATATAGGGATATCGATAATCGGAAGAGAGGATTGATCCACGGTTATTTATTTTTTATTTATTAGCATAAACGGGAAAGAGTTCTTTTCTTTTGCACAAAGGAAGTGAGAAATACCGTAGGATTTTTTATTCTGAAGTTGTGAATAAGAATTCTGTGCAGCTTCTTGCACAATTAGGAAAAACCTTATGAGGATTTTGTATTGATTATATAGGAGATTTTTAAAATATGGCAGAGAAATAAAGTGTATTTGTGAATTTTTTCTTCTGTAGAGATTGATAAAACAGAGAGAAGGCTTTGAAATTTTTTTGAGTTTTTTTTATGTTTTTGAAATTTTGGCAAGCCATTTTTGAAAAAACAAAGTAGTGAAATAATATTTCTCATATAAAAAAATTTTCATATCAATTTTTTTATTTTAGATGGCTGTTAAGCCGTATTTTTGTGATTACCAGATGTGCTTTTCAGCTTGAAGAGGGTACTATTATATTTTAACTGTACAGTTGGATTAGCTATGGACTCTCTATCATTTCCATATAAAAAACAACAAAATCATCTAGACATACTTCCTTAGGAGCGTTATAGAACCGTTCATTCTCATCTTTTGAGATGCTGTGGGTGATTAGCTCAGTCGGTAGAGCAGCTGACTCTTAATCAGCGGGTCGTGGGTTCGATCCCCTCATCACCCACCATTCAATTTTATATTACCAATAACCTATTGATTTTCATCTTCCTTTTTAAGGTGCGGAATGAGTGGATAAAAGTTAGGGAATAGGATTTTTGTAGTTTATCGGCGGGTTTTGTATAATTTGTCACAAGGTTTTGTACCAATTTATTTTTTCAAAGGGTTTCAAAGACCTTGCAATGAGTCTTTTTTTAAATTGCAATTGTAATGATCAATTTTTTAGCGGACAATCGCATTGCTTGGGGGGGTAGCATGTATAAAATCTATTCACCTCTTTTTAATGTAAATTGACTAAAGGTTTTTCATATCTCGGGCACATCATTTAGTGAGAGAAAAAACTTCCCTTTTACTTGTGCAAGGAGTCTAGATATCGTCTGATAATCCTCTCGCTTAAACAAAACCTTTTCGTCGTATTCGTAGTAGTTCTTCAACGGTCGAATAAGGAGGATCAAGGTACAACAAGCTGTTTTGTCGATTATAGCGAACGGTACTCAAGGAGATTTTCCAAGCTTTTTACTTTTTCTGATTTCCAGTAATTTTTACGATTTTGGATATCAAAATCCAACTTGATAAAAAATGCATTTAATGATGAGAATTATAGATAAAACAATAGATTATCAGATATTGCTAATTTAACTCTATCTTTTCTCACTTAGTGAAAAAACTAGTATAAAACTACAATACCATTTAAAGCTCCCAGCTTAATAACGCCTATTGCAGGTTCCGTTTTCTTTATCTGTCCATTATTCCCTTTGCTGGTGCTTCTAAAATAATTTCTGTGCTCTATTCACTTGTTTTATTTTGGATAAAACATCCATTAAAATCGTCTTTCAGCAAAAATGAGACAAATCCTCAACGCTGATTAACGACATAGGTATCATTAAATCAACAATATCCTTCTGGAAATTGATATCAGAGTTTGCTTCTTTATCTTTATTCTCCTATCATAACGATAGCTATCCAAGAAGAAATCATTCGAAATTTCTTGCTATGAAAATTTTTTTAAGAAGATAATAGCTCTATAATTTGTCTGATAAAATAAGTATTTCTCGTCAGTGATTATGCTTAATATACAGGGAGATAATGTAACTCAATGGCTCCATCTCAAATTTTTGCAATGATCTACATAGGTAACTTCTACAGTTCTTTACAACTGTTCGTCACCTCAATGGTGCCTGCCTAACACAGTGTGGCTTCTCAGTAATCATTGATCAGCCCTTCAAGCTATAATCAGAACTTGGCACTCAAATTTCTGTTACATTATTTTTTGAGTAAGACAGGACACTGTCATCGATTCCATATATTTTGTCCTTTTTCCACATGAAACCATAAAAAATGTTTTTCTCCTTTACGACTCACTCATATCATGCTTCCATGTAAAGATCTTACCTTTTCGAACGTAATTTCCGTCTTAAAATAATAAAAGGGACCTCCAGAAAATGGATTATAAACAAAATTTAGATGACAATCATCACGAAAAATTACATCGTGGACTAGACAACCGCCATGTCCAACTTATCGCCATCGGTGGTGCGATCGGAACAGGTCTTTTCATGGGATCAGGAAAAACAATCAGCGCTGCCGGTCCTTCAATTATACTCGTTTATGCTATTATCGGTTGTGCTCTCTACTTCGTAATGCGCGCTATGGGGGAGCTTTTGCTTTCTAATACCCAATACCGGTCTCTTATTGATTTTTCAAGCGATATGTTAGGACCAGGAATTGCCTTTTTTGTCGGCTGGAGCTATTGGTTGAGCTGGGTTGTAACCGGAGCCGCGGATATTATTGCCATTATCACTTATATGCACTTTTGGTGGCCAACACTCAATCCATGGATTACTGTTTTTTCTTGTATTAGTTTCTTTTTAATCTTTAATCTCTTTGCCGTAAAACTATTTGGTGAACTTGAATTCTGGTTTGGTCTTATCAAAGTCATAGCAATTTTGGCATTAATCGTTGTTGGGTTTTATATGATCGTTACTGGCTTTACCTCTCCCAATGGTACTGTTGCCTCTCTCAGTCATGTATGGAACGGTGGAGATATCTTTCCTCGAGGAATTACGGGTTTTTTTGCTGGATTTCAAATTGCCATTTTTTCTTTTGTTGGTATAGAAATTGCTGGAACAACTGCAGCTGAAGTCAAAGACCCTAAAAAAGTTCTCCCCAAAGCAATTAATGCAATACCGGTTCGTATTGTACTTTTTTATATCTTTTCTCTCGTTGTGATTATGTCAGTGACACCTTGGGATCAAGTTATTCCAGATAAAAGCCCCTTTGTCTCAATGTTTTGGCTTGCTGGTATTCCGATAGCTGCTGGTTTGGTGAATTTTGTCGTTCTCACCTCGGCTGCCTCTTCAGCAAATAGTGGTATTTTTTCTACCAGCCGCATGATATATGGGCTTGCAACACAAAAAGGTGCGCCTCGCCTTTTGGGAAAACTGTCCAAATACCATGTTCCAGCCAATGCTCTCTTCTTTTCTTGCTTATGTATTTTATTAGGATACACAATTGCATCGCTCTCTCCAAGTATCATAAGTGCTTTTACAATTGTGACCAGTATTTCAGCTGTTGCATTTTTATTCGTATGGTCTGTAATTCTGGTTAGCTATATTGTGTATCGTCGTAATCACCCTCAACTACATGCTGAGTCCGTTTACAAAATGCCAGGAGGGGTTGTTATGTGCGGGGTTATTTTAGCTTTTTTTGCTTTCATGCTTTATTTGTTAACATTAGAAGCTGATACCCTAACAGCTTTAAAATATACTCTATTATATTTTGTTCTCTTAGGCGTAACATATTTTTTCTTTGTAAGAAAAGCTACTCAAGAGAACAAATAAAATCTGTACATAAAAACCATATCAAAAAAGGGCAACAGAAGTTGCCCTTTATTTTAATAAAGCACTAGCTTGTTAAATAGAAACTTCTATGAACTTCAATAAAGTTTTTTATTAACAAAAGCATTGGCGTTTATACAAGGCATCATAGAACGGATTTTTTTCCAACTTCCTCTTGATCTTATATAAAAATAGACCCATTATAAATGTCTCTATAAATAAATGTTTTGATTATTATGCAGAACTGTAGTTGAAGGATTATCGAGCGTAATGCCCGAGGAAAATACAGAGGAATCTTCTTGTTGTTGCAAGCGGTGGGGGACATCGTTCTGTGTTATAAACTTTATCAACAACCATATGCGTTTAAGTAATGTGTGGGTGTTGCTTGCTTTGGATGCAGTCTATTTGTGTTCAATGTGCTTGATCAATTATGAGAATAAAAGCTCATGAGTTTGTTTTATCAACTGCGCGCTTTTAAAATTTTAAAGACATTTTTAAAGGGTGAACTATGATGGAATGGATCGCTGATCCCCATGCGTGGTTTGGCTTGGTTACGTTGATTTTTCTCGAAATTGTTTTAGGAATAGATAACCTTGTCTTTATTGCAATTTTAGCCGAAAAGTTGCCGCTGCATTTGCGTGATCGTGCACGCTTGATAGGTCTCACTTTAGCATTAGTTATGCGGCTTTTTCTTCTTACGATTATTGGATGGGTGATGAATCTCGATACGATGATTTTTTCATTCTCATCCTTTGTGTTTAGTTGGCATAGTCTCATCTTGATTGGTGGTGGGGCTTTTTTGCTGGCAAAAGGAACGCTAGAGTTACATGAAAGGTTAGAAGGGATTTCGCATGAAAGAAAAACAGGTGTTGCTTATGTCGTTTTTTGGCAGGTGATTGTTCAAATCGTAGTGCTTGATGCTGTGTTTTCCTTAGATAGTATTATTACTGCAACAGGTATGATTGCAAAAGAGCAGGCGGCGGTTATGTATATAGCAGTCATTATTGCTATGGGTGTGATGATGTGTGGTTCTGGCGCTCTTATGCGTTTTATTAATCGTCATCCCACTATTGTGATTCTTTGTCTTGGCTTTTTGATGATGATTGGCTTTACGCTCATTGTTGAAGGTTTTGGTTTTCATATTCCAAAAGGATATTTGTATGCGGCTATAGGTTTTTCTGTTCTCATTGAGGCGTTTAATCAAATTGGACGTCGTAATCGTGAAAAGATGATTACAACAAATGATCTACGTGGCCGAACAGCTGATGCTGTTTTGAGGCTTTTAGGGGGTGGAAACAAAGACGGTAATCTTAGTGAGACTGTAGATGTCATTGCTGAACAAGCAGCAGCTTCTGAGCTGTTTCGGCCAGAAGAAAAAGAAATGATTCGTGGTGTTCTCGATTTGGCTGATCGTCCTGTTCGCTCTATTATGTCTCCACGTAATGAGATTGAGTGGTTGGATTTAAATGGTGACGAGAATGAAATGCGTGAAGAGTTACAACAGGTTAAACATAGCCGCTTAATTCTTGCACGTGAAAAAGTGGATGAATTTGTTGGTGTTGCTTTGACCAAAGATCTCCTTTTGAATTTAGCTGAGGGCAAAAAAATCAATTGGAAAAAAGCTATGCGAGAACCACTTGTCGTTCATGAAAATACAAGTGTTTTACGATTGATGGAGCAATTACGCCATTCTTCGATTCAGCTTGCAATTATTGTTGATGAGCATGGATCTTTTGAAGGCATTGCAACACCAACCGATATTCTTGAAGCTATTGCAGGTGATTTTCCTGATGATGATGAAGAACCGGTGATAGCAGAACAGCTTGAAGATGGAAGCCTTCTTGTTGAAGGATATGCTGATATCCGCCGTTTGAGTGGTTATCTTGAGCGTAATCTTGTTGATGAGGCAGACCGTTATACTACTCTGGCAGGGTTTATGCTTTGGCGCTTTGGTCATTTGCCGAATGAGGGTGAAAGCTTTGAAGCTGATGGTCTGCGCTTTAAAGTTATCGAAATGGACCGCCGAAATATATCTAAAATCCTTATCTCTCCGCTTGTATTGTCGGAAAAAAGCTAATTATTTTGAAGGCAAGGTAATAGAAAAGCGTTTTCTTATTTATAGAGACGAAAAGAATATAAAGATTGGTGAAACGACAGTGTTGTCATTGTTCTTTAAACAGATTTTTGAGTGTGAAGCATAGAGATGAAAAAGTTAAATTGTCACTGAATTTCTATATTAGAACAGGGTAATCTTTATACTAGAAAAAGGCTTTTATCGATGGCATGCTAGGGGGGGGAAGAAATGCTGCAAAGTTGTTTATAAAATAGTTATTAATCTTAAAAATAGTGATTGCATATGCGTTATTTCTGCATTTTTAAGAGACGGAAATTTTGTAAAATCTTTGTTTGTATTTTTGTATAGTCGTTTATAGAAACCCCTTTTATTCTTTCCTTTCATTAAAAGTGTTATAGAATACATTAAAAATAGCAATCCCCATATTCAATAGTAAAGTTGTTTGAAGATCTATAGGAGCGGTTATTTTTCTATATAGAAATTCAATTGATAGGCTGCCAGAATAGTTTTCTGGAGGGAAATTGAAATGTCATGTATCTTGGAGGTGATATGGAAAGAGAGGCATTTCAAGGTTTAATATAAAAAATAAATGAGGATAATGATTGCGTTGATTTCCACACGAAACTACAATTCGGTGTTGTCTGCTATTTACATGCGTACCAAAAGAGGAAAGCATAGACTTCTTTTTATTTATTCGGGCGGTGTTTTGGTGGAACGTTTCCAGTATTGGTGAGATTCAAAAATCGCTACAACAAATAGCGAAATAATGAGTGGTATAATCAAATAAAGCATTCTAAATACAATAAGTGCTGCGATAACATCGGTTGGATTTATATGGGGCATACCTGTTATAAATAAGGCTTCAAGAACACCAATCCCTCCTGCTGGAGCATTGGAGAGAAGCGTTATCGTAAAAGATGTTAAGAAAACACCGAGAACAGAAAGAAAATGAACATCTGTGTTGTGCGGAAGAACTGCGTAGATAATTCCTGCTGCTGCTAAAAGCTCTAACGGACTAATGAGGAGCTGTTGAATGACGATTTTTAATCGTGGGTAGGAAAGTTGAATTTTTTTGCTCAAGTGTAAGGGTTTTAATTGAAGCCAGCTGCCAAAAGTATAGAGTGCTATACAGCCAAGCAGAATTGCACCAACGGTCGTTCCAAGCCATTCGGGAAGCTCATCATGAATGAGAGTGATAATTTCGGGTCGCAGAATCAAAACGATTCCAAAAAGTAAAATTGTGCCGATCACAAAAGTAAAAGAGCAAAAACCTACTAATATCGCAATTTCTGTTCCATTTAACCCTTTCATTTTATAGGCACGATAGCGCACGACTGCACCGGAAAAAACTGAAGCACCAATATTGTGTGAAAGTGCATATGTTGTAAATGAACATATAGCAATAAAAATCCAAGAAATTTTATGGCCCAAATGTTGTAAGGCAATCCGGTCATATCCAGCAAGAGCAGCATAAGCTAAGAGAGAGCATGAACAGGCTAGCAACCAGTGTTCTGTATTTAAATTGTTCAAGCGTTCCAATACATCACCAAAAGAAATAGCAGAGAGCTTGATATAAAGAATGCGGATAGATATCAGCATTGCTAAAATACCAATAAATGGCCATATAAATTGCTTTATTTTCACGCTTCTTTATCCACTTTATGTTTTTTATAAATTTAATTCATGATTGTGCATATTTTTTACAGATCTGTTTTCCATGATATGTTCGATAATACCATTGGCAATTTCCTCATCATCAGTTACTACGACGTCTGCACCTAAATCAATAAGATAAGTTGTTTCTACATCGGAAAGTGCATGCGTGATTATCTGAATATCTTTTTTCATTGCATGTATATTCACTATACATTCTCCTACTTCAATGGTACTTCGCATTGTAATAACAACTTTGTATGCATTTTTCATATTTGCTGCGTTCATTATTTCTTGTTGAATGATATTGCCGCAAATGGTCTCGAAGCCGTCTGCAATTGCTTTATCAGCAAGGCGTCTCGATTCCTCGACTATTACTACAGGTTCATCTCTGTTTATTAAAGCTAATGCAACACATTTACCAATACGACCGTAGCCAATGATCACAACATGGTTAGTTTTTAAGGTCATTGGTAAAAGTTCTTGATCTGGATTTTGCGGATCAATATCAATGATTTTTTGTGTATCTTGTGAATTTGCAGGGATATTTTCTAGGTATTTTTTCATTTTATTACAGGCAATGAAAACAAGAGGATTGAGCAAAATAGAAAGAATCGCACCTCCAATAATTAAATCATGGGCGTCGTTATTTAAAAGTCCTAAGCTCAAACTTAAACCTGCAAGGATAAAAGAAAATTCTCCAATTTGGGCAAGGCTTGCAGAAATAGTCAAAGCTGTTGCATTGGAATAGCGAAAAGCTTTAACGATGACAAAGGCAACAGCAGATTTTCCTAGTATAATAATGAGCAAGGTTGCTAAGAGAGGGAAAAAATGAGTCAAGAGTTTTCCTGGGTCAAATAACATGCCAACAGAAACAAAAAACAGCACAGAAAACGCGTCTCGTAGTGGTAATGATTCTTCCGCTGCACGATGGCTTAATTCTGATTCACTCATAACCATGCCTGCAAAAAAGGCACCAAGAGAAAGAGAAACCCCAAATAAGTGAGCTGCTCCGAAAGCAACTCCTAGTGCAATGGCAAAGACACTCAGACGGAATAATTCACGTGATCCTGATTGTGCACTCACCTTTAATAACCACGGAATAACGCGCCGTCCAATAATGAGCATAAGGGCGATAAATACAATGACTTTTAAGATGGTGAGACCAAAAATTCCCCAAATACTTAAATCTAACCATTGAACAAGAGGATCAATCGCCTCCTTTTTTGTATTGCTAAGGACGTTTGCTAGCGATGGTATGAGGACAAGTATAAGGACCATCGCTAAATCTTCAATAATTAACCATCCTACAGCAATGCGTCCTTTTTCTGTTTCAATAAGATGGCGTTCTTGCAAAGCACGCAGCAGGATAACAGTACTTGCTATTGACAAAGCTAAACCAAAGACCAAACTACCACTGAATCCCCAGCCCATGATCAAACCCAGGCATAAGCCTAGAAAAGTAGAGAATGCCATCTGTGCGATGGCAGCAGGGACAGCAATAGCTTTGACAGATAAAAGGTCTTTTAATGAAAAATGTAATCCTACACCAAACATCAGCAAAATGACACCAATTTCAGCGAGTTGGTTGATAATAACGGAATCTATTCTAAAGCCACCTGTATTTGGCCCTACAATAACACCCGCTAACAAGTATCCCACGAGGGGTGAGATACGCAAACGGCTAGCAATCATTCCTAAAATAAATGCTAAACATAAACCTAAAACAATAGTTGTAATCAATGGTGTATCATGGAGCATGGATTCTTTACGACTTTTTATTAAAAAATGAATGAGTTGAAACGATTATAATTTTTTTATGAGAAGAAAGGGGCGGTATATCATAGAAGCAGCATGGCATTTTATTGTGGTTGAGTGTTTGTACGATTATTTCGTTTACGCCACCAATCCCCCAGCAGGAGTAAAATGGGGGCGGCAATAAAGATAGAGGACGATGTAGCAATAATAATGCCAAAGACCATGGGTAATGCAAAATTATGGACAGCACTTCCACCCCATATCGCCATAGGTAACATAGCAAGAACTGTGGTCGCTGATGTAAAGAGACAACGTATAAGAACTTGGTTAATTGAGAGATCAATGAGTTCACGCAACGGCATTTTTTTATAAAGACGCATATTTTCGCGCATTCGATCATAGACAACAACCTTATCATTTATGGAATAACCAACAATCGTTAAAAGAGCAGCGATGGCGGTTAAATTGAAATCAAATTGAAATAAAGCAAAAAAACCAATCATTTTTGTGGTATCTAAGATAAGTGTTACAATCGCTCCAACTGCAAAGAACCATTCGAAGCGCAACCATATATAGAGGGACATAGCAATTGCGGCTAGAATAACAGCTGTAAAAGCAGCAGTGGCGAGTTCGCCTGAAATTTTTGGTCCAACAACCTCTATTTGATCGAATGTGACATCTGGATAGATGTCTTGTATTGCTGTTTTGACTTTATCAATGGCAATAGTTTGTTGTGCTTCGCTGCCAGTTTGTTTCTGAATGCGAATCAGTACAGTGTTTGCATTATCAATATTTTGCAGCGTGACTTCACCGATGTTAAGGGTAGAAAGTTTTGAACGCAAGGTTGCTAAGTTTGCTGGTACTTTTGTGGTAATACTCATTTGGCTTCCACCAACGAAATCAATTCCGAAATTTAAACCAGGTTTTAAAAACAGAAAAACTGAAGCAAGTGATAAAACAATAGAGACACCAATCCCAATAAAGCGGGCTTTCATAAAGCGAAAAGTTGTATTTTGTGGGATAACGTTGAAAACAGAGTGAAGATTTAAAATTTTAATTTTCCATGTACGAATTACCCAAATCATCATAATGCGTACAATGGTGATATTGGTGAACATGGAGATGATAATACCAAGTAACATTGTTACAGCAAAACCACGAACAGGACCGGTACCAAACCAAAACAATAAAATAGTTGCAATAATTGCAGTAACATTGGCATCAACAATGGTTGCAAAAGCGTGTTTGAATCCACGATCTAAGGATGCAAAGGCACTGACACCTTTTCGGCTTTCTTCACGGATACGCTCATTGATCAGGATATTGGCATCAACGGCGATACCTATGCCTAAAATAATACCAGCAATACCTGGTAGTGTAAGTGTTGCACCGAGGAGACTTAGCGCAGCAAATGTTAAGATAGTGTGGAGTGCTAGTGCTATATTTGCAATGATACCCCAAACTCTGTAGAGAAGGAAAATAAAAACTGTAACGAGAACAAAACCGATTACACCGGTATAAAGCCCCATTTGGATGGCGTCAGCACCAAGATTTGGACCTACAGTTCTCTCTTCAATTACGGTTAATGGTGCAGGTAAGGAACCAGCACGAAGCAGAGCAGCCAGAGTTGATGCTTCTTTGGGGTCGAAGTTTCCTGTAATTTGACCTTGTCCGTTGGGAATGACACTATTGATGGTAGGTGCGGTCAAAACTTTGTTATCAAGAACGATTGCAAAAGGACGATTAATATTTTGCCTTGTTATGTCTGCAAATATTTTTGAGCCAGTAGCGTTCATAGTGAATGAAATAATAGAACGTCCTGGTATTTGCGGATCAAAACCTGCACGGGCATCTTTCAGGACATTTCCATCTAAGGCAATTTGGTCATAAATTGCATAGCGTTGTGTTGCATCAGTGTAGCCAGGAAGGATTGAAACACCTACGGGTGGGTTATTTATATCCACATTGGAGGGCACAAGATGAAAGGTCATCTTAGCGGTTGTTCCTAAAAGATCGCGCAGTTGCTTTGGATCTTGTAGACCAGGCAATTGAACCATAATACGATCAGTACCTACCTTTTGGATAGCTGGTTCAGTAACTCCAACTTGATCTATACGGCGACGGATGATTTCTAAGCTTTGCTCAATAGCATTGCTGATGCGATCCTTAATTCCAGCTTCAGTCAATACCACACGGATAGTTTTATCTTGAGCACTGATAGTGATGTCATTGGCTGTAGTGCCAAAGCTGCTATGTATAGGTGTAATCAATGTTTTCAAAGCAGAGATAGCTTTTTCACTTTGTGTTGGATCAGAAAGAATTGCAATGACGCTATCCTCGAGGACACGAATGCTCGATGTACGGATTTTCTTTTCACGTAGTGTATTACGCACATTGCCTAAAACCATGTGTAGTTGGTCACGTTTTAATGTTTTGCTATCGACCTCGAGTAGGAGGGAAGAGCCTCCTTGAAGATCAAGCCCAAGCGTAACTCTGGTATCGGTTAAGAATTTTGAATTTTTAACCTGTTCTTGCGAAAATAAATTGGGCAGGGCAACGTAAATGCTGCTTAGAAGGATAAAACAATAAAGAGTAGTCAACCAACTGGGTGTGCGCATGATATATTCCGCTAATAGGCAATCTAATAGTTATTAAAATTAAAGGCAGAGACGATATAAGAAGATCATTTCATAATTCAAGTAAGAGGAGGGGCACGTTTATTTGTAAAATATTGGATTTGGAAGTTTCCAAGTCGTATACAAATAACTATGGCCGCTATTAAAAAGAGATTTAATGCTAGGATATCTTGAAAAATATGGATAGGCAGAATAGGGGCTGTACGGAGTGTTATAAATTTTTCGGTTTCGGTTGTTGTAACATTCAATTGGTCACACTTGTTTTGTGGGTCAAGTGTGTTTGTTTTTACTATATTACTTGCTTGTGATTGTTTGATTAAATAAGCACGCGCTTCCAGGTTGCTCGCCAACAACATGCCAAAGCTGGACAGAAAAAACCAGGTCGTAAAAGGGAGTAAATTTTCTTTTTTGCAATAGAGGTGCAAAAAAAACATGCTAAAGCGCCTTCTTTAATCTTATTGAGTTCATAAGTCTATTTTATCCTTTTCCTTATTATCAGTATTATGAGATAAGGGAAAGTTATAAGATTATTCTATAAAAGTTGAAAATATTTGTTCCATGCCATATTCTTAGCAGGGGGATAGATTCCTCTTTATACATCTAAGGCAGATATGTATTCATTTTTTAGAAAAAAAATACGCATACTTTTTTTAATTTTTTGGATTATCGTTGTCTTCAGTTGTTGTGCATGGGGGCATCTTGAGTCGCAAAATGCAATCATTGGACAAGAGCTCACTTCTCATTCAATTGATGAAATTATTCAACAACAACAGAGCATTATTAAGAATCTTGAACAAAATACAGAAATTTTGGAAAAAGACTTTAAAAATAAATCAGAAGATGAGCAGGGTTTGGTAGAACTGCGGTTACGTGCAAAAGATATCAGTAAACAAGCTCTCGAAGCAGCATTTGTTTTGCGTGCTCCTCTTAATGATATTAACGCACTTCTTGATCAGTTGACAGAGCTCCACGATGATCTAAAAAAATTGAAAAAAACAGGTGATGAGCGCTCTCAGTTGATAGAGCAAAAGGCTAAGATTAATAGTATAGTACTTCGGTTTGAAGCAATCTTTTTGACTACAAATAGAATAGCCGAACTTGCTATTTCTCAATCTCGAGAGCTTTTTAAACGCACACTTACAAACAGGCTTGAGTTTTCGCTCCCGATGATTAAACATCTCGCCCAGAAAACCAAAGAGGCTTCATCTGATTTTCTTTTGCTGTTGAGCTCTTGGTGGAATTTCTTATTTTATTTCAAGTTGTTACAGCTATTTCTTTCTTTTTTGATTCCGCTTTTTACCGCTTTGGGACTTTCTTATTTTTCTCATAAAATTCTTGCACATGTGCGCTGTCGCTTTACCAAGAGCAATGAAGAAATATCTTATTTACAACGCTTATTGATCGCTTTTTTTTCAGTTCTCTTACCTTCGCTTGTATGCGTTGTTTGCGTTTATCTTGTATTATTCTTGTTTCGTGGTTTTAGTTTAGATCCAGGGAAGCTCACAACAGTCTTTGATATGGTAGGGCGCCAAATTATTTTAGTCTTTTTGATAAATCGTTTAGCAGTTGTTCTTTTATCATCAAATATGCCACATATACGTCTTTTAAATATTGGGCCGTCGGCGGCAAATCAATTGGTAATTCTGCTAACTTTTTTAGGTGGAGTTTTGGCATTTGATGCTGTTCTTGATAGTATTTATCAAGTAGTTTCAGCCTCTCTTTCTTTGACAATTGCAAAGAGTTTCATCGCTGTTTTTCTTGTAGCGATTGTGCTGTTTGTAATTTCATTGGTACCCTTGCAGTTCAGACGCGCACGTTCTCAAGGTGAAGAAAGAAAAGCGCACTTTTGGCCGCTTTATATACGTGTTCCCCTCATTGTATTGGGATTATTGCTTATTGTGATGAATTTTGGGGGTTATGTTGGTTTAGCGCGTTTTATTATGCAGCAAATTGTAATCGGTGGTGCGTTTTTGGTTTTAATGTATTTGGGGATACAAAGTGCTCAAGCACTTGGGGCTAAAGGCCAATTTATGAAAACGAGCGTTGGTCATATTTTGATGCAATGGTTGCATTTAGAAGCAAAAACGATGGATCAATTGGGGATTGTTATTAGTGTTTTCCTCAATTTGGTTGTTATCGTGTTTTGCGCAATGCCGATTGCTGTGCAGTTTGGATTTTCCTATTCTGATTTGAGAGCAGTGTTGTGGCAGTTAATGACCGGTTTTCAAATTGGAAATGTGTTCGTTTCTTTCATTTCTATTGTAACTGGAATTGTTGTTTTCTTTACTTGCTGGTTTCTCATTCGTCGACTTATCGATTGGTTAGATGGAACTGTATTAGAGCATGGAGAATTTGATTCTGGGGTACGTAATTCTATCAAAACAGTCATAGGTTATGGCGGTATTGTCGTGTCGGCTTTGATAGGATTGTCAATGGCAGGTTTGGATCTCAAAAATTTTGCGCTTATTGCTGGTGGGCTTTCACTTGGTATAGGTTTTGGGTTGCAAAATATTGTTCAAAACTTTGTATCTGGGCTTATTATTCTGATTGGAAGACCGTTTAAAATTGGGGATTATGTAGAATCTGGATCAGTAGGTGGTATTGTTAAGCGTATCAGTGTGCGTGCAACGGAACTTGAAACATTCCAGCGTAAGACAATTATTATTCCTAATTCAAGCCTCATCAATAACAATGTCAGTAATTGGACGCGACGTAGTAAAATGGGGCGGATTGATATTCCTGTTGTTGTTTCTTCTAATATTTCTCCAGAGCGTGTTGTTGAAATTTTGCTAGAGATTGCTTCTGCAACAGAGGGGGTTTTAAAAAATCCTGCACCACAGGTGAGTTTTACTGCATTTGATAGTAAGAAATTTTCATTTAATTTGGCTATTTATGTACCTAATATTACCTCACCTTCTAAAGTGACTAATGCTCTTCGCTTTGTATTATATAAGCGTTTTGTTGAAGAAGGAATCCTAGAATGCTAAAATGTGTTCGTGTTTTCATAGTGATTACGCTGTTGGATATTTTATCCATGACAGCTTTTGCAGCAACTGTGAAAAATACCGATTTAAAAGTACAATCTCTCATCATCGTTGAAGGGAGTATACCTTTAAGTATATCGTTGAATACTCATCAAACAGTTACAATTTGTATGAAAGGGTGTTTTATCACTTTTCCTAATAAAGACCGTTTTGCAATAAAGGCAGAAGATAATATAGAAATCAGTAAGGGTAGAGCAATTTTTAAATAAAATAGTTTAAGTTTTCTTGTTATTCGTTAGGGCGTGAAAGAACAACGATATCTTCTTTGCATTTATTAACGATTCTATGACAAATAGAAGTTTTTAACGACCTCTTTATGAGCAACAAGTTTTCATTTTGGAAAAAGGTCTATGATATCATAAAAATGGCTGAAGAGTGGCTTATAAAATATATAAAATCCTCGAAAAAAACTTTAGCATTTGGTTGATTATTTTTAAGCTTCACTGGTTTCTGATGTAGAGAGTGTCTTTTTTGATTGGTAATGTTTTTCGCTTATTTCGAGAATAGACTTTGTTTTTTTGAATGAAATTTCCTGCAGCATTAACAGTATCACCTTCAAGAATTTAGTAAACTAAATGATAGATGCGACAATTTTTCTTGAAGTCAGAATATATGCATTGGTGTTAAGCTGGCATCTAATATTTTCCATAATATATTGTAATATTTGATAAAAAGCGATGTACTAAAAAATAAGCTGTACTCTTTTAGCTAATACTTCATGTAACAAACTGATAAATGATCCAATTTTAGGATTTTTTGTGCGAACTTTTGGATAAGAAGTACGTCTAAGTATAATTCTTTTAAAAGAAAAGATTGCAGTAATTGTGGAGAAAATTTGATAATTTAAAGTATTATTTTTAATAAAATTATTAAATGTGAATAAAAATACTTGATAATATAAAATTTATATGAAATCATAGTTAAGTATTTGTAACAATAGAGGATTTTTTCATTTGGTATTATTTAATATTATTATGTATTTTAAACAATAGCAGTGGAGTAATTTATGAATACGAAATGTTTATTAACAGCATCTTTTTTTTCTTTCGTTTTAACTTCTATGACACAGGCTGCAGATGTTGTGATTTCTCAACAGCCAAAACAAGTTGTTGTACCGATTGTTGTTCCTGCTTTTTCTTGGACAGGTTTTTATATCGGTGGTCAGATCGGTGGTTTTTCAGGTAAGCTTTCCGCAATGACACATGATGTTGGTATTCCTTTTCATCTTGATGAGGATAGTAAGAATAAAGGATGGGTTCCTATTGAGAAAGGATATTTACCTGAACTTTCTGGTTTAGTAGGTGGTTTTTATGCGGGTACCAATGTTGATCTTGGTAGTGGTTTTATCTTGGGAGTTGATACGGATATGCTCTTGGGGGTTGATACGGATATGCTTTTTTCTGGGCGAAAGAAGGCAAAAACTATTATTAAGACTGATGAGGCTAGTGAAGATGCTGTTGTAGTGGAAAAGAAAATTGGGAAACAAGAGACACAGCTTAGGGCAGTATCAGGAGAAGATGAGGGAAGTAAGGCAGAAGAAGATCGTATAACTTTTAGTCATATTTTAAAGCAAAAGTGGACTGGTGCTACACGGGTGCGTGTTGGTTTTTCTTCTGATCGTTTTATGCCTTATATCTCTGGTGGTGTTGCTTATGGGAAATTTCAAGATATTATGTCCGCCTCAATTGCTGGAGAAGAGGAACTTGGTGTTACATTTGATGTTACAAAGATGATGGTTGGTTATACTCTTGGTGGTGGTATTGATTATGCAATGACAGATAATGCTATTGTACGTGCGGAATATCGTTATTCAGATTTTGGTAAAAAGAAATTTGGAGATCAGATTGAACTTGACTATAAGACCAATGATTTCCGTGTCGGTTTAGCTTACAAATTTTAATTTTCATAAGATTAGATTGTTAAAAGGTCCTATCTTTGATGGGGCCTTTTTTGCTATTTTGTGCACTGTGGACTGTCTTTTATGGCAGAGAGGGAGTCATTGATTTTTAATGATTGTGATGAGATGGGAATAGTTGCTAAGATTGCTATCTTTGCGAATGAAAATCCTTTGGATCATCGGCATGATTAAAGCATGCTCTTCAAAAAAGTCATGATTCGCATTTTGCCTCAGTATGGTTCCACGCTCACAGCGTTATAATGGCGTTACAAAAGGTGGTTTAATTTTTGTTGATTTTTAATAACTTGCTGAAAATAATGGAAATTCGTAAACAATGGTGCGGACGGCGGGACTTGAACCCGCAAGGTCTTAGACCGGCAGATTTTAAGTCTGCTATGTTTACCGATTTCATCACGTCCGCGATAAAGGCTCTCTCATAAGCTATATCTTTTATTGAATCAAGGGTTAATGATAAAGAGGAAATTTTTCATTCTTTGATAATTTTTTGACTGACAATGGTTGCCTTTATAGTTAGAAGGAAACCTGTTCAGTATTAATGAAGAATGAAATGTCCAGTGCTATGAGTCAATTTATTCAAGATGTAACCAAGGCTACGGCGGCTTTGCATAATGTGTTTGCTGAAACACCGCTTCAAAAAAATGATTTTCTTAGTCAAAAATATGATGCAGAAATTTATTTGAAACGTGAAGATTTAACGCCGGTGAGATCATATAAGATTCGCGGTGCTTTTAATTTTGTTTCAGAAATGCTTGGTAGGATCTCTCAAGATGCTGCATTTGTTTGCGCGTCAGCGGGTAATCATGCGCAAGGGGTGTCGTTTGTTTGTCGCTATTTTAAACGAAAAGGCGTGATTTTTATGCCTGTGACAACTCCACAACAAAAAATTGATAAGACACGCATTTTTGGTAAAGAGTTTATTGATATCCGTTTAGTTGGTGATACGTTTGATCAATGTTATGCCGCCGCACAATCTTTCGCTGCTGAGAGTGGTGGTGTGATGGCTCCGCCTTTTGATGATATTCGCATTATTACGGGGCAGGCGACAGTTTTATGTGAGGCTGTTTTGCAATGGAAAAAACTCAATGGGGAGAGTGAGCCAGATTTGATAATTGTGCCCGTAGGCGGAGGTGGTTTGGCTAGCGGTGTGAGCAAGTTTTTACGTGAATATGGTTGGAAAACAGAGATTCGTTTTGTTGAACCACAAGGAGCTGCAAGCTTGCTTGCTTGTTTGAAGGGTGGAAAACGCGTCAAACTGGAAAATATTGATACCTTTGTAGATGGCGCTGCTGTGGCTGAAATTGGTGCATTAAATTATACGATGTTGAAGCAATTTTCATCAGATTCTGTTATTACAGTTCCTGAGAATCGTGTTTGTTCTACAATGGTTGAAATGCTTAATGTTGAAGGTGTGGTTCTTGAACCGGCTGGGGCCTTATCGATTGATGCTCTTAATAGCCTTTCCTTGCAGGAGTTGAAAGGCAAAAAAATTCTTCTCGTTATTTCAGGTGGTAATTTTGATTTTGAGCGTTTGCCAGATATTAAAGAGCGTTCTCTGCGTTTTCAGGGATTAAGGAAATATTTTATTTTTAGCTTTCCACAACATCCTGGTGCATTACGTAGTTTTCTTGCTCAACTGTCTCCAGATGATGATATCGTGCGCTTTGAATATTTCAAAAAATCAGCTAGAAGTTTCGGTTCTGTCTTGATTGCAATTGAAACAAAAAAATACAATAATTTTCGTATATTAGAGGAAAAGTTTAAAGCTTTAGGTTGGCGATATCGTGATATTACAGATGATCAAACATTATTTGATTTTGTCATCTGAGAAGCTAAAATTTTTACTGAAACAAGAGCTATAAAAATGAAGTCTGTTTTTTCTTTTATGCTAGGTTTATTTTTGTTTTTTTATGCTGGTAAACCAAGTTTAGCATTTGAGCCAACGGCAGTACAAAAAGCTGAACTTTCGAATTTAATTGTTGATGTTAACAATGCTGTGGAAAATGGAAATTTTGTGCCCCTTTCTACTTATATGCCTAGTCGGCTTTATAAAGAAATAGCGCGCCGATTGAATACGACAGAGGATAATTTGCGGGACAGTTTTCTTAAACAGTTGCGTGTTCAATTTGAGAATTTGCCTGCTGGCGCTTATCGTTTAGATGAAACAAGTATAGATTATCTGCAAACTGATAACGGTACTTTTTATGCTTTGATTCCAACGATGCTTGAAACGAAAGATCGCATCATTCAGTATAAAACTTTGGCGATTTTTGATAAAACGCAATGGTATTTAATCTATGGTGGTCAGAAAACTGTACAGAATCAGATTTTCCTTGAGATTTATCCTGATTTTAATAAGGTGCATTTACCGAAGGAAACGATAATAAATAAACAATTAAAATAGTGTTTTTATTGTTTATGATAAATATATTTGGCAAGGTCCTTGATTTTTTGTTGTAATCGAACGATAGTACAAAGAAAGGGTGTTTGGGCTGGTTAATTAGCCCTTTATAGAATAAAATTTATGCACCTTTCTCCTTGATTTTAAGGTGTTCATTGGGTGCGCAAATCGCTCTTTCAAGCGTTGCTTCATAAATTTGTAGTATCAAGATCTCTCTTGCGCGGATTCTTGAACAATATGGTTCAGCTTATTACTTATTTATAGTTATTGGGCTGAGGAAAGATTTTATTTTGAATGTAAATAGAGAAAATGTTTTCACAGAGTTAGGTTTACCGGCTCTTTTGGTTAAGAACTTACTCATTGCTGGTATGAATAAAGCTAAGCCTATTCAAGAGCAAGCTATTCCAATGATGCTAAAAGGGCATGATATTTTAGCTATTGCACAAACAGGTTCTGGAAAAACTTTGGCTTTTGGTTTACCTGTTCTAAGTCAAGTTTTGACTTTAGGCGATAAACGCTGTCCTAAAACTGCGCGTGCTTTGATTTTGGCTCCTACGCGTGAGCTCGCTGTTCAGATTGATGAAACGATTCGTGCTGTAGCAAAAGGGACGCATCTTTCGACATGTCTCATTTTGGGTGGGATATCACGTTTTAAACAAATTAAACGCATGGAAGCAGGTGTAGATGTTTTAATTGCAACGCCAGGGCGTTTAATGGACCTTGTTCGTGCAAAATGTATTGATCTTTCTCAATCTCGTTTTTTGGTTCTGGATGAAGCAGATCGTATGTTAGATATGGGCTTTATTAATGATGTGCGGCAAATTGCAAAACTTTTGCATCAAGAGCGTCAGACAGCACTTTTTTCTGCGACAATGCCAAAAGAAATTACTGCACTTGCAAAATGTCTGCTCAATGATCCTGTGAGAATAGAGGTTGCTCCTCAAGGGACTACTGCTGCAGAAATTACTCAAAAATTATATTGCGTTCCTACGCGTGAAAAAAAGAATGTTTTAGCTCAACTTTTGACAAATCCAGATTTATCTTTGGTTATTGTCTTTACCCGAACTAAACATGGTGCTGATGCTGTTACACGTAGTTTAGCAAAGATAGGGTATTCTGTTGCGACAATTCATGGAAATAAATCACACAGTGCGCGGCAGCATGCATTGAAAGCTTTTCGTGAAAGATCAGTGCGGATTCTTGTTGCAACAGATATTGCAGCGCGCGGTATTGACGTATCAGGAATAAGTCACGTTATTAATTACGATTTACCAGACGAAGCTGAAAGTTATGTGCATCGCATCGGTCGCACAGGACGCAATGGTGCCTCTGGTGAGGCTATTACACTTTTTGATGAAGGAGTAGAGCGGGCGCGGTTGCGTGCTGTAGAGCGCTTGATTTGTATGAGATTAGTGCGTGAAGTTGTTCCAGAACAGTTTGCAGCATTTCCAGAAAAGCCGATTGTGCCAGAAAGTAGAGGCAAAGAAAACAGTAAAGAACTTCATTTTAGAAAATCTAGACGTCAGAAACGTTTTGGGGGTTGCAAAGATAATGCTGCACCGTCACAGGAGGGGAATTCTTCCTCTTCAAATAAAAGACATAAAAAAGCAAAAGCAGTGGCAAAGCGTACAAAATCTTTTCGTTTTCGCAAGACAGTGAAGAAGGCAGCTTGAGTAAAATATTTAAATGAGATTGTAAGTTCAGAATATTTTTCTTTTTCTGATTTTTTCTTAGTTTGAACGAGAGCAAGAGCAACAAAAAATAATGCAGAAAGAATATTGCAGATGTCTGTTTGCGTAATTTCTGAAATGGGAAGACAGCCTAATTGGGGAAGAATATAAAAGCGCAAAGGTAGGAACCATCTTCCGACTTTATCATCACCTTTTAATTTGGCTTTACGCTTTGCAAAAGCATCCACAAAAATATCATTTTAAAGAATGAAGATTATGCATTGCCTTATGCTTTTGTTTTTCTCGTTCTTTAATGGATTACGTTCCTTACGTAAAACAAAACGCCATTGTGTTGTACATTCTCACGCGCTTGTTTTAAAGACACATCTCTCAATGCATCCAAGCACCATCATTATATCTGCCAGCTTCTTATGTTGTGACAGTTCTTGCATTTGAAAGCGTTTATAAGAGGTGTATTTACTCTTTTCTTAATGGTTTTTACCCACACGCCAACCCTGCTTGTGATGTGCAAGGGAATAGTTTTGTTTGCTTCATTATAAGAGGGTTTGAAATGAAAGAATTTTACGATATTTGGGGCTCTCATTTAACATGAAAACAATAAATTATCTTTATAAATCAATATATTAAAAAATAATACAGAGGGAGGTCTTCAAAGGTTTGAATTTTTTAGAAGTGGAAATAGTTTGGACATTTGGTACGGTTAAAAAACACTCCGAAAAGAAGTCCTGATTCGTGATGCATTGTAGATGAAAATCTGAAAATTTTTGCTAGAATTAGAGTGGATGTTCATTCCTCATAGGATTTTAAATACTTATATCATTTGGCAAAATCTTACGCAAATTTCATATTGATCACTCCGAACTTCTTTTAGGTGTGGCTAAGAAATTAGACATATCTGTATCATTTATAGAAATTGGCAAAAAGTCTGTACCGGTTGGCATGGAAGAAAAGATCATAGAATTATACGATTTCGATGAAGAGACTGCTTCTCGTTTAAGAAAAGAGGCAGATGTTTGTCGTAAGAATTTTACAATAAATCCTTTTGGTCCACTTAACTATGAAATCAGTGGTATGCTTATTAGAAATTTGCGTAGTCTTTTACAACAGGATTTAGCCAAACTTAAAAAAATTAATAGAAAAACTTGGAGAAAAGAGACGCTCTCTGTAGAGGAATATTAAAAAATCCTATTCCCTCACTTTTGTCTACGCATCCCTCACTTAAAAAAACATATGGAAAATCAATAAGTTATTTGTGATAGAAAAGAATTTGGCTCCCCGGGCCGGATTCGAACCAGCGACCAACCGGTTAACAGCCGGTTGCTCTACCACTGAGCTACCGGGGAACAGTGCCCAATTATCCAACTGCAAGGGCTATAGCAAAGCAATACTGATTTGCAAAGGATAAAATTGCTTTTTTTAAAAAAAATATCAGAAACTGCATAATACTGCATAATAAAGAGGAAAAAAGGGGAGAGAAAATTTCTATAGCTTGACGGATGCGTTGCCTTCCCTTATTGAAACTTCTATGTTTGTTGACGAGGCCTCGTGGCGGAATGGTTACGCAGAGGACTGCAAATCCTTGTATCCCGGTTCGATTCCGGGCGAGGCCTCCAGCCGATTTTAAACAAAATGGCCTGTAGGAATAATATGCGCAAGTGAGCTGTTTCTTTTCATGGTAAAAACACTTTAACCATGGAAAATAGTGCGGTTAGAATCTCATTATTGATGGTAGCGTACTTTTTTGTAACATCCACGGTAAAAGATTTTAGGTCCTTATTGTTGCTGTTTTGTTGTATGTAGGAGAAAAGGGGCATTATGGTTGCAGATTTTGCAGAGCTTCGCCGCAAAATGGTCGACAATCAAATTCGTACAGTAGATGTAACGGATTTATCGGTTCTTGAAGCGTTTTTAACGGTATCGCGTGAAGATTTTATACCGGAAGATATGAGAGCTTTGAGTTATCTTGATACCGATATTCTTATATGTTCAGCGCAAAGTGGGATACCGGCCCGTTATTTGATGGCACCTGCGTCTTTAGCAAAATTACTACAGCTTGCAGCTGTGAAATCATCGGATATTGTATTAGATATTGGTGCAAATAGTGGTTATTGTGCTGCGTTGCTTTCAAAACTTGCGGGGTCTGTGATTGCGTTAGAAGATAATAAAACTCTTTCACAACGAGCTGCAGAGACTTTAGAACTTCATCAATATGACAATGTGGTTGTGGTTGATGGACCATTAGAGCAGGGGTGCGCTGATAAGGGGCCTTATGATGTGATTTTTATCGAGGGCTCTGTTGATTTTATTCCAGGGGATATCTTTGATCAAATGAAAAACCACGGTCGTCTTGTTGTGGTTGAAGGACACGGTAATGCCGGTGTTGCACGAATTTATGTAAAAGAAGATGGAATTATTTCGGTGCGTCGTGCTTTTAATCTTGCTGTAAAGTGCCTTCCTAGTTTTTTAAAAGCACCTGACTTTGTATTTTAGTGCTTGTTTTGTTTGTAAATAAAAGATATTTTTATGATTAGTTTGGGGTTTGCTATTGTGTGTGTTGTATTTAAAAAAAACAAGAAGTTTCAGGTGTTTTTGTTTTTGGCGCTGGGTGTTTTTCCATCAGGGTCGGTTTATGCCGAAACATTGATGGATGCTTTTGCTAAAGCTTATATACATAATGCGAAATTGAATAGTGAACGTGCTGCTGTGCGTATATCCGGTGATGATGTCGTTATTGCAAGGTCGGGGTTATTACCACAAATTGAAGGAATTGCGAGCTATGGGCGGAATAAGTCCATTGTAGGTCCTTATAATACTTCTGGATCTCTAGGGGTAAGATTAAATCAAAGATTATTTGATGGCTTTATCACGCAAAATATGTTTTCTTCAGCTCAAGTCAAGCTGCAAGCACAGCGTGAATATCTTCGTAATGCTGAACAAAATACGTTTCTGGATACTGTAACAGCGTATGCTAATGTGTATCAAGCACGTCGTATTGCCGATCTTCGTAGGGAAAATTTGGCTGCTCTTGAAGAACAAGTTCGTTCGAATAAAGCAAAATTTGATGTGGGGGAAGGGGGGCGCGTTGATCTTTCTCAGGCACAAGCTGCGCGTTCTGTGGCTGTTTCAGAACTTAGTCTTGCACGTGCTGATGTAAAGTCTGCAGAGGCAGTTTATCGGCAAATTGTTGGTTCTGATCCTGAAAAGTTGAAACGTCCACAGGTAGCAGGAGGTTTGCCGGTAAATCTTGATGCTGCTTACCAAATTAGTGGTGCACTGCATCCGGCAATTCTTTATGCAAAATATTTAGTTGATGCTAGTTTTTATAATGTAAAGGCAAAAGAAGGAGCGTTGCTTCCTAAAATTGATTTTTCTGTAGCGGCATCTTATAATCGCATTTACAGTGGTCCTGGAGAGGATGGCGTTTCTAAATCAATAGGATTGTCACTGAGTGTTCCAATTTTTGAAGGTGGGCGTACATCTGCGCAGATTCGCCAATCAAAGGAGCAGCTTGGGCAGGCTCATCTCCAGCTTGATTTGGCTCAGAGTAATACAAGACAAGCACTTACTTCTGCTTGGTTTCAGTTAGAGAGTGCACGCTCATCTGTAGTTGCTTATCGTGAGAGTGTTCGTGCTGCTGACATTGCTCTTAAAGGCCGTATTCAAGAAAATCGTGTGGGGCAAGCAACAACATTGGATGTTTTAAATTCTCGGACTCAGTTGATTAATGCTCAAATTGCACTTGCGATGGCCGAGCGTAATGCTGTTGTAGCTAGTTATAGTATTCAATCGGCCATTGGCAAATTAACTGCAAATTACTTAGGTTTGAAAACGATTAAGTATAACTGATAAAATTATAAAAATGGTTCTTTAAATATGCTAAATGGTTTTAATCTTTAAAAGATTAGGAAATCGATAGTTCAAGCATGTTAGAAAATAGAGCGGTTGAATGTTATTTTTTTTATAAATGAAGAAAGTTGTGTGCAGCATCATCTTCATGACAAAGTAGCGTGTTGATCTTATGGTTCTTTTGCTTACACTGAGAGTATGATTCTGTTTGTGGTTGCGTCTTTGAGAGGTTTTTAAGTATGGTACAGAGTTCAAGCGTATTACGTGAGCCAAGTATGGATGAAATTTTGACATCTATTCGTGAAATAATCGAGGAGAACGCAGTTCAGCCTGATCACTTTTCAAATGAAGGTATTGCAGTGAGTGCTTCTCCAAATCGTTCGGCAGGATTATCGGAAGATATATATGATACAACCTTATCGGTTGATGATGCGATGAAAGCTCTGGCTGATCGTATTGGTCTTTCTTCTGAAAAACAGGACTTTTCTTTAACGCAAGAGAAAGAGAATACAGAGGCAGGAAATAATGCGGTTGGCGTGGATATGCAAAAGATAAAGCTTTCTTCTGAAGAGCAGCGTTCTGTTCATAAAACAAAAGAATGCAGTGATGAGGCGTTTGTATCGCAGTCAGAAAACATGGCTGCTGATCATGTAGAGCTTTCTGCGTATTGTATTTCTTCTGCGGAGAAGATTGCAAAGGATGTGTTACGTCCTGCTATAGCAGAATGGTTACAGCGCAAATTGCCTGTGTTGCTAGAAGATATTTTACGTGAAGAGATCGTTAAGGCAATTAAGAAGTCATCTTAACTTTTTGTTTTCTTATTTTTTTATGCTTTTCATTTTGTTTTTTATGAGGGTTTTGCCTGCAGTTTTTTAGGCTTAATGTGAATAAATGAGGTTTTGGGGTATGATCGGATTTTAAGATCATACAGTGGCGCTTTTTAGCGGCGTTATGGGTGAGTAGAATGTTAGAAAAAAACTATGATGCTGCTTCCATAGAGCAACGGGTTGCAAAAAAATGGGAAACTCGTGGTGCTTTTAAAGCGGGGATGGGTTCAAAAAGTGGCGCAGAGCCTTTTTGTGTTATGCTCCCGCCTCCCAATGTTACGGGCTCCCTTCATATGGGCCATGCACTCAATACAACAATTCAAGATATTATGGTTCGCTTTCAGCGGATGCGTGGCAAAAATGTGTTATGGCAGCCTGGCATGGATCATGCTGGGATTGCAACACAAATGGTTGTTGAGCGTCAGCTCGCAGAGCGTAAACAACCAACGCGTCAAGAAATGGGTAGGGAAAAGTTTATTGACCGTATTTGGGAATGGCGTCATGAGACTGGTGGGGTTATTGCTAATCAACTACGGCGCCTTGGTGTTTCATGTGATTGGTCGCGTGAGCGTTTTACAATGGATGAGGGCTTGTCTGAAGCTGTCCGTGAGGTTTTTGTTACGCTTTATAAGCAAGGATTGATATATAAGGACAAGCGTCTCGTCAATTGGGATCCCAAATTATTGACGGCTATTTCTGATCTTGAAGTTGAGCAAAAAGAAGTCAAAGGCCATTTGTGGCATTTTAGGTATCCACTTGAAGGGAAAGTTTTTGATCCAAATGATGCTACAACTTTTATAACAGTTGCAACAACACGACCAGAAACAATGCTTGGTGATACGGGAATCGCGGTTAATCCCGAAGATGATCGTTATAAAAATCTTATAGGTCAAAATGCTATTTTACCGCTTGTTGGTCGTAGGTTATTGATTGTTGGTGATGCTTATGCCGATCCTGACGAGGGCAGTGGTGCGGTAAAAATCACTCCAGCGCACGACTTTAACGATTTTGAAGTGGGCAAGCGCAATGATTTACGTTTGATCAATATTTTTACGCAAAAAGCTGAGATTTTTTTGCGTGAGAATGAAGCGTTTTTTGATGGTTTGGCCTTATCGGATGAATTAAAAATCTTGATAGAAGATTTAGATCAATCTGATCGTTTTGTTGCACGCAATCGGATTGTTTCTTTGATGGAAGAGGGAGGGTATTTAGTGATGGTTGATGATCATCCACATACCGTTCCTCATGGAGATCGGAGTGGGGTACCTATTGAGCCCTTCTTGACAGATCAATGGTATGTTAATGCTGCAGAATTAGCTAAGCCAGCAATAGAGGCTGTTCGGCAAGGAAAAACAAAATTTGTGCCGGATAATTGGGAAAAAACTTATTTCAATTGGATGCAAAACATTCAACCGTGGTGTATTTCGCGTCAATTATGGTGGGGACATCAAATACCAGCTTGGTATGGTCCAGATGGTACAATTTTTGTTGAAAAAAGTGAAGAAGAGGCTTTAGCTTCGGCTTTCTCTCATTATGGTGAAGTGGTTAAGCTCATTCGTGATCAGGATGTTTTAGATACTTGGTTTTCATCAGCTCTTTGGCCTTTTTCAACGCTAGGCTGGCCCAATAAAACAGCTGAATTAACCACTTTTTACCCAACATCTCTATCGGTTACTGGGTTTGATATTATTTTCTTTTGGGTTGCTCGCATGATGATGATGGGACTTCATTTTATGGGTGAGGTTCCTTTCCCAACGGTTTATGTGCACGCTCTCGTACGGGATCAGAAGGGTGCAAAAATGTCAAAGTCGAAGGGAAATATTATTGATCCATTGGAGCTTATTGATCAATATAGCGCAGATGCACTCCGTTTTACTTTGGCTATTATGGCTGCACAGGGGCGTGATGTAAAACTTGATCCTTCCCGTATTGCAGGTTATCGTAATTTTGCTACGAAATTGTGGAACGCTACCCGATTTGCAAAGATGAATGGTGTTAAGCATGATCCAGCTTTTAAGCCAGAAAAAGCAAAGCTTGCGCTTAATCGTTGGATTTTAACAGAATTATCTAAAACTGTTTCGGCAGTGACTACCGGTATTGAAAACTATAGGTTTAATGAATCTGCAGGCGTACTTTATCGCTTCATCTGGAATACACTCTGTGATTGGTATCTAGAACTTCTCAAGCCTGTTTTTCAAGGTTCGAATGAAGATGCTAAAAGTGAGGCTCAGGCATGTACTGCTTGGGTTTTGGATGAAGTTTATAAGCTTCTTCACCCTTTTATGCCTCATATGACGGAGGAGTTGTGGTCTCTCACAGAAACGCCAAGCATGAAGCGTGAGGATATGCTGGCATTAATACAATGGCCAGAGGGAATGTTTGCAGATGAAGAGGCTGCTTCTGATATTAATTGGCTCATTGATGTTGTTAGTGGGATTCGATCTGTGCGTTTTGAAATGAACATTCCGGCAGGTGTGTTCGCACCTCTTGTTATTGTAGAGGGAGGGGAAGTAACACGAGAGCGTGTCCAACGTTATGATGCTCTTCTTAAAAAGTTAGCACGTATTGAAACAATTCATTTCTCTGATAAGGTTCCAGCTGTATCAGCGCAAATGATTTTGGGAGAGGCGATTTTTTGTTTACCGTTGGGGCAATTAATTGATTTGGAAGCTGAACGCGCTCGTTTAATGAAAGACGTGAGTAAAATTGAACAAGATATTGAAAAGATATCAGTTAAATTGAACAATCCAAAATTTATAGCAAATGCAAAACCGGAAATTGTTGAGGTTGAACGTAACAGGATTGTAGAATTGCGTGCGGCACAAAAGAAAATATCTATTGCTTTAGAGCGGTTGGTGTAATTGGCCTCCTTTTATTCTTTTTTATCATGATGGCATTACGCTGCTAATTTGCAGATTTTTTAAAAGAAATTGTTTTTTCTTCCAAATTCTATCTCTTGGTGTTTTTCATGCATGCTGTAATGAAAAGTTTTCTGAGCTCCGCCATGTTTTATGTTTATGAAGTCATCAGTTAATACTATTATTATATTTACCTCTTTTGAAAGTTGATGACTGCTCTTGTCTTTAAATGGTTCCACATGTTTCATCCATTCTAAAATTTCTTTTCAATACATATGTTCTTCTATGGAATAGTTTTTGTTGATTCATGATAAGAATATTTGAAATAACTAATATAATGGGATCTTATACAAAATGTAGAATGATAATTTATTCTTAAAAATCAATTTGTTAAACAAAAAATAAAACATTCTTTTGGCTAGATATTTTGGGCGATTTCCATTTATTCACCTTTTCTGTTAAAATACTCATTCGAGAGCATTTTGTTTTTATTACTAACAAGAAAATTTCGAATGCATACAAAAGATTGCAGCAGATATAACGATTAAAATTAAGCTAAAGGGGGGGGAGATGGTAAACGGGCTTAGGGTATTGGAAAAAGCAGCGGTCGTTATTATCTTAGGAGGATCTCTCTCTACCTCTTATGGAATAGATCTAAATGGCTCGCAGAAAGTTACTGATAATTCATTCTATTTTTTGAAACGCGGTATGTCTGCATACAAAAATGGTCAAATAAATCAGGCTATTTCAGCATTACGTTGTGCAGCTAATCTGGGCCATATTGGTGCAAATTGGAAACTTGGCCATATCTATGCAGATGGTGATGGTGTACCTGAGGATGATTATAAAGCGTATACCTTTTTTTCCTATATTGTTGAAAAAGGTGCTGATCTTGGTTCAGAGAATGAAAGCTATCTTTCTGATGCATTGGTTAAACTTGCGGGGTATATAAAAAAAGGTATTCCTCAATCACCTGTAAAACCTAATTCTTTTTATGCAGCTAGCCTTTATATGCAGGCGGCGGTGAATTATGGAAATCCTATAGCTGAGTATCATCTAGGAAAAATTTTTTTAAAGGGAGAAGGAAGAGAGAAAAATCTTGTACAGGCAGCACGATGGTTCCAGCTTTCAGCAAGAAAAGGGAATCCTCTTGCCCAAGCAATGCTTGGAGATATGCTTTTTCAGGCAGGAAAAACAGTTCGTGGTGTCGCGATGTTAACTGCAGCTTATGAAAAAGCCAATGAGAAAGATCGTGATTGGATTCGTCCTATGCAAGAGCGCGCTTTTGCCAGTTGTGACGAATTTGAGCGACGTACGGCAATGTCTTTGGTCGATGATATTCTAAAAAATAACAGTTTTTGAATATTTTATTACAAGGTTTTTAGGGACTTCTTGATAACAAGACTTGGACTCTTATCCGCACCTGAACAGGAAGAAATGCGTTGGTCATCATAATGTAATAACTAATGGCTGAGAATTTTAGACAAAAATTCTTGTGCACGCGGTGTTCTGGCTTGCGGGGCAGAGAAGAATTCTTTGGATGAACAATCTTCGAGAATTTTTCCTTGATCCATGAAAATAACACGTTCCGACACTTTTTGAGCAAAACCCATTTCATGCGTTACGCAAATCATCGTCATACCCTCTTCTGCTAAGCCGATCATCACATCCAGTACTTCCCCTACCATTTCAGGATCCAGAGCAGATGTGGGTTCATCAAAAAGCATAACGAGTGGATCCATGGTTAATGCACGTGCAATAGCAACACGTTGTTGTTGACCTCCGGAAAGTTGACCGGGGTATTTATCTTTATGTGCAATGAGTCCAACGCGTTCAAGATATAATAAGCCGCGTTCAAGTGCTTCTTTTTTGCTGCGCTTTAGAACTTTAATTTGTGCTATTGTTAGATTTTCTGTAACAGATAAGTGTGGGAAAAGTTCGAAGTGCTGAAATACCATTCCTACGTGGCTACGCAATTTAGACAGATTTGTCTGTTTTGAATGAACTGGTACTCCATCGATCCAAATTTCGCCTTTTTGAAAAGGTACTAAAGCATTAATAGTTTTAATGAGTGTTGACTTACCTGAACCTGATGGTCCACAAACTACAACAACTTCCCCTTTGTTAATGTTGGTTGTGCAGTCTTTAAGAACATTAACTTCGCCATACCAGTTGGAAACGTTTTTTATTTCGATCATATGAGTAGAAGACATTTTTTTCCCCGTTAGCGAATAATGGATACTTTTTTCTGTAAATATAAAACTATTTGCGACAGTGTGAAACAAATAACAAAATAGAAAATGGCTGCCAAGATATAAGCTTCTTGCTTCACACCAAAATTGTTAGCAACAATATCAAAACCGTTCAAAAGGCTGTTGCCACTTATTGCATAAACAAGAGTTGTATCCTGAAAAAGAATAATAACTTGTGTTAAAAAAACTGGTAGCATATCTCTAAAGGCTTGGGGAAGAATGACAATGTACATGTTTTGCCAATATGTCATTCCCAGAGCTTGCCCCGCATATTTTTGTCCTTGCGAAACTGAATTTATGCCAGCGCGCATAATTTCTGCAAAATAAGCAGTTTCAAATGCAGTAAAGGTAATGAGTGCTGATTTATTTGCACCAATTGAGGTGCCGGTAATGAAAGGCAAAAGCACAAAAAACCATAAGATAACCATAACAAGCGGTATTGAGCGCATAGCAGTTATGTAAATTATTGCAAGTGAAGAGAGCAGTTTACTAGAAGAAAGCCGCATCATTGCCAAGAGCGTGCCGAAAATAAATCCAAATGCCGTCGCAAAAAGAGTTAGAAAAACGCTAAAAAGCAGACCTGCTAAAATGTAAGAACAAAATATATCAAAAGTAAAAAACGAAAAATCAAAGTCTGAAAAATTGAAAGGCGAAGAAAATCTAAAATGAGAGCTCATGAAATCTATCATATTCAATGTCCCTCTGTTTGAAAATTGGGAATTTTGAGCATTTGTTCAATCACTGTCATAATGATGAATATCGATAAGGCTATCAAAATATAAAGAATTGTGACGAGCAAATAGTTTTCGTAAACATGACTTACTTCTTCAATTGTTTGATATTGAAATTGCATGAGTTCATTTATTGAGACGGCGAATGCTATAGACGAATTTTTTACAATTCCCATTGCTTCTGAAGTAAGTGGAGGCATGATTGTGCGCATAGCACGCGGTAATATGATATGGCGATAAGTTTGATATGTGGTAAAACCCATTGCCATCGCCGCATAGCGCTGTCCAGAAGGGATAGCTTCAATCCCTGAACGAACCTGTTCTGCGATGCGTGCAGATGTAAAAAATCCCAAGGCACATGTTATTAAGAGAATGGGTGAAAAATTCATCGCTGGTGGATAAATTTTAGGTACAACAAAATACCATAAAAACACTTGTACAAGGAGAGGAATGTTACGCATAATTTCTACCCAGATACTACCAATAGTACGCAATAAGAAATTGATTATGGAAGTATTTGGTAGAGTGCGTATTGTTCCTATAGTAATACCAAAGAATACAGCCAAGATCAGTGAGGTGATGGAGAGTACAACTGTATTTTTTATGCCATCCAACAGTGTATCTAAATAGGTATGACTCACACCTGGGGTTCCGAGGCACCCCGCTACCATTGTTTGGGTAAGGTCATCTGTACAAAGGAAAGAAAAGTCCATTAATTGATATTTCCTAAATTTAGTCATTCACAAACAAGGCAATAAATCCGCCATATTTACATATCCGGAATTTATTGAAAAATGAACTAAAACATAACCACACTCAATTTTCAAAGAGTGTGGCTATCTTTTTTAAAAATTCTACAAATTATTTTCTGTATAATCTTCACGAGGCTTATTGTTTGGATGTTCCCAAGCATATTTTGTTGATTTTGACAAGGGAAGATTAACAATAGCATTTGCAGGTGGGGTTGGTTTCATAAACCACTTATCATAAAGTTTTTCGAGTGATTCGTCTTTGATTTGACGCAAGATGCTATCGTTGATTGCTTGTTCAAAGTTTTTATCATTTAATCGGAGCATACAGGCGATAGGTTCGACTGAAAGTACAGTATCAAGAATGACATAATCAGAGGGATTTTTTGATTTAGCAATATGCCCAGCAAGAATTGAAGCATCCATAACAAATGCATCTGCCTTACCAGATTCTAGTAATAAGAAACTATCTCCATGATCTTTTCCCTTCACAACCTTAAAATCAAGTTTTTTTGCACGTTTATTTTTACGGATAAGTTGAACAGAGGTTGTTCCAGTGGTGGTCGCGATTGTTTTTCCGTTTAAATCCTCCAAGGATTTAATGTTAGAATTTTTCTTTACAGCAATCCGAACCTCTTCGACGTAAGTGGTATAAGCAAACGCTGCTTCTTTACTGCGGGCAACATCATTTGTTGTTGAGCCACATTCAAAGTCATAGGTACTGTTTTTCAGTAGAGGAATTCTATTTTGTGATGTGATGGGGAGATAATGAATTTTAATGGGCTTACCAATTTTTTTTGAAATGTCATCAATGATATGCTCTGCCATTTCTGTGTGGAAGCCTACATATTTTCCATTACCAAGAGCATAAGCTAAACCTGATGATTCGCGAACACCTAGGGTGATCTCCCCTGTTTTTTTAATTTTTTCAAGTGTATCATTTCCAGCTTTTGCTATACCTATAAGCCCAATAATGGTTGCAGTTGTTGCAATGAATATTAAAAGTGATTTTTTCATTCTTTCCTCGATGCGGTTACAATTTCTTATTTTTTTTAAGATTGTCATATGGGTTGTGTAACATATTTATTATTCGATGTGGGATATTTTTTATCCGAAGCAAACAGGTATTGTACGTTTATTCTCTGTTAATTAAAATTAAGGTGGATCCAAACGGGAGCGTGATCTGATGGTTTTTGGTATCCTCTTACCTCTGTTTGGCTATAAGCGCAGATAAGTTGATCGACAGCTTCTGGTGATAAGAGTAAATGATCAATGCGAATGCCATTATTTTTGGTCCATGCTCCAGCTTGAAAATCCCAGAAACTAAATGGAGGGGTGTCTGTAACGTTACGGATAGCATCATAAAAACCCAAATGCAAAATCCGTTGGAAGGCTTGTCTTGTTTGTGGAAGAAATAAGGCGTTATCACTCCATTCTTGAGGGTTCTTTGCATCCAATGGGGTAGGGATGACATTATAGTCACCGGCTAGGATAAGGGGCTCTTCATATGTAAGCAATGATTTTGCATGTGTGTATAATCTTTCCATCCATTCCATTTTATAAGGGTATTTTTCGCTGTTAATGGGATTGCCATTCGGTAGATAAAGTGATGCAACACGAATAACACCTTTATTTGTTGAATAAACGGCTTCAATGTAACGCGATTGTTCATCATTGTCATTGCCCGGTAATCGGCGGTTAACTTCATCAGGTGTTTTTTTAGAGAGAATCGCAACACCATTGAAACTTTTTTGTCCATGCATTTCTATGTGGTAGCCTAAGTCTTCGATTGCATGGCATGGAAAATTTTCATCGGTACTTTTCGTTTCTTGTAGACAGACTATATCGGGCTGATTTTTCTGTAGCCATTTATATAATGTTTCATGCCGTGCTTTTATTCCAGCAATATTCCACGTTACTATTTTCATAATCTCATCTTAAATATCAAGCATAATTCGTTGAATTATTTACGTTAAAGTGTTCTATAAATACTCCAGAGATGTCGCTGCTCTTTTTGTTGTGTTGGGAATATTACTATGGTAAATTAATTTAGCAACAGCTCCTGTAAAAGCCAAATTTTAAAGCATTACAATTTAATTTATTTTCATTTTTAAAAACTTTCTGATGTTTAGTTCTTGACGAATGTATGTGTTCTCGCTATTAGAGGCTATCACAACCGATGAATAAGAGTGATTAATGTTTTTTGATGTTTATCAAAAGGATCATTCAAACAAGGGTTGTTTTGAAAGATTAAAAGCAAATGCCAGTGCAAAAGGCTGTTGCCTTCTCTGCGTGTAGTCGGGTAAGCTGTTTCTAGCAAGCGTGCCCGATTTTGTGTGTAAGCTTAGGTATTCGCTCCGATTATGTCGGAATGTGTTGAAATAAAATAAAGCCCAAGTGGGTTAGACGAACGTAGATCGAAAAAGAGGAAGGTTGCATGCCTACCGTAAACCAGTTGATTCGCAAACCGCGTGTGGCGCCAGTTAAGCGCAATAAGGTTCCTGCTCTTCAGTCGAATCCGCAGAAGCGTGGTGTTTGTACGCGTGTCTATACAACGACACCGAAAAAACCAAATTCTGCTCTTCGTAAAGTTGCTAAAGTCCGTTTGACAAATGGATTTGAGGTGATTGGTTATATCCCCGGAGAGGGGCATAATCTTCAGGAGCACTCTGTTGTGATGATTCGTGGTGGTCGTGTGAAGGATTTGCCAGGAGTTCGTTACCACATTATTCGTGGGTTGCTTGATACGCAGGGTGTCAAGAATCGTAAACAGCGTCGTTCAAAGTATGGCGCGAAGCGTCCAAAATAATATTGAGAGACAGAGCCAATGTCCCGTCGCCATAGAGCAGAAAAACGTGAGATTAATCCAGATCCTAAATTTGGTGATTTGGTTATTACAAAATTTATGAATGCCATTATGTTTGATGGTAAAAAGTCGGTTGCAGAGCGTATTGTTTATGGTGCGCTTGATGCTGTAGAGAGTAAGGTGAAGTCAGATCCTGTGGCTTTGTTTCATCAGGCGTTAGAAAATGTTGCTCCTCATATTGAGGTTCGTTCGCGTCGTGTTGGTGGTGCTACTTATCAGGTTCCGATTGATGTTCGTCCTGACCGTCGTCAGGCTCTTGCTATCCGTTGGTTGATTACTGCGGCGCGGGGGCGTAATGAGACGACAATGATTGATCGTCTTTCTGGTGAGTTGATGGATGCGGCTAATAATCGCGGTTCTGCAGTGAAGAAGCGTGAGGATGTTCATCGTATGGCTGAGGCTAATCGTGCATTCTCTCATTATCGCTGGTAGGTATGTTTAAAAACTAAGGCAAGTGCAATGGTTCGCGAATATAAAATTGAAGATTATCGTAATTTTGGTATTATGGCGCACATTGATGCCGGTAAGACCACTATGACTGAGCGTATTTTGTTCTATACTGGTAAAAATCATAAAATCGGTGAGACGCACGATGGTGCTTCTACGATGGATTGGATGGAGCAGGAGCAGGAACGTGGTATTACGATTACCTCTGCTGCGACTACGACCTTTTGGGAAGGGCGTGATGGTCGGAAGCGGCGCTTTAATATCATTGATACGCCAGGGCACGTTGATTTTACCATTGAGGTTGAGCGTTCTTTGCGTGTTCTTGATGGTGCGATAGCGTTGTTGGATGCAAATGCTGGTGTGGAGCCTCAGACGGAAACTGTTTGGCGACAAGCTGAAAAATACCGTGTGCCGCGCATGGTGTTTGTTAATAAAATGGATAAAATAGGCGCTGATTTTTATCGTAGTGTGGAAATGGTTGGCTCGCGATTGGGGGCTAAAGCACTTGTTTTACAACTGCCGATTGGTGCTGAAAATGATTTCGAGGGTGTCGTTGATCTTGTTGAAATGAAGGCATTAAGATGGGACGGTTCTATTGGTGCTTCTGCAGTGGTTGGTGAGATTCCTTCCGATTTAAAGGAAAAAGCTGAAGAGTATCGTGAGAAATTAATCGAGATGGCAGTTGAGGTTGATGAGGCTGCAACAGAAGCGTATTTGGAAGGTGTGATGCCAACGAATGAGCAGCTAATTGCTCTCATTCGTAGGGGGACTATAGAAGTTCAGTTCCATCCGGTTCTTTGTGGCACGGCTTTTAAAAATAAAGGTGTTCAGCCGCTTTTGGATGCTGTTGTTTCTTATCTTCCTTCTCCAGTTGATGTTCCCGCAATTAGTGGGGTTGATGTAAAAACGGATAGTGAGACAACGCGTGAATCTTCAGATGACGCTCCGCTTTCTATGCTTGCTTTTAAGATTATGAATGATCCGTTTGTGGGCTCGTTGACTTTCTGTCGTATTTATTCTGGTAAAGTTCAAAAAGGTATTTCTCTTGAAAATACTGTGAAGGGAAAGAGGGAACGTTTGGGTCGTATGCTTCAGATGCACTCAAATTCTCGTGAGGATATTGAGGAAGCATTTGCTGGTGATATTGTTGCTCTTGCAGGGCTTAAAGAAACGACAACAGGTGATACTCTTTGTGATCCTTTAAAGCCCGTTATTTTGGAGCGGATGGAGTTTCCAGAGCCTGTTATTGAAATTGCGATTGAGCCAAAAACGAAAGCAGACCAAGAAAAAATGGGTATTGCACTCAATCGTTTGGCGGCGGAAGATCCTTCTTTCCGTGTTAAATCAGATGAGGAATCTGGTCAAACAATTATAGCTGGTATGGGTGAGCTTCATCTTGATATTATTGTTGATCGTATGCGCCGAGAGTTTAAGGTTGAAGCTAATATCGGGCAGCCTCAGGTTGCTTATCGCGAGTCGATTACAAAAACTGCGGAAATTGATTATACGCATAAGAAGCAATCTGGTGGTGCAGGGCAGTTCGCTCGTGTGAAAATAATTTTTGAGCCTCATGATGGGGATGATTTTATCTTTGAATCAAAAATCGTCGGTGGAGCAGTTCCTAAGGAATATATTCCTGGTGTTCAAAAGGGAATTGAGAGTGTTATGGGTTCGGGTCCTCTTGCGGGCTTTCCTATGCTTGGTGTAAAAGCTACTCTGGTTGATGGTGGTTATCATGATGTTGATTCTTCCGTTTTAGCTTTTGAAATTGCTGCTCGTGCGGCTTTTCGTGATGGAGCGAAGAAGGCTGGTGCGCAGCTTCTTGAGCCGATTATGAAGGTGGAGGTTGTGACTCCGGAAGATTACGTTGGTGATGTCATTGGTGACTTGAATTCTCGTCGTGGTCAAATTTCAGGAACTGAGGCGCGTGGTATTGCGACGGTTGTAAATGCAATGGTTCCTTTGGCAAATATGTTTGGTTATGTGAATAGTCTTCGTTCGATGAGTCAGGGGCGTGCGCAGTATACGATGCAGTTTGATCATTACGAGCCTGTCCCTTCGGCTGTTGCTTTGGAGATTCAAAAGAAATATGCGTAATTTGGGATTGCGTGATTAATTTTTTAACTTAGTCCTTAGTTAGGACGGAAAATGGAGAGCTCAAATGGCGAAGAGCAAATTTGAACGTACGAAGCCGCATGTTAATATTGGTACGATTGGTCACGTTGATCATGGGAAGACATCGTTAACGGCAGCAATTACGAAATATTTTGGTGAATTTAAAGCGTATGACCAAATTGATGCGGCACCAGAGGAGCGTGCGCGTGGGATTACCATTTCTACGGCGCATGTTGAATATGAAACAGAGAAGCGCCACTATGCTCATGTTGACTGTCCTGGGCACGCGGATTACGTGAAAAACATGATCACGGGAGCGGCGCAGATGGATGGTGCGATTTTGGTTGTTTCGGCCGCTGATGGTCCGATGCCTCAGACTCGTGAGCATATTCTTTTGGCGCGTCAAGTTGGTGTTCCAGCGATTGTTGTTTTTCTTAATAAGGTAGATCAGGTTGATGATGCTGAGCTTTTGGAGCTTGTTGAGCTTGAAGTTCGTGAGCTTTTGTCGAAATATGATTTTCCAGGAGATGATATACCAATAGTTAAAGGTTCTGCATTGGCAGCTCTTGAAGATAAAGATAAAAGCATTGGTGAAGATGCGGTTCGTCTTTTGATGAGCGAAGTTGATAATTATATACCGACTCCTGAGCGTCCTGTTGATCAGCCGTTTTTGATGCCGATAGAGGATGTTTTTTCGATATCAGGACGTGGAACTGTTGTGACTGGTCGTGTTGAGCGCGGTGTTATTAAGGTTGGTGAGGAAATAGAGATTATAGGAATTCGTCCGACTTCTAAGACGACAGTTACAGGGGTTGAGATGTTCCGTAAGCTTTTGGATCAAGGTCAAGCAGGTGATAACATTGGTGCGCTGCTTCGTGGTGTTGATCGTGAAGGGATTGAGCGTGGACAAGTTTTGGCGAAGCCTGGTTCAGTTACGCCTCATACGCGCTTTAAAGCAGAGGCTTACATTTTAACGAAAGATGAAGGTGGGCGTCATACACCATTTTTTACCAATTATCGTCCACAGTTTTACTTCCGTACAACAGATGTGACAGGGATTGTTACGCTCCCAGAAGGTACAGAGATGGTTATGCCTGGTGATAATGTTGCGATGGATGTTTCATTGATCGTTCCGATAGCAATGGAAGAGAAGCTGCGTTTTGCTATTCGTGAAGGTGGTCGTACTGTTGGTGCAGGTATCGTTTCTAAAATCATTGAGTAAAGAGTGGTTGTTCAAGAACGTCTTTGTTGTTAAAAGGCGTTTTTGTGTGATAGGGAAATAAAGAGCATGAACAGTCAAAATATCCGCATTCGTTTGAAAGCGTTTGATCACAGAATTCTTGATGCGTCGACGCGTGAGATTGTTTCGACCGCTAAGCGTACTGGTGCGAATGTCCGTGGTCCTATTCCGCTTCCAACGCGGATTGAGAAGTTTACAGTCAATCGTGGGCCACACATAGATAAGAAGAGCCGTGAGCAATTTGAAATGCGTACACATAAGCGTCTTCTTGATATTGTTGATCCAACACCGCAAACAGTGGACGCGCTTATGAAGCTCGATCTTTCTGCTGGTGTGGATGTCGAGATTAAGCTCTGAGGTTTGAGGACAGAAGGAAACAGACCCGATGCGTTCAGGTGTAATAGCACAGAAGCTGGGCATGACCCGTATTTATAATGATTCTGGTGAACATGTGCCAGTGACGGTACTTCGTTTGGAGGGTTGTCAAGTCATTGCTCAGCGTACAGTTGAAAAGAATGGTTATACTGCTGTTCAATTAGGTGTAGGCTTTGCGAAGGTTAAAAATACCTCGAAAGCTCTTCGTGGACATTTTGCTAAGGCTTCTGTTGAGCCGAAAGCCAAAATAGCAGAATTTCGTGTTAGTCCCGATAATCTTCTTGATATCGGTACTGAAATTACGGCGGAACATTTTGTTCCGGGGCAGAGAGTTGATGTGACAGGTACGAGTATCGGTAAAGGTTTTGCTGGTGTTATGAAGCGGCATAATTTTGGTGGACATCGTGCTTCACATGGTAATTCAATTACACATCGTGCTCATGGTTCTACAGGACAGTGTCAAGATCCTGGTAAAGTGTTTAAAGGTAAAAAAATGGCTGGCCATATGGGGCAGGTGCGTGTAACAACACAGAATATTGAGGTTGTTTCTACGGATGTTGAACGTGGTTTAATTTTAGTGCGTGGTGCTGTTTCTGGCTCTAAAGGTGCTTGGATTTTAGTGCGGGATGCTGTAAAGAAACGTCTTCCTGATAATGCGCCGAAGCCTGCTGGTATTCGCCATTTTGCGAAGGATAAAACGGAAATGGTTGCTCCGGTGATGGAAACCTCTGAAACTGAGGGAGCCGAATAATGGATCTTATAGTTAAAACCCTTGATGGTAATGAAGCTGGTAAGTTAAAGGTTTCTGAGGGTGTTTTTGGTCTTGTTCCACGTGAGGATATTTTGCAACGTGTTGTTCGTTGGCAGCTTGCACGTCGTCAACAGGGGACGCATCAATCGCAGGGGCGATCTGATGTATCGCGAACAGGAGCAAAGATGTTTAAACAAAAAGGAACTGGACGTGCTCGACATTCATCTGCTCGTGCACCGCAGTTTCGAGGTGGTGGTAAGGCGCATGGCCCAGTCTTTCGTAGTCATGCTCATGATCTTCCTAAAAAGATTCGTGCACTGGGATTGCGTCTTGCTTTGTCAGCAAAATTAAAGGCAAATGATTTAATCGTCGTTGATGAGTTGAACGTTAAGGATGCTAAAACTAAAATTCTTGCTTCAAATTTTTCTAAGCTTGGGTTTAATAATGCTTTGTTAATTGGCGGCAGGGAAATTGATATTAATTTTTCTCGTGCAGCATCTAATATTCCTAATATTGATATTTTACCAATTCAGGGAATTAATGTTTATGATATTTTGCGTCGCAGCAAACTTGTTTTATCAAAGGCAGCTGTCGAGGCTCTTGAGGAGCGTTTTAAATGACAGACCTTCGCCATTATGATATAATTGTTAGTCCAGTTATTACTGAAAAGTCGACTATGATTTCTGAATATAATCAAGTTGCTTTTAATGTCGCGCCGAAAGCGACAAAGCCTGAGATTAAGGCTGCTGTTGAAGCGCTTTTTAGCGTTAAGGTTAAAGCAGTTAACACGATAGTCCGTAAGGGTAAGGTGAAGCGTTTCAAAGGTATTGTTGGTCGGCAGAGTGATGTCAAGAAAGCGATCGTGACACTGGCAAGTGGTCAGTCTATCGACGTTTCGACAGGTCTTTAAAGAGGCTCGGAGATAAGAATAATGGCACTTAAGCACTTTAATCCAACTACGCCTGGACAGCGTCAGCTTGTTATTGTAGATCGTTCTTGTCTTTATAAGGGTAAGTCTGTAAAAACGTTGACTGAAGGTTTGTCGTCAAAAGGTGGACGTAATAATCGTGGTCGCGTTACTGCTCGTTTTCAGGGCGGTGGTCATAAACGTAGTTATCGGTTTGTCGATTTTAAGCGTCTTAAACGTGGTGTTTCTGCAAAAGTTGAGCGTTTGGAATATGATCCAAATCGTACTGCTTTTATTGCATTAATTCGCTATGAAGATGACCAATTAAGTTATATTCTTGCACCACAACGTCTTGATATAGGTGATTCTGTTATAGCTGGTTCGAATGTTGATGTTAAGCCCGGTAATGCTATGCCTCTCGCTAATATGCCGGTGGGTACGATTATTCATAATGTCGAAATGAAGCCGGGTAAAGGTGGTCAGATTGCACGTTCAGCTGGCACTTATGCGCAGTTGGTAGGGCGCGATCAAGGGATGGCTATTCTTCGTCTTAATTCTGGTGAACAGCGTTTGGTATCTGGTAGTTGTTTTGCAACTGTTGGTGCTGTTTCAAATCCTGATCATGCCAATATTAATGATGGTAAGGCAGGAAGGTCACGTTGGCGCGGTAAGCGTCCGCACGTTCGTGGTGTTGCTATGAATCCAGTTGATCATCCACATGGTGGTGGTGAAGGTCGTACATCAGGGGGGCGTCATCCAGTGTCTCCTTGGGGTAAGCCTACGAAAGGTAAGCGTACGCGCTCCAATAAAGCCACTGATAAATTTATTATGCGTACGCGTCATCAGCGCAAGAAATGAGAAAGGTAGTCTGAAGTGGTTCGTTCAGTTTGGAAAGGTCCGTTTGTTGACGGCTATCTTCTTGGGAAAGCAGAGAAGGTACGTGCTAGTGGGCGCAATGAAGTTATAAAAATATGGAGTCGTCGCTCTACTATTTTACCACAATTTGTTGGTTTGACTTTTGGTGTTTACAACGGCAATAAGCATATTCCTGTTTCTGTTTCTGAAGAGATGGTTGGGCATAAGTTTGGTGAGTTCGCTCCCACCCGAACCTATTATGGGCATGGTGCAGACAAAAAAGCGAAGAGGAAGTAGGAATGGGTAAAGCTAAAGTTTTGCGCCAGCTTAAGGATAATGAGGCGAAGGCTGTTACCAGGACAATTCGTGTTAGTCCGCAAAAACTTAACTTAGTTGCTGCAATGATTCGTGGTAAAAGAGTTAATGTGGCGCTCGCTGATTTAACATTTTCGCGTAAACGTATTGCTGAAACGGTAAAAAAAACGCTTGAATCAGCGATTGCAAATGCGGAAAATAATCATGATCTTGATATTGATTCGCTCATTGTTGCAGAAGCCTATGTTGGTAAGTCGATAGTAATGAAACGTTTTCATGTTCGTGGTCGTGGACGTGCTAGTAGAGTTGAGCGTCCATTTTCGCATCTTACTATTATTGTTCGTGAAGTTACCGAAAAAGTGGAGGCTGCATAATGGGGCAGAAGATCAATCCAATAGGGCTTCGTCTTGGAGTTAATCGAACTTGGGATTCTCGTTGGTATGCTGATGGTGGTGAGTATGGGCGTCTTCTTCATGAGGATCTAAAAATTCGTTTATATGTTCTCGAGGAGTTAAAACAAGCAGCTATTTCTAAGGTTGTTATTGAGCGTCCCCATAAGAAATGTCGTGTGACGATTTATTCGGCGCGTCCTGGTTTGATTATTGGTAAAAAGGGTGCCGATATCGAGAAGCTTCGTCGTAAGCTTTCAGAGATGACAAATGCAGAGACGTCATTGAATATTGTGGAGATTCATAAACCAGAAATTGATGCTACGATTATCGCGCAATCAATTGCTCAGCAGTTGGAGCGTCGTGTTGCTTTTCGACGTGCGATGAAGCGTGCAGTTCAATCGGCTATGCGTCTTGGGGCAGAAGGTATTCGTATTAACTGTTCTGGTCGTCTTGGTGGTGCTGAAATTGCTCGTATGGAATGGTATCGTGAAGGTCGTGTTCCACTTCATACCTTGCGTTCTGATGTCGATTACGGTACAGCAGAGGCTAAGACTGCTTATGGTATTTGTGGTGTAAAAGTTTGGGTGTTTAAGGGTGAGATTCTCGAGTATGATCCGATGGCTTCAGAGCGTCGTGCTGCGGAAGCTAATCATTCTGGTCCTTCGTCGAATCGTCGCCGTGAAAATGCTTAATTGCGGTTGAACTAAATTTTGGAGTAGAGAGCAATGTTGCAGCCAAAGCGCACAAAGTTCCGTAAACAGTTCAAGGGTCGTATCCACGGTGTTTCGAAGGGTGGTACGAGTTTAAATTTCGGTGCTTATGGTCTGAAGGCTGTTGAGCCGGAGCGAATTACTGCCCGTCAAATTGAAGCGGCGCGTCGTGCGATTACACGTTATATGAAACGTTCTGGTCGTGTGTGGATTCGTATTTTTCCGGATCTTCCAGTTACATCTAAGCCAACCGAAGTTCGTATGGGTAAAGGCAAAGGGAGTGTTGATTATTGGGCGACTCGTGTTGCGCCTGGGCGTGTCATGTTTGAGCTTGATGGGGTTCCTGAAGATGTGGCACGTGAAGCACTGAGATTGGGTGCTGCAAAGCTACCTATTAAGACACGTTTCATCCAGCGTATTGCTGAATAAAGAGGTTAAGCGATGAAAGCCAAGGAATTACGGGCGCAAACGCTCGACCAAATGAAAGATGAGTTGGTAAAGTTGAAAAAAGAGCAATTTAATTTGCGCTTTCAAAAAGCGACAGGCCAATTAGAAAAGGCTGCACGTGTTAGGCTTGTTCGTCGTGATATTGCGCGTGTTAAAACTTTTCTTCGTCAGAAGATAAACGAGAGCAAGGTTTAAGGAAGTGAAAGATGCCTAAACGCATTTTGCAGGGTGTTGTCGTAAGCGACAAAAGTGATAAGACTGTGGTTGTTAAAGTGGAACGTCGTTATTCTCATCCACTTCTTAAGAAGACCGTTCGGCAATCTAAGAAATATAAGGCGCATGATGAGAACAACCAGTTCAAGATTGGGGATCAGGTTTCTATTCAGGAATCTAGACCAATTTCGAAAGATAAACGTTGGACTGTTGTTAAAGACAGTGTAGTGTAGTTAGCTAGATTTATTGTTTTAAAGTTTAACAGGAATTTTATTTCTGTTGATAGATTTGAGAGCAATGGCTCTATTGTTATTTGGCAGGCAAATCCGGGTGTGCAGAGGCGCGACCGGATATAAACATTAAGAGAAGGTGGCCAGTCATGATTCAGATGCAAACAAACCTCGATGTTGCCGATAATTCCGGTGCGCGTCGTGTCATGTGCATCAAGGTGTTAGGCGGTTCAAAGCGGAAATATGCTTCGGTCGGTGACATTATTGTTGTTTCGGTCAAGGATGCTATTCCTCGTGGCCGTGTTAAAAAGGGTGATGTGATGAAAGCTGTGGTGGTTCGTACTGCTAAAGATATTCGTCGCGCGGACGGTAGCGTTATTCGTTTTGATAGTAATGCTGCTGTTTTAGTTGATAATAAGAAAGAGCCGATCGGTACACGTATCTTTGGACCAGTTCCTCGCGAACTTCGTGGTAGGAATCATATGAAGATTATCTCGCTCGCTCCTGAAGTGTTATAAGGGGTGAATGTTATGCAGAAGATTCGAAAAGGTGATAGAGTCGTTGTTTTATCCGGTAAGGATAAAGGGTGTAGTGGTGAAGTAATTAAAGTGAATCCAAAGGAAAATAATGCTTTTGTTCGTGGTGTTAATATGATTAAACGTCACCAACGTCAGACGCAAAAGCAAGAAGCTGGGATCATTTCTAAGGAAGCTCCAATTCATTTATCTAATTTGGCGATTGCTGATCCTAAAGATGGTAAGCCTACCCGTGTAGGTTTTCGTATGAATGCAGATGGTAATAAGGTTCGTTTTGCCAAGCGTTCGGGAGAGTTGATTAATGGCTGAGGAAAAACAGACGCCCCGCATGAAAAAGCATTATTTTGAAGTTGTTCGTAAAGCGCTTCAAGAGAAATTTAGTTATAAAAATGCGATGCAAATTCCGCGGGTTGATAAAATTGTGGTTAATATGGGGATTGGTGAGGCAACTGCGGATTCCAAGAAGCCTTCACTTGCTGCTGAGGATTTGGGGCTCATAACAGGTCAGAAGGCTGTTGTTACCCGTGCGCGTAATTCCATTGCAACCTTTAAGGTTCGTGAGGGGATGCCACTTGGGGCTAAAGTTACATTGCGCAAAGATCGTATGTTTGAGTTTTTAGATCGTCTTGTTACGATTGCGCTTCCGCGGGTTCGTGACTTTCGCGGTCTGAACCCAAAAAGCTTTGATGGTCGTGGCAATTTTGCCATGGGTATTAAGGAGCATATTGTATTCCCAGAAATCAACTATGACAAGGTTGATCAAATTTGGGGCATGGATATTATCGTTTGTACGACAGCAAAAACGGATGATGAGGCGCGCGAATTGTTGCGGGCTTTTAATTTTCCTTTTCGTTCGTAACGGCAAGTGTAGTGAGGTAAAGTTATGGCCAAGGTAAGTGCCGTTGAAAAAAATAAGCGCCGTGAGGTTATGGCAAAACGTTATGCTGCACGTCGTGCACGTTTGAAGGCGATCGTTATGGATCAGAAGGTTTCGCTTGAAGAGCGTTTTAAAGCTTCTGTTCAATTGGCGGAATTGCCTCGTAATTCTGCAAAGGTTCGTATTCGTAATCGCTGTGAGGTTTCGGGGCGTCCGAGGGCTTATTATCGTAAATTAAGAATGTCGCGAATTGCCTTACGTGAACTTGGTTCTGTAGGGCATATCCCTGGCATTGTTAAGTCTAGTTGGTGAGAGGAGATTACTCAATGTCTATGTCAGATCCTCTTGGTGATATGTTAACACGCATTCGTAATGCACTTTCTCGTAAAAAAGGCAAAGTGGTTACGCCTGCTTCTAAACTTCGTGCGCACGTTCTTGATGTTCTTCAATCGGAAGGTTATATTCGCGGATATAATCAAGTTGATTTAGGTGATGGAAAGTCTGAAATCGAAATTGAGTTGAAATATTTTGAAGGATTAGCTGCTATTCGTGAGATTTCACGTGTTTCAAAGCCTGGTCGTCGTGTGTATGTTTCTGCTAAGTCAATTCCTCAAGTGGCAAATGGTCTTGGTATTTCCATTTTATCAACTCCTAAAGGCGTTATGGCGGATCATCAGGCGCGTGAACAAAATGTCGGTGGAGAGCTCCTTTGTCGTGTTTTCTAGGTGATTTTTAAGAAAACAGAAGAAAAATAGGTTAGAACAATGTCTCGTATTGGAAAAAAGCCCATTTCAGTTCCTTCTGGGGTTACTGCAACTGTCGATGGTCAGCTGGTTAAGGCAAAAGGTCCGAAAGGTGAACTGAGTTACGTCGTTAATGATGAAGTCTTGGTTAAGTTTGAGGAAAATGCTATATCTGTTTTGCCGCGGGATCAGTCAAAAGATGCGCGCTCTAAATGGGGCATGTCACGCTCAATGATTGAAAATATTTTTTTGGGTGTGAAGGATGGTTTTGAAAAGAAGCTAGAAATCAACGGTGTTGGTTATCGTGCTGCTTTGCAGGGGAAGGATGTTCAGTTGTCGTTAGGTTTTTCCCACGATGTGATTTATAAAGTGCCATCGGGTGTTACTGTAACGGTTCCTAAGCCTACAGAAATTGTTATTTCTGGAATTGATAAGCAGCAAGTTGGGCAAGTCGCAGCAGAGATTCGGGAATATCGTAGACCTGAGCCTTATAAGGGCAAAGGCGTTAAGCATGCAGATGAGCGTATCTTTCGTAAAGAAGGCAAAAAGAAATAAGGATTTTGCATTATGGTTTCATCTAAGGACATTATCCAGCGTCGTGCACGGCGTGTTCGTCGTAGAATCAAAATGGTTTCTAGTGATCGTCCGCGGCTTAGTGTTTATCGTTCAAATCAAAACATTTATGCTCAAATTATTGATGATTTGCGTGGATGTACACTCGTTTCTGCATCTACCCTTGAGGGTGATTTAAAAAAATCGTTAAAAAGTGGTTCTGATAAAGAGGCTGCTTTTGCTGTTGGTAAATTAATTGCTGAACGTGCAAAAAAAGCTGGTGTTAATGAGGTGGTTTTTGATCGTGGTGCATATGTTTACCATGGTAGAGTGAAAGCTTTGGCTGAAGCTGCTCGTGAAGGTGGCTTAAATTTCTAAAATGCCTTATTCGGGAATTTGAATAAGGAGATTTTAGAGTGTTTCGTATGAGTTCCTCTTATTTGCTGATGGAACTTTGTTAGCGTGCTTCCGGAAAAGAAAAAGGAATGAGGAATGGCACAGAAAGAACGTAGTGAGCGAGATGAGCGTGATGGTGAATTTGTCGATAGGCTAGTTCATATCAATCGTGTCGCTAAAGTTGTGAAGGGTGGTCGACGTTTTGGTTTTGCTGCTCTTGTTGTTGTTGGGGATCAAAAGGGGCGTGTGGGTTTTGGTCATGGTAAAGCGCGGGAAGTGCCGGAGGCAGTTCGTAAAGCTACAGAAGCTGCCAAGCGTGGAATGATTTATGTTCCGCTTCGCTCTGGGCGTACATTACATCATGATCTTGAAGGCCGTCATGGAGCTGGTCGTGTTTTGCTGCGTTCGGCTTCTGCTGGTACCGGTATTATTGCTGGTGGGCCGATGCGGGCTATTTTTGAAACCCTTGGTATGCAGGATGTTGTTGCAAAATCGCTAGGGTCATCCAATCCTTACAATATGGTTCGTGCAACTTTTGATGCATTGAAACATCAAATGCATCCTAGAGATATTGCAACTCAACGTGGTATCAAATATTCTACTTTGCAGGCACGTCGTCAGCATTTGGTTGATGCAGAAGGGTAATTTCTGGGATTGTCAGAAAAGGAATTAGGAAATGGTTCAGAAAAAATCTCAGAATGGTAAAACTGTGACGGTTGAGCAGATTGGGAGTCCAATTCGGAATTCACAGATTCAACGTGCAACGTTAAAAGGGCTTGGATTGAATAAAATGCGGCGGCGACGTGTTTTAGAGGACACCCTTTGTGTGCGGGGTATGATTGCTAAGGTTTGTCATCTTGTTCGGATTGTAGATGAAGGTTAAAGGTTGCGGGAGTATAAAATATGAAACTCAATGAACTGAGTGATTGCAAAGGCGCAACAAGAAATCGTAAACGTGTTGGGCGCGGTATCGGTTCGGGTACTGGTAAAACTGGTGGCCGAGGTGTAAAAGGACAAAGATCACGTTCTGGTGTTTCGCTTAATGGTTTTGAAGGTGGGCAAATGCCTATCTATCGTCGTTTGCCGAAGCGTGGGTTTAAGAATTTTTTTGCCAAGACCTATAATGAAATTTCACTGGGACGTATCCAGTTGGCAGTTGATGCAGGTAAGTTAGACATTGAAAAACCCGTTGATATTATTGCACTGAAAGAGGCTGCTATCATTCGTCGTGTGAAAGATGGTGTCCGCATTCTTTCTGATGGTGAATTGAAAGCGAAGATTACGTTTCATGTTTCTTATGCTTCTGAAGCTGCTCGTATTAAGATTGAAAAAGCTGGTGGTCAGGTTATTTTTCCTGAAGTTGTTCGGTGATTTTATTTTGATATGAATGATGATCTGCGGGGGCGGGTGTTTTTCGTTCCGAGATATCTTTTGTGGAGAATTATTTAAGTTTTGCATTTATTTATGTATGACGATATAAATTTAAAAAATTATACTTCTGTCATTTAAAGAACTGGAGTGTGGACTGGAGACGTTTTATGGCATCAGCGGCAGAGCAATTTGCTTCCAATATAAACTTCGGTACTTTTTCTCGTGCAACCGAATTAAAAAAACGCATTTGGTTTACTCTAGCAGCACTTATTGTGTATCGTTTTGGTACTTATATTTCTCTTCCTGGTATTAATATAGATGCTTTACGGCAAACATTTGAGCATCATGCCTCTGGTGTTTTCGGATTATTTAATATGTTTGCTGGAGGTGCTGTTGGACGCATGGCGATTTTTGCACTAGGCATTATGCCTTATATATCGGCGTCGATTATTGTGCAGTTGCTAACTTCAATTATTCCTTCATTAGAAACTCTCAAAAAAGAGGGTGAGCTTGGGCGTAAAGTTATTAATCAGTATACCCGTTACGTAACGGTAGTGCTGGCGATTTTACAAGCGTTTGGTATCGCTGTTGCACTTGAAAGCGGTATAGGGACCGGGCTTCAAATCGTTGTAGAGCCAGGTTTTATGTTCCGTGTTTCTTCTGTTATTACGCTTGTTGGTGGAACAATGTTTCTCATGTGGCTTGGTGAGCAAATTACGTCACGTGGTGTTGGTAATGGTGTTTCACTTATTATTTTCACAGGTATTGTTGCTAATCTTCCTTCTACTTTTGCTCAATTGTTGACGGCTCATAGTCAGGCTGATTTATCAACTTTTTTGTTAATAACAATTGTTCTTATTGCGGTTTCTGTTATCGCAATTATTGTTTTTGTAGAACGTGCGCAACGGCGAATCCTTATCCAGTATCCGAAACGCCAAGTGGGCAACCAGATGTTTCAAGGTGATATGTCGCATCTTCCTTTGAAGTTGAATACTGCTGGTGTCATTCCACCAATTTTTGCTTCATCCTTGTTATTATTGCCTGCGACTGTTAATAATTTTTCTGACAAAATGCCCCAATGGGTCCAAGCTGTTTCTTATTCTCTTGGTCACGGACAGCCGCTTTATATGATTATTTATGCACTTTTGATGGCGTTTTTTTGTTTTTTTTATACGGCTATTGTGTTTAATCCAAGCGATACAGCAGATCAATTAAAGAAGCATTCTGGCTTTATTCCAGGGATTCGCCCAGGTGAGCGTACAGCTGAGTATATTGATTATGTTTTGACGCGTATTACTGTTGTGGGTGCAATCTATATTATTTTGGTTTGTTTGTTACCTGAGTTTATGATATCTACGCTACAGGTTCCTTTTTATCTTGGGGGAACCTCCTTATTGATTGTTGTTACTGTTACACTTGATACGGTTGCGCAAATTCAGGGGCATCTTGTCGCGCACCAATATGAAGGGTTGATTAAAAAATCAAAACTTCGTGGAGGTAGAAGGAAACGATGAGAATTGTTCTTTTAGGTCCTCCTGGAGCTGGAAAAGGCACACAAGCTAAGATGTTGACACAGGAGTATCGTATCCCGCAGTTATCAACAGGTGATATGTTGCGTGAGGCTATTAGCAGAGAAACGGAAGTTGGAAGAAAAGCTAAAGCTATTATGAATGCTGGTGCTTTAGTCTCTGATAGCATTGTTAATCAAATTGTATCAGATCGGATTGACGAAAGTGATTGTGTAAACGGTTTTGTCTTGGATGGGTATCCCCGTACTGTGGGGCAGGCAGAGGTTTTAGAACAGACTTTGCAGTCGAAAAATATGTGCCTTGATGCTGTTATTGAGCTGGTTGTTGATGAGGATTCTTTGATTGAACGAATGAAAAAGCGCGTTCAGGAAACAATAGCCACCGGTGATCAGGTCCGTTCGGATGATAATGCTGTTGCTTTTGCAAAACGATTAGTGGAATATCGTGAGAAAACAGTGCCTCTATCAGAATTTTATTCTGAAAGGGGATTATTGAAGAGAATTGATGGAATGATTGGTGTTGCTGAGGTGTCACGCATGATTAGAGAGTTTCTTAAATAAGGATTTTTTTAGAAATAAAATGAAAAGAGTTGACTTTTGCAATGAAATCTATCAAAAAGTGCTTTAATTTATTTCAGTAAAATGATGAGATTCGGAGAATATTTGTGCCGGATCAGTTTTTCTGTAAGGTACATCAGGTATTTTATGGCTAATTGTCAACATAACCAAGGAGAATAGGCGTGGCTCGTATTGCTGGCGTCAATATCCCGACGAATAAGCGTGTAGTTATCGCGCTTCAGTACATCCACGGGATTGGACCGAAATTTGCTCAAGAAATTACTAAAAAAGTTGGTATTCCAGTCGGGTGTCGTGTGCATGAACTTTCCGATGCGGAGGTGTTGCAGATCCGTGAGGCGATAGATCAAGGTTATCAAGTTGAAGGAGATCTTCGTCGTGAGGTTGCGATGAATGTTAAGCGTTTGATGGATCTTGGTTGCTATCGTGGATTGCGTCATCGCCGTTCTTTACCTGTTCGTGGGCAGCGTACGCATACAAATGCACGTACGCGTAAAGGTCCGGCTAAGGCAATTGCCGGTAAGAAAAAATAATAGTCTCTTAAAGAGGATTTTATTTTTTAAAACATTTTGTTTCTTATTGAAGTTTTTCGATAAGAATAAAGTTGGTGGAGCTGCTGGTGTTACGGCAGTAAGGATATCGTTGAAAGGAAAACCATGGCCAAGGAAGCCACACGTGTTCGTCGTCGCGAGCGCAAAAATATTTCATCCGGTGTTGTGCATATCAATTCGACATTTAACAATACAATGATTACCATTACTGATGCTCAGGGAAATGCAATTGCATGGTCATCTGCTGGTGCTCAGGGGTTTAAAGGTTCACGTAAATCTACGCCTTTTGCAGCTCAGGTTGCTGCAGAAGATTGTGCTAGAAAAGCGCAGGAACACGGTATGCGTTCATTAGAAGTTGAGGTTTGTGGTCCTGGAGCGGGTCGTGAGTCGGCTCTGCGTGCATTGCAGTCTGTTGGTTTTGTTATTACTTCTATTCGTGATGTGACACCAATCCCTCATAATGGATGTCGTCCGCGGAAAAGGCGGCGTGTTTAATTGGGTGTTGTTTTTCGTTGTCGGAGGCTTCTCTGATGTTCACATTGTCCGTTACGATTGAATGGTAGCGGAACTAAAGAACGGGAATAAAAAATATGATCCAGAAAAACTGGCAGGAACTCATTAAACCCAATAAGGTTGAGTTTTGTACACATGATAATCCAAACATTTCAAGCATGATTGCAGAGCCTCTTGAGCGTGGTTTTGGCTTGACGTTAGGCAATGCGCTTCGTCGTGTATTGTTATCATCGCTTCGTGGGGCTGCAATTACTGCTGTGCAGATTGACGGTGTCTTACATGAGTTTTCATCAATTCCAGGTGTTCGTGAGGATGTTACGGATATTATTTTGAATATTAAAGAAATTGCACTTCGTATGCAAGAAGAGGGGCCTAAACGTGTTGTCGTTTGTAAAGAGGGCCCTGGTGTTGTGAGAGCTGGAGATATCAATACCGTTGGAGATATGGAAATTCTGAATCCGGATCATATTATCTGCACTCTTGATGAAGGTGCTGAGATTCGTATGGAATTTATTGTCAATACAGGGAAGGGGTATGTTCCATCTGATCGCAATTGTGTTGATGATGGGCGCATAGGTCTTATTCCCGTTGACAGTCTTTATTCACCAATTCGTAAAGTCTCTTATAAAGTAGAGAATACGCGCGAAGGTCAAGTTCTGGATTATGATAAATTAACGCTAACGATTGAAACGAATGGTGCTGTTAATGGAGAGGATGCTGTTGCCTTTGCAGCGCGTATTCTTCAGGATCAATTATCGTTGTTTGTTAATTTTGAGGAGCCACAGAAGGAAGTTGTTGAAGAAGCTGATTCGGAGCTTACTTTTAATCCTGCGCTTCTCAAGAAGGTAGACGAGTTAGAGCTTTCAGTTCGTTCGGCAAATTGTCTTAAAAATGATAATATTGTCTATATTGGTGATCTTATTCAAAAAACAGAATCTGAAATGCTTAGGACACCGAACTTTGGGCGGAAGTCGTTAAATGAAATTAAGGAAGTTTTGGCGTGTATGGGATTGCATCTTGGCATGGAGATTCCTGCATGGCCACCTGAGAACATTGATGATCTTGCTAAACGCTATGAAGATCAGTATTGAAATTAGAATTTAAGGAGAAGGCTCATGCGTCATAGTAAGTCAGGCCGCAAGTTAAACCGGACTGCCAGTCACCGTAAAGCGATGTTTGCGAATATGGCGGTTTCGCTGATCGAGCATGAGCAGATTGTGACAACGCTTCCAAAGGCTAAGGAGATTCGTCCTATCGTTGAAAAGTTGGTTACTCTTGGTAAGCGTGGAGGTTTGCATGCGCGTCGACAAGCAATTGCAGCACTTCGTGACGTGGGAAAGGTTGCAAAGTTATTTGATACACTTGCGCCGCGTTATGCATCGCGCAACGGTGGATATTTGCGCATTATGAAAGCAGGGTTTCGTACCGGTGATAATGCTCCCATGGCTGTTATAGAGTTTGTTGATCGTGATGTAGATGCGAAGGGGGCTATAGATCATGCGCGTACGGAAAATGCTGTAAATGAAAAGGAAGCCTCGTCATAAGGTATTTTTTTTCTGTTGGATTTTAAAAAGCCGCCTTTCTAGGGCGGTTTTTTTATTAACATTTCATAGTCAGTTTTATTCTCAAGAGATAAATATAGAGGGGAGGTACAAAATATTGAATTATTTGATTTTTATAATATTTATTTTTCAAATAGGTTGTTTTTGTTCTCATTATAAATATTAATGGGAATTCTGGACTTATGAAAGATGAGAGAGTTTCTTATCCTATTAATGTTAAAAGAGTGGGTTAGTTTTTTTTAAGGAGCGAATAATGCGGCATTCTTTTTGGGCGGGGCTTTTTTTTGCAATTATAGCACAGATATCGTTTCATTGCGCATATGCTCAAATTCCGCAAACACAAAAAGAAATCACTCTTTCATTTGCTCCTTTAGTTAAAAAGACTATTCCGTCTGTTGTAAATATTTATGCCGCACGGCAAATTAGAGCGCGTTCACCTTTTGAAGGTGATCCATTTTTTGAACAATTTTTTGGTCGTTTTCAAAATAACCGACCTTTACGTAAGCAATCGTCATTGGGGTCTGGAGTGATTGTTGATGCGCGTGGTTTGATCGTTACTAATTACCACGTTATTAAGGATGCAAATGAAATTAAAGTTGCTCTTTCTGACGGGCGGGAGTTTGCGAGTAAAGTTATGCTTAAAGATGAGGCAACGGATATTGCTGTGCTTGAAATTGATGCGCAGGGTGCGCAATTTCCTATTCTTCCTTTAGGAGATTCTGATACAGTTGAAGTTGGTGATCTTGTTCTTGCAATTGGTAATCCTTTTGGTGTTGGTCAAACAGTTACAAGTGGTATTGTTTCTGCGCAAGCGCGTACACGTGTTGGTATTTCTGATTTTGACTTTTTTATTCAAACAGATGCTGCCATTAATCCAGGGAATTCTGGTGGAGCTTTAATTGATATGAAAGGACAATTAATCGGGATTAATACAGCTATTTATTCGCGCTCAGGTGGTTCTGTAGGGATTGGTTTTGCCATTCCGGCAAATCTTGTAAGAGTGATGCTGGATACTGTTAAACGTGGTGGGAAGTATTTTGTACCACCTTATATTGGTGCATCTTTCCAAAATGTTACACCTGACATTGCTGGTGGGTTAGGTTTAGAACGTCCCTATGGTGCTCTTGTCATAGAAGTTAATAAAGATAGTCCTGCTGAAAAAGCTGGTTTAAAAGTAGGCGATGTTATTTTGAGTGTGCAAGGGATACGAATTGACAGTCCAGATGGTCTTGGATATCGTTTGATGACAGCTGGCATTGGGGACAGTCTTGTTTTAGAATGTTTACGAAATGGAAAAATTTTCAAGACAAAATTATCCATTTCAGTAATACCGGAATCTGCATTTTCAAAATCTGAAAAAATTATTGATGAAAGTCCTCTTTCTGGTGCTGAGGTTTTGGATTTAACACCACAAAATAGTCGTCGTTTTCATCTTTCTACATCTGCGAAAGGTGTTGTAATTACTAATCTTGATGAAATGAGCATTGCTGCGGGGATTTTTCGCCCTGGAGATATCTTACGTGTTGTTAATGGCCATAAAATTCAAACAGTAAGTCAGTTAAAAAAGATTCTTATGCAAGGTCGCTCAAATATGTGGAAATTGGAGTATGAACGTGATGGTATGTATATTCGTCAGTTTATTCGCTGAGGTTTTTTTTGAATAAAGATTTTTTTACTTCGTCGTTTGATTTTCAAGCTTATAAAAATCGGCCGCTTGCAGAAAGAATGCGTCCTCGCTTTCTCAAGGATGTAATGGGACAAGATCACTTAGTTGGAGAGGAGGGCGTGCTTTCGCGAATGATAGCAGCTGGCTCCATTGGTTCGATGATTTTCTGGGGTCCTCCAGGAACAGGGAAAACAACAATTGCGCGCTTGTTAGCGCTGGAAACAAATTTCGCTTTTGAGCAAGTTTCTGCTATTTTTACTGGAGTTGCTGAACTTAAAAAGATTTTTGAAGGTGCTCGGATTCGTTTTCTCTCTGGGTATCAAACGCTTTTGTTTGTCGATGAAATTCATCGGTTTAATCGTGCTCAGCAGGATAGTTTTCTCCCTGTCATGGAGGATGGTACTGTAATTCTTATTGGTGCAACGACAGAAAATCCTTCCTTTGAACTTAATGCTGCTCTTCTTTCTCGTGCGCGTGTTTTGACGTTTCTTCAACATGATAATGAAAGTTTGGGCATGCTTTTAAAACGCGCTGAAGAAGTAGAAGGAAAACTTCTTCCTTTAGATGATGAGGCTAGAGATGTTTTGATAGGGATGTCTGATGGTGATGCACGGGCTGCGTTAACATTGGCAGAGGAAGTTTGGTGTGTTGCGCGACCAGGAGAGATCTTTGATGCTGTAGCTTTGCAAAAAATCATTCAGCGTCGTGCTCCAATTTATGATAAAGGGCGAGATGGTCACTATAACCTCATTTCAGCATTGCATAAATCCGTTCGTGGATCTGATCCTGATGCTGCTCTTTATTATTTAGCACGTATGTTTGATGCAGGGGAAGATCCTCTTTATATTGGGCGAAGATTGGTTCGTATGGCTGTTGAAGATATCGGTTTGGCAGATCCGCAAGCTCTTGTTATTTGTAATGCTGCAAAAGATGCTTATGATTATTTAGGGTCACCTGAGGGAGAATTGGCTTTGGCGCAAGCGTGTCTTTATGTTGCGACTGCACCAAAATCCAATGCAACATATCTCGCCTATAAGGCAGCTATGCATTGTGCACGCAAAAATGGTTCTTTGCCTCCCCCTCAGCATATCCTTAATGCGCCTACAAAATTTATGAAGGAAGAAGGATATGGGCATGGTTATCGTTATGACCATGATGAACCAGATGCTTTTTCAGGACAAGAATACTTTCCTGAAAAGCTTGGGCGCCAGATTTATTATCAACCACGAGAACGTGGTTTTGAGCGTGAAATTGCCAAGCGTCTTGAATGGTGGAAGCAACTGCGCAAAAAACGAGGTAATCAAAAATAAAATTTTAGTGGAAAAAAGACTTTTTATTGCTCTTGAACTGATTTTATATCAATTATATGGTTTTAATTTCATTAAATAATCGAACTGCTTTAAAAGCTTATTATTTATAAAGTGGAAAGTTTTCTTTTTATCTAACCAAAAATTCATATACGCTGAAAATTCAATTTTAAAAAATATTAGTCTATCTGTCCTTCATGGGCTGCTTTGTAATTATGGTTTTAGTTGTATGTGGTGTACTATGGTTTTGATTGATGATGAGTCTTTCGGTCCTCAAGAGCGGGGGATTTGTTAAGAGCATATGATCTCTTAATTATTTAGAAGGAATTATCAGAAGGGCTATGTAGAAGCATTGTATTGAAATTTAAATTATTTCTTATTTAGAGGAAAGCTATAAATATATCCAGTTTTTTTCCTTTATAGGAGGGTATTTTATTGAAGTGTATTAGTGTCGTTAGATAAAGAAGAAACTTTTACTCATGTTTATGAGATGTTGTAGACATAATATCGTGATAGAAATAGTCTGTGAAAATCTAAACTCAAGGCTTTAGTTAAGTTAAAAGAACAGTGTACACTAGGTATTGGGTTATTATGAATCGGTCAAGGATATAATCGTGGATAAAACAAAAGCTCTCGATGCTGCTCTCTCACAAATTGAACGTTCTTTTGGTAAAGGCTCAATTATGCGTCTTGGGCAAAAAGAGCAGGTTGTTGAAATTGAAACAATCCCAACTGGTTCGTTATCCTTGGATATTGCTTTAGGTGTTGGTGGATTACCGAAGGGGCGTATTGTTGAGATTTATGGACCAGAAAGTTCTGGAAAGACAACATTAGCTCTTCATGCTATTGCTGAAGCACAGAAAAGTGGTGGGATCTGCGCTTTTATAGATGCAGAGCATGCTCTTGATCCTATTTATGCACGTAAGCTTGGTGTTGATTTAGAAAACTTGTTCATTTCTCAACCGGATACTGGTGAACAGGCTTTGGAAATTACAGAGACACTTGTTCGTTCTGGTGCAGTGGATGTGCTCGTTGTTGATTCGGTAGCAGCTTTGACGCCGCGTGCGGAAATTGACGGTGAAATGGGTGATGCTTTGCCCGGATTGCAAGCGCGGTTGATGAGCAAAGCTTTGCGAAAACTAACAGCATCAATTTTCCGCTCTAATTGTATGGTAATCTTTATTAACCAAATTCGCATGAAAATTGGTGTGATGTTTGGTTCTCCTGAAACCACGACAGGTGGAAATGCTTTAAAGTTTTATGCTTCTGTTCGTTTGGATATTCGTCGTATTGGATCCATTAAAGATCGGGATGCAATCGTTGGTAATCAGACGCGTGTTAAAGTGGTGAAGAATAAATTGGCACCTCCATTCAAACAGGTTGAGTTTGACATTATTTATGGTGAAGGCATTTCCAAATTAGGTGAGTTGATTGATTTGGGTGTCAAAGTTGGCATTGTGGAAAAATCTGGCGCGTGGTTTTCTTATAATTCTCAACGATTAGGACAGGGACGTGAAAATGCAAAGCAGTTTTTACGTGAACATGCAGAAATAGCTGCGGAAATTGAGACAGCTTTGCGCCAAAATGCTGGTTTGATTGCAATTGAATTATTAGAAAATGCAGGGTCAGAAAATACAGAAAGCGATGAAGCAATTTGATGGAGTGCAATTTCTTCATTTAGTTTTTTCTGTTTTTATTTGTTAGAGTTTTAAAATATAAGATCACTTATTTCTCAACTTTTTTGACAAAACATTTTACTTTCTGATTAAATTGACTCTACGCGTGGCAAAGGGGATATTTAATGAGGAGGAGTGCTTTTATGATTTTGTGCTGTACTTTGCAGGTGTCAATATGAATAGTGTTAAGAATATCCGGTCAACTTTCCTCGATTATTTTCATCTTAATGGGCATACAGTTCTTTCTTCTAGTCCACTTGTTCCGCGTAATGATCCCACACTCATGTTTACAAATGCAGGAATGGTACAGTTTAAAAATGTTTTTACTGGAATGGAACAGCGTTCTTATAAGCAGGCAACAACTGCACAAAAATGTGTTCGCGCGGGTGGAAAGCATAATGATCTTGACAATGTTGGCTATACGGCACGCCATCATACCTTTTTTGAAATGCTGGGTAATTTTTCTTTCGGTGATTATTTCAAAGAAGAAGCAATTTTTTTATCGTGGAATCTTTTAACAAAGGAATTTTGCCTTCCAAAAGATAAATTGTTGGTGACAGTTTATCATAGCGATGATGTTGCTGCTGAACTTTGGCGTAAAATTTCAGGTCTTCCGGATGAAAAAATTGTCCGTATTGCGACGGCTGATAATTTTTGGGCGATGGGGGATACAGGGCCTTGCGGTCCTTGTTCCGAAATTTTTTATGATCATGGTGATAAAATCTGGGGAGGACCACCTGGAAGTAGGGAAGAAGATGGTGATCGCTTTATTGAGATTTGGAATCTTGTCTTCATGCAGTATGAGCAGGTGAGTAAGGAAGAGCGTGTTGAATTGCCACACCCTTCTATTGATACCGGTATGGGATTAGAGCGTATTGCTGCTGTTTTACAGGGCGTTCATGATAATTATGACATTGATCTTTTTCGTGCATTGATTGGTGCATCACAAGAGATAACAGGAATTGAAGCAACTGGTGATTTTGTTGCGAGTCATCGTGTGATTGCTGATCATCTTCGTTCATCGGCATTTTTGATTGCTGATGGTGTTCTTCCTTCTAATGAAGGTCGAGGATATGTTTTACGCCGTATTATGCGTCGTGCTATGCGTCATGCGCATCTTCTTGGTGCTAAAGAGCCATTGATGTGGCGTCTTTTGCCTGCTTTAATCCGTGAAATGGGACAAGCTTATCCTGAATTGGTGCGTGCTGAATCTTTGATTGCAGAAATTTTGAAGTTGGAAGAAATGCGTTTTCGTAAAACTCTTGAACGTGGGCTTGCTTTGTTGAATGAAGCAAGTACCAATCTCAAAGAAGGGGATTGTTTTAATGGAGAAGTCGCTTTCAAACTTTATGATACCTATGGTTTTCCGCTTGATCTGACGCAAGATGTGTTGCGACGCCGAGGAGTATCTGTTGATGTTGATGCTTTTGATAAAGCGATGGAATATCAGAAAGCAGAAGCGCGTGCCAATTGGTCTGGTTCTGGGGAAGCTGTAACAGAGGCGATTTGGTTTTCTGTTCGTGATAAAGTGGGGGCCACAGAATTTTTGGGTTATGAAACAGAAAAAGCCGAAGGTATTATTACAGCCATTGTATATGATGGTAAAATTGTTGATCATATTTCTTCAGGACAGAAAGCCATTCTTGTTGTAAATCAGACGCCTTTTTATGGTGAATCTGGTGGGCAGATTGGTGATAGCGGTATCATTTCTGGTGAAAGTTTTATTTTTGAAGTGCATGATACCCAAAGAAAGGGTGATGGTGTTTTTATTCATATTGGAGAGGTGAAATCTGGTCAGGTAAAGATATCTGATTGTGTAGAACTAACGGTTGATGCTGTCCGTCGTAAAAAAATACGTGCGAACCATTCTGCTACTCATTTATTACACGAAGCTTTGCGTCAAGTTTTGGGATCTCACGTTACACAGAAGGGTTCTCTTGTATCACCGGATCGGTTACGTTTTGATTTTTCTCATCCCAAAACCGTTTCTTCAGAAGAACTGAAAAAAATAGAAGATTTAGCAAATGATATTGTTTTACAAAACAGTAAGGTAACAACGCGCCTTATGCTTGTGGATGATGCAATTTCTGAAGGAGCGATGGCGCTATTTGGTGAAAAATATGGCGATGAAGTGCGCGTTGTCTCTATGGGAAATCAGGTTGAACCAGAAGGAATAAAAAAGAGTTGGTCAATTGAGCTTTGTGGGGGAACGCATGTTGAGAGAACAGGGGATATTGGTCTGATTCATATTGTTTCTGAGAGTTCTGTAGCAGCTGGAGTTCGTCGTATTGAAGCTTTGACAGGTGTCGCTGCACGCCTTTATCTTAGTCGTCAAGATGAGCGGATCCATGGAATTGCTGATCTTTTAAAAACTTCTTCTTTTGGTGTGGAAGAGCGTGTTCGGATTTTACTTGATGATCGTCGTAAACTTGAGAAATTGTTGAATGATGCACGCAAAAAAATGGTGCTCAGTGGTGGTGCGATAAAGAGTGGTCAAGAAGATATTACCGTCATTAATGGTATTTCTTTTATGGGGCGTGTTGTTGGGAATATTTCACCACGGGATCTTAAGGCATTAGTGGACGCTGGAAAGAAGAAAATTGGTTCTGGAGTCGTTGCTTTCATTGGTGTTTCAGAGGATGGTAAGGGAAGTGCTGTTGTTGGTGTTACGAATGATTTGACTGATAAGTTGAATGCTGTTGATTTGGTGCGTATTATTTCAGGTATTCTTGGTAGTCAAGGGGGTGGTGGTCGTCCTGATATGGCGCAGGCTGGTGGGCCTAAAGGAGCTAAAGCTGATGAAGCTCTTATAGCCTTAAAAGCTTCTCTTGAAGGATAGTTTTATATGTCATTTTTCTTGCTGAAGGCTTCTTCAATTATTTTAAGGAGATGAGGGATTGCAGTTGAAGCCATAGCCTTTTAAATGAGTATTTATTCTATGATGCAAGTGCTTCATGCAATGGGATCACGTTTTGATCTTCTGTTCTTGCCGCTTGTTGATCAATTGTTAAACCCCCGGTTTTTAATAGTTTATAGAAGCGTCCGCCTTTATCGATCAGTTCTTGAAAGCTTCCTTTTTCAATGAGGTGACCATGTTCCAAAAATAGCACAAGATCAGCATGGCGAACTGTTGAAAGGCGATGCGCTATAATAAAAGTGGTACGGTTGTGACTTATACAATCAAGAGCATCTTTAACGCGTGCTTCTGTTTCAACATCAAGAGCACTGGTTGCTTCATCTAGAATGAGAATGGGTGCATTTTTTAAAACAGCACGTGCAATTGCTAATCGCTGTTTTTCCCCGCCTGATAAATGAGAACCTCGCTCACCTACTAAGGTATTGTAGCGATCGTTTTTTTTCAGAATAAAATCATGGGCAGCTGCTATTTTTGCTGCTTCATATAGTTCTTCATCCGTTGCGGTTGCTCTCCCGATCAAAATATTATCATGAATACTACGGTTGAAAAGTCCTGCATCTTGAAAGACTGTTGCTAGAGATTTGCGTAAGGATTCACGATTAATGGAGCGTATATTTACTCCGTCAATGGAGATGTATCCAAATGTCGGCTCATACACGCGCTGCAACAAATTAATTAGTGTTGTCTTTCCAGCACCTGTTGGTCCTACAATCGCAACAGTTTGTCCTGTTTTCACTTTAAATGAAATGTCGAAAATACCTTGAGAAGAATTCGGAAAATTATAAGTAACATTGTGGAATTCTATTGCACCCTTAACATTTTGGAGAGAAGGAAGATTTTTAGGTTCATTTATATGAAAGGTTGAGTCTTCCATTGCGAAGAATTCTTGTAGTTTTGCTTGTGAGGATACGGTTAAGTTAATAAAACCACTAATTTGATCAAGACGATTAATCATTAATTGTGCAAATCCGACAAAAGCAACAACTTCACCTACACGTAATTGGCCTTTTGCTACAAAGAAAGCCCCAAGAAGAAGGACACAAACTATTGAAATAGTTGAGGCCATTCGGTTTAAGCCGCTCGCAAGAGCCCACCAATTGAGAACAGGGTTTTGTGCTTTAAGAAGGTCGTTTGTATGCTGATACAATATGGAGGTTTCTTCCTTTATTCGGTTATAGCTTTGTACAATGAAAACGTTAGAGATTGAATCACTTACATGTTTAAAAAGGTTATGATGATAGCATTCTACAGCAGCTTGTCCGTCTTTTGTTTTTCGCATTACTAAACGCGCAATCAATACATAGATGATGGCAAGAACAACCAAGACTGTTGAAAGACGCCAATTCATGTTAAAAGCTATGGGTATGAGAACGAATAATGCCACAAGAGTCGAAAGATGTTGACGCATAAAATCAAGCCATATAGCTGACATGGTGTCTATTGCGCGCAAGAGTGTATGAAGAGCATTAGAAGTTCCACGCTGTTGGTGCCAAATTAAGGGCATAGCAATGATACGCTCAAAGGATTCGGTTAAAACAGTTAAACGGCGTCTGTGTGTTAAGCGGTCAGCACTGCGGGCAACGAGGACATAAGCAATAATATTAGAAAGTCCAAAACATACCCAAATCGTGAGGGTAGGAATAATATCTGATCCCTCTGTAATGGCATCAATGACGCGTCCAAACAAAATAGGCTCTGCAATGGTGATAACAGCCAATATAACATTAGCGGTACAGATTAAAAGAGATGTATTTTTTTCTCTGTTTAGATAGGTTAAGACACGCGCATAGGTTTTGAATAAAGACACAGATAATATCTCCAATAGCTATAGCAAGCATAAAGGTTATCGATACTTGTAATTGCTAGATTTTAAACTAATAAAATTTAAACGGTAAGAAAATGCAATTTTGGATACTGGTTGTAATGTGATGTGATGTGATAAAGCCAATTATCTATAGGATATGGATTTTTGTTTTTTTAAGATGGGGCGCAAAAGCTGACAAGTGAAATTGTATGGCAAGGGAAATGTCATGGTAGGCATAGAAATAAAAAAGGTTGAGACAGACGAAAGCGGAATGCGCTTAGATCGCTGGTTTAAAGTGCATTATCCAGGACTTGGGTTTGGATATTTACAAAAATTGCTGCGTTCTGGCCAGATACGTGTTGACGGTGGGCGTGTTAAAGCCGATACGCGTCTTCTTATAGGGCAATCTGTTCGCGTGCCGCCTTTGCCTATTCATGATAAGGAGAGTCTTCCTCTAACGAATAAAACACTGCGTGCACAGGATGATGGAGTCATTTTAAAAAAAATGTTGCTCTATGAAGACCCAAAGGTTTTTGTTTTTAACAAACCAGCTGGTTTAGCTGTACAGGGGGGGTCTGGTGTGACACGCCATGTTGATGGTATGCTTGAGGTGTGGCGCAATAAGAAAGGCGAAAGACCGCGTTTGGTTCATCGTCTTGATCGTGAGACATCAGGTGTGCTCATTGTTGCGCGGTCAAGGGGGGCTGCGCAGGCTTTGACAGCTGCTTTTAGAGCACGGGAAACAAAAAAGACTTATTGGGCATTAGTTCGAGGAGTGCCTAGAAAAAAACAAGATAAAATTTCAACATGGATGGTCAAGGAAATCACTGCGCAGGGTGATAAGATGCGCGTTTGTGAACATGGAGAGCCAGATTCTCATCATGCCATTTCTTATTACCGTGTTTTAGATACTCGAGGGCGGGCTCTTTCGTGGCTTGAAATGGAACCTTATACTGGCAGAACGCATCAGCTACGTGTACATGCCGCTTATGTGGATCATCCTATTATCGGCGATTCAAAATATTTTTTTTCTGATAGTAATTGGGAATTACCGGGGGGAATTCAAAACCGACTTCACCTTCATGCACGTCGTATTCGTATACCTCATCCTTCAGGAGGGCTCTTGGATATTGTCGCACCTTTACCTCCTCATATGGTACAAAGTTTTAATCTTTTGGCTTTTAATGAAATTGATGGAGATACAGAATAATGAAAAAAATTTCGTAGTTTATTCTATTGGATTATATGCGAGAATACGCCTCATTGAGGGTTTAACTTTTAACACAGATGATAAGTCTGGTTTGTGTGAATGGAATTGGTGTCTTTTAGGATTATTACGCTGTATCTATTTTGAAAGTTTGTGTAGATTTTTCGCAAGAAAAAACAGTAGATTTATTGAAAATAGTATAGGTAGAACGATATGCGTGAGATTTTAAATTATTTTGATATGCCATTGGATAAAAATGATTTTGCTCATAAAACGCAAAGGCTTTCATGTCAGTCGCATCCTAAACGGTTTTATAAAGAAGTGAGAGTTACGTGTGAGGAAAGTGGCTTTTCTATATTATTAGATGGATATCCAGTTAAAACGCCGGCAAGGCGTCCTTTTCTCGTGCCAAAAGAAGCGTGTGCTGCATTAGTAGCACAGGAATTTGAGAGTCAGAAAGAGGTTATTAATCCAGTAAAAATGCCGATTACGCGTCTCGTTAACACTGTTATTGATGGTGTAGCTGACGATATGCAGGTTATTTTTGAAGATTTATTGCGTTTTGTTACATGCGATATGATTTTTTATCGTGCACAAACACCGAAAGAACTCGTGCAACGACAATGTGAACAATGGGATCCATTACTTGATTGGGCAGAAGAAAAACTTGGTTCACGTTTTCATTTGGCAGAAGGTGTTATGCATATTGAACAACCACGCGAGGCTATTCAAGCAGTGAGCAATTATTTGCGCAAAGTACAGTCTCCTTATATGCTTGCCGCACTTCATGCAATGACAACTTTAACGGGGTCAGCTCTCATTGCTCTCGCTGTTGCTGCAGGAAAAATAAATTCGGATCATGCTTGGGATATTGCGCATTTAGATGAAAATTGGATGATGGAACAATGGGGAACTGATGAAGAAGCAATGGCGTGCCGAGCTCGTAAAAAGGCTGAATTTAATGCTGCCGCTACAATCATTATGACTTTTTTGTCGTAATAAATAACAATTAAATTAATAACTTATTTTAAGAGAAAGGGGTATTCTTATTATTGATGCATTTATGTCTTTTGATCATTATCTCTAAATTTTTGTAGTTTTTTATTGTGTCTAGAGCAAATTTTTTTGCGATCAGTACTTTTTAGTAAAGTCAAAATTTTCTGTTTGTGCATGCATGTTCACTTGCCAAATCACAGTATTTATACGATTTTGGGGATTGATTTTTATTTTTTAAACTCTACGAAATTCTTCACCGGTTATGTTTAAGACTACTTCATATTACCGCGAATAAAATATCATTGATGGTTGTAAAAAAGAGCTACAATCTCGGTTTGAATAGAGTACTTTTTCCAGAATTTGTAATGGTTATAAATTCCCTAGGTAAAAATAGGGGAGGTATCATTATCAGGTTTTCTTCCGCGTTTTTTCTTTTGATTGATTTGGATAGTTTCAATCTTACAATTTTTTGCCAACTGTTTTATTTGGCTTTTCATAATTTGTTGGAATTTTGATTTACTGAGTTTTTTGGGGGGGCAGGCAGGCTATCGATGCGATAATTGAGGGAAGGGATAGCATTTAAAATGGCATCTGCATCGGTATCTTGAGACACTTTACTGTAAGCAGATGCGGCTTTTTTTAAGGGGTGTACGTTTTTTAAACTGGTGACTGTATAGATTTAAACTGTTGATATGATAAAGGAAAGGCATAAAAGAGAGGGAAGAAGAGACGAATTCCCAGCTTTAGAAAGCTTATTGTTTTGGATATAGTCAATTAAATTCATAAAGAAAAAGCACATTTGCAAATATGCTCCTTGTGCTTTTCTGGAATAAGAACACCACACAAGAATGGAGATTTTAATCTCCATTTCTAAATTGAAAAGAATAGCTTATTCTTTAAACAGAATAGTACATATCAAATTCGATGGGATGTGGGGTTGTTTCATAGCGTAAAACTTCTTGCATTTTTAATTCAATGAAAGAATTAATTTGATCGTCATCAAAAACATCTCCAGCTTTAAGAAAGCTACGATCTTTATCAAGTGCTTCAAGAGCTTCACGCAGACTTCCTGAAACTGTAGGGATTTCTTTGAGCTCTTTTGGGGGTAGATCATAAAGATCTTTATCCATAGCCTGTCCAGGATGAATTTTATTTTTGATGCCATCAAGACCAGCCATTAAGAGTGCTGCAAATGCCAAATACGGATTTGCTGTTGGATCTGGAAAACGAACTTCTACGCGTTTTGAATTTGGTGAAGAACTTGTTGGAATACGACAAGAGGCAGAGCGATTGCGTGCAGAATAAGCAAGCAAAACAGGAGCCTCATAGCCAGGAACCAAACGCTTATAGGAATTAGTAGATGGATTGGTGAAGGCATTGATTGCTTTTGCGTGCTTAATAATACCACCAATAAAGAAGAGACAGGTCTCTGATAGTCCGGCATATTCATTTCCAGCAAAGATTGGTTTGCCCTCTTTCCAGATGGATATGTGCACATGCATACCTGAGCCGTTATCACCAAAAACCGGTTTGGGCATGAACGTTGCTGTTTTTCCGTAGCTGTTTGCTATTTGATGGACAACATATTTAAAAATTTGCATTTTATCGGCTTCGCGAACAAGAGTATCAAAACGAATGCCCAGTTCATGTTGTGCAGCTGCCACTTCGTGATGGTGTTTCTCAACTTGGACGCCCATATCCTTTAGTGCTGTGAGCATTTCAGAGCGCATGTCTTGACAGGAATCAACTGGAGGAACTGGAAAATAACCGCCCTTCATTCGAGGACGGTGACCGAGATTGCCGCTCTCATATTCAGTGTCATCGTTTGATGGAAGTTCACTTGAATCGAGTTTAAATCCTGTGTTGTAAGGATCGGTCTTATAGCGTACGTCATCAAAGATAAAAAACTCTGCTTCCGGACCTACATTGATTGTATCTCCAACTCCTAAAGACTTCATATAGACTTCAGCTCTTTTGGCGATAGAACGAGGATCTCTATGATAAAATTCTCCAGAAACAGGATCAAGAACGTCACAAAATATGACCAAAGTAGATTGCGCGAAAAAAGGATCAATATGGGCTGTTTCTGGATCTGGCATCAATGCCATGTCAGATTCATTAATTGTTTTCCATCCGCAAATTGAAGAACCATCAAACATAACGCCATCACTGAATGTATCTTCATTGATTGCTGCAATATCCATTGTGACGTGATGCAATTTTCCTCGTGGGTCGGTAAAGCGCAAATCGACAAAACGTACGTCATTGTCTGCAATCTGTTTGAGAATATCTGATGCGGTTGTCATATTGAATTTCCTTATTGGACTGAGGTGGATAGAAAAGGTGAAAAATTTTGTGGGTATTAAAGAGCATCGATACCAGATTCGCTAGTACCGATATGAATAGCTTCATCGATAGAGGAAACAAATATTTTTCCATCTCCCATATGTTTTGTTTGAGCTGCCTTACGTATTGTGTCAACGACTTCTTCTGATTTTTCATCAGCAACAACAATTTCAATTTTTACTTTGGGTAGAAAATCAACAACATATTGAGCACCGCGATAAAGTTCTGTATGTCCTTTTTGACGGCCAAAACCCTTTGCTTCTGTTACGGTAAGACCATGTAATCCAATTTTTTGAAGCGCTTCTTTCACTTCATCAAGTTTGAAAGGTTTTATAATGGCTTCAATTTTTTTCATACTGAAATTATCTCCAACGTTATTTTGTCTTTTTAGACTGCACCATATTATATTGACAACCATGATATGTGCCAACAGATACTTTCTAAACGGAAAAGTCAAAAATTATGTACTTCGTTTGTTCTTTTTTGAAAAGATTCTCTTGGCGTATAGACATGGAATGGTATTGTTTTATGGGGAAAAGGATGCAAGGCTTGTAAAGTGTTAAAATGATACAATAGGAGATCTTTGGCTTTCTTTTTTCTTATTATGCCATAAACACATATTTGTATTTTGTAATTTGAGGATTCTTTTAAGAATCAGAATTATATAAAGGTCGACGTAGTAAAATTTCTTTCAGAAATTTTCCGGTGTAGGAAGTGGGGATATTGATGATATCTTCAGGCCGCCCAACTGCAACGATTTCACCACCACCATCTCCGCCTTCTGGTCCTAAGTCGATAATCCAGTCAGCTGTCTTTATGACTTCAAGATTATGCTCAATAACTGTGACTGTGTTGCCTTGTTCAACGAGTTCATGGAGCACTTCAAGAAGTTTAGAGATATCGTGAAAATGAAGCCCCGTTGTTGGTTCATCCAAAATATAGAGTGTACGACCTGTTGTTTTGCGTGAAAGTTCTTTTGCAAGTTTTACACGTTGGGCTTCCCCTCCAGAAAGCGTCGTAGCTTGCTGTCCTACTTTGATATAGCCAAGGCCAACTTTGATGAGGGTCTTCATTTTATTGTGAACAGAGGGAACAGCTCGGAAGAATTCCTCTGCTTTTTCGATTGTCATATCGAGGACATCGGCTATGGATTTGCCTTTGAATTTTACTTCTAGTGTTTCTCGATTATAACGTTTTCCTTGGCATACATCGCAGGTAACATAGACATCAGGCAAAAAGTGCATTTCAATTTTGATAACTCCATCACCTTGGCACGCTTCGCAGCGACCTCCCTTAACATTAAATGAAAAACGCCCTGCATGATAACCGCGGGCTTTTGATTCTGGAAGTTCGGCAAACCACTCACGAATTGGGGTAAAGGCACCCGTATAGGTTGCTGGATTCGAGCGTGGTGTTCGTCCAATAGGTGATTGATTTATATCAATAACTTTATCGAGAAATTCTAGTCCTTCAATTTTGTCGTAGCTTGCTGGATTGTGATGACTTCCCATGATATGGCGTGATGCAGCTTTGAAAAGAGTTTCAATGAGGAATGTTGATTTTCCTCCTCCTGAAACGCCAGTTATACACGTGAAGGTTCCAAGAGGGATATTAGCGCTAATATTTTTAAGATTATTGCTCCGAGCACCAATTACTTTGAGTGTTTTTGATTTTGATATTTTGCGTCGTTGAGGAGGAATAGCCACAGCCATTTTTCCTGAAAGGTATTGGCCTGTGAGTGAGGATGGATTTTCTATAATTTCTTGTGGTGTGCCTTGCGCTATGACTTTGCCACCATGAACGCCTGCGGCTGGACCAATATCAACGACATGGTCTGCACTAAGAATGGCATCTTCATCATGTTCAACAACAATAACTGTATTGCCAAGATCACGTAGATGACGGAGCATTTCCAAGAGACGTTCATTATCGCGTTGGTGTAAACCAATAGATGGTTCATCCAGAATATAAAGGACTCCTGTAAGACCAGAGCCAATCTGAGATGCTAATCGAATACGTTGACTTTCTCCACCTGAAAGTGTGCCGGAACTTCGAGATAGGGTAAGATATTCAAGTCCTACATGGTTTAAAAAAGTGAGGCGTTCACGAATTTCTTTTAAAATACGCACTGCTATATTTTGCTGTTTTTCAGTCAGATATTGATGAATGTTAGCAAACCAATCATATGCTTTTGAGATGGAAAGTTCTGATATTTGTCCAATATGCATTCCGTGGATTTTGACAGCGAGTGCTTCTGGTTTTAAACGATAGCCATGACAGGCTGGACAAGGGGAAGAAGACATATAACGCTCAATTTCTTCACGTGACAAAGCAGAATCGGTTTCTTTCCAGCGTCGCTCCATATTGGGGATAATGCCTTCAAAGTATTGAGATGTTGTATGCACGCCTGAATCATTTTTATAGATAAAAGAGATTTCTTTTCCTTTTGTACCATAGAGAATAGCATATCGCGCTTCATTCGAGAGTGTGCACCATTTATCCGTGAGTTTAAATCCGTAACTTTTGCCCAATGCCTCTAAGGTTTGGCTATAGTAGGGCGAAGATGATTTAGCCCAAGGGGCAATTGCTCCAGCCTCTAAGGTAAGATTTTCATTTGGTACGATTCTTGTAGGGTCGATTGCCTTTTTGTTACCAAGTCCGTCACAAACAGGGCAAGCGCCAAAAGGATTATTGAATGAAAAGAGCCGTGGTTCAATTTCAGGGATAGAAAATCCAGAGATGGGGCAAGAAAATTTTTCTGAAAAAATAAGTCGTTTGTGCGTTTCATTTTTTGATTTATTGGCAGATTCCTTTGTTGTCTCTTTTGGTGCCAAAGGCTGGTCTGCCATTTCAGCAATTGCAAGACCGTTTGCTAGCTTTAAACAGGTTTCTATACTATCCGCTAGGCGAGAAGCAATGTCATTGTGAACAACAATACGGTCCACTACTACATCTATGTCATGTTTATATTTTTTATCAAGAGGAGGAATATCAGGAATTTCATAGAATTTTCCATCAATTTTAGCACGCTGAAATCCTTTTTTTAAAAGTTCCGCCAACTCTTTTTTATATTCTCCCTTTCGTCCTCGCACTAAAGGCGCCATAATATAAACCCGTGTACCTTCTGGTAAGGACATAATTTGATCAACCATTTGGCTTACCGTTTGGCTTTCTATAGGGAGTCCCGTAGCAGGAGAGTGAGGAATGCCAATACGTGCAAAGAGGAGGCGCATATAGTCGTAGATTTCGGTAACAGTTCCTACCGTTGAACGAGGGTTGCGGCTGGTTGTTTTTTGTTCAATAGAGATAGCTGGAGAAAGACCATCTATTCGATCGACATCTGGTTTTTGCATTACTTCTAGAAATTGTCGTGCATAAGCAGAAAGGCTTTCAACATAGCGGCGTTGACCTTCGGCGTAAATTGTATCAAAAGCTAAGGATGATTTACCTGATCCAGAAAGCCCTGTTATGACAATCAGTTTGTCACGAGGGAGATCTAAATCAATGTTTTTAAGGTTATGTTCACGTGCGCCGCGAATGGAGATGTATTTCTGATGGGTCATGTCTATCCTTGGCATATGTGACAAAAATTGAACACTTCAAAGTGAAATAAAACTGTTTCTTTGGAATTACAATGTGTTTAATTGCTTTAACGCGGAAAGAGACAGCAAGTTCTGTGGAAAGAGAGAAAAGAGAGCAGCTTTTTATTTTCAGTGATGGAATAAACTATACGTTGTTGTCATCTTTTGTTATAATTACCCTGTTTATGATTTTGGAGTTTATGCGATGGCTGGTAGCCTTAATAAAGTTATTTTGATTGGTAATCTTGGTGCTGATCCTGAAATTCGCCGTTTGAATTCTGGTGATCAAGTGGCAAATCTCCGTATTGCTACTTCAGAAAGTTGGCGCGATCGCAATACAAATGAGCGTAAAGAGCGTACAGAGTGGCATAGTATCGTTATTTTTAACGAAAATCTTATCAAAATTGTAGAACAATATTTAAAAAAAGGGAGAAAAATTTACATTGAAGGTCAATTGCAGACGCGCAAATGGCAAGATCAAAATGGTAATGACCGTTATACAACAGAGGTTGTTTTGCAAAAATACCGTGGTGAATTGCAAATCCTTGATGGACGAGGAGCGGATGGTGGAGAACACATGCAAGGAGCTAATCAGTCGAGCGGAAGTTATGGCAGTGGTGATTTTGGGGCTAGTAGCTCAAATCAGAGAGATGTTTTTAGTCAGAACAACAATCAATCGAGAGAAAGCTTTTCGCACAAATTAGATGATGATGTTCCTTTTTGATGATTTCTAAGGTGGTATTATCATTTTTCTTTATACCTTTTTGATTGTTTGTTTGAGATCTTAAAAGTTTAGGAAAGGTGGTTCTATTATTTTATCCGTGATTTTTAACACAAATAAGTAACATGTTGAAAATTATTGTTAAATTTCTTCTCTGTTGCAGGGGAGAAAATGGTGTTTTTACATATTTTTCGGTATATAAAGAGTAAAGTGATTCTTTTTTGAAAGTCTTGAAGCTGTGACCGATCTTACTCAACACCCAGAACGTGATGTGCTGACCGGTATTGAACCAATCAGTATTATTGATGAAATGCAACGCTCCTATCTCGATTATGCGATGAGCGTGATTGTTTCGCGTGCACTTCCTGATGTGCGTGATGGTCTTAAGCCTGTTCATCGGCGTATTCTTCATGCTATGAATGAAATGGGGCTTTCTTTTAATAGATCTTATCGTAAATCTGCAGGTGTTGTTGGTGAAGTGATGGGGAAATTCCATCCTCATGGCGATGCTTCAATTTATGATGCATTGGTGCGTATGGCACAAGATTTCTCTTTGCGAAATCCGTTAATTGATGGTCAAGGAAATTTTGGTTCTGTTGATGGGGATCCCCCAGCGGCGATGCGCTATACGGAATGCCGTTTAGAGAAAGTTTCCGAGGAGCTTTTAGCTGATATCGATAAAGATACTGTTGATTTTCAGGATAATTATGATGGACGTGAGCGTGAGCCTGTAGTTTTACCGGCACGCTTCCCTAACCTTTTGGTCAATGGATCAGGTGGTATTGCCGTGGGAATGGCAACCAATATTCCTCCTCATAACCTTGGTGAAGTTGTTGATGGTTGTATCGCCTTGATTGATAATCCCGATATAACGCTTGATAAAATAATTGAAATTATTCCTGGTCCTGATTTTCCTACGGGTGGTATTATCCTTGGCCATTCCGGTATCCGTTCGGCTTATGAAACGGGCCGCGGTTCAATTATTATGCGTGCTAAGGTTGATATTGAAGAAATTCGCAATGGTCGACAGGCAATCATTGTAAGCGAAATACCTTATCAGGTTAATAAGGCAACGATGATTGAAAAAATGGCCGAATTGGTGCGTGATAAACGCATCGAAGGAATTGCTGATTTGCGTGATGAATCTGATCGTGATGGATATCGGGTTGTTATTGAGCTTAAGAGAGATGTTGTTGCGGATGTTGTTTTGAATCAATTGTATCGTTATACGCCGCTACAAACTTCTTTTGGTTGTAATATGGTTGCGTTAAACGGCGGAAAACCTGAACAAATGACGTTGCTTGATATGCTTCGTGCTTTTGTTTCTTTTCGGGAAGAGGTTGTAAGCCGGCGCACAAAATATCTTTTGCGTAAAGCACGCGAGCGCGCGCATGTTTTGGTTGGTCTTGCACTTGCTGTTGCGAATATTGACGAAATTATAGCGCTCATTCGGAAAGCGCCTGATCCACACACAGCGCGTGCACAATTAATGGAACGGCGCTGGCCCGCTGCTGATGTAGCGCCTTTGATTAAACTTATTGATGATCCTCGTCATATTATCCATGGGGATAATACTTATAATTTATCAGAAGAACAAGCGCGGGCTATTTTGGAATTACGTTTGCAAAGGTTGACGGCGCTTGGGCGAGATGAAATTGCTGATGAATTGAATAAAATTGGAATGGATATTGCTGAGTATCTTGATATCTTGGCATCACGTTCACGCATCATGGGCATTGTTAAGGATGAACTAAACGCTCTTCGCGAGCAATTCGCAACCCCTCGACGTACCGTATTTGGTTTTGGCAGCGCTGAAATGGATAGTGAAGATCTGATTGCGCCGGAAGATATGGTGGTAACGGTTAGTCATAGCGGCTATATTAAGCGGGTACCTCTCAATACATATCGTGCACAGCGGCGCGGTGGTAAGGGGCGTTCTGGTATGTCTACGAAAGATGAGGATTTTGTAACGCGTTTATTTGTGGTTAATACCCATACTCCGGTCCTTTTCTTTTCGTCACGTGGAATTGTTTATAAAGAAAAGGTTTGGCGTTTACCACTTGGTACCCCACAATCGCGCGGCCGCGCTCTGATTAATATGCTCCCCTTACAGCAAGGTGAGCGCATAACAACGATTATGCCCTTGCCGGAAGATGAAGCGAGTTGGAGTGCATTGGATGTGATGTTTTCAACAACGCGTGGAACTGTGCGTCGTAATAAATTATCAGATTTCGTTCAGGTTAATCGCAATGGCAAAATTGCAATGAAACTTGATGAAGAAGATGAAATTCTTTCTGTAGAAACTTGTACAGAAAAGGATGATATTGTTCTAACAACAGCTAATGGACAATGTATTCGCTTTCCAGTTGTTGAGGTTCGTGTCTTTGCAGGTCGTAGCTCAGTGGGAGTGCGTGGTATCAATTTAGCTAATGGTGATAAAGTTATTTCAATGACAGTTTTAGAGCATGTCGAGGCAACATCGGTTGAGCGTTCTGCCTATATTAAACGTGTGATTCAAGAACGGCGTGCCGCTGGTGCAGATGCTGAAGATATCTTAACTCTTGATGAAGATGATGATGGAACAGAAACAGAGTTAACAGATGAACGCTATGCAGAACTTAGTGCTCGTGAGCAAATGCTTTTAACTGTTAGTGAATTTGGTTATGGAAAACGGTCTTCCTCATACGAATTCCGCATTTCGGGACGTGGTGGAAAAGGGATTCGTGCAACAGATCCATCTAAGACAGCTGATATTGGTAAGTTAGTGGCGGCTTTTCCGGTAAAAGCGCAAGATCAAATTATGTTGGTCTCAAATGGGGGACAGCTTATTCGTGTTCCCGTTGACGGTATTCGTATAGCTGGTCGCTCGACAAAGGGGGTGACAATTTTTAATACAGCTGAGGGAGAAAAAGTCGTATCGGTTGAACGTATTTCTGAATCTGAAGATGATGCTAGCCAACTGGATGATGCAGTTGAAAAGCATTCTGATACGGTTGATATGAGCGAAGAGAAATAATTCTGAAATTAGCTGAGTAAAATGATGAAAATTGCTCTTTATGCCGGTTCTTTCGATCCTCTTACAAACGGTCATCTTGATGTTTTGCGAGGCAGTCTCTTTTTGGCTGATAAGGTGGTCGTGGCTATAGGTATACATGCTAGAAAAAACACACTTTTTAGTTTTGAAGAGCGTGTTGAATTAATTGCACAGGTAAGCAAAGCTTTGTTAGGCATAGATTCTGATCGATTGCAGGTTATTTCATTTGATACACTTTTGATTGACAAGGCTCGTGAAATTGGTGCTTCGTTTCTTATTCGTGGGCTGCGTGATGGCACTGATCTTGATTATGAAATGCAAATGGCAGGGATGAATGGCGTCATGGCTCCTGAATTGCAAACTGTTTTTTTGCCGGCGAGCGTCTCTGGGCGGGTGATAACTTCTACATTAGTGCGCCAAATTGCCTCTATGGGAGGTGATGTGACGCCCTTTGTGCCTGCAAAGGTTGCACAAGCTTTGCGCTCAAAATTTCAATCTTTAGGAAAGAATCATTATGTATCTTAGAATTTTTGCTGTTTTGACATGTCTTTTTTGTTTTTTTTCATTCAGTGCTGCAGCAGATGATTCTAGCAATCTTGTTCTATCTCTCAAAAAGGGTGAAGTGGTTATTCGTCTTCGTTCTGATTTGGCGCCAAAACATGTTGCACAAATTAAGAGATTAACAGAAGAAGGTGCTTACAACAATGTTGTATTTCACCGTGTTATTCCCGGCTTTATGGCACAGACTGGTGATGTAAAGTTTGGAAAAAAGGGCAGTGCAGACTTTGATCTTAAACGTGTTGGTACGGGTGGTTCAAATTATCCTAATTTACCGGCGGAGTTTTCAAAGCAGCCGTTTAAGCGTGGCACTGTTGGTATGGCACGTTCACAAGATCCTCATTCAGCAAATTCTCAATTCTTCATTTGTTTTAGTGATGCTGCTTTTTTAAATGGCCAATATACTGTTGTTGGAGAGGTCGTAAAGGGAATGGATGTTGTTGATAAAATTAAAAAAGGTAGCACAAGCAATAATGGATCCGTAAAAGATCCTGATGTTATTAATACTGCCACTTTACAAGCTGATAGATGAGGCAAAGGAGTTAGCCGGATGGCCGAGATTAAAGATCTAGAAAATACCTTAATTCTTGAAACAACAAAGGGGAAAGTGACTATCGAGCTTTTTGCTGATTTAGCGCCTTGTCATGTTGCACGTGTTAAAGAGCTCACGCGTGAAGGTGCTTATGATAATGTTGTTTTTCATCGCGTTATTGATGGTTTTATGGCTCAAACCGGTGATGTGCAATTTGGAAAAAAGGACGGTGAAGAATTTAATTTATCACGTGCAGGTATGGGTGGTTCAGAGAAACCCAATTTGACAGCAGAGTTTTCCAATCTTTCCCATAAGCGTGGTACAGTTTCTATGGCTCGCAGTCAGCATCCAAATTCCGCTAATTCGCAGTTTTTTATCTGCTTTGCCGATGCTCCTTGGCTTGATCGTCAATATTCTATCTGGGGACAGGTCCTTGAAGGTATGGAAAATATTGATAAAATTAAGCGTGGTGAGCCCGTGATGGATCCTGATGCGATTATTAAAGCCACGATTGTTGCAGATGCAGAATAGTGTAGATTTTTCATATGCTTTAACTCTTGTATAGAGAGTTGATATTAGCTGTGTATTTATTTTATGTGCGTGAGTTTGTTTGCTTTTTGTGACTTCTAGAAAAGAAGGTGGCATGAGCGTTAGCTCTTTTACATCATAAATGCATTTTTGATTTATATTTTAAAAAAATAAAAATGCCATCGAATTTTCATGTCGATCATTCATTTCTAAAAAAAATCGGTGAAAAGGATATAGTGTTTTATGGTTTTTGATTATCCCAAAGTTGTTACGAGACTGCCATCATTGTGTGAATTGTACAAGTTAATTTAAGCATATGCTTTGCGTTAAAGTGTATTGCAGAAGGTTGGAATCAAAAGGATTACTCAATCCATTTTTATTTTGACAAAAATGCGCTACTGATACAGATTGCGGCTCCTGTGTTCTCCTGAAATTGCTGAACACTCTAAAGATAATTGGAGAAATTATTCTTTTATATTACTTGTAGATATAGGAACTTTTTCATCTATAAAATTAAGATATATATGGTTAAAAAATGCATTGAGAGATTTTTTATATTAACATTAAATTCGCTAGAACATTTATGAATGGTCGAAGAAACTATGAAAATAAGATCATTTCTATCATTTGCAATTATAATATGTAGGTCTAAATATCTTGAGGTATGTTCTTATGTGCTACACTAATTTTATGAGACCCTATTATTATTTTTATAGCATTAATCGCTTTGATAATAAAATTTTCGCTTACTTTGTGCGTTTCTTTTATGCTGATTTTAGTAATTAGCAGAATTTAAATTTATCCATGACATTTATGATGAGATGGCTAAAAAGTGTCGTTTTTGTTTCTATGGTGAAGCTGAGTTTATAAGATCGAAAAGATGAAAATAATGACAAAGAAGTTTCATTATAGAAAGATTGCTCAAGATGGATGCGCGCGTCGAGGCGAAATTATAACAGGACGTGGGTGTGTTCGCACACCCGCATTTATGCCAGTTGGGACGGCAGGAACTGTTAAAGCTATGTATATGGATCAGATACGTGCTCTTGGGGCAGATATCATTTTGGGCAATACTTATCATTTAATGTTGCGTCCAGGAGCTGAACGTGTTGCGCGTTTAGGGGGCTTACATGAATTTGCACGCTGGTCTGGACCTATTTTAACGGATTCTGGTGGATTTCAGGTTATGTCGCTTGCGGGAATCCGTAAAATTACGGAGCAAGGCGTGATTTTTCGCTCTTACATTAATGGGGCGTACTATGAAATGAGTCCAGAGCGTTCTATCGAAATTCAGGGGCTTCTTAATTCTGATATTCAGATGCAGTTGGACCAATGTATCGCCTTACCTGCAAGTGAAAAAGAAATAGAAGCTGCTATGGAACTTTCATTGCGGTGGGCGCAGCGTTGTAAAACAGCTTTTGGTGATCAGCCAGAAAGAGCAATGTTTGGTATTGTTCAAGGTGGTGATAATTTGAAATTGCGTGAACGTTCTGCTCAGGCATTAAAAGAGATGGATTTGAAAGGCTATGCTATTGGGGGGCTGGCTGTTGGTGAACCGCAGAATGTTATGACAGCTGTATTGGATGCTACTTGTCCGATATTACCAGAGGATAAGCCGCGCTACCTCATGGGGGTGGGAACTCCTGATGATATTTTAAAGAGTGTTGCTCGCGGCATTGATATGTTTGATTGTGTTATGCCAACACGTGCAGGACGTCATGGTTTAGCTTTTACGCGCTTTGGTAAAATTAATTTGCGCAATGCGCGTTATGCTGAGGATCCACATCCTCTTGATCCACAATCGCTATGTCCTGCTGCATCTGATTATAGTTGTGCTTATTTGCATCATTTAATCAAATCCGGTGAATCTCTTGGTGGGATGTTGTTGAGTTGGAATAATCTTTTTTATTATCAACAACTTATGCAAGGAATTCGTGATTCCATTGAAGCAGGGTGTTATGCTGATTTTTGTGCTAAAACGAATGCTTTATGGAAACAAGGGCGATAAAGCATTGGCTGTAATGCATGACTTTTATCTCTTTGCACGTTGATAAAAGTCATTTCTGCGCGGGGAGACTTTGCTAAAAGTACATATATTGGAACAATGATTTCCAAAAGCGCAAAACTGCGCTGCCTTAAAATTGGATGCGCAGTTTTATCAATACATATTTTCCTGCAACTGTAATATTGGACAGGAACTATTACTCCGGTACGCGCTACCTGATCCGGAGAAAAACAGTTCGTTTCTGTTTCTGCTAACTGTTTAGATCAACAATGTTAACGAGGAGTTAGTGAACCCTTAAAGAAGTATGAAAATTGCGTTTTTATGGAGTATTTTGTATTTTTTATCGTTAAATGATGAAGTTTCAACAAAAGGTTTCGATATGGTTTACATATACGTAAGATAATTCTGAATGACACACTGTTAATTGGAAATGTTGCAGGGTTTTATGTAGAGATAAAAAGAGAGGATATCTATGTAGGATGTGAAGGTGATCTTCTCTTGATATTAAGGGCTAGAAAATGCAAATGGTTAATATTATAAATGTTGGTCTCGTTTTTATGAGCAGCGGCATTTCAGTAACTGAAATTCCATTTAGGTTGCAGGCTATTGTCGCTAAAATGCAGTTTGAAAAGAACGAAATTTGTTCATAAATCCACATTATTCTTATGTCTCTATTATGAAAAAACTAAAGGTGATGTTCTTTTCGTTTTGGAAGAAGTTCTCTCGTTGGGAAGTATTTGGCATGGATGTGAGAATATTTTGAGTTTGTTTGTGCATCTTGCAAATATCCAACATTAAAGTGTCAGTGTACAGAAATAATGACAATGAAGAATTCTTATAAACAAAATGCTTTTGCATCTTTCAAAATTGATTCTAGAACACGGCGTTTGGCTATTTTAGCTCTTGCAGTGGGAAGTTTTGCTATTGGCACCGCTGAGTTTGTTGCGATGGGTTTACAGCCAGAGATGGCACGGAGCTCATCTGTTGATATTCCTACGGCTGGTCAATATATTTCTGCTTATGCATTGGGTGTTGTGATTGGAGCACCTCTTTTAGCTGTTGCAACAGCTAAGTTATCACGCAAGATTGTTTTGATAGGATTGATGTTTTTTTATGCGCTGGCAAATATTGCTAGTGCTTGTTTCTCTGATTTTAACATACTGGTAGTGTTGCGGTTTGTCAGTGGTCTTCCACATGGCATTTATTTCGGGCTTGCGACTATGGTTGCATCTTCAATGGTGGAAATGAAAGAACGTTCTAAAGCTGTTGGGGATGTTATGCTTGGTTTGACAATTGCGACGGTGCTAGGAGCCCCAGGTGCAACCTGGATTGGTCAGCTTGTTGGTTGGCAGATTGCTTTCATCCTTGTAGGCGCTATTGCTTTATTATGTTGTTTTCTTATTTGGAAATTCCTACCTTCTATTCCAAATGCTTCAAAAACAAATCCGTTGCGCGAACTGAGCGCATTAAAGCAAAAGCAGGTGTGGTTTCTCTTGGTGATGGTATCGGTCGGTGCATCAGGGTTATTTTCTGTTTTTACTTATATTAAGTCAACATTAATGCATATTTCGGGTGTTTCGCTTGATTGGGTACCATTTATTATGCCGTTAGTTGGATTGGGGATGGTTGTAGGCAATCTTTTGGGGCCTAAGTTGGCAATTAAAATTGGCACTTCGCCAATGATATTTTTTGCTATGCTTTGGAGTGCATTTGTTTTTTTTCTTTTTTTCTTTTTATCCTACACTCCATTAATGGCAGCGTTAGGGTGCTTTCTTGTTGGTACTTCTTTTGCTGCTATGCCTTCTATACAAACAAAAATTATGGATGTTTCTATGCGTGCACAGATTTTAGCAGGAGCTTTAATGCAATCTGCTTTTAATATTGCTAACGCCCTTGGGGCAGAATCTGGAGCATGGGTTTTGAAATTGGGCTATAGTTATGAATATACTGCCATTTTCGGGGGTATTTTAACTCTGTGTGGGTTATTAATTTTTTGCTTTTCATGGTACGTAGAAAAACGTGATCAACATTTCTCTCAGTTATGAATCTTTCTTGAGGAGAAAAGATCTTTTTTCATTTATTTAATCATTTGATTGAGCGGTTGGATTTTTTAATATGCTGTAGGAAACGCGCAAGGCAAATGGAATACCAAGACAGAATAAAAGACCGGAAAATGTTGCAAGAAGAGTTTTTGCGGCAAAAATCATTCCTGTTATTCCCCCAGGATTAAAGAGTCCAGCGAGATTGGTGATTGTTCCTGCTAATGTTGCACTAAAAGCTATTGAGAATAGCTGTACGGAGGTAAGAGATTCACTGGCACGCAGAGCATCTCTATCACTAGCGCATCGTAGTATTCTTGTTAGCAAGTGTGGCCATGCTATGCCGGCACTGATCCCGATGGCAAACAATGTTAAGCAAATGATAAAAGTGTATTCTGGTTTAGGGGTATCGGTTGGAATAAACCATAAAAGGATGCCCATGCCTATCAGGATGAATATGGGAGGATACACAATAAGACTGGGAATTTTTTTTGTAGATGCACCGGCACTTGATATGGAACCACATGTCCAACCAAGGCTCATTAATGCTGCTATATAGCCAGCGGTAAGTGGATCGTGTCCATGGAGATTTTGAAGAAAGAGTGGAAAGTAAAGTTCTAAACCATACACTATTGTAGTCATGATGAGTATCAATGAATAAACTGGAAAAAACTCAGAAGAGAAAGAAAAGGTTTTACATGGCAACATAGGATGAAGCGTAGATGATTCGATTTTTGCTAGAACAAAGAGAAGGCTAAATCCGATCACTAATCCGCAGATTTGCGCAACTGTACTGTCCATAGTTCCCCCAACAGAAATGATAAAAATTAATGCGATAAGTGTGAGGAGTTGAGGGAGGGGGAGTGGGGCTGTTGGAACGTAATTTTCATTTTCTTTTGGTAAAACTTTAAGGGCTATGAGTGAGAAAATTATTGCCAATGAACCGACTATCCAAAAGGACACTCTCCATACGCCATATTGTACGGAAATGCCGCCGATAGCTGGTCCTAATAAGGTTGATATTCCCCACATTGCAGAGATGATACTTAATGCATGCGACCATAAAGGTGGACTGAAAACAATCCGTACCATAGAATGAGATAGGGATAGTAAAGCACCACTTCCAAATCCTTGAACAAAACGTCCTATTAAAAAGAATGGCATAGTCGAAGCGATGCTGCATATAAAAGTGCCAACGGTAAAGATGAGTCCAGCGAGAACATATGCTTTGCGAGGACCTGTTTTCCCTAATATTTTTGTTGCAATTGAAGTACCAAGAAGTGAGGCTGTAATAAAAATAGTAGCCACCCAAGAGTAATACAGTTCACCTCCAATATCGTTCATAAGAGAGGGTAAAATAGTGATAACAATGTAAACGTTTATGGCGTGTAATCCAACACCGCCTGTAAACGTTAAAGAGTAAATGGCATTTTTACCCAATAAAAGCGCGGACCAGCTTTGTTTTTTCACGGTTTTTTCTATTTAGTAAAGAATTGATATTTTTTGTTTATAAGGTAGTTATCTCGATTTTCCAAGAAAAGATTTTAAAGCTCTCCTTTCGCAGAGCTTTGAAATTTAAATAAATTATAACTCAATTGAGCATTGCTTTTTTGAGATTTTCATCGATTTTATCGAGGAAACCTGTTGTAGAAAGCCATTTTTGTTTAGGTCCAATCAAAAGTGCGAGATCTTTTGTCATAAAACCTTCTTCAACAGTCTGAATACAAACTTTTTCTAATGTTGTGGCAAAGTTTTTTAATTTCTCATTGTTATCTAGTTTAGCACGGTGCGCTAGTCCACGTGTCCATGCGAAAATAGAGGCAATAGAATTTGTTGATGTTTCTTCATTTTTTTGATGCTGACGGTAATGACGTGTTACTGTACCATGTGCAGCTTCCGCTTCAACAATTTTACCATCTGGTGTCATGAGAACAGAAGTCATGAGACCAAGGGAACCAAAACCTTGAGCAACGATATCTGATTGGACATCACCATCGTAATTTTTACATGCCCAGACATAGCCACCTGACCATTTAAGTGCAGAAGCAACCATGTCATCAATCAGGCGATGTTCGTAATACAGTTTACGATTTTCAAATTCAGCTTTGAATTCTGCATCAAATATTTCCTGAAAGATGTCTTTAAAACGGCCGTCGTAAGCTTTCAGAATGGTATTTTTTGTTGAAAGATAGACCGGAACGTTCCGTTGTAGTCCGTAATTAAAAGATGCGCGAGCAAAGTCACGAATTGATTCATCAAGGTTGTACATAGCCATGGCAACTCCCGCGCTTGGGGCGTCAAAAACATCATGTTCTATAACTTGATTGTCATCACCGACAAATTTAATACTTAGTTTTCCCTTTCCAGGAAATTTGAAGTCCGTTGCTTTATATTGATCACCAAAAGCATGGCGCCCGATAATAATTGGCTTGGTCCAGTTAGGAACGAGGCGTGGGACATTTTTGCAAATAATGGGTTCGCGAAAAATCACGCCTCCTAAAATATTACGGATCGTGCCATTAGGTGATTTCCACATTTTTTTTAAATTAAATTCTTTGACACGTGCTTCATCCGGCGTGATGGTTGCACATTTTATGCCAACCCCATATTGCTTGATAGCATTGGCAGAATCGACAGTTATCTGATCATTTGTTGCATTTCGATTTTCGACAGAAAGATCATAATATTTGAGATCAATGTCGAGATAGGGATGGATCAATTTGTCTTTGATATATTTCCAGATGATACGGGTCATTTCATCCCCATCGATTTCAACAACGGGGTTTTCCACTTTGATCTTTATCATTAGAAGTCCTTTTTGTTTAAGTGATATTATTTTTTATAACACCTTCAGGACTGTAATGAAAAGTTAATTTAACAAAAATGGTATGAGTATTGACTGAGGATGTAGAGTTTGTTCATTTTTGTTTTTTAATGATTTATATAATTATTTGATAAATTCGACTTAGTGCAATTTTAGCTGTTCTGTTAAATAAATCAGACTATGAATTTAGGTTGTCATTTTACTTCTCAGGTCGTAGACTGTTGGTTTAGATAAAAATCCAATGTTATAAAAAAAGAGTGCTCATTAGCAATTGACCTTATATCTTCAGTTTTGAACCAGTCTTTCAGGATATTCCAAAATTTTTCAAGTCATTTTGAGGTAAAAAGCCTATAAAGGGCGGTGTTGAATTTGATTGCAAAACTAATGATACTAACATTAATATTGGCGTACAAATTTTCACTTATAATGAGAAAAAATGATTTAAAAACTCTATTGTATTTTTCACAACAGGACTTATTGGCAAAAGAAGGCGTGCTGTGTGGAGGCAGGTTTTAAAACGCTATTCCCTTACCTTTATTTACGCATCCCGCACCTTAAAAAAAGATATAAAAATCAATAGATTGTGTAGAGTAAAAAGAAACATGGTACGCCCAAGGGGAATCGAACCCCTGTTTCCGCCGTGAAAGGGCGGCGTCCTAACCGCTAGACGATGGGCGCAAACCAATGATGAGGCTTATAGAGAGGATCTTTTTACTTCGCAAGCCCTATGCGTAATTTTTTTTAAAAAAACGTGTTTTATCGAATTATTTTTTGAGTATATCTCTGTTATTCTCGTTCCGATTGTCTTATTTCTTCAGGCTTTACGTGGAAAAATAGAGAGAAGATCTGTAACGGTTGATAGGAAGTCAACAAGAGTTCAATGCTATTTTTTGTTATTTCCACTTTTAAAGATAGATGGAAATGATAAATTCCGTGATTTTGATATGCTGAGTGTTTTTTTGTATTATTTTACTGCTTCATTGTAGGTTGCATGCGCAAAACATTGCTTTACGTGTTCAAAAAAATCATGAAGGAAAGTCGTCACTCAGGATTTTTCATAAAACCCAAAGCTACTACGGGGCAATTTACTGAAAGAGAATGACAAATACTCTTCAATGAGTTGATAAATAATGCTTTCGCGTAAAAAGTGCGTCTAAGGTAGAAGCCACAAATTCATTTAATTTAATTAAAATGAAAGGGGTGCATATTTATGAATCTGAGAAAGTTTTGAATCAGATTGAACAGAGCAAAAATCAATAATTACTTTATTTATTTATCTAACTAAATAGGAAATATTGAAAAAAATAAAGTTTATTGCTTGCTATTCTGTGTATTTAAAATCTTCACTGTTTTGGAGGTTAACTGTGCAGGCAGAGAGTTTGGTGTCATTAATTTAGGGCCGCACAATCACGATTCGCCAACATTTCAAGGTTCTGTCGATGAATCATGTGAAATATTTGAGATCTACAAATGTTATTATTATTCCTCCTCTTGTAATATTCCCCGATTGCGTTGTACACAAGTTAAGTAATTTTGCTCTGTTTTGATGTGAAGTGTGGAGCAGGGGGAATAAGTGCTTTAATAGCCACGATTTTGTAAAAGACGTGTAAAAAGCGATATAATTTTAATGGTGAGGGGGCTTGTCTTCAATTAATAATTTTCTAATTTTTGAAGCGACAATATTTATGTCGTTTCTTATCTATTTATATCGTTTCTTATCTTCAAAATGTTGATATTTATATTCTTTAGAGCTTTTGATTGAATAGATGAATATCATTGTGCTAGGAAACTAGGAGAGCGATGAGGATGTCTGTACCGGTGGTTGGTAAGAATCATTTGTGCTGTCTTGTACGTAATTTAATAAAATATTTTTATCATGAAGATAATGGATAGGTAGTGTGGGCAATGGCAGAAGCTTTAAAAGTTGGCATTGGAGGTCTTGGTACGGTTGGTACTTCAGTTATTCGAATTTTACGCGAAAAAGAAAATAGTTTAGCTTGCCAATGCGGACGACCAATTAAAGTTGTTGCTGTGAGCGCGCGTGATAAAAATCGTAATCGTGGAATTGATCTGAGTGATGTAAAATGGTTTGATTCACCTGTGGAAATGGCTACTTCTGATGAGATTGATGTTTTTGTTGAGTTGATTGGTGGTGAATTAGATATCGTGCATGAAGCTGTTAGGAAGGCGCTTGAGGTCGGACATCATGTTGTTACTGCCAATAAAGCGCTTCTCGCTCGACATGGGGTAGAGCTTGCTGACAGTGCAGAAAAAAAAGGCGTTTTTCTTAATTTTGAAGCTGCTGTTGTGGGGGGAGTTCCTGTCATCAAAGCGATGAGAGAATCACTTTCCAGTAATCATGTGTCGCGAATTTATGGTATTTTAAATGGAACCTGCAACTATATATTAACACGCATGTTTACTGAAGGTCTTTCATTCAAAGATTGTTTGGCAGATGCGCAGAGACTTGGTTATGCTGAAGCTGATCCAACTTTTGATATTGGAGGAAATGATACCGCTCATAAATTAGCTTTATTGACAAGTTTGGCATTTGGAACGGTGATTTCGCTAGATGATGTTTATGTTGAAGGCATTAGCAATATTTCGCAGATTGATATCCGTGCGGCTGATGAATTGGGGTATCGGATTAAGCTTTTAGGAGTTGCATTAAAAACCGATTCCGGTATCGAGCAACGTGTTCATCCAACAATGGTACCAACATCATCGATGATTGCACAGATTCATGGTGTGACGAATGCCCTTTCTATTCAAAGTGATTTATTAGGTGAATTACTGTTTTCTGGTCCTGGTGCTGGAGGGGTGGCAACAGCATCGGCGGTTATTGGTGATTTAGCTGACATAGCGAAAGCGCGTCCAGGTTTTCAGTATGCACCTGTTTTAGGAATACCAGCATTGGAGCTTGCTCCTCATAAAAAAGCACGTATCGCGCATCATGCAGGTGGTTATTTTATCCGTTTGAATGTTCATGATCGCGCTGGTGTTTTTGCAACGGTTGCAAAACATATGGCTGAAAATCACATCTCATTAGAGTCGATTGTTCAAAAGCCTTTTGTAGAAAGTCAGATTGTAAAAACAATTATTTTAATAACGCACGAAACAACAGAAGTGAATGTACGACAGGCGCTTGAAGCAATTGAGAGAGATGGTTATCTTGTTGCAAAATCTCAATTTATTCGTATCGAACGTATGGCATAAAATTGGCAATTTGTTTTATAATAAGGGAGAGCTGAATGCTTTTTCGCTTGTGAAAAGTTTTCATCTTTGCAAAAAGCTTTATTCTTAATGTTTAGCAATGAATGTTAATGTTTTTTGCTGGTATCCATTTGGTAGGATTTTTTATATGATCACAACTCAAAAAACTTTAAATAGACTTGATCGTGTTCTAACACTTGAATTGGTACGCGTGACTGAACGTGCTGCTGTTGCAGCTGCGCGTTGGCGCGGGCGTGGTGATGAAAAAGCTGCTGATCAAGCTGCTGTTGATGCGATGCGTCGGGAACTTAATCGTTTACCTATTGATGGTACAGTGGTGATTGGTGAAGGTGAACGAGATGAAGCTCCGATGCTTTATATTGGAGAGAGAGTCGGTCTTCAAAATGGATTGGCGGTTGATATTGCACTTGATCCACTTGAGGGAACGACAATTTGTGCGAAAAATCTTGCAAATTCTCTGGCTGTGGTCGCAATTGCTGAAAAGGGTAATTTACTTTATGCTCCTGACGTTTACATGAAAAAAATTGCGGTTGGTCCTGGTTACCCAAAGGGGGTGGTTGATATCGATGCTCATTCTGCGGACAATATTCACGCTCTTGCAAAAGCTAAGGGAGTTACGGTTAATCAGATTACTGTTTGTATTATGGATCGACCTCGTCACACAAAAATGATTGATGAAGTGCGGGCAACGGGGGCAGCAATTCGCTTAATTGGTGATGGAGATGTTGCTGCCGTTATTGATACAACTGATCCAGATGAAACAGGTATTGATATCTATATGGGGATTGGTGGAGCCCCAGAGGGCGTTTTAGCTGCAGCAGCTTTACGCTGTATTGGTGGGCAGATGCAAGGGCGTTTACAGCTGGATACAGAAGAAAAAATTGCACGCGCGGCCAAAATGGGGATCGATAATCCCAATAAAGTTTATACAATGGAAGAAATGGCAAAGGGTGATGTGTTGTTTTCTGCAACAGGCGTAACGGATGGCAATATGCTTTCTGGTGTTAAATTTACTCCTCGTTATATTCAAACGGAAACCCTTGTGATGCGTTCACATACTGGTACAATCCGTAATATTAAAGCACAGCATAAAGATCATTCAAAATTTAGTTGATACTTTTTTTCGTTGCAGCCATTAAAAAATAAGAGAGCACATTGTTTCTTAGAAAGTTACGCTTCCATAAAAGCTTTCATAATGCGTTTATAGAAGCGTTTATAGATATTTCTGGAGGATATATCTTTTTACTGTTATGAAAGCTGGACAGAATGCACCCAGCCATTTTTATCTTCTATATTGCCTTTTTGAAGATCAACCAGTTGTGTGCGAAGTTGCTTTGTGATCTCACCAATCATTTCATTTCCGATAATAAATTCGCCATCTTTGTATTTGAAACGACCAATTGCTGTAATAACAGCTGCCGTACCACAAGCAAAGACTTCTCTAAGGTGACCACTTCGTGCATCTTCCTTGAGCGTTTCAAAAGAATAAAGACGCTCTTCTATCGTTAATCCCATTTGTTGAGCCAACTGTAAGATTGAATGACGTGTTATCCCTGGAAGGATAGTGCCATTAAGAGCAGGTGTTACAAGTGTATTATTTTCCATAATAAAGCAAACATTCATGCCACCAAGTTCTTCAATCCACTTATGTTCAACCATGTCAAGGAAAAGTACTTGGCTACAATTGTTTTGCATCGCGTTGTTTTGCGCGAGTAGGCTTGCTGCATAGTTACCACCACATTTTGCAGCTCCTGTTCCTCCTGGACCAGCACGGCTATAATCTGTTTCAATCCATACACTGACAGGTTTTTCTTCTCCCTTGAAATATGATTCAACAGGAGATGCTATGATACAGAAAATATATTCTTCAGAAGGACGAACGCCCAAAAAGTTTTCATTGCCAAACATGAACGGACGTATGTAGAGGCTAGCATTGGGATTTCCAGAAACCCACTTCTGATCAATTCTTACCAATTGATGAACAGCATCTAAAAAAATCTCCTTTGGCAATTCAGGCATAGCTAAACGCTTCGCTGATTCTATAAAACGCTGTGCATTGGCATCAGGGCGGAATAACAAAATGCGTCCATCTTTTGCGCGATATGCTTTTAAACCCTCAAAAATTTCTTGCGCATAATGCAAAACAGTACTTGCTGGGCTAATCTCTAAAGGTTTGTATGGAGAGATAACAGCGTTATGCCAACCTTTGGCTTTAGTCCATTGGATGGTGCACATGTGCTCTGTAAAAAATTGACCAAAACCGGGGCTTTTCAGAATTTCTTCACGATTCTCGGCTGACAGAGGTGATGGGTGTTTTTCTATTGTAAAGGAAAGTGATGATGTAGGAGATTTCATAAGTAAAGCCTTTTGAGAGGTGCTGTATTTCTATGCGTTTTCTTTATAAAAAATAATGAGATATTTTCACTAAAACCTTATTATGATTAGCAATTCCTTTGTGTCAATGTTTTATTATAGAATTCAAATCAAAGGTGATTGATAGATATTTTTTTTCTTCTGTTTTCATAATCTTTTTTCTAGATTTTACTAGGTAAGCTGGAACTTTTATATATATTCACCGTTTTTTCAAATAAGAACCTGAATAACTTCGATGCATATCGTCGTCTATAAATAAAGGCAGGGGAATTGAGAAAAGGAATTTACTATGATTGATAGCAATTACCCAGTACACGAGAAATATAAAGCTGTAGATAAGACAGATCGTGAAAAGTACAATTCGTTTGGTAAAGGTATTTTCGCTATTCTTCTTGGGCTTTTTATTATCTGGTTTATTTTTGGCTTTTTAGGATCTTTTTTTGAAAAATCCCCCGAACATAGATCTCACTATAATACTACGGAATCGAGTGAAACGATAACAAGTCCGAGAAAAGATTTAAATCCGATATCTCTAGAGCCTTATACCTATAATGGCACGGTTTCACCTTAATTTTATGAAAAAAATTCTTTAGAGGGGAAAAATCCAACTAAGCGTAGATTAAGAAGTAAAATAATCTCAACTGTATGAGGCAAGAAATATCTCATATGATTTTAACTTCTAAAGTTAATCAAGTGCTAGCGAAATAAAGAATGCAACGGTTTTAATAATCGTTGCATTCTTTTCTTAGCGTGTGATGAAACAACTTCCCCCAGAGTTTTTTATGTCTTCACAAAGGTTTATAGCTTCATTACGGTTTTGTGTCTGAATGCGAACACGGTAATAGGTTCCTTTTCCTGGTATAAGAGCAGACTGAATATTTAAAGGACGAGCGCCGATAAGAAATCCAAATCTAGATTGCATCTTTTTCAACGAATCCTTAGCCAGCGCATGCGTTGGTTGAGATGCAAGTTGTACGTAATAATTTTGTGTTATTACTTGGGTTGATGAGTTTGGGCGAGAAGCAATATGTGTTTGTGCATCTGAATTAAACTTCTCACGCGAAGGAATCGGTATAGATGAATTTTTAGTGTTTTTCTTAAGATCAGGGATTGAAGTATTTTCTAAGATTATTTTATCAATATCAGCCGTGAGATTATCTTCAGTCTCTTTGCTATTTGTATCAGAAAACTGCGAAGGGGTAGAGGAGTCATCTTGCAGTTGATTTACAGTAGCTTGATCAACCGTTTCTTCAGGTTCATCGGTAGTTTTTTTATCTGTGTGATGCGCTGGTGCTAGCACAACTGAGCCATCTTGTTTTACAATAACGGTCTGTACTTCTTGCGTTGGAATGGTGTGATTGATGGCTTCTGCTACTGCGTCTTCAACATCAGACTCATCAAGAGAAGAGGGTGAAATATTCGTGGATTCTTGTTGACTTAATGCGGCTAAGTCTTCAGGTGGTTCAGAAGTATCAATAAGAAATTCTTGCGTGTTCTCTTGTTTTTCATTTTGTTCAGTTGTTTGTTTATAAATATCTAAATTATGTGCAGCATCATTTTTTGTTTCTGTTGATTCTTCTTTAAATTTAAAAGGCGTATTGTCAGCGCGGATAATCGGTGTACTTCCATTTTTTTGTGATGGCATAAAAAAGCGAGAATAACCGATTAGTCCAATTCCTATCAAGATAAGAAGCATAACACTTTTGGTAAGAGCTTTACCAAAAATAAAACTTTTTAAGGGTGAAGTGGTTGATGCATTTTGGGGGAATTCATCTACAGCTCTATATGATGAATTTTCGGTAACAGGGGAAGAATTATACCTCATATTGTCAGTGGAGAAATAGTCGGTACTTTGCTCTTGAGAATTTCTATACGCATCTTCTCTTGGATTTTGCATGGTTTGATGAAAAATTTGATTGAGGACTTCATTATTTTGCTGTTGTTGCCGCGAAAAATCTTCTGCTGGAACATTTCCTACATTGAGTACATCAGCAAATTCTTCTTTTAAGCCATCAGTAGGTACGTCATATTCTGGGACCTCATATGGAACTTCTGGAACCATAATTGGTCCGGTTTTTTCTACGATTTCCTCTGCAAATTTATAAGTATCAATATTTGGAGGGGGGGTATCCCTGTGCGTAGTGTGATAAGCAAAAAAACTACCCGTTTGTGTCTTACTAAGGATTTCCGATGAGGAGTGCATCTCATTTAAAGTGTTTGGACTACACGGAACCTCTTCTTGATTTTTTTGTTCAGAGATATTTTCAGCATTATTGATGTATTGGTATTGAGTTTGAGCGTCACCATATTCGGAATTTTTTGCAGCATAAACTTCTTTTTCTGAGAGTTCCTCTTCGTAAAATTGAGGATAATCGGTAGTATAGCCTTCTTGCGGAAAGCTTTTTAAATCAGATGATTTTTCGATTTGTGTTGAATCCAAAGGGAAAGGAAAATCATTTGTTGATTCATTTTTTGCAGTGCTTTCTCTCCCTGAAATAAGGTCAACAGATGAAAAACCTGTGTTTGCAACCGTGGAAGGATTTGAAACATTGGCATAATATTCTTCAGCCCAATTTTCTTGATCAGCCGAAACTTTATATGGATGGTTTATGGCAGTATCATTGAGGCTTTGATTATCATCATATATATTCGTATTATTTGATTGTTGCGTAGTTGTTTGTGAAAAACGGGTGGCTTGGTGAGTGGATTCTGTCGCAACTCTATTATTATTGTCTATATCGGATTCATCAAAAAAGAAACTTTCTGATTGTGCACTAAAATGACCTTCTGCACTAGAATTACTCTTTTCAAAAAAGGGATTAGCGCTGGTTGGTGCTGTTTCATTTTGAGGTAATTGATTCTTTTGAATAGGTAAGGGAGAGAGCGCATCTAAAATTTGTTCTTCATCGTTACTGATAGGTGAAGAATATACCTCTTCAGACAAAAAGCTCTTTTGTTCTGAATGGTTAAAAGCATCTGTTGGAGCAATACTTGAAGTCCGTTCATTATTGGCTTCCTGTAAGTTCCATTGCTTCTTTTGATCATCAAATGGCAAGCTATTTTTCAAATTATTTTCAAGCTCTGCTTCTAGAAAGGACAAATCAAAATCGTCATCATGGAATGAAGTCTTAAGGGGCTGAGATATCGATTGATCAGGTCGTAAAAAAGACTGATCACTTTGATTTTTGCTTTGTTTATTTGGATTAAAAATTCGCGTAAGTCTTTCTAAAGGATCATGGTGTTCGTGATCCTGTTTTATTTCGTGCGGATTTTTGCGATCGTTATCGCTCATAGCTTTTCTCACATGATGATCTGCATCTGCGTGCAATAAATGGTTAATTTTGATTTGCTGTATTCTTAAATTATAAATTTCTCCCTTTGTTATAAGGATACACGAAAAACTTTAAATAAAGTATTCATTTTATGTATTTGGAGAACTTTTTTCAACGCATTTCTGTTGCTGCTTCTATTCCTACAATTGCAAGTCCTGATGATAAAATATTGATGAGAGCTTGTATCAATCCCAATCTGGCAAATGATAGTTCCTTATCATCGGGCTGAATAAAGCGTAAATTGGGATTATCACTCCCTTTATTCCAATGTGCGTGAAAGTTGGAAGCAAGGTCGTAGAGATAAAATGCTAATCGATGTGGTTCTTTATGAATTACGGCCTGTTCAATGATACGTGGATATTCACAAAGTTTGCGTATTAAGGATATCTCATTATCATCTGTTAATCGGTTAAGATGTGCGATCAATTTGTCATTTGAGATATTTTCAATCTGAAGTGTTTCTTGTGCTTGACGAAAGACTGAGTGACTACGTGCACTCGCATATTGTACATAAAAGATGGGGTTATCTTTTGATTGTTCTGTCACTTTTGCAAAATCAAAGTCAAGAGGAGCTTCACACTTACGGTACAGCATCATAAAACGCACGGGATCACGGCCGACTTCTTCTACAACATCACGTAGAGTGACAAATGATCCTGCTCTTTTCGACATGCGTACAGGTTGACCGTTGCGAAAGAGTTTTACTAATTGACATAAAAAGACGCTCAATTTGGCTTTATCGCCAGAAATTGCCTTTGCCATTGCTTCCAACCGCTTTACATAACCAGCGTGATCTGCACCTAGAATATAAATCATTTCATCAAAATGCCGATTGAATTTATCGCGAAAATACGCAACATCAGCAGCAAAATAAGTGTAAGAACCGTCAGATTTCACTAAGACACGATCCTGATCATCTCCAACATCTGTTGAACGGAATAAAGTTTGTTCGCTTGGTTCCCAGTCTTCTGTGTTTTGCCCTTTTGGTGGTGGAAGCGTACCTTTGTAGATATAACCATTTAAAGTAAGGTCATTAATCGTGTTACGAATAGCACGCGCGTCGTCAGTATAAAGCATTCGCTCTGAGAAAAAAATATCATGATAAATATTAAGGGCAGCCAAGTCGTTGCGAATCATTGACATCATTGCATGAATTGCACGTTCCTTCACGATAGATAGAGCTTCGTCTTTATCCATAGTGAGTAATTGATCACCAAATTCTTGAGCAAGTGATTGACCCAATGGTATCAAGTATTCACCAGGATAAAGTCCTTCTGGAATTTCATTAATTTTTTGTCCAAGAGCTTCGCGATAACGTAACAGTACGGAGTGGGCAAGTACTTCGATTTGTTGTCCAGCATCATTGATGTAATATTCTTTCGTAATGTTGTAGCCAACAAATTGCAGCAAATTGGAGAGAACATCTCCAACAACGGCACCACGGCAGTGCCCTACATGCATTGGACCCGTCGGATTTGCTGATACATACTCAACATTAATACGTTTTCCCTGTCCCATTGGAATACGACCGTAAGCTATACCTGTTTCAAGCATGGACTTTATTGCATCTTGCCAAAATGATTTTGTAAGCTTGAAGTTGATAAATCCAGGACCGGCAACATCAATACTCTCGATAGAGGGATCATTGTTGAGAAGTTCGATGATCTTCTCTGCGAGTGCACGTGGATTAAGCCCAACAGATTTTGCAAGCACCATAGCAGCGTTGGTTGATAAATCTCCATGTGAGGAATCGCGCGGAGGATCAACAGTGATTTTTGATAAATCTAGATCTTCTCCATTTTTTCCTTTTATATCAGATAATTCGAGTAATTTTTTAATTTTTTTCTCGAAATTTTTAAAGACATTCATATTCAACTTCCATAGTGTATTCGAAATCAGTTAAACGAAATTATTTGCATCGTCAAATAAGCGCTGGTATTCACGTAAAGCATAGTGATCGGTCATGCCTGACAGAAAGTCAGCAATAAGACGTGCTAATTCTTGATCTGTTAAGTATGCTGTTTTGCTTTGCCAGTTTTCAGGCATTACATGAGGATTTTTGTAATAATAGTCGAATAAGTTTTGTACAATATGTTTTGCTTTATTACGACGACTGAGAACTTGATCATGATAATAAAGATTTTTAAATAAAAAATCCTTCAATTCTTTTTCATGAACGGTCATCGTTGGCGAAAAGGTAACAATAATTTGTCCTGCTTGGTGAACATCATTTATGCTTGTTGGTTTGATGCGTGTCAAGTTTTCTTGTGATTGTTTTATAACATCTTCAACCATGGTTGTTATCTGTCTACGCACGAGTTCGTAGCCACGCCGAGTTTGGTCAAGTTGTGGATAGTCTTGTTTTATATCTTTTAATAATGATGCAGTCAGTGAAACATGTTCGAATTGATCAATTGTTAAAAAGTGCGAACGTAATCCATCATCAATATCATGAGCATTATAAGCAATGTCATCAGCAATAGCGGCACATTGCGCTTCTAGTCCAGGAAAGCAGTCAAGCTCAAGATCTTGCTTTGCATTATAATGCAAAATATCGATAGGAACATCTTTATTCTTAGCATAAGGACCTAAAAGGGGACCGTTATGTTTCACAAGCCCTTCAAGGGTTTCCCAAGTAAGGTTAAGTCCATCAAAATTTGCATAGCGCTGTTCTAGTTTCGTAACAATGCGTAGCGCCTGTGCATTATGATCAAAGCCGCCGTAATGTGCCATTGTTTCATTAAGGGCATCTTCTCCTGCGTGACCAAAAGGCGTATGCCCAAAGTCGTGAACAAGTGCAATGGCTTCTGCAAGATCTTCATCAAGACACAGCACACGCGCTAATGTTCGTGCAATTTGAGAAACCTCTATCGTATGCGTCAGACGAGTACGATAATGATCACTTTCATCAGCAATAAATACTTGAGTTTTATGTTTAAGACGTCGAAATGCATTAGAATGAATAATACGATCTCTATCTCTTTGAAAAGGTGAGCGTGTGGTACTTATAGTTTCGTGGAAGAGTCTGCCACGGCTTGTCTGTGGGTTAGCACTGTATATTGCTCGAGATTGGTAATTGTAATTAATATTGCTTATATCCATTGCAAGCTGTCTATTCTCATCGTAAATTTAGGTTGGTTTATTGTTCATAAATTTCTATTTATTGGGGATACTCTTTCTTGACAGTTTAATGCAAGGATATATGAAAAATGAGTGTGAATATTTCAGATGTTGCTGCAAAGCGAATTGCACAGATACTTTTAAATAAACCCGATAAAATAGGATTACGCATTTCCGTTGAAGGTGGTGGATGCTCTGGTTTTTCTTATAAATACGATTTGGTTTCTGAAAGTAGAGAAGGTGATCTTATACTCAAAAAAGATGGGGCAATTGTGTTGATTGATTCAGTATCTCTTCCCTTTATGGAAGGTGCTGAAATTGATTTTATTGACGACCTTATGGGGCAGTCTTTCCAGATTCGTAATCCAAATGCCGTCTCATCATGCGGTTGTGGTGTGAGTTTTTCAATTTAGAATGGTAACTTTGTAATATTGCTTCTTGAAAAGATTATTACTTTAGTCAACAATGCAAAAATGGGCATTTTTAAAAAAATATTGCATCAATCTTTATGGTTATGCGTGACGCTTATCCCTTTGACTTGGGGCGGTTATGCTTTTTCTGAGGAAGGAGAGGGGCGAGGTTATAACCAAAAACAACCCACAAGTTTTATTTTAAAATCTCAAGATCCTGAAAAAGAAAATTTTATTTCTCAGACCCAGCTTATATTGCATGCTCAGTTAACAAAAAGCAGTGAAAATATTATGAAAGGGCTTGTATGGCGGATTTATGCACCCATCCTAGGGGGTGATAATAAATTACCATTAATTGCTACTTTTGAGGGAGGGAGTGCCCATTTTGATTTAGATCCAGGGAGCTATCTTGTTCATGTTTCATTTGGTCATGCAAGTGCGGTGCAGCGTGTAAACTTAGAAAATGGACAACGTCTTATCAAAAATTTCAATCTTGATGCTGGTGGTGTTATCTTTAATGCCACATTGCTTAACGGTACAATCAACGAAAAGGAATTACGTTTTACTATATATGAGAATGCAGAAGAAAATGATGAAACAGGTGTGGTTTTATCAAATGTTAAACCTCGGTCCATCGTACGTTTGAAAGCTGGTCACTACCATGTTGCTTCTCAATATGGTTCTATTAATGCGATGGTTCGTTCCGATATTCAAGTGGATGCAGGTAAAATTACTGAAGTAAGTCTTGAACATCAAGCGGCTCAAATTGTCTTAAAGTTAGTCCGTCAGGAAGGAGGAGAAGCATTAGCAGATACGAGTTGGTCTATTACCAATGATTCTGGTGATATCATTTATGAAACTGTTGGTGCTTATGTTTCGCTTGTGTTGGCCGAGGGTGATTATATTGCGATTGCTAAAAATAAAGATCAGATTTACCAAAAGCTCTTTTCCGTCGTTTCTGGTCATGATGAAGATGTGAGTGTGATAGCGGATGTAAAAAATATACAGAGAGTCGATGATTCAATCGATTAATTATGAATACAACCTGTAACTGAAAGTGGATATAAGATTTTGGTTTTTGGATTTTCTGCATTTAGTGTGTTTTTTGCTGGTGCGTTATCTTTTTTGTCTCCGTGTGTTTTGCCGTTGGTGCCTCCCTATTTATGTTATATGGCAGGTGTCGGTATTGATGATTTTCGTTCAGAAAAACGCAATGGGAAAGCGCCTGTACGCTTAGCGCTCTTATCTTCTGTTATTTCTTTTGTACTTGGTTTTACAACTGTTTTTGTTGCTTTAGGTGCCAGTGCGAGCACATTTGGCAAGTTCATCGGTTATTATCGTGATTGGTTTGCGATTGCTGCTGGAATTATCATTATCATTTTTGGTTTAAATTTTTTAGGTGTTTTTAAGATTGGTTTTTTATTTCGTGAAGTGCGGTTTCAGACCCGAAAAATTCCCGCTGGACCCTTGGGGGCTTACTTAATTGGTTTAGCTTTTGCATTCGGTTGGACGCCATGTATTGGTCCAATTTTGGGACCTATTATAACACTTGCTGGAACAAAAGAAACTGCCGGTGAAGGAGCTCTTCTTTTAGCGATCTATGCGTTAGGTCTTGGTGTTCCTTTTGTGTTAGCAGCTCTATTTTCGAGCAGTTTTATGAGATTTTTAGGAGCTTTTCGTGTTCATTTGGGAAAAGTTGAAAAAATTATTGGTATTTTTCTAATTATTACAGGTATTTTGTTTTTGACGGGTTCTATACAGGATCTTTCATTTTGGCTTTTAGAAAATTTTCCTTTATTGAGTAATATTGAAACAATTAGTTGGTATGATGTTACAAATTTCTTTGGTTTTTCTCATTAATTTTGTGTGGTTTTATGGTTAGAAATTGTCTTTCTATTGTTCTCGCAGCAGGTGAAGGGACGCGTATGAAATCGTCTCTTCCCAAGGTACTTCATAAAATAGCTGGGTTACCACTTATATGCCATGTGATAAAACAAATGAAATGGCTAGATTCTTCACAATTAGCAGTGGTTGTAGGGGCTGGTGCCAAAGAAGTTGTGAATGTTGTTGAATCATTTGTAAAAAATGTGATGATTTTTGAACAAAAAGAGCGTTTAGGGACTGCTCATGCTGTTTTGTCGGCGCGCTTAGCTTTACAAGAAAACTTTGATGATATTCTTATCGTTTTTGGTGATACGCCTTTGATTGAGCAAAATTCATTGGTGCGTGTTCGTGCGCTGCTTGCAGAGGGGGCAGATGTTGTTGTAACTGGTTTTCATGCTCCAGATCCAACAGGTTATGGGCGTCTTCTTGAAAAAAATGGTAAACTTATCGCAATTATAGAAGAAAAAGATGCAACCGATGAAGAGAGAAAGATTTCTTTTTGTAATGGTGGAATAATGGCCATGAATGGCAGGCATGCACTTTCTCTTTTAGAAAAGGTCAGTAATGACAATTTGAAGCAAGAATATTATCTCACAGATGTTGTTTCTATTGCATCGCGTGAAGGATTGGATGTTCGAGTCGTTGAAGTGCCTTTTGATACCGTTAGAGGCGTTAATAATCGTTTTGAGCTTTGTGAAACAGATGCTTTATGGCAAAAGCACAAAGCACGCGATTTAATGTTATCTGGTGTTACAATACTGAGCCCAGAAAGTGTTTATTTTTCTCATGATACAGAAATTGAACCAGATGTCCTAATTGAGCCAAATGTTTATTTTGGACCGGGGGTAAAAGTACAATCTGGTGCAGTTATCCATGCATTTAGTTACTTGGAAGGAGCTGTTGTTGGTACGGATGCGCAGATTGGGCCTTATGCACGTTTGCGTCCTGGAACAGAGTTGGCACAATCAGTAAAGATTGGAAACTTTTGTGAAATTAAACAAGCAAAAGTAGGAGAAGCCTCCAAGATTAATCATTTAAGTTATATTGGCGATGCAGAAATTGGCGCACATACTAATATCGGAGCTGGTACTATTACTTGTAATTATGATGGATTTCACAAATATAAAACAGTGATTGGTGATAATGCTTTTATTGGTTCTAATTCGGCACTTATTGCTCCATTGATTATTGGAAAAAGTTCTTATGTGGCTTCAGGAAGTGTTATCACTGAAAATGTACCTATAAACAGTATAGCTTTTGGGCGAGCGCGACAGGTGATAAAAGAGGATTGTGCAGAAAAATTGCGTGTACGTTTGTCGATAAATAAAAAAAAGAAGTGATCTTTTTCAGTTTATCTCTGAGGTTTATCAGGATTTGGGAATTGTGCACAGGCTTGTTCTTAGGTATTACCGTACCATATTCGGTGTGTATGATCTTTTAGAGTTTTTAATAAGGGAAGTTGGATTATTTTATCAGATCATTATAAATCTTGGATGTGAATTGGAGCTTTTTAATGTGTGGAATTATCGGAATTCTTGGAAATAGGCCTGTTGCATCCTATTTGGTTGATGGTTTGAAGCGCCTTGAGTATAGAGGATATGATTCATCTGGTTTAGCAACGGTGCATAAGGGGCACCTTCATCGTATTCGAGCTGAAGGTAAGCTTATTCATTTAGAAGAAAAATTAAAGAGAGCACCTTTGGAGGGTAATCTAGGCATTGGTCATACACGTTGGGCTACACATGGAGTCGCTGTAGAGCGGAATGCTCATCCTCATTTAACTGAACGGATTGCAGTTGTTCATAATGGTATTATTGAAAATTTTGTAGAATTACGAAAAGAACTCATTGAGGACGGTTATGTTTTTGAAACAGAGACCGATACGGAGGTTATTGCTCATTTAATTACGCGCGCACTAAAAAGCGGTCTTTCTCCGCAAGAAGCGACCCGCACGAGTTGGAGAAGATTGCAGGGGGCTTTTGCTCTTGCTCTTATTTTTGAAGGTGAAGATAACCTTATGATTGCTGTTCGTTCTGGTCCACCTTTGGTGATTGGTTATGGAAAGGATGAATTTTTTGTAGGGTCGGATGCAATCGCTTTAGCTTCATTTACAGATCGTATTAGCTATATGGAAGATGGTGATTTAGCTGTTTTCACGCGTGAGGAAGTAAAAATTTACGATATAGACAATCAGCCAGTAGAACGCTCTATTACAACGTTGTTTGATGGAAATTTATTGGTTTCTAAAGGAAATCACCGCCATTTTATGCACAAGGAAATGTTTGAACAACCTGACGTTATCTCTCATAATTTGGCACGTTATCTTGATCTTGGAAATTATACAGTTCGTTCATTTGAAGATTTGATTGATTGGAAAAATATTAACCGATTACTCTTTGCAAGCTGTGGAACGGCTTATTATTCGACTTTAGTTGCACGCTATTGGTTTGAAAATTTTGCTGGTTTAAGTGTTGATAATGATGTGGCTTCAGAATTTCGTTATCGTGCGCCACCTGTAACACCAGATGTATTACCGATATTTGTTTCTCAATCTGGTGAAACGGCTGATACATTGGCATCTTTACGTTATTGTCGGGAACGTGGTGTGAGAACGGCGACAATTGTGAATGTCGAGCAATCAACAATGGCGAGGGAAGCTGATTTCGTTTTACCAACATTAGCTGGTCCAGAAATTGGTGTTGCCTCAACAAAAGCTTTTACATGTCAATTATCAACTCTTGCTTCAATGGCGCTTGCGGCAGCTAAGCAACGTGGATGTCTCTCAGAAAAGATGGAACATCAGTTGGTTCGACAATTGGCAGAAGTGCCGCGGATTTTAAATGAGGTTTTAAAACTGGAGGACCAAATTGAAGCTATTTGTCGTGATTTGATGAACGTAAAAGGTGTTCTCTATCTTGGACGTGGTACTTCTTATCCAATTGCTTTGGAAGGAGCGCTCAAATTGAAGGAGCTTTCTTATATTCACGCTGAAGGTTATGCCGCGGGTGAATTAAAACATGGACCGATTGCACTGGTTGATGAGAAAATGCCAATTATTGTTGTTGCACCTTATGATAGGTGGTTTGAAAAAACTTCTTCTAATATGCAAGAAGTGGCAGCGCGCAATGGTCGGATTATTTTGATAACAGATAGAAGAGGGGCAAAAGCAACTTGCCTTGATACGTTTTCTACTATTATTTTACCAGATGTTCCAGAATTTATTGCGCCTATTATTTATGCTTTACCTATTCAATTAATTGCGTACCATACAGCTGTTTTATTGGGAACAGATGTTGATCAACCGCGTAATTTGGCAAAATCGGTGACGGTCGAGTAAAAAGCAATTTTCTATCTTTGGGATTTGGGGAAAATGGTTAAAAGTATAAGTTATAAAAAAGCGTTTGCAACAAATTGTGTAAAAATTTCTTCTGTTTAAAAAATTAACAATTAGCCTGCGCGTAAGAGCCGAGTGGCATCGTCACGCTCGAAAAGATAAAGCAGCAAGCGTAAAGCTTGTCCTCGTTCTGAAGAAAGATTGGCATCACGTTGCAAAAATAAACGTGCATCATTTCTTGCCATTAACAAAAGATCACCGTGTGCTGCAAGATTTGCTATATGAAATTCAGGCACACCTGATTGTCGTGTTCCTAAAAGTTCACCTTCTCCTCGTAAACGCCAGTCTTCCTCAGCAATTTTAAAGCCATCTTCTGTGTTGCGTATAATATTAAGACGTTCTGCAGCCATTTTTGTAAGTGGATCTTTGTATAGTAAAATACAAGAGGATTTTTTTTCTCCTCGTCCAACACGTCCGCGCAATTGATGCAATTGTGAAAGGCCAAAATGTTCTGCATGTTCTATGACAATGATTGAAGCATCAGGAATATCCACTCCCACTTCAATAACTGTGGTTGCAACTAAGATGCGTATGTCTCCATATTTAAAAGATGCCATTGCTGCCTCTTTTTCATCTGTAGACATTTTTCCATGAATCATACCAACATATGATCCAAATCGTTTCTGAAGAATAGCAAAGCGGCTTTCAATTGAAGTGAGTTCAAGAATTGTTGATTCTTCGACCAGAGGACAGATCCAATAAAGTTTTTCTCCTTTTTCTAGTGCAGATGCAATTCGTTCGATCAGTTCATTGATTCGCTTTAAAGGAATTGTTGCTGTAGTAATTGGTTGTCGTCCCATTGGTTTTTCTGTAATTTTGGATACATCCATATCACCAAAAGCTGTTAAGACCAGTGTGCGTGGAATAGGAGTAGCAGTCATTACCAGCATGTCAGGTTTATGGCCTTTTGCGGTAAGAGCAAGACGCTGATGTACTCCAAAACGATGCTGTTCATCAATAATGGCTAATGCAAGATTATTGTATGTAACGCTTTGTTGTATGAGAGCGTGCGTACCGATGATGATAGAGGTTTTTCCTGATAGGATATCCTTCAGAATATTTGTGCGCAATTTTCCTTTTTCTCGTCCAGTTAAAAGAGCTGCTTGTAATCCGATTTTTTCAGCAAGAGGAGCGATTGTAGCGAAATGTTGTCGAGCCAGAACTTCTGTTGGCGCCATTAAAGCTGATTGTCCAAAATTCTCAGCAATTTGTGCCATTGCCATCAATGCAACTGCGGTTTTTCCTGCTCCTACATCACCTTGGAGAAGCCTTAACATGGGTTCGGGTGACGCCAAATCTTTTTCAATATCTTTTATCGCTTCACTTTGTCCATTTGTCAGCTGGAAGGGCAAGGTTTTTAGTAGTTTTTTAGTATAGGTGCCATTTGAAGGGCGAGAAGTTCCGACAAGAGATTTTGTTTTCAAACGCACGAGACCAAGGGCTAATTGACAAGCGAGTAATTCATCATAAGCAAGACGTCTGCGTGCTGTACTGTGTAAGGATAAATCATCGGGATCTATGGGGGAATGGATGCGGCGTAAAGCAACAGAGAAAGAAGAAAAGTTTTGCTGTTTTTTAACGCTTTCCTCTATCCATTCTGGCAATAAAGGAATATATTCTAAGGCGTTTTGTATTGCACGTCTTAGCGTCTTTGCTGATAATCCAGCAGTAGAGGGGTAGATAGGTTCGATTAATGGAATCTGATTTAATTGTTCGCTTGGCGCAATATGATCTGGATGAATCATTGAAAGCTGTCCATTAAATCGCTCAACTTTACCTGATACGATAACCTTTTTTCCTTCTGGCAGTTGCTTTTTTAGCCAAGAAGGTTGGGCATGAAAAAATACTAAATTTATTATTCCTGTTTGATCATGCGCGATGACACGATAGGGCAATCGGTTACGGCCAGTCGGTGGTGATTGGTGCTGATCGATGATAATTTCAAGAGTAAGGGTAATTCCTTCCTGTGCGAAGGCAATATTAGGCCGCATTCTACGGTCTATAACGGAGTGGGGCATCAGTCGAAGAAGATCAATAAGAGCAGGCTCACGTTGTGTAGGATTAATGTTTAAGACTTTTGCCAGTAATTTACATAGTTTAGGGGTGATACCAGAAAGGGTACGAATAGAGTTAAAAAGAGGGGTAATAAGGCTTGGAAGCATAAGAAAATTTAGCCTGCTCTTTTTATTTTTTCTAGTGCTTTAAAAGAGCTTTTTGGGGATAAATCATATAAGAGGAAGCTGCTTTATTCACACTTTGAGTTTTAAGAAGAAAAATAAATATTCAAGAAACATATATAATATGAAATACATAATATGAACAGTGCCAAAAATCTCGTATCAGTATGTTACGCTGTTTAAAAGATGAAATATAAATAAAACTAGAATGTTTTCTGGGTATACAAGAGTTTTTAAAGTTATAAATTTTAGCATAATGGACTAAAATGCCATCTATTACGAGGCAGGTAATAGGTGCGGTTTGGTATTTATTTTGTGATGGGAAATTATTAGAGTGTCAGAAGATAAAAGCAAAACACGAGACGATAAAAAATCTCTCCCTCGCTTTATTCATTTAAGGGTGCATTCAGCTTATTCATTGCTGGAAGGGGCTTTGAAAATTCAACAAATTATTCAACATGCCATTTCTGATGATATGCCGGCGGTAGCTATTACAGACACGAATAATTTGTTTGGTGCTTTAGAATTTTCTCAATATTGTTTTTCTCATGGTATTCAACCTATTATCGGTTGTCAGCTTACAATTGATTTTGATGATGAAAATCATAATCCGCGTTTGGTTAAATGGCAGCCTTCTTCTGATCTTTGCTCTATTGTATTGTTGGCTGCTAGCGAAAGAGGTTATGCGCATTTGGTGCGATTGGTTAGTCGCGCTTATCTTGATAAGGGTGATACTGATCCCCCTCATATTAAAGCGGATTGGTTATTGTCACACAGTGAAGGATTGATCGCTTTGACTGGTGGCAGAGGTGGTCCTGTTAATTTAGCTTTGGCAGAAGATAAGAAAGCACGAGCCGTTGAACGTTTAAGTTATTTAAAAACAATTTTTGATGACCGTCTTTATGTCGAATTACAACGGCATGGTTCTTATGATCGGAAAGTGGAAGCTGCACTTGTTGAATTGGCTTATGCACATGATATCCCTCTTGTTGCGACGAATGAGGCTTTTTTTCTGGATAAAGAAGGGTATGAAGCTCATGATGCGCTGATGGCGGTTGCAGAAGGACAGATTGTTTCTAATCCAGAGCGTAAACGTGTCACACCGGATCACTATTTGAAATCGCAAGATGAAATGGTTGCATTGTTTGCTGATCTTCCAGAAGCTTTAGAAAATAGTGTTGAAATTGCGTTACGCTGTCATACTGCTACACCAATTCGAAAACCGATATTACCTCGTTTTATAGAGCAGTCTGCGGATTCAACCTCTACTTTAGAAACAGAAGATAGAGAATTGTTAAACCAGGCTAAAGATGGTTTAAAAATGCGCCTTGAGACGATTGGTTTAGCGACAGGCTATACCATTGCAGATTATGAGCAGCGGCTTGATTATGAAATTTCAGTTATTACGCGTATGCGGTTTTCTGGCTATTTTCTCATCGTTTCAGATTTTATAAAATGGGCGAAAGTTCATGATATTCCTGTTGGACCAGGACGTGGTTCTGGTGCAGGTTCACTTGTTGCTTATGCATTGACTATTACCGACGTTGATCCATTGCGTTTTTCTCTTTTGTTTGAGCGTTTTCTCAACCCAGATCGTGTTTCAATGCCAGATTTTGATATTGATTTTTGTCAAGAACGGCGGGAAGAAGTTATTCGTTATGTTCAGAAAAAATATGGACGTAATCAAGTAGCCCAGATTATTACGTTTGGTAAATTGCAAGCACGTGCAGTGTTGCGTGATGTTGGGCGTGTTTTAGAAATGCCTTATCGTCAAGTGGATTATCTTACAAAATTAATTCCTGCTACACCTGGTAGTCAGGTTGAATTGGCAGATGCTATCAGGGATGAACCAAAATTTAAGGAAGAAAAGAAAAAGGATCCCGTTGTTGGACGCATGTTAGACATCGCACTTCAGCTTGAGGGGCTTTACCGTCATGCATCGACCCACGCTGCAGGGATTGTGATTGGTGATCGGCCGTTATCAGAGCTTGTTCCAATGTATCGTGATCCGCGTTCTGATATGCCCGTAACACAATTTAACATGAAGTGTGTTGAACAGGCTGGGTTGGTGAAGTTTGATTTTCTTGGATTAAAAACGCTTACTATTTTGAAAATGGCTGCAGATTTTGTTGTTCGGAAGGGGATAAAAATAGATTTATCACATATTCCTCTTAATGATGAAATGACTTATGCCATGATGGCACGTGGTGAAACGGTTGGTGTATTTCAAGTTGAAAGTTCTGGTATGCGTAAGGCCCTGATAGGGATGAAGCCAGATCGCATTGAAGATATTATTGCACTTGTTGCACTTTATCGCCCTGGTCCAATGGAAAATATCCCAACGTATAACGCACGAAAACATGGGGAAGAAGAAATTGCTTCTATTCATCCTAAAATAGATCATCTGGTTAAAGAAACACAAGGTGTTATTGTTTATCAAGAACAGGTTATGCAAATTGCGCAAGAGCTTGCTGGTTACTCGCTTGGGGAAGCGGATCTATTGCGTAGAGCTATGGGCAAAAAGATTCATAAGGAAATGCAACAACAGCGTACGCGTTTTGTGAGTGGGGCTGTTGCGGGTGGTATTGATAAAGATCAGGCTGATATTATTTTTGATCTTTTAGCAAAATTTGCCGATTACGGTTTTAATAAATCGCACGCTGCTGCTTATGCAATTGTCTCTTATCAAACAGCTTATATGAAAGCACATCATCCAGTTGAGTTTCTCGCTGCTTCTATGACATATGATATGACGAATACGGATAAGTTAAATGATTTTCGGCGTGAAGCGTTAAGGCTGGGTATTGAAGTTATTGCGCCTTCTGTGCAAACATCACACCGCGTTTTTGAGGTTGGCGAAAATTGCATCTATTATTCTCTTGCTGCTATTAAAGGTGTTGGGGAAGCGGTCGTTGATCATATCGTATCTTGTCGCGGAAATAAAATTTTTAAGGATCTGGAAGATTTTTGTGAACGGATTGATCCGCGTATTGTTAATAAGCGTGCGATGGAAAGTTTGATTTGTGCTGGCGCTTTTGATTGTTTTAATATTGCACGTGAGGTTTTATTGGCGAGTCTTGGTGCTCTTCATGCGCGTGCGCTTCGTATTCTCGATAACAATTCTAGCGGACAGACTGATATATTTGGGATGACAGGTGGACTAAAAGAGCCTTTGCTTCTATCGCAGACAGCTCCTTGGTTACCGGCTGAAAAACTTTATCGCGAACTTCAAGCAATAGGTTTTTATTTTTCTGCTCACCCGTTAGATGAGTATCAAGCTATTCTTGCTAAAAAACGTATTCAGACTTGGGGTAATTTCTCCAATGCTGTCAAGGGAGGAGCAACTGCTGCTAGGCTTGCAGGAACTGTTGTGGCAAAACAAGTTCGCAAAACAAAATCTGGTAAGAAAATGGGGATTATTCAGTTTTCTGATACGAGCGGACAGTATGAGACAGTTTTATTTTCCGAGGGGCTTGTGGCTTATGAGGATATGTTAGAACCTGGAAAATCTTTTATTGTTATGGTGAGTGCAGAAAATCGTTCTGAGGGGGTTAGTTTGCGACTTGAGACAGTCCAATCTTTAGAAAAGGAAGCTTTACAGAATCATAAAATGATGCGCCTCTTTATAAAAACAGTCGATATGCTTCCGCAAATTGAACAGAATTTAAATCCTAATGGTAATGGAGAAGTAGGGCTTATCCTGATTCAAGAGGAGAGATTGCGGGAAGTGGAAATTACGCTTCCAAAGCGATATAAAATAAACTCACATGTGGTGAGTGCTATGAAATCGATACATGGTGTTGTCGATGTGGAATTGACTTAAATCAACAGTTGTGAGCTGGCTACTTGTTTTTATTGGCGCCTTAAGATTTTGGCGTTGAAACAGACTGTATATTTTGAAAAATTTTTCTTTTATTTTTGTAGGTTATAATGGATTTTTAATGTAGAAATTTCAAAAATATTTAATCCATACCATCTACGGTATTCAAAACAATTTGCAGTTTTTAAGTTTTATAAGTTTTTACCATACATTTCTTTATTTCGTTTTTTGTTAGATTCATAGCGTCATACGTATAAAGCCAATTAAGGCTAGACATAATACTTTCTGGGGTACGAATTTTCATGATGAGATTACGTGCAATTGCTATAGGACCTGTTGCATGATAAGCTACTCTGTTAAAATCCCCGCGTTTTTTTACCGCTGCAATGCGGGGCTTTCGTATTTCTTCGTAAAGTGAAAGAGCTTGCGTCAATGGAAGGTCTTTAGCAGAAAGCGTTTCTGCTAATGTGGCTGCGTCTTCTATTGCCATAGCAGCACCTTGCGCTGCAAAGGGGAGGGCTGCGTGTGCGCAATCACCAACAAATACTTGTCGCTCTAAGCCTAAAAAGCGATTGTGTTTCATTTGAAAGAGCGGCCAATAGGTCCATTTGTCAATATGGTCAAAGATCTGCAAGATTTGCAGATTCCAGTCTTTAAAAAAAGATTTAAGTTTTTCTTTGTCCCCTTTCTTATTCCACCCCTCTTCTGAATCTTCTCCAGGTGTAATGGCTACAAAATTAAAAACTTTTTCGGATGATTGAAGGGGATAGACAACAAGATGATTTTTAGGTCCCATCCATGCGGTAATTGTTTTCATGTCCCGTAATAAAGAACAAAAACTTTGAGGAAGATTCTTGAGTTTCGTTGTTGCACGCCAAGCAATAAAGCCACTAAAATTTGCCTTTTCATGAAAAGGCGCTAATTGGCGTAATGTCGACCAAACTCCATCGCATCCGATAAGGAGAGATGTTGAATAAAACTGGTGTTGTTGTATCTCAGATGGTAGATCTATTTTTATTGTTTTTATGTTAATGCTATCAATCGCAGTCTGGATAGACGAGATAACAGCCTCACCTGTTTTGTACTTGATAAGGGGATTCTCAATAACAGCGTTTTGTAAAACTTTTTGTAAGTCGGCTCGATGAATCGTAATATAAGGAGCCTTCCAATTTTTTTCTGATAAATTAATAAGATCAACGTGCAGACGCGGTTTTAAAGATATCCCATCTCTTAACTGAAGAAATTTGGGCGTTATCCCCATTTCAGTTAGTTTATTAAGAATTCCCCAGCGATCAAGAATACATGTTGCATTTGGAGTGAGCTGAATACCAGCGCCTATACTCTCAAGCTGTTGACATTTTTCGATAATGGTGCTTGCAATTCCTTTATGAGCGAGTGCTAAAGCGGAGCTTAAGCCAGCAATGCCGGCTCCGACGATGATTGGCGATGGTTTATTAGTCATTTCATATTGAAAAGCAGAGTATGCATTATAGAAAATTGTTTGGATGATAGAGACACCCTGTTGGCTTTGTTTGATTGTAGGCTAAAGAGGGATTATAGCGGTAAAGCGTTGAACAATAAGGGCAAATTTTTTCATCAGCTGATCCCATGTCGATAAAGATGTGCGGATGATCGAATGGTTGTGTTGCACCGACACACATAAATTCTTTTACACCAATTTCGATTATTTTATATCCAAGGTCATTTTGGAAATGGGGAATGTTATGATCAGCCATGGTGTAAAACTCCGGATAAATTGCCTGATAAGGCATGATTTTGACCTATATTCATCAGTTTGTAATAAAGATTATTATAATGCAAGGTGATTTTAAAGATAATTTACGTGAGAAAGTGGTTCTAAGTGTTTTTAAATATAAATGTAAATTCCATGAAAAAAACTGGTCATTGATACGCTGTCATTACGGTAATATATCGTAAAGCGTTATATGGGATATTCATCTGTGAATAAACTTGGAAAGTATAAAGGAAATTTAGCTAGAATATATGGAACAGAGGGTGACAGATCAGATTTCTATGTCGGATATAACAATGAAAAATCCGGCGCGATTTATTAACAGAGAATTTTCATGGCTACAATTTAATAATCGTGTATTGATGGAGGCTGCTAATCCCAAGCATCCTTTGTTAGAAAGGCTACAATTTCTTTCAATTTCAGCAACAAATCTTGATGAGTTTTTTATGGTTCGTGTTGCGGGTCTTGCTGCTCAAATTCGTGCTAGAGTTACAGAGCGTAGTGCAGATGGGCGTACTCCGCAGGAGCAACTCGATTTTGTATTAGCTGAAACTTCACATTTGCAGGCTAATCAATTGCGAGAATTGAGGGTTTTACGTCATGAATTAAAACAGAATAATATTGAAATTATTTCTTCTCATGGGCTTTCAGAAATTGAAAAATCATGGCTCGAAAAATATTTTCTTGATACGATTTTTCCTATTTTAAAACCTTTGCCTGTTGATTCTGCACGCTCTTTTCCATTTATTCCTAATTTAGGGCTTTCATTTGCTCTTCAATTGTCTCGATATGCTGGTCCACATTCTATTATAATGTTGTTGCCTATCCCAACTGTTTTGAGACGTTTTATTCTCCTTCCTCGAGAAGGCAATAGTTTTCGTTTTATTCCATCTGAAGATGTTATTAGCCTTTTTATCAGTCATGTATTTCCTGATTATAAAATTGATGGAATTGGTACATTTAGGGTGATTCGTGATAGCGATATTGAAGTAGAAGAAGAAGCTGAAGATCTTGTTCATTTTTTTGAAACTGCGCTTAAAAGGCGTCGTCGCGGGCAAGTTATTCGAATTGAATTTGATGCGAAAATGCCAGAGAATTTACGCCAACTTATAACCAAGGGTCTTTCTGTTCCTGATAATTGTATAAATGTTCTCGATGGATTTTTGGCGCTTAATATGGTATCAGAGATTGTCTCTATTCCACGCGATGACCTAAAATTTTCTCCTTATAATTCTTGTTTTCCTGAATGTATTCGTGAGCATAATGGTGATTGTTTTGCGGCTATTCGTGAAAATGATATCGTGATTCATCATCCTTATGAATCATTTGATGTTGTTGTACAATTTTTACGTCAGGCTGCTAGCGATCCTGATGTTGTTGAAATCAAACAAACCCTTTATCGCACATCAAATGATAGTCCAATTGTTAGCGCTTTAATTGAGGCTGCCAAACAAGGTAAGTCTGTGACCGCTTTGGTAGAACTTAAAGCACGTTTTGATGAGGAAGCTAATATTCGTTGGGCACGTGATCTTGAGCGTGCAGGCGTTCAAGTTGTTTTTGGTTTTATTGCATTAAAAACACATGCTAAGATGTCGCTCATTGTGAGGCGTGAGGGGAAACGTCATCGCTCTTATGTTCATCTTGGAACTGGCAATTATCATCCAATTAATGCTAAAGTTTATACTGATCTTTCTTTTTTTACTACTGATGATGATATTGGTCATGATGTTGCATTACTGTTCAAGTATATCGCTCAATATGTGCGCCCAAATGAAGCAATGAAGATTGCTTTTTCGCCTTTAACATTGCGTAGTCGTATTCTTGAGCATATTGAAGGAGAAATTACCAATGCACAACAGGGGCGGCTTGCTGCTATTTGGATGAAAGTCAATGCATTGGTTGATCCTGAAATTATTGATGCTTTATATCGTGCCAGTCAAGTGGGGGTGCAGATTGATCTGGTTGTGCGTGGTATATGTTGTTTGCGCCCGAATATTTCAGGAATTTCAGATAATATTCGTGTGAAATCAATCGTAGGGCGTTTTCTTGAACATAGCCGGATTTTTTGTTTTGGTAATGGTGGAGATTTGCCGAGTGAAAACGCGCTTGTTTATTTTGGGTCCGCTGATATGATGCCTCGTAACCTTGACCATCGTGTTGAAATATTAGTTCCAGTTTTTAATAAAACTGTTCGTCAGCAGATTCTTTTACAAATTATGTTAGCTAATATTGTTGATAATCAACAAAGCTTTGATATACTAAGTGATGGAACATCAAAATATACAACACCGCAAAGAGGTGAAAGTCCATTTAATGCGCAGGAGTATTTTATGAGCAATGCAGGTCTTTTGGGGTGGAAAAAATCTTTTGAATCTTCCACTTCACGTTTGGTTGCGTTGTATCGGCAGCGGGCTAAAATGCGTAAAGACTGAAACCTATGACGTATATAAATGCTCAGGGTCGGCTAAAAGGGCGTAAGCCTATCGCCGTTATTGATATTGGCTCAAATTCTGTTCGGCTTGTTGTTTATGAAGGTTTGGTTCGTTCACCAACGGTTTTATTTAATGAAAAGATTCTCTGTGGTCTTGGTCAAGGTGTTGCAAAAACCGGATTTTTAGAAGAAAAATCAATGGAAATGGCATTGCGAACACTGAAACGGTTCCGTACCCTTTGTCGACAGATTGGCGCGGATGAGGTCTATACTTTAGCAACAGCAGCAGCGCGGGAAGCAAAAAATGGGTTAGCATTTATTCAAAATGCTGAAAATATCTTACAAAATAAAATATACCTTCTTTCGGGAAGTGAAGAAGCTGTTTATTCAGCCTATGGGGTTATTTCTACTTTTTATAAACCAAAAGGTATTTCTGGTGATCTTGGGGGAGGAAGTCTCGAACTTATTGATATTGATGATGCTGATGTAGGTAAAGGGATAACACTGCCATTAGGAGGGTTGCGGCTACAGTCTATGTCAAATAATGATATTTCTGTGGCTACAAAAATTGTCCATGAACAGTTTTGTAAATTTGCTGTCGCTTATAAAGGTATGGCACGTTATTTTTATGCCGTAGGAGGGACTTGGCGTAATTTAGCAAAACTTCATATGGCAACCAAACACTATCAGCTCCCTGTTATGCATGGCTATGAAGTTGATGCAGTTGAGATGGAAGATTTTTTGCGTCTTGTCGCAAGTGGCAGTATTGATAATATAAAAGGGATTTCAGCTGTTTCACAGAATCGTCGTCAACTTTTGTCTTATGGGGCGATCGTTCTTATTGAACTTATTCAGTGTATAGGAATTGAAAAGATAGTCTTTTCTGGAGCTGGAGTCCGTGAGGGTTTTCTTTATTCACGATTGCCGCAAGAGATTCGTCGTTCAGATCCTTTAATTGCGGCATGCACTGAAATGGCTATCCTACGAGCGCGTTCACCAAAGCAAGCAGAAGAACTCATTGATTTCACGTCTAATGCCTTTGAAGTTTTTGGAATTTCAGAAACTGAAAATGAATGCCGTTACCGTAAAGCTGCTTGTCTTCTGGCGGATATTGGTTGGCGTATACATCCAGATTATCGAAGCAATGAAGCAGCTAATCAGATAGCTTTAGGATCTTATTCGGGAATTTCTCATGAGGGACGTGTTTATGCTGCGCTTGCTGTTTTTTTTCGCAATACGGGTTCGCTTATTGAAGAAGGATCTCTTCCCATTTTCCAACTCGCAACAAGAAGTATCATTGAGAAAGCATGTATTCTTGGTGAAACTATGCGTATTGCTAATCTTTTTAGCGCTTCTACTGCAGGAATTTTACCTCACTTATTGTGGCATAAAAAAACAGATCATGTTGTATTACACATCCCGAGGCGTTACGCTGATTTATTAGGAGAACGCCCCCTCGGATGCTTGAAGAAATTGTCAAAAATAATAAAACTGCCTCTTGCTTTTGAAACTTTCTGATTCTTTTCCTCTTAAATTATAAGAGTTTATCCCGCTATTGTAATGCGCCTATCTGCATATTTTATTTCTATGCAGATTTATCTTTTGGTTATTGGGTTGCGATTTCGATAAAGGCATTCATCATTTATGATATGATGAGGCAAGGTGTTATACCTTCCTGTTCCGCATTCAAGTTAAGATGCTATTTTTTGTAATATGGTAAGCTATTGTTATAGAATTTTTTCTATTTCTATTTTAGAGTCGAAAGCTTTCTGTTTTTTCTAGATTTTTCTTCTTTATTAAGATTGGTATCTGATTGGCTTTGACTAAAATTCAGTAGTTATTCTCTAACAAGTGTTGATCAAATTTAAATTTTAAAATTTTAGCAGGTTGTCTTTGCCATATTTGTATTGGCTAAATATAAAAGAATGAATAGCATAACAGTTTTTGCTATGAGAGTGCTCAAAATCTTTTTTGCATTTTTTCAAATAAAACCGATGCATCTTGCAGATGAGATCGCAAAATTTTGCTCAATTTTATACTAAACAAAAAAGATGGATAATCCCTCTTTATCATGTTTTTTCGTGTCAACCTTAGAATAGAAATAGTTGAAATTTTCTTTATAAATTAAAGCTTTTTTGTGCTTATTTTTCCATTGCTAAAATAAAATCCTATTTCACCTTTTAGCATTTTTTCAGCTTTTTGACCAAATATTTCATAGCGCCAACCATTCATCGCGGGGATATTTTTCTTTACACAGCCATTTGCTATTTTTTCTAAATCATTGGAAGTTGCAATAATTTTAGGTGCAATGCTGTTTTCGTTCGCAACAAGTTTTAAGAGCACTTTAAGAAGATCGATTACAGCAGTTGTTGTATCATTGGATGGATTATGTTTAGGAAGGGCGGGTAAAGTAGAAAGATCAACTTCTAAGCCTTCGTGGATAGCTTTGATTAATGTCTGCGCAATTGAAAGTTTATCCCAGCTTTTATTAAGACTGCGCAAACGGTTCAATGCAGTTTCATCTTTTGGTTGTTGGATTGCGATTTCGATCAGGCATTCATCTTTCATAATATGACGACGTGGAACATTATGTCTTCGTGCTTCACGTTCACGCCAAGCTGCTATTTTTTGTAAGACGGCAAACTCACGGGGCTTTTTGACTTTTCCTTTCACTTTTTTCCATGCCTCATCTTCTGGCATATCGTAGGTTTTGGGTGTTAACAGGATAGCTATTTCATCATCCATCCAGTGTGTGCGTTTGTTTTTTTCTAGCTGTTTTTTCAATAAGAGGTAAACATCCCTTAGATAAGTTACATCGGCAAGAGCATAGAGCAATTGTTTTTCGGAAAGAGGGCGGCAGCTCCAGTCTGTAAAACGGGATGATTTATCAATGTAATGACCTGTGCAGCGTTGTACAATTTGATCATAGGAGATAGAATCGCCAAATCCGCAGATTGATCCTGCTATTTGGGTGTCGAAGAGAGGGTAAGGAATGATTCCTCCAAGATGATAAATTGTTTCGATGTCTTGGCGTGCCGCGTGAAAAACTTTAACAATGTTTTTATCTACCATGAGGTCAAAAAATGGTTTTAGATCAATATCTGGTGCTATTGGATCAATGAGCGTTGTAACATCTGGTGATGCAAGTTGAATTAAACACAGTTGAGGCCAAAAAGTTGTTTCGCGGATAAATTCGGTGTCTACTGTTACAAAATCAGAGGTACGTAAAGCAGAAAGGGCGATTTCAAGATCTGTTGTTTTGGTAATAAGTTTCATCATTCTATTATAGCCAGATAAATTAATTCTATTATAGCCAGATAAATTAAATTTGTCTTTTATTGACTTTTTTTTTGTGTCTTTGTCATCACATCTTGACAAATGGTTGCTAAAAAGCGTTTGTAACGCATCTGAAACTTTATAATCAAAGGCAAAAAAAACTATGCACCGTTATCGCAGTCATAATTGCGCGGCTCTTCGTAAATGCGATGTAGGAACACAGGTTCGTCTTTCCGGATGGGTTCATCGTGTTCGGGATCATGGCGGAATTCTTTTTGTGGACTTGCGGGATCATTTTGGAATCACGCAAATCGTTGCCAATCCGGATTCACCGGCTTTTGAAATCATCGAAAAGGTGCGTTCTGAATGGGTTATTCGTGTAGATGGGGAAGTGTATGCACGTTCTGATGAAGTCATTAATACAAATCTTCCAACAGGTGAGATTGAAGTTTTTGTGAAAGAGGTTGAAATTCTTTCAAAGTCTGAAGAGCTTCCTCTCCCCGTTTTTGGCGAACCTGATTATCCAGAAGATATTCGATTAAAGTATCGTTTTCTTGATTTACGTCGCGAAACTATGCATAAAAATATAATGCGTCGTACCAAAATTATTGCTGCTATCAGACGGTACATGGAGGATAATGGTTTTACAGAATTTACGACGCCGCTTTTAACTGCATCATCTCCAGAAGGGGCACGTGATTTTTTAGTTCCAAGTCGTATTCATCAGGGAAAGTTTTACGCATTGCCGCAAGCGCCTCAACAATATAAACAGTTGTTGATGATGTCAGGTTTTGATCGTTATTTTCAAATCGCTCCGTGTTTTAGAGATGAAGATCCACGGGCAGATCGTCTTCCCGGTGAATTTTATCAATTAGATGTTGAAATGAGTTTCGTTGAGCAGGAAGATGTTTTGGCAACAATGGAACCCATTATACGTTCTCTTTTTGAAGAATTTGCAAATGGAAAACCTGTAACACAAAGCTTTCCTCGTATTTCGTACGATGAAGCAGTGCGGAAATATGGTTCTGACAAGCCTGATTTACGTAACCCAGTCATTATGGAAGATGTTTCTCAACATTTTTGTGATTCTGGTTTTAAAGTTTTTTCTCAGATTTTAGCGAATGATAAAAATGCGCAAGTGTGGGCTATTCCGGCTAAAACAGGGGGAAGTCGTGCTTTTTGTGATCGTATGAATGTATGGGCACAAGGTGAGGGACAACCAGGACTTGGTTATATTTTCTGGCGTGAAGAGCAGGGAAAGTTTGAAGGAGCAGGACCTATCGCTAAGAATATTGGTGAACAGAGGACTGAAGCACTCCGTATGCAGCTTAGACTTGAAGGTGGTGATGCTTGCTTTTTTGTGGCCGGAGATCCAAAGAAGTTTTCATCTTTTGCTGGAGCTGCGCGCACACGGGTAGGGGAAGAATTAGATCTTATTGATAGGAATTGTTTTTCTTTGGCGTGGATTGTTGATTTTCCATTTTTTGAATGGAATGAAGATGAAAAAAAGCTTGATTTTGCACATAATCCTTTTTCAATGCCTCAGGGTGGGAAAAATGCTCTCGATTGTCAAGATCCTCTTACTCTTAAAGCTTTTCAGTATGATCTTGTTTGCAATGGTTATGAGATTGCATCAGGTGGAATCCGTAATCATTCTCCGGAAATGATGCTCAAGGTTTTTGATCTGGTTGGACTTTCTAAAGAAGTGGTCGAAGATCGTTTTGGTGGTCTTTATCGTGCATTTCATTATGGGGCTCCACCGCACGGCGGTATGGCGGCTGGTATTGATCGTATTATTATGCTTTTGCAAGGCGTGAAAAATTTACGTGAGGTTGCTTTATTTCCCATGAATCAGCAAGCGCTTGATCTTTTGATGAGTGCGCCATCTGATGTTTCTGTTGCACAATTACGTGATTTAGGAATCCAAGTTTCTCCTGCTCTGAAAAGCAGTTCGTAAATTTGTCTAAAGATAGTTAATAAATATTGAGTATGGGGAGGGCGATAATATCAATTTTTCTGTATATGGTAAAATTTTATGCTTTTAAATGACATAAATATATAGATTATTTATAATAAAATTAAAACTATTCTTTGTTTAAACTCTTCAATATTATAAAATAGATTACAAATTATTTTTCTTTATAAGAAAAAATCATTTTTATTGATCTAATATTGATGCTTTTTAAAATTATAAAATTTAAATTATCTAAGAATTTTATCATAATAAAACTTTATATGAATTTATTTTTATATTAAATTGTATCATATTTTATTTTGTTTAGATTTATCAATTTTGAATTGGCAACAGCATTATTTTTTGAGCTTTTTTTCTATCCTAAAAATGCAGATCGTTAATTTTAAGAATAGAATTTTTTTCATTTGTTATATTAACTTTTAAAAGACGATATTTTTATTGTTCTTTGAAAAAGGACTCTATTTAAATGCAGGCATATTCCTATATGTTGCTAAGATGGGGTGTAAAGCACACGCATAAATTTTTCAAATTGCTATAATTTTTTATTCATGTTTTAATCACAATGTTTACTTTTATATAGTTTATTATTCAAAAAATAGTCAATTGATAGAAGATTGTATTTAAAAATATTATAAAATAACTGCTCGTTATTTTGGGAATTGTTGTCCTAATACTATGTCTGATAAAATGATTTTACCTTTTGATAAAGAGCATATTGAGCCAATAGAATTGCGTTCTGCTTTACAGGAGCGCTATTTGGCTTATGCACTTTCTACCATTACGCACCGTGCATTGCCTGATGTGCGTGATGGGTTGAAACCTGTGCATCGGCGTATTGTTCATGCGATGCGTTTGCTTAAGCTGAATCCCGGACAATCCTACGCTAAATGTGCACGAATTATTGGCGATGTCATGGGAAAGTTTCATCCTCATGGTGATGCATCTATTTATGATGCATTGGTGCGCTTGGCTCAAAGTTTTGCTGTTCGTTATCCATTGGTCGATGGACAAGGCAATTTTGGTAATATTGATGGTGATAATGCTGCTGCTATGCGTTATACGGAAGCACGCATGACTGAAGTGGCTGCGTTGCTGCTTGAAGGGATTAATGAAAATGCTATTGATTTTCGTTTAACCTATAATGAAGAAGATGAAGAGCCTGTTGTTTTACCGGGAGCTTTTCCTAACCTTTTAGCGAATGGTTCATCAGGTATTGCTGTTGGTATGGCAACGTCTATTCCACCGCATAATGCTGCTGAATTATGTGATGCCGCGTTGCATTTGATTGCTCATCCTGATGCAAATGATGAGGAATTAAATCAGTTTGTTCTTGGGCCTGATTTCCCTACGGGCGGTATTTTGGTTGAGCCTAAAAAAAGTATTGAGGAATCTTATCGTACAGGACGTGGGTTCTTTCGATTGCGTTCGCGTTGGCATCAAGAGACTGGTAGTCGTGGTTCTTATGTGATTATTGTTACGGAAATTCCATATCAAGTTCAAAAGTCACGTCTTATTGAGAAAACAGCAGAATTACTGCTTGCACGGCGGTTACCAATGCTTGAGGATATTCGCGATGAATCAGCAGAAGATATCCGCATTGTGCTGGTTCCTAAAAATCGTACAGTTGATCCTGAACTCCTCATGGAGTCTCTTTTTAAATTAACGGATTTTGAAGTAAGATTTCCTCTAAATCTGAATGTTTTATCTTTGGGAAAAGTGCCGAATGTTCTTTCTTTACGCGAAAGCTTGCAGCAATGGCTTGAACATCGTCAAGAAGTGCTTATTCGTCGCTCTAATTATCGTCTTGATGAAATTGATCGTCGATTAGAAATCCTCAACGGATATCTTATCGCATATTTAAATCTTGATGAGGTGATCCAGATTATTCGTGAAGAGGATGAACCGAAAAAGGAATTGATTAACCGTTTTGAATTAACAGAAAATCAAGCTGAAGCTATTCTTAATATGCGGTTGCGGTCTTTACGTAAGCTTGAAGAATTTGAAATTCGTAAGGAATTTGAAGCTCTGAAGGCTGAAAAGGAAAGACTGCAAAATTTATTAGCTTCCAGCACAAAGCAATGGAAAATGATTTCCGAGGAAATCATAAAAGTTCGTAAAATTTTTGCTCCTGAAACTCTCTTAGGGAAAAGGCGTACAACATTTGAAGAAGCGCCAAGACATGATATTGATGATATTCATCAGGCAATGATCGAAAAAGAACCGGTCACTATTGTTATTTCTGAAAAGGGATGGATGCGTGCTTTGAAGGGGCATTTGAGTGATTATAAAGCACTTTCTTTCAAAGAAGGTGATTGCTTAAAGTTAGCATTTCCCGCCTTCACTACAGATAAGATTACAGTGATAAGTACGGGTGGAAAGTTCTTTTCTATTAGTGCAAATAGTTTGCCTGGAGGGCGAGGACATGGTGAACCAATTCGTATTTTAGTTGATATGGATGATGAACACGATATTCTTACTGCCTTTGTGCATAACGCGCAGGAAAAACTGCTTTTGGTTTCATCTTATGGAAATGGTTTTATTGTTCCTGCAGCTGAAGTGATGGCCAATACACGAAAAGGAAAGCAAGTTATGAATGTAAAGTTTCCTGATAAAGTAAAACTTTGCACTTCGGTAAACGGTGATCATGTTGCAGTGGTTGGTGAAAATCGTAAAATGCTCATTTTTTCTATTGAACAAATACCAGAAATGAGTCGTGGTAAAGGTGTTCGTTTACAACGTTACAAAGAGGGCGGAGTTGTTGATGCCAAAACCTTTCATTTATCAGAGGGATTAACCTGGCAAGATACAGCTGAACGCAGTTTTAATCGCCAAGCTGGTGAGCTCATTGAGTGGATGGGAACGCGTGCGGGAGTAGGGCGTATGGTTCCGAAAGGCTTTCCAAAATCAGGAAAGTTTACCAATTAAATTGTGTCATATATTGAATAATTTCTGTGCTCCATAAGAGAGTGGTAGTAAGATTCTGTTTGTAAAGAATAGGCATGTTACCAAGAAAAAGTATGACATTAAGCATACTGATTGGTAAAAGATTTGATCTTTATCGAGGGTGAGTTTCTGCAAAACACATGAGAGCCTTAAAAATACTCTCCGTTGTTTTGTTGAAGACGTTCATTGTGTTTTTAAGTGGTGAGAGCTTCCCCTTACCTGTAAGGAAAGTGAACCTAGTTTCCCTAAAAGTCATGAATCCTAGCGTCTGAAAGGAAGCTCTTATCCGTTTTTGCAAGCGCTTGCCGAGGGCTATGCGTTATGATGGTGAAGCTATGAAGATTGATCCCACTTTTTCGGGTTCATCCCTATGCCAAGCTTATAGAGATTCGCATGAAAGAAAAACACGTTGAGAAGAAGCAGAGAAAATTTACCACAAAGAGGCATGCTATGGTGGATTCCTTAGGTTTAATCTTTACGTTTTGTTCTTACTCCCAGGAATTGGAGGGCTATGATTAAACCACTTCCGCTTTTGAAGAAGATGAAAATAAAAAGTTATTTTGATAATGGTCATGTTTAGATGCACGAAGAGAAGGGGTGAAGAAGAAAAATTGCATCTTTGTTTTTCTTTCTGCACAAATAAGAAAACATTGTAGAGCAATGATGAACACCATTACAAAGAATAATGCTACCTTATCAAAGGTTATTTTCAATAAACTCCATCACTTCAGACGTCGTTTCTAGCGATTGGAGAAAGAGCTTCTTTTTTATAGGATTTCTGGTCTATGCTTCAATTACTTTCTCAGTTAGAGAGTTTAGGTATACAAAGCCTAGGTTGTAAAGGCGTACAGATTTCGGTTTTATTTTTTACATACCGCTAAGATTGTTTTTGACCTTTTTTATCGTGGCATTTATTCGGGATTATTATATTGCCTAAAAAGATGCCCACGTTCAGCCCATAAGACGAGGAGTATGGCAATGAGACTAAGAAAGAAAAATCCTGCTGAATTAGGAATTGTTGTCTCGTCAAATTGTTGAGCAATAAAAAAACTAAGGCCTGTAGCAATAGATGTTTGGAGAAAACCAGATACAGAAGATGCCGTTCCAGCAATTTCTCCTACAGGTTCAAGAGCGAGTGTATTGAAGTTTGCCATCATGCCGCCGCAGGTAAACATCAGTATACAGAATAACAGCATGTAAAAAGGAAAAGGAATAATGCCAGCTGTTAAGAGAGAACCAACAAACCATAAGCATGAAGTGATACAAAAGAGTAAAAGCATACTATGAGCAATACGGCGCATTCCAAGGCGTCCGACGAGTTGAGAATTAAAGAATGATGATAGAGCTTGAAATGCAGCACCAATTGCGAAAGCAATAGGGAACCACAGTCCTAGATTATAAATCCCTTCATATGTTTGTTGCGATGTATTAACGGCGATAAAGATACAGCCTAAAATAATGGAAGTTGCTAGTGTATAGCAAAGTGTTGTGCGATTGGTTATCACAATCCGTAAATTATGTTTAATTGAAGAAAAAGAAAGAGAGCGCTGAGCATAAAGGGTTTCGGGCAAGCGCAGTTGAATCCAAATCATCAGTCCAAAACCAATAATTGCCATAAATATAAAAATAAATTGCCAATTTCCAAACAGTAAAATTATTTGTCCTGTTGCAGGTCCAATCATTGGTGCAATGAGGAAAACCATCATGACAATAGACATCACTTCTGCCATTTTTCGACCACTATAGAGATCACGTACAATGGAAACCGTGAGCACGCGCATAGCAGCTCCTCCCATACCTTGTAGGATACGTAAAATGAGTAATACGGGAAAACTGGATACGAAGGCACAGCCAATCGCCGTCAATGAATAAAAAGCAAGACCAATAAGAATAAGTTTACGTCGCCCATAACGGTCGCTTATTGGACCAAAAAATATCTGTGTGGCGCCATAGCTGATCAGATAACTAGAAATAATATAATGTTGATCGTTTTCATTGATAACATTTAAACTATTTAAAATGTTGGGCATAGCTGGCAACATAATATCAACAGCTATAGAATTGATGGCCATGAGTGAAGCAATGAGAATAACAAACTCTTTATAGCCAATCTTTTTTCTAATCGCATCACTATGTTTTTGTTCGTCGACTGAATATGACATATACATCCTTTAAATAAAAGTTTCGACTGAACACGGTTTTATAAGGAGCTGAATATAATGAGATATATCTATGATTTATTGCAAGGAATGTCCTTTTCCTTTAGCAGTTCTTGCAATTCATTATTTTGAAACATTTCTTTAACAATATCGCAACCGCCAATAAATTCGCCTTTGATATAGAGTTGTGGAATTGTGGGCCAATTTGAGTAGTTTTTGATTCCTTGACGCAATTCGTCAGAAGTTAAGATATTAATTCCTTTATAATTTAATCCTAAATAGTCAAGGATTTGAACAACTTGTCCAGAAAAGCCACATTGTGGAGCGTCAGGCGTTCCTTTCATGAATAAAATGACGTCATTTGTTTTAATTTCGTTGTCAATAAAATCATGAACATTAGTCATCTCTATTCCTCAATAGTACAAATTCTTGGAAGTGTGCATTTACGCTCGTATTGCTTTCTAATCGTATTGAGTGAATGAATGCAAGAAGAAATTTTTAAATTATTTGGGAGTACTTGTTTGCAGTGCTAGAGCGTGAAGGTTATTTCCCATATTATCTTTGAGAGCATCATAGACCATTTTGTGTTGTTGAACACGGCTTTTACCGCGAAAGCTTTCAGAAATAACTTCTGCAGCGTAGTGTTCTCCATCTCCAGCAAGATCACGGATTATCACAGTCGCATCAGGAATGCCTTCGCGAATAAGCGCTTCAATTACACAGGCACTCATTGCCATGATTACTCTCCTCTGTTTGTTAATTTTTATAAGAGTAGCATAATATAGTCAAGAGAAACGAAAAACGCTTTATTCTTCGCCCATAAATTGGGGGAACCAGCTTTCATAGGCTTGTATGAGTTCATCTACGGAAAGTTTTAATATGCCATCTATATCAAGTGAAGTACCTGTAACTATACCAAGTTCTGTTAAAGAAACTGCACTTGTTTGTGCAAGTTCTTTAAGGTTATTGAGCGCTTCAGGTTTGACTGCTAAAAGATAACGTCCCTGGTCTTCTCCAAATAGTTCTGCGTGCTCTGGTGATTTGTTGGTTAATTTTGCTTTGATCCCTTTATTTGCTTTAATAACCATTTCTGCAAGTGCAAGAGCTAATCCTCCATCAGAAAGATCATGCGCGGCATGAACGAAACCCCGATGAATGACATTTCGAACAAATTGACCATGCCTTTTTTCAAGTTGTAAATCCACGTGAGGTGGTGCACCTGCATCAATATTTAAAATGTCCCGTGCATAGATTGATTGTCCTAAATGCGAGCCGCAAGGTCCAACCAAAACAATGTTATCTCCATTTTGCATACCACTGATTGTTATCATTTTAGACCAATCGTCAAGAAGGCCAACACCAGCAATCGTGGGGGTAGGAGGAATTGCCTCTCCGTTGGTTTCATTATAAAGAGAAACATTGCCTGAAACGATAGGAAAGTCGAGAACTCTACAAGCTTCACCTATGCCTTTAATGGCAAAAACCAATTGTCCCATAATTTCAGGTTTTTCAGGATTACCAAAATTGAGATTATCTGTAGCTGCTAGTGGTATTGCGCCTGTCGTGCTAATATTGCGCCAACATTCTGCAACGGCTTGTTTTCCTCCTTCATAAGGGTCAGCTTCACAATAGCGAGGCGTTACATCAGAAGAAAAAGCAAGGGCACGTTTGTCGTTATTGCCTACACGGATGATGCCTGCATCGCCTCCTGGACGAACAAGTGTATTTCCTTGAATAAGTGTATCATATTGCTCATAAACCCATCGCCGTGAACTTTGATCAGCAGAGTTTAATAATGTCAGGAGTGCAGCGGCAAGATTTTCAGTTTTTTTGACTTCTTCTGCTTTAAGGATAGGTTTTGAGGTAGGTTCACTCCACGGACGATCATAAATCGGTGCTTCATCACCGAGTTCTTTGATTGGAAGGTTGACGACTTCTTCTCCTTGATGCAATACACGGAAACGTAAGTCATCTGTTGTTTTTCCAATAATGGAGAAATGAAGTTCCCATTTATGAAAAATTTCAGCTGCTTGTTGTTCCATTTCTGGTTTAAGAATCATCAGCATACGCTCTTGGCTTTCAGAGAGCATCATTTCGTAAGCTGTCATGTTTTCTTCACGAACCGGAACTTTATCGAGATTAAGCTCTATACCTAGATTTCCTTTTGCCCCCATTTCAACCGCAGAGGATGTTAAACCTGCAGCACCCATATCTTGAATAGCAATGACAGCTCCTAGTTCCATCAGTTCCAAACAAGCTTCAAGAAGACACTTTTCAGTAAAAGGATCACCTACTTGAACGGTTGGACGTTTTTCATTGATTGAATCATCAAATTCGGCAGAAGCCATTGTTGCGCCACCAACACCATCACGCCCTGTTTTTGCTCCCAAATAAACAACAGGAAGTCCCACTCCTTGTGCTTTGGAGTAAAAAAGAGAGTCTGTTTTTGCAATCCCAGCGGCAAAAGCGTTGACAAGGATATTGCCATTATAACGCTTATCAAAATTCACTTCTCCTCCAACAGTTGGGACGCCAAAAGAATTTCCATAGCCACCAATTCCGGAAACGACTCCAGAAACAAGATGGCGTGTTCGAGGATGATCAGGAGAACCAAATCGTAATGCATTCATGGATGCAACAGGACGGGCGCCCATTGTAAAAACATCCCGCAAAATGCCACCAACACCTGTTGCTGCACCTTGATAAGGCTCAATGTAAGAGGGGTGGTTATGGCTTTCCATTTTGAAAACGACGCATTGACCTTCACCAATATCAACAACACCAGCATTTTCACCAGGACCTTGAATGACATATTTGCTTTTTGTTGGAAGAGTTTTTAGCCATTTTTTAGATGATTTATAAGAACAATGTTCATTCCACATTGCAGAGAAAATTCCAAGCTCGGTAAATGTTGGTGTTCTACCAATCAGTTTCAAAATATGTTGGTACTCGTCAGCTTTTAGACCATGACGTGCAACTAATTCTGGTGTTATGGCAATGTTATTGCAAGGATTCATGAGTTTTTTCATCCATTAAAGTAATCAAGATTTGGCTTTTTGTTGCTTCTGATGCAGTTTTTCAGTTTAGTTGCTTTTTTGTTTTATGACGAGACCATTAATGAACTATAAGCCCCAATTTTATCCGCTTGTCATTTAAGCTTGAAGAAAAAGATTTGTTTTAGGTGCTCAGAGTAACGTGCTTTTTTAGGTAAGGAAATTTTCTTAGTAAGATTATTCATTGCATATATTCTGGGGCATATATTCTGGGTCGTATTAGAATCAGTAACTAATGTAAAATCGCTAAGGGTAGCAGAATAGCTTTTGTTTATGATCATTAATTTGCCAATTCTAAAGCACTTCGGAAAAGTAAAAGACCATCAGTACCACCATGTGCGGTTTCAATAAAGTTTTCAGGATGAGGCATCATACCAAGAACATTACCAGCTTTATTAATAATACCAGCAATATCACTGATTGAGCCATTAGGATTTGTATTTTCTGCATAGCGGAAAACAATTTGTCCATTGTCTTCCATTTGTTTTAATGTCTCACTGTCAACAAAATAGTTTCCATCGTGATGAGCAACAGGACAACGAATAATTTGTCCTTTGGAATAATATCGAGAAAATTTCGTGTTGGCGTTCACTATTTCAAGTTTTACTTCACGACAAACAAATTTTAATGAAGCATTACGCATTAAGGCACCAGGTAATAATCCAGATTCCAATAAAATTTGAAATCCATTACATATGCCTATCACCAGAACACCTTTTTGTGCTTTTTCACGAACAGCTTGAAAAATTGGTGTTTGTGCGGCAATAGCGCCACATCTTAAATAGTCACCATAAGAAAAACCACCAGGAATAAAAATAACATCTATATCGTCTGGAATTGTTGACTCTGTTTGCCAAATTTTTAATGGCTCAACTCCTGTGATGTGTTGTAATGCTGCAATCATATCCCGATCGCGATTTAATCCAGGTAATTGAATGATAGCAGTTTTCATGGAGGGGTCCACTTAAAGAAGTTCTATGGTGTAATTTTCAATGACAGTATTTGCGAGTAACTGTTCACACATTTTTTCAAGTTTTTGCTTTGCTGTTTCAGCAGGTTGATCATCAAGCACAACATCAAAAACTTTTCCTTGGCGAATAGAATGAATGCCTTTGAAAGCTAAACTCTTTAAAGCATTGACAATCGCTTCTCCTTGCGGATCAAGAACGCTGCTTTTGAGAGTAACTGTAACGCGTGCTTTCATTTTTTATTTCCTATTTTTAGAAGTAGCTCTCTTTGAGGAGATGTATTTACGATATTAAAGGGAGGTGATATGATATCACCTTATTTTTTATTTTACTAAAACAGGACCACTTGGTCGAGGAGGTTCATTTTCATTGATGATACCAAGACGTTTTGCCACTTCTTGATAGGCGTTAATAAGTCCTCCCATATCACGCCGAAAACGGTCTTTATCCATTTTTTCTCGTGTTTGTATATCCCATAAGCGGGCGGAATCAGGTGAGATTTCGTCGGCAAGAACAATACGCATTGTTTCATTTTCCCATAAACGACCAAATTCCATTTTAAAATCAATTAATTGAATACCAACACCTACAAAGAGTCCAGAAAGAAAATCATTAATACGAATTGAAAGTTGCATAATGTCTTCTAATTCTTGCGGAACAGCCCATCCAAAAGCAGTGATATGTTCTTCAGTGACCATTGGGTCATCAAGAGAATCATTTTTATAATAAAATTCAATGATGGATTGCGAAAGAGCAGTGCCTTCTTCTAACCCTAAACGTTTAGCAAGAGAGCCAGCAGCAACGTTACGAACAACCACCTCCAATGGAATAATTTCAACGGCTTTAATGAGCTGTTCGCGCATATTTATACGCTTGATAAAATGTGTTGGGATGCCCAAACGGCCAAGATGGCTAAAGATGTGTTCGGAAATACGGTTATTTAACACCCCTTTTCCGTCGATTATTTCATGCTTTTTTGCATTAAAAGCAGTTGCGTCATCTTTAAAAAATTGAATATAGGTACCTGGCTCAGGTCCCTCATATAGAATTTTGGCCTTGCCTTCATAAATACGGTGGCGACGATTCATTGTGATTCTCTATTTCTCTGAGAGGTTTTAATAGCATTGATGAGTAATACTATCCTAGTTGATAGAAATTCTCAATGATTGCTATGATACTTCTTACAATTTTTATTATATGGATTGAAACCATAAGGGGTGCAGTACATAAACAGGGTAAAGAAGGCTATTTCCATAAATTAAATTTTTGCAAGGAAATGGGAAAGAACCATAAGCCCTTCAGGCCAAGGCCCATGGCCTGATTCTGCATTGATATGGCCAGACTGTCCAGCGTCAACAAAAAGTGCTCCCCAATCATTGGCAAGATTTTCTGCTACCGAGAATTGGCAAAATTCATCGTTGCGGCTGGCTATAACTACTGAGGGAAAAGGTAATTTTTTACGGGGGTATGGGCCAAATGTTTTTAAGTGTTTTGGACGTATTTTTTCATTGGATACATCTGGAAGAGCAACAAAGAAAGCACCATAGATCTTTCCTGCATTTGGGAGTGTTGCCTGAATAGCTGTAGGAACTCCCAATGAATGGGCAATGATAAAAACAGGTTTTTGGGCTTGTGTAATGGCGATTTTAACCTCATTAACCCATTCTTCACAAACAGGTTTTGACCAATGAGCTTGTTTAACACGACGAGCCGTAGACAATTTTTTTTCCCAGCGTGTTTGCCAATGGTCAGGACCAGATCCTTTATAGCCAGGCACAATAAGAATATCGAGTTGATTTGCTTTCATAAATTGTTTTCTTCATCACAATAAGCTTTGTGAGCATAAGCCGAAGGCAATACATTATATGCAGTTTTTGTCATTATCCAAAAACGCGTTTAAAAATCGTGTTGATATGTTTGGTATGGTAAGAAAGGTCAAATTTTTCACGAAGTTCTGCCTCATTTAATGCTTTTGTAACATCTTTATCATTGAGTAATTCTTCTAAAAAGTCTTTTCCTTGCTCCCAAACCTTCATGGCATTTCTTTGTACAATACGATAAGAGTCTTCACGACTGATGCCAGCTTGCGTGAGTGCTAGAAGCACCCGTTGTGAATGAACAAGACCACGAAATTTATTGAGGTTTTTTTGCATATTTTCTGGATAGACAATTAAGTTTTCAATGACGGATGTGAGGCGAGCAAGAGCAAAATCAAGCGTAATGGTGGCATCAGGGCCAATATAACGTTCAACGGATGAATGAGAAATATCACGTTCATGCCAAAGTGCTACATTTTCCATGGCTGGCATTGCAAATGCACGCACCATACGCGCTAATCCAGTTAAGTTTTCTGTTAAAACTGGATTACGTTTGTGAGGCATGGCAGACGACCCCTTTTGTCCAGGTGAGAAATGCTCTTCTGCTTCAAGAACTTCTGTTCGTTGTAGATGGCGTATTTCTATAGCTAGTCTTTCAATGGATGAAGCAATAACACCGAGTGTTGCAAAGAACATAGCATGGCGATCGCGTGGTATAACTTGAGTGGAAACAGGTTCAGCACGCATACCAAATGCTTTTGCTACATGTTCTTCAACACGTGGATCAATATTAGCAAAAGTTCCTACAGCTCCTGAAATAGCGCAAGTAGAAATTTCTTCGCGTGCTGCGAGAAGACGTTTGCGACAACGAGAAAATTCAGCGTATGCAAGAGCAAATTTTACTCCAAATGTCGTTGGTTCAGCATGAATGCCATGACTTCGCCCAATTGTGATTGTTTCTTTATGTTCAAAAGCACGTTTTTTTAATGCTTCAAGAAGTTGGTCGATATCTTTTAGCAAAATATCACTGGCGCGCATCAATTGAATGCTAAGCGTTGTGTCTAAGACATCTGATGATGTCATACCTTGATGGACAAAACGAGCTTCTGGTCCAATAAATTCAGCTAAGTGAGTTAGAAATGCTATAACATCATGCTTGGTGATCGCCTCAATCTCATTAATGCGGTTTACATCAAATTCGGCAGCTTTCCCTTTTTCCCAAATAATCTTTGCTGCCTCTTTTGGAATGATACCCAGTTGTGCTAGTGCATCACAGGCATGTGCTTCAATTTCAAACCAAATACGGTATTTTGTTTTTGGTGACCAAATTGTTACCATTTCAGAGCGGGAATAACGGTCGATCATAATTTTTTCCTTATCGTGAGAGAATTGCTGCTTGGCGCAATGCATGAATACGTGTTTTGTAGAGCTCTTTGTTTCCATCTTTATAAATTGCAGAGCCTGCAACAAATACATTTGCACCAGCTTTGGCAGCTATTCCGATTGTATCAACAGTGATACCACCATCAACTTCAAGATCAATAGGCCGATTGCTAATCATACTTTTAACGCGTTTGATTTTATCTTTCATTTCTGGAATGAAACTTTGCCCACCAAAACCAGGATTGACTGTCATGATCAGGATAAGATCTAATTGATCAAGCAAATATTCAAGTACGTATTCCGGTGTACTTGGATTGATTGAAATTCCAGCTTTTTTTCCCATTGCTTTAATTATTTGTAGTGAACGGTGAACATGAGGACCCGATTCTGCATGAATGGTTATAATATCTGAACCAGCTTTTGCGAAAGCTTCAAGATAAGGATCTACGGGCGCTATCATCAAATGAACGTCAAATATTGCTTTGGTTAATGGGCGTAGTGCCTTGACGACATCGGGCCCAAAAGTGATATTAGGAACAAAGTGGCCATCCATAATATCAAGATGAAGCCAGTCTGCTCCAGCATCAACAACATCTAACACTTCTTGGCCAAGTTTGGAAAAATCAGAAGCTAAAAGTGAAGGTGAAATGAGGTAAGAACGAGGCATTAAGATCTCCTTAGTTGGCTCTTTTTAGCATGTAGTTCTGTATGTTAAAATATCATTTACGTTATGATGTAAAAGAATTGCTATATGTCATAGATCTTTTTATTGAAATGTTTCTTGGAATTTTAAAGCTGTATAAGTGAAAGATATGCCAAACCATACAACACATTTAATGTCTAAACTGCAACATATTGTTACTATTTCTCCGCAGGAGTATCGTGATACTATGAGTCATTTCGCGGGAGCTGTGCATATTGTAACAACGAATGGTGTTAAGGGAAAGCGTGGGGTGACAGTTTCAGCTTGTTGTTCCTTATCAGATGATCCTCCAACGCTTCTTGTTTGCTTAAGACGCCATAATCCTAAGAATAATCTGTTTATGGAGAATGGAAATTTTTGTGTTAATAGCTTGGCAGGAAAACATCGTTCATTAGCGGATATTTTTTCTAAGCGCTGCGCTTTTACACAAAATGAATGTTTTGATAGAGCTCAATGGAGTACTTTGCAGACTGGTGCACCTAGTCTTTTAGATGCCTTAGCGTCACTCGACTGTCGTTTAATTTGTTGGCACGAACATGCAACCCATTATGTTTTGATTGGCGAAGTTGTTGCCATAAATCGTAATCAAGAAAAAGACGCTTTGATATATTTGAATCGTGCATATCATACTCTGCCTTTATAAATGTTTTTGTTTCTTTCCATACTCGGGTATCGTTGTTGGTGCGTTCAATTTTTTGCTCATAATTGGATAAGTTTATTTTGCATTATCCTGAATGCTTGTGTTTTTTACTTTTGTAAGCTTGCTTATAGCTGTGACTGGAATGAGTGTTTATGAGGATGCCCTGTCTAGAGTTATCACAATATAGTACATGTTGTGTAAAAAGTGGCGATGATTTAAACACAATGATTTTAAACGTATTGGTATGTTCTTATAAAAAAGCATTTTACTCTTGTGTTGATCGGCGTTGGACAATATATAGACCGCACATACCATATATGGAGGTTTATGGCATGAGCGAAAAGGTTGATGGTCAATATCGTCCTAGTGAAGATGAGCCTTTTATGAATGAGCGGCAAAAGGCGTATTTTCGTGCAAAATTGGTTTCTTGGAAAAATGATATATTGAGAGAAGCTCGTGAAACTTTGGAAAATTTGCAGGAAGAGAATGCTGGTCAGCCTGATTTGACTGATAGAGCATCTTGCGAAACTGATCGTACAATCGAATTGCGTGCTCGTGATCGTCAGAGGAAACTTATTTCAAAAATAGATGCAGCTTTAGAGCGTATTGATAATGGGACTTACGGGTTTTGTGAGGAAACTGGCGAACCTATTAGTATAAAGCGTCTTGAGGCTCGACCGATTGCAGTTTTGTCGTTGGAAGCACAGGAACGTCATGAGCGACGAGAAAGGGTTTATCGCGACGATTGAAATCAATTGTGATGATGAACAAATGGAAGACTCGCCGCCAAAGTGGGTTATTTTATTTTTTCTGGACAGGGATAAATAAGGATGGCTCTTGCCGTCCTTCAATTTCAGCGGTGATTGCTGAATCTTCCAAATATTGATTCATAAAAGGCTTAGAGATATTGTCTGGAGAATGCTCTCTTTCACTTACGGAAAAAGGTATTTTCTCTGTAAGATTGGGATTTGAGTTGGTTTCAGTTGTTGTTAATGTTGACTGTGTATCTTGCTTTTGTTTATCAGTGCTTTTGTGTGTGATGCGTTTATTGATAATATTCGATTCTATAACAACATCTGTTAGCCCACCAATAAGAATAAGATGTTCCGCATCATCACGACGTATCAAAATAAGGCGACGCGTACGATCGATAGCAAGTGTATCGCAGAGGGTTAATCGTGGTGGACGTTTTTTTCTGTGTGTGTTGTATCCTCTTGTAGTTAAACGGCGTAAAAACATGATAATCACAGCAATAATTGTGATTATCACTATGAAAAGCACAAGGCTTAAGGTTATGTTCGCTGCGGATGTGCCTATTTGATTTGATAACCAGACATGCATGGTGCTTCTCCCATTTATATTATATAAGTTTGTAAATATACCTTAAAAGGTTCACTTATAATATGAAACATGATCTTTTTAACATTGAATGATTTTCATTGGGTAGATATTATCATGGTGTATATTTCATAACAACGATTATGGAGGTGATTTGTTGTATAAGAAATGACCATAATCGAGGCAAAGAGAAATGGATAAAAGTTTTGAGAATATTGTAAGATCATCGTCTCCTTCTGTCCACTGGGGGGGCATGATTTTTAGTATTGTTTTTGCTATCGTTTTTCTGTTTATTGTGGGTGTTTTAGGTTTTTTTTATCCGCAGAGCTATTTCCAAAAGGCTATGTTGGTCTCTTTTTTAGCTTTAGCGGTTATAGGTGTTGCTGCACTAATTTTGATAGGGATGGGGATTTTAAGATATAATGCAACGCCGTTGCATCAAGACTTTGATCTCAGCATTTTTGATAGTATTGATGATGCAATTATAGTCTCTGATTTATCAGGTTTTGTTTATTATTCTAATCAAAATTATCGAAAAATTTTTACCTATAAGCCTGGTTCCTCTTGTTATGCAGTGATTGCTGATCTTCCAGGAGCTGGTGCACTTTCATACCGCTTAAAAGTTGCTGCATGTAATAATCTTGCAGCGCAAGAAGAGTTTAGGATAGAACAGCCCATTTTTTCTCATTTGACTGAGAAAAATTCTGTTTGGTACAATATTTCTGTTCAGCCGATAACAAAGGGGAAAAAAAGGCTGTTATTTTGGCGTATTGCCGATATTTCGCATTTGCAGGAGCATCGTGAGGCTTTTTTCTCGAATCTTCAAGAAGCAATCAATCACTTAGATCAAGCTCCTGTTGGTTTTTTGTCCGTTAATACACAAGGGACGGTTCTTTATGTAAATGCAGTTTTTGCTGAATGGTTTTCTATCGACTTAGCAAAATTCACTGTTGGCCAATATAATTTTGATAGACTATTTGATGGCATTGAAACCAATAGTGCGTGGAGTGATATTTGTTTGCAAAACAATAAACATCAAAGCTTAGGTTACTCTATGCCTTATACGTTTTCGTTATGTTTAAATTCAGAGACTGAAAGCAATAAAACATTGAATTGTTTTATGTGTGCTTCTTCTTTCTTAGAGGAGGAAGCCATTTATCGTATTGTGATGATGCCACAGCAGATACAAAAAGTCGCAGACGATTATCAATCAAAATTACCGAGTTTATTCGTCGAGTATTTTGAGGTAAGTCCTTTTGCAATAGCAGTGGTAGATCAGAAAGGAAAATTAGTTTACATAAATAATGCTTTTTCATCCTTAATGGGCTGTACAACTCAAAATATTAATCTTTATGATATTATATCTCATCATGATCGTGCACAGCTAGAGCGTGCATTTCAGAAAATTACGATAAATAAAAATCATTCAATTTCGATAGAAACAGTTTTAGAGAATAATAAGGAACGCCATTTGCGTCTCCATGTTATGCCTGTAACACCCTATTATGGTGATGCATTACGAGATTTGGTAATTGTATCTGTCATAGAAATAACAGAACAAAAAACGCTTGAAGATAAAATGATGCAAAGTCAGAAGATGCAAGCTGTTGGGCAATTGGCTGGCGGTATTGCTCACGATTTTAATAACGTTTTAACAGCAATTTTGATGTCTTGCGATCTCCTTTTAAATACACATCGCAGTTCTGATCCAGCACATGCCGATCTGATCAATATCAAGAACAATGCTAATCGTGCGGCTGCACTTGTGCAGCAATTATTAGCTTTTTCTAGAAAGCAAACGCTTCGACCTGAGAAAGTGGATTTTACAGAACTTTTATCAGATATGCGCAATCTTATTTTACCCCTTTTAGGTAATAATATTCAGTTGAAGATTATTCATGGGAGAGATTTGTGGAGTGTTGAAGTCGATCAAGCATCTTTCCAGCGTGTTATTATGAATTTGGTTATTAATGCGCGTGATGCTATGCCAGATGGAGGTGTTGTGACGATTGCAACCAACAATATTACAAAACAACGGAGCGCTGAATTTGATCATGTTGGTTTTGCAATTGGTGAGTATGTGCAGTTGACCATTTCAGATACAGGAACTGGTATATCTGCTGCTATCCAAGAAAAAATATTTGAACCATTTTTTACAACAAAGGAAGTTGGAAAAGGAACCGGACTTGGTTTGTCAATGGTTTATGGAATTATTAAACAGACAGGTGGTTACATTTACTGTGATAGCCGAGAAGGGGAAGGAGCAACATTTCATATTTTTCTTCCTCGTTATATTCCTGATACTTGCAGTAAAATTTCTTGGCAGAATGAAAAAGTGGAAGAGCAGGAAAAAAATACAGATTTAACAGGATCTGCGACTGTTTTATTGGTTGAAGATGAAGATTCAGTCAGAATAGGTGGGGTAAGAGCACTGCAAATGAGAGGATATACTGTTTTGGAAGCAGCAAGCGGAGTAGAAGCGCTTGCTATTCTTGAAGAAAATAAGGGTGCTGTTGATATTGTTGTTTCCGATGTCGTAATGCCAGAAATGGATGGTCCTACTTTGCTTAAAGAGTTGCGTAAAAAATATCCTAATATTAAATTTATTTTTGTTTCTGGGTATGCAAAAGATGCTTTTACTAAAAATCTTCCACAAGATGCTGTTTTCAATTTTTTATCTAAGCCGTTTACACTCAAACAGCTAGCTCTAGCAGTTAAAGAAACGCTTGCACAATAAAAGAAAAAAATATGTGTTTTTAGATTTCTGAGATGAAAAGTTAGAGTATCTTGAAAGGTAATTGTAATAATATTTAGAGACAGTTACTTAAAGGAGTAATTTTGATATTTGAAGCTATAAAATTAAGGAAATTTACTGCACAAATTTTACATAAAAATATTCATGAAATAATGAGATTCCATCATATCATAATTTTTATAGTGTTCAAAATATAAGAGATAAAGAATATATTAAGGGTTGATATTAGAGCGCGCTGGTTGTGTGATTAAAAAGATAAAAGTTGTTGTTGGGAATCTGTTATTTTGTTGTTTTTTTCAATGAATATTTTTAAGGCTTCTGGATAGAGTTTATGTTCAGCCTTAAGGACTCTCTGCGCTAAACTGTCAGTGGTATCATTAGGACATACTGGAACAGCGGCTTGAGCAAGAATTTTTCCTGCATCCATTTCGTTTGTAACAAGGTGAACAGTGCAACCAGTAATTTTAACGCCTGCTTGTAAAACTCTTTCATGCGTATTTAAACCTTTAAATGAAGGTAAAAGAGAAGGATGAATGTTTAAAATTCGTCCTTCATAAAGTTTTACGAAATGCGGTGAGATGAGACGCATATAGCCAGCAAAGCAGATAAGATCCGGTTGATATTTGGCTAAAATCGTGAGGATAGATTCTTCATGTGCGTCTTTAGTTGGGTAATTTTTGCGATCAACAACGTGAATAGGCAAATTATTGCTACGTGCCTTTTCAATGCCAGCAGCATGAGGGTTATCGCAAATAACTGCCACGATTTCAGCAGGGTATTCTTTTTGTTTACTTGCTTTAGCAAGGGAAACCATATTGGAACCGTTGCCAGAAATAAAAACAACAATTCGTTTTTTCATAAATGAAGTACACCTCTACAGAGTATTCCTTTATTTTGATCTTGGCGTTTTGTTAAAATGCCAAGGGTGGTAACGGTTTCTCCTTGCATTTCAAGTGCTTTTGTAATTGTTTCAACCGCATGTTGCGCTACGATAATGACCATACCAATACCGCAATTAAATGTTCGTAACATTTCCATTTCCTCTATCCTACCTTGTTTGGCAATCCATGAAAAGACTGATGGAACATTAATGGCAGAAATATTAAGCTCAGCGCAAAGAGAGGAGGGAAGTACGCGCGGAATATTTTCAGGAAAGCCTCCACCCGTGATATGCGCAAGAGCTTTGATTCCTTCGTAATTTCGTATGACAGACAAGAGAGATTTTACATAAATGCGTGTTGGTGTGAGAAGAGCTGTACCAAGACTAATCGTGGGATTAAAAGGGGCAGGATCATTCCACTTTAGATCACTTTGTTGGACGATTCTTCTAACGAGAGAAAAGCCATTGGAATGAACTCCAGATGAGCTAAGTCCTAAAATAATGTCGCCTTCTGTAAGGTCTTTTGAGGGTAATAATGTGCTGCGTTCGGTAGCTCCTACAGCAAAGCCTGCCAAGTCATAATCTTCCTTCGCATACATATCAGGCATTTCTGCAGTTTCTCCTCCAATTAGAGCAGCGCCTGCTTGCCGACATCCTTCTGCAATACCAGAAACGATTGCTGCTCCCTGTTCAGCGTCAAGCTTTCCAGTTGCAAAATAATCGAGAAAAAAGAGAGGTTCAGCTCCTTGTACGAGTAAGTCATTAACGCACATAGCTACGAGATCAATACCAACAGTGTCATGGACACCTACTTCAATAGCAATTTTTAATTTTGTACCTACTCCATCATTGGCTGCTACGAGGATAGGATCTTTGAATCCTGCTGCTTTTAAATCAAATAAGCCGCCAAAACCGCCAATTTCTGCATCTGCGCCTATGCGTTTTGTTGAGCGTATATAGGGTTTAATTTTTTCTACCATGGCATTACCCATATCGATATTTACGCCGGCTTTTGCATAGGTAAGACCACAGTTGGATTTTTTATTTATTAAATTTTTTTTGCTCATTGGAGCTTTCCTTATGGAAAATCAGGTGTTGATGTTATGCAATGCCATGATAGGGTTATCTCTGCAAGAGGTATTGAAGTTTAGCATTTAAGAAATAACTGACTTTGCTTGACCCATGTTGAAGAAATTTATAATCTTTCGTGAGGATTTTTTAAAAGGATATTTATGACTAAGATATCAGATAATCAAGATAATTCTGCTTTGCAGCTCATGAAGAAGAAAATTAATGAGAGTGGGGCAGGTGGTCGTTATACGGCGGCTTATGTACCTGCTTATGCTCAAGTGCCATTACCGAACAATATGAAAAAACAAGTTTTTTTCTGGCTCGGGACATTGTTTTTTTTCATTCTTTTTATGTTTGTCTTTGGATCAGTTTTGCTTCCTTTCGTGGCAGGGATTGTATTGGCTTACTTCCTTAATCCGGTTGTTCAATTGCTTGAAAAAGTTGGTATTCGTCGTGCTTTTGGTACCATCCTGATTACTTTATTTATTATTGTTATTTTTGTCGCTGCTTTAATAATTTTGATTCCTATTATCAGTTGGCAAATACAGCAATTTATGAACGATGGTTTGCCCGTTTATATTAATCGTATTCAAACTTTTTTTGTTAAACATGATTTTGATTGGGTAAGACGCTATTTTGGTAGTGATCCAAAGGAATTACAGAGTAATATTAAAGGGCTTTTAGGGCAAAGTTCTGATTTTATTACATCTCTCTTGAATTCACTTTTGAAGTCAGGAAAATCTATCGTTAATATTGTCAGCCTATTTGTTGTAGCACCTGTGGTGGCGTTTTACATGTTATTAGATTGGCCGCGTATGGTTACAGCAGTTGATTCGTTAATACCGCGAGATCATCTTGAGACTGTCCGCGGTATTTTTCATGAAATGGATAGGGCTATTGCTGGATTTGTTCGTGGGCAAGGAACAGCTTGTTTAATATTGGGGGGATATTATGCTATTGGTTTAACTATTACGGGACTCAATTTTGGTCTTTTAATTGGTATGTTTATTGGCCTTATCAGCTTTATTCCTTATATTGGTACAATGAGTGGTTTTGTACTTTCTGTTGGTGTTGCATGGGTTCAATTCTATCCCAATAATTGGGGTTGGATTGTTGTCGTCATGGTTATCTTTTTAGTTGGTCAATTTATTGAAGGCTATATTCTTCAACCAAAACTTGTAGGTTCATCAGTAGGGCTGCATCCAGTGTGGTTGATGTTTGCACTTTTTGCTTTTTCTTCACTCTTTGGTTTCACTGGTATGCTTGTTGCGGTTCCTGCTGCCGCGGCTGTTGGCGTTTTGGTTCGTTTTGCTCTTCATACTTATCTTAGTTCTCAGATGTATTCGCGAAGTGGAAATTCGGAGCCGCTAGAATGAATGAGCGTGAAACGCAATTGCCTTTAAATTTTTCTTATAATCCTGTTTTCCAATTTGATGATTTGGTGGTGACGGAAAGTAATCGTATGGCTTTTCAGCTTATTGATCATTGGCCGAATTGGATCTTACCTATTGCGGTTTTAGTGGGAAAAGAAGGATCTGGAAAAACCCACTTTTCTAGTGTATGGGCGCAGAAAGCTGATGCTTTAAGACTTCATCGCAATGAAATTGATCAGGCTGTTTCTGGGGCTTCTTCAGGGAGATCATTTTTAATTGAAGATATTGATGCAGGTGAAATTAGTGAGACGGGGCTTTTTCATTTCATTAACAGCATTAAACAAGCGAACCTTGATACACATCATGCTACTTTGTTGATAACTGCACGGACAGTACCTTCAGCATGGAATTTAAAGTTAAATGATCTAAAGAGTCGTCTTAATTCGGTTATGTTAGTTGCGATTAATCAGCCTGATGATGCATTGTTAACAGCTGTCGCTTTTAAACTTTTTTCTGATAGGCAGATTATCGTTCATCCGGATATTGTTTACTATCTTGTAAACCGTTGTGAGCGTTCTTTATTTTCATTGAAGCGTGTGATTGATGCTGTTGATCGATTGGCATTACAAAGAAAAAGCAAAATAACGCGTGCTGTCATTGGTGAAGTTCTTAACATGCAAATCCAGTAAACATTGCTTTTTAGCATAGTTAAAATTGTTCAATAGAAAACTCTTGTGCTCTATTGGGGGATGTTGTGTACGGATAGAACATGGTGTTATTTAAGTTTTCTGCTTTTGCTATACTTGTCGAGATTCCACAAAGCAGGATATTTGTATTTGCTTTTTGTATCGCATGATAACATTTTTTCTTTATTAAATGTCCTTAATATATTGTTCGAATGGCTGTGAGTTTATGATGTTGTGCTTTTTATAGTTTGCATAAGCTTATCAAGCATTCTAGAGCTCTCTCTCGAGAGGATGAGCTCTCTCTTTGTTTTCTATAATGAAATTTTTGTAACTTGAGTATAAAAACGTTTTTTAAATTGATGCATTGGTATTGTAATTGTAGGAGGGCGTGGAATTTAAAAAATAAGAGTGATTGAGAGAATTGAGGAGCAGGGGATGATTAGTTTTTTCCATGATTCGCACTGGATTCTCATGAGCAAGTAGGGATGTCTGAGTTTTACTATTGGGGAATTTTTTGTAATGGTTAAGCCATTTTTTTGCTAAAATTATATCCGCTGAATGTTATTTATGTCATTAAAGTTCTCTCAATGCAATGTGAGCAATTACGGGTTTTTATGGAGAAGGTGGTTGTTTGTTTATTTATTTGGATTGGATTTTGCTTTTTTTAGGGGGTAGCATTTTTTATTTCTGTTAATTAGTATGTTGCTTAGCAAAAAAAAATTTAAAAAATGTGTTTTTCTCTTGCACTTCTGTTGTGAAAATTTTAGGGAATATGCATCGAATAAATGCAGATGGCGGAGCGTAGCGCAGCCTGGTAGCGCACCTGATTTGGGATCAGGGGGTCGTAGGTTCGAATCCTATCGCTCCGACCATGTTTAATTATATGTATAAGGTGGCCCAATTGGGTGCGTGTGGTAAGAAATTTATCATTCAAGCGTTATGTAGTCTGAAGGAAAAGAATCATGATCGCACGTATTTATAGTCCTGCGAAGACAGCTATGCAGTCAGGTAGGGGGAATACTGGTTTTTGGATTCTCCAGTATGAGCCTATACAAGCGAAAATGCTTGAGCCTCTTATGGGGTATACAGCGACATCCGATATGAATAATCAGGTAAGAATCCGGTTTAATAGGAAGGAAGAGGCAGTTGCTTTTGCATGCAAGAATGCTATTCCTTATCGTGTAGAAAAAACACATAGACCGATTCGGCGTGCTGTTTCTTATTCTGATAATTTTCGCAGTGATAGACAGCAATCTTGGACGCATTGAGTTAAAGGTGCGGTTTTGAATGCGAAAATGATCAGTTGGTCCCGTAGCTCAGCTGGATAGAGCAACGGCCTTCTAAGCCGTGGGTCACAGGTTCGAATCCTGTCGGGATCACCATGTTTAAGTAGAATTAATAGGTTATATATATACGGGAATTTTGATTCCTTTGTTTTTTAACTTATTTTTATGTCTATCCCGAACCTTTTTGATTGCTTGAATGGCAAGTCTTTCGTGGTCAACACTTCTGAAAAGAGACGCAAATGTTTTTTGGAAGATTTTTATAATAAAATCTTCTGCTCCGTTGCAACGTGAAACTGTTGTTGCGTTTATGAGACTTTTAGATGGCTTACATCAAGAAGCGTTAGCAGACTTCAAAGAAACATTAGAAACATTGTGCGAAGCGTGCTTTATAGAGAAATGTTAGAAAATCCTATTCCCTTAACTTTACTCTGGCATCCCTCACAGTAAAAAACATATGAAGTATCAATAACTTAATAGCAATATAAAGCTATATGGTGGGCGTGACAGGGATTGAACCTGTGACCCCTACGATGTCAACGTAGTGCTCTCCCGCTGAGCTACACGCCCATTCAATGATGTTGCATACACCACATAGAATTACAAACGTCAATGCCTAATTTAATTTTCTATTTAACCAGTCACGAATAATTTTGAAAAATACGCCTTTTAAGCAGCTATAAGTATTTTTTCAATCTCATTAACTAGCTCACGCAAGTGAAATGGCTTAGAAAGCACCTTTGCATCAGGAGGAGCATCGCTATTTGAATTTAGTGCAACTGCTGCAAATCCTGTAATGAACATTACTCGTAAATCAGGATCAATTTCAGTAGCGCGTCGCGCTAGCTCAATTCCATCCATTTCCGGCATTACAATATCAGTCAGTAGAAGAGAAAATGGTTCTTCTTGTAAACGTTCATATGCGCTAGCACCATTATCGAAATCGGCGACTTCATAGCCGGCACGTTCTAAAGCCTTCGCTAGAAAGCGGCGCATATCGTTATCATCTTCTGCGAGCAGGATTCGTTTCATGATTATGTTCCAATTGCTCCATTCATCAGAGTTTTTGCCACATCAATTATACAATATAGAGTGTTTATAAAAAAGGTGATAAAATACTCATAATTGGAATCAATGGCAAAATGGTTAATTCATTTATATTTGACCAAAATACAGAATATTGGTTGTGAGTTGGTTAAATTCAAAATGTATATGACATTGAAAGAAAGAGCAGTGATGAATGTTTTAAGTGCAATGAGTTGCAGATTTTCTGTTTTTTTCATTTTCTTCATTCTTGGTTAGTGCTCTACGGAACTTGTTAGAATATTCACTTTAGAGATTATCATATCTTAAGAAATGAGAAGCGTGTTAGGTCGATTTGCCGTTTTTGATAAGTGATGCAGCAGAGTGAAATTTTTATAGCTGTTTATTTCCCATGCATTTTTACGAATCTACATTGCGTAAGAAAAATGAGTTTATTTTTATTTGGGTAATTATATCATGTTGTATTAAGATTCGTCTGCTGACTATTATCATTGTTTGCGAATTGAGATTAACTTTATAGATTTTTAAAAATATAGGTTATGCTGTAAGGAATTGGTTGATGTCTAGGATTAAAGTGGGCTCTTCTTGAGTTCACTATAGTGCGGATGAGGTTTTGTTAAAAGGCTTTTCAATTTACATAACAGTCGCTATCAAATAGAGATTGTATGTATATTTTTAATTTAGATAAGTACCTTCGGAACACCGATAAAGCAGTTGTGCACCATTATGCAAGAGCATAAAAATATGGGGATTGTTGTTTATTATCAGTATAAGACTCTAAAATTGGCATTTAGATTGCTCTTTTTATAAAAGGCGAGAGTTTCTTGATACTTCATTTAGGGATGACTGGGCAGAAAATGGGAAAGTGCTTGGCTTTAAAATTCTCATACCAATTTTTCCTCTTTATCATGGATAACCTGCTTTGAGCATGCAAATCTCAATAGAAGCATATGTATTGAAGTTTAGGTGTTTATTTTGGAAAGTGCTATCATAAGGAGTTGCTATTTCACATTTTAAAAGAGCTGTTCTTAACCTACTCATATCTGCTTCTAGCTTTTCTCACATACTCACGTACCCTTGGAGAGCGGTGCTTAAATAACATCTGACTATAATTTATAATTAAAGGGTGAAGCACTTAATTATTTTTTAAATTTGTTTCATTTATTTTTTATTTCTTTCATAGTTAAATTAATTATCTTGTTAAAAGATATTAATTTATAGACTGGTCCCCAGGAATAAATGCATCAAATGCAGCCCAAAATTGTTTTTTGTAAACTTCTTCATGCATGATTGTGTCAAGTTCAGCACCCGTAATTGTAATACTGTCCGTCAAATGCGTATGTTGGCATAATTGCCGCACTTCAATGTTGTTCGCAATATTGTTTTGATTGGCAAGAATAAATAATGTTGGGATTTTTAAATACCCATTCAGTATATTTTTCTTCATGGTATCAATTGCATTGAGTGCAGATGCCATCCATCGTGATGTTGGAGGTTTTATAAGGAAAGTAGGGGGTAAAGTTACTTTATTAGTACGCAAAAATTGCATATTTTTTTGTTTTAATTTTTTTCCTCCTCTCGCTGGTAAGAAACCAAGACCTATATCGGAAAGAAGCTGTGTTAATTTATGCTGAAAACCATTTGTTTGATTACCGAATGGAGCCAAAAGGGGCGAAATGCAAAGCATTCTCTTAAACTTATGGTTAATGAGATCTAATCCGCTAAGTGCTATCAACCCACCCATGCCATAAGCAAGCATATAGTAAGGTGGTGGACAATAAGGATAAACAATATTTTTAAGAAATACATCTAAGTCTTTAATATCATTGTTAATATCAAAATAATTGTTTCGGATTTGTTTTCGTTTTCCGGATTGTGATCCTTCTCGACCAAACCAATCAAATATTGCCGTATAAAAACCGCGATTAGAAATTCCATCCATTGTTAAAAAATATTTTTCTAAAGCATTTGCATAGCTTTCGAGAATAACAACTGTTCCTTTGGCTTTTTCCATTTCGGGATGCGTTATCGCAAAACGAATTTTGCGATCGGTGGCTATTTTAAGGTAGCTGTTACGAATATTGGGAGGAGGGGAATCTCTGTTGATAGGATAAAGAGGTATTTCCAATTGAAATCCTTTATGGTGTCTTTTTGCAACTTAGGGCAAAGAGAGATTAGAAGAAAGCTTACATTAAAATATAATGATTATGAAGGATTAAGAAACAGTTATATTGTTTTTATACGTTTTGATGAATTCAAACACAAAAGGAGTTGAAATAGGAAAGCGCAATTACCAAGTAATTAGTACAGTCGCCATGATGGGACTGAATGGTTCACGGGCAGGTTTGCCATTTGGGAACTTTGTGAGTCAATCATAGTCGCTCTAAAGGAGGGCAATATTATGCGTCAAGTAGATTTTTCACCATTCTATCGTTCGACAGTAGGTTTTGATCATCTTTTTAATTGGTTTGATTCCAGAACACAACCGGATGATGTTTCTTCTTATCCACCGTATAACATTGAGCGTTTAAGTGAAGATTCTTATAGAATTTCTATGGCTGTTGCTGGTTTTTCTCAAGATGAAATTGATATCGAAACACATTGCAATCAGTTAATCGTTAAGGGTGAAAGAACACCTGAAAATGATGATACAGAACGAGAGTTTCTTTACAGAGGTATTGCTTCGCGTGCTTTTGAGCGGCGTTTTCATTTAGCTGATCATGTTAAGGTTATTGGAGCAGAACTTGGTGATGGACTTCTTCATATTCAGTTAAAGAGAGAAATGCCAGCTGAATTAAAACCAAAAAAGATACTTGTACAGGCGCTATCATCTGCTGCAAAAAATGGTAACGGTCATAGTATATGTAAAGCAAGTTTAGCAGGTGAGCGAACTGAATAACTATAAAATTTCTTAAAAAGAATAAGATGACGCGAGACAAAAGTCTCGCGTTTTTTATTTTTTGTTGAAAAGAAGGCTATTTGTATAAAACTATCTATCCCCAATTTGTGATGGCAATGTTATTACATATTGCCGTACAGTGAAGAAAATGGGGTAGATTTGCAAAATTTCATGTCCATGAAAAATAAGAATTTAATTCAGTGTAGTTTGACATTAGATTTTGTCCTAAGTGGGAAAAGGTAGAATTAGCTAGGAATACGTGATAATTTGTTGTTTTTATGTATAATTTTTACTATTAAATGCGTTGTTTGTAAAATTGAATTTTGATACCCAAAAATCAAAAAAAGAATGAAAAATGGCAAAAATCAGAATTTGGTGATCGTGTAGCCATTGACGCCATTACCCAGCCCTTCAAAAGGGCAAAGTCGTTTTAGATGTTTCGTTGGATTAATGGTCACACCTATAGCGCTCTTCTGCATGGACTCGTGGTGATTATCAGTATCACTAAAGACCACGATTTTATCAGTGGCTCTGGTCAATCACAGCGCATCCGCTATTCCATCAGTCTTTTGCCCCTTTTTGATGGCGGAAAACCACAAGGACAATATCAAGTGGGACAATATCAAGTGGGACAAACTCCATGAAGATACCAGAAAAGCATGTTGTTGTAGAGCTAGAGGACATGAGTCTCGATCTCATCTGCTTTCAACATGCCATGGCTGTGTTAGGAGATCGCACGCGGGCTTGGGTTACTGAGTGGTTATCTAGAAGCCACCTTGGAAGCCAATCCGGGTATTGCAGGATATGGTGCTCTTTTACCGTTGGGTTTAACTGTTGTTCTGCCTGAATTTGCACTTCACAATCCCCAAAGCACGGTGACACGGTTATGGGATTAATGCGGACATACCCCTTTATTGTGGTCAAGGTGGGAGACAAACCTGTTCACGCGGTTTTTTACCAGCGTTTGTTAAGTGCAACCATTACCGATCATACCGGCAATCAAGCCGATACATTCGAGGCAGAGTTTGATGATGGTAACAATGATTTAGAGGTTCCACAGAGCAATAGTACACTCCAGGTGATCTTTGGCTATGAGAACAGCATTAGTGCATTTATGGGGTGTTTTTTGGTCGAGTCGGTTGTGAGTTGTGGGGGCAGCGCTGGAGAGATTTTGCGCCTTTGTGGCAAAAGCGCTTCTATGCGTGGGAAAATCAATGGTTCATGGAAAAGCCGCTATCGTTACTCACCGCTATGATAAACAAAGCGAATATATCACAGAAATTATCCTAGAAGAGCGGGATAAGGGAAAGCAGGCAGCGAAAAATGAAACTCAATAGGAACAGAAAATCAAAGGGCCAAGTTGCCCCTTTGATCGGTGATGATGTTCCCTGAGATTAAAGTGTAAACTTTGCACTTTGTTTTTGTGGTGAGGAATTGCGACAAGTTGTCCCTATTCCTCAAAGGAGCAATAGTATAAACATTGCATAATTGTATGCTGAAGAGCAATTTTGTTAATTTGACCGAATTGCTTAAACGTTTCTTCTCTCACTTAATGATGTGTCTAGGATAGGAAAAACCTTCAATCAATTTATATTAAAAGAGGGTACCACATCTTATACATGCTGCTTTTCAAATAATGCGATACTCTGCTAAGGAGCTCATCATCTCAAATTACGATTTTGAGCAGAAAAGAAAAAATTCATTAAAAGGGACTTTAAATACCTTTTGAGAATTCCTTAAAAACCCTTTGAAGAAAATAAATTGGTACAAAATTTGGTGCCCAATTATACAAAACCTGCTGGCAAGCTATATGGATAAAAAACAAAGAAATATATAACCTATTGATTATATTTAATTTTTAATGATAATTTGGTGCCGCATGCCGGATTCGAACCAGCGACCCCATCATTACGAATGATGTGCTCTACCAACTGAGCTAATGCGGCATAGGTTTGTACATTAATCAGAAAAAGTTAGTTTGAGGGTAATAACCAAAAGAATGCACAAAAGCAAGTATGCATTTTGTTTGATTAATTTATTAAGATGCCGTAGTCATTGAGGTAGAAAGAGTGGCTTGTGGAAGTTAGCAGGACGGGGCTGTGTTGTTTCATCCTGATGCTATGCAGTTGCTGGTAATAAGTTTTCTCAATTTGCAATTGTATTCAACGTTGTCGGCAGTATAAAAAGCGCATTTGAGGCTAGAAATTGCGTTAAGAGATCCTTGCACATATAAATATATTTGCGTCCTTTATCGGAAAGGAAGAAGTTTGTTTGACAAGCTATTTGTGAAATGAAGAAAATATCATAAATCTTTATAATCTGAAGAGAAGATCCGTGTAATAATTGTTTTATAGAAAAGCCACTTTTTGTTCTTATAGGAATGGAGGTAAGAAAAACTATGTCAGATAACATCGGTTGATAAGACTAGAAATGAAGCGTGCGTATCAAGAAAAAGTTCATTGAGGCGTTCTCTTGCATGGTAAATGATCAACGAAAAAATTTGGATGAAATATCTAAAAATTTATATCTTTAAAAGGCGATTTTCAGGTATAGAAGAACGAAATTTCTTTAAAACTATTTTTTATCATCTTTTTATCAATAAGAATATTTGGTGCTTTTGAATTTTTTTAAGTTTTTTCAGTAATATATCTTGGATTTTTTTTAAGATATGATGAGCAGTAGTAGACTCCAATAGTGGTGGAGAATACTTTTTATGACAATTGCGATTGTTTGCAGCGTGAGTTTTTTTTAAATATATCCTGATAGCTGTAAAAGTTAGCTTTTGTAAAATTTTATGAAAACCATTATCCTCAAAAAAATTGCAATTCAGTAAGAAATGCTAATCTTATTTTGTTCTATCAATAGGATAAATTTCTTTAAAGAATGTCGGTTATGTATGGCCAATGGATTTTAGAAATTTTCTTAAATATCAAACGTACTTTTCTTTTTTATGGAAGATTTTATAAAAAGGCTTTTGTTTTTCATAGCTAAAAATACAAAATGTGATTGCTAAAGTACCTAAAATAGACCATATTGGTAAAGAAATGAGAGTGGTGCAAATTGATTGTAAAAGCGGGGATCTAATATGATGTATAGATTGATTGAGTTCATAGATATCTGTTTGTCGGAGATTTGCTAGCATTTTACTGGGGGGTGTTGTTGTCCAATGTGATGTGCTCACAGAGTGGGTGACGTCCATGACTAATGTTATAATCATCAACGTAAAAGAAATGAAAGCCATTAATTTAAATAAAGGGCGAAGCATATTTCTTCCTGTTATTTTAATGCAATATTTGTTCAACTCAACATTTATGTAACGCACAGAAAAACAAGTCGTTGCACATTGTGGCAAGAAAGATATGTTTACGTTTGTTTTATGATTTTTTTTTGGAAAAAATTACATAAAAATTATGGGTGTTTTTCTTGATAAAAATTTAAGTTTAACTCAGCAGGAAATGAGGGATGATGTTTGAAGAAAAGTACAATGAATTGGAACGTGGTCTTAAAAATCGCCATGTTCAAATGATTGCTTTAGGAGGTGTTATTGGAACCGGTCTTTTTTATGGATCAATGGAATCTATACAATTAGCTGGCCCTTCAACTATTTTAGCTTATCTTGCTGGGGGACTTATTATCTATTTTATTATGCGAATGCTTGGTGAGATGTCAGTAGAAGAGCCAACTTCTGGTGCTTTTAGCTTCTTTGCTTATAAATATTGGGGGGACAAAGCTGGCTTCATAACAGGTTGGAATTATTGGTTTCTTTATATTCTTGTCAGTATGACGGAACTTACAGTTATTGGATTTTACCTTGATCATTGGGTTTTGATGGATCATTGGAAGTCATCTTTCATTGTTCTTGTATTGGTTACACTGATCAATTTGTTTAATGTTCGTTTTTACGCAGAATTTGAATTTGGCTTGGCTTTAATTAAAGTGGCTGCTGTTGTTGGTATGATTGTTTTTGGAATTTTTCTCATTCTCACTGGAATAAATGATAATCAAGCGAGTATTCACCATCTTTGGGATCATGGAGGTTTTTTTCCTTACGGTGCATTAGGGGTTGTATTAGCTACTTCTGTGGTGATGTTTTCTTTTGGTGGAACAGAGCTTATTGGTATTGCGGCTGGAGAGATCTCAAATCCACAAAAAACAATTCCAATGGCTATTCGTAAAGTGATGTGGAGAATTATCATTTTTTATATTGGTTCTATCAGCGTTATTATGATGATAAGTCCGTGGGATATGATTGAAAAAGAGGGCAGTCCGTTCGTTACTATTTTTAAAACTATAGGAATTCCTGCAGCTGGACATATTTTGAATTTTGTGGTGATTATGGCTGCTATTTCGGTCTACAATAGTGGTATTTATTCCAATGGTCGTATGCTTTATAGTTTAGCAATACAAAAAAATGCACCGCGTGTTTTTGGTAAACTTAATGCTGCCCGTGTTCCTTATATTGCTATCCTTTTTTCATCATTATGTACTGCAATAATTGTTGTTGTTAATGTTCTTGTTCCCGATAATAGTTTTATGCGGATTATGGCTCTTGCGACTGCAGCAGCGGTTATTACTTGGACTATTATTGTTATTGTTCATTTAAAGTTTCGAAGAGCACATAAGGACAGAAAAAAATCGTTTGTTTATGCGTTTGGTTTGTATCCTTATGCCAACTATCTTTGTCTCTTTTTTCTCGCTTTATTATTTTGTATTATGTTTATAAGTGGTTTTGGGGAAAATGGGTTAATGGCTCAAATTTTCGATATGATAGGAATAAGGACGACTTTTATTGAATCATATATTCCTGCGCAGATGCCTGATATGAGTTTGGCGGTTATTATCATTCCTCTATGGTGTTTGCTTTTGCTTTTAAGCTATAAGCTTAAGAGATAGCATTGGGGTAAAAGGGAATGATTGGAAGAGATCTTGGGAATCATAAAATTTGATAAGGTCACACAAATTTTTGGTGATTTGTGTGTGTTAAGAAATATCTCTGTAGAGCTTACTGAAAGACGAATTGCAGTTATTGGTGCGAATGGTTCTGGAAAAAGTACATTCGTTCGTCTTATCAGTGGGCTACAGTTACCATCAAATGGTTTTGTGAGCGTTGATGGTCTTGATACAAAGCGTGAGACAAAAGCAGTAAAGCGTAAAATAGGATTTGTTTTTCAAAATCCTGATAACCAAATTGTTTTGCCATTAGTCGAAGAAGATTTATCATTTGGTCTCAAAAATTTAAAACTTAGCAAAGATGAAATTAAGGAGCGTGTAGATGAGATCCTACAGCGCTACGATCTCCAAACTTTCAGAAATCATGCGGTTCATTTATTAAGTGGCGGGCAAAAACAATTGGTTGCCATTTCAGGTGTGGTAGCGATGAAACCCGATTATATTATTTTTGATGAACCGACAACATTACTTGATTTACGAAATAAACGTCGTGTTACACAAGTTATAGAAGAATTGTCACAAACGGCGATTGTGGTATCACATGATTTGGAATTTCTCAGAAATTTTGATAGAGTGATAGTTTTTGATAAAGGGGAAATAATTGTTGATGATATACCTTTTGTTGCCATCAAAGAATATATAAGAAGAATGTCGTGATCGGTTTATATCTTCCCAAAGATACATTTATCCATCGGCTTAGACCAGAGGTTAAGCTGATGTTTCTTGCTTTATGTGGAACTGTTATCTTTATGGTTTCATCTGTAACTATGCTCTCATTGTTTTTATTGTTTGTAGCTTTTTTATATGGAATTGCTAAGGTTCCTTTTAACAATGTTGTAAAACAGCTTAAATCGATGAGTCTATTTTTAGTACTTATATTTGTTTTTCAAGTTTTTTTTAAGAGTTGGCTTACGGGCTTTGAGGTCATATTACGCTTTATTGCTCTTATTTTTTTAGCGTCACTTGTTTCTTTAACAACCAAAGTTTCGGATATGGTGAATTCGGTTGAAAGAGGGCTTCGACCATTTCGGTTTTTGGGTATAAATCCATCAAAATTGAGTATGGCTTTATCTCTGGCAATCAGATTTATTCCAGTTGTTAGTGAAAAGTTCAATGAGGTGCGTGAAGCGCAGCAGGCACGTGGATTTGATACCAACATTTTGGCTCTTACAATGCCCCTTATTATACGAACTATCAAGATGGCTTCAGATGTAGCTGAAGCCTTAGATGCACGTTCTTATGACTGTGATTGTGATACTGATGATAAAGTTTAATGTTTATAAATATATTTATGGTAAAGGAATAATTTAATGAATACAAAAGATCTAACCTACGTTGCTTTATTTGCGGCTATTTATGCAGTTTTGGGTCTTTTTCCCCCTATTTTCCTTCCTATTTTTCTTGGGCTTCCTATTACAGCTCAGTCTATGGGACCGATGTTAGCAGGATCTATACTTGGAGCAAAAAGGGGGGCTTTGGCTTCGGTTCTTTTTCTTATACTTGTTGCTATTGGATTGCCTCTATTAGCTGGTGGGCGTGGAGGTATTAGCGTTTTTTTAGGAGCTGGAGGTGGCTATATGATTGGTTATCCAGTTGCTGCATTTTTTATTGGCTTTATGGTTGAATTGTTTTGGCGGCGGTTAAATTTTATTACATTGTTTGTGATAAATGCTGTAGGTGGAGTTGGGATTGTTTTCCTGTTTGGAATACCATGGATGGCTTATATTACTCAGGTTCCTTTGTTAACAGCTTTAATAAGTTCATTAGGCTTTTTGATTGGTGATTTTTTGAAAGTGCTGATTGCATCCTTTGTAGCACTTACAGTTAAAAAATCTGTTCCTCTCATTGTGCCAAAGAAAGGGTAGTTTTTGCTTTAAATAGGGATTTATCTCATGATACACTTAAAGATAAAAAAGAGAAAAATGATAATATGATCAAGTTCTTTATCTCATTTGTTTGCATTTTAATGAGAGCAAATATGTACGATAAAAGAGGCTTATTCTATGTTATCTAAGTAATCATCTCAAAAAAAAAGTACTGTAAAATTCATATCTCTTATTATTAAGAGATATTAAAAGAACAAAAATATCATTGAAAATTCAGATGACATTTTGAAAGCAAATAGTTTATAATAGTATTACTTATATAAGTATATAAAAAATTCTTATGATTTTTTTAATAATGAATTAAATGTAATAACTCCTGTTATATTATTTATTTAATATATAGGAATGAGAATTTTATCTGTTAGTGCATAGAATATAATATGTATTCTATTTTAATAGATATAATTAAAGATTATAAAAACATTTTTATGATTGTTATTGCAATTATGTCATTTATAATATATTATTATACATAATAATAATTATATTAAATCCATTTTGTCTTATTTAATAAGCTAACTTATACGAAGTAAAACAATGAATTTAAGATATTTTTTTTCTGTATTTGCTGTTATTTTATTTCTTTCTTCTGGTGTGAAAGCATCAGATCGCTCTTTTCTTCAAAGAGAGACACCTTTTATTATTTCTCTTAATATTTCTGGGGCAGATTTGTTTGCTAATGAACAGGTTAGTCCTTTATTGAATAAAGTTATTGTGCTTGCTCACTCAGAAAATCATGTTGTATTTTGGAAAAATGTAAAATCGTTTTTTGAAAAAGTAGGGCTTGTATACGCAAATTTATGGCGATATTTATACGCTTCCATATTTTCCATATTTAGGTAAGGTAAAAGAGTATGTTATAGTATTCTTTAGCGTAAAGCATAAGAAATACGCTTTAGAGAATATCCGAGTTTTCTTGCTAAGAGGGGGGGATATTATCAAGGATAAAAAGTTGAAGGCATGGTGTATATGCAATAAATTTATATGTTGATAATTTAATATCTTGTGCATTAAATAATGATTTACACTTATTAAGTATTTTTATGTGAGCTTGTTAATATTTAAGATATTGATACATAATTATATTAAAATTATTACTTATTTTTATTTTATCTGTGCTACGATTTGTTGAATAAACTGTTTTCATAATCTTTAAAAAATCAATTTTTTAAATTTAGTTATTTTGAGGATTGATATTTTAAACGTCACGCAAGATGTTTTGTCACTGGCTTAAAAAGAAAGATTAGTGTTTTTTATCTCTCTTTCAGAGGGGGGGGAGTTATTATTTACGCGGAGTAGAGGCATATTGAAGTTTTTTTGTAGTTAATCGATGAGCAATGTTTTTTGCAAAATGGATTAAAATAAGTGCCAATAGAGAAGAAGGTTTTAAAAAAATAATTGTAGGGGCGTATCCTTGTCTTACCAAAGTCTTAATAAAAATATGCAAGATAGAAGCGTAATGCGAAATTCATAGAGACAAATAGCAATGAGAGTGTATGGCAGTACTTTCTATAGCTACTCCATTCATTATGGCAGAGAAGGTAGAAAGCAAATCTACTTTTTTCTTGATGGGAATTTTTGCATTGAATGTCTGCTTTCCTGACGGTTTTGATTACAGTGTTAATGACATGGATATGGCGATCAAAGCGTTTCACAAGTGGAAGAAAATAGGGTGCTCTTTACAAGTGCATTTGAATGCAAAACATGCACTCTTGTTAAAAATCTTAATACAATAATGACAATTTTGAGTGGGAATTTTATCACTAAACTTGATGAAGCAATTTTTTAACAACGCTTCATGAGTAATAAAATGCGGGGGAATTTTGTAATGTTTGTTATATTGTTTGGCCATGATTTGTTCTTCAGGATTTTTCTAGCCGTCATTTTGTTGCTTGTTTTTTTTAACGCCTCTACAGTTTATCCACAATCACCAGCACTTTTATATTCACACTCACCAGCAGATGCTTTTTTTGCCAACACTCTGAGCAGCAAAGGTTACAGAAGCTGGAGAATTTACGTTCTTTAACCTCTCGAGAAACTGAATATCCTTCTGATGGGAAGCAAGGTGCCCTGCTTGGAGGCGATCATTGCTTTGAAATTAAGCTTTTGTTGATGGGGTACATCATATATGAGTGTCTTATCGCAACTGTTACCGGTTCTTATGCTGGTAAATGTATAAGTCTTGCTGATATCCAGACATTAATCAAACAATTAACCAAGGTCTATTTGGATAGAGGTTATGTGACAGCGCGTTTTTATATTCCGGATCAGGATATCAAGAGAAGCAAGGAGCTGTAGCTTCTTGTTGTTGAGGGGAAGCTTTCAGATATTTATTATAATGGTTCTCCGGCTTTTGCTTATAATAATAAGGATAAATTCATCCAGCGATGAATCACAGTGTTTTGGAGCAATGATGCCTTTTCAGATCAAAGTGAGATTGAGTCTGAAGGGAATGGAAAATCAAAGGATTAAGTTGTCCCTTTGATCGGTGATGATGTTCCCTGAGATCAAAGTATAAAATTTGTACTTTGCTTTTGTGGTGAGGAATAGGGGCAATTTCCCCCAATTCTTCAAAGGAGCAATAGGATCAAGTTGATCCAATGGCGTGAGTACAGCAATAGGGTAATGTTTACCCAATTCCTCAAATCAGCAATAGTGCAAACATTACACAATTGCATGTTGAAGAGAAATTCGGTCAATTTGAGCGAATTGCTTAAACATTTCTTCTCTCACTTAATGATGTGCCTAGAATATAAAAAATTTTCAGTCAATTTACTCTAAAAGAGGGTACCACATCTTATACATGCTGCTTCTCAAATAATGCGACACCTGCTAAGCAGCTCATCATCTCAAATTGCGATTTTTAGCAGAAAAGAAAAAAATTCATTAAAAGGGACTTTTAAATATCCTTTGAGAATCCCTTTAAAGCCCTTTGAAAACAATAAATTGGTACAAAAACTGATGATAAGTTACATTCAAAAACAGGCACATTCTTTATTTTCTGATATATTGTTTTGAAAAGATGGTCGGAGCGGCGGGATTTGAACCCACGACCCCTTGACCCCCAGTCAAGTGCGCTACCAGGCTGCGCTACGCTCCGAACCGTGCAAAACGACTAAACGACTGTTTCTTTAAAGGCAAGAGAAAAATAAGCAGAATAAAATTTAAAGTGCTCTTGGCTATTAAAAAAGAGTTTATGAGAATAAAAACAAAATTTTGCACTTTAATATTTCCTTGTACCTAAAAAGCACGAGAAGCAAGTGGTATTCTTTTAATGTTTTCGTTTATTCGTTGGGAATTTTTCCAAAAAGTGAACACTTTTACAAGTCGAGTAGCAGGTGTGTGGCATTGAAGGGCTTTTTCTCCAGTTTTGATTTTTGTAGAAGAGGCATTTCACATGAACGACAAAAATAGTAAAATAGAAATTCTGGATTGCACAATCACAAATCTAAATCGTTGTATATGAGCTTTGTATCCCAGTAAGAAAAGATCAAAACATTTCAATTTATATCTTGTTGTTTTGTTTCTCATATACCAAATAATTAAAATATCGTAGATGAGACACTTTCAAAGTGTTTCTTTAACAAGAAAAGAGTAAATGATGGGTCGTTTTTCGGTGATAAATTTGACGGAAGCCGCGGTGGAGCGTGTTAAAGCGATTATGGATACAAAAGATGCGTGTGGTGTTCTTATTGGTATCAAGAAAGGCGGTTGCGCAGGGATGGAATATACAATTACTCTTGTAAAAGAAGAAATTCCCAATACAGATATTGTTGAAGTTAACGGAGCCCGTGTTTTTATAGCACGCGATGCAGTGTTATTTTTACTAGGAACACAAGTGGATTATGAAGTGACAACACTTCGTTCCGGTTTTGTATTTAAAAATCCGAATCAAGTTTCAGCATGTGGGTGTGGTGAATCAGTAGAACTTCGTCCTGTTTCGCAAAATCAGTTAAATGAAACTTATGAAGCCAATTGATCTTAATGAGATTACAATTTAGTTAGCCAAGAATTTTCTTGATTTTTTTAGGGCATAATAGTTTTTTATGCTTTTCTTATCTTTCATTTTTAGCCTTATTCCAAAGAGCTTCCATTTCATTTAACGATGCATCAGTTAGTGTTTTAGATTGAGTAGATAGATTTTTTTCAATATAGGCGAAACGAGTGCGGAATTTTATATTTGCTTTTTTTAATGCTTTTTGTGAGTCAATATTCAAGTGGCGTGCGAGATTAAGAAGGGTAAAATAAAGATCACCAAATTCTTCTTCTATATCTGAGCGGTTGCTCTCTTTTATTGCATCTTTAAGTTCATTGAGTTCTTCTTCGATTTTGGCCAAAACTTTATGATTCTCATGCCAATCAAAACTTACTTTAGCAGCGGCTTTTTGTAAAGCGAGCGCTTCTTGCTCTGCTGGTTGGATTTGTTTTACTTTTGCAAGAATACTTGTTGTGGAATCAGTTGGTATGTTTACTTCTTCGTCACATTTTTTTTGTTCAGCCTGTTCTGTTTTTTTGATACGTTCCCATTCCTCCTCTATAAAACCGCGTTTTTTTTGCTCTGCAGTTCCAAAAACGTGAGGATGGCGACGAATCATTTTTGCGGTAATTGCGTAAACAACATCTTCAAAAGTAAAACTTCCTTCTTCTTGTGCAATTGTAGCATGGTAGACCACTTGTAAAAGAAGGTCACCGAGTTCATTGCAAAGATCCATACGGTTTTTCCGTTCAATAGCATCAATGACTTCGTAAACTTCTTCGAGCGTATAGGGTATGATGGATTCAAATGTTTGTTTTATATTCCAAGTACAACCGCTATTGCGATTTCGTAATGCTGCAATAATTGCAATAAGGTCATTAATATCTTTTGACGCGAACACTTATGCCTCTTTATATCAATGAGAGGGATAATTAGCTATCCCAGCGTCTATGTAACCACATCCATTGCTCTGGATATTCACGCACCCAAGTTTCAACAATATCATTTAATTTCTGCGTGGAAGCAGCTATATCGATCTCGTTGTTTTGGTCAAGCGGTAGATTTACACGTTCATACAACTCTAAACGATGGCGCCCTCTAGGGAGACGAATACAGCGTGCTGGATAAATATCACAATCATATTGGCGCGCAAGCTTTATAATTAAGGGATTGGTTTTAAGTGGTCTGTTAAAAAATGTTCCCACAATACCGCGCCGAAATTTTTGATCAACAAGCATGCCAACATTTTCACCTTCTGCTAATTTAGCTGCTAATGCCCAAGCTGCACCGGCCTTGGAGGGAACGAGGTGTCCCATAGAGGTTTGCCGCGCTTTAAGGACTCGTTTTGCAATATAGGGGTTATTGGGTGGTCTAAAGAGCACCGTAACATTAAGACCAAAACTTTGTGCGCATATAGGGAGAAGTTCGAAATTTCCCGTATGGGCTGTGAAAAAAATATGCGGTTTTTTTTCATTTTTTAAACGCTCAAATATTTCAGCACCTCTCACCTCAATAAGACCTGGTTTGTTTGCATGAGGATCAAAATCAAAAATTTTATCAAGAAAAACATACTCGGCTACAAAGCGTCCTATATTCTCCCACATTTCTATTGCAATGGTATGAAGTTCTTGTTCTGTTTTTTCTGGATATGCTGCTCTAAGATTGGCAAGTGCAATTTGATGGCGAGATAAAAGGGGACCGAATGTTTTTGCTAACCAAGAAAAAAAAGAAAATCCCATGTTGATGGGAAAATATTTTAGAATAAACAAAGAACCAGTTAGCAGATGTGCATACAAAAAATCAAATGATTTTTTAGCTATAATTTTAATGCGATAAACAAATTTTTTAATATAAAGTTTCATTATAATTTAATTGATTTTGAGAATAATTTTACCAAAAACATCACGGCTTTCCATTCGTTTTAAAGCTGTATCAATTTCATCAAATCTAACAATTGTATCAATGATAGGATGTACAACTCCTTGTGCCATTTTTTGCATAGCATTTTGCATGTTTTCTATACGACAGCCAAAAGAACCAAATATTTTGAGTTGTTGCTGAAACAATTGCATGAGATTTAGTGGTGCTGAAACACCTGAAGTAGAACCACAAGTTACCAAACGTGCTCCTCGTTTCATACACAACAGAGAACCGTTCCAAGTATCGGCACCTACATGCTCAAAAACAACGTCAACACCTTTTTTTTGGGTTAATTTGCGGACGACACCTTCAAAACGATCTTTACGGTAATTAATAACATGATCCGCTCCAAGAGATTGTGCTTTTGCAATTTTGTCGTCTGATCCTACGGTAGTAATAACGGTACATCCTCTATGTTTTGCAAGTTGAATGGCTGCAGAGCCGATACCAGAACCACCAGCTTGTATCAGAATTGTTTCTCCTTCTTGTAGTTTTGCATTATCGAAAAGCATATGCTCTACAGTGCCAAAAGTAATTGGAGCGACAGCTGCTTGCAGTTCATCGCACTCTAGAGGGGCTGGAACCAATAGACGTGCTGGCAAATTAACAAGTTCACAGGCGAATCCGTCAAGATGAAAACCGTATACGCCCTTTACCTGACTACAAAGATTATCACGTCCATCACAGCAAGCTTGGCACACTCCGCAGGTTTGCGCACCATAAATTGAAACGATCTGTCCAAGTTGTAAATTTTCAACACTACTCCCTAGTTGAGTAAGCTCACCAGAAGCTTCTGCACCAATGATAAGCGGCATTTTTCTCTTAGCAAAAGCCATACCACGCCATCCCCATACATCAATATGATTAAGAGCAACAGCTTTTATACGCACTGTTACTTCATCGGGTTTGGGTGGTGGTGGTGGGGCAATATTGGTGATTTCAAGTCGGCGCTCATCGAATAGTTGCAGTGCACGCATTATCATCCCCCTTTAAATATATGTTATCATATTAAGTGTTACGAAGTTTAATCATAAAAGGATTATCCTTTATATGCAGTAATAACAAGACTCGTATTTTGGCCACCAAATCCAAATGAATTTGACAAAACTGCATTGACACGAGCTTTGCGGCTATAATTAGGAACAACGTCTAAAGGGATAGATGGATCAGGATCATCGTAATTGATTGTAGGGGGAATTATTCCCGATTGAATTGTTAAAAGCGAAAAAACAGCTTCTATAGCGCCGGCAGCAGTTAAAGTGTGGCCAATCATTGATTTATTAGAAGAGACTGGAATATGTTCTAAAATATTGCCGAAAACTGTTGATAACGCAAGATATTCCATCTTTTCATTTTCTGGTGTTGAGGTTCCATGTGCATTAATATAGTCAATTTCATTGATGGTTATTTGGGCATCATCTAAGGCTTTGCGAACTGCTGCAATCGCTGGTGATGCATCGGGCTTTGAACGCGTGCGGTGAAAATCATCTGCTGTTTCTCCACAGCCAGCCAAAATTCCTAAAATCGTTGCATTCCGGTCTAATGCACTTTTAAGAGATTCAAGGACAAGAGCACCTGATCCTTCTGCCATAACAAAACCATCTCGGTCACGACTAAATGGTTTTGCTGCTTTTTCTGCAGGATCATTATGGGTTGAGAGAGCAGATAATAACGAAAAACGGATAAGGGATTCTGCTGAGACTGAACCATCTGTAGCAATCGTAAGCGCACGATTTGTCTCTCCCCGTCGAATAGATTCCACACCTAATTGAATTGCTGTTGCACCAGACGCGCAGGCGGTAGAGAGTGTCACAGGAAGTCCTTTTGTTCCAAATCTTTCTTGAAGCTTTTCTGCAATTGCACCAAATTGTGTAGTTTCAAACAGCATCTCATGTTTTTTATGACTGCAAACTTCAAGAAGACGCGCATAAGAAGGTTCACTATTGAATACTTCCTCTTGATCAAGAGCAAACCGTGCTTTCCATTCAAGCTCAACAGGAGGAGCCGCTAAAAAGAGTGGTCCATTAAAATTTGTTTTATCAAGATCTGCTTGTTCTAGAGCTTCTTCTGCTGCTAGATGAGCAAGTTTTTCAGAGAGAGCTGAAGCGCCAAGCGTACTTTCATTAAGAAAATCAACTGTTCCAGCAATATATGTATTTAATCCCTCAACGGGAAAGCGGTTTATCTTATGGATGCCGCTAACGCCGTTTGTTAATTTTTGCCAATTTTCATGTTTGCCTTGTCCTAGTGATGTTACAACTCCTGCTCCAGTTATTGCTACAAGTGGACGCCCAAAATGATCATTGTATTTCACTATAGAAATCCTCCTCAAGCAGCAGTTAGGCGTACTATACCTTCAGCTCTTTTTATACCAATGGTCGTAACAAAAGCTTCACAGACTTCTTTAGAAAAAGGCTTTTCATGATTACTTAATGCTGGAAAACTGCGCTTTTTTTCAACAGAAAGTGCAGCAAGCGCAAGTGCTAAAGGACATTGCGCTTCTCGCATATAACCAAATAATGTTGTAATACCACGGTAAAACATATTGGCACCATCCAAAGCACTTTGTTCTGCTTGTGTCACTTCATGAAAACCTGAGGCAGCAGAAATAGTCAAAGCAGATCTAGCTTCCATCGTTTTCAACATTGTCGCAATTGATTTTTCAAGTGGAATTTTTGTTCTGTTTATTTGATTTGTGATAATTTGGCTAATTTCAGCATAAGCACGTGCATTACGTTTTCTTGCATGTTCGCCGCTTTCAAGGACTAGGAAGATACCACCAGAACCCGTTATGACACCACCGCCAAGGCAATTTTTACGATCCCATACAGGTTTCCATTCATTGCGTGTTAAGAGACCTCCAAGTTCATGTGCCAACAACATATCATAGCTTTGTGCATTATAGGAGCCTCCTACCAATATATGTGTGCTCTGTCCTGATCGAATACGAGCCGCAGCAATTTGAAGTGCAGCAAGTCCACTTCCTTCTTCTCCCATAAAGGTACGAGAAGATCCAGTGACTTTATGAACAATTGAAATATTTCCAGCTAGGAGATTTGAAAGTTGTGCTAAAAATAAAGTTGGACGAAGTTCGGATGAAAGAGCTGAATTTAACATAGAAGCATGATCAGCTACTGTGCGTGCTTTAGAGAGAATTTGTGTATCAACAATAATATCACGTTCCCCTCCGCTTGCTGCAACAATCATATCCATTGTCGAAGTTAATTGTTCATTATTTTTCATACCTGCATCATCAAGAGCAAGGCCGGCAGCATAGGTACCAAGACGTTGCCATGTTCCCATTTGCCGTTGATCACTTCGTTTTGGAATTTGCAAATTCCAGTCAACCTCGGCTAATCGATGAACAGTATAGGGAGAGAAAGTTGTACAATCAAGGTTTGGTGTGACTGTGGGATCGTTTAATAAATCCCAATGATTATTAACCCCTTCACCCAGAGAGCTTATGAGTCCTATACCCGTGATGAATACTGCTTGATCATGCATGGTAAAAAATTAACCAGCTTGTTTTAAGGTAACGAGTTCATCAATTTTTGCACAAAGGTTTTTAAGAACAAAATATTCTTCAGTTGCAACTGTACCTTCATTGACTTCTTGAGTCCATTGTTCCAGCGGAATTTTAATTCCAAAAGCCTTATCAATAGCAAAAACAATATCAAGAAAATCAAGACTATCGATTCCTAAATCATCGATTGTATGGCTTTCAGGTGTGATCATGTTGCGATCAATTTCGCTGATTTCTGCTATAATGTCGGCAACTTTATCGAATGTAGAGGACAATGTATAGTTCCTTGTTCTTATTTATAGGGTTGGTAAAAAATTCAAAGTACACTTCATACTATTCTTTTAGACCTTTTTCCTTAAAAAAAAAGCTTAATCCCAAAAGTAGCTGTCTTTTCAAGAGAGAAAATGAGTTTACAGTATATGAAATACTACATTTCAGGTTTTTTAAAAAACTTTCAAATTTTATTATGCGTTCATTTGTTTTCATTTGTTTTATTAAGGAATTTTTTTCTATTTGCAGCAAGTACTGCAAGAGCTGTCATATTGACAACCCCACGCGAAGTTACTGAAGGTGTTAATATATGTACAGGACGTGAAGCTCCGATCAAAATAGGACCGACATGAAGTGCATTGGTGAGGTTTTTTACAATGTTGAGTGTAATATTAGCTGCATCAAGTGTTGGAAAGACAAGCAAATTAGCTTCACCTTTTAGGCGTGAATCTGGAAAAACACGATCACGAAAAATTTTAGAAAGTGCGGCATCACCGTGCATTTCCCCATCAGCTTCTAAGTTTGGGTATAATTTTGCAAGAATTTCAGTTGCACGGCGCATTTTACGCGCACTTTCTGTGTTTTTGGAGCCAAAGTTTGAGTGTGACAATAATGCCGCTTTTGGTGTTATCCCAAATGCTTCAATTTCTTGAGCTGCCAGTACCGTCATTTCTGCTATTTCTTCTGCAGAAGGATCTTCATTGACATAAGTATCTGTTAGAAAAAGAGTGCGACGTTGAGAGATAAGCAAACTAACACAAGAAAAATGACTAACGTTGGGATCAAGCCCAATAATTTGTTCAATCAATTCAAGATTACGCTCAAAACGCCCTTCTAAACCGCAAATCATTGCATCAGCTTCTTCACGCATCACTGCAAGGGCAGCAATAGCTGTTGTTGATGTTCTTACGATTGTTTTTGCAACTTCGGGTGAGACACCACGTCTTCCTGTGTAACGAAGAAATAAGTTAACATAGTCACGAAAACGTGGATCATCTTCTGGATTTGTAAGTTCAAAATCTATACCGGGACGAATTCTTAGACCGAAGCGTTTTAATCTTGCTTCCACGACATGTGGACGGCCAATGAGGAGTGGTGTTGCAGTTTGTTCTTCAAGAACAATTTGTGCTGCACGAAGCACGCGTTCATCTTCACCATTAGCATAAATTACGCGTTTACGTTTGGCTGTTTTTACTGCTGCAAAAACAGGTTTCATCGTTAAGCCAGAACGAAATACAAATCGATTAAGGATATCACGATAGGCTTCCATATCTTCAATCGGCCGAATTGCAACACCAGTTTCCATTGCTGCTTTAGCAACGGCAGGAGCTATGCGCAGTATTAAGCGTGGATCAAAGGGGGAGGGGATCAGATAGTCTGGTCCAAAACTGGGGGGGGCTTTCGAGTATGCACGTGCTGCAATATCTGAAGATTCCTCACGGGCAAGAGCAGAAATGGCATAAACCGCTGCTATTTTCATTTCTTCATTGATTGCGGTGGCACCCACATCTAAAGCACCGCGGAAGATATAAGGAAAACAAAGAACATTATTGACCTGATTCGGGTAATCAGAGCGCCCTGTACAGATCATTGCATCTGGTCGTATGGAGCGTGCTTCTTCTGGCATAATTTCTGGTGTTGGATTAGCGAGCGCTAAAATTAATGGATGTGGAGCCATTTTTTTCAGATATTCAGGTTTTAAAACACCACCCGCTGAGACACCTAGAAAAATATCTGCATTATCAATAATCTCAGACAAAGTTCGTGCATTCGTTTTTTGTGCATAATTACTTTTCCAACGATCCATAAGTGTCTTGCGACCTTCATAAACAACTCCTTCTAAGTCGCTAAGCCAAATATTTTCAACTTTCGCTCCAAGACGGACCAAAAGATTAATACAAGCGAGAGCTGCAGCACCTGCTCCCGAAACAACGATTTTTGCATTTTCAATCTTTTTTTCTGCAAGATTTAATGCATTTAATACGGCTGCAGAAACAATAATGGCAGTTCCATGTTGGTCATCATGGAAAACCGGAATATTCATTTTGGCGCGAAGTTTTTCTTCAATTTCAAAACATTCAGGTGCTTTAATATCTTCAAGATTAATGCCACCAAATGTGGGTTCTAAGGCAGATACAGTTGTGACCATTTGCTCAATATTGGGGGCATCAATTTCAATATCAAAAACATCAATATTGGCAAATTTTTTGAATAAAACGGCTTTTCCTTCCATAACTGGTTTGGAAGCAAGTGGACCAATATTTCCTAATCCAAGAACAGCAGTTCCATTTGATATAACGGCGACTAAATTAGAACGGGAAGTATATTGGGCGGCAAGATTTGGATCTTTATGAATTGCAAGACATGGGGCAGCAACACCCGGAGAATAAGCAAGAGCTAGATCACGTTGATTATCGAGAGGTGTTGTCGCTTGAATTTCTAATTTTCCAGGCTTTGGATGTTGGTGATAAAAAAGTGCTGCACTGTCAAGTTCAGTTTTTGGTGAACTGAAATTACTCTTTTCTTCTGTAGACATTTTTGCGATATCCAAGTTAGTATAGAATTTATTATAGTGTTTTCATTTACGATAAGGTTTTGCCCACGGAGATCCTAACTTCTCTGAATAGAAAAATGCACAGGCATAAGCAAATGCCTCTGGATCATTAAATGAGTTCGATGTTTTTTTTCGCTTGCGCTAGTTAATAAATTTATTGACATTGGCACTATTATTTTTCTTTCGTTAGCAAAAATTCGCAGAAGTTAATCAGTTTGCAAAAAAAAACAGATAAAATATCCACTGACCATTACATTACCAAGCAGTTATTTTTTTTGCAATGCTCGCGAGAAAGGATATGAGAAGAACAAAGAAGGGTTGATTATTAATTAAACATGATCTTCATAACTATATGTCTTATTTACTATTTTATAAGTGAGCATAGGATTTATAAACTGATATTTGCGAATTTTAAACTGTTCGTATACTTTTTAGAAAAGACTGGCAAGCTGAATAATGGAAGTCACATTATTTATTATTGAACAAAGGTAAAAGTAACTTCTTTTTAGTTGGATCTGTATTCAGTTTTGTAAGATACGCTAACAAAACGAAATTCGGCACTGATAAAATAAGCTGGGTAATTATAGAGTCTAATATGTGCGTTTCAATAAACGAAGGTTTAGCTAGAAAATCTGCTTAGCTTTTTATAAGTCTGTATACGAGAAGTGAAGTAGAGAAGGGGGGCGATGGAAGGAGGGGGAATAATGCTCATTCTATTGGAGTGGTGTGCTGCTTGGTGATTGATCATGTTATTTTAAGAGGGGTATTGCTTCAAATATCAGAAAAAAACTAATTAAACCATCCACTTAACTTTTGACACACAACGCAACACTTCTAGCCAATGTGTTATATAAATGATGAAGAAAACTGGAGAAGAAAAAAGTGGAAAAATACACTTTTTCCACTTCTGTTGTTATCTAATAGATTCGGTCACTTGCATGAGCAAGCAGAGTGTAGACTTTTCCAGTATCTGATATCAGATATTTTCGAACTGCGTTGGAAGAAGTAGAACTATGAGATACATTGCGTAAGAGTTTTTCAAAATCCTCAATGTACTGATTAACAGAATTTTTAAAATTAACATCGCTCATGTATTTTTTCTTAACCGTTTCAAATATGGCTCTCCCATTTAAGGTATAAAGATGTTCTGTTACGATATTTTTTTGTCCACGCTTATAATGATCCCATAACTCAACGATAGCATTGTGGTTAATTGCTCGTACTATACCAGCGGCTAATGAGTTAAGCGATCCATTTACAGAACGCGGTTTTGTTTGTACTGGTGCAAAAACAGCATTATCAGGTGTCTCTTCACACAAAGTTTCTTCACGCGAAGCTCTCTCCAAGAGACTTGATACCCATTTATTTTGCCTTTTTTTACTGTGGTCCTGTTGCAAAACAGGCTTAGGTGGCACTATCTTCTTGATGATTTCAGGAGAGATATTATCACTTCTGTGAAGCGGTGATGATGTAGCAATTGCCGGTATTAATTTCTCTTTTGCACTAGTTTGATTGCTTTTTTGTATAACGTTTACTAAATCTTTTAATGCTGTAATCTGTTCATTCAGAGCAGAGCGAATTGTTTGCGTTGTTTCCTTTGTTTTTTCGGGCAACTTGTGAACGTTTTCATTAATATCATTGTTAATTTTTGAAAGTTCTAAGCGAATTTCATCAGCTGAGCGACGTATATCTTCTGCTGCTCCCGAAAAACGTGTAGAGGCTTCATTAATAAGCTGATTAAGTGATTGTTGGAGTGAATGCGTAGAATTACGTGCATTTTTATCAGTACGTTCAAATGCCGAACTGAGAACATTTTCATAATGTTCAATCAGTTTATTGATTTCATGGGATTTCGAAACAAGAGCATTACTTAACGCAGAGAGCGTGTTGTGTTTTTCCTCAAGTGTTGCACTGATTGAATTTTCAGACTGTTCGAGAACGTGAATGGTTTCAGAAAGTGTTTTAGCATGTTCACCAAAACTGTTGGTTATATGACTAATTTTTTCAAATGTGTTTTGTGAGAGATCTTGTAGAACCTCTACATTATTATTGAGAGCTTGATTTGAGGCTGATAAATGCTCTGCCACTTGGTGAGAGTTACGGAAAAAATTATTCGCAGTCTCGCTAAACTGACCATCGATATTTTGAACTGCTGATAATAAAACATTACTGTTTTCGCGGAAGCTGTAAATTGATTGATTCAATTGCGCAACGATGGATGAGACATTATTGACCAGATCTTCCTTCATAGCGGTTACACTTTGAAGTGTTTCAGAATTGGTTTGTGTTAAGCTATTCACTAAAGATTCATTTTGCGCATAAATTCTTTGTTCAACGTCTTGTGTTGAGAGAGAGAGCTGTTCACTGATATGCTGTGTTAAATGACCAATTGATTCAGTTGTATTCTGTGCAGCCTGATTTAAATGATTTGTTAACTCTGTGAGTTTTCCAACATGCCCTGAAATTTGAGTAGCTGTCTGACTTCTTGCTTCTTCCAAACGATTGCTTACATCAGAAAGCTGATCTCCTAGATTATTTTTAAGATTCTGCATAGAATGATGAAGAACATTGCAACGTTCACTGAGGACTTCTTCAATTGCGGTTGTTGAAGTATGGATTGTTTCATTCAACAATGTTTGTGCATTATGACTCGCCATTGTGAAGGCTTCCATAGCATGCGCTGTCTGCTCAGATAGCACAGAAAGAACTTTTTCACCGGTATCATAAACTGTTTGTTTAACATTTGATACAATACGATTGCCAGATTCCGAGAGAATATTTTCTGCTTTTTCAGCAACATTAGCAACAGACGAAATTATCTGTTCACCTTTAGCAGAAAGAATATCAGAGGCTTTTATAATTTTATCATGCAGGTTACCTGTAACTGTATTAACGGAATCCTCTAATGTGATGCGTATATTATTGACACTTGATTCTAGTGCTTGTTGAATTGCTTGGCTTTGTTCATTATTAAGGATGATAGATGTTTGTAATATGTCAGAGCGTTCTCCGAAAGCAGATGTTTGGTTTTCGATAGTTTCACATACTTGTCCAATTTTTTCGGATAATGTTTCCTCTAGCATGGCTGCACATTCAAAAATTTTGCGTGCACGAACTTCTAGGTTCGCGTCGAACGACTCCACGTGTGTCTCAAGGGATTCAAAGAATTTACCGTTAGATTGAGAAAGAGTATTCCTGAGAATTTCGGTATGATCTTCGAGGTTTTTGATATGTCCTTGAACAGTTTCAGTGATGTTCCTGTTATTGGCAACAATTGCGTTCTCAACTAAATCTATCTGTTGCTTTAACGCGACATCAACACGTATATCGCTTTTTGCGATGAGATTATGGATTGTTTCCATCCGTTTTTCGAGTGTACGTGCCTGATCTGCAAGAACTTCGTTAAGAGAAAAACTATTAATAGCCAAAGAATCGCGTAAAGCATCAGCACGTATATCAATATTTCTAGCTTGTGCTTCTAAAGCATCTTTAGTTGTATTACAGCTTTGCGTAATAACTTCTTGTAGCTTCTCTGTGCACTGAGCTATATTTGCCATATGAGTTTCAGCATGTTGATCAATAATTTGAACATTATCAGTCAGAACCTTTTCAATACCTGAAGCATTTTTAGTTAAGACATCAATCTGATTTTTTAATGTATCAGCGATTTTATTCTTTTCGCTGTCGAGCATATTGGCCATCATCTCTCTTTGATCAGAAAGTTGTAATTTGAAATCCTGAGAGCGTTCTTGTATGATATCAACAATTGCATTATCGACATTTTTAATCTCTTCTCTCAGCGTTTCTTTGCTTTTGTCGATTGCAGAAAGAATATTATCGTGTCCGCTTGTGAAAGCGTTGGTAATATCAGCTGTTCTTTCTTTGAGACTTGCATTAATTTGTACGGCGTGAGCCTCTAAGAAATTACCAAGCTTTTCAGCATTATCTTCTAGAGTCTGAGTACGAGCAATGAAGGATTCTATTATAGAATCGCTATGTTCTTTGAGAGAAAGATCAACAGTTGCTAAACGGCTTTCAAAGGCTTCAATTGCTTCTGAAGTTACATTATCAAATTTAGAAGAAAGTTTATATGCTTGCTCGTCGAGTTGCATAATTTTCTCATCAAAATTCTGTAAAGATTGATTATTGCGATCAACAATGACTTCATCTAATGTTTTGAATTTTTCATCAATACTATATAGAGTTTGATCTGTTGCTGCTTGTATATGGGTTGCAATTTTAGCGATATGCATTTCAGCTTTAGCGGCTGCTGCATTAAAGGTTTTCTCTATTTGTTTTTCATTGTTATCAAAACGCTCTGAGAAACCATCAAAGTTTTTCCCTAATTCGTGGAAAAACTCTGTGTTTTTTTGCTGAATCTGCGTTGTGGTTTCGTTAAATTTTTCAGCAAGCTGATTCGTTACACCGTCGCCTGCACAGGAAAGTTTTGCAACAAGATCTTCTCCTTGTTTTTGTAAAGTCTGAGAAAGAGTTTGTGCAAGCTTTTCAACATTGGTTACAATTTTAGAGGTAACCAAGCCAAATTCATCACTCAGTTGTTCCTGTGTTCCTTTAATTGTTGACTGTACGCGATCAGCATGATTCAAAATGGCTATGCGTTCATTACTCAATTCTTTAATTAATGTATGAATGCGCGATTCATTTTCAGCATAGGCTTGTTCTAGGTTGTGAACTTCACCTTGTATAATAGCTTCAAGCTCAACAGCACGTCCAAGGGTACGTTCAATCCCTTCGTTCATTGCTGCTACTTCTTCACGAATGGTCTGTCCTATAGCAACAGCTTGTTTTTCAGATATATGCGGTTCACTGAGGCGTTGCGCAGCATTTGTCATAAGAACGGCAATATTGTGCAGTTCATTTGAACGTTTTGTTAATTGAGCAAATCCCCAAGATATCAAGATAGGAATTGTTGTTCCCGCTGCTACAGCTAGTCCAGTTGGTGATGTAAAAAAAGTTGTAATATTCGCTAAAGAACCAAGTCCAGCAGGAGCTAGCTTATGAGCAATAAAAGCACCTCCTGCTGCCCATAGAGCACTAAGCGCTGTTGTACACAAATAGATTCGAGATACAGAATTCGGCCTTAATGCTTCAAAATTTAGAGGAGTTGTTAGATCATCATTAGCAGGGAGAGGTTGTGTAGATAATAATGTCTTGTGTACGGTTCCACCCGAGAGTTCATGCGTGGGTTTTGAGGCAAAAAGCTGTTCAACAACGGATTCATCAACAACAGTGTTATCGTGAATATTTGAAACAAGAATCGAAGTACCGTTTTCAGCAAAAATTTCTTCTTCTGCCATTGCAATCTTTTGAATCAAATCATCTACATTCACGACATTCTCGGAATTATTGGATGATATCGTTTCAATTCCGGCATCATCAAAATTGAAATCCATAGCTTTTGTGAGAGCTTCTTCAACTTCAACTTCAAATGTTTGTAATTTGGTTCTGCGTGCCATACTCTCCTCGTACTCTTTACAGATGGAAAAGGGATACGTCCTCCTCCAGATAATTGCAGTATACTAGCTGTTAATTATTTAGAAAGGAATACGTTCAGGGCAAAATTTTGAAAACTTATCAAGATAAAGTTAATGTAGCTTCTTTTCTGTGTTTTAAAATGGTATAAAATATAATAAAAACAAATCATTATTAGATTATAAACAGAATAAAAATATTGTTTACAACTCTGGTTTATAGATAGGATTATGAGATTGCTTTATTTAAAATGAGAGAAATTTGATGACAGTTATGCACAACGTTTTAAACAGATCTGTGGTGTGCGGATGTGTTTATAATTTATGTCTGTGCATATCCTTTTTGTCGATGAAAAATTGATGAATGATGCCATTACTTATTATGCCTAAGATTTTGAATGAAAGAAATTTGCTATTACACTCCTTTAAAAATGTATGTAGTTTGAGATATATCATCTGTGCAATTTTTTGACGGACAAAATAAAAGGGCAGTTTTTAAAAGCAATTAACACAAAGTAAAAGTAAAGGCGAGGAAGTTTAAATATGTGGTGACTGGTCTCATGAGTTATGATGCTCATTGCTTTAAAGAGTATTTTTTCTTAATATTCAGTTGTCTTTTGCTAAATTTTAAAGCTCCTACGTTGACAATTCGATATTTTTCAGTCGATATGCATGCACGGGTATTTTATGCAATTTGAAATGAAGGTGTAAGAATAATGGCAGAACGATCACAACACCTGCAAGATGTATTTTTAAATACGGTGCGCAAGCAAAAAATTTCTCTTACAATTTTTCTTGTAAATGGCGTTAAACTAACAGGTATTGTAACCTCATTTGATAATTTTTGTGTTCTTTTACGCCGTGATGGACATGCGCAATTGGTTTATAAGCATGCTATTTCTACAATTATGCCAGGACAACCTGTACAGATGTTTGAAGGTGAAAGCTCTGAATAAACAAGCTACTTTTGATATATCTCAAAACTATAGATCTCTTATCCCATTTTAAAAGTACTTAAACTGCTATGATAAATGAAAATGAGAGATGTGAGGGATTTTTTTCACAGGTTGTAGAACAGGTGCGTGCACTTGTTTTGGTACCGGTTTTTCAAGAAAACAAAAGTGAGAGCGCTTCATGTGAATGTTCAGTGTCTTCTCGTCTCAAAGAGGCACTGGGGTTAGCGCGTGCTATAAGGTTAGAAGTTGTTTATTATGAAACGGTTAATATTGCTACCTTGCGTCCTGCGACTTTGTTCGGAAAGGGTAAGGTGGATGCACTTGCCCATTACATAAGTGAATATCATATTGAACTTGCAATTGTAGATCATTTTCTAACGCCAGTGCAGCAGCGTAATTTAGAAAAATTATGGAATTGTAAAGTTATCGACAGAACAGCTTTGATTCTTGAAATTTTTGGAGATCGCGCGCGAACAAAGGAAGGGGTCTTGCAAGTCGAGTTGGCGCATTTGTCCTATCAAAAAAGTAGGCTTGTACGTAGCTGGACGCACTTAGAAAGGCAACGTGGTGGTCGTGGTTTTTTAGGTGGACCTGGTGAAACTCAGATTGAAGCGGATAGGCGTCTTCTGCAAGAAAAAATTATTCGTATTCGTCGCGAATTGGAAACAGTTGTTAAAACACGTGCTCTTCATAGAGCGAAAAGAAAAAAAACATCCCATCCTGTTGTTGCTTTGGTGGGATATACCAATACGGGAAAATCAACTCTTTTTAACCGTTTAAGCGGTGCGGATGTCTTAGCAAAGGATATGTTGTTTGCGACGCTTGATCCAACTTTGCGCAAAGTTATTCTTCCTCATGGGAAAACTGTTCTTTTATCTGATACTGTAGGTTTTATCTCTAACTTACCAACAAATTTGATTGCGGCTTTTAGAGCAACCCTTGAAGAAGTGATTGAAGCTGATCTCATTCTGCATGTGAGAGATATGTCAGATCTTGATCATCGTGCGCATGCCCAAGATGTTTTAGAAGTGCTTTCAAGTCTTGGTATCAATATTGATGATACAGAGCATATCATAGAAGTTTGGAATAAGATTGATATATTAGATGAGCATGCAATAAATGTTTTGCAAACAAGCGCAAAAACACGGTTAAATCCTGCAGTCATGGTATCAGCGCTCATAGGCGATGGGTTAGATCACTTATTAACAACAATTGAAAAGCGAATTTTTGGAGAACTGCAAAACATTGAATATCTTTTAAGACCTCATGAAATGTCGCTTATTGATTGGTTTTATGAAAATTCTGGTGAAATAATGCAGGAAGGGCATGATGATGGTTCTATTACCATTAGAGCGGTGCTTACTTCTGAAGCAAAAAAACGACTAGATCATATCAAACAAAATATGCGTTAAAGTTTTTTGAAATATTGCTAAACATTTTTTCTTAAAGTTTACGTTTTTCTTAGCTCAAAATAATATGAACTCAAGTTAAGAGGATAGTTACTACTTTCTCTTAATAAAAAAATATGAATTATTTTGCCGGTTGAAATAAAGATGAATTTTAAGTGCAATAGGAAACTGTTGGTAGATACAGTAATGCGAAACATTTTGGTTGTTTTGTTGTTAGCAGTGTTCTGTGCATTTTTGAGTTGCTTGTATTACTTTGTTCAGCCACGAGCCTATCGAGCAACTTTAACATTTTCATTATCTGATTCTGTGGGAAAACCTTTGCCAATTGATAAACAGAATAATGTTGTTGCGCTTTTATTTTCACAACCCTTTCTTTCAAATGATTCAAGCTTAAAGAATTTTTTTCTAGATGCTTCTCAAAAAAAAGGTTTTCGTGAAAGTATTCGTTTGTCTCGCAATGGTGATTTCATCAACCTTACTGTTGAAGCAGGAACACTTGAAGCTGCCCAACATGGATTGGAAACTTGGTTTTCGGCATTTTCAGAAGCAATTATAAAACAGAAACAAAGATTATTGTTAGCAGAGCAGCAAACTAATCAACAATATGATAATACTGCGGTATTAAATATAGTGCAGGGATTTCGCTCATCTATTGATTCTTTTATTCACCATGATCTAAAACAAACGGAGCTTCATGATCTTTCTGTGCAATTAACGGAAGCAACTTTAAAGCGTATTCGTTTAACGAGTTTGAATTCAACCATTCAGATGATGCGCGCAAATGGACAGTCCTTACTGTCTTTATCATTTATTGCAAGCAATTCAGCGATTTCTGCATTAGAATCCAAGCGTGGTCTGTTGGAAACGCAAAGAGCGCATATGGTTGCACAATTAGGTTGGACACACCCTCAAATTAAGGCAATGACTGCGGAATTAGAGGTAATTTCTCATCAATTAGAAAATAAAATTTTGCAAATCGCTGATCAAATTCATTCAGATGAAGCTATTGCAAGTAACTTTGAAGAACAGCTCAAAAAAAGGATTAGCCTTTTTATAACAGATCAGTCCCAATCTTTGAATCAAATGTTTAACGAGCTGGAAAATAACATCAGAGCAGTGGTAGATGCGCAAAATAAAAAGATGAGTAAGGATACTCTTCTCTTGCAAAATACAAAGATTCATGTGGTTGTGCCAACAACTTTAGCGCCAATTTCTTTTATGGCTCTGTACGGAAAAAATATGATTGTTGGTGTGTTAGCAAGCTTAGTCACTCTTTTGGGAGGATTTTTATTGTTTTATCAATGCCTTGGAATAAAAAAAGATCAACCGGAAGAAAATGGTTTTAAAAATGATGAGAGCATTTTAGTATCTAGGGGGGTGAAAAATCTTGAGGCTTGTATTACAATAGAGGGATTATCGGATGTTTTGAAAGGTCGTTCTTCAACAGTTGTTTCAATAATTGGGCCAGAAGCTGCTAGGACAGCAGCGAAACTTTCTCTTCATCTCATAAAAGATCGCAAGACAGTTTTGTTGGTGGATCTTTCTGGTCAACAAATAGAGAAAATAATTGGTCCACATCGGGGCTTAAGTGATATTTTAACGGGAAATGCCCAATTACAGGATGTTATTTATCGTGATTATGACACGGGAGTTGATATTCTTCCCCAAGGGCTAACAAGTGCTGTTTGTGCACAAGATTTTTCAAATGATATCCCTCATGTATTACAAGAATTTAAAAAAGATTATGATTTTATTATTTTAGAAATGGCGAATGAACCTCAATATGGATTTGAGCAATTTGCAGAGCTAACAGATTATTACATTTGTAATATTGTTCTTAATCAACAGAATTGGATGATGCAAATGGTAAACAAGTTTCCGAAGATTGTTTACCGCGTGGTTGCATCATAATAAATGTCTTAAGGAATATTTTTCACGTGTTATAGTGGTACGTTTGTCTTGTGCTAAAGTTGCAATACATACTAGAATAGCTAAGATATAATGTTTGGACTTTGAAATGAATTGTGGTTGGAGAGAATCGTGGGGCAATCAGAGATGACAGTAAAGAGTAAGAGTGTTTTGACATCATTGCAAAAAAAAAGTCGAAAACACATTCAAGGGTGGCTTTATTCTATTTTATTGCTTTGTTTGGCGATTGTTTTAGTGGGGGGGGCTACCCGTTTGACGGGATCAGGATTATCAATAACTGAATGGAAACCAATTCACGGCGTAATTCCACCAATTGGTGTGGAGCAATGGCAGGAAGAGTTTTCAAAATATCAACAGATAGCACAATATAAGCTGCTTAATCGCGATATGACATTAAGTGCGTTTAAAGTGATTTTCTGGTGGGAATGGGCGCATCGCGTTCTTGGGCGTCTTGTTGGGCTTGTGGCTTTGCTGGGGTTAATTTGGTTTTGGATAACCAAACCTATTGAAAAAAATATTTTGGTTCAGCTTGCTATTGTACCAATTCTCATTGCTGTTCAAGGGGCCATTGGTTGGTGGATGGTGGCTTCGGGTATTGGCCAAAGTAATCTAACAAGCGTGAGCCAATATCGTTTGGCATTCCATCTTATCACAGCATGTTTTGTTATTATTTTTGTTACTTATTTATCTCGAGGACTTACAGAATATTCAGAAAAACCAGCAAATCAAAGGATTCAAAATTTTGCCGGTTGGCTTGTTGTTCTGATTATGGTTGAGATTTATTTTGGTGCTTTGGTTGCAGGGCTTCATGCCGGAAAAGTTTATAATACATGGCCACTTATGGATGGGCAAATCATACCCGATGGATTACTACAGCATAATCCCGTTTGGCGTAATTTATTTGAAAATCCCTTGACGGTCCAATTCATTCATCGTTTTTTTGCTTATTTTTTATTTGTTACAGCGATTATTCATGCGTTGTATGTACAAAAGAATGTTCCACATTCAACCCATTCTCGTCGTGCATTTTTTATATGTGCCATGATCGTTGTTCAGGCGCTCTTGGGTATTGTTACGTTGTTACATGAAGTCCCCATAAGTTTAGGACTCATTCATCAAAGTGTTGCGCTAGCAACATTGTGTTTTTCAGTTGCGCATTGGCGAGCAACAAAAGGGGCATATCGTTCTGTTGAATGATTTTTATGACTAAAGATAATATTAGCTCCCTACAGCATTAAGTCGAGATTTTGAATAGCAGCTGCAGATGCGCCTTTACCCAAATTATCTAATATGGCACAGAGATTGAAAATCCCTTCGCTTTCATTTCCAAAAACAAACAATTTCATACCATCTGTATGTGCGAAATGTTCTGGATTGAGTTTGCTAAGTTCATCAGTTTCTTCTCGTGATGCAACTGATATGATATTCTGTCCAGCATAATGATTTTCAAGAATTTCGCGCAAATCAGAACAGTTAGCTGTTTTTGTAAATAAATGACGATGCAGTGGAAGATTTACAATCATTCCTTGAGGAAAGCGCCCTACACTTGGTACGAAAATGGGTGTTTGATTGATTTGTCCATAGACTTTAATTTCTGGCACATGTTTATGTTTAAGGTTAAGACCATAAATGAAATAATTTTCGTAAAGATCATCTTTTGGCGATTGGTTTTCCATTTGTGCAATTAATTGTTTACCCCCACCGGTATAACCAGATATTGCGTTAATTGATATTGGATAATAAGCGTCTAGCAAACCTGCTTCACGGAGTGGTCGAATCAAGCTAATTGCGCCGGTAGGATAACATCCGGGATTCGTTACGTAACGCGCTTCTTGGATACGTTTCTTTTGTCCTGCAGTCATTTCAGGAAAACCGTAGACCCATTCTGGTGTAATACGATGAGCTGTTGAACTATCAATAATTCTAATTTTTTTATTATTTTTTAGCTGGTTAACCGTTTCGCGTGCAACGTTATCTGGAAGACATAAAATAGCAATATCGGTTTGATTAAGACAGTCTCGACGAATATCAATGTTATGTCTATCTGTATGAGAAAGAGAGAGTAATTCTAAATCCGAACGCTCTGCTAGTCGCTTTTGTATCTGTAATCCAGTCGTTCCATGTTCACCATCAATAAAAACTTTTGTTGCCATTCTATTTGCCTTGAATCAATTTTTTTTCATATTCAGCTTGTCACACTATAATGCATTGTAAATTATTGAATACCTTAAGGTGGGAGGTTATTTTCTGATAAAAATGCTGCAATAATAATATGTTAAGATAAACATAATACTCATTTTGCACTATTTGTTTTTGCAAGGCTAGAATTTTATTGTTAGATAGCAAAAAACTGATTTAAATTACAAAAAAATAAGGCAAATATTTACTGTATTTTTGAATAAAAACAATTTAAAATATTTGGTCTGCACGGCTTGCTGTGTTATCGTTCATTACTTTATTTTTTTTATGTTAGGAACGTGTTTTATGACCCAGCAAGCAAATGACACACAAGAACGCTTTTTTAATGATAATTTACAAACCGTTGATGTTGCAATTTTTGATGCAATTAGGGGGGAGTTTCATCGTCAACAACATGAAATTGAGCTGATTGCGTCAGAGAATATTGTTTCGAGAGCAGTTCTTGAAGCACAGGGATCGGTTTTAACCAATAAATATGCAGAAGGTTATCCAAGAAAGCGCTACTACGGAGGGTGTCACTTTGTTGATGTGGTTGAAGATTTAGCAATTGAACGGGCAAAACAGCTTTTTGGTGCTGCTTTTGCGAATGTTCAGGCTAATTCTGGTAGCCAAATGAATCAAGCTGTGTTTTTAGCTTTACTCCAACCTGGTGATACATTTATGGGGTTGGATTTAAATTCTGGTGGTCATCTTACCCACGGTTCATCCGTCAATATGTCGGGAAAATGGTTTAATGTTGTTTCTTATGGTGTGCGTAAAGAGGATCAAATTCTTGATATGGAGGAGGTTGAGCGTCTTGCAAAGGAACGTAAGCCTAAACTTATTATAGCAGGTGGCTCCTCTTATCCTCGCCTATGGGATTGGAAGCGATTCCGTGAAATTACAGATGAAATCGGAGCTTATTTACTTGTTGATATGTCTCATATTGCTGGCTTAGTCGCTGGTGGTGTTCATCCTTCACCTGTTCCACATGCGCATATTGTGACGACTACAACACATAAATCGCTGCGAGGTCCTCGTGGTGGTTTGATCTTAACAAATGATGAAGCTTTAGCGAGAAAAATCAACTCGGCGATTTTCCCCGGTCTTCAAGGTGGTCCTTTAATGCATGTGATTGCGGCTAAGGCTGTTGCATTTGAGGAGGCTTTACAGCCTGCTTTTAAAAATTATAGTGCCAATGTTGTTGCTAATGCCAAAACCCTAGCAAAGACATTACAGAATAATGGTTTTAATATTGTCTCTGGCGGTACAGACAATCATTTGTTGTTGGTTGATTTGCGTTCCAAAAATTTGACAGGAAAACGTGCGGAATTGGCTTTGGGACGTGCTTATATTACCTGCAATAAAAATGGTATTCCTTTTGATCCTGAAACACCATCTGTGACATCAGGGATTCGTTTGGGATCACCTGCTGCGACAACGCGTGGTTTTGCAGAAAGCGAGTTTATTCAAATTGGTCATCTGATTTCAGAAGTTCTTGATGGTCTCAGGATGGCAAAAAGCGATGAGGACAATAGTAGCGTTGAAATGGCTGTTAGGAAAAAGGTAGAAGTTATGACAAATAAATTTCCTCTTTACTCTTATCTTAGCACTTGTTAAGGATATAAAAAGATGCGCTGTCCTTACTGCCAATATGAGGATACACAGGTTAAGGATTCGCGCCCTGCTGAGGAGGGGGCAGTAATTCGTCGTCGGCGTGTGTGTTCTGTTTGTGGTGGCCGTTTTACAACTTTTGAACGTGTTCAACTGCGTGAGCTTTTGGTTTCTAAAAAAAGTGGTCGATGTGAGCCATTTGATCGTGATAAATTGATGCGATCGGTTGATATAGCTGTGCGTAAACGCAATATCGATCCCGATTATCTTGAACAAGCAATTTCTGGCATTGTACGTCGGCTCGAGAGTTTAGGAGAACCGGAGATTACTTCGGAAAAAATTGGGCATCTTGTGATGGAAGCATTGAAAGGCATTGATGATATTGCTTATATTCGGTTTGCTTCTGTCTATCGAGATTTTCGTAATGCAAGTGATTTTCACGATGTTATAGACGAATTGTCAAAGGGTATAACGGATACAGAATCTTGTTTTGATGAATGAAAAAGCGCAAGATGAGCGGTTTATGGCTGCTGCTATCCGTTTGGCAGAGCGTCATGTCGGTCTTACTGGTGAAAATCCTTCTGTCGGCACATTAATCGCACGAAATGATGGTAGTGCAGGGACCTCCATTGTTGGCTATGGTGTTACAGCCATCCACGGGAGGCCTCATGCTGAGATACAAGCTTTACACATGGCAGGCCCCTTGGCCCGTGGTGCTACTGCCTATGTTACTCTAGAGCCTTGTTCACATTATGGCAAAACTTCGCCGTGTGTAAATGCTCTTATAAATTCAGGTGTTTCACGGGTTGTTATTGCTCTTACTGATCTAGATAAGCGGGTTGATGGCCGTGGTATTGCTCTTTTGCGCGCAGCTGGCATTGAGGTTGTTGAGGGAGTTTTGGCTGAAGAGGCTTTTGAAGCGTTGTGCACGCATTGGTGTATAAGGAAGCTCCAGCGCTGTGCAGTCACTTTAAAAATGGCAATTTCTGCTGATAATGGTGTGGGAAAAAAAGGGCAGGGTGGAATAAAAATTAGTGGAATCACTTCTCATACCCATACCCATATTCTACGTGCTCAAAATAATGCTATTATTGTTGGTATTGGCACTATATTAGCCGATGACCCGCAATTAAATTGCCGTTTGCCAGGGATGGAGAGGCGTTCGCCTATACGTATTATTTTGGATACTGATTTATGCATTCCACTTAATGCAAAAGTTGTCCAAACTGCAACAACAATTCCTACATGGGTTATTTGTAAGACGAATCTTTCAAAGAAGCGCAAAAAAAGTGCGCTAGAACAGTATGGTGTATCTGTATATTCGGTAGAAATGAGCAATGGTTGCATGCAGCCTCTTGCTATTTTACAGCTGCTTTATCAATGTGGAATCAATAGCGTTTTACTTGAGGGAGGCGTAAAGACAGGAGAAAAGTTTTTAAATGCTGGTTGTGTGGATCATTTGATATGCTTTTATGCACCCATTATTTTAGGTGAAGACCGTATTGAAGCCCCTCATTTTGCGAATTACCTTTCGCAATTTCATGAAGTTGAGACAAGAATGTTTGGAAATGATCGTTTTTATAAATGGAGGCGTAAGACGTTATGTTCACAGGGATTATAACGGATATTGGTTGTGTTGAAGATATTCAATCTTTAAACCAAGGAGTGCATTTAAAGATTTCTACGCGCTATGATATGAAGAGTTTAGAAATTGGAGCATCAATTGCGTGTTCAGGGATTTGTCTGACAGTTGTTGAGAGAGGATCAAAACAAGCGAATAACAATTGGTTTGCTGTAGAAGCGTGGGAAGAAGCATTGCGTTTGACTAATCTTGCACAATGGACAAAAGGAACTTTTGTTAATTTAGAACGTTCGCTACGATTGGGTGACGAAATGGGTGGACATTTGGTTTCTGGTCATATTGATGGTTTGGCTGAGATCGTTGATCAGAAAAATGAAGGTGATGCAGTTCGTTTTTTTCTACAAGTTCCATCACGATTGACGCCCTTTATTGTAAATAAAGGTTCTATTGCACTTAATGGAACATCTTTGACTGTTAATTCTGTTGAGAATCGTGTTTTTGATGTTCTTATTATTCGCCATACACTTAAAGTGACAACTTGGGGACAAGCTAAAATTGGAGATCAGGTCAATTTAGAAATTGATCAATTTGCTCGTTATGCTGCCAAATTGTCTGATTTTAAAGTAAAAGATGAATAAGTGATATTATAACTTTTACAACTTTGTGTTTTATACTTCCTAAGTTTTTTGTTAATTTTTTGTGGGATTCCATTATGGTAAAAGAGATACGTAAAAAGCCGCATGTATTGATTGTTGAAGCGCGCTTTTATGATGGGATTTCTGATGCGCTTCTTACAGGTGCAGTGGGTGTTTTGCAAAAAGCTGAAGCCAGCTATGATATTGTGACAGTGCCAGGAGCATTAGAAATACCAGCTGCAATAGCTTTTGCCGAAAAAAGTAAGGTACTTTACGATGGTTATGTAGCACTTGGTTGTGTTATTCGGGGTGAAACATATCACTTTGAAATTGTTGCTAATGATTCTTGTCGTGCATTGATGGATTTAACTGTCCATAAGAATTTGGCTATTGGAAATGGTATTTTGACCGTTGAAAATGAAGAACAAGCATGGAAGCGTGCAAAACAGGATAAAAAAAATAAGGGTGGTTTTGCTGCTGAAGCTGCTTTATGTATGATCGCTCTAAAAAAGAGATTTGGAGATAATCATTAAATATGGCTGATATAAAAGGCAAATATTCTCCGCGTTCAGCCAATAAACGTGGAGCGGCAAGACTCGCTGCAGTTCAAGCACTTTATCAAATGGATATAGTGGGTTCTGGTGTGATGGAAACAGCAGCTGAATACGAGGCTTATCGTTTAGGAAAAAATATCGATGGAGATCAGTATCTTGATGCTGATTTTCAGTGGTTTTTGGCTATTATAACTGGTGTTGTAAAAGATCAGAAACAGCTTGATCCTATGCTTCATCAACAGCTTTCTGCAGAGTGGTCACTTTCACGTCTTGATTCTATACTACGAGCAATTTTGCGTGCAGGTTTATGGGAGTTAATCAACCGCCAAGATGTGCCTATTGCTGTTGTTATGAATGAATATGTCGATATAGCAAAGGCATTTTTTGAAGGTGATGAGCCAAAGCTTGTCAATGCGGTTCTTGATAGTATGGCGAAGAAAATTCGCCACTAAAAGCAGTGCTACAATCTCGATGTTATCGGGACTGATAACATCGAGATTGTATCCAGAATATGAGAATTTAGTTGTGAATTGGCAAATTTGCAGGGCCTGCAGGGCCTTTAATAATCTGGATTAAGAAAGGTTGTTCTTTGGTTGCAGTTGGTGTCGTTTGTGCAATGAAATCGAATACCTGACCATCTTGTAGACCATAATTGGCTACTTTAACAACTTGGTTGTTTTTATTAAAGTAAATGGCTAAAACTTTGCGATCAATAATCTTAGTTTTCATAAACTGCATCCCACGGTACCGAGTTTGTGAGATGTAATAAAAGACCTCATTGTCATATTTTGTTTTTAGTGAAGGGGTTCCTAAGGTTAAAATAACTTGCTCTTGACTTGATCCAATAGCAATAGAATCAAGAGCATTTTTATCAAGGATATAGCCTTCTTTATATATCTGGCTTGAACCTGAAGAATCAATAAGACTACAACCAGCAATTGCTACCATGTTTGCTATTAACAGACCAATCAATAACTTGCGTTTGATTAAGGCCATTCTGTGGGGCACTTGAAACAATGATATCTCCATTTTATCTTAGACGTATGACAAGAAGGCAACCTCAAGTTTTTTTCTAATTTTAGCTTAATCTGCCATAGCTTACATTGAGTTTCCCTGTTATAAGGTAAATTATGCCATACAGAATTTCTTTAGAAAAGAAAAAAAATCAATGAAATGTACTTTAGCTAAATAAAAGCACAGTATATTCATCCCTTCATATTCGGGAGCCGCCAATGAATGTTCAAAATGTTTCTCAAATGACATTTGCTTTGGCTTATTCAATCTCAGTACGTTCATTACCCCTTAAAGGTATAAGGGTTCATATTTGTGCAGATCAACGAGAATGTGCACATTTAGCTAAGAATCATGATTTAGTTGAAGTGAAATCTTGTGAGGGGGAATTCCATATTTTACCGTGGAAAAAGCGTGGGGTACGCGTAAAAGGTTTTCTGCGGGCGCGTATAATACAATTGTGTGTTATCACATTAGAACCACTAGAAAATAATCTCTATGAAAATATTGAGGTTGTTTTTGTTCCAGAAGACTCAAACTTGATGAAACCAAAAATATCAGAGGATACAGGTGAATTATTTTTAGATGCGGAAGGACCAGATATACCAGAAGTGTTTTATGGCGATAAGATTGATATTGGTGCAGTCATGGAAGAATTTTTTGAGTTGTCAATTAATCGTTATCCGCGAAAAGAGGGGATAAATATGAGTATGGTTGAAAATTTAGAAGAAGCTGAGCAAAAATTATCACCATTTTCTGTTTTGAAAAGTTTGAAGTGATTGTAAAAGCATAAAAAAGTTATCTATTGTATACTATTATAAATATTATAAAAACGGTATTTTCCACGAGGCTATTTTTGCACAATATGCTTCGCGGTTGTTCAATAGCAAAAATTGCAACATGAGTTTAAAAGCGTAAATGAAAAGATGTGGGATGTGCTAGCGTGATTAGAATTTCTGTGGATGTAATGGGTGGTGATTATGGTCCGGAAGCGGCTATTGCAGGAGCAGCAATTGTACAAAAATATTTTCCAAATATTTATTTTCTATTTTATGGAGTAGATGATGCTGTTAAGCCAGTTTTAAAAAAATACCCTTGTTTAGCTTCTGTGTCGCGCTTTTATCCTACAGAAAGTTATACGCGTATGGATGAGAAGCCAAGCCAAGCACTTCGCAATGGGCGTGGTAAATCATCAATGTGGTATGCAATCGAAGCAGTAAAAAATGGTGAAGCTGATGTTTGCATTTCTGCTGGTAATACTGGTGCACTCATGGCAATGTCCTATTTTTGTTTAAAAATGATGGCAGAGGCTGAACGTCCTGGGATTGCAGGTATTTGGCCAACACTTCGTAGTGAGAGTATTGTTTTGGATATTGGGGCAACGATTGGTGCATCTGCTAGCCAGTTGGTTGATTTGGCGGTTATGGGAGCGGGCATGTTTCGTGCCTTATATCACACTGAAAAACCAAGTGTTGGGCTCTTAAATGTGGGGGTTGAAGAGGTTAAAGGCCTTGATGCAATCAAAAAGGCTGGAATGATATTGCGTGAAGTGCAATTAGAAGGCTTAGAATATAAGGGATTTGTTGAAGGTAATGATATTGGAAAAGGAACAGTAGATGTTGTTGTAACAGAAGGCTTTTCTGGTAATATTGCTTTAAAAACAGCAGAGGGGACTGCGCGGCAGATAGGGGAGATCTTAAACTCCGCTATGCGTAGCTCTTTTTTTTCATCTCTTGGTTATTTTTTATCGCGGGGCGCTTTTCGTACACTTAAACATAAAATGGATCCGGATAGAGTTAATGGTGGAGTGCTTTTAGGTTTGAATGGTGTTGTCATAAAAAGTCATGGTAGTGCTAATGCTGGCGGTTTTGCTTCTGCTATCCGCATTGGTTATGAGATGGTTAATAATGGACTTTTGCAGAAAATAACCGCTGATTTACGGCGGTTTCATGAAAATAAAGAAACACTTTTTGATAAAGAAGATGAAGCCACGATAAATGAGGAGGCCATATGATAAACATTTTTAGTATAAGTGAGAAATTTCAGAAAAAGGTTAGAACCTAATGATTCGATCCGTTGTGCGTGGTGTAGGAAGTGCCTTGCCTAAAAAGAGCTTATCGAATGATGAGATTGCAAAATTTGTTGAAACATCAGATTCGTGGATCGTTCAGCGTACAGGAATACGCCAACGTTATATTGCCAATGAAAATGAAACAACGGTTTCTTTAGGAGTCGAGGCTGCACAAGCAGCGCTTATCAATGCTGGTTTAACAATAAAAGATATTGATTGTATTATTTTAGCAACCTCAACACCAAACCGAACTTTTCCTGCTTCTGCTGTTGAGATTCAGCATGCTTTAGGAATGAGCCGTGGATTTGCTTTTGATGTTCAAGCTGTTTGCTCTGGTTTTATTTTTGCCTTAACAACAGGAGATGCTTATTTACGCTGTGGAGCAGCCAAAAGAATTTTGGTTATTGGATCTGATACATTTTCTCGAATTTTAGATTGGGAAGATCGTACAACATGTGTTTTGTTTGGTGATGGCGCGGGTGCGGTTGTTTTGGAAGCACAAGAACTTAAGGACGATATGGCTTTTAATTGTGGCATATTGTCTGCAAAATTGCGCTCTAACGGTGCATATATGGATAAGCTGTATGTTGATGGTGGACCTTCAACAACGCAAACGACAGGCTATTTACGTATGGAAGGACGAGAAGTTTTTAAATATGCAGTTGGTATGATAACGGATGTGGTTGATGATTGTTTTGCAGCTGCTGGTATAGATTCTTCACAATTAGATTGGTTTGTGCCTCATCAGGCTAACAAACGTATTATTGAGGCATCAGCTAAAAAACTTGGAATTGCTCTAGATAAAGTTGTAATTACTGTTGATCAACATGGTAATACGTCTGCAGCGTCAGTGCCATTGGCTTTAACAACGGCTATTCATGATGGAAGGATTAAAAAAGGAGATCTCGTCATGTTAGAAGCTATGGGAGGTGGATTTACATGGGGAGCAATTCTTATTCGTTGGTAGATTATAGTCGCTTGACCATATTTGAATAAAACGTATAAATCATTTTGTAATTTTTAATATTTGAATAGGTGGTTATAATGACAAGTAAGACAGTAACGCGTGCAGATTTAGCGAGCGTAGTTTGTAGAAAAGTGGGCTTGTCACATACTGAATCAGCAGCTTTGGTGGAATTGGTTTTAGAAGAAATTTGCAATTCACTTGTAAGAGGTGAGGTAGTTAAACTCTCTTCTTTTGCGACGTTTCAAGTTCGTAATAAAAGTGAACGTGTTGGACGTAATCCAAAGACCGGTGTTGAAGCGCCTATCCTGCCACGACGTGTCGTGACGTTTAAGGCTGCAAATGTACTGAAACAAAGAATTTTGGATTCGCATCGCGCAAGAAAAAAATAATATCACCTGAGTAAACTTTGTTACAAGGTTTGGTATTTGTTAAAAAATTATATAAAATAAAATCCTATATTCTATTTTAAGCAAAAAGCTTTTTAGTTTAAATGGAATCAAATGTGGTCCTATTTTTGACCAATCTTGTTGAGAGATTAGAATCTGATGAGTCGTCATAGAATTATTGGTCGTGTTTTAGATAAGGTGTTGCAAAATGGATAAGAGCTCTGATGCTTTTCGTACCATTAGCGAAGTAGCCGAGTTATTAGGGCTTCCGCAGCATGTATTAAGATTCTGGGAAACACGTTTTAGGCAGATTAAACCAATGAAGCGTGGTGGGGGAAGGCGCTATTATCGCCCAGTTGATGTTGATTTGCTTAATGGTATCAAGCAATTACTGTATGATCAGGGGTATACAATAAAAGGTGTACAGCGCCTTTTGAAAGAAAATGGTGTTGCTTTTGTTACTGCATTGGGTAATGGTGATCTTGATGCTATGAATATTGTAATAGAAAAGAAACATGCAGAGCAAACTTCTGAATCTACCAATAGTAAGCCTAAAAAATCCTCTTTTGGGCTTTTAAGTTTTATGAAGCATGAGGGGGAAGCGTCTGTCGGTTCTGTGAATATTTACAAAGACAAAACTGATAAAGCATTGTTGCAAGAAACACTGTTTGAACTCATTGAATGTAAGCGTGTGCTTGACAGAGCACGATAACGATGATCACCTTCACTTTATAATCCCTTTCATTTTTTACCACCCTTTAAGCATTTATTAAACGGCGTAAATCTGGTGGTGTTGCTTCGTTTGTGAGCTGCTTAATAACTTCTTCTATAGGTAAAAGAACTTGATCTGTGCTTCCTAAGCGGCGCATATTCACACTATTTGTTTCAGCTTCACGTCTACCGCATACCAAAATTACCGGAACTTTTTGTAAAGAATGTTCACGTATTTTATAGTTAATTTTTTCATTACGAAGATCTGATGTTGTTGAAAGTCCGACAGCTTTCAGCTTTGCCGTTATTTTTTTTGCATATTCATTTGCTTCGGATGTAATTGTTGCTACAACGACTTGTTCAGGAGCAAGCCAGAGTGGCATATGTCCAGCAAAATTTTCGATTAATATACCAAGAAAGCGCTCCATCGATCCAAAAATGGCACGGTGAATCATGACTGGCTGGCGTTTTTCTGAATCTTTATCAATATAGAATGCATTAAAACGTTCAGGAAGGTTAAAGTCTACTTGTGTAGTTCCGCATTGCCATTCGCGACCAATAGCATCCTTCAGTGTATATTCAAATTTAGGTCCATAAAATGCACCTTCACCTGGAAGGATACTTGTTTTGATTTGTCCTGCGGATTTTGTCTCAATCATTTTAAGAACAGATTTCATGATATTTTCTGCATGATCCCATAATGCATCAGATCCGACACGTTTTTCTGGGCGTGTTGAAAGTTTAAGACTGATTTCTTTAAAACCAAAATCAGCATAAGTTGATAAGATCAGGTCATTAATATTGAGGCATTCATCGGCTAACTGCTCATCTGTACAAAAAATATGTGCGTCATCTTGTGTAAAGCTACGCACACGCATAAGTCCGTGTAAGGAACCTGAAGGTTCATAGCGATGGACAAGACCAAATTCCGCGAGTCTTATGGGCAAATCTCGGTAAGATTTTAAACCATGTTTAAAAATCTGCACATGACCAGGGCAATTCATTGGTTTAAGAGCGTAAAGACATTTATCATCCCAATCATCAGCTGCTGGAATTGCTTTGAACATATTCTCCTTGTACCATTCCCAATGACCAGATAATTCCCAAAGTGATTTATCGAGAACTTGTGGTGCATTCACTTCAGCATATTGATGATCATCAAGGCGTCTACGCATATAGCTGATCAAATTTTGGAACATTTTCCAGCCTTTTTTGTGCCAAAAAATCATTCCTGGGCTTTCTTCTTGAAAATGAAATAAGTCCATTTCACGTCCCAAGCGGCGATGATCACGTTTTTCAGCTTCTTCTAGTATGTGTAGATAAGCTTTTAAGTCATTCTCATGAGCAAACGCCGTACCATAAATTCTCGTTAGCATCGGATTATGAGCATCACCCCGCCAATAAGCTCCTGCAACTTTCATCAGTTTGAAAGCATTTCCAATTTGTCCAGTAGATTGCATGTGTGGACCACGGCAAAGATCAAACCAATCACCTTGATAATAGATTTTCAAATCTTGATTTTCGGGAATGCTATCAATAAGCTCGACTTTATAAAGCTCGTTTTTTTGAGAAAAAATCTCCTTTGCTTTTTTGCGAGACCAAACTTCTTTTCTGAATGGTTTATTACGTTGGATAATTTCACGCATCTTTTTTTCAATGATGGTGAGATCACTCAATGTAAAAGGTTGTTCACGTGCAAAATCATAATAAAAACCATTTTCAATAACAGGGCCAATTGTAACTTGCGTTCCAGGAAAGAGCTCCTGTACTGCTTCGGCTAGGACATGCGCACAATCATGGCGTATAAATTCAAGGGCACGCGGGTCGTCTCGGGTAATGATTTCTATCTGACCAGACTGCCCTAAGGGATCCGATAGATCTCGTGTGATACCATTAAGGCTATAGGCCACTGCTTTTTTTGCAAGTGATTTAGAAATCGATTCCGCTAATTCTAAGCCAGTCATTTCGCTGGGATAATCACGATTTGAACCATCGGGAAAAGAAAGAGAAACAGAGCAAGACATAAAACACCCCTTTAATCCAATTCCGCGAATGATTGCGGATGGTTTCGTGAAAACTTAGTGATAAATCAGTTAAGGCCAATAGGCTAATTTTCTATCAATACACATAAAAAAAGAAAAGAACTATTTGTTATGTCTGGCAGAAATTTTCCAGTAGTGCCAAGGTTTATAAAAACAGTAAGAATCTCCAAGAGAGGTAGGTACGGGATCAAAACCATGTGTTCCAAATGGACCACAACGCACGAGACGAAACAGTCCCAACCACGCGCCAGCCCACAGCCCATGACGTGCGATTGCTTCATAGGTATACTCCGAACAGGTCGGTGCATGGCGACATTGATTTCCTATAAAGCAAGAAAGTGTTAGTTGATAAAAACGTATCAAGAGAATACCAAGTAATCGTCCAGGTGTTTTTCGCCAAGGACCCGTATAATTACGCGTTTGTCTCTTTTTTTGTTGAGGGTGTGATTCAAGCATTTATTTTTCTTCAATTTGTTCAATACAATCTATCACGGCATCAAAGATAAGCATCGTTGATGTGTGGCGTGCTTTATAGTCTTTAATGGGCTGCAAGCAAGAAAATGCTTCGAATGGAGCTGACGGAGGGGGGCCATCTTCTGTCAGCATCTGATAGATAATTTCACGTAATAGTTTAAGATTTTGTGTTGTTTGACCAATGATATGATATGCTAAAAGTGAAGCTGCAGCCTGCCCGAGCACACATGCGCGCACTTCCTGAGCAAAATCTGTAACGGTATGATTTGCTACTTTTAGATCTACAGTAGCTGTTGAGCCGCAAATGTGTGCACGTTTTTTTGATGTTGCATCCGGATTATTAAGACGGCCAATTTTGCTTATATGCGCAGCATATTCAAGTATTTTTTCACTATAGATGTTATCAATCATGAGCTATTGCCTGAAATTTCGAGAGCTGTGATTGTTTAAGCTTTTAATTGGATTATATAGAGATTATACAGGATGAAATAGGTAGGTAGCAAATGCTTTGTATAGAGTGAACTTGGAGTTTTTAAATGCACAATGTTAAAGGAGATACTAAAAACCCATTTTTATCTGAGAACAAACGTCCTAGTTCTGAAGAAGTAGAAGCAGCGATTCGTACATTACTGTTATGGATGGGGGAAAATCCGAATCGAGAAGGGCTTTTAGATACTCCTAAGCGTGTAGCTAAGGCATATCGCAATCTTTTTACGGGTTATACCGAATCGGTTGAAGAGATCTTGGATACAGTTTTTGAAGAAGTTTCAGGATATAATGAATCAGTAATAGTCAAGGATCTCTCTTTTTATTCACATTGTGAACATCATATGATTCCAATTGTTGGTAAAGCACATATTGCTTATCTTCCTGATGCAAAGGTCGTTGGTCTTTCAAAAATTGCTCGTGTTGTAGATATCTTTTCGCGTCGTTTACAGACACAAGAAGCTATGACAGCTCAAATAGCTAATGCTTTGGAAACACATCTAAAACCTCGCGGTGTTGCGGTATTGATTGAAGCTGAACACATGTGTATGGCTATGAGAGGAGTACGAAAGCAGGGAGCTACGACGATTACGACAAGTTTTCATGGTTCTTATGAAAAGGATAAAGTTGCACAAGCTAATTTTATGATGATGGTGTGTAGATCATAGTAAAGTCCATGTTTTCATAATCTCTATTGGGGTATAGGTGATCTAGATAAAATAAATCATCGGAAAGTGAAAATAGGCTTGTGCCTTGCTTTGTGATTTGTTAAATCCAAAAAGACAATATATTTGGCTTCACCACGTGCGGTCGTGGCGGAATTGGTAGACGCGCAGCGTTGAGGTCGCTGTGGGGCAACCCGTGGAAGTTCGAGTCTTCTCGACCGCACCAATTATGGATTTTCTACAATATCACTTGATGTTGTTGTTTATCTTATCTTGTTGTTTTTATTTAATTAATTGTCTTTTATATACGACCTTGATATCCGATGAATCTGTCAAAAGCGCAATTCAAAAGGTGGTTTAAAAGGTGGTTTAAAAAGTGAATAGGAAAACAAGAACACGTGATAGATTATCCGCCTTATCTGTCAAAAATTTACCTAAAGGTAAATATGCGGATGGAGCTGGGCTATGGCTTATTAAGACAGCACAGAATCAAGGACGTTGGGTTTTTCGATTTGATTTCAATAAAAAACGTCGTGAAATGGGATTAGGCTCTTGTAGCATTGTATCTTTGAAAGAAGCAAGGCTTAAGGCTACAGCTTGCCGTGATCTTTTAAACCAAGGTATTGACCCGATTCGTAAAAGGAAAAATGAAAAATTACGGCGGGCGGTTGATAGTATTTCTTTAAGAGAAATTGTTTTAAGCGCTTTTGAAGCCAAGAAAAGTGAATTGAAGAATGAAGGAACAGCCGCAAGGTGGTTAACACCTCTTACATTGCATGTTTTTCCTAAGCTTGGAGATATAGCAATTACTGAATTGACGCAGATTGATATAAAAGAGTGCTTATCTCCTATTTGGAAAACCAAAAACGAAACAGCAAGCAAGGCTTTATCGCGTTTGAATATTGCTATAAAACATGCTGCAGCACGTGGCATAGATGTGGATATGCAATTGGTACCAAAAGCAAAAGCTTTATTGGGAAAATTTATTCAAAATGTTCAAAATATTCCGGCTATGCCATGGAAAGAAGTTCCGGAATTTTATCAATCCTTAGATGATAATATTGTATCAAATTTAGCCTTAAAGCTTTTAATTTTAACGGGGGTTCGTTCAATGCCCATTAGGCATATACGGTTGGAGGAGATTAATCAATCAATATGGATAATTCCAAAAGAAAATATGAAGGGGATAGTTGGAAAGGTTTTTGATTTTCGTGTACCGCTTACAGAAGAAGCGATTGCTATCATTGAAAAAGCAAAAAGAATCGAAAAAATGGATTTTTGTTTGTTGGAAATTCTGGAAAGCCTATATCTGATATGACGCTTTCTAAATTTATGAAAGATAGAGGGATTGCTTATCGACCTCACGGATTCAGATCTAGTCTTCGTGATTGGATAGCAGAGACAACATCAACACCATTTGAAATCGCGGAATTTACTTTGTCTCATTCAGTGGGGAATTCAGTCACAAAAGCCTATATGAGAACTGACTTTTTAGAACAGCGTCGTATTCTTTTAGATCAGTGGTCATCTTTTGTGACTGGGCGTTGATTGTTACGATAGTGGTGGTAGTTCTATGGAATCTCTTTCGGCTTTTTTGCTTTCAATATATCGGTCAATTTCAACGATATCCCATTTTAAGTATCGTCCTTCTTGTATTGGTTTAGGGAAAACACCAGCTTTTACAAGCTCTCTAATATAGGTCATAGACATTCCAAGATAAATTGAGAGGTCTTGTATATTGACGAGCCTTTGCAAGCGCATTGATAGTAAAGCTTGTTCAAATAAACTTACTTTTTCTATTGAGGCTTTTAATTTTTTTTCATTCATTTAATGTAATCCTTCTTATTATAATTATGAAAGGGCGGAGGTGCTGGGAGGAGAGAGCACCCCCATAAGGTTAAGCAGCTTTTGTTGAGAGTTGTTTTATCTCTCGTTCTATTTCTGCTAAAAAGGCTTCAACAGCTTTATTAATCTGTTCAATTTGTTTCTCATCACGGTGGATGCGTTTGATTTTCATGCGCAAGTGAGATGATTCCCCCACAAAACGTGGGTCATAGCTTACGAAATCACACCATTGACGCTTTGTACAAGCCATTTGGAATTGTATTTGTGCGAGATATTCAGGCTTGATTTCGTCACCTATACAAAAGCGCATATGCGTTACTGATCTCGGGCATTTGACTTCGATTAAACCGTCTTCTCCAATAAGCCCATCAGGGCTAGCCCCCGCCATTTCCATTGTGGGGTGTTGGATAAACCCGCATCTTGTGACTTCTGTGTCATAAATGAAGCCATATTCTCTCAAGGCATCTTCTTCATGTTCAACGCCCCAACGCATATCTTCAGTTTCATAATGGGGGCTGGTTTCGCCTGTTAAGCGTTCTGTAATAAGTTTTATTTTGTAATCTTCATATTTGCTTGTAGGCAATCCTTTAGCTGTCTTACTGATTACGCTGTAAACATTAGATGCGGTGACTTTACCCAAGCGGGCTTGAAACCATTCTGCTGTTCTTTGTTCCATTTTACACCGCCGTTCTTTGTTCTTGTGGTGTTGGTGCATATTCAACATCTTGGATGTGAATATATTCGGCATCTTGAGTGGAGAGATCGTTTTGCTCTTGTGGTGGTAAGGATTGTTGTATTCTTTCTTTTTGTTGTCTTGCTTTTATTTCTAAAAGCCCTAAAATCTCTTGTGCTGTTTCACAAGACATCTCTGTTAGATTTTCTACCTGCGCAAAAGAGAGAAGCTTCATTTCATCGGCTTGTGTTTGTTCGATTAATTCTCTGATTTTTATCAGTATATCTTGAGAAACCAATTGTTTTTGACTGTTATGGTTTGTTTCATTGATACGAGCTGCTTCATCTTCTTCATAAATACCGGAAAATCCGAAAGCATAGCGTGCACATTGTATAGTGGCTTTGTGACGCAACATACGGGCTGGAAAATCTTTCCAAGGCTTGCTGTTTTCTTGCTTGCATTCTTTTAAATATTCCGTGACCTCTATGGGGTCTTTAATGTCTTTGAGACGTATAGCACATTTAATTGCAATGAGATTACCATCCTTATCCAATTGATCTTGAAAGGTCATGCCATCAAATTTGGGATTAGACTTTATGATCTTTATCCACCCATCAATAGAGACAACAGGAATAATGCCGCCGCCTTTTTTAGGGAGTGCATATATTTCTTTAGTTAAAGGATTGAGCCCATAAGTTTTCGCAACAGAGATAAATGCAGCAAATTCTTCATCAGTACAATTATGACTGATACATGTTTTGATAATTGTTTTTCGAAATTCGTCATGAGAAAATCCATATTTTTGCGCCATAACGGTTAGGGGGGAATGTGTCATGTTTTATTTCTTTCAGTTGTACGCAATTCACCCGTGGCGTGAATTACGCATGTGTTAAAAGTTGTTTGTGTGGTTAGAAAGGGCTTATAGAGATACTATAAGATTAGTAGTTCGTATTTTCTCATCTGGTCTTTTCTCCAGTTGATATGGCGGTATAGCCGCCAACGTGTACACCAAGATGAACTACCGCATCCCCGTAAACTTTTGCGTCACCATACACTTCTGCATTGTCATAAATTCCAGCATCACCGTAAATCCTTGCATTATCGTGCACAAGTACATAACCACCAACCAAAGCATTGTCATAAATCTCTGCACCATCATAAATCGAGGCATGCCCATAAACCCGTGCATTACCATAAACCTTGGCATTATGATAAACCCAACAGGAGTCCTCATGAGATAAATTGCCTTCACGCTCTATATAACCGCCTAGGTCACCTTTCTCGACATCAGAAAAGTCTCTCAGTGCACGAATGCGGTGGAGAGTTTTGCCATCAACCTCAATTGTTTCATCAGTCAGTTCGTATTTCTTTTCCATGGTTTATCTCTTTATTTAAGGAAGAATCTGCTTTTGCCATTCTTGCAAAAGAACGGCATTGCATTGTGTGGTGAATTTTTTGAAAATAACGGCGCTTTTAGAAACGCCCTGTATAATGAGGGTAGTTTGGAATGACATCCCAAAGAGTTAAACGGTGCTGTTGTTCATAGGTGCCAAACATTTCGTCTTCATACCGCTGCTGTTCGATTTCTTCTAAAAAAAAACCGTATGCTGCACTCTGTTCAATAAATTCGTGAGGTATGTTTCCGTTGAAACACTGCTCTTCACATTCTTTAAGATAGAATTCGGCAATATCTTCAGAGATGTCTTCGCAACGGTTAGTCGTTGGTTCAATACGTAAAATTTGGACAGCATTATCGGCTTGGTCGATAAATTTGATAATGTCCTTTTCTTCGAAGAAAGTTCCATATTTGGCGAGATTTTGCTCTTCATTTTCGCACATCACTAAGAGAATTTCATCAGATTTTATGAAAACGGGTTTTGTCACAAAAGCCTCCATAAGCCCTATTGGCAACGGTTAATTTCTAAGATATGGAGTGAATATATGTAAAAAGTGCAAGTGTCAACATAAAAATGTAAAAAGTGCATATTTATGTTAGGTATGTTTTTTTTAAAAATGCACTATCCACAATTTATGGAGATACAAAATGCAAATAGCAGAACAAGATTCTAATCTTTTAAGAGGGTTTTCTCGGAAAGAAAAGGAAACTATTACTTATCTTTTGATTGCCTTAAAAACTCAATATATAAAATCACAGATTTCTTGTTTTCTTCAGAAAGATCACGATAGAAATTCATAAACTCTTGATCAACATCATTGAAGAAATTTGGGGGAGGCTCGTTAAAAAACTCGGCTATTTTAACTAATTCCCCAATACTAATGCTTCTTGATTTTCCATTTTTGTAAGGATTAATCATTCTGCTTATAGTGGACTGATGGATTCCCAAGTAGGCAGCTAATTCTATTTGAGCACCGTGTCCGCGCTCGTTTAATTTTTTTTCTAGCCATTGTTGGATGCTTTTTTCAATATTGCTACTCATAATCTAAACATTATCCCTAAAAATACATAAAATGCAAAAATGTGATATATGCATTTTTTGTTGACATATGTAAAAAGTGCAATTATTTATTGCGCTGTTATGGAGATTACATATGCCTTCGAGATTAATTATAAAATATTTAGGTGGTTTCAAAGTGGTCGCAACCATAGTTCAGAGAGATGTGTCATCTGTTTCTAGATGGCATAATTTTATACCAGCAAAACACCAACAAAAAATATTAGATTACGCACGAGATCACGGCATAGATTTACGCCCTGATGATTTCTTTTATCCAGAGCGCTTGCAGAGATTAATGCAAGAGAGACAAAGAATCTCAACATCAAGGTTTACCAAAAGTTCTGGCGTTAATGCGGCGTCTGATCACAGCAACGTTGTACAGCCTTAAGGAGATGATGATGGCTGTAGAAAAGAAATATGAGTCCACAGGACATGGGATTATATTCGCACAACCTACAGAGTTTTTACATCATAGATGTGTCACTTAAACGTATACGCGCCTTAAGAGATTTTGGAAGCGTTAAAAAAGGCGACGTTGGTGGTTTTATTGAACATGAGAGTGATTTATCACACTTGGCGTATGGAGTTTGTTGCCTTCTTTTTTTAATGGAATGCGAAGCAAAACAGATTGGTCATGATGACCGTCCTCATAAAAATTAAAGGAGATAAAGATGAGTTTAAATGAAATTTTAACTGTAACATTCGTGGTGTTTGGAGCGTTGCTTATCGTGGGGATCACTTTTCGCGTTCTTTTGTATTATCGAGATCAGGCTAAAACACTTAAAGAAGAAATCGAAAATAAAAAGGGTGAGTTTGTACGGGAGCTTCAGGATATGGAAGAGGACTGGGATATTAAGATTAGAGAGAACACTAAGCTAATTACGGAACGTGACAGAGAGATTGAGAGACTGAATCGAGAGCTTAATCAAGTGATTGAAGAAATGAAACAAAAAACAGGGGAGCATGATAAGGCGTTCAGAGATGTAAGTGAAGTTGTGACGACACTCGAAGCAGATGTGCAATCACGTGATGATGAAATTGAAAGATTAAAACAAGAGAGTAAGCAGCGTGATGAAGCAGTAAAAGCGCCGGCTCATATTCATAAGAATAAGAAGAGTAAGAAGAAGGGTAAGTGAGGAGATAGGGATGGGCTTAATTGCACTTATTATATCTTGTTATACAGCTTGGTATGCGACTTATACCGCTTTTAAAATCACAAAAAAGCTTAGACAAGAGATAGATGAAAGAGACGAAATAATAAAAGAGCAAGAAAAGCTCATCCAAAAATTATCTTTTCCTAACGTTTCTTATTGTGTGAATTGCAGTAAAACTGTGTACAGAGAAGTCGTTTAAAGCACCATTCTAAGAAAAAAAATCATTAAATACAGGTGATTTAGATGCTTCATACAATCCTTTGTTTTGATCTAGGTACGAAGACAGGGTGGGCGATATGTGGTGTGGATGGTCATATCATCAGTGGCACGGTGAATTTTCAATCACGCCGTTTTGAAGGCGGAGGGATGCGTTATTTGCGCTTTAAGCAATGGCTATCAGAAATAAAGCAGACGGCAGGTCAAATTGATGCGGTGTATTTTGAAGAGGTGAGGCGTCATGTTGGCACGGATGCAGCGCATGTTTACGGTGGCTTGTTAGCAACGTTAACGGCGTGGTGTGAACATCATCAGATACCGTATGAGGGTATACCAGTAAGTACGATTAAGAAAGCGACGACAGGCAAGGGGAATGCGTCGAAAGAAGAGATGATTAAGGCGATATGTTCCAAAGGTCATGCGCCTTGTGATGACAACGAAGCAGATGCTTTAGCAATTTTATATTTAGTTAAAGAAAGGGAATTGGGGTATGTCCATTAAATTACCATGGACGAGGCTTTTTTCTTCACAATGGATTGTTGATGTTAGTGGCATGAGTATAGTGGAAAAAGGTCTTTATATGACACTTGTCTTATATATGTATGAAGAGCGCCGCCCTATTATTGAAGATGCTCCCAAATTAGCACGGTGGGCAGGTTGTTCAGTGAGAGTTCTAAAAAATACATTAGACATCCTATTACGTGATGAGAAGATCATACGTTTAGAAGATGGTCGTTTGTGGAGTTTAAGAGTTGAAGAAGAACTCAATAACTCAAACGAAAATTTAAACAAGTTTTCAGAGAGGGCACAGAAAGCAGCGCAAGCAAAATGGGCAAAACATCATAACGCAAAAACAATCAGTGATGATCAAGATGCTAAGCATGATGCTAACGGTATGCTTAATGATGCTAAGCATGATGCTAATGATGCTCTAAGCAATGCTAATAGCAATGCTTGTGCAATGCTTAATGATGCTAAGCATGATGCTAATAGCAATGCTTGTGCAATGCTTAATGATGCTATTAACAATAACATTAACAATAACAATATATATAAAAAAAATAACACTATCGTGTTATTAAAAAAAGAAATTGATTTTGAAGATTTAGAAACAATCGATTTGGTTGACGAGCCAACAGAGGTTTATGCTGTTGAGAGCCAATCAGAGCAAATCGCAACCTCATCAGAAAACCACCTACCCATTCACGAGCAAAAGAACGTTCCTAAGAAAGCCAAGCGGACTAGGTCAAAAGATGGTTTTCGCTTACCTGAGGATTTCAAACCTAATTTGCAATACGCAATCGATAAAGGCTTAACGCAGGATGAGGCGCTGTTAGAGTTCGAACGGTTCACAAATTACTGGATAGCAAATCCAAGTAAAAATGCAAACAAACGAGATTGGCAAAGGACTTGGTACAATTGGGTCACAAGCCCTATCGGAATGCTAGCCAAGAAAAAAGCAAGATTAGAACAGGAGAAACGGTTAGGTGGTCATTATGCAAAATTCACTCAGAAAACTTTCACAGAACAGCTTGCAGAAGGCTTCAACGAACTCAGAGATCATCTCTCATCTGGAGAAGATTATCGAAATGATCAGTTCGGGGTATCCATCGACGCTGAAAGCTGGGAATACATTGACGAAACAGGAGGAGGCGCAAACCTTAGATGCTTGCAATCGTCTACAAGCGTTGCTCTCTGTGAAAGCTTCAGTTAAGCAAATTGAGCAAGCTTCTTTCCTACTCTCAAGCATGAGAGTCCCTGCAAACACAGATTCCAAAGCCGTCGTTTTATCCTATGGCATGATGCTGGACCGCATTTCGTCATATGCTCTGAAAAAGGGGGTCGAAGATATCATAACTGGTCAAGCAATTGGGATATCAAAAACATTTATGCCAACTTGTGGAGAGCTTTTAACTTATTGCCAGAAACTAGAAAATACCCTTTTTTCAAAAGCCGAAAGTGTACGTAGAGCAATTGAAAACACACGTGAGAAAGCACTCAAAGAAAAAACAGCAAAAGAGCATTTTAGACCACTAACGCTTGTTCACAAGCAAGAGCTTGAAGAAACTTTAAATGGTCTTGGGGGGGGAAAGTAAAAAACATAGCAGGTTAGCAAAGTAGTGAAATTTGCTGATTGTTTTGAGAATAGATATGCGTTTAAATCGACAAAAAGCCACCGTACAGAGCGATTGGGTAATTTTTTGACTTAAATATATAAAACGCTCTGTACGGTTAACTTTGAGGTAAATAGACCCATTGGTAAAATTACGGATCTAGTATGCAAGCATTTAAATCACGATTCTTTACAAAAGGTAAACAGCCAATGCAAAAAAAGTTTGTTGCAACAGCTGTTGGTTATGTTCCATGGGGTGATGGAGCGGCGGAGTATTTTTACAATCTCTACGAATATCCTGATGGCACAAGAGAGTATGAAAAGTTTGATGGCGGTCAGTATTATACCATACCAAAAAATGCAGATTTTAGTACCAAAGCGCAAGTAAAAGCGTGGATTTACGGTGGTAATCTTCCTAGAAGCGTTTTGAATTACGAGCCTCTTATAGATGAGGTTAATAAAGGTATCAAGAAATTAACAGGAGCAGTTTGATGCGTTTTAAGCGGAAAAGTTAACGCATTGAACGAAGCATAGCGTCACGTAAAATGGCGTTAATCCGCGTTTGATATCCTTTTCCTTGACTTTTAAGCCACGCTAGCACGTCTGAATCCACACGCACAGTTGTGACAGTTTTGGTTGGTTTATAGAATGGATTGCGAACGGCGTTTTTCCAGAACGTATCATCTAGTGTTGGAATATCACTATGATCAATTGCACTATCCGGCATTGCAGCCAATTTATCAATTTCAACTCTCTGTTTATCTGTCAAAGGTGATAAGTTACCGACATCAATTTCATAACGAACTTTCTTCTTCATAACGTTTCCTTTCTTTCGAGTTGGCTCGCCGCGCTGAAATAATACGGATTACTTCTATACCATCTTTATCATCATGGACTGTATGTGCTACGAGCAGCAGTAAAAAGCCATCCACAAGCCCCAAAGTTTGCAGCGATATTCTCCGTTTTCAATACGGTCTTGTTTAACCATGGCGAATGGGTCTGCAAAAACACGAGCAGCTAATTCAAAACTTACACGGTGCTTTCTAAGATTACTTTTTGCTTTAGTTTCATCCCATTCAAATCTTATTTTCATATCTTATGTTAATACATTTATGTATGTATATCAAGAGTTTTAAATGAACACTGAACTATCCATATATCCACACATTAAGACGTATTAGAGCCATTAGAGATTTTGCAGACGTTAAAGCAGGCGACTTAGGTGGGTTTATAGAAAGCAGTGAACATCTTTCGCATGATGGCGATTGCTGGGTGAGGGACAATGCTCGTATATGCCAACGGGCTCGTGTTTATGGGAATGCTGAGGTTTTTGGTGAGGTACAAACTTTACATAGCGCTCGTATTTATGACAATGCCAAGGTTTATGGTAAAGCCGATGTAAGTGGTAAGGTTTATGGGAATGCGCATGTATTTGGCAATGCTAGTGTTCATAATGATGTTAGTGACAATGTTGTCATCACTGGTCGTGAAAAGACTTTAGAGAAAGTTGCATAAAAAAGCAGCGGCGCTGGGGGGGCGCCTTTTTTATTGTATAAAAATCATTTTTAAGTTCATAGATTAAATTCAACAAATTGCCTCATTATCTCTCCCCAAAAAGGCATAAGACAGTGATGTTCATGGGGTGCTAATTCATTTTACTATTCCTAAAAATACAGCTAAACAGCGTTCAATTTCCACCATTTTATCTGCATGAATGGAGCCGAAAGCTGGGCTAACTTTTTCACATCTTACCGTCGTAATCTTATCAATCATGACCTGAGAAGTTTTTTGTAAACCATTTTTGGTATCTGGTTGGATAGTAATGCGCAGTAATGGCGCTGCAACAAGTGTGCTGGTAATAGGTAAAACCGTTACGCTTGTATGTTCACTAAATTGATTGGCTTGAATGATTAATGCAGGTCTTGGTTTACCAAAATCGCCTTGCATAGCTATTGTTACAAGAGATCCACGCATCATTCTGTCCAACCATCAACATCCATTAAAGATTGATCCATCAACAACTGCATAGATGTATCTGTTTTATCCATTTTTGCGACTAAGCGACATTGGCGGCGGCACTCTTCTGCAAAGTTCGGTTGGCGAGTATCTGGTACCCAAATTTGTATTAAGCGCAAACCTGCTTTTCTTTGTGCGTTGCGATGTTTTTGAACGCGTTCATTGACGTGCATTGTAGCCATAACAAAATCTCCATTATGTTTCATGTAACGTATAACATAGAAAAAAGTTACATGAAACAAAATTTTGAATAAATTCGCAAAATTCAATTTTTTATCCTGAATGCTATAAAACATAATGTTATATGTTAAGAAATAACAATATCCTTTTGAAATAATTGAATAAATAAGCAAATAATTCTAAGATTTTGCATGTATAAAATGATTGCCGCGCGTTTATCGTATGTAAATGATTTGCAAAAAGAGCTTGATCATTACAAATTGGTTACAACAGAAGCCAAGTGTGTCTTAGCAAGATCTGTTGTAAAAGCTGCTTAACGTAAAAACATGATTTTATCTTCTTGTCTTCAAAGGCGAGAAGATAGTTAAGCTGTATTTTAGTTTCTAAAGACGTCCTGCTTGCTCTAAAGGTGAAATATGTGGGATTGGGTTGTTATGACGAGCTTGCCACAAATCATGCTTTTGTTGCAGTTTAAGCCAGAATTCCGCATCATTTAAACCCGCTTTTTCTAACCGTAAAGCTAAGTTAATGCTAATCGCCGCATGGCAGTTTAAGACGCGTGATAGAGTTAAACGTGCAACGCCAAGACGATTTGCAGCTTCTGTTACTGTTAACCCTAATTCATCAAGCAATTCTTCTTTCAAAATGCCGCCAGGGTGTGGAGGATTGTACATCATCATAATACCTCAAAACTCAATGGTAATCTTGATAATCAACCAGTTCAACGTCTGTTCCAATGAAACGAAAGGTAACACGCCAATTTGCATTGACACGCATTGACCAATAACCTTTTAAATCGCCTGTAAGCTCATGAAGACGATATGATTTAAGGGTTACTTGTTCAGGAGCAGATATCGTATCTAAAATTACCAAAATATTTGCTAATTTTTTAGCATGCGCAGGGTTTATGCCTTTGCAAATTCCTCTTTCGAAAAATAACTTCAACCCCTTATGCTTAAAACTAACGATTGCCATATATTTACCTTTTGATACTTGATACGACACACCATGCACTTTGTCAATGGATTATTTATCACAGAGCACTTTAAAACATAATGTTATATGTTAATAATCAATAATATCCTTTTGAAATAATTGAATAAATAAGCAAATAATGCTAAGATTTTGTATGTATTAAAATACAAATTTAAGGTAAGTAAAAACATGCTAAATAAAGTGATGTTAATGGGCTATTTAGGTGCTAATCCCGAATGCAAAACTATGCCTTCTGGTGGTGAGGTGGTCAATTTTCGAATGGCTACGTCTGAGAGCTATACAGACAAGGCAACCAATAAGAGAATAGACAAAACCGAATGGCATTCCATTGTGGTTTTTAATCCACATTTAGCAAAAGTAGCACTTCAATATCTCAACAAAGGTTCAAAGGTTTACATAGAAGGAAAATTACAGACACGCAAATGGCAAGATAAAAACGGTGTTGATCGCTATGTAACAGAAGTCATATTGCCTCAGTACAAAGGCGAGTTAAAGCTTTTAGATGGCAAAAATGATGATGACCAAGAGCAGTCATCTGCTTATGACAGAAGCTTTCAGAGACCCTTTGATATGCCTACAAACGCTTTAAACGATGGGATTCCTTTTTAAATAGAAGGCGGTGTTGTGAAAAAAAATAAAAAGAGGGGACGCCCTAAGAAATTAGGGCAATTAAGAGAGCAAAATGGACGTATATCACGGGCAAAAGCACCACGTGAAGCCGTTGATAAATTGGCAATAGAAATACGTGCCAAGCGTTTTGGTTTAACGCTACAAGAGGCAAAAAATCCACTTGCTGGTACCTATATCGGGCGGCTTTGTTTGCAAGGTATACTTACACAAGAGCAATATGACGCCGCACAAAAGTATTTACAGATAAGAAACGACTATTTATGTGCAAAAGGTTTGCCTAGCGCTGTTTATGATGAGATGCCCTCATCATCTGATGATAAGGCAAGAGATAAATGGGTAGAATTTGCAACAGAACAGTTTTCTAATATGCAAGAGGCACTAAAAGAAGCCCAGTGTCTTTATAGACAGTACAATCTTTATGCAGCGCTACAGTACCTCGTTATAGAAGATCAAATGCTACCACATCTTGTGAATTCACTGCGGGTTGCTCTTGATGCGCTTCAGAAATATTTTGATCAAAAAAGTGAATGATAAATATTTTATGTAGTTTTTGTAGCATGATGTGAAACGTTTTTCTGTACAATTCGTTATATTTGTATTACAGTGAATACAAATATGAGGATTGCGTTATGACAATATCTATTCGGTTGCCTAGCGAACTTGAAACGCGTTTGAATAATTTAGCTGAGAAGACAGGGCGTACGAAGTCTTTTTATCTGCGAGAGATTATTGAACGTGGAATAGAGGAAGCGGAGGATTATTATTTAGCTTCACACGTAAGAGAGCGCATTCGAAGAGGAGAGGCTACTTTTTATAGCTCTGAAGAGGTAAGGAAAGAGCTTGGCTTGGACGATTAGATATGAAAAAAAAGCTCTCAGTTTTTTAAAAAAATGCGATAAAAAAGAAGCGCGGCGGATTGTTGATTTTTTAGATAAACAGATTGCTTCTCTTGAAGATGTGCGTGCAGTAGGAAAGCCTTTAAGAGGTCAGTTATCGGGTTTGTGGAGATATCGTGTAGGAGATTATAGGATACTTTGTGATCTTTATGATAAGGAGCTTGTAGTATTAGTTTTGGCTGTTGGACATAGAAAAAATATATATAAAAGCTAAAGCAAATAATGTTATTTTTATATTGACAAATTGTAGCAAAACGTATTTAATGACTTTGCTGTACTTAGGCGTATTGTGTCTAGAGAGGGCGATGTACAGTTCAAAATCCCCGCATTTGCGGGGTTTTTTATTATCTGGAGGGCGTATTTTATGACATCAGAAAATACAGAGCAGGCTCCACAACCAGTTAAAAAGCGTATACCACCAAAGGCAGGTCAAGGGCGTGTCAAAGGCGTTCCCAATAAAATGACGCGCATTTTAAAAGAAGCAGTGGTTAAGGCTGCTGAGAATGCTGGGAATAAAATTGGCAATGATGGTTTGATCTCCTATTTGGAAAAACAAGCTATGGAATGCCCCGCTGCTTATTTAGCGTTGCTTGGTAAGGTGTTGCCTTTGCAGGTAACAGGGGAAGATGGGGGAGCTATTAAGATGATAACGCGTGTAGAAATCGCGCCTTTGGTCAATGACAACCACACAGATTAAGATTGTTCCAAAGCTTATACCGATTTTTACAGGTAAGGCTTTGGTGCGTGCTGCTTGGGGAGGGAGAGGGTCTGGAAAGACAAGATCATTTGCTTTGATGGCTGCTTTAAAAGGTTATCAATTTGGTATGGGAGGAATATCAGGCACACTCCTTTGTGCACGGCAGTTTCAAAACTCGCTAGCAGAAAGTTCATTGGAGGAGATTAAACGCGCCATTGAAGCGCATGATTTTTTAAAGGATTATTACAAGGTTGGGGAATCTTCGATTAAGTCGATAGATGGTCGTATAGCCTTTCAGTTTTCTGGACTGGACCGCAATATTGCGAGTATCAAGTCCATGGGGCGTATTTTGCTTTGTTGGGTTGATGAAGCGGAGCCCGTTACAGAGACGGCTTGGCAAACGCTTATACCGACTTTACGTGAAGAAGGAGAGGGGTGGAGAGCAGAATTATGGGTGACATGGAATCCGTTGCGAGAGAATGCCCCCGTTGAGAAGCGGTTTCGCTTTTCAGACAATGAGGCAATTAAGCGTGTTGAGATCAATTGGTCAGACAATCCGAAGTTTCCCAAGATCTTGAATGAAGCGCGGCTTGATGACCTTAGAAACCGCCCCGAGACCTATAAGCATATCTGGGAAGGGGCTTACCTTACAGCGGTTCAAGGTGCTTATTATCAAAAGGAAATGTTGGCAGCCGAGCAGGAGGGGCGGATAGGGCGTGTTGCTCGTGACCCCTTGATGCAAATCCGTGCTTTTTGGGACATTGGGGGCACGGGTGCTAAGGCAGATGCAACAGCGATATGGATAGCACAATTTATTGGCAAGGAAATCAGAGTGCTTGATTACTACGAAGCGCAAGGACAGCCGCTCTCGGAGCATATAGGGTGGTTGCGGTGCAATGGTTATGAGAAGGCATTGATGGTTCTCCCCCATGACGGTGCGACGAGAGATCGTGTGCACAATGTAAGTTTTGAGAGTGCTTTAAATGATGCGGGTTTTGAAACGCAAGTTGTTCCTAATCAAGGGGCAGGGGCGGTTAAGATGCGTATAGAGGCGGTGCGGCGTATTTTGCCCTCTGTTTGGTTTAATGAAGAGATGACAGTAGCAGGGCGCAAGGCACTGAATTGGTATCACGAGAAATGGGATGAGAAGCGTAATATTGGCTTGGGAGCAGAGCATGATTGGTCCAGTCATGGAGCAGATGCCTTTGGATTGATGTGTGTGGCTTATGAAGAACCTCCGACGATACAAAAGCGACCAGCTTATAGCGGCAGAACGGAATATGAGAGTACCTCATGGATGGCAGAATGATGCATGATGAAGAGCATTTAGAAAAAGACAGCAACGTATCTGATCTCTCTCATGAAGGTTTGTTTCGCAAGCTTTTGAGTTGGTACAAAGAAGATGTGGAGCATGTGAATAAATGGCGTGAACATGCACGGGAGGATTTTGGTTTTTACAATGGTGATCAATGGAATGAAGAAGATTTATCGGCGTTAAAAAAGCAACGCCGCCCCGTTATGACCTTTAATCGTATTGCACCGCTTGTGAATGCTGTTGTAGGCTCTGAACGCAATAACAAGCGTGAGGTACAATTTATCCCGCGTCAGATAGGTAAGGCATTGCCAAGTGAATTGCTTACCGGAGCAGCCGAATGGTTTAGAGACATGGCGCATGCAGAATACGCTGATAGTGATGCGTTTCAGGATGCGGTTATCTGCGGCATGGGCTGGACCGATACGCGTCTTGATTATGAAAATAGCCTTGATGGTGAACCGGTTATTACCCGTTTAGACCCGTTAAAGATGGTTTGGGACAGTGCAGCGGTGCAACCGAACTTAACCGATGCGCAACGTTTGTGGTATGTGGACCGCAAGCCTTTGGAAGTAGCCAAGCAGATGTTTCCCAAAGCTCATTGGAGTGAACTGAGTGCGGATTGGGCAAGGGATGGGAGCTCTCATGAAGGTGTTCACCACAATGATCTTGATTATTACAGTGATGAAGGGAGCATTGATGTTGAAAATGGTCGGCGAATGGTCACGCTTGTTGAATGCCGTTGGTTTGAAAGCGAGAGGTATTACAAAGCGCCCGATTTAAGCACTGGAGAACTTCGTGATTATAGCGAAGAGGACTTTAAGCAACTCCAATGCATGATGCCTAATATTCAAGGAGCAGCTTTCAATAAAAAGGTTGTTAAGCGCGCTTTTCTAGGCAAAAAGATTTTGCTATGCCCCGATCAACCCATGGTTCCTACTGGTCAATTGGGTTGGGAGTGTATAACGGGTTATTTTGACAAGATAGAACGGCAATTTTATGGGGTTGTGCGTCCTACAAAAGACCCACAACGATGGGCGAATAAATATTTCAGTCAAGTAATGCATATCCTTAATAGCCAATCCAAAGGGGGGATTATGGCAGAGAGGGGGGCTTTTGAAGATGAGAGAGAAGCCGTAAAAAGTTGGAGCAGAGCAGATAGTATTACGGTTTTGAAAAATGGGGCTTTGGCAGGTGGTAAAATACAGCCCAAACCGGTCTCTCAGTTTCCAGCAGGTTTTTTCCAGCTGTTTAATGAAGCGAAGGAAGCGATTAATCAGGTAACGGGTTTATCACCTGAATTCATTGGGACACGGGAAGTAACGCAGGCAGGTATTTTAGAGGCACAACGACGCCAATCTAGTTTAAATCTGCTTGCTTGTCTGTTTGATGCTTTACGTTTGTATCGCAAGCGGCAAGGTAAGATTATTTTACACCTTATACAGAATTATTTGTCTGATGGGCGTTTGGTGCGGATATCTGGTGAGGAAAATGCACAATATATTCCTTTGACGCGTGAAGAAGTAATGAGTGTTGAGTATGACATTGTAGTTGATGATGCGCCAACCAGCCCGAATGAAAAAGAGCGCACCTTTGGCATTATCACACAACTGCTTCCATTGCTTCAAAATGCCATTACACCGGATATTATGCTTGATCTACTTCGTTATTCTCCATTGCCGGCGTCATTGCTTAATCGTGTCAGTGAGAAGTTTCAACAGCAGCAAATGGCACAACAACAGCAGATGGACCCCGAGCAGGAAATGAATTTGCAAGCCAAGCAGCAGGACATTGCGGCAAAAGCTCAGATGCAACAGATGGATTTACAAGCCAAGCAGATTGATTTGTTTATGCGCCAGAAAAGAGCGGAACTGGAAGCAGAAATGATGCAGCAGCGCAATGAACTTGAACGCCAACGGATACGCAATGAACAAATGCACAATCAGATTATGCGGGAAAGAGCGGGAACTTATAGAGCAAGAAGCATTTAGAAAGGTGAAAGAATGAATGCAGAAATGACTGAAAAAGTGGATGTTATGAATGAAGGTTACACAGCAGAGCAGCCCGTGTTTGATGATGATGGCTCTTTTGATGTTGATCATGATCTAGAAACGGTTGAGAGCAATGATGTCACGTCTACAGAGCCGGTTGCACAGTCCGTTGAAAAGCCTTCAGAGATAGTCCCAATTATAGAGCAACAGCGTGCAGAAACACAAGCCAACAAGGCACGTGAAGAGCTTGTCAAGTTTTATGATGCCCAATCCCAGATCCTCTCTTTTGAAAGTGACGATACACCGCCTGATTTAGAGCAAGATCCCGTAGGTCATATTCGGTGGATGGGAAAAAAGCTTCAAGAGCAGTACGCGTATATTAAAGAACAGCAGGAAGCGCAAAAGCAGGCGTTTGAACAGCAGCAATATAATACACATCTGAACCAGTTTTTAGAAAATTCTGTAACGGCGGTCAAAAGCAAATACAGTGATTTTGATGCTGCTGCAGATTTTCTTTATGATGCGCGCGCCAAACAATTAGGAGCTTTGTCAAGCATTTGTCCCGATTACGCAAATAAGAGCACGATAGATAGTATTATAGGTCAAGAGTTACGAACGATTGTAGCAACTTGTGCGCAAAGAGGGGTTAATCCAGCAGAAGAGCTTTATGCGATAGCAAAAAACCTTGGTTATCAATCACAGGCATCCAAAACATTACCAAGCAACGATCAGATTGCGGAGCTCCAAAGCCGACAGAATTCTGCGAGAACCTTAACGGCATCTGGTGGAGGGGGGAGTGTTGGACCAACCACTTTAGCAAGCATTGATAGGATGTCAGAAGAAGAATTTGACGCTTGGATATCCATTCCGAGAAATAAAGAAATATTCCGGCAATTACATGGTGCAGGTAACGGGTATTAAGTGCGCTTTTTTATAGAAACTAGCCTGTTTTATGCAGGGTTATGGTCCGGCTTTTAAGCCGGTTTTTTTATAGCAAAGAAAGGTAAAATCAATGGCATTAACAACAGTTAGAGCAGATGATCCTCATGCGATAAGCACGTGGTCAAAATTATTAAACACAGAAGTTTCAAAGGCGATACCTATTGCCCCTCTTATAGGCAAGGGTTCAAACAGCATTATTCAACTTAAAACCGAAACACAGAAGGGCAGAGGAGATTGTGTTACATTTAGCTTGCGTGCACAGCTTTTGGGACGGGGTGTCACCTCAGGGCAGACGCTTGAAGGCAATGAAGAGGCATTACAATTCCTTCATGACAGATTGTATATTGACGAGCTTTCGCATGCAGTTCGTGTAGAAAATGAAGGTAGTATAGCGCAGCAACGTACAACATTTGATTTGCGTGACGAAGCAAAAGATGGCTTGGTTGATTGGTATGCAGATCGCTTAAGCTTGATGTTTTTCATTCAAGCTTGTGGATATACAGCAAGGACAATCTCTTTTGAAGGTCGGATGATAGATATCGAGAATGTGCATTATGGATTTAATGAACCTCTGGAACCAAGCAGTAAGCGAATTATCCGTCCAGATAGTAAAACCAAGGATGAAGATCTAAGTGAAGCGCCAAAACACAGCTTTAGTTTGAAGCTTATCGACGAAGCTGTAAAAATGGCGAAACTTGCTAATCCCAAAATTCGACCAGTGCGTGTGAATGGGGAGAGTGTTTATGTTCTCTATTTGCATCCAACACAAGTTATGCAATTGCGTACCAATACAGATACTGGTCAGTGGCTTGATATTCAGAAAGCTGCTTACACAGGCTCTCGTGCGAAAAACCCAATCTTTGATGGTTCTTTAGGCATGTATAATGGTGTGATTTTACGTGAATCTGAACATGTCACCCATGGGGTTAAATCTACCGATCATACAGCGAAAAAAAGTGTGCGTCGCGCTGTTTTGCTTGGTGCACAGAGTATTGTTATGGCTTTTGGGAACAATCGCAATGTCAATCGCTATAAATTGGTGGAAGAGCATTTCGACTATCAACGTTACTATGGTTTGTCTGCGAAAACACTGATTGGCATGAAGAAAACCCGTTTCAAGTTTCCAAATAGCTCTCAAGCAGCGCAAGATTTTGGAACGATTGTTATCCCCACCTACAGCGGTGAACCTGATAATTAATCATAGGGAGGAAGCAAGACATGGCAGATCAATTACCACCTCCACTACAGGGGAGAAATCTTCACACCCAACAGGTGAGTTTCTTACGTTTGAATATCTCTCATAAAGATAAGCATCTTACGGAGAAAATTGGGATATTACCTCGTGGAGCTTTGATCACTTCGATTAAAGCGTTTGTTAAGACAGCTTTTCCAGAAGCAAAGTTGAAGATTGGAAGTACCTATGGAGGCAATGAGTTCAGTGAAAAGGACATCAAAACCCAAGAAACACAGGATTTTACGCCAACAGATCAAAAGGCTTTTGTAGCAGATGATACGGAGATGACTCTTTATGCAACACGAGACAAAACAACAGATGCTGGTGAATGTATTGTGGTTGTGCAATTCGTGACAAATCATTGAGGGGACAAGACATGGCAGATTATTTACCACAGCCCTTACAAGGGAGAAATCTTCATACCCAGCAGGTAAGCTTTTTGCGGCTTAATTTTAGCTATGAAGATAAAGAAAACGCTATGAGAATAGGCACGCTACCCCGTGGTGCTTTGATCACTTCGATTAAAGTTTACGTCAAGACAGCATTTTCAGGGGCGAAAGTCAAGTTTGGGAGTTGTCCTAAGGTAACAGATTTTAGTGAAGCGGATGTTGGTACACAGGGTATAAAACCTGTCACGATAAGTAATCAAAAGGAATTGGTCCCTTATGATGAAGAACTTACTCTCTATGCTAAAGCGGATAAAGAAGTTGCTTCTGGTGCGGCAACCATCGTTGTTGAATTCGTCACAAATCACTGAAATTGAGGTGGTTAATGCCTAGAAACTTTTTTAAGAAGTTGCATTGCTTTAATTTCCTTAATTTTAAGTGCAGTTCTTGTGAAGTGATAGGAAATAAAAAGAAGTGCGTTTCTGTTTTTACTACAACACAAGCAGGACGTGATTTACGACCTGAATCCTCACCCTTCTCAGATTGTTAATGCCATAAGTAATAGTATCTAACGACGTCACCTGCTTTAAACATTTTCGTCGCTTTTTAAAAGTTCATCTAAACCTCGGTCTAAGTCATCTAATATATCCTGCGGTGCATCAGTATAAGAAAAAGCTTGTGCACCGGAACGAGATTTTATCAATTGATTATATAAATCGATAGGAAGCATAATAATTTTTTCTCGTCCTCGCTTAGTTAAAGTTACGGGGGTGGACATTGCTTCGTCTAATATGTCACCCGTTCCGCGGTTTATATCTGTAAAACTATATTTTTTCATAAAAGCACTCCTATGAAATACATACTATACATATAATGCATAAAATATGTATTTTATGCAAATAGGGGTAATGTCAAGGAAAGTTTTTTACTGAGAGGTGTTTTTGATGTCACGTCAATTACATAAACGCTTATAAGGGGAGGACGGATATAGAAGAGGCAAGATGTTTTTTATCACAAAAGAATAATCTCTCATCTTGTATTTTAGTTATACAAGGATGAAATCAATGGCATAATGGATTAATGTACCAATCACTGATCAAGAAGAGGATTGTACACTCAGTTGCAAATTAAGGGCAGATAAGACAGCAACTAAGGTAGAAAGTTTAGGGTCACCTGTTTTGCTTAAAGAGCGGTATAAGCCACTGCGTTCACGATTGGTTTCTTTTGCTAAGGCACTCATATTTTGCGCTCTAGCAACGATACCAAGGGCATCCGCTATATGGGCAGCATCACCTGTTTTGAAGGCTTCATTGAGAAATATTTGTTGTTCCTCAGTGGTTTCAAGATATTCCTCTGGTCTAAATGGTGTAGTTTTCATCACTGTATTCCTCTTTTAACTTTAATGCTTGTTCAATATCTTTTTTCTGCGTTGATTTATCTCCACCGCATAACAAAAGGATAAAATCAGAGCCTTTTGGGGTAAAATAAATTCTGTAACCAGCCCCATAGTGGATACGTAATTCACCAATGCCATTAAAGAATTTAACATCACCTAAAAGGCCTTGTCTTAATCGTACAACACGTTGAAGAATAATAGCTCTAACGCTTTTATCTTTGAGTTTTTTAAGCCAAGTATCAAATTCTGTAGTTTTATGAATGGTTACCATCAGTGTACTATAGTGCACATGATGTGTAATGTCAAGTTAGTTTATAATTTTTGTATCACAGAAAGGTGTTTTGATGTCGCGTCATTACATTATGATTAGGACAGGAGGACCGATACAAGAAAATGCAGAGGTTTTTCGTCACAGAGGGACTTTTGCAAGGTTAGTATCTTCCATTCAAGACGAGATTGATGATATCACGGATGAATATGTTCCTCAAATACAAGAAAGTATTTTTGCTGCTATTCGTTTTTGTGAGAGAGAAAGCTTTTTCTTTAACGAAAGTCGAGATGTCTTTTTTACGACACAGACGGGCAAGAGTATCTATGATATTTCTGATACGCCACAGATTGAAACAGCTGTCAAAATCAACAGTGTTTTTGTTCATTCAAACCGGCAGCACAAGTCTCAACTGGAGCAGAAATCCCCTCTTGCTTTAGAGCCTTTTTTGTCGTCTGGACAGCAAGGGATGCCGGTTTATTACAGTTATTTTGATAAGAAATTGCATCTTTATCCCACGCCTGATGCTGCCTATCAAATTCAACTCATTCTCTCTCCCATGCGCTTGGCAGAAATAGAGAATGTTCACCAAGAGCACCCATGGTTTGTGTATGCGTTTGATCTGATTAAAGCGCGTGCAAAATATGAACTGTACAAGAATATCCTGAAAGACCCTGAATGTGCCACTGCTGCTTATAATGATTTTAAAGAACATTTGCATGAATTGCGTGCAGAGACGTCTCAACGCAATAACATAACAAGAATATTGCCAACGGATTTCTAAATGGTTTTTATCCCCATTGCCGATTACAGACCGGATGTTGCGGTTGTCAACAGCAACTTCACTGATAGGCTCGTGAATGTTTTGCCAGCAGATGGGAGTTACATCCCTATGCCTAGTGCTACGGTTATTTCTGCTCCATTGGAAGAGAAGATTTTTGGGGCGATCGCATTTAGAACAGGCAATGGCGTTAAGATTGTCGTAGGGGGTGCACAAAAGCTCTATAGTTATGATAGCCAAACGCGGGGTTGGAAAGACATTAGCCAAAGTGGTGTGACGTATCAGGCCAATGAGGAGAACAAATGGTCATTTGCATTGTTTGGAGAGACAATCATTGCGGTCAATAAAAATGATAAACCACAGGCTTTCAATATACGTTGTTCACAACAGTTTGCAGATTTAGATGGCAATCCCCCGAAGGCGGGTTTGGTTAAGATTTGGGGACCTTTTGTTTGTTTGATGCAACTTGCGGACAATCCAAACCGTGTGCATTGGTCAGGTTTGAATGATGCGACGCACTGGACGGTTAAACAGAAAAGTTGTGACTATCAAGATTTTCCGGATGGAGAATATGTTCAAGGGGCAACGGAAACAACCAATCCCATCATCTTTATGCGTTCTGCTGTTTATGCTGGTTCCTTTATTCCAGGCTCTGAGGTGGTGTTCAGTTTCCAAAAGATACAAGACAAGCGGGGAGCAAGAAGTGCTGGAGCCATTGCCTGTCTTGGCAGTGATGCCTTTTTTGCCGGTGATGGTGGCTTTTATCAGATTGGACCTGATGGTCAACTCTTGCCGATAGGTTTTGAAAAGGTTGACCGAATGGTCTTTTCGAGTTTTGGTAAGCTTGCTCTTGATGAAATGCAAGGTGTGATAGACCCTGTTTATAATCGTGTTTACTGGTTTTTGCAGAGTGGAAATAACCAGCAAACGACCTTTGTTTACGATTGGGGCTTGCAAAAATGGTCGACCATTCAGGGAGAGCCTTTTTCCTTTTTTCCTGTTTTTACGGCAGGCTATAGTTTGGAACAGTTGGATGAGATCTCGACCAGTCTTGAGTCCTTACCGGCTTCTCTTGACAGTTCGATTTGGCAAAGTGGTGCTCCAATGCTTGGTGCTTTTGATGGTCAAAGGAGGCTTGTTGTGTTTACAGGTGCTCCTATGGAAGCGGTTGTGGTTTCGCAAGAGATGGGGGCGCCGGATGGAAGCTTTAGCTTTATCACCAAGATGTTTGCAGAAGTAGATACTGTAGAAGGGCTTTTAAGTATAGGGGAACGGAGACTACGTAATAACCACACACCACTCATATGGCACGAAGAGAGAGCATGTTCGTTTGTGACTGGTGCTTATCATGGGCGTTCACGCAATCGCTATCACCGTTTCAAATTGCGCATTCCTGAGGGTGTTTCTTGGAAACATATTACGGGATTTAATGTGGATTTACGCTCTCTAGGCAGAGGCTAATGGCAAAAGTATTTTTGACCAGTTCTTGGGATATGGAGCGTATAGCTCCTTATCTTGAAGAGATATTGAATGCTTTTCGTCAATATGAAGAGCGGTTTAAACATGATTTTACGTTGCAAGAGCTTATCGAAGAGATTTGCAATGGCAAGAAGCAGTTGTGGTTGGTGCTTGATGATGATGATCAGTTTTTAGCAGCTGTCACCACACAAATACAAAAGACGGTTTTAGGCAAGAAGCGTGTGCTTGTTTGTGGTTGTAGCGGCAAGGGTGGGTTAGAGCTTGTTGATCACATAAGCGTTATAGAGGACTGGGCGCGTGAGAATGGTGCTTTTGAGATGGAGATCTTGGGACGTTTAGGGTGGAAACCGGCACTTATCAAGCAAGGCTATGGAATAGATATGGTATATTATAGAAAGGGACTAGAAGATGGGGGATAAAAAACGCCCAACTGAAACCAAACAAAATCAGGTACAAACTACAGCCCCTCCGTCTTGGGCGGAAAATCTTTTTAGGCAAGGGGGGGCTAATGCATCCCATCTTTTTAATTCAGGGGCTGGCGGTAATGTTTATGATGGAGTGCGTGTTGCACCTCTGAGTGCTCCAACCAGCCGTGCCATTGGTGGTCTTGGGAGTATTCCGTTACACTATCAAAACAGTTCCCTCATAAATTTGATCAAAAACCCAACATCTACAGCCAATAACCTTGGGATGATGGCTTCTGGTGGTCTGGTTGGCAATAATCCGCATTTTAATCAGGCACTTCAAGACTCTATGAATCGTGTACGGGATACCGTCAACAGCTCTTTTGCTGGAGCTGGTCGTTATGGCTCTGGTGCACATACGGATGTGTTGGCGCGTTCCCTTGATGCTTTGTCTACAAACGCCATGGCAAATCAGTACAATCAGGATGTGCAAAACATGATGAATGCCAATGCGATGATTGATCAATCCAATCAGAACCAGTTGGGAGCGGCAAATAATTTCTTACAGGGTTATGGCAATGCCTATTCCAATGCCTTACAGGGTTCATCACTGTTGAATGACTATAATCAAAGGCTTGTTGATGCAGGTCGTGAACGTTGGCTAGAGCAAGACAATAGGGATTGGAATAGACTGAATATGTTGATGAATGCCGCCCATGGTTTTGCGGGCAATTACGGCACGACAACAGGTAACAATACAGCTTCTCTTATACAGGGCAACAATCCTTGGAAAAACGCTATAGGACTTTTAGCTGGTGCTAGCCAATTTGTTGCTCCTTATTTGGGAAGAATATAGGGGGAGAGTAGGATGGAAAATAATAGCAATAACATTTTATCACGACTTCTTAAGTCTATGTATGTAATGGACCCATTGGCGTCGCATATAGTGATGCACAATCAACGTATGGCACATGCGCAACAACAGGCGAATACGTTGCCTTATTTAAGCCCTTCAGTCCCTGTTGGCACAATTGGTTCACAGTCGTACCCCTTAGGTTTATCTAAAGATATGCCGCCCTTACTGAATGTAAGTTCTGCTTTGAGATCACGCGGAATACAACCGAATGCGTTCTCTTCATCTCCTTCTATGTCTATGGCAACGTTTGATTCACCGGCACACGCATTAGGTTTGTCTAAGGATGTGGAGGCATTGCCTAATGCGCTTTCGGATTTGACGTTATTGCAACCACAACAAGCCCCGTTGTTAGAAACCTCTATTCCAACTGTACAAGCGGAGCCAACTCAATCTGTACCAATGGTACAACCACGAAAAGATACTGCTCCTCAACAGAGTTTTGGGATCAATTTCGTCATCCTGAATTATTACAAAGGCTATCGGATTATGCGATTGGTTATGCCTCATCAGATGGAACGATGGCACAAAGCTTGGCTAATGCAGCCATGAATCTTCGTCATGGTGATTTGGAAAGAGAACAAAGAAAGCAACTTAACCAAACCGTCGAGTATTTAAAATCTAAAGGCTACAATGAAGAAGAAGCTTCTGTCATGACACGTAATCCTCAAATACTTAGTGCATTGTTCACAAGTGGCGATGCCCCTAAGTTAAGTCAGGGGTTCCAGTGGTATGACAATCCAGAGACCGGTGAACGTGAAATGAGACCGATTAAAGGGTCACCACAGGAACTTGAGTACGAACAGAAGAAGGCAGAAATAGAAGGGATAGAAAAAAATAAGAGAAATGCTGTGTTGAAAGCTAAAGAGGAAATCAATCTTGCTATGGGGGCAGTACATGATGCCCTTAACATTATAGAGCGTAATCCCAATTGGGCTGCGGGTCGGGGCGGTTATATAGCTCAACTTTTACCAGCGAGTGATGCAAAAACATTAAAAAATAAATTCACTCAACTTCAAGGTGGAATCTTTAAACGGGTAATTGCAGGGATCAAAGAACAAAGTAAGAATGGAACAATGGGGGTTGGACCGTTATCTGATACAGAAAGCAAGTGGCTGGTATCATCTTATGGTGCTTTGGATGTCGGCGAAAAACCTGAAGAATTACATAAAACGCTTTCAAATATTAAAGAGATGTTTAGACTTTTTGAAAAGCTCTCTGATGAAGAAATTTATAATTTGTCAGAAGGAATTAAGATAAAGCAGCGTCCGAAATCCTCTTCAGATAATATGAGAAATGCCGTTACGGCAGAAAATGGTCAAAATTCTACCGACTATCTGATGCTTCCGGAAAAGTATGCCGGTGTGTCGGTTATCACTACAAATGAAGCTGTTCAAAATCTTCCAAAAGGATCAAAATTTGCATTTCATACTCAAGATGGCATAAGGATTTATGAGAGGTAAGTTGTAGAATGTCTTCTCCTAACAACTACAGCAGTCAAATACCAGATTGGCTTAAAAAATACAGATTAGTTGACATTATTCCAAATAATTCGATTCCCACAGGTTTTGAAGGTAATAAAAATCAACCTGTACCGGATTGGCTTAAAGAATACAAATTGGTTGATATTATTCCAAATACCTCGTCTTTTACAGATTATGAAAATGCTCAACAGTCTCCAGAAATTACGCAAAGTGAAGCTTTTTGGAACTCTTTAAAGCATGGTTTGAGTTTTAATTTAGATGATGAGATTGCGGGGATTACAGCGGCAGGACGTGATGATGAGAATGAGAATGCACTAAAGGCTTTTGGAAAGGGACTTATCGGATATTGGTTATCTGGAGATAAGAAATACGAAGATAAGTATGACAAAGCAGTCAATAAATTACGTGATTATCAACGTAGGGTAAGCAATGCGCATTATTGGACGTCTTTAGGTGGAAATGCTTTAGGTTCGGCACTCCCTTCACTTGCGACGTTAGGAACAGGAGCGGTTGCAGGGCTTGTTGGAAGGGTAGCGCCTCATGTTGCTTCAAAATTAGGTCAAGCCTTTTTGAAAGTGGGGCAAACGCCGGTAGGAAGAGCGGGGCGATATGTAGGCGAAAAGGCAAGCCCATTTTTAGGTATCACGAAAAACACAACACTTCCTCATTTGCTTAAAGTTGGTGCGGCATCTGGTGCAGCACATGGAGCAGGTGAAGGAGAGGGGGTTGGTAGTAGGCTTACAAGTGCAGCAGTTGGTGGAGGATTGGGAGCAGCAGGCACAGCGGTTGGGAGCTTAGTTGGTTCCGCGCTTGGTTCTACTGTCGGCGGAATACGAAGACTTCTTTCCCCTTCTCATAAGCAAGGTGTTTCAAAAGACGTGTTAAGAGAAATTAGTAAGCATTTAAGCAATGATGCTTCTGAAGAGCTTGGAAAATCTTTTGGTCGTTCCAAAAGTCCTACAGATTATGTTGTAGATCACAGCCCAATTTTACAGGATTTAGTGTTTGAACTCTCAAGGAAAAATCCGGATGCTTCCCTTGATTTTATCGAAAGAGCCGCCGCGAGAGCGCTGGGAGGAGGGGAGCGTATTCATCAGGCAGCAGATGAACACTTTGTTCCTCGTCAAAATGTCACAGGTTTAAAAGATGATCTTATTGCAAGCAAGAAAGCAGCGACAGATAGTCTTTACGAAATAGCCAAGAAAACGCCGATAGGAGAAAAATATTATGGTGCTCTTAATGAATTAATGGAGCGTCCTTATTTTAAACAAGCTTATGACGAAGGATTAAAGGAGTTCACGAGTGGTGGGAACAAAGTCAGTCCGTTTTCGTCTCAAAAGTTTAGTCTCCTTAAAGAAAAACCGAACATGGGGCTTCTTCATGAAACGCAGCGTAAACTTCGTTTTATGACAGATACAGCAAGGAACATGAGAGATGATAGCAAAGTTCGTACCTTATTAGGTATCCGGAAAAAATTGTTAGAGCTTATGGATGATATATCGTCTGAATATAAGAAAGGACGGGCATTGTATCATCAATATAGTGCACGTGTAGACGCCATGGATGCAGGCTCCAAAATCCTTAGCAAGTCGGTTAATAAGGATGAATTCAGTAAAATTTTTGATGAATTACCAGAGGGACAACAAAAATACTTTAAAAAGGGATCAAGGGGAGAACTTTTCGAGGGCATGAGGCAAACGACAGATAAAGTCTCCAAAGCAAAAGAGATTTTTGATACGGATGATCTTTATGAAAGATTTGCAAAGATTTACGGAGCAGATAAAGCTTCTGCTGTTAAGAAGGTTGTCAATAAAGAAGCCAATTATGCAGATCTTTATAACAGAATACCCAATCGTATAGCGAATAAAGAGATATCTTTTACGCATAATATGCATATGCCTACCAGTACCCAAGATGCAGCCTTGCAGGTTGGAAAAGCAGCGGTGAAGGCTTCTTCTATTCCCTTCAAAGAAGCGGCTTTAAGAGAGCGTCAACGCATTGAAAAGGATATCGTCAAGTTATTAACAGGTGGTTCAAAAATTTCCAATGATAAAATTGTAGAGCTCATTCAAAGCATGGTGACAGCGCATAATCGCGGATACGTTACAAAAGAGTGGGTGAACCAATTTTTGGCTTCGTTGCTTGGAGGAGGAGGAAAAGCATTGGCTGGTCAATTTAATATGCTGAGTACACCAAGGTAGGGGAGAATGTATAAAGCTATGACCCGTTATAGTCCTTCTGTTAATCAAGCGATACGGCAAACAGCAGCGCGTTATGGCTTGCCAGAGAGTTATTTATACCGTGTTGCGCAAGTGGAAAGTGGAGGCAATCCGAATGCAAGGAATCCCCGCTCTTCTGCTGGTGGTTTGTATCAATTTATCGATAGCACAGCCAAACAATATGGTTTGCAGGATAGGTTTGACCCCATGCAAGCGGCAGATGCCATGGGGCGCTTGACACTTGATAATCGCAATCATTTAAGCCGCCTGTTGGGGAGAGCCCCTAGTGAAGCGGAGTTGTATTTAGCACATCAACAAGGGGCAGGAGGAGCCGCGCGGCTTCTTCAAAATCCCCATGCCAATGCGGCGCAAATTGTTGGGAGCAATGCAGTTGGCTTGAATGGTGGAAACAATGCTATGCGTGCAAGTGATTTTGTGAACCGTGTATTACAGATGTATGGTGGGCAGCAGGCAAGGAGCCCATCTCCTGTTGCTTATGGTCATCCTATAGCACAGGGAAAATTTGGCAATAGAGACAATTTGCTCGAGGTTTTAAGGGCATTATTAGCATCACAAGAAGAAGCTTCGGAAGAAGAAGAGAGTGATGATGATAATCCTTTGATGACGCAATTTATGCGGGCGTTTTACGGACCATTTTACCGGAACTAGGATTCATGAGAAATGTCAACGATCTATGATTGGTCGCTTAGAGCGGCGGATAATACGCGCGTGGATGATTTGATTGATTGGTCAGAGGGACAGCACCCTAGCAGTGTGAATACGAGCGCCCGTGTGATGATGCAAAGGATAAGTGAGTATTTATCGGATACGGGTGGAGCGCTTGAAGGCATTGTTACAAATGATCATGTCCAACAAACGAGTGTGATAAGACTTGCAAGCACCTCACAGTTTTTAGAGTATAAGAATGGTATCCTTTTGCGCTTTATGGCTATGGGTAAGAATGTTGGAGCGACCACGATTGTCTTAAATGATTTAGTTGCTAAGCCGGTTTATAAGGCGACAGAATTAGGCATCAGTGCATTATCGGGAGGGGAAATCCAACAAGGGTGCATTTATACATTGGTTTATAATGGAGATCATTGGCATCTTGTTAATCCTACCTCTATCCCTTTAGAAGAAGAAAGCAGTCTTTATCCCACGGGTTTTATAGGAACATTTGGAATGCGCGGGATTCCAAAGGATTGGTTACCCTGTGATGGGAAAGCTTATTTGCGTCGTGATTATCGTGATTTATTTGAGACAATAGGAACGGTTTGGGGAGAGGGGGATGGCGTTGAGACGTTTAATGTTCCAGATTTTCGAGGGATGTTTTTACGGGGTGTTGATGGAGGGCGCAATATTGATGAAGGGCGTTCTTTTGCAAGTGTGCAAACAGATTTAATCGAGGCGCATCAACATCAAGGACAGAGCCTTTCGATGTCTCATTTTACCAGCAACGAAAACTTTTGGGATGGGAATACGACGGATGTGTTGGGCTATCGTCTAGGCTTGTTTGGGGGGAGTTCTCTAGCGAATTTTATGGGCATAGAGCGTGAGAATTTAGGGGGATACATTGTAAGTTCTCATACTCTTGATGAGAGCCAAGAGGTTGTTTTGGAGAGCACTGGTGAAGGCGAGACGCGTCCAGTAAATGTGAGTGTTCTGTTTGCGATTAAGACATGAGGTTTAAGATGTCGACGATCTATGATTGGTCTTTAAATGCCTCCTTGAATGCCTATTGTGATGATTTGATTGATTGGTCAAAAGGACAACGTCCTAGCAGCGTGAATAATAGCGCCCGTGTGATGATGCAGCGTGTACGTGAATATTTATCCGATACGGGTGGTGTGATTGAAAATACCTTTAGGGTTGATGCTGAACAACAGACGACGTTGATAAGACTTCAAAGTAAATCTCATTTTTTGAAATATAAGAATGGGATATCAATATGTTTTAAAGCAAAGGGTAAGAATGTTGGAGAAACCGCAATTGCCTTGAATGATTTAGCCGCTAAACCTGTTTACAAGGCAACGGAATTAGGCATGCGTGCTTTATCGGGAGGCGAACTTCAAAGGGGATGCATTTATAGCTTGGTTTATAGGGATCATGCTTGGCAAGTTTTAAATCCTACGCCTCTCTCTTTATCACAAGAACCGGTTATTCCCGTTTATCCTACAGGGACCATAGGGATTTTTGGGATGCAAGTTTTGCCAGAGGGCTGGTTACCCTGTGATGGGAAGGCTTATTTGCGCAGTGATTATAGTGATCTGTATGCAGCAATAGGAACAAGGTGGGGAGGAAGTGATAGTTCGACCAAGTTTAACGTTCCTGATTTGCGTGGTGTTTTTTTACGAGGTGTTGATGATGACCGCGAGATAGACCGCTTTCGTTATCTTGGCACTTTACAAAATGATGCTATGAGAAAGCATGACCATGGGGGGCAATCCTTTACGATTTTGAATGATGAAGATGAGGAAGAGAGTTGGCATGGTGATATGACGATCATCTGGGGGTATGTGTTGAATGAACAGCAAAGGGTAAAGCTTGCAGAACGTCTGGATGTGAGAGCAGAGGATATACGCGTGCACCATAAGCTAGCCTTTCCCCATTCCCACCTTCATATGCGTGATGTTGAATTGGTAAGTTCAGGTGTAAGTGAGACGCGCCCGATTAATATGAGTGTTGTGTTTGGAATCAAGACGTGAGGTTTAAGATGTCGACGATTTATGATTGGTCTTTAACGGCATCTGAGAATGGTGGGGCTGATGCTTTGATTAATTGGTCAGAGGGACAGCATCCTAACACGGTCAATAACAGTGCTCGTGTTATGATGCAACGGGTGAGGGAATATTTATCGGATACAGGTGGAGTGCTTGAAGGGATTGTGACGGGTGATGATCAACAAAAGACGAGTGCGATAAGGCTTCTAAGCCAATCGGCATTTTTAGAGTATAAGAATGGCATATCGGTTTGTTTTAAAGCGAAGGGAAAGAATGTAGGGGCGACAACAATTGCTTTGAATAATTTAGTTGGCAAGCCCGTTTATAAGGCGACAGAAACCGGTTTATTAGCTTTATCGGGAGGAGAGATACAAGATGGTTGTCTTTATACGCTTGTGTATGATGAAGAGCTTACGGGGTGGCAAGTTCTCAACCCGACAAGGGGCAAAGTTTCTTCATTAAAACGCTTACCTTCTGGTCTGATAGGACCGTTTGCAATGGAACGCTTGCCGGATGGTTGGTTGCCTTGTGATGGGCGTGCTTATTCACGGCTTGTTTATTGGGATTTATTTTGTGTAATAGGAACGACGTGGGGAGAGGGAGATGGCGTTAGGACGTTTAATGTTCCCGATTTTCGGGGGATGTTTTTACGAGGACTGGATTATGAACGCAATCTAGATCCTTGGCGTTCTTTTGCAAGTGTACAACCCTGTTCTTTAAAAGCGCATGAACATTTTATAGGTCCAGCGTTATCAGAAGGTCTTTCTTCTCGTAAAAAACGGGATGTTTCTTCTTCTGAAGCTTTCTTGCAAAGGCGAAAGAGATTGGTAGACGAAGAGTGTGTAGGTTTGAGTGGGGATGCCTTATCCAAGTGTAATAAAGAATTTGACCAAATAGCAGGAAGTTCACAGTCAGAAGTTCCCTTTTGGTTTACAGAACAAGACAAACCGCCACGCTTACCGTGGTTTATCAGGAGTCCCTTTGCTAATTTTTTATATTATTCAACGCCTATAACAGAAGGGCTGAATGACAGAGCGCATCATGAACATCACCTTATGGCAGAGAGGGTTGGTGGTGTTGAAACGCGCCCCGTTAATGTGAGTGTAATTTATGGAATAAAGACATGAGGATATGAAATGTTATTAAAGCCGTTTGCGATATCAGAGATTAGCGACCCGTCCCAAGTACGGGTCGTTTTGTATTCGGGGGGAGGCTTTGTACATGCGCCGCTTGATGGCGTTTTTGATTTACTGAAAGCAGCTTTGAAAACGGAGCTTGATGGATCTGTGAAAGATTTAGAGAAGCGCTTAGAGACATTAAGAGAAGATTTTGAAGATTTGAAAAAGTGTTCATTATTAGACGAAGTACTCTGAATGATGTGAGGAGGAAAGCAGATGAAGATACCCGATCATGAACATGAATATTTGATACCTATCGCGACGAGAGAAGAAGTGATAGCAGGAACTTCTCAAGACAGCGTTATTGTTCCCAAGCTTTTAGGGACGGCCTCTTTGTATTCGTATGAAACCTTTGCGCCGTTAGAGCAGGTTGTTAATGCGAGGCAAGAAGCTGAAAAAGCCATGGCGCGTGCGAATGGCGCGCAACAAACAGCAGATCAAGCGAAAACTATAGCAGACAGTGTCAAGGAATTATCGGATGCAGCAGCGACGACGATAGCGCAAGCAGCCAGCACAGCAGCGAGTGCAGTTGCTGTAGCTTCTGAAGCCAAGACAACAGCAGAGACAGCTTTAGAGCAGGCAAATACGGCATTAACAGCATCCAATGCCGCTAAGACAACAGCAGAGGTATCGAAAGTCTCTGTAGAAGATTCCAAGATGAAATCAGAAGCAGCCGAGAGGTTAGCGCAAGAAGCCAAGCGTATTGCGGAGGATACTAAAAGTACAGCCGATAGAGTGACGACAGCGGTCACGGAAAGCTCTCAAATAGTGACACAAATACAAGGCACAGTAGAGACAGCTTTGACAGAGGCAAGAGAAGCCAAGGCAACGGCAGGAGATGCAAAAACACTTTCCGAACAAACCAAAAGCGCTTTTGATGATGCCAAGCAGGTGATGGGTGAGGTGAAGAATGTTGCAGAAACAGCGGCAGCGAGCAGTGGGCAAGCCCTCACCACAGCGAATGAAGCCAAGAGTGCAGCGGATACAGCATCTTCGGTAGCTGGTGATGCAAAAGAAACGGCGTCTAAAGCCCTGTCGGTAGCGAATGATCTTAAGCAATCGGTTGATTATGTTAAGAATACAGTTGAGGGAGTCAAAAGGACAGCAGAAGGGGTAGAACAGAAGGCTTTAACAGTAGAAGACGTTGCTACACAAGCCAAGACTAAAGCCGATGAAGCCAAACAATTGGTTGAAGAAGTTAAGACGACAGCGCATTCGGCAGAAACGTTAGCGAATAATGCAAAGCGGTTAGCGGATAGCGCAAAAAACACAGCGGTGGAAGCGAAAAATAAAGCAGAGGATGCTTATGTACTTTCGCAAGAAGCTAAGAGCACAGCAGAAACGGCAGAAGAGAAAGCCGCAAGAGCCGAAAAGAAGGCGGATGATGCGACAGTCACAGCTTCTGAAGCCAAGACTATGGCGCAAGAGGCAAAACAGGCGTTAGAGACAGCAACAGCGCAACAAGATGCTTCTGAAACACTGTCTAAAGCCGCTGAAGCGAAGAAAGTAGCAGATCAGGCAGCAACGTTAGCCAATGAAAGTAAAACGACAGCTGTTGAGGCAAAAGGTTTAGTCGAGGAAGTACAACAATCGGTAGCGACAGCGACAGAAACAGCAGAAGATGCAAAAAATACAGCAAGGAAAGCGACAGTAGATATTATTTCTATCAAGGCAAAGGCTTTAACAGCAGAGAGCGTAGCTAATGAAGCCAAAGTAGCATCAGAAACCGCTGTTAGGGCGGCGAATACAGCGAAGACCACAGCAGAAGAAGCCAAGAGTGCAGCGGATACAGCAACAGCGACGGCTCTTCAAACCCAACAGAGTGCAACAGAAGCTTCTAGGATAGCCTTGGAAGCAAAAGCGGCAGCAGAGTCTGCGGCGCGTTTAGGAGAGACAGCAGGGCAGGTAAGTTCAGAAGCGGTGAAGGGTATAGCGGAAGAGGCAAAGAGTAAAGCCGAAGCAGCTGAGAAGGTTGCACAAGAATCTCAAGGTGCTTTGGATGAACTAAAACAAGTTGCCAATAGTGCGAAGTCGATAGCGGAAGAAGCAAAAAAGGTTTCTGAAAGCGCCCAGAAGAAGGTAGTACAGGTAGAGACAGTAGCCGATGAAGCCGAAAAAATTGCTAAAGAAGCCAAACAGACAGCTGGTTATGCTAACCATGAGGCGGCACAAGCGCGCAGTGAGGCGGAAAAGGCAAAAAGCACAGCGAATGAAGCGTGGAGTAAAGCTTACGACGCGAATGAGGCAGCCAATAATGCTAAGGTTATAGCAAGATTAGCGGAAATGGCAGGCGAAGAAGCCAAGAAAATAGCGGAGAAAGCCGATGACCGAGCGTATGAAGCCAAGAATGAAGTAGAAAAAGCCAAGGATATAGCGAGTAATGCAAAATATATAGCAGAACAAGCGCAGAGGGCAGCCGAAGCAGCGGGTAAAAAAGCGGCGTCTTTGGAAGAAGAAGCGGAAGAGGCACAAAAAACAGCCAAAGAAGCCAAGGAGTCTGCTGGTTATGCAAGACATGACGCGGGGCAAGCCCGTAGTCAGGCAGAAAAGGCAGAGAATATAGCCTCGTCTGCGATGAGTAGGGTTATCGATATCAATCAAGTGGTTGAGAATTTTAAAGCCCCCGTAAGTTTAGCGCGGATGTACTCAGAAGAAGCCAAGAAAAAAGCCGAGGCAGCAGATTCAAAAGCCTATCAAGCCAAGAGCGAAGCCGAAAAAGCCAAGGAAGTTGCCGATAGAGCGAAAAGAACAGCAGAAGAAGCCAAAACAACCGCCGATACGACGAAGCAAGAGCTTGGTGGTATCAAGAGTTCCCTAGCAACGGCAACAACAGCCCATACAGTAGCCTCACAGGCAAAAGTGCTAGCGGAAGAGATAAACAATTTACTGAAACGGTCTAATTTAACGGTTCTTTCAATCTCCACACCGTTTCTTGTTGCGACAGGCAAAGCGCAATTAACCGTGAAAAAAGGAACCTATCTAACTTTGCCACGAACTCATGATATTTTGGTTGCAAGTTATGCGGCAGATACAAGAATAAACGTTCCTTCTCTTTCGGCAGGTAAGGATTATTATGTCTATTTGGTTTCTGATGGAAAGCAGTCTCATAAAATTGTTGTATCAGAAAACTCTACGTATCCAAACGGTTACAGCGTCAATAATTCGCGCAAGATAGGAGGGTTTCATACGCTTTGTGCGGATGTTGGTACGATTTCTGGTCACCCCTTGTCTGGTTATAGGGCAGGGGATATTTTACCCAATTCAGTTTGGTGTTTAAATCACCGCCCGTATAGTTCACCAGAGGGAATGGTCTACGACCCCTCTACAGATCTTTGGGTTGATATTTATCTTCAATCAGGGACGGGTGAAAATACGAAATCAATGTATCGTACCAATATAATAACAAACCGTAATTATACCGAACATGTAACAGATATGGCGCGTGTTAAAAAATCTTTACTGAGTGATGAAGCGTTTGCTTCTGCTATGTATGGAAGCAATGAAAAGACACATATTGTTGGCAAGAAAGAACCAACCTCTAAGGTTTCAGGTGGATATAAGGATACGGCGAATCGTCGAATGATCTCGCATATCGGTTGTGAGGATGGTTGCGGTTATGTTTGGCAATTTTTATCGGGCACGTTTCCTATACCCATAAGCCGTACGCAAAATACGTTTGAAATGAGAGCATTGTTAGGGGGTGGTAGCTGGAGTAATACAACGGATAATGGGCGTTTTACTCGAGCCGCCATGATCGTCAATGGTGGAAATGAACAAGTTGCGGCGCGTGGATGTAGCCATACGCGTCATTTTGTTTAGGAGGGAGAGATGATAGATTATCCAGAGCATTTAAATAGCAAGGAAGATTATCTGAATATGCTTGAATTTGACAAAGTTGAAACGGTAAGAAGGCTAGAGGATCTTTTAGCAACCCGTTTTTATTGGGTCTTTGTTAAAGAGCTTGGAGAGGGAGAAGAGGGGATTGAAGATGATACGCATAAGGTTTGTCTAACAACAACTATGCCGTTTGATTCAAATGGTGATTTTGTAGAAAAGCGTTGTCAGTATGAATTACAGGAAAGCGAATATGCGCCGCTCTTTCAACTTGGCTTTCGTGTTGACGAAGTCGAGCAACTGATCAAAGAGCATAGTCAATAGAGATCATAAAAAAACATTTTTATCCAGCCCCACTTTTGTGGGGCTTTTTTTTATGGAGCGTCAGATGAGAAAGATATCGAAAGAAGGATTAGAGCTTATCAAACAATGGGAAGGTTTGCGTTTAGAGGCTTATAGAGATACGGCATGTGTCTGGACGATTGGTTATGGTCACACCAGCAATGCGGGTCACCCCCTTGTCAAAAAAGGCATGTGTATTAGCCAAGAGCAAGCAGAAGAAATCCTTTGTAAAGACTTAAAGCAATTCGAGCAGACGGTAGAGGAATCGGTCACGGTTTCGTTAACGGATTGCCAATTCGCGGCATTGGTCTCGTTTTGCTATAACGTAGGAACAGCTGCTTTCCGCAAGTCAACATTGTTGAAGAAACTTAATCAAGGCGATTATGAAGCCGTACCCTTAGAATTACAGAAATGGAATAAGGTAGATGGTAAACCTCTTCAAGGACTTGCGAACCGTAGAGCAGCGGAAGCGGGATTATGGGCAAAAGGGGCTTATATTTCCTCAAATTATCAAAGAGTGGAAACGAAAGCAGCGACAGGGCTTTTAAAGATAGAAGCACTTGCCCCGATTATAGGGTCTTGTTCTGGTTTTGGCGGCTTGTTAGCAGGCAATGGTCCAATCCAATGGGCATTAGCAGGCATAATGGTTTTAGCGGCTGTAACGGGCATTGTGTTTGTCGCCAAGAGGTTTCGCGAGCAACGCTTATGATTTTGTGGCTAAAGAAATATCATCTGATGTTTACAGCGGCTTTAGCCGTTTTTTTTATGGCTTTAGCCAAAGCCTTTCACCTTGGCAAGCAAAGCGAACGGCAAAAGCAAACAGAGAATGCTTTAAAGACAGCAACAACCCGTCTTGAGGTAGAAAATGAAGTTAATCAAAAAAGTGATGCTGGGGTGCGCACTGAACTTTCTCGTTGGGTGCGTGGCAAATAGGTCAGTTTCTTGTGGTGGCTGGTTGCCCATTTATTTGGATAATAAGGATGTTGCGGTCATCAGTTCCAACCTTGCAAGAGATATTTTGAAGCATAACAAGCAGGGAGCCCATTTATGTGGTTGGAAAGATGGTCAAGAAACGAAGCACCAAAGATAAAGATCTTACAGAAACAGAACAACAGCTCCTTCACGAGATGATAGAGACCTACCAAGGCGTAAAAATGATGTCACGCATCATGAAATGGTTAGCATTCATCATTTTTATGTTTGTAATAGATTTTGCCCGCATTATGGACGCACTCGATAATATCCTCACCCATTTAAAAAGGTGGCTAACCAGGGGTTGAAGAATAGAATACTTAACTGCTTTGCTCTGATTTATGGTGTAACAAATCTTTTTTAATAATATCCATAAAAGTGTTATTTCGTAATTTTGCGTTATTTAAAATAGTACATAGAGACATAACTTGTACGCAAGCATTGAATTCAGACCAATAACACCGATAATATTTTCCTTCTGGAGAAAAAACTTTAGTGAAATTATTTGTAATAAGTAATACTTTTTCGTAAGGATCATCTACTTCAGCAATGAGATAGAGATACATCTCTGTAACACCAGCTCTTTGAAGTGCTTGAGCATAATACATTAATTGAGAAACGCCAGAATTTTTGTAATCTGCTGTGGGACTTTTAAACTCTATTAGAACAGCGCGGTTTTCGCTATCAGAGTCAAAATACAAAGCTATATCAGGTCGACTCCGTAATTCTTTATTATCTTTCTCAGAAGCGGGTAAAAGTAACTTAACCTTTGAAATAAATTCCTTTATTTTCTTCTCACTTTGTAAATAGCTGTAACTCATTAAGTTGTCATCAAGTATCCACAAATTATTCTTTTTCAGTGGTAAAGGTAAGGCTTTATCAGCAGTACAGTGTTGTGGGATAAATAAATTATGAATTTCTTTTTCTAAGGTCGTAGGTGTTAATAATTTAGAGAACTCATTCAGAATATTATCTCGGAATTGAATGTATTGGGTTAATTCTAGACTAGCAAAGTTTTGTGCTTTTTGTAAATTTTCTTTTGGAATTCCTTTTCCTTCACGAAGAGTTTTTCTGAATTCTAGTTTTCTTTTTAAATATTTTTTTTCTGCGCCTTCAATAAATGGATCTTCTTTAAAGACGCCCCCAATTACATCTTTTGTGTCTAGAAAGTCTACTAAATAAGGATATTCTTCAACAATTCTTTTGAGAAGAGTGCTCTTTTTTTCTTTAATTCCCGGAAATTTGCTGTTAATTATTTCATTTAAAGTGTCCTCTAATTTTTGATTAATATCATTCCAAGTTAGTTGGGTTTCTAAATCAGGATTTGTTTTATTAATCTCAAACTCATTCCGTTCGTCGTTAACATATTTATCCAAAACAGGCGATTCCAATAAAAATATCATCATCACATTGTTTATTGGATTGATGTCTATAAATTTTGAAAAAGGTATAACAGCACGATTATTAGCACAATAGAAAGCTTCTATTTTAGTCTTAGAATTTGTGTTCTCTTCAAAATAATAAGAAAGGCTGAAGGGAATATTTAAAGGACCGATTTTGAGAGTTTTATTTTCTAAATAAGGTAAATCTTGCGTATTGATTGTTCTTTTTTCTAAGCTTTCTACATCTTCTAAATTTTTTACGTCCCTTAAGTTATTTAAATCTTCTAAATTTTCTACATTATGTACATAAAAGTTAATTTGAATATTCTTATCTTTCTTTAAAAAAAGTAAAGGAAGAAGATGATAATAAATTTCATTATGAATTAGGTTTATATCTAAATGATTTTGTTTATAAGGTTTTTTTAAATATAAATGTGTAGTCCACCATTTAGCTTTTTCGCCATTTTCTTTTTTAAAAGAATCTTGTGTAAATTGTGGAGTGAAATTCAGTGAAATTTGAGCATTAGGTTCATCTTTACTAAAACTAACAATTTTAACTTTCTCGAATATTTTCAAGTAAGTAACACGTCCAATACCTTTACATCCTTCTTGAATTTTATAATCACTTTTATAGGTAGAGAAAGATTTGATATTCTCTTTTGTAAATCCATCTCCATTATCAAAAACGCTTATAGAAAAAACTGGTTGATTTCCCCACAAATCTACATTGCCATAAAGTTGGAATAAAATATCAATTTTTGTTGCATGAGCTTGTATAGAGTTAACGATAGATTCCTTAAGAACTGTAACCATATTCGTTTCTGAAGAAAGATCGCGGATTATAGCATTAAGATTGACAAGCATGGTACACCAATTATATTTCTAATTTATATATCTCATTGTAATATTTAGATTTTATGATGATATTAAATGCACTATTCCTAATGAAAAATTAATAATTTCTCACCGTAATAGATATTGTATATGCTTGATAACGGTTTTTGTATAGAGGTATTGGACAATATCTCCACACGTTAAAAATAATGACTAACTAAAATCTAAAATTTTCTGCTAGAATCATAATAAATAATTCTTTTTCTAACAGGACTTTTTTGATGCTTACATCCTTTGGTAAAATTTTACGGAAACTTCGCATTGATCACTCCGAACGTCTCTTAGATATGGCTAAGAAATTAGACATATCTGTAGCATTTTTATCTTCTGTCGAAATTGGCAAAAAATCTGTACCTGTAGGACTGGAGGAAAAGATCATAGAGCTTTATGGTTTAGATAAAGCTATGGCTTCTCTCTTAAAAAAAGAAGCCTATTCTTGTCGAAAAAGAATCATAATAAAGCCTTCTACTCCGTTGCAACGCGAAACTGTTGTTGCGTTTATGAGACTTTTAGATGGCTTACATCAAGAAGCGTTAGCAGACTTCAAAGAAACATTAGAAACATTGTGCGAAGTGTGCTTTATAGAAAAATGTTAGAAAATCCTATCCCCTCACTTTTATTTACGCATCCCTTACTTTTAAAAAGATGAATCAGAACAGTAAGTTATGCATGATAAAAAATTACATGGTGCCCCCAGAGAGACGCACTCGATAATATCTTCTCACATCTCAAAAAGTGGATAACAAAAAGTTAAATATCAAATCTCTCCTTTTAAAATATGATGAAACAAGAATTTACACAAACATTGTTTGCGTGGATGGGTGGTAAACACTATCTGCGTAAGAAAATTATACCGATTTTAAATAATATTGACCATGAGACCTATGTTGAAGCGTTTTTAGGTTCAGGTGTTATTTTCCTAAACAAACGACCAGCAAAATATTCAGTTATTAATGATCTGAATGGTGAGATCACGAATTTGTTTCAGTGTGTTCAAAATGATTTTGATGATTTAGCCAAACGACTGGAGTGGTTTGTTTGTTCGAGACAGTTGTTTTTTGAACTTGCGGCTATTGAACCAGAGAGCCTCTCCGAAGTTGAAAGAGCCGCACGTTTTTTGTTTCTCCAACGTTGTGTGATGTATGGGAAAGAAGATTATGTCTCTTTTAGTTTTGGAAGAAAAAAGCCTACAGTATTTAATCCCGATAAGCTTTTAGCAAGGATGCGACGTGTTAGACAGAAGCTACTTGATACGACGATTTTAAATTTATCGTGGGAGCGGGTTGTCGAACTTTTTGATGCCCCCGACAGTTTATTTTACCTAGACCCGCCTTATCTTGTGAAGAAGAAGTGTTACAGCTCTGGGAATTTTGTTGAAGATGATTTTGTGAGTATGGCAAAAGTTCTCAAAAGCATCCAAGGCAAATTTGTCTTGAGTCTAAATGATTGTGATGCGGTTCGAGAGATCTTTAGGGATTTTGACTTTTTAGAATTAGAGACCCTTTGGACATCTGGTTTTGTTAAAAAAACCTCCCGAAAAGAACTCTTGATTTGTAATTGCAATATATAGATGATGATGCTATTTGATAATGTTATAGATTCTGTATATCAGGTGGTTTAAAAGGTGGTTTTATTATTTGATATTTTTATTAACTTATTGAAAATATTATAAAAATACTTATAAAATGGTACCTCTCGACCGCACCATTTGCGTTCTCAGTGGTCGCTATAGATGAATAAGGGGATAGTACGCAGTAGAGTGGGATTTTTTTTAGCGTATTAGTTGTTCAGTGCATTCTTCGTAACGCTTTCAATTTCAACTCCTTGGAGATTTTTCCCTTATACTTGTAGATTTGAAATGTTTGCTCTTTTAAATGGGATGGGGTATTTTTGCAATGAGAACTACAGTATTTTTAAAGTATTTAATACTCTTTATTTGCGTTTCTTTATTAACCGCATGTAGTCAAACACGTGCTGTACTTTGGCATGGGGTACATGCAACACCATCTATGATTGCAGTGCGAAAGGAAGTTGAAGGCAGCCCGATTCCTCCAAAGGCAGTCGTTCCAGTGTATGTTGCAACAAGCCGTATGATGCAAAAAAACTATTCTCAGCCTTATGGGGCAGAGCGATCAAATAAAGTGCACTATAATCGCGTTGATATAGGAATTCCTCAACAACATGTGAAGGGTGTTGTTGAGACAAATGCCTATAGTCCCACTCACGATAAATATTTTGCAGCAGTGGCGCTGCAAAAATATGATAACAAGGAACAGTTTAAGCAGCAATTAAATGCTGCTTTAGAAAAAAAGCCAAAAGGAAAAAGAGAAATTTTCCTTTTTATTCATGGCTATAATAATAATTTTGCAGATGGCACATTTCGTACAGCTCAGTTTACATACGATTATTCTTTAAATGTTGTCGCTGTGCACTATTCATGGCCCTCTGCTGGGTCAATACCTCTTTATATTTATGACCGTGATAGTGCCAATTTTGCCCGTGATGGACTGATAGAGCTCTTGACACTCATCAGCGAAACCAAAGCTGATCAGATTACGGTTATTGCACACTCTATGGGAAATTTTGTTATAATGGAGGCATTTAGAACTCTAGCATTACAAGGAAAATATAAACCTATTCGCCGTATTACAAGTTTTTTGATGGCAGCTCCAGACATTGATATTGATGTGTTTGAGCGTCAACTTAATGATATTAAGAAATTACCTCATCCAACAGCTATTTTGGTTTCTCGTGCAGATAAAGCTCTAGCTGTTTCGGGGCATCTTACGGGTGGACATCATCGTGTGGGAGATGGTTCAGATATTGAGATGTTGCGTGAAAATGGAATAACTGTTCTAGATTTATCTCATGTTGATGGCGGGGCACACAATGTATTTGCCTCTTCGCCAACATTGATGGCTCTTGCTCGAGAAGGTTCTTTGGCTTCAACAATTATGCAGGGTACAGAATTATCACCTAGTCAGGCGCTTCTTGCTGATAGTAGCAGTGTGTTGGAGAAAACAACGCACCTTATTCTTTATACACCAGTACGTCTTTTATCTCCAATAACTCGACGTTAATTACCAAAAGAGTGTGGTTATATTTATCGAACATAAATAGGTGAAAAAGACATTTTTTAGCACTTTCTTTAGAATGGCTTTGTAAAGTCAAAGATGAATAGCGGAATGAATGTAAAAACTATTGTCATTAGGTGAATTCATCATGGTTGCACAAAAACGCTATGCTAATACGCCTACATTAGTTGATTATTTATCTCATTCCGCAATTAAATTGTTAGATATTCATGCTATGCTTTTGAAGGTGAGAGAAGACAATATGGGGGGAGAATCAAATTTATTGCATCAGATTGATTCCACAAAAAAACAATTGGATGAGATAAGTCATGCTCTTATTTTAGAATACCGCAAACGCCAAGAAAATGAGCGCTTTTTAAAACAAATTTTGGTATCGATTTCCGAACAGCTTTTCTCACTTAATAATGGTTTTAAGGAAACTGGACGCCTTTTCTTTCAAGAGATTAGAATACTGCAATCTCAGATGCAGTGTTTTTATGAGGGTAGGGAGAGGCAACATCTGTTGGATAACCAAGAATCTTTTTATTCTCCTTCAAAAATTGATGAAGTCATTAAGCAATTACAAAAAGCGCGAGAAAAGCTTATTATTGAAAGCCCGCACCTTTTTGAAAAAGAATGTTAAGCCGAGAGACAAAAAATTTTTTAAATAAAAATGTTGGTAAAAACATTTCCAGCTTAATAGAAACAGGGCGATATCCCATTGATTCATAATAAAAATTCATTGTTTTGCATATTGAATTAAAACCCTGAATATCATGAGATTCTTTTATTTTAATTTTTTATAATATTGAATCAAAAAAAGCATTTTTTTGCACGTCACAAGAGAGATTTGCTAAGAAAGGACTAAATATGCTTCTTATGAATGAGCTGTCTGAATGCAAGAGTAATCGCCACATTGGTAGCAAGCAAATTAATGATGGTGCCTATTTTCTACTATAGCATTTGTGATAAGAGAAGCAGATACTTATTAGAAAGGTTTAGAATAAAGTCTTGGAATCCATTTTACCATGAAATCATTGGCATGTTTATTAGGATTTTAAATGGTCTTTTACAACAAGACTTAGAGCATTACCCAAGAAATTATTAGAAATAATCTACAAAGAATATCCAGTTGATAGAAGCGGGTTTAGAAATTCTTTTCCTTAACCTTCATTCACGCATCCCGCACCTTGGAAAGAGATATAAAAAATCACTGCATTAAGCACGATTACGAAAGCAAATGGTGCCCCCAGAGAGACTCGAACTCCCGACCCCCTGATTACAAATCAGGTGCTCTACCAACTGAGCTATAAGGGCATAACCAAACAGGCAGTAGCACAAACTAACAAAAAGGAAAATAGAAAATTGTCAGTTTTTGTGCACATTTTTAAAAATCTATATCATAAATTATAAAATCATTAGCTTCTTTATTTCCTTATCAGCTTTTCCAGAATGTTGATGTTATCCTGATGCTGATACTTAGTGGAAGTGTTGATGAAAATCCACCGATTCGTTATCAGGTTACGAATCGGAAGAGGCTGACTGATTAGAAAGATATTTTTCTAGCCAGTGAATATTATAATTACCATCTGCAACATCTTGATTGTTAATGAGCTCACGAAAGAGAGGCAATGTGGTTTTGATTCCATCGACTACAAATTCATCTAAAGCACGCCGTAAACGCATCATGCATTCTAAGCGTGTCCTTCCGTGAACAATCAGCTTTCCAATCATGCTATCATAATAAGGCGGAATGCAATAACCTGAATAAGCACCAGAATCAACGCGAATTCCTAAACCTCCAGGTGTATGAAAATGTGTAATTATTCCTGGTGATGGCATAAAGCTAATGGGATCTTCCGCATTGATACGGCATTCAATAGCATGACCAGAAAAGCAGATATCGTCTTGTGTAACTGAAAGTTTACAGCCCGATGCAATGTGAATTTGTTCATGGACTAAATCTATACCCGTAATTGCTTCAGTTACAGGATGCTCAACTTGTAAACGCGTATTCATCTCAATAAAATAGAATTCGCCATTTTCATAAAGGAATTCAATGGTACCTGCTCCACGATAACCAAGTTGTGCACAGGCACTTGCAACAATATCACCAATTTTTTTTCGTTCGGTTTCATTAAGTGCAGGTGAAGTCGCTTCTTCCCATATTTTTTGATGACGCCGTTGAAGTGAACAATCGCGTTCTCCTAAATGGATAGCATTTCCTGCTCCATCACCTATAACCTGAATTTCAATATGGCGTGGCTTTTCTAAATATTTCTCGATATAAACTGCATCATCACCAAAAGCTGCTGCTGCTTCTGAACGAGTTGTTTCGAGAGCTATAGCAAATTCTCGTTCAGAATGAACAACTTTCATACCGCGTCCACCACCACCAGCAGAAGCTTTTATAATAACAGGATAACCAATTTCACTCGCAGTACGTAGAGCTTCTGCTTCTTCAGTGACAGCTCCATCTGAACCTGGTACTATAGGAATTCCGAGTTTTTTGGCGGTTTTCTTTGCTTCGATTTTGTCGCCCATAATTCGAATATGAGCAGCCGTTGGCCCGATGAATGTAATATCATGGGCTTCTAAAACATCTGCAAATTTTGCATTTTCAGAAAGAAAACCATAGCCAGGGTGAACAGCATCAGCCCCCGTGATCTCACACGCTGCAATAATTTGTTGAACACTCAAATAAGAATCACGAGCTGGGGGAGGGCCAATGCAAACACTTTCATCAGCAAGACGAACATGCATTGCATCAGCGTCAGCAGTTGAGTGAACAGCTACGGTTTTTATTCCAAGTTCTTTACAGGCTCGCAAAACGCGAAGAGCAATTTCTCCCCGATTAGCAATGAGGATTTTTCGAATCATAGCTATTCCTTGCTTTATTCAACAACAATAAGTGGTTCACCAAATTCAACAGGTTGTCCATCTTTAACAAAAATAGTGGTTACCGTACCTGAGCGTGGTGATGGAATTTGATTCATTGTTTTCATCGCTTCAATGATAAGTAACGTTTGTCCTTCAGAAACATTTTGTCCTACCTCTACAAAAGATTGTGCACCTGGTGAAGGTGCAAGATAGGCGGTACCCACCATTGGAGACGTTATCGCATTCTTTGATTTATCTTCTTGTGGAGAAGTTTCAGTTGTTGGAGCTGGGGCAGATCCTACAGCAACAGTAGGAGTGGAAATGGGAGCATAAATTGTTTGTTCGGGAGGAATGGAAGTGTTTTGACGTGATACACAAATACGAAGTCCACCCTGTTCAAGTTCAATATTCGTTAAATTTGTATCATTCAAAATTTCAGCAAGGTCGCGGATAATTTTCGTATTGATTGCGGTATGTTTTGCCGCGTCCACTTTTTTTGTTGCCATTTTATTTCTAACTCCTTGATCAATGAAGATCGTCATTATTTAATTCTTATGACTTAATATCTCTAGATTAGGGATGCGCTTTTACGGAGGCTTCTATTAAAAGCTTTTAGTTTTTTAAAAATTATACTTTGCAATTTAAAACCAGTGTCTGCTACGAGGAATTGTACTTATAAGCCTGTTGTTAAAAAAGAGAAAGCATAAAATTACCTCATTTACGGTATTTTTTATAAAGTTAACGCGCTAAAGAAAAAATGTTCACTGCATATTTTCTATAGCTTTTTTTAGAATATCTTCGCTCACAGCCCCGATAAGTACTTTATCACCAATAATATAAGAAGGCGTTCCCGTAATATTCAGTTTGGAGGCAATTTGAATATTTTCTTTAAAGGAGTCTCGCAAGTTAGAATTTTTTATTGCGTTGCGTAACTTTTTTTCATCTGCTCCTAATGAAACTGCTATTTTTATAGCTTTAGCCTCATTTGTGCGGCTTTTATCAGTCAAAAGCGCTTTATAAAATTGAGGATATTTCTCTGGGAATTGTTTTCGAAAAGCATAGGCAACAGTATGTGCCGCTACAGAATCAGATCCCAAAACCGGTAAATCTTTAATAATAACCCGTAGGTCTGAGTGTTCTTTTATTAAGTTTTCTATGTATGAATAGGAAATTTTACAATATCCACAATTGTAATCAAAAAAATCAACGAGCACTCTTTTACCATTTGGATTTCCTAAAACAGCATCATGAGGAGACTGAAAAATTTCCTTTTTTAACGAATTGATGATTGAAGCTTGTTTTTGGGCTTCTTGCTCGCTTTGCTCTTCTAGCTTTTCTTGGAGGAGAAATTGCATTTCAATCATAATTTCTGGATGAGTAAGTAAATATTCTCTTACAATCTTTCGAATATCATGCTCATTGATAGGTGGTGTAATCTTTTCTCTAAGCTTAGCTAAAAAGCTAGGATCTTCCAAAATTTGTGTCTTAAGATTTTCTAAGCTAGAATAACTTATTGTTTTCTCGCTTGATTTTGCGTTTGATAGAGAAGGTGAAAAGGTTAGAATACTCAACATAACTGTTGCTAAAAATTTTGCACTGAGCGTTGTTTTTGAGTTTTGAGGCTGCTGGGTCATTTATATGGCTTCATATTCCTATTGTAACATTGAGTAGACTATATGAAAACTATTGCCTATGTGCAATAAAGCATTTAACTATAGTGTAAATCTAGTAGGTTGCAGAGAAAATATCAATTTTTCTCTAAGGAGATTTCAATATGAATCATATTTTGCGGCAGCACTGTTTTTACAGTGGCTGAAATTTCCTTTCTTTTGATCAGATGTTTTTTTATTTATGATAATATCATAAATATCTTTATGCATATTTACTGTGGAAAAAACACGTTAACTATCCAATAGAGAGCGTTTGTATTGGCTTTTTTCTGTTGCTTTATTGAGCACAGTGGAACAAGTTAAATTAAATGATGAAAAGTGAAATTATGAAAACCATAACGCATTATGATCTGTTTATTATTGGTGGAGGAATAAACGGATGTGGATTGGCGAGAGATGCAGCTGGGCGCGGGTATAGAGTTGGATTGGCTGAAATGAATGATCTTGCATCAGGGACATCAAGTGCATCAACAAAACTTATTCATGGCGGTCTTCGTTATCTTGAGCACTATGAGTTTAAACTTGTTCGTGAAGCGCTGAAAGAACGTGAGATCATTTGGCGTATGGCTCCACATATTGTGCGTCCTTTGCGTTTTATCCTCCCTTATCATAAAAAATTGCGTCCTGCTTGGATGTTACGTTTTGGGCTTTTCATTTATGATTATCTCGGTAACTGGAATCAAAAACTGTGGCGCAGTAAAACAGTTAATTTTTCAAAAAATTTTAGCTCTACACTTAAGAAAGAGTATCGTAAAGGTTTTGAATATTCTGATGCAAGAGTAGATGATGCCCGTTTGGTAATTGCTAATGCACGCGATGCAGAAAAATGGGGTGCAGATATAAAAGTACAGACAGAGGTTCTTTCTTTAAAGAGAGAAGAAAAAAAATGGCTTATGATTCTTCGAAATAAGTTAAGCGGCAAAGAATATTGCATTACAGCTTCTTATGTTGCTAATATGACCGGTCCTTGGATTAATCATATTTTGAAAAATGTATTAGATTGTAAAGAGCACCCGCCAGTACGACTTGTCAAAGGTTCTCATATTCTGGTTCCCAAGCTTTATGCTCATGATCGTGCCTATATTTTCCAAAATGGTGATGGACGTGTGATATTTTCTATTCCGTATCAGGAAGAGTTTACATTGCTCGGAACAACAGATTGTGACTATCAGGGTGATCCTGCTAATGTTCATATTACCGATACAGAGATTGACTATATCTGCACAGCAGCGAGTGAATATTTTATACAACCGGTGTTGCGTGAGAACATTGTCTGGACTTACTCTGGTGTGCGTCCACTTTATGATGATGGAGCTTCAAAAGCACAAGAAATCACGCGTGATTACGTTCTGAAAGAAATGGGTACGGAAAATTCGCCACGGATTCTTAATCTTTACGGCGGTAAAATTACGACTTATCGAAAACTAGCTGAAGATGCGATGAAATTTATTGAAAGAGCTCTTGGTAAAAAAGGAGCGCCGTGGACAGGAAACTCAACGCTTCCTGGGGGGGATTTTCCATATAATAGGTTGGATACAATTGAGAATAAGATTGCTCTTTTGATTCCAAATTTAGATGCTTTTACATGCCGTAGACTTGCTCGGTCTTATGGTTCCGAGGCTTTGATAATATTTGCAAATGGTAAGGCCGATAAAGGGAAAGATTTTGGACATGGGCTTTATGAAGTAGAAGTGAAATGGTTAATGGAAAAGGAATGGGCTAAGACATGTGAAGATGTGTTATGGCGCCGTTCAAAACTTGGGCTTTTGTTTAATAAAGAAGAGGTTAATGTTCTTTCTACCTATATGCAAAGAAAAAAAGAGATTGAACAAAGTTTATGATGATGCACTTTTTATAGAGCTTATAACGCTTTAATGGCATGAGCCGTGCAGCATTTTGCTCTTTTGTTTATAAAGCTATAAAGGTTTTAAATGTTGTACTAAATAATGCCGGCATCAGCTTTAAAGATAGTATGAGTGGAGAGGAGCAACATTTAAATTCATTGCTTGTCGTTATTGTTTACTATTTTATAAAGTTGGTTGTGTGACTATATCTCTAGAAGTCGTTTCATGAGAAACATGATATTTTTCTACGTGATTGGTTTTAGCAAAATTTCAAATCAATTTGAGAAGACAATTGGATAGAGAGCGTGTATCTATGCTCACAATTGATTGTAAAAGAGAAAAAACCTTTTATCCGCGATGTAGAAAAGCGACTATTGGTATGTATCCGTGGCAAGCCTTAAGGGAGATGTAAGAGTAATCCTCCTATGATATGTTATAATCCTCCATCACCAGTAAAATTTGCTGTAGCGCCAATGTTGGGCTGGACAGATCAACATTGTAGATTTTTCTATCGTCTTTTAACGAAAAAAGCACTGCTTTATACAGAAATGATTGTAGCAGATGCTGTAATCCATGGTGTTCAAAAAAAACTGTTAGCTTTGAATGATAAAGAACATCCAATTGCATTGCAATTAGGAGGATCAGATCCGAAAAAATTAGCAGAGGCTGCGCGAATTGCAGAAGATTTTGGTTATGATGAGATAAATCTCAATGTTGGTTGTCCATCAAATCGTGTTCAGTCTGGTGCATTTGGTGCTTGTTTGATGTTACATCCTGATATTGTAGCAAATGCTGTAGAGGCTATGAAACAGGTTACTACACTCTCTGTAACTGTCAAATGTCGTGTTGGTGTTGACGAGCAGGATGAAGAATTGGCTTTAGATCTTTTAGCTGATCAAGTTTGGAATGCTGGGGGTGATGCACTCTGGGTACATGCACGGAAAGCTTGGTTAAAAGGATTAAGTCCAAAGGAGAACCGCGATATTCCTCCACTTAATTATGAAAGAGTCTATAAATTAAAACGTAAATATCCTCATAAATTCATTGGCATAAATGGTGGAATTAAATCAATTAATGAGATTAAAGAGCATTTGACTTTGTGTGATGCTGCTATGGTTGGTCGGCAAGTTTATCATGATCCAATTTTGTTGAAGCATATTGATTCTGAAATATATGGTGAGTCGCAGAGTAATCTTAACGAGTGTGATCTTATTGAAGCCATGTGTGATTATGCTGCCAAACATATCGCATCAGGAGGGAGGCTTTCTCATGTAACACGTCATATGATTGGCTTATTTCATGGTCGAGATGGGGCGCGTCGATGGCGACAAATATTATCAAATGATGCAACAAAAAGAGATGTAGGCGTACATGTTTTAAAAGAAGCTTTTGCTTCACTCATTTAGCGCATTTTATCATATCAACCGATAGCAAAGATTAGATTTGCTAAAGTTTTTTGCTTGGGAAAATTTTTGAAGCAATTCAAACTTGAGAATTTCAGAAAGTTACCACCTTTCTCGTAGAAAGGATACTGGACCATATGCTAAAGAATATGCCCATCAAATATTGAAATGGGATAATATTATTCAGAATATTGTTTGTCTATAAGTTAATAAAAACAGTGATTTAGTACAATTTTTTCGTTAATGATATTTTGTGTTGAAAATGCTTCTTTTAAAAAACAACAAATTATTCATATCCTATTTATATGACAAGATTCTAATGACACATTATAGCTTTGAAAAGGTATCTTCATGACCGTCAGTCCGTTTGATGATTTTCGTGCTTTACTCACAAATTTACCTGTTGCTGATGAGTTTTCTATAATTTTGGCAAAAAAGCGACAGAAAAGTTTAACAAAGGAGCAAGGAACGCTAGGAAAATTAGGAGATATAGCGGTTTGGTATGCAGGATGGAGAGGTACAGAAAAACCTCTTGTAACGCGGCCTTTGGTCGCTATTTTTTCTGGGAATCATGGCATTACAGATGAAAATATTACATCATTTCCGCAATCTATGACACAAAAGATGGTACAAAATTTTGCAGCTGGTGGTGCTGCTATCAATCAAATTTGCATAGCTTATGATCTTGGATTGAAGATATTTGATTTGGCTCTGGACTATCCAACAATGAATATTACCAAAGATGCAGCAATGGATGAGCGCAGCGCTGCTGCTACAATGGCATTTGGAATGGAATCTATCGCTGGTGGAACAGATCTCTTGTGTATCGGTGAAATGGGAGTCGGAAATACGACAATAGCCTCAGCTTTATGTTTAGCATTGTTTGGGGGAGAAGTTGAGGAGTGGATAGGGAGTGACATAGAGGATGACGAAAAATTATATCAGCGTAAAATAGCTGCAGTTAAGACAGCTCTTTCTTTACATAAGCATCATTTTAACGATCCTTTTCAAATAATGCGTTGCCTAGGAGGACGTGAAATTGCCGCTATGGTAGGTGCCATTTTAGCGGCGAGAATGGAAAAAATACCGGTTGTTTTAGATGGTTTTGTAGCAACGGCAGCAGCAGCAGTACTTTATAAAATGCATCCAAGAGTCCTTGATCATATTCTTGTTGGGCATGTTTCCTCTGAGCCAGCACATCGCAAGCTTTTAGAAAAAATTGACAAAGAACCACTCCTAGATCTAGGAATGCGTCTTGGCGAAGGCACAGGCGCAGCTATAGCGGCTGGTATTGTTAAGGCAGCCGTTTTAATGCATGCACAAATGGCGGTATTCGAATATGACGCAAAGGATTTGTGCGAATGCCTGTAAGAATAAGTAAACGCAAAGCCAATTGTGTTATAGCTGTTGTTTTGCAAAGTATTTTATAAAAAGCCGGAATATCTCTCCAATCCATTGCCAGTCTATTCGTAGCATTATGGCGTTGTTTTTCTAAGAGAGCTTTTGTTTTTTCTATTATCTGTAAATCAACATTCGATCCTGGTGCAACAGCATGTTTGAGATAAATATTAAGACGATTCAGTGTTTTACTGGCTGTATCAGCTTTTTTATGCCAGATGGGGGGCAAGTGTATTACGTATATCTGTTTGCATAATTTCTGAAACAGGGAGATAGCCTAATTGGGAGAGAATATGAAGTTTGATGGGTAGAAACCAGTTCCCATTTTTACCGTCATTTTTTAATTTGGCTCTACGGCTCTTTCAAAAGCATCCAAAGTAATGTCTTTTAAATAATGGAGATTGCGCATTGCCTCACACTTTTTTTCTCATGTTCTTTAATGGAGTCACGCCCCTCACGCAAAACAGAATGCCCACACTAAAACAGAACATTATTGTGTTGCTAATTCACGCGCTTGTTTTAAAGAGAAAATCTTTCAATGCGCTCAAGCCCATTTCACGGCAGCGTCCGTGAATGGTATAACGGTAAAACCATTGAGTGCCACCATCTTTATCTTTACGTTTATGAAGTCATAAGTTGGCCCATCATACTCTTGCCAGCGCCCAATATTGCGACAGCTCTTGCATTTAAGAGCATTCATTAGAAGCATTTTTACTCCTTTCTTGTACAGTTTTTATCCACACGCTCATCCCGCTTGTTATATGCAAGCGAGTGGTTTTGATTGTTTCAACACAAACAGGTTTAGAATGAGAGAATCTTAAGATATTCGGAGCTTTCATTCAATATAAGAAATGACTGATTATCCATATAAATCAAAGTATTATTCGAATAAAATGATAATGTGATTATAAAGATAATAAAAATCTTTAAGAATCTTGTTCACTTATTTTTTCGTGCAATTTTATATAGTTGAGTGGTAGTTCCGTTGTGTATTTAATCTGTTCCATCGCAAAAGAAGATGAAACATCACGGATATCAATTTTAGCAATTAATTTTTTATAAAAAAGATCATAAGCTTCAATATTGGGAACAACAACACGTAATAAATAGTCAATATCTCCACTCATCCTATAAAATTCAATTACTTCACGAAATTCCTGTACAACTTTTGAAAAGCGCTTAAACCACTCGTGGCTGTGCGTATTCGTACGAATAGAAACAAAAACAGTGACGCTTGCATTTACTTTTTCTGGAGAAAGAACGGCGACACGGCGTTGAATAACACCATCTTCTTCAAGTTTTTGAATTCTGCGCCAACAAGGAGTGGTAGAAAGACCAACTCTTTTAGCGATATCAGCGACAGAAAGTGTCGCATTTTCTTGCAAAAGATGCAAAATTTTTCGATCAAGACGATCCATGTTTTTCTTTCTCAATATTTAGTTTATAAAAATTTACGCACCAAACTGCGTAGGGACATAATAAGCTCATCATTAAACCATGGATTTTTTTGTAACCAAGAAGTGTTTCGCCATGATGGATGGGGTAAAGGCATGACATTGTAGCCTCGAGGTTGACGTATGGAGAGAATATTTTTCCAATCATGGACGGTTGCTGAGACAGTTTTATGTTTTAACTCTGTAATATGCCACTTTTGCGCATAACTTCCAATAGCAAGGACAAGTTTTATTTGTGGCATGGCTTGAAAGACCTTTTCATGCCATATTTTTTGACATTCACGCCTTGGCGGCAAATCAAATTTATTTTGATCATAGCCTGGAAAACAAAATCCCATAGGAATAATAGCAAAAAGAGATCTATTATAAAATTCATCACGCGTAACATCGAGCCAATCACGTAATCTTTCTCCAGAACGATCATTAAAAGGAATAGAACTTTCATGTACACGAAGACCTGGTGCTTGACCAGCGATTGCTATCGAAGCCGTATTAGATAAATAAACTACGGGTTTTGGTTCATGCGGCAGAGGAGGAAGATAATGTGGATGCTCGAGACAAATACGACAGGAATAAATTTTTCTCTCAAGTTCGAGAATTTGACTACACAGTTGTTTTTTCATCGGTAAATAGAAAATTAAAGAATGTATCACAAAAAAGAAAATACTTCATTCTATTCGAGGATGAGCTTTTCGCCATTCTCGTGGTTTTTGAAAACTTGATTGCCATATTCCTTTTTTTTTCTTTCTGGCTTCTTGTTCTTCTTTAGGATAGTCATGATAACTTACAGCCCAACCATTATGGACAATCGTTGCATTGATGTTGCTGACTTGCTTTGTTTCACATGTGGCAAGAATGCGGCGATATTGATCTTTTTTGTACCAATGACATGTAACAGATTGGTTTGCTATGAGTCGCTCTAAATATTTTTTTGCTTCAAGACCGCATGGATAGCGTACTTTCTTTGTACCACAAAATTGATGGAGCTCAGGAGCATCAATCCCTGCAAGCCGGATCATGACAGAGGAAATCATGATTGAATCGCCATCAATAATAAATGCATCTCCCTCTATAGATTCTCTCGAAATAAAAGCTGCTTTTTGAGGATGTGTTTGAGTATACTTAAAATAAATTCTCGTCACGATAAGAGTGAGAGCTGCGATAAAAATGCAAAAACCTATAATCTTTAGATTAAAATTGCTTAAGATCAAAATGAGTCTTTTTTTCATGAAATCAAAAAATTGCTGCCATGATACGCTTAATTTAGAGGAAATTGGATAATTTTTGTACCAAGTTTCCATTACTTTGATAAAAAAGTACACTCCCATTATAATGGAAGATTTTTTGTATATTCAACTCACTTTATATCTTTATTAAATAGCAAAACAGATCACACACAATTTATGATTGACATCTCATAATCAAGATACAGAAAAGCGATCAAAAAAATAAATCATCTTCGCTGAAGTCTGTATAACTTTATGATATAGAGCGTACAAACACGGGTATAACACTACCTTAGATTTTTTAAGTTTAAAAAAGCAAAAAAATACACCCAGAAAGCATTTTAAAAGAGCAAACTTGCCTCTACTTTCGGTGACAGAAATTATCATTTAAACGATATAAACTCATTATTTAATTTTTGTTTCTTTAAATTCGACGTGCTTTTTTACAATTGGATCATATTTACGTTTGCTCATCTTATCTGTCATTGTACGGCTATTTTTCTTCGTCACATAGAAAAAACCAGTATCTGCAGTCGACAAAAGTTTGATCTTAACGGTTGCTGCCTTGGCCATATTGAAGAGTCCTATTTATACTGAAAACGGATATCACTGTAGTATCAAAATTTATTTTTGATACAATCAGATTTTCCGGTAACACTACGGATGTTGTAAAAAAAGTCAAGAGCTGATTAATTTTCTTCTTAGTTGGACAAATAGAAAAATGATTTATAGGCTCAAAATAAGCCATTTTAGCGAAAAAACTAAATGGTTTAAGGATATTCATTGCCTTATCAATAACGATTGACGCGACGAGTATACTGATTTCATAGAAAAAGATAAAAGTAAAATTGTCAGTAGCAAATTTTTGCTCTTTGAAGCATGCTATTAATTGTTCAAGATCGACTACATAAAGACCAGAAAAATATTACCATTAAGAAGGAGATCAAGCATGAAAATCCATTGGTATCTGGTTATCGATGGTATTATAAAAATTCCAATATAAGTCTAGGATAAGCAGCTCGAAAGAGGATAGTACTGATTCTTTGCATAATCGCTTATTACTATAGGAATTAAGAATACACTTAAGCACAAATATTGCCATAAAAAATGTGCTGCCTCTTCTATCCAAGAGATAAATTATAAAGAGCGTTATAAGGGTGATGTTCTATATGGATAGCACCATAAACAAATACTACTATTGTTGAGGTAGGAACGTAAAAAAAATATAGAGAAAACTAGTGCATATTAACTCTTTTTAAATTTTTTGTTTAATTTTCACGTTACAAAAATTGGTATTGCAGGAAGTACAATAAGGACACAGCCAGTAACAAAAGGTATAAATCCCTTATGTCTTCACTTTTTTCAGCAGTGTCGGCCTAAATTTTTATATAATAGCATAAATGAAAAATACCACACCACGTTTAGGTGTTGCACAACTTTTGATTTAACGCCCCCCCTGACAGGATAAATATAATTGTCATGGTGAACGCAATATAAATCTTAATAGGAACCATACGTATTATTGATTCGAAAAAATAAAATCTTAAAAAGCTAAGAAGCAAAACGAAGTGCAATAATTATGGTGGTCCCATTAATTGTTTTGCTATAGGCTATGGTGCCATTTAAAATACTTCTCTTAGTTATCAGCAGCAAGATGTGTTGTAGTCTCATTCCCAATGGTGTTCCAACAGTGCTCATGGTTGCAATTTCAGCAATGATTGCACGCAAGGAATTATTTTGAGTATCCGAAGTTTTTTAGAGGCGAGCTTAATTATGCCTTTGTTTATGGGGTTTATGAAAAGCTGACTGTCCATTATAGATTTTTATATGCTCATGACTGATCAAGAATAAAATGTACAATACTCTATGGAGAAGAAGGGTATTTCTTACTTTAAATTAACATGATGCAATAGATCATCGATAAACATTCAATTTAAAAAATATATATAAATCATTCTTTTTATTATTAAAATTTTATTTAAATCTATGGGTTGAGCGATTAATTATCGTCCACAAGATTTTGTATAGTATAATGAAAATTGTAATGATGATTTTAATTTTTATGCAGTTTCTTAGATCTAATATTTGTTTTTTTCATAAAAAGTACGCTTTCGTTTTTTTGCTATCAATTTGTTTTTATGATATGATGCAGATGAAAAAGCTATTGGGCGAGGTTCTGTTAAGAGCTCAAAGCACAAAGCACCAGCAAAAGGTTGTACTTTTATAAGTTTTACCTCGACTATATCACTCAGTTGATAACCTTGATGGCTACGCCTTCCTATAAGGATATGTTGTGTTTCATCAAAATGATAATAATCATTTTTAAGCGTAGAAATAGGTACGAAACCATCAGTATTGAGTTTTTCAAGAGAGATAAAAAGACCTGCCTTTGTAACTCCGGAAATGCGACCTACAAAAGTACGGCCAATTTTGTTCGTTAAATAATGTGCGACAAGCCTATCAATAGTTTCTCTTTCAGCTATCATTGCACGGCGTTCATATAAAGAAATTTGTGTAGCAATTTCTGTCAGATTTTGTTCTTGTGCATCTGTTAGATGATCGTCACCTAATTGCAGGGTTTTAATGAGTGCTCGATGGATAATAAGGTCAGCATAACGACGAATTGGTGATGTAAAATGTGTATAGTTATGTAGGTTTAAGCCAAAGTGTCCGATATTTTTAGGATTGTATTCCGCTTGAGATTGTGAGCGCAGAATAACTTGGTTGACCAATTCTTGTTGTGGCGTATTCGTAACTTTTGCCAGAATGCGATTAAGGCGTGCTGAGGTCAGTTCGCTTCCACGAGAGAGTGATATACCCAAACTCTGAAGAAAACTTCGGAGTATTTCTTGTTTAGCAAGAGAGGGTTTATCATGAATACGATAAATGAGGGGTTGATGATGTTCTTTTAATGTTTCAGAAGCCGCAATATTGGCTTGTATCATGAATTCTTCAATCAAACGATGTGCTTCTAGCTGTATTTCACTCACAACATCTTGGATACAACCATTTTGATTAAGAATAATTTTTTTTTCTGCTATTTCTAATTCTAGTGGTTGTCGACGATTACGAGCAGTTTTGAGGCACCCATAAGCTTCCCATAATGGTTGTAAGACGCTTTCAAAAAAGGGGGCTGTTTTTTCATTTATATTTCCCTCAATTGCCAATTGTAGTTCTTGATAAGAGAGTTGAGCTACTACACGCACCATAACACGATGAAAACTATGTTTTCGTTTGTTACCGTTTGCATCAAAAATCATACGAACTGCTAAAGCCGGTCGCTCCTTTTTTTCACGCAGAGAGCATAAATCATTAGAAATACGCTCGGGGAGCATTGGTACAACGTAATTAGGAAAATAAACAGAATTTCCCCGCTTTAATGCTTCTTTATCTAAAGGGGTTCCCGTTTTGACATAGTAAGACACATCTGCGATTGCCACGACAATAATCCAGCCACCTCTATTTGCAGGATCTTTATCTTTTGTTGCATAAACTGCATCATCATGATCTTTTGCATCTGGTGGATCAATTGTAATGAGTGGCAATTGTAGCCAATCTTCACGATTATCTATGCTAGCGGGTTTTACATTTTTTACTTGTTTAAGAACATCTTCAGGAAAAATATAGGGAATTCCTTTTGAAAGAAGAGCAATCATTGAGAGTGTTTTTTCATTCTCAATGTGTCCTAACACATTCTTTATTTGCGCACTCTTCAGTCCATAACCGGTATTTTTTTTAATTTCGACTTCAACGAGATCACCAGATTTTACATTAATCTCTGAAAATGCATCAATAAGCAGTTCATCATTTTTGCGTTCTATAGGCTCAAGGCACCATCGGTTATTTTCTAATTTTCGCACAATGCCAAATGTGCTTTTTGGTGATACATCAATTTTACGGATAATTCGCCCTGTATAAGGGGAGCTTTGAGGAGTTTTATTGCGAAAAATTTTTACAAGAATATGATCTCCAACGCCAACGCTTGTACCTTTTATGCGATGAGAAGAGTGTATTTTTATATTTGGTTTTGGACTATCTCTCCACTCAAGAGGTTGTGCAATAAAACCGCCATCTTTGTCGCGTCCACTAATTTTTACCAAAGCAACCGTTGGTAATTTTTCTTTGTTTATTCCTTTTTTTCGCTGTTTTGATATGAGGTTTTCATTCTTTAACTCACGTAATATATCCCTTAACCAGATACGAGAATCGCCTTTTAAGTTAAAAGCTTTTGCTATCTCGCGTTTACTTGATTGGTGAATATTCTCATTAATAAAGGAAAGAATTTCTGCTTTTTTTGGCAGTCGTTCCATATTAAATGATTGAAAAAATTTTGTTTTTTTTTCGCCTTTAGCCAAAATTTATGTCTCTTTTCTTTTGGAAGGAGCTCTTTTTGTGGTTACTTTTTTACTGGAAGTTTTACCAGTTACTTTTTTATGAGATGCTTTAGCCGATATCAGTTCTAATGCTTCTGAAAGTGTTACATTAATTGGATCTTTATCTTTTGGCAATGTTGCATTAATTTTACCCCAATTAACATATGGACCGTAACGTCCATTGCGTACAGTAATAGTTCCTCCATCTGGGTGCTCCCCTAATGTTGCTAGTTCTGCGGTTGTTGTTCTGCTTCGCTTTGTTTTATTTTCTTGTTTTTCGGCAAGTACTGTAACAGCGCGATTGATGCCAATATCAAAAACTTCATCCACGTGGAGAAGAGGAGCATATTTTCCATCATGCATAAGGTAGGGACCATATCGGCCAATTGTGGCTGTGATTATTTTTCCTGTTTCAGGATGAGTGCCAATTTCACGGGGTAGGGATAGTAAAGCTAAAGCTTTATCAAAAGTAATCTTTTCTGTTTGCCATTCTTTTGGTAGCCCTGCACGTTTAGCATCCTTACTTTCACCAAGTTGAATATATGGTCCGAAGCGACCATTGCGTAGAGAGACATCTTTTCCTGTTTCAGGGTCGATACCAAGTGTAATAGGTTCATCATTACGCATAGTTTCATTCTCTTCCCCTGTATCTGTGCCAAGTTGGCGTGTATATTTGCATTCGGGATAATTAGAGCAGCCTACAAATGCACCATAACGCCCTAATTTTAAAGATAATTGGCCATTTGCACAAACAGGACAGGAACGGACATCGCTTCCGTCTTCACGCACAGGAAAGGCAAGAGGAGCTAATGTTACGTTTAAAACATCAAGGACATTTGTTATACGCAGTTCTTGGATATTGGCAATAGATGCATTAAATCCATTCCAAAAATCATGTAACACATCTTTCCAAGAAAGTTTTCCATCCGATATAAGATCTAGTTTTTCTTCAAGATCTGCTGTGAAACCATATTCCACATAACGATTAAAGAAGTTTTCAAGAAAAGCTGTAACAATACGTCCTTTAATATCAGGAATAAGCTTTCGTTTATCAATTACGATATATCCACGATCACACAATGTCGCCAATGTGGAGGCATAGGTCGAAGGACGACCAATTCCTAGCTCTTCAAGCTTTTTAATTAATGAAGCTTCAGAGTAACGGGGTGGTGGTTCTGTGGTATGTTGGATTGCTTCAACTTTTTCTTTTGTAAGCGCTTCACCAGTATTTATTTGTGGTAGACGTGTTGTTTCATTTTCTTCGCTGTTTTCTTCATCTTGTTGATCAGTGTAAACGGAAATAAAGCCATCAAAACGAATAACAGAACCCGTTGCACGTAGATTTGCTTGGTTTTCTCCTTGCTGTGCTTCAATTTCAACAGTTGTACGTTCAATTTCAGCGGAACGCATTTGACTGGCTATAGCTCGCTTCCATATCAGCTCATAGAGTTTTGCTTGATCGTTATCGAGAAAATCGCGTACTTGACTGGGGATGCGTTGGAAATCCGTAGGGCGAATAGCTTCATGTGCCTCTTGTGCATTCTTTGCTTTTGTTGAATAAAAACGTGGTTTTTCAGGAATGTAACCACTGCCAAAGGATTCATGAATGACTTTCCGTGCTGTATCAATAGCTTCTGGTGCTATTTGCACACCATCAGTACGCATATAGGTAATAAGCCCTGCCATTTCACCATTAATTTCAATGCCTTCATAAAGTTTTTGAGCAATTTGCATAGTGCGAGAAGCTGAAAAACCTAGTTTTGAAGAAGCTGCCTGTTGTAAAGTGGATGTTGTAAATGGGGGAGAGGGATTTCTTTTCGTGGGCTTTGCTTCAACACTTAATGTACGATATTCCGCTTTTTCCAACATAAGGCGAATCTGATCTGCTTGTTCTTGGGATTGAATATCAAGTTTGCCAATCTTTTTTTGATTAAACATTGTTAATCTTGCAGGAAAACTGTCATTTCGAATGGTTTTCAAGTGCGTTGCAATGGTCCAATAATCTTCTTTAATAAAATGTTCTATTTCTGATTCACGATCACAAATAATACGCAAGGCAACTGATTGAACGCGACCAGCCGAACGTGCACCGGGAAGTTTTCGCCATAAAACAGGGGAGAGAGTAAAGCCAACCAGATAATCGAGAGCACGACGTGCAAGGTATGCATCTACAAGTGATGTATCAATATCACGCGGATTATTCATGGCATCAAGCACAGATTTTTTGGTAATTGCATTGAACACAACGCGTTTAATGGGTTTATCCTTTAAAACTTTTTTTTGATGAAGAATATCCAGAATATGCCATGAAATAGCTTCCCCTTCACGATCAGGGTCCGTTGCTAAGATGAGGCTATCGGCTTCTTTGACTGCTTTTGCTATTTCATTCAAACGCTTAGCGGAGGCAGAATCTATATCCCATTTCATAGAAAAATCTTGATCGGGTAGAACAGAGCCATCTTTTGCAGGTAAATCACGAACATGTCCAAATGATGCTACAACTTTGTATTCAGATCCAAGATATTTATTAATTGTTTTTGCTTTTGCTGGAGATTCAACGATAACGATATTCATAATTTTACCCGAATGTTGAAATAAAAAACTTTTTTATAAACTCCTTTAACAGGAATAGCCAATACCAATTGGTGAAGAGCACATAAAAAACATTAATATTTATACAATTTGTGATTGTTATTATTGAAATACACCCTATATGAAATCGCACTGCTTACTTTCTGCAGTTAATATAAAAATATACGGCGAAATACTAAGATAACGTCTATTGAGAAATAGGAGGGGAAATGCTCAAGGATAGAAGATTATGTTTATAAATCATTTAAAAGTTATCCAATATATTACAGATATGTCAGAACAGATGAACCAGATGGCGCGTCAAGCTCGGAGCCCCCTTTTAGCTTTACTTTTGGATATGGTGGCTAAAGAGGGACATAGCATTATTAATAGTGCTGAGACTCTTGGAGAAGATCCAAATTCGACAATGACACATAACCACCCGGGTGTCGAATAAGCTTTCCAGCAAGCTCGAGTTCGACCAACAAAAGGTAGAGGTGTTGTAGCCGAACACCTGAGTGAATGCTGAGTGTATCTAGATCTATTGGAGTCATTGAGAGGGCAGAGAGGACAGCTGCACGTTCTGCGTCATCTCCAATTGAAGGGAGGTTAGATGTTTCTTCATTAGGTGAACTAAAATTTTCCTTTTCAAGTTGAAGCGTTGCTGGTTCTTCAAAAAAATTAAGTTGAAGATTAACAGCGTTCGGGGTTAATGGCGTAAGTGTTTCTATAATGTCAGAAGGATGCGTGGTTAGTAAGGCACCGTCCTTGATGAGGTTGTTTGTACCAACCGATCTTGGATCAAGTGGGGAACCGGGAATGGCAAAAATCAATCGTCCTATTTCGGCAGCTTGACGTGCAGTAATGAGAGATCCTGATCGCATGGCAGCTTCTACAACTAAGAGTCCGAGTGATAAACCAGCAATAATGCGGTTTCTTCTCGGAAAATCGATAGCGCGCGGTTTCCAAGAAATGGGCATTTCACTGATAATTGCTCCACCGTTGGTGAGAATATCTTCATGTAGTTTTTTGTTTTCAGGAGGATAGATGTGGTCAATTCCACCAGCCATCACTGCGACTGTGCCTGTTAACAAACTGGCTTGATGCGCAATACTATCAATTCCGCGCGCGAGTCCAGAAATAATGGTAAAACCAGCATCTCCAAGAAAACGAGCAAATTGAGTGGCAAGTTTTTTGCCCGCTGCCGAGGCATTTCGAGATCCCACAATTCCAACAGATTGTTTCTGAAAAACTGAAATATTGCCTTTTATGGCAATAAGTGGCGGTGATGCTTCCGTGACCTTAAGAAGGGCTGGATAATCCGGCTCGCCTAAACCAACAAACCGAATACCTAATCTTTCGGCTTCTTGCATTTCTTTTTCAGCATCTTCTATCGTTGCTATTTTGATAGGCGTAGCAAGACCACCTTTTCTACTCAGCTCAGGAAGTGCAGCCAGAGCGTTTTCTGCTGTTTTATAATGATCAATGAGATTGCGAAAACTAACTGCTCCAATATTTTCGCTACGCAACAACCGTAACCAATTTAAACGTTGACGATCTGTGAGCAGAATTCCTTTATTTATCCCCGTTTTGAGTACCAATCTTGCTTTCTTTCCCAACTAATAACCTAGCGATATTTGCGTGATGTTTTATAATCACGAATATACTCATCGTGACCAGCATACAATGAGCGTAAAAATAAGGATAGGAAAAATAAACAAATATTGGAGTGATAATAACAGCAATGAGTGCTGATAATGAAGAATAGCGTGTAAGCAGAAAAAATACCATCCAGACAATAATGAAGACAATTGCTGCTTGCCAATAGAATCCTAAGCACACACCCAAATAGGTAGCAACTCCTTTGCCGCCTTTAAATTTAATCCATATGGGGAAAAGATGCCCTAAGAAAGTAAAAAAACCAGCTAGAGAAATAATAAGGCTGTTTTCTATCGGATAGCTAAAAAATTTTATAACAAGAACAACAATAGTTCCCTTCAATATATCGCAGAAAAGTGTAAGAGCAGCAACTTTTTTATTTCCTGTTCTTAAAACATTTGTAGCTCCAATATTTCCAGAGCCAATTGTTCTCACATCGCCAAGTTTGGCTAATTTGGTAAAAAGTAGTCCAAATGGGATAGATCCAATGAGATAAGATATCATTAAGATAAACCATGTAGAGAACTGAGAAAGTATTTCTAATTCATTCATTAAAAATCTCATTAAGCTTATTGATCAAGTTTAAAAATTGATTGTCCTTTAACAAAGGTTTGAAGAACACGTCCTTGAAAGCGGGCATTCTCAAAAGGAGTGTTTTTTGAACGAGAATACAGCCTTTCTGTAGAAACAACCCATGGCTCATCAAGATCAACCAAAATAAGGTCTGCATAAGCACCTTTTTTGAGTGTTCCTGCATTGAGTCCAAAGAGTTTTGCAGGTGTCGTTGATAAAAGTTCAGTTAAACGTAAAAGAGATATGCTTTTATTATGATAAAGGCGTAAAGCTGCACTCAATAAAGTTTCCATGCCAATGGCACCTGCAGCTGCATCATGAAATGGTAGATTTTTTCTATCCATACTCTGAGGATCATGGGAAGAAACAATAATATCAACTGTTCCATCTTTTATTGCTTCAATCATTGCTACACGGTCTTCTTCTGTACGCAATGGAGGCATGAGACGGAAAGAGGTACGATATTCACCAATGTCATTTTCGTTAAGAGACAAATGATTAATAGATACACCGGCTGAAATTTTCGCATTACGTTGTTTTCCTAAACGGAGTGCGTCAACAGACAGTGCTGTTGATATTTGTGCAGCATGATAGCGCGTTTGTGTTAATGCTGCTAAGCGCAAATCTCTTTCAAGTGGGATGACTTCTGCTTCGCGAGGGATTCCAGAAAGTCCAAGCCAACTCGCTAGCAGACCTTCATTCATAACGCCTTGTCCTGCAAGATCTTTGTCTTGTGTTTCATGCATTAATGTGACATCAAAATCACGTGCATAAGTCATTGCACGCTGCATAACAGATGAACTTTGAAGCGTTTTTTTTCCTTCACTGAAAGCAACTGCTCCTGCATCTTTTAGTAAACCAAATTCAGCGATTTGTTGTCCATTGAAACCTTGAGTGATCGCAGCAACGGGATAAATATTGACTGATGCATTTTCCTGCGCTGTACGCCTAATAAATTTAACAAGTGCTACATCATCAATGACTGAATGCGTATCTGGCATCATAAGGAAGGAAGTAATACCACCTGCTGCTGCAGATTGACTTGTTAATGCGATTGTTTCACAGTGTTCATTTCCTAGCTCTCCGACAAAGACGCGGGCATCAACAAGTCCAGGGAGAATTGCTTTGTTTTGTGCATTAATAATCTCTGCTCCTTCGGGGAAACCTTGATTCAAGGCTTCGTTTCCAGCAGCTGTAATCAGTCCATTTTCAACAATAACTGTGCCAATTTCATCGATTGCACGTGAAGGATCAATAATACGAGCATTTTGAAAAACACTTGGCTTTGTCATTTTTTTTCTCCACTTGCCTTAAAGCGTGAATCCAATAAAGCTTCCATGACAGCCATACGCACAGCGATTCCCATCTCTACTTGTGTATGAATCATGCTTTGTGGTCCATCTGCTATATCAGAGGAAATTTCTATACCACGGTTTATTGGGCCAGGATGCAGAATAATGCAATCGCTTTTGGCATGAGCTAAATTTTCTTTATGTAAACCGAAGTAATGAAAATACTCACGAATAGAGGGAATAAAGGAACCTGTCATACGCTCATGTTGTAAGCGCAGCATCATGATGACATCAGCACCTTTTAGTCCATCTTTCATTGTGTTAAAAACCTCGACGCTCATATCTGAGATTCCTGCAGGTAAGAGTGTTGAGGGAGCGACAACACGGACACGGGCTCCTAAAGCGTTGAGACTAAGGATATTGGAACGTGCAACACGTGAATGCAAGATATCTCCACAAATTGCAACAGTTAGTCCTTCAATACGGCCTTTTGTTCTTTTAATGGTCAGAGCATCTAGTAAAGCTTGTGTTGGATGTTCATGTGCACCATCACCTGCATTAATGACACAACAATCAACTTTTTTAGCTAACAAAGCAGCTGCTCCGGCGCAACTATGGCGAATAACGAGTATATCTGGCTTCATTGCATTGAGGGTTGTGACTGTATCAATCAATGTTTCTCCTTTTTTTACAGATGAATTGCCAACAGCTATACTCATCACGTCTGCTCCTAACCGTTTACCGGCTAATTCAAACGAGGATTGTGTTCGTGTAGAAGCTTCAAAGAAGAGATTAATTTGCGTGCGTCCACGCAAATTAGATTGTTTTCTATCATTTTTTTTAAAAAGGGAAACATTCTCATTTGCACGTTCAAGCAAGACATTAAGGTCTTGTACACTCAGATCTTTAATACCTAACAGATGTTGGTGGGGGAAAATGGGGAAAAAAGTATTTTGAGTCATAGCATTCTTTTCTATCTCTCTCTAAAGAGATTAAACAAGCATTTGTTCTGATGTGATAAATATTTTTTAACCGCAAAAAAACAAATAGTCTATGATATGAATGATTTGAATAATAGGAATATGCCTATGAGTGCCGTGTCTGCGCAAAATACCCGTAGAAAAAATGCTTTTCTCAGTGATACCCTTATGTTTCGCATTGCTTCTACTTTGCCTACATTTTTATTAGCAAGTTTTGAAGAAATAGGAGGTTTTGTAGCGAGTCGAGAAGCATGCGAGCTTTCCTATTTGGCGAATCGGTATCGTCCAGTCTTGCGCTATAATGACGAATGGGGGCAGCCAACAGAAAAATTAGAAATACACTCTTCTTACCAAGCTCTTCAACAATACTCTAGGCAGGCTGGTTTGGTCACCTCACTTTGGGAAAATACAATCTCAGAAAATGGGGTACGCTATCAAGCACGTGCTATTCGCTTAGCTTTATCTGCCAGTCTAGAAACAGGGCATTTGAATGAAGTTGTTATAACAAGTGCAGCGATTGCAGTATTACTTGGTGATCTTGAGCTCTTCAAAAAATGGCAAAATGTACTCTTATCACGTCAATATGATTTATCGTCCCAGCCTATTAATAGCAAAAAGGCAGCTTCGTTGACTTGTGCTTTTGACGATATTGAAAAAGATGAAAAATATTCTTTCAATTTTCCAAGTGTTAAAAAAATTTCTTTTGATGAAAAAATGGGGCGCGATCTGTATCGTTTAAATGTTGTAAAAACCAATGTGATTAATCCCATAGTTGATGGATATCTTGTTAGTGCAGAGCTAGATGGTCATTTAAGCTGCTTTTTAGTTCCACGCATGCAAGAAAATGGCGCATTAAATGGTATGATATCGATTCGTCATCTAGTACAGCGTTCCGGAGAATCTTCAACGCCAGAGGGGATTGTTGATTTTCAAGGGAGTTATGGGTGGCTTTTGGGAAATGCCGGAGAGGGACTTAAGGTAATCAAGGATATCGAAACGATGATGCGTTTTGATCAATCTGTAATATCGGCAGGTGTTCTGCGAGCTGCACTTCAATTTGGCATAGATTTTTTTCGGCAAAAGATGCCAAACCAACCTTTACCACCACTGACAGAACGTATTTTTGCAGATATTGCACTTGATATTGCTGCTTCACAAACACTGGTTTTACGTCTAGCACGAGCATTTGACAATGCTGCAAATGATCGTTCTGAAGCAGCTTTTGCGCGAATCATGACGCCTATTATTGCTTATCATGTGAGCCAATTGGTCGTTCCTATTATTGGTGAAATTATTGCACAGCTTGGCATCGAAAGCTTTATAGAGGGTAATCCATTATCGCAAATGTTGTGTAATGGACCTGCGCGGATTGTGAGAAATAGTTCTGCTAATCAATTGGTAAAGGATGCAATTCTCATAGCTGAAAAAGCACCTGGATTGTTCCAAAAATTGTTAGAAAAAATTGCACTTGATATTGGACCAGCAGGGCCAAGGGCAATTGAGATTATTAAATCTGCTGTAGAGATGGCATCGGCAAACGAGGGAGCAGGAAGATTTTTTGTTGAGCAAGTGGCATATGCAGCGGCAGCGGCATCCTTGCGTTCTACGAATATAGAATATGTTGCAAATGCCTATATGGAAAGCCGACTTGGAGGACAATGGAGATCTTCCTATGGTATGCTTATTGCACGATATAATGCAGGACATTTGTTAAATGTTCTTTATCCTTCCATGTGATGAAGACTTTGAATTCTGTTGAGGGCGCCTTGTAATATGAACGCCGCCGCAGCAGAATCAATCCGAGCTGCTCTTTTAGCGCGCGATACATCCATTTCTAGAAGAAAGCGTTCTGCAGCGATTGTCGATAAGCGTTCGTCCCAAAAAACAAATGGGATTTCTGTATACGCTTCCATATTTCTAACAAAAGTTTTGGTTGCTTGAGCACGAGGACCACTGCTTCCATTCATGTTAAGGGGTAAGCCAATGATAACAACACCCACATTTTCACGATCAAAAATTTGTAGAAGTGTGTAAGCATCTACTGTAAATTTTTTTCGTTGAAGTACAGACCGTGGGTTTGAAAACGTTAGCCCCATATCAGAAACCGCAATTCCGATCGTTTTTGTGCCCAAATCCAAACCTGCTATTGTTTGTCCGGGCAAAAGATGTGATATAACTTCATCTATGTTAATAATCGTCATGTGATTTGTGTTTAAGTTTTTCAATATTTCAGGTTCATACTTGATATTTTGTACTCGTGTTATATCAATATTCTTGCGCTTACCAACGTAGCCTTGTATAGCCAGAATATAAATAAATGAATATTATAATAGAAAAGCAGAAAGGCATAGTATGTCTGTTGATCAAGAAACAGTCAAGCGGGTGGCACATTTAGCGCGCATTGCTGTCCACGATGATGAAGCAGAACGTATGACAAAAGAGCTCAATGTCATTTTGGGTTTTGTGGAACAGTTGAGTGAAGTTGATGTTAGTGGAATTGAGCCATTAGTATCAGTGATGCCAATGACTCTACGAATGCGTGAAGATAGGGTCACAGATGGTTATAAAGCAGCAGATGTCGTAGCGAATGCGCCTGTTACGGAAGAAAATTTCTTTCTTGTCTCAAAAATTGTCGAGTAATTTTTTATATTTTTAAAATTTGAGTACCAATATGACCGATTTAACAACTCTCACAATTGCACAAGCCCGCGATGCTCTAACAAAAAAAGATTTCAAAGCAATTGAATTAACAGAGGCTTATTTACAAGCGATTGAATTGGCAAATCCAACTTTAAACGCTTATGTGGCAATAACAGCCGGACAAGCAAGAAAAATGGCTGCTGAATCAGATAACCGCTTGGGTAAAGGGCAGGGGGGACTTTTAGAGGGAATTCCATTGGGAATTAAGGATCTTTTTGCAACACAAGGTGTTCATACTCAAGCCTGTTCACATATTCTTGATGGTTTTAAGCCGCACTATGAATCAACAGTAACCGCTAATTTATGGCAAGACGGAGCTGTTCTGTTAGGAAAGCTTAACATGGATGAGTTTGCTATGGGGTCATCCAACGAAACGTCACATTATGGTCCAGTTATTAGTCCATGGCGAAAAAAAGGCTCCAATGAGAAACTTGTTCCAGGTGGTTCCTCTGGTGGTTCTGCAGCTGCCGTTGCGGCACGGATTTGTGCTGGTGCAACGGCGACGGATACAGGCGGTTCAATACGTCAGCCAGCAGCATTCACTGGGACTGTAGGAATAAAACCAACTTATGGACGTTGTTCACGGTGGGGAATTGTTGCTTTTGCTTCATCACTTGATCAAGCAGGACCTATCGCTAGAGATGTTCGCGATTGTGCTATTTTGCTTAAATCAATGGCTTCCTTTGATGAAAAAGATTCTACTTCCGTGAATTTGCCAGTGCCTGATTATGAGAGTTATCTTGGTCAATCAATCAAAGGAATGAAAATTGGTGTTCCGAAAGAATACTCCCTTGAGGGGATGTCTCCTGAAATTATTGCACTTTGGCAAGAAGGAATAAATTGGTTAAAAGAAGCAGGTGCTGAAATTAATGATATTTCATTGCCCCATACAAAATATGCTTTGCCTGCTTACTATATTGTGGCTCCTGCAGAAGCATCTTCTAATTTAGCGCGTTATGATGGTGTCCGTTTTGGTCTTCGCATACCCGGAAAAGACATTATTGAAATGTATGAAAATACTCGCTCAGCTGGTTTTGGTGAAGAAGTAAAACGGCGTATTTTAATTGGCACTTATGTTCTCTCATCAGGTTATTACGATGCTTATTACTTGAGAGCCCAAAAAGTACGAACATTAGTAAAGCGTGATTTTGACCAATGTTTTGCTTCTGGCGTTGATGCTATTCTCACACCTGCAACACCAACATCAGCTTTTGGTATTGCTGATGAAAAAATAAAAAATGATACCGTAGCAATGTATCTCAATGATATTTTTACCGTGCCAGTTAATATGGCTGGTTTACCAAGCATCTCTGTTCCTGCTGGTCTTTCATCAAATGGCTTACCGCTAGGATTGCAACTGATTGGTAAACCTTTTGCTGAAGAAGTCATTTTTCAGATAGCACACATTATAGAACAAGCAGCAGGAGTGCTTAGTCCAGAGAAATGGTGGACATAAAAATAAAAAGTTTGGCTTTAAAAGCTCGATTTTTTACAAGAAATACATTTTAAAAAGGCATGCTCTCTTAACACAGAACAATGATTCGTTAGGGAGTGAGCTTTTAATTTCTAAATACCGTAGTTCTTAACCGCCGAGATATGCTTCTTTAACACGTGGATCAGAAAGCATGGCTTTACCCTCACCATGAAATAAAACGCGTCCTACTTCTAAAATATAAGCATAATCTGCAATGGAAAGTGCTGCAAATGCGTTTTGTTCAATCAGAAGAACAGTTTTTCCCATATCATTAATCTTACGGATAATCGAAAAAATTTCTTTTACAAGAAGTGGTGCTAACCCCAGAGAAGGTTCATCTAATATCACCATATCAGGATTGCTCATGAGGGCGCGGCCTACAGCGAGCATTTGTTGTTCACCACCTGACATTGTTCCTCCCAACTGCTTAGCTCTTTCACGTAAACGCGGAAAGAGATCAAATATCCATTCTATATCACGAGAAATTCCTGACTTATCATGACGGATATAAGCACCTAAATGTAGGTTCTCTAAAACAGTGAAATGGGGCATAATGCGTCGCCCTTCAGGACTTAGAGCAATACCTAACTGCAAAATCTTTTCTGGTGATTTTTTAATGATTGATTCGCCTTTATACGTAATCTCTCCACACACAGACTGGTTAAGTCCTGTAATAGAGCGTACAATGCTTGTTTTTCCTGCTCCATTGGCACCTATTAAAGTGACTATACTTCCCTTTTTTATAGACATAGAAAGATTTTGAATGGCTTGAATGGCGCCATAATGAACGTGAAGATTTTTAATGTTAAGAATATTCATAGAAATCTCCGCCAAGATAAGCTTCAATGACTTTAGGGTCGTTACGAATTTCATCTGGTGTGCCATTGGCAATGCAACAGCCATATTCCATTACCCAAATATATTGGCAAAGTCCCATAACAACTTTCATATCGTGCTCGATAAGAAGAATTGTAAGATCAAAGTCTTTTTGCACATTTTCTATGAATTTTTTAAGCTCTTCACTTTCCTGTGGATTCATGCCAGCAGCAGGTTCATCAAGAAGAAGTAATTTTGGCTTTGTTGCAAGGGCGCGCGCAATTTCCAGACGTCTTTGCACACCATAGGGCAGGGTCATGGCGAATTGATTGGCAAGGTGATCAAGCTGTAACCGTTCAAGAAGTTCCATCGAATTTTTATGAATTTCGCGTTTCTCTTTTACTGCTTTTGGCAAAAATAAAGCTGAAGAAAACCATGGATATTTTTGGCGGACATGAGCTCCCACCATAACATTTTGCAAGACGGTTAACCCTGAAAAAAGGCGAATATTTTGAAATGTCCTTGCAATATGGCGTCTGCAGATAATGTAAGGGGAAGCTCCAGAGACTTTTTGCTCATCAAAAAGAATTGTTCCACTTGTGGGAGCATAAAATCCGGAAATCATGTTAAAAACAGTTGTTTTTCCAGCACCATTTGGACCAATTAATCCAGTAATTGTTCCCCGTTTAATAGCCATATTAATGTTATTTACAGCAATTAATCCGCCAAAACGCATCACAATATTATTGAGTGAAAGTATAGTGTCATTCATAGCTTTCCCTCATTATTAGAGAACTTCTTGCGTGTTAAAAAGCAATAAATTCCATTCCATGAGAATTCACGTTGCCCCAACAATCCTTTTCGCCAAAATAAGATAATCATTAACAATAAAAGAGAAAAAACGACCATACGAAGTCCTGGTATCTCTGGAATATGTATAAAACCTAAATTAAACGGACTTTCAATAATACGAAGCCATTCAAGCATGACTGTAATAATAATACTACCAATAATGCTGCCTGTAATTGAACCAAGACCACCAGCAACAACAATCATCAAAATATTAAAAGTTAGGAGAAAATTGAACATCTTGGGATCAATAGTTGAAATAAGAGCAGCCATCAATGCTCCGCCAATACCTGCAAAAAATGCACCAACAGTAAAGGAAAAGCTACGGTAGAAAAAAGCGTTAATACCCATTGTTTTGGCAGCGATTTCATCATCACGAATAGCACGTAGCACGTTACCAGTATTGCTACGCAATAAGAGAATGATGAAGATAACCGTAAATGCTAACCAACCATAGTTCCACCATAATGTTGCGCTCTGGGGTATTCCTTTGATTCCAAGTGAGCCATTTGTTAGGGATGTAGTGTTCGTAATAACAATACGAATAATTTCTGCAAAACCCAATGTTGCAATTCCAAGATAATCGCCACCCAGACGTAATACTGGAAGAGCGATCAACAAACCTACGATTGCAGCACACAGACCACTTATAACAACAGCCATAAAAAAAGGTAATTGCAAATAATGCAACGGCTCAGCTATGGGGTCGAGAAGCCACATCATTTCTTTTTGTTCAGGAGAGAGAAGTAAAATTGCACATACATAAGCACCAATGGCCATAAAACCAGCATGCCCAAGAGAAAACATACCCGTAAAACCGTAAATTAAATTAAGCGAAATTGCTAATATTGCATTAATGGCAATAAGATTCATAATACGAAGTGTATAGTCGTTAAAATAGTTGTTTGCATAAAATAAAAAACCAATAAAAAACAAAATACTGATACATGATAAAAAAGTTGTAGCTGATTTTGCCATTAGATTTTCTCCTGACTTTTTTTGCCCATTAAACCAGTAGGCATTACCAATAAAATCAGAATCAATAAAATAAAGGCGAAGGCATCTCGGTATCCAGATAAAGCAGGAAAGAATGCAATAATCATAATTTCAATAAATCCTAGTAATAATCCCCCCAACATTGCTCCTGGAATTGAGCCGATACCTCCGATAACGGCAGCAATAAATGCTTTAAGTCCAGGAAGAACACCCATGTAAGGTTGAATTTGAGGGTAACGCAGAGACCACATGATGCCCGCAATGGCAGCGAGTGCTGAACCTATCCCAAATGTGAATGCAATGACTTTATTGACAGAGACCCCCATTAAACGAGTGGTTTCGATATCGTATGAGATTGCACGCATAGCAAGACCAGGTTTTGTTTTATGGATAACCCATAGTAATAATACAATAAGAATAAACGAAACAGCAGGAACGATCAGAGACATGGGAGCAATTCTAATAATTCCATCTGAGCCTTGTCCTGCATGCCATAAAATCGGCTTTACAAGAAAATCTGGTTGTTTCACCCCTTTGGGGACACCGCTAAAGAGTACGGTAGCAAGATTTTCAATAAAAAAGGAAACTCCTATTGCACCTATAAGCGCTGAGATACGAGGAGCATGACGCAGAGGTCTATAAGCAAATTGATCAACAATAATACCCACTGCACTTGTGATAAAAATTGAAAAACAGATAGCTAAGATCCAAATAGGTGTAAAATCTTGTGGAGCAATTTTAAAATAATAAATGAATCCTAGAACAAGAATGGAAAAAACAGCAATCCAATAAATTGGAGGGCGTTTTTTGAACCCTATAAATACTGAATAGTAAATGAGAATAGCCAGCAAAACAAGAAGAACAGCAGCCCAAGCAGGCATATAGCTAATTGTGGAAAAGAAAACAAAATATGCTCCCAACATAAAGATGTCACCGTGAGCAAAATTAATGAGTCTCAGGATACCATAAACCATGGTATAACCAATCGCTATAAGTCCATAAAGCGACCCCAATGCCAGTGCATTAAAAAAATACTGGATGAACATTTCAGTGCTCATCTCTCGTCCTTCCACGTTTTTTTATTCATACAGGATGAAATACAAAATTCTTCAAGTCATTTAGTTGAAGAAAAAATCTTCAACCAAATTCTACATTTTGATTACTAAATTTTTCTGATTTTTTAAAGAGCAGGTTTTATTTCATCTAAATAGACGCGTTTCCCATCCTTTATTTCAATTATACCGATAGGAATTTGGGGATTATGGTTTTCATCCATAGACATATCACCAAAAGGTGTTGGAAAATCTTTTAATTTGCTAAGTTCTATCATGATTTTTTCGCGATCAGCACTGCCCGCATTTTCAATAGCTTTCATGAACATCATATAACTTGTGTATCCCAAAACAGAATTAACATTTGGTTCTTTATCAGGATAAGCTGCTTTCCATTCATTTGTAAATTCTTGTGCAGCCACTGACATATTTGGCATGTTCTCACTGTAGGGAAGTGTTGTATGTAAGAATCCTTCTGCTGCTTTTCCTGCAATTGTGATGGTTTCTGGATTATCCATAGCATCGCCACCCATAATTCGAAACTTTGCACCTAGCTCACGCGCTTGTTTCATGATGATGGCACCTTCAGAAAAGTAGGATGGAATAAAGAGGATATCAGGTTTTTGCGCTATAATCTGTGTGAGAACAGCTGAAAAGTCCTGATCTCCGGAATTATAGTTTAAATTTGAGACAACTTCACCACCGAGCTTTTTAAAAGCACGCATAAAATAACTTGCGAGACCAATCGCATAATCACTTGATATATCTTTAAGGATAGCGGCCTTTTTTGCGTGTAAATTTTGAATTGCATAAGTTGCAATCCCTATACCTTGGTAGGAATCAATAAAGCAAGCGCGAAAATAATATTTTTTTCCTTGTGTAACAAGCGGATTTGTTGCAGAAGTTGCAACAGTTGGAGTTTTTGCTTTTTCAGATATTTCTCCACCAGCTAATGCGAGTGAAGAGCCATAACTACCGATAATTCCGTTCACTTTTTCACTTGCAGTTAAACGCATAACAGCATTTGCAGCTTCCACTTTATCGGATTTATTATCAATAACAATAAGCTCCACTTTACGCCCTAATATTTCTGGGACTTTTTTATGTGCTAACTGTATGCCTCTCACTTCGAGTTGGCCTCCAAATGCATTTTGACCACTTAAAGGAAGGTAAACACCAATTTTTATAGGCTCGCTCGCATAGACATTCACTACAAGTACCATTACAGCTGCGACTGTAGTAAGGATTTTCCTCAATTGCATTGTTCACCTTCTTTAAATTTAGTTGTAATTTTCGTACCTTATCTGGAACTTCTTCATCATGCAAGTCACACATTAACGAAAATATCGTTACACATTGTGTGCAAAAACCTTTTGTTATTATCTCTTTTTAGTTCTTAAGAGATGAATATGTGAAGCGTAAGATCCAAACGTTTTATATGAAATTTCAATTTGTGGGTTGATATGAGCAAAGTAAATACGACAATATGGGGAAATCTTATCTTAGGGCTTGCGTGTTGATACAAGAGCAATGTTTACTTGATGTAGAGAATCAATATCATACAATTTAGACCTACAGGATCACGTTTTATTATGACGAGTAAGGATACATTAAAGGATTATTCCCTGTCTGAGGACAATAGAGGTGCTTGTGGTGAGATTATTGAAATCAGTGGTGTCATTAAGTGGTTTGATGGTAGTAAGGGGTATGGGTTTATTGTACCTGATTTGCCTGATTTCCCAGATATATTATTGCACGTTACGGTGATGCGGAGGGATGGCTTTCAAACAGTTTTGGAAGGTGCTAAAATTGTCTGTGCTGTAGAAAAAACTGAACGAGGATTAAAGTGCGTCCAAGTGAAGTCTATAGATTGTTCATCAGCGATTCATCCGTCAGAAATTCCAGCCCGTACACATGTTGTTGTTACTCCAGAAAGTGGTTTAGAGCGTGCAATTGTCAAGTGGTTTAATCGCGATAAAGGATTCGGTTTTCTTAGCCGCGGAGAGGGAACAGAAGATATTTTTATTCATATGGAAACTTTGCGCCGTTTTGGTTTAGCAGAACTTCGTTCTGGTCAAGTCGTTCTTATACGTTTTGGTAAAGGGGAAAAGGGCTTGATGACAGCAGAAATTTATCCAGATATAGGGATTCCGTTCGCTACGCATTGATTTTCATTATGGGAACCACATCATCTCTTCTTATTTAAGAGAGAGGTGCTAGTGCGTATATTATGTAAGCACAAATAGCCATAAAACCAACATGAGCAAGAGAAAAAAAACATAAATCAAATAAAGCCAACTGCAATACTGAATTAAGAAAAATAAGAAATACATTCTTAATTTTACTCCTGTTTTTTAATTCAGTTTTTATTTTATACAACAAAGCTCATAAAGAGCTGTTTGGTGTGGAGATAAAAATGTTAAAGTTTTTTAGAAGATGGCGCATCATTGCGTTAGCACTGTCTTTTATATGGGGAGTGACTGTAGCTGTAGCAAAGAAGCCCTTAGAGCTTCCTGTTCATCCCATTCCTTTAGAGATACAAACAGAGCAAGGTACAATTTCTTACAAAGTGGAGATTGCTTTTACGCCATCCCAAGCGAAAGCGGGCTTGATGTATCGCACTGATTTTCCACGTGATCGCGCAATGCTTTTTAGAAATCATAGAAGTAATGAATTAAAGGATAAGCAGAAATTCTTTATGTGGATGGCAAATACACCTTTACCTTTAGACATGATTTTTGTAAATTCCGAGGGGATCATTGTGTCGATTGTCGAAAGAACTTCTCCCTTTTCAACGGAGGCTATTTCATCAGAAGTTCCTGCAACTTTTGCACTTGAGGTTAATGCTGGTGAAGTTGCTGAAAAGAAAATAAAAAAAGGACAACGTGTTATTCATCCTGCACTTTGCGGAGAGTGCAAAGGTAATGAAAAATGACCGCTGAAGATACTCGTTTTTTTGAATATGATGGTTTGCGCTTTGCTTATCGAGAAGAAGGGCAGGGAGAACCTGTTTTGTTGATTCATGGTTTTGGATCTTCTGCGCGTGTGAATTGGTATGCAACAGGTTGGTTTCGTACCCTTACTGAAACAGGATATCGTGTTATTGCTCTTGATAATCGTGGACATGGAGATTCGGCTAAAAGTTATGACCCTTCTTTTTATACGCTTCAAGCTATGGCTAGCGATGCGATGCGATTGTTGCAGCATTTAGAATTATCTAAAGCGCATGTTATGGGATATTCTATGGGTGCTCGAATTAGTGCTTTTATGGCTCTTTTGTACCCGCAATATGTGCACAGTGTTGTTTTTGGTGGCTTAGGTATTGGTATGGTAACAGGAGCAGGAAATTGGGAACCTGTTGCTGAAGCTCTTTTAGCAGAAGATATTTCTACCATTACGAATCCACGTGGTTTGATGTTTCGTAAATTTGCAGATCAGACTAAAAGCGATAAGCGTGCTCTCGCTGCTTGTATTATCACATCAAAACAGGAATTAACAGCATCTGAGGTTTACAGAATTAAGCAACCTGCCTTGGTTGCCGTTGGTTCATTAGATGAGATTGGCGGTGAAGCAGAACCGTTAGCAGCTTTGTTGCCTCATGGTGAAGCACTAACAATTCTTGGTCGAGATCATATGCTTACTGTGGGAGATAAGACCTATAAAAAAGGCGTTATCGATTTTCTTTCTCGTTATCCTATCGTATGAGAATTATTCATAGTTTTTAGTGCTCGTAAAGTTACTCAATATTTTTTATTTTGGGCACGATAAAAAGCTTGTTCAGGATGTCGGCTATTGTTCTGTACCCTTTTTATGTAAAGGTGAAGGGAATAGCGGTATAAATTTCAGTTAGTTAGCTTGTTTTGTATATTTTTATAGGAGTGTTTTTTTACAGGTATATTCCTAAGAGTAGTAAAGGATATTGTTTTTTAATTATGAAATAGGATTTTTAGTAAAACAAAAAAAGCTGTAAAAGAAGAAAATGCTTTTATTTTATAGGCTCTATTTTGGGTAAAAGAGGTGAAAATTATAGTAGTTGATTGATGTTCTGTCAGAATATGCTTATAAGCGCAGGTAATAAAATTGGGGATAAAGTAAAAATTATTTAAAATATACGGTTTTCTACCCGCTTTTTTTACTTTTGTGATCTACATGAGTATATTTAACAGAGATAAACCCCTTATAATAAATGATATTCAGAAAAAGTTGAAGATAATTATGCTTTTGGGTATAGGGCTAACTGAGAATTAGGAGTAAGATTTTTTACTATCTTTAAAGAATCATCAGAACGCCCTATGGGCGAGCTTATAAAGAATTAATTAATAATCTCAAAAGATAGGAGAGCGTAGTGAATGCTGATGAACTAAAAAAACTTGACAATTATTTAAAAAATACATTCCAAAATTCAGCATTGCAGGTGAGAGCGCGGCCTAAAAAGGATGATTCTTGTGAGGTTTATATTGGAGATGAATTTTTAGGTGTTATTTATCGAGATGAAGATGAGGATGAATTATCTTACAATTTCTCGATGGCCATATTAGATATCGATTTAGAAAATTGAATTTGTCATGAAGAATTGAATGAAGTTTTTCTTCATCCAAGTGGGGGTCATATGAGTTTTTGTGCTTTAAAGCTTGTATGACCATTGCGTCCTATAATAAGATGGTCATGAATAATAATTCCTAAGGCGTTTGCTGCATCTTTTAACCTATGTGTCATTGTTATATCTGCTTGAGAAGGTTTGGTATCACCAGAAGGGTGATTGTGAACTAAAATAAGTCCTGATGCAGACAGTTGCAAAGCTCGAGAAATGACTTCACGAGGATAGACAGGAGTGTGATCAATGGTTCCAGTTTGTTGCACTTCATCAGCTAGTAAACCATGTTTCTTATCAAGAAATAAGACACGAAACTGTTCGCGTGTTTCGTGAGCCATGACAGCTTTACAATATGCTAATACTTTATCCCATGATGAAAAGATATCACGTTTAAACAATTGCGCGCGAGCCAAACGTCCGGCAACATCTGAAATAATTTTTAAATCGATCGCAGTTGCTGGACCACATCCTTGAACTTCTTGAAGTCGATGAATATCGGCGCCCAATACGTCGGCTAAAGAGCCAAAGTGTGCTATTAAGTTTTTTGCTATTGGTTTTGTATTTGCTCGGGGGATTGTGCGAAAAAGCAATAATTCAAGATATTCATAATCTTCAATTGCATTCCCTTTTGACTTTAAATAACGCTTACGGAGACGTTCACGATGTCCTTGATAATGCTTATGCGTCTGTGAGTTTCTCTGAAGTTGTTCATTTTTTGTTTCTGATGTTGGATTAAGTGGGGAATTTGATGTTAATGCAAAATGATTGCTTTGGCTGGTTCCCTTTTTATTTAATTTTTTAGCCATGGCGTTTCTACATTTATTTAGGCATATGAATTGGGAATATAAAAAATGTTTTTAGGAGATTGCGTAAATATTTCGCACCCTTCATTTGTTACGCCAATTGTATGTTCGTATTGTGCAGTCAGAGACCGATCACGCGTAACAGCAGTCCAGCCATCAGATAAAATTTTAACTTGTGGTTTACCAAGATTAATCATGGGCTCAATTGTAAAAATCATCCCTTGTTTTAGTTCTATTCCTTCTCCAGGATTTCCATAATGTAGTATATTAGGTGCATCATGGAAAAGTTGACCGATTCCATGTCCACAAAAGTCTCTTACAATTGAGCATCGTTCAGATTCTGCATAGCGCTGAATTGCGGCACCAATATCACCTGTGGTTGCTCCGGGTTTGACTACAGCAATTCCTCTCATAAGACTTTCATACGTTATTTTTAACAGGCGCTCCGCAGCACGTCTAATTTTTCCCACAGGGTACATGCGACTTGAGTCTCCATGCCAACTATCGAGAATAAAGGTTACGTCCACATTAACAATATCGCCTTCTTGCAAGGGTCTTTTACTTGGTATGCCATGGCAAACAACGTGATTAATGGATGTACAACATGAATGACTGTATCCGTGATAATTCAGATCAGCAGGAAGAGCTCCTCGCTCGGCACCAAAAGTAAAGACAAAATCATCAATTTCTTGCGTAGTAATACCAGGCTTAATAATATCCGTAAGTGCATCGAGGCATTCTGCAGCAATGCGACAAACCTCACGCATTTTAGCAAAAGCGTAGTCATCAAAAATGCGGATTTGTCCGTTAGACTTTAAGGGTATTTTATTATATTCAATATAATCAGTCATTGTTTTTTTATTTTTACTCGATGAATCGGAATAATACCTTCTATACTTACCTGACATTTTACAGCATAAAATTCTACCCCTGATTTTAATGCTAAATCAAATTTACGTCCATAGGTTGGATCAAGATCACGGCAGATTGTAAAAGCTGAACAATCTTCTCGTTGAATCACATAAAGTATAGCGGCTCGTTTTCCCTGTTGCACGATTTTTATGAGTTCTTCAAGATGACGTGTGCCACGTTTTGTCTCCGTATCAGGAAATTCTGCTAGTCCTTTTTGGCGAATAAAATGGACATTTTTGACTTCTAGATAACAGTCAGGAAGGATGTCATCACGTAGAAGAAAATCAATTCGTGATTGCTTACCATAGCGTTGTTCCTTCAAGATTGTTTTGTACCCGCTTAGTTCTGGTAATAATCCATTTTGAATTGCTTCTAATGCAAGTTTATTAGGTAAAATCGTATTGATACCAACTAAAGTATTATTTGCTTCGACAATTTCTAATTGATATGGGTATTTCCGCTTGGGATTGTTATTATATGAAAGCCAAATATTAGCATTGGGAGTTGTTAATCCAAGCATCGATCCTGTATTAGGAACCGACACAGTGAAAATGTCTTGATCCTCTCGTTTAACATCAGCAAGAAAACGTTTATAACGATGAATAAGTTTTGCAGGAAAAAGTTTGGGAATAAAGAGCATATTCCTTTTTTAGAATGTGTGATTTCATAATACAACTTAAGATTAATAATTTTAAACAATTATAGCATGTTAAACAATGAAATATATAGGTGCAGAAAATGTTACAATATCTCCCATAAATTTGCTATAAGCATCACGGTTTATTGTTTTCTTTTAAATCCTTTATTTCATTGGCTTAATTGGCAATCTCTAACTGAAAAGATAACATTAACTATAATTTGTTGTTAGAAAGATATTTCGTGAACTATTTTATTAAGAAGGTTGCGTTCAAAAAAACAACGATACGAGCGTAATCTGAGTAAAATTAGGTAGGGATTGATGGCTGGAACCAATAAGAATCGTAAAAATTTAACAAAGGGTCCAATTATTATTTTAGTCGAGCCACAGCTTCCTGAAAATATTGGTATGGTAGCAAGGGCAATGGCAAATTTTGGGCTCTCTAAGTTGCGGTTAATCAAACCTAGAGAAGAATTTCCAAATGAAAAAGCCAGAGCAGCAGCGAGTAAAGCAGATCATGTCATTAACGACGCAGTGATTTTTGATACATTACGTGACGCAATTGCGGACTTGCACTACGTTTTTGCTACAACGGCACGTGAAAGATGTGGTTTTAAAACTGTAAAAAGTGCTGTTGAAGCAGCGAGTATATTACGTCAACGTGAAAATATCGGGCATAGGACGGGTATTGTATTTGGAAGAGAAAGGTGGGGACTCGTAAATGATGAAATCAGTCTTGTTGATGAAATCATTACTTTTCCAGTGAATCCTGCTTTTGCATCACTTAATATTGCACAAGCGGTTTTGCTTATGTCTTACGAATGGATGAAATCAGGTTTGGAAGATGCGAGCGACACAGCTTTTCGTGCAGTAGAGATGGAGCCCGCTGATAAAGCAACGTTTCATGGCTTTTTATCTCAGTTGGAAGATGCTCTGGATATTCGTGGATATTTTAGACCTCGAGAACGCAAAGAGGTGATGCTTGCAAATCTGCGTTCTGTTTTTACGCGTGCTCATTTTAGTGAATCTGAAGTTCGCTTGCTACGGGGAATTGTATCTTCATTGGAGCATTTTTCACCTAAGTTTCCACGGGGAAGTGGTGCGCCTGCAGAGCGTGATCGTAAAAAATTAAAAACAAGTGTGAAAACGGATGGATGAACGGCCTGTTCTTTTTTTTGATAGTGGCATTGGCGGTTTAACAGTGTTCAGAGAAGTACGCGTTCTTATTCCTGAAACGCAATTTATTTATATTGCTGACGATGCGGGATTTCCTTATGGCAATTGGGAAGAGAATGTTTTGAAAAACCATATTTTAAAGATTTTTACAAATCTTTTAACACTTTATAATCCCGTCTTATGTGTGATCGCTTGCAATACTGTGTCTACATTGATGATGGCAGATTTACGAAAAAATTTTCCCCATATTCTTTTTGTCGGAACTGTTCCTGCGATTAAATTAGCAGCTGAACAAACAAAATCTGGTTTTATTTCGGTTTTAGCCACTCCTGGAACAGTTAAACGTGCGTATACACATGAATTAATTCATTCCTTTGCTGATCAGTGCCATGTTCAGCTTGTTGGCAGTGAAAAGCTTGCTGGTTTTGCTGAAGATTATTTACGTGGAAAAGCTATTGATTTAAAAGAATTACGGAACGAAATTCTTCCGTGCTTTGTTGAGCAAAATGGTAAATATACTGATATTATTGTATTAGCCTGTACACATTATCCTTTTTTGATTAACTTATTTCGTGAACAAGCTTTATGGCCCGTTGAATGGATTGATCCAGCAAAAGCTGTTGCTAAACACACAAGATCATTATTACCTAAAAGAATGCATCACAAAAATATAAAGAAGCATAAAGATTTTGCGTTGTTTTCATCGCAAAATATGACTTCTTCAACAAAGCGTTTGTTAAAAGGATTTGGCTTAAGTATCATGAAAGGAGTTGACTTTTGGGTGTGAGATCAATAAAGCTATCCCAGCTTTTTCTTTCGAGGAAATAGCGTTAATAGACGTGTCCCGTGGATAACTTTGCATGTATGTTAAGATATCCTGTCAGTCTTTATATTTAAAGGCAGAGGAGGGCGCGTTTCCTTGAGGTCTTAGTGTGAGATCTTGTGTTTTATTTTTAAGGAAATGCGATGAGTAAACGCGAAACAACGAAATATAAAATTGACCGCCGTATGGGAGAAAATATTTGGGGTCGTCCAAAATCTCCTGTTAATCGTCGTGATTATGGTCCAGGCCAGCATGGACAACGCCGTAAAGGAAAGCTTTCTGACTATGGTGTGCAATTGCGTGCTAAGCAGAAATTAAAAGGTTTTTATGGTGATATTTCAGAAAAACAGTTCCGTAAAACTTATGAAGAAGCTGCTCGTCGTCGTGGTGATACTGGTGAAAATCTTATCGGACTTTTAGAATCACGTTTGGATGCTGTTGTCTATCGTGCAAAATTTGTTCCTACAATTTTTGCTTCTCGTCAATTTATCAATCATGGTCATGTTAATGTAAATGGCCGGCGCACAAATATTCAATCATATCGCTGTAAACCAGGTGATGTTATCGAGGTTCGTGAAAAATCAAAACAGCTGGTTTTGGTTTTAGAATCTGTGCAATTGGCAGAACGTGATGTGCCTGAATACATTGATGCAGATCATAATCAGATGAAAGCAACATTTACGCGTATCCCTGCTTTTGCAGATGTTCCCTACGCTGTGCAAATGGAACCCAATTTGGTTGTTGAGTTTTATTCTCGCTAAATTCTCTATAGAGGATAGAGCTCTCCCTGTTTTATTATATGCTCAACAAATATTGTGTTGCTTTATAGTCTTTTAAGCTAACAAGCGGTTTTTGTGAATGGTGCTATATCAAGTTTATTGTTATGTTTTATAGCAGTATGACTTTTGTGTAGCTCCATTTCTTTTTTGCATACTTCATTTGTACAGCAAATGAGTATAAGTTTAAACTGCACTACATCTGTTGTTATCTCCATACGAGATGTTTATTGTGCAAGATTATAATATCATGGATAATGTTTCAGTCGAATATAAGGAAATGGAAGGGAATGTAGAGAAAACTGATCTTTTGGGGAGAGAAGCTGATGATTGTCATCCAATTTTTCGGATTGCTCCTTCAACCGTAGAGTTTAATAAATTACGCAAACGGCTTTTGCGTCATATACGGCAGGCATTTGATGATTTTTCTATGCTTTCTTCAGGAAAAAAATGGCTTGTTGCTTTATCGGGCGGAAAAGATTCTTACGGTTTACTAGCACTTCTTCTGGATTTAAAATGGCGTGGTCTTTTGCCTGTTGAAATTTTGGCCTGTAATCTTGATCAAGGACAACCAGGATTCCCGAAACACATTCTTCCAGATTTTTTAAATTCTTATCAAATTCCATATCGCATTGAATATCAAGATACTTATTCGGTTGTTACAGATAAATTGGCACATACGCAAACATATTGTTCTCTTTGTTCTCGATTGCGACGTGGTAATTTATATCGTATTGCACGTGAAGAGGGATGTTCTGCATTAGTTCTGGGACATCACCGTGATGATGTTTTGGAAACATTTTTTATGAATTTGTTTCATGGGGGTCGATTAGCAGCTATGCCTGGAAAGCTGATAAATGATGAAGGAGATCTTTTTGTTTTGCGCCCTCTTGTTTATGCTGCTGAGGAAGATATGGAAAAATTTTCTCAAGCAATGCGATTTCCTATTATCCCTTGCAATCTTTGCGGTAGTCAAGATGGTTTACAACGCAATGCAATGAAGGAAATGTTAAGTGATATAGAAAGAAGAATGCCCGGACGTAAAGACACCATGATTCGGGCCTTGACTAATGTGCGTCCAAGCCATTTGCTTGATAAAAAATTTTTTGATTTTAAAAAATTATTATAAATATTAAACGTTAATGAAAATAAACTAAGCTTTTTTTATAACTTTAAACTGCGGTGCCATAAAGATCATAGGCATCTGATTGTTCGATTTTAACGGTGACAAATTCACCTACACGTAATGGTCGTCGTGATGATATATGCACGACACCATCTATTTCTGGAGCATCATATTGACTGCGACCTTTAGCTGCTTTGCCTTGACTTTCATCAATAAGAACTTTGAGTCTTTTTCCAACTTTTTTCTTTAAAAGATGCGTAGAAATTTTTTGTTGTTTTGCCATAAATCGATGCCAGCGGTTTTCTTTCACTTCTTCAGGAATGTTTTCTAATCCCAAATCATTTGCAACAGCACCTTTTACTTCTTCATATTTAAAACAGCCGGCACGTTCAATTTTTACTTCCTCTAACCATTCAAGAAGCATGTTAAAATCTTCCTGAGTTTCGCCTGGAAAGCCAACAATAAATGTTGACCGTAAAGTAAGATCAGGACAGATCTCTCGCCATTTTTCAATCCTACGGTTTGTTTTTTCCATAAGAGCAGGACGTTTCATATTGCGCAAAACGGTTGGTGATGCATGCTGAAAAGGAATATCCAAATAAGGAAGAATTTTTCTTTCAGCCATAAATTCAATAACTTCATCAACATGAGGATAAGGATAAACATAATGCATACGTATCCAAATACCCATATTGCCTAATTCGCGACAAAGATCAAAAAATTTGGTTTTTACTTTGCGATCTTTCCAAGGAGCTTCCAGATATTTAATATCAATGCCGTAAGCACTTGTATCTTGTGAAATAACCAAAAGCTCTTTTACACCTGCTTGTACAAGTTTTTCAGCTTCACGAAGAACATCATTGATGGGGCGTGAGGTAAGATTACCACGCAGAGTGGGAATAATACAAAAACTACACCGATTAGAGCATCCTTCAGAAATCTTTAAATAGGCATAATGGCGGGGTGTTAAGCGAATACCTTGTGGGGGAACTAAATCAATAAAAGGATCATGAACTGGAGGAATCACTGTATGAACTGCTTGTATAACGCTTTCATAGGCTTGTGGTCCGGTAATAGCCAATACATTAGGATGTGTTTGGCGAATAACATCAGGATCAGCACCAAGACATCCAGTTACAATAACTTTTCCATTTTTTTTGAGGGCTTCATCAATATTGGCTAGTGATTCGTTTCGGGCAGAATCAAGAAAACCACAGGTATTAACAATAACGAGATCAGCGCCTTGATGCTTACGTGAAATTTCATAACCTTCGGAACGAAGGCTTGTAATAATTCGTTCAGAATCTACAAGTGCTTTTGGGCATCCAAGAGAAACAAAACTAATACGAGGTGCTGCCATGATAATCCTTGCAACTTTATGATGACAATCGAATTTTATTTGCTAGTCTTACTTTATTAAGAATAAAAAATTCTCTTTATCTTTTTACATATGCAACGCTGTTCTTTATAAAGTTATTTGATTTTTTTCTACAAAATTTTATCAGTATGTGTCGCATAACACGCAAAAAAATGCGAACATAATCTTTTATTGAATATACGGAGCGTGCTAGGTTTTTAATATTTGCGGATAAGTCCGATAAGCTTACCTTGTATCTGTACATGCTCAGGTCTGTATATGCGTGTTTCATAATGCGGATTTGCAGCTTCCAAGGCAATAGAGGCTCCTTTGCGTCGATAACGTTTTAATGTTGCTTCTTCTTTATCAATGAGTGCAACAATAATCTCACCTGGTGTTGCTGTATTTTGACGTCTAACAATTATAGTATCTTTATCAAGAATGCCTGCTTCAATCATAGAGTCATCTTTAACTTCTAAAGCATAATGTTCCCCTAAGCTCAGCATATCTGGTGGTAAACAAAGCGTATTTATTTGTTGTTGTATAGCAGAAATAGGTACACCAGAAGCAATGCGACCCATAATGGGAATAGTGACGTTTTTTTTATCTTCCTCATTAAAATTATCAAGATTACCAAAGTTTTTTGATATTTTTCTTTTATTATTCTCTATTACACTGGGAGAAATTTTACGAGCTGAAGAAAGATTAAATGTTATTTTCTCAGGAAGTCGAATAACTTCTACTGCACGGGCACGATTTGGCAGACGGCGTATAAAGCTGCGTTCTTCTAGGGCTGTAATAAGTCTATGAATGCCAGATTTTGAAGTAAGCTCCAATGCAATTTTCATTTCATCAAAGGAGGGGGGGACACCAGTTTCTTTCATATGATTATGAATGAACAAGAGTAGCTCATATTGTTTACATGTCAGCATTCAATGTTCCAATCAAAATAATCAAAAAGGAGACCAATCGAAAATAAAATTATAAATGTCTGTAATTATTCTACAATTTTTTTGAGACAAATCAAAATCATCTTCTGTATATTTTTTAAAATATATTTTATTCTTTCAAATAAGAGGAATTATCTTAAGCTAAATCCTGCAATCAGTTTTTGAGATAACACATCTGTCTCTTCTAATCTTCTCAGAAGCTATCTGCGTATCTTGCAATTTTTATCATAAAGAGTCCAATTAAAAGGATTGTTTTCAATTTAACATAGATGATAGCTCAATGCGCATTTGGAATCATTTCAACCGTACTAAATTTTTAATTCATGCCTGCTTTATTGCGATAGAATAACAAGCTCCCTCTAGACGGAGATGGTGCATCACAGAAGTCATGCCCACATATGGAAAACAAGAACAAAAACTTTAAAGATACAAAAATGGATAGTTATATTTCAAGAAATATACCCCCCCAATACCTTCTGATAAATATGCTTTTTCTCTTGTTCTATTAATTATGCTCAACAACAGTGGGATAGAATTTGTTTATTTCTTATTCGCTTTACTTATTTATTTAAATCTTATTTACCGTGCTTACATGCATTCCTACCCCTCCCGTAATTTCAGAATGTTCACTATTTCACATTTTAGAAACTAGTAGGCATTTTTATGTTTGAATTGTTACTTTTATCCAAGCTCAAAAGGAAAAAAACAAAAAAATATTGATAACTAAAAGAAAGAATAATTTTTTTTTCAAAAAGTGTTGACCAAATGAAAAGTCAACCGTATGTTCCACTAACTTTCTACAAGCAAGATAGCTTGTTTGGGAGCGCGTAGCTCAGCTGGTAGAGCAACTGACTTTTAATCAGTAGGTCCAGGGTTCGAATCCCTGCGCGCTCACCACTTTTTAATAAAATCAATATCTTACATAAGACTGTATGAATCTTGAATTTTTTGATTCAATTGATAGTTTTTTTTACCTATCGCGAATCTTTTAGGACTTTTTTATTGATTCCATTGTGAATCGTGTTCTACTCAGCTTTTTTGATATAGAGTAGATATTCTTCTATCTTTGATCCACCAAGAACGAATTTTAAGTCGCAATAAGTGTAGCTTCTGCATTGGTTACACATGTTGCTGCTAACTTTCTCAATTCATGTGCTGCTTCATTAAATGGCAGTTTTTTCTGCATTAATCAAAGTGGTTTACCAGTTCTTGAGCAGAAGAACCTCACTTATTCACAGTTCATATTATGAAATTACAATTTTGGTTAAGGTACTGATTTTTTTTTATTTATTCATTTATTCTAACTGTTATTAGAATATCTTTATTTTCGTGGCAATTAATAAAAAATGGTTAATAATTTATTAATTTCTTGATAAAAAGTAAATCTTAAGCATATCATAGCCGCGCGAGGGGAATCATCTTGAAATATGAGTTTTCCTATCGCGTACAGAAAGTACTGCGTGTTTTTTGCGGTAAGTACTCAATAGAAATAAGCGGGCTGACAGATGCTTCCAAACAGCAAAAGAAAATTTACTCCTATTGTTAAATCAACATTTCAATTTATTTCCGTGCTAGCTGTTTCCCAGTTATTAGTATCGTGCTGTGCAAGCCAAACGACACATACAGCTGATGTAGAGACTACTGTTGTGCCTAAAAAGTTTTCAAGTGGAAAAAATCAATCAAAAGGGGAGAAGAGTAGGCGGCCTATTGTTGGTAAACCTTATCAAATAAAAGGAAAATGGTACTATCCCCAACATGATCCAACCTATGAACGTGTTGGAGAGGCATCATGGTATGGTGCAGACTTTCATGGGCGTTTAACAGCAAATGGTGAAATCTATGACATGAATCTTTTGACTGCCGCTCACCCTACAATGCCTCTCCCCAGTTATGTTCGTGTTACTAATCTAAAAAATGGATCTTCACTCATTGTTAGAGTGAATGATCGCGGTCCTTTTATGAATGATAGAATCATTGATTTATCAAAAAAAGCTGCAGCAATACTTGGTTATGAAAATGCTGGTGTAACGAATGTCAAAGTGGAATATATTTCTGAAGCACCTGTTGGCTATTATGATGGTGCTTATTTAATGGCTTCTTATACGCCTGGAAATTTCTCTTCATATGCGTTAGCATTAGCAGATATACCGAAAAAAAGGGAAAATATCATATTAGGGAAAGGGAATACAGGCAGCAAAGAACGATTAGCTGAGGCTACTGTTGAACAGAAGTCACTGAACACTATTTCAATAAAGTTGCCAGAAATTGGTCCCGTTCTGGTTAATAAGCCGCCGTTGTTCGATCAGATAGCCTCTATAAATAAGCCAAACAAGAAGACAAAGGTGAACTGGTTGCAATTGTTTTAAGAAGAACGTGCGTTAATTTTTAAATCGGATAAAATTCCCAAACGACCAAGAGTCATAAGGTGCTGGTTGTAAGGGGATTTTTGTTGAGAGCATGAGGATGCACATTTTATAAAGAAAACAACACGTGAAAAGTTTTCTCGTGCTTTCTAGGCATTTGAAATATTAAAACTAAGCCTACGCGAGAGATAAAATCGTATATCATGTGCTTTATTTTAATAACGCTGGGTGAAAATAGAAAAAAACGCTTTTGGGGTGCAAGTTATTCTTAGTCTACAGAAAATAAACAAATCTTTCCTTGTATGAGGGGATCCTTTATGCTGATTCTTTATATGGGATGGGAGAGTCGGTTATGCGTACAATATTAAGGATTTTATTTACCTTATTTTGCATATTGATATGGGATTGCGGGGGAAAGGCGCGAGATTTTCAAACTTCTGCATCGCAATTACTCTTATTAGATAATGACACCGATACAATACTTTTTGAAAAACAGAGTGATATTATTTTTCCCCCTGCTTCATTAGCAAAATTGATGACTGCTGAAGTCATATTTCATCAATTAAAAGAAGGGCTGTTAAGCAGCACACAAACATTCAAAGTGAGTGAAAATGCTTGGCGCAAGGGGGGAGCGCCTTCCGGTACAACCACTATGTTTGCAAAAGTGAAGTCAGAAATTAGTGTTTCTGATCTTTTGCATGGTTTAATAGTTATCAATGCAAATGATGCCGCTATTACCCTTGCTGAAGGAGTATCGGGAAGTGAGGCTGATTTTGCAAAACTGATGAATCAGAGAGCTAAAATACTTGGATTGTCTCACAGCCATTTTGTTAATGCGACAGGATTTCCTGAAGAAGGACAGTTTGTAACATTACGCGATATAATCACATTAGCACGTTATATTGTTCGTGAATATCCCGATTATTATAAACTTTACCGTGAACCTCACTTTACTTGGAATAATATTTTTCAACGTAACAAAAATCCTCTTATTTCTAAAGAAATTGGTGTAGAAGGATTTGGCTTTGGCTACAGTGAAGAAGAAGGCTTTGCAATGGTTATTGCCGCCTATAAAAATCATCGACGTCTTTTTCTAGCAATAAATGGTTTACAAGATGGAAAAGGGCATACAAAAGAAGTAGAACGCATTCTTCAATGGGGAATGACAGCTTTTGATCTTAAAACAATTTTCACAAAAGGAGAAATTGTTGGCCGTGCTTCTGTTTATGGTGGAGTGCAAAATTCTGTTTCTCTTATTGTTAAAGAGCCGATAAATTTTATGCTTTCCAATGAAAAAAAAATGAATGTTAAAGCAAAAATTAAATATCATGGTCCCTTGAAAGCTCCCATCGTTTTAGGACAATCGGTTGGTGTTATTCAAATTTTAGAAGATAAAAAGGTTCTGCTTGAAAAACCAGTTTTTGCTGGAAACAATGTTCAGGAAGGCAGTTTTTTTGCGAAAGTAAGAAATGCATTCTATGAAATAACAATTGGATGGTTACGGAAATATTTATAGTACATATTTATTAAGGTTCACACGTGTCAGGCTATTTTATCACATTTGAAGGGGGGGACGGAGTAGGAAAATCAGTACAGGTTCATTGTCTTTATGAGCATCTTAAGGGCAAAGGCTATGAAGTTATTATGACACGAGAACCAGGAGGAACACTAGGTGCGGAAATAATACGCCATATTTTATTGTCGGGTCAAGCACAACAGTATGGAGCTTTAATTGAAGCTGCTTTATTTACAGCCGCACGCATTGACCATGTTACAGAGGTGATCACTCCTTATTTGCAAGAAGGAAAAGTCGTTTTATGTGATCGCTTTATTGATTCTACACGTGTTTATCAGGGACTCAATGATAAAGTAAGCTCTTCTACTCTTTCTCTTTTAGAACGCGTTGCACTCAATGGAATCATGCCTCATTTGACATTCTTATTAGATATATCGGCAGAATATGCTATGGAACGTGCAAATACTCGAAGATTCTTGGAAGTAAAGAAAAAAACAGAAACAGTCGATTATTTTGAAAAAGATAATTTGGAAATTCAAGAACAAAGGCGGCAAGCTTTTCTTCGATTGGCAGAACGGGAACCTCATCGGTTCCGTGTGATTGATGCGACAGATCCAATGCACGTTGTTGCAGACAAAATAAAAAATATTTGTGATCAAGCAATGATGGATCATTTTATATGAGTTACGTAAATTCTTTGCACAAATATGACGATATCGATACAGTTTTATCACCTTCACAGAATAATATCATCTTTGGCCATGAGGATGTTCGTCATTTTTTGGCGCAAATGCGTAAGGAGGGGCGTTTACATCATGCATTATTATTTGAAGGAGAGCAGGGGATTGGAAAGGCCACATTGGCATTTCACTTTGCTTGGAATATTTTAAGCTCTCAAAAAGGTGACTTTTTGCAACCAGAGTATAATTCCATTACATGGCACCAAATTATGCAGGGAAGTCACCCAGGTCTTTTGCATGTTTCACGTCGCTTTGATGTAAAAACGCAAAAGTTCAAAACAGGTATCCTCATTGACGATATCCGCGATGTTATGCATTTTTTAAACCAAACATCGCAAGATAATGGGTGGCGTATTGTTATCATTGATCCTGCGGAAGATATGAATAGAAGTGCAGCGAATGCAATTCTCAAAACGCTTGAGGAACCTCCTGCAAAAACTTTATTCATTATTATCACGCACTCTTCAGGAAAATTGCTTCCAACAATTCGCTCACGATGCCAACAGATTTCTTTGCGACCACTGCGTGATGACGAGATGAAAAAAGTTATTACACATATTTTTTCAAATCAGAATTTACCAGATGAAGAAACCATTGAAATGATTATTCAGAGATCCAAAGGAAGTCCTCGAAAAGCTACTTTACTTATTTGCCATGGTGGGTTTGAAATTGTTAAAACCATTGATTCTCTCTTAGAGCAATCTTTTTGTAATCCCGCTGTTGTACACACTCTTGCACAAACACTTTCATCTCTTTCTTCAGCTATCCAATTTCAACAATTTTGTGATGAAATTCTTGATAGAATTGAAAAAAGAGCTATCATGCTCATTGAAAGAGGGGATTTGGCTCTCTCAAAAAAATGTGCGCAAGTGTGGCAAGAGATTCATAATGAAATAGGGGAAATACAATCATTTAATCTCGATAAAAAGCAATTCATTATTAATCTGCTTTTTAGAGTTCATAAGATCATTCGTGAGATTGAGCTTTTTTCGTGACAATGTGATTAACAGACGTTATGTCATATTGTATCTTTTATTGCGTTTCACAACGAGTCTGACATGCGTGACACCTATTACATAACAACTCCAATTTTTTATCCTAATGGTACTCCACATATTGGGCATGCCTATAGTGCAATTGCAAGCGATGTTTTGGCTCGTTTTCAACGGTTAGATGGAAAAAATGTATTTTTTCTCTCTGGTACGGATGAGCACGGTTTAAAGATGCAACAAACAGCAGCAGCGCTGGGTATGACACCTAAACAACTTGCAGATCGTAACAGTGCTGCGTTTCAAAAAATGCTTGCAGTATTAAATTGTTCTAATGATGATTTCATCCGTACGACAGAAGAGCGCCATTATCAAACTTGTCAAGAAATTTGGAAAAAGATGGAAGCGAATGGCGATATTTATCTTGGGCGTTATACGGGTTGGTATTCGGTTCGTCAGGAAGCATATTATGAAGAGGAAAATACTGAAGTTGGAGAAGATAACATACGTCGCGAAAAGGAATTAGGCTCTCCAGTTGAATGGAACGAAGAAGAAAGTTATTTTTTTAGACTTTCCCGTTATGAAAAAGCTCTTCTTGAACATTATGAAAAACATCCCAGTTTTATTGCTCCTCTTGAACGACGTAATGAAGTTATAAGTTTTGTCAAATCTGGTTTAAAAGATATTTCCATTTCACGTGCAAGTTTTAATTGGGGCATTTGTGTTCCAAGTAATCCAAAACATGTGATGTATGTCTGGGTTGATGCACTCACAAATTATCTGTCAGCAATTGGTTTTTTCGATGAAAATTCAAAAAAACGTGATTTTTGGCCTGCAAATGTTCATATCATTGGTAAAGATATTATTCGTTTTCATGCAATTTATTGGCCAGCGTTTTTAATGTCTGCTGGAATAGAACTACCTAAGCGTATTTTTGCTCATGGTTTTTTACTCAATCGTGGTGCCAAAATGTCAAAGTCCATTGGAAACGTTGTTGATCCTTTCGAAATGGTCGATCACTATGGACTTGATCAGGTCCGTTATTTTCTTCTCCGTGAAGTCCCATTTGGACAAGATGGTAGTTATAGCCATGATAATTTTGTAAACCGCATTAATGCGGATCTTGCTAATGATCTTGGTAATTTAGCGCAACGCTCTTTGTCTATGATTGCAAAAAATTGTGATGCAAAGGTCCCCATACCAGCTGCATTTTTAGTTCAAGATGAACAGCTTTTGGAACAATCTCTTCAGTCCCTTGAAATTGTACGCCAATCCATGCTCTCTCAGGGAATGCATTTAGCACTTTCAGCTATTTTTTCAGTTGTGGCAGATGCTAACCGCTATTTTGCCAACGAACAACCTTGGAGTTTACGAAAAAATAATCCAGAAAGATTTTCTACAGTTCTTTACATAACTGTAGAAATTTTACGGCGAATAGGAATTATGCTGCTGCCTTTTATACCACAATCAGCAGCCAAACTTCTTGATAGTCTTGCAATTACTAAAGATGATCGATTATTGTGTCATATCAGCAGTTCAAGGATTCAAGAGGGGCTTGAGCTTCCACCACCAGAGCCAATCTTTCCCCGTTATATCTTGAAGAAAGACGATATTCATCATGTTGATTGATACACATTGCCATCTTGATTTTGAGGATTTTGCACAAGATTTGGATGATGTTATCCAACGGGCTTTAGATGCTGATGTTAGACGTATGATAACGATTTCAACACGTGTTCGTAAGTTAGATAAGCTATTAGCAATTACACAAGCTTATGATCAAGTATTTTGTTCCGTTGGCACACATCCCAATAATGCCCATGAAGAACAAAATATTACAGCTGAAAGCCTTAGCAATCTATCCAAGCATCCCAAAATTGTTGCGTTTGGGGAAGTGGGGCTTGATTATCATTATGATTATTCTTCACCAAAAGAGCAAAAGAAAATTTTCCAAGAACATATTATTGCTTCTCGAGAAACACAGCTACCTCTTGTTATACATTCACGCAATGCGGATGAAGATATGGAGAAAATATTACGTGAACAGATAAAAGAGGGAGCTTTTCCATTTGTGCTTCACTGTTATTCGTCTGGAATGCAACTTGCTCGTGCTGGCATTGAACTTGGTGGTTATATCTCCTTTTCAGGTATTCTTACTTTCAAAAATGCGCTTGAAATTCGTGAAATAGCAAAAATTGTGCCTCATGAGCATTTATTAGTGGAAACAGATGCACCGTTTTTAGCCCCTGTTCCTCATCGAGGAAAAACAAATGAGCCATCTTTTGTGCGTTATACAGCAGCTATTTTGGCTGAAACAATTGGCTTAACTATTGAAGAAACAGCTCAGATAACAACGCAAAATGCTTTTCGTTTATTTAGCAAAATGAAATAAGGCCAAAGGCATGTTTGATCGGTACCGATTTACAATATTAGGCTGTGGTTCCTCTCCAGGAGTACCACGCCCTAATGGTGATTGGGGAGCTTGTGATCCCAATAATCCCAAAAATAAACGCTACAGAAGTTCTTTATTAGTTGAACGCATTCATACATCAGGGGAAAAAACAACAATCGTTATTGATACTGGTCCAGATTTTCGATCACAAATGATCGATGCACATGTGAAGCATCTGGATGCTGCACTTTATACACATTTTCACGCGGATCATATTCACGGTATTGATGATTTGCGCAGCTATGCACTTGCACAAAAATGTCTGATAGATATTTATGCAGATGCGTTTACACTAGAGCATTTGAAAAATGCATTCGGATATTGTTTTCAAAAGCCAAAAGGTTCATCTTATTCACCCATTTTAAAGGCGCATACTATCAATGAAGATAGCCAATTTATAATTCAGGGGCAGGGAGGTGCAATAACTATCAATACACATTTACAATTTCATGGGAATATCCATTCTTTAGGTTTTCGTATTGGTAATGTTGCTTATTGTACAGATGTTAGTAACTTTCCTGAAAAAACATTACCACAATTAATGAATTTGGATGTTTTAATTATTGAAGCTCTTCAGTTTGAATCACATCCAAGTCATCTTTCCGTTGATCAAGCATTACAATGGATAAAATATTTAAAACCAAAACAAGCTATACTCACACATATGGATAGATCACTTGATTACAATGAGGTTGTAAATTATGTCCCATCACATGTTAAACCTGCACATCAAGGACTTGTCTTTGAAAAAATGTGCTATTAAGTGACTAATAGCCAAAAATATTATGGCAAACGAAGCAATGAGTTGCGCTGATAATCAGTGGGAGTTTTTCGCTATAAGCGTTGCGGAGATAATGAAATTCCAGTTTTAAATAACCCATAATGCTGTCTTGAGTAATATCGCACATATAAAGCGTTTTACCGCAGTAATTTTACTTAATTATATTTATTTACTATAATTAAATATTATTTAAAGCCAACTATTTAAAATAGATATACTTTCATTCTCTTAAAATATACTGTCTAATTATTGCCATAATTATGTTTTAAATATGATTAATGTGTCTAAAATTTAACCGCAACCTTTCTTTTATTTTTTTGTATCATGTTATCGCATAATATATATTATGGAACTTTTATAGATGGAAAGGATATATACAATGCTAACAACAGCACTTTTGAAAACGATAGCGTCACTATGGATATTTTTCTCAAAACCAGCTAATCCTTGGGATTTATGGTGGGTACCTTTTATTAAAAAAATATTAAAATGGGATCGCGCTGGTAATTTCTAGCCTGAAAGCCCCGCAAAAATAGTGATCTTTTAATCTTTTACGATAATGTTTTTGTCGTATCGATTTAAAAAAATCATTATAATTTGCAGTATCACAAAAACTACAAATAATATTCCATGAAATAATGGTATAAACGGCTGATAGATGAGATTAGAATAATAAAACGCAAGTGCTTCGGTAAATGCTGCAATGCACCATAAAACAATTCCCCACAGGGAATACATCCAAAGTCCAATTAATGCGATAGGATAAATAATAGCCAATGTGGTTGATAAAAACTGCCACTGCCATGGCATAAGATCAAAACGCCATAAAACTTCCGGAAATACACCAACAAGACGGATCCAATAAAAAATACCTAAACCTAAGCAAACAAGTGCTAAAAACCGCAAATAACAACTGTAAATTAAATTAATTTTTGAAATCTTTTTTTGAGGGTCGTGTATCAAAATAATAATTCTCTCTCAACAGGTTGGAAGTAGGAATCTATCATTTCATCTGTTATCTTAGATAATCTATCTGGTTGCCATTTAGGTGTTTTGTCCTTATCAATTAACATTGCACGTACACCCTCACGGAAATCATGTGAATTAATCATATGATGAGCAATGCGGTTTTCAATTTTCATGCAATCTTCCAAAGTTTGAGATGAATTTTGTTTCATTTGCTTCCAAATAACTCTTAAACTTGTCGGAGAACATGATTGCAAAAGATCATAACATTCTTTGGCGAACAAAATTCCTTCATTCATTTTTTTATAAAGGAGTTCCATACATTCTTCTAACGTAGGTGTACCAAAACAAGTACTGACAACACAGCGTCTTTCATGATCTGTCTCATAGTCTCTTATGATTGCTCGCTCGTCTAAAGCTAACATAGGACTTCCCTGCTCAATAATAGCTCTTCTAACAGGCTCTAATTCAACTGCAGGAACTGCATGTGTTGCTAATCCTAAGTTTAAACAATCTCCCCATTTTATGCGTGCGCCAGTCAATGCAAGATAAATGCCAAAATAATCGGGGAGAGAAGGCAGAAAAAAGCTTGCTCCAACATCTGAAAAAAATCCAATAGAAGCTTCTGGCATAGCAAAGAGTGTGTTTTCTGTAACAATTCGGTGTGAACCGTGTATAGAAATCCCCACCCCTCCTCCCATACAAATACCATTCAAGAAAGAAACATAAGGTTTTGGAAAACGTCTAATAGCGACATTTAAGCGGTATTGATCGCTGAAATATTGATAAGAAGAGGCTGTTTTCCCCATATGGTATATTTCTACGACATCCCCACCAGCACAAAAGGCACGTCCCTCTCCTTCAATTAAGACACAAGAGATATCATTATCTATTTCCCATGCACTTAGAGCTCTTTTAAAAGCAAGAGTCATGCGGTGATTAAGAGCATTTAATGCAGAAGGACGTGTAAGCTTTATAATACCAGCACGCCCCTCTTTTATAAAAGAAATGTCATCACCTGCTCCAAAATCAATATGCATCTTATATCTCTCCTAAAGCACCTAGATTATTGTTTTTGATACTTTTTTACTCCCAATTGAGGAAAGAGTTGCATGATAGCACCGATACAATACATATAAATCCCTGTTACTGAAATACCTATCTTAACCCAGTATGGAGCATTGAGTTGATAAAAGAACGCGACAACACCAAAGAAGCACCATAAGAGAAAAATTGGAAAATTAAGCATACGTAAACGAATGACCCTTACTGGATGAATAAAATAAATTGGTAAAAAAGATATGATTGCGGATAATGCAATAATGGTAAAAGCAATCCACTCCCCTGGTCTTACGACAAAAAGCACGAAAACCATCATATTCCAAACTACAGGAAATCCTTTAAAAAAGTTTTCCTTGGTCTTCATTCCAGTGTCTGCGTAATAAATAGCCGATGAAATGACAATGATAGCACTTAATAAAAATGATAATCCTGAACCTATAAAACCACTTTGATAAAGCGCAAAAGCTGGAATTAAGACATAAGTCACGTAATCAATGATATTATCTAAGAGTTCTCCAGACCATGTTGGAAGTACATATTTAACATCAAGTCTGCGCGCAATTGGCCCATCAATACCATCAACAAAAAGTGCAAGTCCAAGCCAACAAAACATAGCAGTCCATTCTTTTTGAGAGGCAGCTATAAGAGAAAGAAATGCTAAAAACGAACCAGAAGCTGTTAGTAAATGGACAGAAAAAGCCTTAGCTTGTGGCATTGTTACTTTTTTAGGGCGTAATAGATCAGCATTCGTTTTGATTTTTTTTGTTAGCTTACGTTTCAAGGTTTTCTTATCCTCGTTTCTAAAATCTTTAACCATCTACTAATACGCCATTTTTTCCTACGCTATGATTCATCATAAAAAAGCATAAAAAAGTTACTTTTTTATGCCGCATTATTTATTACATAATATAATAGAAGAACTTTATACAATAAAAAGAGATTATTTATTTAGAAACGTTAAAATATTTGAGAAATAGGGAAAGGCTTAAATCGTTGTGATATTTGAAAAAAACGAGCATAAAGATATTGCTGTCATTGGTGCAGGTCCAGTTGGTATGTTAGCAGCGCTTTGTCTTGCATATAAGGGTTACTCTGTGTTTCTTATTGGTCCACCTGCTCATACAGATGAATTACGGACAACCGCTCTTATGATGCCAGCAATCCGTACACTTCAAAAATTCAATATTTGGAATGTGCTCAAACGTCATGCGGCAGCTTTATCTTTCATTAGAATCATAGATATCACTTCTAGAATTGTGCGTGCTCCTACTGTGAATTTTTCTTCTGTTGAAATTGGTGAAGAGGCTTTTGGTTATAACATACCTAATGTAGAGTTAAACAATGCGTTGATCGATTCCGTTACACATACGCCCAATATCATCAGACTTTTTTCTTCAGCAAAATCTTTTCATCATCAACGAGATCATATATGCGTTACTCTTGCAGATGGCAAAGTTCTTCAGGCATCGCTTGTTATTGCTGCTGATGGGCGCCACTCTCTAACACGAGCAGCAGCGGGTATAGGGGTCAAACAGTGGAGTTATCCGCAAACAGCACTCGTTCTTAATTTTTCTCATGATTTTTCCCATCAAAATACATCGACTGAATTTCACACCGAAAATGGTCCATTTACACAAGTTCCATTACCAGGACACAGATCCAGTCTTGTATGGGTGGTTAAGCCTTCTCATGCTGAAGAATTATTAAATTTAGAACCAAAAGCAATTGCAAAAATAATCGAAGACCAGATGCAATCAATGCTTGGAAAGCTGAAATTAGAAACAGCCGTTCAAGCATGGCCGCTTTCAGGACTTATTTCTCATCGTTTTGCTGCTAACCGAACAATTTTAGTGGGCGAATCGGCCCATGTTTTTCCTCCTATTGGAGCACAGGGATTAAATTTAGGATTTCGTGATGTTCAAACTTTGGTCGATATTTTACCTAACCAAATATCCGATTTTAACTCTGAGATGATCGTTACACATTATAATCGGTGCCGAAAACCTGATATATTGATCCGGAGTGGATCTGTTCATATGCTCAACTCTGCTTTACTTTCTCATATGCTGCCAGTTCACATCATGCGAAGCCTTGGGCTTGGGTTATTACGTAATTGCTCACCATTGCGTAATTTATTTATGCGAGAAGGGATGTATCCTGGTTACGGATTAAAAAAAATTATGCCAATATTTCCAACCAAGCCGCCTAAACAATTGCATTGATATTATCAATACTGTTCTAGCTTAGTAAGAGATACATTATGGGAGGATCATGCACGTTTTTTGCAAGTTGGTGCATTGGTTTAGGTTTAATGCGTAAATAATAAAAAAATCTTGAGTTTCTTTTCATATTTCATCAAGAAATTGATCAATAGACTTATATCGAAGGGGACTTATTCTAAAAAATCTTTTTTACAAACTCTGCTGTGGAAAGCTTTTGAAAAAAACGAGTATGGAATAGGGTAATCGGATTTCTCTTTTAGAAACATATGAATGTAAAAAGTCAGATTTGTATACGGGAAAAATGGCAAATTTTATTTTTATGTCTCTTGCATCAAGAAAAACAATGGTCAGAAAAAAGCTAGCGCCGCCTATACTGAGTGAGATACAACACATCAATGGTAAGATGTTTTGGTCAACAACATCATAAATCACATAAAATCTATCATAATACACACCTTTATATCACTCACTTGACGATATGAATGCTGTAGAACTGCATGTTTGAATAAACAGAGAAAAACTGGACTGTTAAGAACAGATGCTCAACAACTCTCACTTTTGCTCACAAGAGAATAAAGAAAAAACGGCTTTAGTTAATCAACGCAAATTTTAAAAAGTTTGCGTTATTAATTATAATATTAAAAATAAAATATTTTTCGGAACCTGTTTGTAATAAAAAGGTTAATAAAGCATCGTTTTAATAGATGGTGATAAGATGAGATTAAATAAAAATCTAAAATCAGGTATCTTTTTTATTATGATTGGATGTATCTCGTTTATAGTTACCGTTTCAATAAGCAAAGTTTTTCATGCGCCTTATTGTCAAATCTCTGCATATACTACCACTAAAGACATCGCTAAATCAGGACAAAATTCATTTACTGCTTCGCAAGTTAAAAACTGTCTCATGCAAAATGGTTTCAGAAATATTAAACGATTGCGTTTAGATGACAAAGGTATTTGGCGCGCCCTAGTAGAATTTAAAAAATGCCATTTTTTCATATCAGTTGATTATTCTGGAGCAGTTAGCATCCAAAATGAAAGAGGAAAACATGATTGTTTTTAAAACTTATAGCAACGTCGATTCTAACAACTGTGAAAAAAACTTTTTAAAAAAGATCTGTCATTCTATTAAGGAGCTCGCTTTCATTGGAAGTCTAAATGGGAGTGTATCGGGAGCAATCGCGGCAATTCTAGCAACTTATGGTTACATTTCTCTTCCAGGATTTGGTCCAATTATCGCAATGGGAATAGGTATAGCATTCTCCACCGGAACGATCATTGGTGCAATGATAGGATCAATAATGGGTATTTTTGTTGGTACATTTTGTGTTTTTATAGAAGACTTCTATAGATCACAATAGTTATTTCTCTTAAAAACTTCGTGATGCATAGAAAGTTTGCATCAGTTATATTTTCTTTTCCATGAACAAAAATATTTAAAAACAAATGAAATCAATAAGTTATATTGTTTTATTTTCGATGAAATCTGCCTCATATTATGAAAAGCACTGGATAAATTAGCACATTTCCTTTCTTAATCTTCACACCGCTTTTAAATAAAAAATCTGCTTTTTTAAAAGCATCTCTTGAAGAAATGTGAGTGAAATATAGTTATTAAACTATAATCTATAAAAGCTGTATGTTTGATAGATAGAGAGAAGCATTCTAGATATGCTTAGAGATGATAAAAAAGGTATTTTGAGATTATGGGGTTTTTTCTTTAATCCTAATTCCTCTCAAAAAGGATGTTTTTAAATCCATGTGATTTATTGAAATATCATAATTAAAAAGGTGCTGTATGAATAAAATTTTCTTCTCTTTCTTGGCAGCACTGGCGTTTTTAACTTGTAACGCTACTGCATTAGCGGCCTCGATGCAAGTAAAGATTTATAAATTAGAAGAGAATAATACAAAAAATTCTATTGGTACAATTGACATTGAAGAAAATATATACGGTTTGATTTTTGCTCCAAATTTATCTACCTTGCCGGAAGGTTTTCATGGTTTTCATATACATATAAATCCTTCATGTGATACAAAAGATGGCGTAATTGGTGGTGCCGCTGGTGGGCATTATGATCCAGAACATACCAATAAACATCTTGGACCTTATAATATCAATGGTCATCTTGGTGACTTACCAGCACTTTATGTTGATGAACAAGGACGAGCAACAATGAGCGTCATTGCTCCACGCCTAAAAAAACTTTCTCAAATCAAAGGTCATTCCTTAATAATCCATATAGGAGGAGATAACCAATCAGAGGAGCCGTTACCGCTTGGTGGAGGTGGTGGACGTTTAGCATGTGGTATTATTGAATGATCGTCCTAAAAACTGCAATAAACTGTAAAAGTATGTATGCGATTTCTTCTACAGTTCGTCAAGAATATAGCTTAACGAGGGGTTTGTTGTACAATTTACTATAAGTTTTTGTAACAATTTGAGAGCCATTTGAGACTTAGTGATATTTTTGTAAACGGTTTTCAAAAGAGCCCCTTCCCTTTCGTTTTTGCTGCATCAATAATGAGAAACCTTTCTGTTGCCCATGTAATAGACGCACAGGCCGTGTTACTCTTTTTTCAGCACTTTCTGATTTTTGGTGCCTCGAAAGACAATATATATTTAATCCGCTCATTTTGTTATAGCGATAAATAACTGTAAAAGTTTTCCATTGATCACTGACTTCCTCCATACTTCCTATGATATAAAGATTGGTTGCTCATGATTTCTAATGAGGTCTTTAGTACCAGAGAAGCAATTCTGATGGCACGAAAGAACTTCTTCCTTTCTAATGCAATCGCAACCTTTGCAATAATCATAGTTTTTCAGCAATGTTTTGATAATGTACAATGAATGACAATGACTTAATATAAAATCTTAATAAGCTTTTTAAAACTTAACACAAGCATTTGAATAATTTTTTAGCTTATCATGAAAAAGAATGACAAACAGAGGTAATAAAACGCTTACAAAAAATATAAGAACTTCTCCGCTTACAAGAAACATAAAAAAACTTTCTTAAAATATAAACCTCATGAGCACACATAATTCCAATCAGATAGGCGAATATCACCAGTCTGATAGAATTGACGAACACATTGAATATAATGAGAAAAATCTGTGTTTTCCTTCACCAACCTATTAGCGGTATCCCAATCAATTTCATTACGCTCTTTGGCAGGAATCATAATCTGACTTTCGGAAGAATTTTCCTTATCAAGTCTTATAAATCCGATTCCATGTAAACTTGAAAGCATCCGAAGCTCTTTTAACGTATCAACGCCTTCAATTTCGCTAGCAACTAAATAACTAAAATTAGCCCATGAGGAATTGCTAACCGTTTGGAAAAATACTTGCCGCACATTTGAGCGATTGACAAGAATTTTTACCTCAAAAGACCAGAGTTTTGTCTTTTTATCAAAATATTGCAAAACACAGTCTTTGATTTCACGATGCCACTCGCTACTCAAATCTTGCATTCCTACAAGGTCTGGATAAAGCCATTTATTACCACCAGCACCATTCTTATTCCGAGAACGTTTCTCGTTAATACGCTTGCTATAAACTTCAAGTTCTGACCATAAAAACTCAGATAACAACGGATAAAGATCATGCTCTTTAATAGAAAAATCATCTATCCTAGAAGTCTGAAAAACCGCGTTGCTTTCTACTTCATCAATTTCAGCACTGTCTGTTAATTGTGTAAAATAATATTGTCGCGGTCGTCCTTCAGTGGTTTTAATTTCTGGATGACATTTTTGCAATTGAGGACGCCTAGACCCTATTTCAGCAACAATTTGCTGAATAAGAGCCGCATCACTCTTAAGGGGAGCGACTGTCGCGGTTGAACGCTTTTGCTTTTTACGGCATGCCTCTGGGTAATTTTCGAATATCCATTGAGCGATTTCTCGAGCTGTAAATTTTTTTGTCGGGTTTTTCTTTAAAAAATTAAAAGTAGTGTTTGTTAAATCCAAAGACATACGTCAAATCATCCATTTTTATCCTTTGTTATATTTATTCTATTATCTTCAGATTTTACAAGAGAGGGAACAATAAATAGTTTAAGCTTTTTTGAGAGCGGATTCTTATCAAAAAAATGAAGATAGGCTGTAAATCCTTTATTTAAAAGGATAACCTTATATACTCGCATTAGATAAAATAAATTTCTTTTATTGCGCTTGGCAAAATTAATAAATTTTATGATTAGAGCATTTTATAATGCTAGAAAATTAATGGTAAAATATAGAAAAAATTAAAATAGAATTCAGAGATTAGACTTAGCTTAGCAACTGTAAATCAAAAAAAATTATACATTTTTTGGGTAAAAAAACAAAAACTATTCACTATTAAGTACAGTTCTTGAAATGGTGAATTCTGCACGTAAACCTTCAAAACTACTATTTGCCTTAATAGCATCATGTGGAATAAGAACATAATGCCATGGTTTTCCACCATGGGTAACAGCATAATTGGTTGCATGACAACACCATTGAACTGCCGCGTTTCTTTTTTTAAAAACAATAGCATTTTGCATTTCAGATGCTTTTTTAGGCTCACAAAGATATTTTGCGTCTTTTGTTTCTACAACAAAGTCTGGTTCATAGCTTGATCCTTTGTCATATTCTATCTTGAAAAAACCTCGTGCGGGTTTCATCCATTTTAATACTTCTATGTCATCCTCTAATATTTGAGCAAAGCGTAATTCTCCCTCTACTGAATCAAATTTTTGCAAAGGATAACAGCATTTTGTAAACCCCCCGAATACAAGTGCTTTTATATCGCTTTTATTAGAAGGAATACAACGAAAGTCAAGAGGAGCACTGTTTTGAGGAAGCGTATAGTGAATAGGTGTTAAAATCCTAAACCCTCGTGTAATTTTAACCTGATAATTCCCCTGTGTTTCCCACTGATGTGACCTTAATTGAGCAACTATAAAAGCGGTAAGTTTATGCTGATAGTGTATCAATACATTCTCAACAGCTGCATCATTGGGTAAATAAGATTGAAAATGCTGCACCATCTGTCCCACTAATTTTTGTAATAACGGCGTATGGCTATCATAATCTATAAAGTCATTATCAATTAAACCACGAATTATATAATTTTCAAGATGAGGCTCTTTGATATATTCATTTTCTGATGCAAGAAAAACGCTTTTATGTGTACGCAATTCTCGAATTAAAAGATCTTTATTCACAGGTTGCAAAGTTAAATCTTCTAAGTTTTCCAAGTCAAAATCATAAAATCCATAAGTAACCTCATCAGAGGGAATAAGAACAATATTGGGAATATCTATTATTAATTCTGCTAAATTTTTTGTTAGGACTGCAACGACTTTTGACGCAAGAGTTTCTTGTGTTAAATGTGTAGTTGCCATAACCTCATTGCTGATTTTTTCTTGTATTGTCGCAGAGCAAAGCGATTGCGAATTCGGTAACGTATCATAGTTTTTGATAATATCCCACGCGATACCAGCAATTTTTTGCTCTTCGGGAGTAAATATAAGCGGAGGTGTATTATGCAGCATGACACCTTGTAAATCAGATGCTCCGTTTATATCGGAATTACGTGTGACTGTCGCTTGTATAGATAACGCTTCTGCTTGACTTGGAACCATTAATATATCTGACTTTCCAAATGGTATATCACTACCTACCCCAATTTCAATATGCTTTTTAATAATTGAGTTTGGATCGTTTGCACGATCAATAATATCTTGAAAACGATCATGGGCAATGATTGTTAAACGGTCAATGGCTTCTACGCCCGTTCTACACCCATAAGGCAAACGTAATCCACGGCCTATTGTCTGCTCCGTTAAAATCTCTGAAGCAGATGCACGCAATGGCACGATGGTATAAAGATTGGTAACATCCCATCCTTCTTTTAATTTATTAACGTGAATAACAATCTCTGTTGGCTCATGAGCATCTTCAATTGCAATTAACTTTTGAATATTTTTATCTTCTTCTGTATTCGACTGTTTTGTATGAATCTCTGCAATCTTGCCCTTATAAGCCCCCGCAAAAAAATCATCGGATTCTAATAAGTTACGCAATTCCCTTGCATGTTCTGTATCTTGAGCTACCACTAAAATAAAAGGCTTAACGAATTTCTTATTATAGTCCTTAGCATATACAATTAAATCTGCTTTCACTTTTTCGTGTGCATGAATTGCATCTTGTAGTTTAATCCGCTCTAATTGCTCAGGCGTATAATTTTTTGGTTGAAAATCTTTCCGTGTAGCAACAGCAGACTCTTTTACAAACCCATCTCTCATAGCTTCTGCAAGTGAGTAGCCGTAAACAACGTTTTTAAAATCTACAGGTTTTGCCCCTATTGTTTTCGGTGTTGCTGTAAGTTCTATTCCTAAAACAGGTTTTAACTCATTAATTGCTGAAGCACCCGCAGAAGCACGGTAACGGTGTGCTTCATCCATTAACAAAACTAAATCAGGAAGATTTGCGAGATAATCAAAATAACTTTCGCCAATAGTCTCTTGCAAGCGTTTAATTCGCGGAATACTGGATTTTGCAGCTCCTTTTTTATGATCCATTGTGTTAATTTTGGAAATATTAAAAATATTGATAAAAGCTGTATCCCCATCCTCAAACAAACGTTTTTGCCCGTGAAATTTTTCTTGATCAGAGCGAATTCCTCTACCACTTTCATAATTATCACCCGTAACAATTACCGGTCTATTTGCAACAAACTCATTCATTCCACTCAATACATATTTCGGACTTTGAGGACTGAAATCTTGTTTTAATTTTTCATAAATAGTCAAATTGGGCGCTAGGATAAAAAAGTGGCGACTGCGACCCGTTAAATAAAGATAGCTAATAAAAGCGCCCATCAATCGTGTTTTCCCAACTCCCGTAGCTAAAGCAAAACAAAAGGAAGGAAAATCGCGTTCAAAATCTTGTACAGAAGGATAGAGATTTTTGATAACTTCCAAATCTGCAACTAAATCCGCATTTTTAGAAAGTTCTATATTATCTAAGATTTGCACCAGAATATCTAAGGCTTCATGTTGAGGAGAGCGTAACGATAAGCGAGCAGCAATCCTTTTTTCAACAGCGTTCATGAAAAACTCCGCTTTTTACCATTTATCCGAACAGATCTAATTCTGCTTGTGCAATATCTTTATCTTGTTTGGATTCTTTTACTACAGCCATTGGTTCGAGATTGGCCACATTTAAACTATAATCATCCCTCCCCCATTCACATTTTTCTAATATAGCACGGGGTATTTTGGTAAGTGTGAGGTTCTCAAAGGATTCCGGCTTGGCATCAAAGGCTGCACAACAAATAAGTAGCGTACGATGAGGACCAATCTCTTCACTGATAACACGGAGCTGTTCATATGTCATGGCGTTGGTTGTGACATAAATATAATCTGTTTCGGTTGAATAACCTTGCATCCAATAATGATTTTTATCAGGTGCGTAGGTAAACCCCATATGTTTGCACATAGCTTCTGAAAGCATGGCGGCATTATATTCGCGACTAATGATCCATTGTCCCCATGAATCTTTTTGCAACAGAGAAGGCGCAAGACGGTAATAACGAAACCCACCACCACCTTGCCAATTGATACTTTTAGAAATACCACCTTGATCACTGCCATTGATCACTTGTTTTAAACGAGGGATGATATGGGTATGGCAATGTTCCCCAAGTTCAATCATGATCCACTTACGCCCCATTTTATGCGCAACAGCGCCAGTAGTGCCAGAACCAGCAAAGGAATCCAGTACAAGATCACCGGGATTGGAGGCGAGTTGAATAATGCGTTCCATGAGCCGTTCAGGTTTCGGAGTTGCAAATACATTATCGGAATTAAAGACTTTGGCTTCTTTTTTCGCATCTTGATTATGCCCCACTTCCATGTAAGGCCAAATAGTCATTGAAACCATACCATTTTTTACTTCTGATAAAAAACGTTTCAAAGAAGGAACATTGCTTCCTGTTGGACCAAACCAAATACGATTATCTTCTAATAGTTCAGAAAATTTTTGTTTACTAACGCGCCAACTCGTTCCAGCAGGAGGCATCACCTTGCGCCCAGAAGGTGTGATGATTTCATAAACATCTTTTAAATTCATAGTTTTAACTGAAAGATTATCTGATTTCCATGAACCACGAGGATCATTATCAGGATTTTTATAGCGCGCATCCATATCAGCTGAGCGAGGAAGTAAATTAGGTCGCCAAATAGTTTTATCTTTAGCATAAACCATCACAAAATCATGGTTGTCTGAAAGCCATTTCGCATCATTTTGCGGTGCATATTTCTTTTGCCAAATGACATTGTTCACAAAATTGTGTCGACCAAAAATTTCGTCCATCATAACTTTAAGATAAGCTTGTTCATCATCATCAATGGATATCCAAATACTTCCATTATCTGCAAGCAAACGATGTAACAATTCTAACCTATCCCTCATAAGGCTTAGCCATATGGAATGCTCTAAACCATCTTCATAATGTTCGAATGCATTGCCTGTATTATAAGGTGGATCGATGTAGATACATTTCACCTTACCTGTATATTCTTGTTCAAGCGCTTTGAGCGCGAGCAAATTGTCACCAAAAATCAGTTTATTATCAAAAATATCCTGATCAGAAACTTTATGCGAAGCGTGATAAGATTTTCCAAGATCTTCCAATAAAATGCGAGGCTCTAATTTTGGACGTCTCTCTTTTCCAATCCAAGTGAGTTCTAATTTTTGTTTATTATGACTCATGCGATTGTTCTTAAATCCAAATACTTGCGAAAAATAAAAAAAGCTCATTCATGAACATCACCTCTTAATACCACCCGACAGCAACTTGCGCTTCTTCTGACATACAATCAGGTGTCCATGGTGGATCAAAAGTCATGGTAACTTCAACGTGCGAGACACCTTCAACTGCGCTTACGGCATTTTCTACCCAACCAGGCATTTCACCTGCAACAGGACACCCTGGTGCTGTGAGTGTCATTTCAATTTTTACCGAACGGTCATCTTCAATATCAATACGATAAATCAATCCTAATTCATAAATATCAGCAGGAATTTCTGGATCATAAACTGTTTTAAGAGCAGCAATGATATCATTCGTCATACGATCAATTTCGTCTGCTGGAATCGCTGAGATGTAAGGCTTTTTATTTTCGCTTACAGTCTCAACAGATTCTGTAGAATGACACTTTTCAATTGTTTCAGCCATTAAAAAATGTCCTTGCTTCTTTCAATGCTTCTACTAACTGATCAATATCTTCATAAGTATTATACATGGCTAACGATGCACGACAAACAGATGTTAAACCAAAGCGTTGTAATAAAGGCTGTGCACAATGCGTTCCTGCGCGTATAGCAACCCCTTTTCTATCAATAAACATAGCTATGTCATGTGCATGAATACCTTCAATTGCAAATGATATAAGAGCACCTTTATTGGGAGCACAACCATAAACACGTAATGACTCTATCTTTTCAAGCCTTTCATGCGCATAAGCTAAAAGTGCTGTCTCATGTGCATGAATCGCATTTTGATCTTTTTCTTGTATATAATCAATAGCAGCTGCCAATCCAATAGCTTCAACGATAGGAGGAGTGCCAGCTTCAAAACGATAGGGAGGAGCATTATAAGAAACCTTATCGGTCGTTACATCTTCGATCATTTCCCCTCCCCCTTGAAAAGGATGCATTTCTTCTAGCCGATGTTCCTTACCATAAAGAACACCAATCCCTGTAGGACCATAAAGCTTATGACCCGTAAAAACATACCAATCACAATCAAGATCTTGTACATCAACTGTTAAATGCACGGCTCCTTGAGAACCATCAACAAGGACAGGAATAGCATTTTGGTGTGCTAGCTTAACAATCGCTTTAACAGGAGGCACAGTGCCCAATATGTTAGACATATGCGTAATAGCAATAAGTTTTGTTTTATCGGTTAAAGCTTTTTCGAAATCTTCAATATGGAGAACACCATTTTCATCAATGGGTACAAAAATAAGCTTAACACCTTTTTGTTCACGAAGAAAATGCCAAGGAATAATATTTGAATGATGTTCCATGATTGTAAGAACGATCTCATCACCTTCCTTTAATTTAGACATAGCCCAACCATAAGCAACAGTATTAATAGCTTCCGTTGCATTTTTCGTAAAAACAATTTCCTCAACTGTTTGAGCATTTAAAAAAGCACGAACTCTTTCACGGGCATTTTCATAAGATTGTGTTGCTGCATTTGCTAAAAAATATATTCCCCTATGCACATTGGCATATCTGTATTGATAGAAATTATCCATTGCATTGAGTACTGCTTGTGGTTTTTGAGCAGAGGCACCACTATCAAGATAAGCCAATTGCTTTCCATAAACATTATGATGCAAAAGAGGAAAATCACGTCGAATTGCTTCTACATTATAACTTAATGTTTGTTCGTTATTTTCCATCTTTTTGACCTTAAACATTTTTTTCTAGCCACCTGGTAATGATATTTTCCAGAACAGTTTTGATATTATCTTGTTTGATGTCATCAATGAGCTCCGTGACAAACCCTTTAATTAAAAGTGCACGAGCCGTTTTAAAAGGAATACCACGCGCCATGAGATAAAAAAGATGATCATGATTAATATTGGAGACCGTTGCACCGTGTCCACACGCAACATCATCAGCAAAAATCTCTAATTCAGGCTTTGCATTAAATTCTGCATCATCTGAAAGGATGAGGCTATTACAAGCCATGCGTGCATCTGTCTTTTGCGCTTTTTGAGCAACGCGTATTATTCCTTGAAAAACGCCTACTGCTTTATCTGTTACCACATTGCGTATAATTTCGGTTGAGGTTGATTTTTCTTCAACGTGATGCACGGTCATCGTAAGATCGCTATGTGTTTGTCCAGAGAGCAAATTTATTACCCGTAATTGAAAATCAGACTCTTCTCCTCGTAATTCAATATCAATTTCCTGACGATTAAGCTGACTTCCTATATTAACCACATAAAGTGATAATTTAGCTCCTTGACCAAGAACAGCACGAAATCGACCAAACTGTGTAAAATTGAAACCACGATTTCGAAGAATGATCCATGTAACATCACTATAAGCGGCAATATGTAATGAAAATATCGAACTGACAAAGGTGTCTTTATCATTGCCAATCTGGTGTTCAACAAACACAGCTTGACTATTTTTATCAATCTTTATGTCTGAAAAAATATGAGATTGCCCACCCATTTGAATATTTTGTAATTCAATAGGAACATTTAATTTTGTATTTTCAGGAATGTGAAAAAGCCAACCATCCGTAACAAAAGCTGTATTTAATTGTCCAATAAAATCTTCATGAGACATAACTTGATCTAGCTTTATAGAATTTTCTTTTAATGCATCAGCAAGACGTTTTGCTGTAATATTGGCTACCTTTGATTGTGTAGATGTTTTTCCATTTTTAATAGAAAAAACAGCGCTTTCTGCAAGTAATGCGTCAGCGAATTGCTCATCATTTTCTTTTGAAAAATCACTAACAGATTTTAGTAACGTGCGCAGATTAGTATAGTGCCAACTTTCGATTTTACGTGAAGGGAGGCGTGTGGTTTGAAACAATTCAATAGCTTTTTTGCGGACTACCTGGACTGCTCTATCACCAGGCAAATTGCCCATACATTGATTGAAATTATTGAGTATATCTTTTTCAACTGCTAACAATTCTTGCTGTGAGTTCACATTCATATTCAATGACCTCAAGCTGCTTCACTGATAATATCAGCATATCCATTTTGTTCTAAATAAAGCGCTAATGATTTGTCTCCGCTTTTAATAATACGACCTTTATAAAGGACATGAACTGTATCAGGAACAATATAATTCAGCAAACGTTGGTAATGCGTAATAATTAAAAATGAACGCTTTGAATCACGGAGTTTATTAACACCATCGGCAACAATTTTTAGTGCATCAATATCTAAACCAGAATCCGTTTCATCTAAAATGCAAAGTTTAGGTTCAAGAAGCGCCATTTGCAAAATTTCAGCCCGTTTTTTTTCTCCACCTGAAAAACCTACATTTAATGGACGTTTTAGCATGTCCATATCTATTTCAAGTTTGGAAGAAGTTTCTTTAACGCATTTTATAAATTCAGGAATTTTAAGCTCTTCATTACCACGAGCTTTGCGTTGAGAATTCATCGCAACTTTTAAAAATTCCATCGTTGCTACTCCAGGTATTTCCATTGGATATTGGAATGCAAGAAAAACACCGTATGCAGCACGCTCTGCTGGATCCATTTCTAAAAGTGATTGCCCATTATAAAGAATATCGCCTTCTGTTACCTCATAATCATCACGACCAGCGAGCAAATAAGATAAGGTAGATTTTCCAGCTCCATTTTGTCCCATAATGGCAGCAACTTCACCCTCTTGAATAGTCAAGTTTAAACCGCGAATGATTTCTGTATCGGTACCAACAATACGGGCACGCAAATTTTTTATCTCTAACATCATTTAATCCTGTTCTAGCAATTCTACGTCAAGCACGCTTTTTACCTACACCATTACCCCACACTACCTTCAAGACTAATACCAATAAGCTTCTGTGCTTCGACAGCAAATTCCATTGGAAGTTTTTGAATGACTTCTTTTACAAAACCATTCACAATTAATGCGATAGCTTCTTCTTCAGGAATTCCCCGCTGCATAACATAAAAAAGCTGATCATCAGAAATTTTTGATGTTGTCGCTTCATGTTCAAATTGAGCTGTCGCATTTTTTGCTTCAATATAGGGTACTGTATGGGCACCACAATCATTACCGATTAACAAGCTATCACATTGCGTAAAATTACGCGCATTCTGCGCTTTTCGGTGTGCTGTAACTTGTCCCCGATAAGTGTTATTTGAAAAACCAGCAGAAATGCCTTTAGAAACAATGCGACTGGATGTATTTTTTCCCAAATGAATCATTTTTGTACCAGAATCAATTTGTTGATGACCATTTGCAACAGCAATAGAGTAAAATTCCCCACGTGAGTTATCACCACGTAGCAAACACGATGGATATTTCCAAGTAATTGCAGAACCGGTTTCAACTTGTGTCCATGAAATTTTAGAGTTATCGCCTCGGCAATCCCCTCGTTTAGTAACAAAATTATAAATACCGCCCTTTCCTTCTTTGTCACCGGGATACCAATTTTGCACTGTGGAATATTTAATTTCTGCATTTTTTAGCGCAATAAGTTCAACAACAGCAGCGTGAAGTTGGTTTTCATCGCGTTGAGGTGCAGTACAGCCTTCAAGATAAGAAACGTAAGAATCTTCATCTGCAATAATCAGTGTTCGTTCAAATTGGCCTGTATTACGCTCATTAATCCTAAAGTAGGTTGAAAGCTCCATGGGGCAACGAACCCCTTTAGGAATATAAACAAACGAACCATCTGTAAAAACTGCCGCATTTAAAGCAGCATAATAATTATCACCAGCCGGAACAACTGCTCCTAAATATTCCTTAATAAGAGCGGAATGCTCAATAATTGCTTCTGAAATAGAACAAAAAATAACACCGGCACGTGCCAATTCTTTTTTAAATGTTGTCACAACAGAAACAGAATCAAAAACCGCATCAACTGCCACTTGCCCTGAGGCATAAAGACTATCATCAAAAGTAGAGGGATCAGATTGTTTCCTTACCCCTGCCAAAATTTCTTGCTCTTTAAGAGGAATGCCAAGTTTTTCATATGTTCTCAACAATTCAGGATCTACTTCATCCAAAGATTTTGGTCCTGTGTGATTTTTAGGTGCAGCGTAATAATAAAGTTCCTGAAAATCAATTTGGGGATATTCAATACGCGCCCAATCAGGTTCTTGCATTGTCAACCAACGGCGAAAAGCTTGTAAACGCCACGCTAGCATCCATTCTGGTTCACGTTTTTTAGCAGAAATAAATCTGATAATATCTTCATTTAAACCTTTTGGAGCCTTATCCGTTTTAATTTTGGTTTCAAAGCCGTATTTATATTGATCAACATCTATTTCACGAACTTGGCGTATTGTTTCTTGTACTGCCGGCATAAATTTTCTCCATTCTTTCTGGCATCAAGAACCAGTGATTAAAAGCCTTGTTTTTTACAAGATTAAAGCAAGCAATCCATTCTCTAAGCTATATGCAAAGTGGAAAAAATTCAATCAAACTTATTTATTTTTTAAAGAGTTATTAAATTTTTAAATGACGAATTCTAACTCCTCCTTATAAGTTGAGAAAAAGACAATAAAAAATCATCAATATCTTTGGAAGTGGTGCTCCGTCCTGTTGAAATGCGAATTGCACCGTGTGGAACATGATATCCCATTGCTTCCAAAACTCTGCTTTGTTTTACTTTTCCTGAAGAACAAGCGGAACCTGCTGATACAGAAAACCCTGCTAAATCAAACCAAATTTGCATAGTTTCAGCTTTTATATTTCGCACAGTAAAATAGGTTGTATTTGGCAAACGCTGAACTCTTTTGCCAAAAATTTCAACGTCATTACTCACTTTCTGTAGTCCATCTTCTAATTTATTGCGTAAATAAATTAACTGTTTTATTTCTTCTTGAGTGAAGCAATGAGCCATCGCTGCTCCAAAAGCAGCAATAAGCGGCAACGCTTCTGTTCCTCCGCGTAAACCTTTTTCTTGCCCTCCTCCAACAATAAGTGGACGTGGCATGAGAAGGTTCCCACATGAAACAAAAGCACCAATCCCTTTAGGGCCACCAATTTTATGCGCAGACAGTATAAAAAAATCTCCACCCATCTGATTAATATCAACAAAATTTTTGTCTACATATTGTGTCAAATCAACAATAAGAATGCCTCCAGCATCACGAACGATAGAAGCTATTTCTTTTATTTGTTGGATAACACCAGTTTCACTATTTGCAGCTTGAATAGCAACAAGAGGTAAGCCTTTTGTGTTATCATGAACAGTTAGGAGAGATGTTAATTCATCTTGTTGAATGAGACCATCTTGATCAACAGCAACTATGCTTATCAAGTCTTTAGAAAAACGCCCCCCTTCTGCAACAGATGGATGTTCAGTCGCTCCAATATAAAGATGAGAAAATCGAATCTGAGAATGCCCCATATTATAAATGGGTGTTAATAAGGTCATCGCTGCTTCACTCGCGCCAGACGTAAAGACAATATGATCTGGATCTGTATTGAGCCTCTCAGCAATTTGTCGACGCGCTTTTTGTAATAAAGCTTTAGCAGCACGCCCTTCCGCATGGACCGATGATGGATTGCCAAATACTTCTAAAGATTCCAGTAATGCCATCCGCGCCATTTTCGTGAGTGGTGTTGTCGCGTTATGATCAAAATATCGGCGTTTTACAACCATTCTATATCGCAATCATTAATCTTATAAATTGATTTAAAAAAATAGTGCAATTTTCTTGAAAAATGCACCCAAAACAGAATATCTAAATGTTCATTAAAATGAAATGATCATATAAAATAGACGAATATTAGAAATCAGCCAAGGTCAATGAGAGCCTTTATAGCATTTAAGGAGCATTTAATGCCAGAAATTATTTTTAACGGTCCTGCAGGTCGGCTTGAAGGACGTTATCAACCTTCACAACAAAAAAATGCACCCATTGCGATTGTTTTGCATCCTCATCCCCAATTTGGTGGAACAATGAACAATAAAATTGTTTATGATCTCTTCTACATGTTCCAACAACGTGGTTTTACTACATTGCGTTTTAATTTTCGTGGTATTGGCCGCAGTCAGGGCGAATTTGATTATGGAATAGGAGAACTTTCAGATGCTGCTGCTGCACTTGATTGGGTGCAAACACAGCATCCTGATTCTAAAAATTGCTGGGTAGCTGGATATTCATTTGGTGCTTGGATTGGTATGCAGCTTTTAATGCGTAGACCGGAAATTGAAAGCTTTATATCCGTTGCTCCTCAACCTAATATTTACGACTTTTCATTCCTTGCTCCTTGCCCTTCCTCTGGGCTTATAATTCACGGCGATATCGATAAAGTTTCTCCCCCAAAAGATGTTCAAACGCTTGTAGATAAATTAAAAACGCAAAAAGGCATCACCATTACACAAGAAATACTGGAAGGCGCTAACCACTTTTTTAACGGATGCAATAAGGAACTTATTGAACGATGTGCACAATATTTAGATAATCATATTACAAGTGAATTCCTAACTCCTCCACCTGAAATATTGTCACTTACTTAGAAATGCTAAAAATTTATAAAAAATAAAAGATATTTTGATAAAAGACATGTAACTTATCTTTCAAAACTTTTTACAGCTTTCCTTCATTTCACTTGCATGTAAAGATAAAAAACATGTCTGCTCATATCAATGAAAAACGCTTCTCTCTAAAAGATATAAGCAAGACAACCTTTTTGTTATCTTCTACTCCCAATATTTTCATTTACTTGTGAGGTATGCTTCATTTATGGTAGAGAGCGCGTTAACCGCCCAATATAAACAAATATAATATTATTCAGGAAATAAAATCCGTGCATGCCTTTCAATCTGATTTTTTACACATTATGAGTGAACGTGGTTTTATCCACCAAATTTCGGATGAAAAAGGCGTAGATGATCTTTTTTCAAAAGAAGTTGTAAGCGCCTATATTGGATTTGATCCTACAGCATCGAGTTTGCATGCTGGAAGTCTTCTTCAAATTATGATGCTTTATTGGTTACAAAAAACCGGTCATCGTCCTATTGCTTTGATGGGTGGAGGGACAGGGTTGATTGGTGATCCTTCCTTCAAAGATGAAGCGCGACGTCTTCTGACACAAAATGACATTGCTGCAAACATCGCTAGTATTAAAAGGGTATTTGCTAACTATTTAACATTTGGTGATAGAGAAACCGATGCATGCATTGTCAATAATGCTGAATGGTTGTGCGATTTGAACTACTTAGAATTTTTGCGTGATGTAGGAAAACATTTTTCCGTAAACCGTATGTTGTCATTTGATTCTGTTAGACTCAGGCTTGAACGTGAACATTCTTTGTCATTCTTAGAATTTAATTATATGATCCTGCAAGCTTATGATTTCGTTGAGCTTTATAAGCGCTATGGTCTACGTGTGCAAATGGGTGGCTCTGATCAATGGGGCAATATTATTAACGGAATTGAATTAGGACATCGCTTAGGAATACCACAATTATATGCACTAACTTCACCATTGCTGACAACTTCTTCCGGTGCAAAAATGGGAAAGTCATTGAATGGAGCTGTATGGCTTAATGCAGATATGCTTTCACCTTATCAATTTTGGCAATATTGGCGCAACACAGAAGATGCTGATGTTATACGATTTTTAAAACTTTATACACCATTGCCAATGAATGAAATTCTCAAACTTTCTGTATTACAAGGGAGTGAAATTAACGAAGCAAAGAAAATTCTCGCAACAGAGATTACAGCAATGTTGCATGGACGCGATATTGCGGAAGCAGCAGCAGAAACTGCTCGTAAAACTTTTGAAGAAAAAACACACGGTGAAAATCTTCCAACTATTGAAATAAGTGCTTCAGAATTGAAAACGGGCACTGGATTGCTGGCTCTTTTAGTACAAGCAGGCCTCGCCAAATCTAACAGTGAAGCACGCCGACATGTTCAAGGAGGTGGTGTCCGCGTCAATGATCAAATTATTGAAGATGAAACGCGTCTTATTCTTGAAGAAGATGTCAACGCAGAAGGAATGATTAAACTCTCCTTTGGTAAGAAAAAACATGTTTTGATGAAACCACTATAATATCTATTGATAATTTTTTCTCATTCTACAATTCCCTCTATTTGTTTGCTATGCAATGTAATGTAATGCTTGTGAATTTCGCACAGACTATTTTTCTCAATTCAATCTTTGTGATACAATGAGCCCTGTATGACAGAATAAAAATGATGCAAAATGATTATACTCTAAAGAATTGAAGAGTTATTTCTCTATCTATTTTTAGAGGGCAGTGTTTACAAAAAAGAAAGAAAAAACAATGACAAGATCAATGAAAGGCACTCCTGCTCCTGATTTTACCTTGCCACGTGATGGTGGAGGCAAGCTATGTCTTTCTGACCTTCAAGGAAAACCGATTGTTTTATATTTTTATCCGAAAGATGATACCAGTGGGTGCACGAGTGAGGCGGTTGATTTTACGCGACTGAAAACAAAGTTTGAAGAGATTGGAGTTGTTATTATTGGGATATCTCCAGACAAGATTGAAAAACATGACAAATTCAAAATGAAACATGGAATTGATATTATCCTTGTTTCTGATGAAGAAAAAACAACACTTCAGGCTTATGGTGTTTGGGTTGAAAAAAGCATGTATGGACGTAAATATATGGGGGTTGAGCGAAGCACTTTTCTGATTGATTCAACTGGGACAATAGTAGAGGAATGGCGTAAAGTTAGCGTAGCTGGACACGCTGAAAATGTTTTAGTGGCTGCTACACTTTTACATCGTAATAGCTCATAAACTTAGTGATGCAATGCGTTTATAAAAAACAAAAATTGTCCTCCCCAATTAGCTCTATTCTACCAACCGGTAGAATTTAGGCGTAGCTGGATAGAAATTAATAAACCAAAAAATAAGTCTGCACAACTTGAGAAACATTGTGTATGATCAGTCAATATCTTCAATTTCTTGATCTTTTCCGTAAACGCGTCGGGCAAGTGCTGCCTCTATAAACGCGTCTAAGTTACCATTAAGTACCGACTGCGGATCAGTGTTTTCAACACCTGTACGTAAATCTTTGACAAGCTGATAAGGTTGAAGAACATAGGACCTAATTTGATGCCCCCATCCGATTTCTGTTTTAGATGCTTCAACAGCATTTGTTTCTTCTTCTCTCTTTTTAAGCTCTTCTTCATAAAGCCGTGCACGCAACATAGACCAAGCAGTTGCTCGATTTTTATGTTGAGAACGCTCAGTTTGACATTGGACAACAATACCTGTTTTTATATGTGTGATGCGAACTGCAGAATCTGTCGTATTGACATGTTGCCCTCCAGCCCCGGACGCACGATATGTATCAATGCGAACATCTGCCTCTGAAACATCAACTTCAATATTATCATCAATGACTGGGTAAATCCAAATGCTTGCGAAAGAAGTATGGCGCTTCGCATTTGAATCAAATGGTGAGATGCGCACCAAACGATGAACACCTGACTCTGTTTTCAACATACCGTAAGCATTATGCCCTTTTACAAGAATAGTTGCTGATTTTATTCCTGCTTCTTCTCCATCGTGCATTTCTAGTACCTCAACCTTCATTTTATGCTGCTCAGCCCAGCGCGTATACATGCGTAAAAGCATAGAAGCCCAATCTTGGCTTTCCGTACCACCGGCACCAGCATGAACTTCTAAATAAGTATCATTCGAATCTGCTTCTCCTGAAAGGAGTACATCAATTTGCCTTTTATCTATCTCATTTTTAAGATTGCGTATTGAATTTTCGGCATCCATGATAATTTCGACATCACTTTCTTCTTCGCCCATCGCGATTAACTCAATGCACTCTTCAAGTGTTTTTGTAAATGACCGAATAGCAGTGATTGAATCATCAAGGCGCTGACGCTCACGCATCATCTCTTGCGCTTGTTGTGCATCATTCCAAAATGATGGATCTTCGGCTTTTTGATTGAGATATTCGAGACGTTTTAGTGATTGATCCCAGTCAAAGATGCCCCCTTAGCAACTTGATTGCCTGCTGGATTTCATCAACTAACGCTTCTATTTCTGCTCGCATAATTTAACACCGTAGTTTTTATTTTTAACACTCTTTTTAGTTTATGCTTTTTGGCATTTTATATAAATTCAATGAGCCACAGTAAATGGATGAAACGGCTTCACCCACTTATTTATCGTAATTGTATTGCGAAAAAACAGATAAAAATTCTACTTCGCTAGCCATATTAAAGAAATTCTTATCGATTAATATAACCCACCTGTACCACTTTCAAGAGCTTTGTTGACCTGTGGAGAAGTAGTCCCTAAAGGAATCCCTTCTTGAAAAGAATCGGTGCTACCGATTACCTGATATATATCAGCAGGTCCAGTCCCAGGTTTAAATGCTTCTATAATGACATCATGATCCCCTTTTTCAGCAAGCATGCCTGTCTTACGATTAATCGGCATTAAGATCATACCCTTGGGCATCTTAAATGGCACATCTGGCTTCCCTTTCAGAGCAGCTTCCATAAATTCACCAAAAATAGGTGCCGCCAATGAACTTCCTGTTCCACCGTATCCTAACGGTGCTGGTTGATCGTAACCGATAAAAATACCAACGACAAGATCAGGGGTAAACCCCATAAACCATACATCTTTAGAATCATTAGTTGTTCCTGTTTTAGCAGCAATATGTCGATTGAGGAAACGTAAACGTGCAGCTGTACCGCGCTGAACAACTCCCTCCATCATTGATGTAATCTGATAAGCTGTCATAGGATCAAGAACTTGATCTCGCTCATCAATCAATATGGGTTCACTTTGATTATCCCATGACTGAGCATTACAATTTTCACAGATACGATCATCATGACGATAAATTGTTTTCCCATAACGATCTTGAATTCGGTCTATCAGAGAAGGATTAATAGAGCGTCCCCCATTGGCAATAACTGAATAAGCTGTAACCATCCGTAAAACTGTTGTTTCAGCAGCTCCCAATGCCATAGGGAGATAAGGCTGCAATTTATCTACAATACCAAAGCGCTCTGCATATTCAGCTACAAGAGGCATTCCCATATCATTGGCAAGTCGTACTGTCATAAGATTACGAGAATATTCAATGCCATAACGCAGCGTTGAAGGACCAGCAAAAGTACCACCATAATTTTTAGGTTGCCAAACCTCACCATTATATTGGCGAATTTCAATGGGGCCATCTAAAACAACCGAAGCTGGTGTATATCCATTATCGAGTGCCGCTGCATACACAAAAGGCTTGAAAGCAGAACCAGGCTGACGATAGGCTTGTGTCGCGCGATTAAATTCAGATGCTGCAAAAGAAAATCCTCCCACCATCGCGAGAACACGGCCTGTATGAGGCTCCATGGCAACAATCGCACCTTCAACCTTTGGGATTTGTTGTAAACGATAAAGGTTGTTTGTATTCGATACTTTTTCGACAAAAATGACATCTCCAACTTGCAGGACATGAGATAAATTCTGAACAGTCCTTCGATAGCCATTTTCTTTAACAATATGTAATGCCCATTTTGAATCAGCTTCAGATAAAACAGCTGTTTCCCGTTCTGTTGATAATAAACCTGAAGCTTCGCGCTTTGGCTGTAACCCAATCTCTATTCTATTAGCTGTAGCAGAAAGAACAACGGCTAAACGCCATTCTGGAACGTCACTCAACCCAGCAATATTTGCAAGCTCTATACCCCAATCATCCTTCTTATCAATATGATTATAAGCTCCGCGCCATCCTTGCGAATGATCAAATTTAATTAATCCATTGTGCAAAGCACGTCGAGCAATAAGCTGTAAATGCGGATCAAGCGTTGTACGAATTGATAGTCCACCCTCATAAAGTGTTTTAGCTCCATAGCGATGCATTAAACGGCGACGCACTTCTTCAGTAAAATAATCAGCAGCAAAAACGTAGCTGTCGCTACCGCGCATTGTTGCGCCTAAAGGCCTTGCTTTAGCTTTTTCACCTTGTTCATGCGTTACATACCCATTTGCAACCATCCGATCTATAACCCAATTGCGCCGATTAATAGCACGTTGTGTATTTTTAAATGGGTCATAATTTGCCGGACCTTTTGGAAGAGCAGCTAAATAAGCGCACTGCTCTAAAGTAAGATCATTGACCGATTTATTGAAATAGGTCAATGATGCTGCTGCGATACCATAAGTGCCATGACCAAGATAAATTTCATTGAGATACAGTTCGAGAATATGATCTTTCGAGTAGGTCTTCTCAATACGCATCGCTAGGATAGCTTCTTTTAATTTACGCTCCAACGTTGCGTCTGAACTTAAAAGAAAGTTTTTAGCGACTTGTTGTGTAATGGTTGACGCCCCCTCTGGACGTTTTCCAGAACCAATATTACGGATATTATTAATCAAGGCTCTAGAAAGTCCTTCAGGATCTAAACCAAAATGACGATAAAAATTTTTGTCTTCGGCAGAAATAAATGCTTCTTTAAGAAGTTTTGGTATTGACTGAATTGGTAAATAGAGACGATGTTTTGTTGCAAATTCTGCCATAAGGCTACCATCAGAGGCATGGACGCGAGTCATCACAGGTGGTTCATAGAGCGAAAGAACTTCATAATCAGGGAGCGCACTCGCCTGCCCCTTTGCTATCGCTCCCCGCATTATTGCTCCCCAAAGCCCAAGAGCAATAACAAAACTAAGAAGATATCTTAAAAAAATCGTCATCAAAACAGCTATCGCTTTCTTTAGAATTGTCAAAGGAAAAATACATTACTTCACCAGCAACAGGGTGCTATCGCCGCTAGGTTGAGATAAAGAAAAAACTGTTTTCCATCTTTTTACTAAACTAGAAGCTGGTATTAATACTCTATTTCCTCACAATTTTAAAGAGGTTGCATAATTTTCTGTCTATACTCAGAAAATTGATGAATAGAATGAGCGATAGAAGCAGCCATTTGTTTTCTCCATTGGGGATTATTTAATAATTTTTCATCCTCTTTGTTTGATAAATAACCTATCTCTATCAAAACAGAAGGTACATCTGGAGCTTTTAAAACTTGAAAATCAGCATATCGATGAGGATTATTTATCAAATTGATATTACTCTTTGATAAATTAGAAATAACACTATTAGCAAAATTAACCGAAAATGTATGCGTTTCACGTCGGGTTAGATCCATCAAAATATCTGTAACTTCAAGCGATTCTTCTGCAGGTAAACCATCAAGCAGATCAACTTTATTTTCACTTTCAGCTAAGGATTTTGCAATTGCATCAGATGCCTTGTCCGATATGGTATATATTGTAGCACCGCGGAGAGAATGCACATCAATGGTATCTGCATGAATGGATATAAAAAGATCAGCGCCAAATTCTTGTGCTTTTTTAACTCTTTCGCTTAATCTTAGAAAAACATCAGAATCGCGTGTTAATGCAACAGTGGTATGAGAATCTTTTTTTAATTCATCTCGCAATGCACGTGCAAAAGCTAGTGTTACATCTTTTTCTAAAACTCCAGTCCCCCCGCGCGCACCACCATCAATCCCACCATGTCCAGGATCAAGAACAACACGAAAATTACGTGTTAGATTTATTCGTGTTTTTGTATTGAAAATAGCTTTTTGTTGGTTTTTCAATACCTCATTAAATTTTTTTTGTGTGCTTTGAGTAATATCAATCAGTAGTTGCCACAAACCATTATCTAATTTTTGTATTGTACTTTTTTCAACAACAAAAGTAATTTTGCTTGTCAAAATAATGCGTGAAGTCCGTATATCAGAAAAACCGTAACGCACATCTGATAACATATTTGATAATGTATTTTGTTTCTTTAAAAGGGTATTTTGGGCTGAAAAATCAACTGTAGGTAAATTAATAACCAAACGTGCAGGGCTATCTAAAATCTGCAAACGAACATTTGGTTCAGCATTAAAAACCGCAATAATACGTGTGCGTGCACTATCACCAATAGTCCGCAAATTGACAAGTTTTAGGGCATCGGCAGCTTGGATATCTGTTTGGAATACTAAAAAAAATAATAAACAGTATGTAAAGCGCAAAATAATATCCCAATAATCAGCTTGCAGCTTTTTGATAGAAACCCCTTTTATCATAAACAAAATACTCTACATTAGCCACGATTCGTCTCAAGCAAAAAGATGCAACGAATTTACGCTCTATTTTTCAATAAATACTGAATCTTTCAAACATAATCAAAAAAACTAAATTAAGACAATAAAGGACATTATAATAGCATACATTGATATTGTTACTTGCCAAAAGCATGATATCAACATAAAAGAATATTTGCGCTTCCTAAACAGATAGTGGCCGTCTAAATTATTTGTAGTCTGCATTAAATTGTCTTTAGAAGGTCTGTTGCATGTTACATATCTAAGCTTTTTATGGATAATTAAAGTCTTTATGTCATAAAAGCTAGGATTGCGTTATTTTAGATTCGTTGGTTCGGATATCCGAACTGTTTTAAAGATTGTTTTGCCGGAGACTTAAAAAATATGAGTCATACAAAACAGATGGAGATGGTGATTAGAAATACTGTAAATGCAATCATGCATCTGCACGTGGTTCCCCATTCTGTTTTGCTGGTATCCCCCTTTTATGGCAGACAGCCCTTTATATTTACGAATAGCCATACTGTTCGTTTGAGTAAAGTTGCGTATGTCGCCTTTAGGATTTTAACTTATGTCAAACAAAATGCTTATAGATGCCTCCCACCCGGAGGAAACACGTGTTGTTGTTGTTCACGGCAACAAAATTGAAGAACTTGATTTTGAGTCAGAACATAAAAAGCAGCTCAAGGGCAATATTTATCTAGCACGTATTACCCGTGTAGAGCCGTCTCTTCAAGCAGCTTTTGTCGAATATGGCGGTAACCGCCATGGTTTTTTGACATTTTCTGAAATTCATCCTGATTATTATCAAATTCCTATTGCTGATCGCCTTGCTCTTCTTGAAGAAGAGGAAAAAGCTGCTGTGGGAGAAAATCACACAGATACTATCATTGAAGAAACAAACAAAAACAAAAAACGCTCCAAAAGAACAAAAAATAAAAAAAACAGCATCATGGCAGCGGATGTTGAAAACGACATCACATCCGATGCAATAACAGCTGATGATGCAGAAGAAGCATTTACAGATATTTCTCATGATGAGATCGAAATGGTTGGTGCAGAAGATGCACGTGAAGAACTCCCCACCTATCAGCGTAAACAAGGACGTCAATATAAAATTCAAGAAGTGATTAAAAGGCGTCAAATTTTGTTGGTGCAGGTCATCAAGGAAGAGCGTGGTAATAAAGGGGCCGCACTCACAACGTATTTATCCCTCGCAGGTCGTTATTCGGTTTTAATGCCCAACACAGCACGCGGTGGTGGTATTTCACGAAAAATCACCAATGTACAAGATCGCAAACGTCTTAAAGAAATTGTAAAAGAATTAGCAGTTCCAAAAGGCATGGGAGTTATCCTACGAACTGCTGGAGCAAATAGAACAAAAGCTGAGATTAAACGCGATTATGAGTATCTCACACGATTGTGGGATACAGTTCGCACTTTAACACTAAAATCAACGGCACCATGCCTTGTTCATGAAGAAAGCAATCTCATTAAGCGTTCTATAAGGGACCTTTATAATAAGAATATCAATGAAATTCTTGTTTCTGGTGAACAAGGATACCGTGAAGCAAAAGACTTCATGCGTATGCTTATGCCAAGTCATGCAAAAGTTGTGCAACCTTATCGCGATCCTATCCCCATTTTTGCGCAAAATAATATCGAAATTCAACTCGATAAAATGTTGCACCCACAAGTTTCTTTAAAATCTGGTGGTTATCTTGTTATCAATCAAACAGAAGCGCTTGTTGCTATTGATGTAAATTCTGGCCGCTCCACTAAAGAACTTTCTGTCGAAAAAACAGCATTACAAACCAATCTTGAAGCAGCAGAAGAAATAGCACGTCAATTACGCTTACGTGATCTCGCTGGTCTTATTGTGATTGATTTTATTGATATGCTTGAAGATCGTAATGTTAGGATGGTTGAAAAAAAGTTGAAGGATTGCTTAAAAAACGATCGTGCGCGTATTCAAGTTGGCCATATTTCACACTTTGGCCTTCTGGAAATGAGTCGTCAACGCATTCGTATATCCGTTTTAGAAAGTACAACACAACCCTGCCCGCATTGCGCTGGAACAGGAAATGTACGGTCTGAATCATCAATTGCTTTACATGTCATGCGCTCAATTGAAGAATATCTTCTTCATAATCCGCAACATAATATTACTGTCCGCACACCCGTAGCAACAGCGCTTTATGTGTTAAACCATAAACGCAATATTCTTGTTAATCTAGAAGCACGCTTTAAGCTTAATATTAGTATTGAAGCAGATGATAACATTGGAACGCAACATCTCATTATTTCTAAGGGTACAATAGCTGAGGCAATTTCTCAGTCTCCATTGGTTTTTGAAGACGATAATAAAAAAGAAATTGAAGATGCAATCTTAATAGAGAGTGAACCTGTCGAAGATAAAATACCCGTTGAAAAAAACCAGAAACGTCGACGTAAAAATCGTCAAGGTGAGATTGATGGCAATTCTCTCTCCACCGATCATAAAAAAGACGATATCTCAAATGATGATTGCCGTCGTCGGGGGCGTCGTCGGGGGCGTCGTGGCGGTCGCCGTAATCAGGATAATAATTTTTATCAACCTCGTATTCCTTATGCAGAACCAGTAGGAGATTTTGCCAAACAGGCCTTAGCAGAAATTAAAGCAGAGCACCGCCAACGCCGTGTTCAAGCTGCTAAACCTGTAGAACTTGAGGAAGTAAAGAATGATACACAATCTTCAAGTATACAACAAGATGAAGCTGTAAAAGTTGATATGGTTGCGAAACCTAAAAAGCGTAAAGTGCGTTCTTCAAAAGCTGTGCAAAATCAACAAATTCTTGAAAATGATCAAATTGTAGAAACACCAGAACCTCTGGAAGAAAAATCTACAGCTAGTTCGATACATAAAGTGAAAACAAAAAAAGCAGATAAATCTGCTGATCCGGAAGGGGAGGAAATGCCCCAAAATGGTAAAAAGTCAACACGTAAAACACGCAAAAAATCACTTTCCAAAGAATCAACGCAAGCAAAAGAATCATCAGAGCAAAAAACTGTCATAGAAAAAGTTGTCGAGCCAACTCCTTCCAAAATTGAGGAAACAGACAACCAACCTGTTGTTATATCATCAATACCTGACGAGGCTCCTAAAACTGGGCGTATTGGATGGTGGAAACGCAGAACTCTTTCCAAAAGCTAAGCATAAAAAAAAACCGCCACATACTTTGTGGCGGCTTCAATAACAGACATAGAAAAAACTTCAAAAATATTCTTCTATGCCCTGTATTTATTAATTTTGTTTAGCTTTTTCTTGTTCAGCCCGCATACGATCTTCAATCTCTTTTTGCTTTGATTGAATGGCTTGTTGCAATTTTATTTGTTCTTGTTGAAAATCTTTTTCTTCCATACCAGGACCTGTGTATGCGGCTGTGAATCCATTAAGAGAAAATTCAATAGGATTAGCTGAGCCACGGAAATTAATTGTGGTTACAACCATTTTTGAACCACTTTTCATAGCAGTAATGAGCTTATCATCTAAGACATCATTGGCAATACAACTTGGTCCATTACAAATAATATAAGGAACTTTTTTAGAAAAATCATCTCCAATTTGAATATGAACGCCTTCTGGTAAAAAACGACCTGTAGGCACCTGAATGCCTATACGTCTTTCATTCTGTTTCCCTTTTATTTCAACAAGATTAAAAGCCGTCAAGGGCTGTCCAGTATTTGATACAACAGTGTTCATTGTATTACAAATATCAACATCATGCTGCTTACTGCAAACTTTGTACCAACCTTGAGATAAAGTTTGCGCACTCGCAGGAGTATGGATTGTAAGAAAAAGGGCAGCAGCTCCAGCTATGACTGAAACAGCAAAATAGATATTTTTATGCGACATGATTAAGTTAATCCTTTCAACGCGCTTGTACAATAATCCCAATATGAGGAATATTAAATATAATTATCAAATAAGTATCTTAAATTAAATCAATGAAATGACACCTCTTTTATGCCTCTTACTTCAATATAAAGAGAAAAGTCAAATTTCCAGAAAGAAAGCTATAAAAAGCTAGCTGAACCTTTATACACTCATGTGTAGCATCCCCCTTTTATCCATTGGCTGTTTATAAAATTTATCCATAAGATACCTTAGTGCAATGGAATAAGATAAGATTGCATAAACAAAACAATATTGCAATATGCTTAAAGTAAACTTCTATGTAATTCTGCAAATCTTATTATTTTAGACTTTTATTTACATTTATAATGCTTATTTTAAGTCATATAGCTCTGACAAATGGTATAAAATAAATATAATTCCAAAATTGTTAGATAAATTTGATTGTTTTCTTATGTATTTTTTATTAGAGATAGATCATAAAATTTAAAAATTAAGATTAAGTTATTATGCTTCTATATAATATTTTTCTTTTATATTAAAAATTTTATATTTTCAAAAGTTTAAAATGAAAAATTTTAATATTTATTTTAAAATATAACTATATTAAAATATAAAATAATTTATTTAATCTAAAATTTTTATAAAAATTATTTATTATATTATATTAAAATAAATATTCTTATAGAATAAGTTAACAAATAAATGATCTTCGCATCAATGGAAAGATTGCTAAAGAGGGTGTTGTTGTGCCATTTCTGCAAGCTGTGTCATAATATTTGCTGCTCCAACAAGCCTTTCATCCACTGTAGTCCAATCACGAGTAAGAACGATACTCTGGTCTGGTCGAATTTTTGCTAGCAAACCTTGCTTAGCAACCCATTGAACAAGAGCAACAGCATTTTCAAAACAATTATTTCGGAATTGTATAACAACACCCTTTGGCCCAGCATCAAATTTTTCCACATGTGCTTTTCGACACAATGTTTTGATATAAAAAACTTTAAGAAGGTATTGAACTTCAAGGGGCAAAGAACCAAAGCGATCGATTAACTCAGCTCCAAATTCTTCGATTTGTTCTAAATCATCAAGTTCTGTTAAACGACGGTAAAGCCCCATACGTAATGACAAATCAGGCACGAAACTTTCCGGTATCATCACTGGTGTACCAAGTGAAATTTGAGGCGACCATTGCTTATCTTCACTTTGCTCGCCATCTTTTAACTCAGCAACAGCCTCTTCAAGCATTTTTTGATAGAGCTCAAATCCAACTTCTTTGATATGCCCTGATTGCTCTTCACCTAAAAAATTGCCTGAGCCGCGGATATCCATATCATGACTTGCCAATTGAAAACCCGCTCCCAACGTATCAAGAGATTGCAAAATTTTAAGACGACGATCAGCAGTAGAAGTTAAAACTTTACCAGAAGGAAACGTAAAGAGCGCATAAGCACGTTGTTTTGAGCGCCCTACCCTACCACGTAACTGGTAAAGAGCAGAAAGACCAAACATCTCAGCACGATGTACGATTAAAGTATTGGCTGTTGGAATATCAAGACCTGATTCAATAATGGTTGTTGAGAGCAGAACATCATATTGTCCGTCATAAAATGCATTCATGATATCATCAAGTTGTCCAGCTGGCATTTGCCCATGAGCTACAACAAATTTGAGTTCGGGTACATGCGTTTTGAGATATTCTTCCACAAAGGTAAGATCAGAAATACGTGGACAAACATAAAAACTTTGTCCACCACGATAATATTCTCGAAGCAGTGTCTCTCGTATAACAAGTTCATCAAAAGGTGAAATAAAAGTACGTACTGCCATTCTATCAATGGGGGGCGTTGTTATCAATGAAAGTTCACGTACACCCGATAATGCCAATCCTAACGTACGTGGTATGGGTGTTGCGGAAAGCGTAAGAACATGAATATCGCTTTTAATTTCTTTTAAACGCTCTTTATGTTTTACGCCAAAATGCTGCTCCTCATCAATGATAAGGAGCCCTAACCGTGAAAAATTGACTGCATGACTTAATAATGCATGGGTTCCAATAACAATATCAATTGTACCATCTGCAATACCTTTTTTAACTCGTGCAAGTTCTTTAGCCTTGACAAGTCTTGAAGCATGGCCAATCTTAACGGGCAATCCTTGAAAACGTGCAATAAAAGTTTTGTAATGTTGTCGTGAAAGCAAAGTTGTCGGCACAACAACAGCAACTTGATACCCATTTAATGCTGCAACAAAAGCACTTCGAATAGCAACTTCTGTTTTTCCAAAGCCAACATCACCACATATCAAACGATCCATCGGTTTGCCTGATGCCAAATCGTCTAAAACGGCATCAATTGCATCCATTTGATCTTCTGTTTCTTCATAGGGAAAACATGCAACGAACTCATCAAATGGCCCAACTGGTGGGACCAAAACAGGTGCAGAACGGGTAGCGCGCTCTGCAGCTATACGGATCAAATGGCCAGCTATTTGTAATAAGTGTTTTTTTAGCCGTGTTTTACGTGCTTGCCAAGCAACACCACCTAACTTATCTAACGTTACCTCTGTTTCCTCCGATCCATAACGTGAAAGAAGTTCGATATTTTCAATAGGTAAAAAGAGCCGATCACCTCCAGCATACCTAATTTCAAGACAATCGCGTAAAATTCCAGTTGTCATAATGGTTTTAAGACCAACAAATTGTCCAATACCATGATCAATATGCACAACGATATCGCCAGAATTTAAAGAAGCAACTTCAGAGATAAAGTTTTTATTGTGTTTACGCCGTCTTGGCGGTCTGATTAATCGATCACCAAGGATATCTTGTTCTGCTATAATAGCAAAATCTTCAGCCTCAAAACCATGTTCAATCATTATAACAGCTGCACATATACGATCACGTGGTGTTGCTCTGACAGTTTGCAATGATTTTGCAACATCTATTTTTTGCAATCCATGCTCATCAAGAACCTGTATTAAACGGTTGAGAGACCCTTCACTCCAACACGCTAAAAGAACCTTCTTTCCAGCAGCGCGCAATGAAGTAATATGATGAACGACACTTGAAAAAACATTCTTTTCTTGCGCATTACGCTCTTCTACAAAATCATATCCCAGCTTAATATTCGCATGAATAACGGTTTGTTTAAAAGTTTGTGGAGTATTAAAAGGCGTAAAATCGATACGCTGCCCAGATCGTTGTGCACGTTCTAAGACATGTTCTGGTGTTAGATAAAGAAGGCTAGGCTCTATTGGATGATAAGAAGCAGAATTTTCTTTATCATTTTCACGCTCTTTGCGCGCATTATAATAATCTTCAATAAGCCGATAACGCTCGATTAGCGCCTCTTCTGTGAGATGCTCAAAAACAACAGGTAAATCACCACAATGGTCAAAAAAACTGTCAAGATTCTCATAAAAAAACGGTAACCAATGTTCCATACCGGAAAAACGCCGTCCTTGAGAAATTGCTTCATAAAGCATGTTGTTTTTTTGTGATACACCAAATGTACGAATATAATTGTTTTTAAATCGGCTGATAAGCTCAGGTGTAAGGACAACCTCACTCATTGAATGTAACAAAAATTCGGTTCTTTTACTTGTTGTTCTTTGTGTTTCTGAATCAAATACGCGGATGGTTTCCAAGGTATCGCCAAAAAAATCAAGCCGTAAAGGTTCAACATCAATGGGAGAAAAAATATCAACTATTCCACCTCTCACAGCAAATTCACCAACATCACGAACAACTGTAACACGCTCAAAACCATTGAATTCTAGAAATTGAATTAAATGCCCCATGTTCATACGCTGGCCAACACGTGCGTGAATAACTTGAGTCTCAATCATTTCACGAGGGGGCAATTTTTGCATAATTGCATTTGCTGTTGTTAATATGATTGCAGTGCGTGGATTCTTACGTAAATTTGCTATATGTGCCAAAGCTGATAATCGACGTGCCGTAACAATAATCCCAGGCGACACGCGATCATAGGGCAAACAATCCCATCCAGGGAATTGAAGTATAGGCAAATTAGGATTAATAAAATTTAAGACTTGCTGTAAATGAGCAATTTTTGTTCCATCGCTGACAACATAGATAAGTGGTTTATCTTGTGCAATTTCTGAACTCAATTTAGCAAGCGCAAAGCCTTCAAACCCATCAGTAACCCCATCAAAGATCGTATGAACAGCAATGTTTTTAGGAATGACAATTTTTTTAAATATAGGCATCGGAATTAATTTAAATTTATGCAGAGATGATAATTTACAATGTCACGAAAAAGTGGACCATCCACTTCAGATGGTGGTGAAGCTTCTCCCGTAATCCACGTCAGTAAATCGCGATCATCAAAAGACATAATATGTTCAAGTTGAAAAACCATTTTATCACTCATCTCAACAATATGGGCATCTACATAGTGCCCAAAAATGAGATCCATTTCACGAATACCTCGATGCCATGCACGAAAAACCAATCGGCGACGACGCGCATCCAGTTGATTTTTGTCAACGGCAAAAACTGTCATAAAAGTCTCCTTGAATTCAGTAAGTAGAATAGATTTTTTATTTTACCTCTAAGGAAGTTCAATAATCTTTTTTTCCTTAAGCGTAATTCGACGATGCATTTGTTTAGCCAAACCGTAATTATGTGTCGCAATAAGAGCAGAAAGACCAGATTGACGAACAAGCGCAGATAAAGCTTGAAATACGTAAGCTGAAGTTACAGGATCAAGATTCCCCGTAGGTTCATCAGCTAAAAGAACCGAAGGACCATTTGCGACTGCACGCGCAATAGCAACGCGTTGTTGTTCGCCACCCGATAATTCTGATGGACGATGGTTGGCGCGATGAGAAACACGCAAATATGTCAACAATTTAAGTGCACGATCTTCTGCTATGGATTTTTTAAATCCTGCTATCATTTGCGGTATCATGACATTTTCTAAAGCCGTAAACTCTGGAAGCAAATGATGAAATTGATAGACAAAACCGATATCATTTCGTCTGATAGCCGTTCGCTCACTATCAGAACGTTTTGCACAAGAAACACCCCGTAACATCACATCACCAGCGGTTGGTTTTTCCAATAATCCAGCGATATGAAGAAGTGTTGATTTTCCAGCACCAGAGGGTGCTACAAGTGCTACAAGCTCCCCGCGATTAAGAATAAAGTTTGCTTTATCTAAAATAATGAGAGGTTTATTACTTTCAAAAAAATGTCGCTCAATTTCCACAAGCTCTAAAATAGCTGCCATTATTCATACCTCAAAGCTTGTACAGGATCTAATTTAGCAGCTCGCCATGCCGGAATAAGAGCAGCAAGGAATGACAAAAATAAAGCCATTGCAGCAACTAAGACTGTCTCTCCCCATTCAATTTGTGCAGGCAATTTTGTTAAAAAATAAAGTTGAGGATTAAAAACATCAACATTAAATAACCAAGAGATAAAGTCCTGAATATGATTGATATTCGCTGTTGCTATGACACCAAAAATTAAGCCCAATATTGTTCCAAGAAATCCAATCATCATACCAGTGACAATAAATATACGCAGAATCGCACTTTGTTGTGCGCCCATTGTGCGCAAAATGGCAATATCATGGCTTTTATCTTTTACAAGCATAATCAGTCCTGAAATAATATTCAAAGCAGCAACAAGGACAATAAGAGAAAGAATGAAAAACATAACATTGCGTTCAATCTGTAAGGCTGAAAAAAATGCCTGATTGCGTGTACGCCAATCAATTAAATAGACCTGTTCATCAACAGCTTTCTCTACAACGGGTTTTATTTGATCAACAGCATCAGGATCATTTAGAAATAACTCTAAAGACTGAACCTTATTCCCCAAATTAAAAAATATTTGTGCTTCATGGAGAGGCATAAAAACGAATATTGAATCATATTCAGACATACCAACTTCAAAAATAGCAGTTACTTTGTAAGCTTTAACACGTGGCGTCACCCCAAAAGGAGTCGCATCACCATCTGGTGTAATAATACGAAGATCACTCCCAATTGTAAGCCCCAATTTTTCTGCTAAACCACTTCCAATTGCAATGCCTTCTTCTTTATCGAATTGAGCAAGTGATCCTAATTTAATGTTCTGAGATACGGTTTTAAGCTTCTCCAAATCTTGTTTGCGCATACCACGAACTAAAGCACCAGACCCTCCTTGAAGTTCACCTTGCACAAGTGCTTGACCTTCAACAACAGGCAAAGCAAACTTCACACCTTTTACGGACTCTAAAGAAGAAATAAGAGCATTATAATTGGGAAAACCAGAATCAATTGTTTGAACAATAAGGTGCCCATTCATACCAAGAATGCGGTTAAGAAGCTCTGTACGAAAACCATTCATTACTGCCATAACGACAACAAGAGCAAATACTCCTAACATAATTCCAATGAGAGAAATAATTGAAATAACAGATGCAACTACATGTTTTTTATTAGGAATCATATAACGAAAAGCAATCATCCATTCATAAGATGAAAACCATTTGCTCCCCAACCACTTCATAACATTTCCTATCAAAACACAGAAAACTGATTGAGTACAGCTTCAACCGTTAGAGATTTTTTAACACCCGTTTTTCGATCTTTAATTTCAACTTCGTTTTGAGCAACGCTTTTAGGTCCAACAATTATTTGTGTTGGCAAACCAATCAAATCCATTGTTGCAAATTTTGATCCAGGACGCTCATTTCTGTCATCTAATAAGGGATCAAAACCAGCATGCTTTAATCCTTGATAGAGCGTTTCACAAGTATGAGTACATTTCTCATCATCTGGTTTCATATTAATGATACCAAAATCGAATGGTGCAATCGACTTTGGCCAAATAATGCCATTTTCATCATGAGAAGCTTCAATAACTGCAGCGACAAGACGTGAAGGTCCAATACCATATGACCCCATAGAGACCGGATGCTCTTTTCCATCTTGCCCCATAACTTTTGCTCCCATTGGAGCAGAATATTTTGTACCAAAATGAAAAATATGTCCTACTTCAATGCCACGAGCTGAGAGGCGGTTATTTTCAGAAATCTTAGTCCACTCTTCTTCCTCATGCATTTCCTCTGTGGCTGCATAAAAAGATGTCCACTGTTTAACGATATTAGCTAAAACAGCTTCATCAGTAAAATCAATCGAACTGTCTGGAACAGTAAGTTCAAGGAATTTCTTATCACAAAATATAGCGCTCTCTCCTGTTTCAGCTAAAATAATAAATTCATGACTGAGTTCACCACCAATTGGGCCTGTATCAGCACGCATGGGAATTGCTCTTAAGCCAAGACAAGAAAAAGTACGTAAATAAGCAACAAACATACGATTATAAGATGTTTTAGAGCCTTTATAATCAAGATCAAAAGAGTAAGCATCTTTCATTAAAAATTCTCGGGAGCGCATCACACCAAAACGTGGACGGATTTCATCACGAAATTTCCATTGAATATGATACAGATTGAGTGGAAGATCTTTATAAGAACGAATATAGGAGCGAAAAATGTCTGTTACCATCTCTTCATTGGTCGGACCATAAAGTAAATCACGCTTTTGACGATCTTTAATGCGGAGCATTTCCAAACCATAATCATCATAACGACCACTTTCACGCCAAAGGTCCGCAGATTGAATTGTAGGCATCAATATTTCTACAGCACCAGCTCGTTCTTGCTCTTCACGTATAATTCTACAAACTTTATCAAGCACTTTTTTACCCAAAGGAAGCCAAGAATAAATCCCTGACGTTTGTTGGCGAATCATACCAGCACGCAACATGAGTCGATGAGAAACAATCTCTGCGTCCTTAGGATTTTCTTTTAAAAGTGGAAGGAAATATTGAGAAAGACGCATTAAATAACTAACTCCTAACTAAGCCCATCATGTCGAAACAATTTTAATACACCATATGCTCATCTATAGCTATATTCTGAATGCTTGCAAACATAACGATCACGTTGTTGAAAAATTTATGTGCTCTATTTCTTATTTTTATCGATAAAATGATCTGAAACTCTCTTTTCTCTTTCTTTCATTAAAAAGAAATAACGTAATATTGAAATGCTTTATTTTGACCGATGTAAAAAAACTGTACAGATAGGCTTTTTTCGCCAAACTTCATTAACGGCCGCTCTCACTGCGCGCCGTATTGCTTCACGAATAAGTTCATCATTTTTTCTTTTAACGCGTGGAATGTTATAAAGAGTGTTTTCCACAACATCTAAAAGGATATCTTTCAAACTTTCCCCTTTTCCATTAGTTTCAGGTAAACCGGATGTGGTCAGACCAATATCACCCTCTAGATCGTGTTTGCTATTCATTTGGAGAGAAACAGCAACATGACCAGCATAACTTAATTTGCGACGCTCACGAATCCCTAATGCATCTTCATCACCAATAAGGCAACCATCCTTATAGATCCGACCAACGGGAACTTGATCAATAACTTCTACAGGCTCTGGCGCAAGACGCAGCATACTGCCATTTCTGATATCAGCAATAATTTCAATACCCGCTTGACGTGCTAAAGCTGCCTGAGCAGCAAGATGCATTGCCTCCCCATGTACAGGAACAAGTATCTGTGGTTTTACCCAATCATACATCTGTAAAAGTTCTGAACGGCGAGGATGCCCTGAAACGTGAACAAGAGCATCTTCATTCGTAATCGTTTTAATTCCCAAATCTATGAAACGATTTTGTATTTCAATAATAGCTTTCTCATTTCCTGGAATACTCCGTGAGGAATAAATAACGGTGTCACTAGCAGAAAGTGCAATATTTCTCATTTCATTTCGCGATAGTTTGGCTAAAGCAGCATGTGGCTCACCTTGACTACCAGTTACGATCAAAACGATATCTTTTCGCGGGATGTAACTATAATCTTCCTCAGAAACGAATGGCGCTAAACCGTTCATATAACCAAGCTCTTGCGCAACCATAATACTTCGTTTAAGAGAACGCCCAACGATAAGAACTTGGCGCCCAACAGATTCCGCTGCAAGAGCAATTGAACGTATCCGACCAACATTCGATGCAAAAGTTGCAAATGCAACCCGCCCTTCAGCTTTCGAGATAATTTCAGTAAGACTTGTCTGAACTTGCTGTTCTGATGGTGACATACCATCTCGACACGCATTCGTGGAATCACAAAGCAACGCTAAAACACCTTTTTTCCCTAAAGCACGAAATCGTTTTTCATCCGTTACAGCTCCAAGAGAAGGTGTAGGATCAATTTTCCAATCGCCAGTATGAATAACAGTGCCTAAAGATGTTGTAATTGCCAAAGATACAGATTCCGGAATCGAATGATTAACGGCAATTGCCTCAACTCCAAAAGAACCAACCTGAAAACGTTCACCAGCTTGAAAAATATTGAGTGAAATTTTATAAGATCCAAAATCCGACTGTTTTTTACTCTCCAATAGTCCTGCGGTAAAAGGAGTACAGTACACTGGAACTTTAAGCTTTGGCCATAGATCAAGGACAGCGCCATAATGATCTTCATGAGCATGTGTCAAAACAAGACCTCGGATATTGTGTTTTTCACTTTCTAGAAAACGAATATCAGGCAAAATAAGATCTGCTCCAGGTAATTCAGGTCCAGCAAAACTAACCCCCATATCAACAAGCAGCCATTCACGAAGATTTTGGGGACCAAATCCATAAGCAGCGAGATTCATCCCTATTTCACCAACCCCTCCTAAAGGTAAAAAAACAAATTCATTCTCGTTGGCCACAACCATAAACATCTCCTAAATCATTAAGATAATCTAATGGTGAAATAAAATTTTATCAATTAATAACGACCTGCATTAACAGAAGCAGCCGAACCAAAATGAACATCTCCAGCTGTTATATTTGCTTGCTGACCATTTTTTTGTTTTATGATGCAATTAAAATCATTATCAAGACCATCAAAAATACCTTCGATGATTTTTTCATCATTGATTATTTTGACATGCTGCCCAAGGTGAGCAGAGTATAAAAGCCATTTTTCGCGGATTATATCGCATCCTCCTGACTGTTTCCAAAGGAGATAATTTTTAGAAAAACATTCAGTTAAAACCGTAAATAACTGTTCTGTTTCAACATGCAAACCAATATTCTTTAAACTTGAAGTGGGATATGGTGCATCTTCATAATTATATTTCACATTTATTCCAATACCAATAACCAATGCATACTGTTGTGATGGCAATTTAAAAATCTCAAGCAAAACTCCAGAACTTTTAGCTCCTCCTAGCAAAATATCATTTGGCCATTTTAAGCTAACGATACTGTTCGTTTGCTTTTCATCTTTTATAAATTGTTTTATTGTTTCTACAACACTTACTCCAGCAACAAAACCAAGTTGAGCAGCAGTTTGATGAACAATATCATCAATTAACAAAAGACTAGAATAAAGGTTCCCTTTCGGACTAGACCATGTCCTACCTCTTCTTGCTCTTCCCTGTGATTGTTCTCGTGCAACAACCCAGTGATAACCTTTATGACCAGCTTGCGCTTTTCGTTGTGCAATAAGATTTGTTGAATCAACAGTTTCGTACGATTCAACAGTGTATCCTTGTTTTTGTGCAAAATCTGATAAGATATAAACCATATTCATTAAAACAATGCGGTTGCTGCTTTTTCTGCCAACTCAGCAAACCAAATTCCAAAAAGCGTATAAAATAAAATAAATAATGCAGAAAGACCGAGACAAAATTGAAGCTCATTCGACAAAGCAATAAAATGCGCCTTTGCTTCATCAAACCACATAATTTTAATGACTCGCAAATAGTAAAAAGCCCCGACAACAGACGCTATCATACCAACAATAGCAAGTGGAGTAAGTCCAGCATGAACAGCGGCAGAAAATGTATACCACTTTCCAAAAAAACCAGCCATAGGAGGTATGCTTGCTAACGAGAAAAACTGTATCGTCATCACAACAGCCATAAACGGATTCGTCTTTATCAATCCTGAAAGATCATAAATATTTTCAACATTTCCATTGCTAGACCGCATCCCAAGAATAAAGGCAAATGAACCAATCGTCATACCAAGATAAATAGTCATATAAAGAATAACGCTTTTTACACCTAGAATATCTCCAGCCGTTAAACCAACAAGCGCATATCCCATATGACCAATTGATGAATAAGCCATTAAACGCTTAATGTTGGTCTGACCAATTGCAGCAAATGCACCAAGTATCATTGATGCAATCGCCATGAACACCAAAATTTGCTGCCATGCAGGCATAGAACCATCAGAACTCCCTAATGGAATGAAGGTCATAACAATAATACGAATTATTAAGGCCATTGCGGCAACTTTAGGAGCACCAGCAAAAAATGCTGTAATAGGTGTTGGCGCTCCTTCATAAACATCAGGTGTCCACATATGAAACGGAACTGCAGAAATTTTAAAAGCTAAACCAGCTAAAACAAAGACAATTCCAAAAATAACGCCTAATTGTAAATTTTCACCTTTCAAAGCAATAGCAATTTCGTGAAAACCAATTTGACCAGTAAAACCATAAAGCAAGGAAATACCATAAAGTAGTAATCCTGAAGATAAAGCCCCTAAAACAAAATATTTTATACCTGCTTCAGAAGACTTTATATTATCACGATTGATTGCAGCTAAAACATATAAAGCTAAAGACTGTAGTTCTAACCCCATATAAAGTGATAGCATATTACCAGCTGAAATCATGAACATCATGCCAAGGGTTGCTAATAGAACTAACACAGGAAATTCAAATATATCAAACTTATGCGTACAGGTAAAACTAACAGACATAATAAGCGCAAAGAGTGCACCAATAAGCGTTAAAATTTTCATATAACGACCAAAAGAATCAATAATAAGTGTATTGTTTTGAAATAAACCACTTTTCGGAAAAACAACGATAATAACAATGGTTGCTACACAAAGGGCAATGGCCAAACCCGTCACAGTTAAAAAGGAGCGCACATTGGAATAAACACCAATCAAAAGCAATACTACCGCCCCCAATGCTATTAAAATCTCTGGGATAATTAACACTAATTGAGCTATTATTTCAGTTTGCATGAGCATTCTTCTCTTAATCTAGTGTAGTTTACTGATGAGGGATTCTACAGAAAACGCCGTTGCTTTAAGAATAGGTGTTGGATAAACACCAAAAAATATTGTAAGAACAACCATCGGATAAAGAATGAATCTCTCTCTTAACGAGAGATCAAAAAGCACTTTTAAGTTCTCTTTATCCAAAGAACCAAAAACCACACGCCGATAAAGATAAAGTGCATAGGCAGCTGACAAAATAACACCAGTTGTAGCAAAAACAACAACCAGTTTATTCACTTGAAAAACACCTATTAAGGTTAAAAATTCACCCAAAAATCCTGAACTCCCAGGTAAACCGACATTTGCCATTGTAAAAATCAAAAAAACAACAGCATATTTGGGCATGTTATTCACTAAACCGCCAAAAGCTGAAATTTCACGTGTATGCAAGCGATCATAGATAACCCCAACACAAAGAAATAAAGCTGCTGAAACAATTCCGTGCGATAACATTTGATAAATAGCACCTTGGATACTCTGTTCATTCGCTGCAAAAATACCCATGGTCACATATCCCATATGCGCTATTGAGGAATAAGCAATAAGTTTTTTTATATCATTTTGAACAAGAGCAACCAGTGATGTATAAATAATCGCAATAAGCGATAACGTGAAAACCAAAGGAGCAAAATTAGATGAAGCAAGTGGAAACATTGGTAAAGAAAAACGAAGAAAACCATAACCACCTAATTTGAGTAATACACCAGCTAAAATAACGGAACCAGCCGTCGGTGCTTCCACGTGTGCATCTGGTAACCATGTATGGACTGGCCACATCGGCATTTTAACCGCAAAAGAAGCAAAAAATGCAAGCCATAACCACATTTGCATATGTGCTGGAAATTGGTAAGTTAATAAAGTTGGTATATCGAGTGTTCCTGCTTCCCAATACATAGCCATAATGGCAACCAGCATAAGCACTGATCCAAGTAAAGTGTAAAGAAAAAACTTCATACTCGCATAAACACGACGTGCCCCACCCCAAACACCTATAATAATAAACATTGGAATAAGGCTACCTTCAAAAAAAACATAAAACAATATTGCATCAAGGGCACAAAAAACGCCAATAATTGCAACTTCAAGAAGAAGAAAAGCAATCATATAAGCCTTTAATCTATCTTTAATATTCTCCCAGCTTGCTAAAATACAGAAAGGCAAAAGAAAAGCTGAGAGAACAACAAAAAGAATAGAAATACCATCAACTCCCATATGGTAGCTAATGCCCCCCCCTAACCAATTGAATTTCTCAACCATTTGAAAATCAGAATTTGTATGATCAAAACCAGCCCAAATAATTAAAGAAATAATGAAAACAAAAACACTCGTAAAAAATGCTACATTACGTATATTATGTCGTGCTGCTTCGCTATCATCTTTGATAAACAAAATCAAAATCACACCAACAAGCGGCAAAAATGTAACCGTGGAAAGAATAGGCCAATCAGTCATCAGTTTACGCCCCCGATCATCATCCATGTGATCAGTGATGCAATACCAATAAGCATTGCAAATGCATAATGATAAAGATAGCCTGTCTGCATCCGAACAACTCTATTTGTAATATCAATAACACGGGCTGCAATACCATTCGGACCTAAACCATCAATAATCTTGCCGTCCCCCACTTTCCAAAGAAAGGAACCCATTCTTAAAGCAGAACGGACAAACAAAAAGTGGTATAATTGATCAAAATACCATTTTTGGTAAAGAAAGTGATACAGTCTAGGCATGAATCCAGCCAATTTCTTGGGAAGCGAAGGAATAGAAATATAGAATAAATAGGCTAACATAAATCCAAGAACCATCGCTATAAAGGGCGACCATTTTACCCAATTGAATACATTATGAATATCATGGAGAATATGATTATGGCTGTTTGTAAATAACGCTCCCTTCCAAAAAGCATCATACAAATCACCAAAAAAATAAGGTTGGAAAACGACGCCAGCAAATATTGCTCCAATAGATAAAATAAAGAGTGGAATCAACATAACTGGTGGAGATTCATGAACATGATGCATAACATCAACAGTAGCCCTTGGTTTACCATGAAATGTCATAAATATAAGCCGCCACGAATAAAAACTTGTTAATAAAGCTGAAAAAACAAGAAGATAGAAAGCATATCCTGAAGCAATATTATGTGATGCAAAAGAAGCCTCTATAATTGCATCTTTTGAGAAAAAACCTGCTGTACCAAAAAACGTTCCAGGAATTCCAACACCAGTCAATGCAATAGTTCCTATGATCATCATCCAATAAGTTACCTTTATATGTTTGCGTAGCCCCCCCATTTTTCGCATATCTTGTTCATCAGATACTGCATGAATCACAGAACCCGCACCAAGAAATAATAAAGCCTTGAAAAAAGCATGGGTAAAGAGATGAAAAACAGCCGCTCCATAAGCTCCAACACCTAATGCAACAAACATATAACCAAGTTGCGAACATGTGGAATAAGCAATAACACGCTTAATGTCATTTTGCACCAACCCAACAGTTGCTGCAAAAAACGCAGTCGTTGCTCCAACAATAATAATCATTGTCAAAGCCGTCGAAGAAAGTTCAAAAATTGGTGACATACGCGCAACCATAAAGACGCCAGCCGTTACCATTGTTGCCGCATGAATAAGTGCTGATACAGGCGTCGGCCCTTCCATTGCATCAGGGAGCCATGTATGTAAAAAAAATTGTGCTGATTTCCCCATAGCACCAATGAATAACAAACAGCATGTAACAGTAATTGCGGTCTGTCCATCAAAATGCCAATTGCCAAATGTCATACTTTGTACAAAATTATTATCGGCAGCTTTTGCAAAAATAGAGGCAAAATCAACAGATTGGAATAAAACAAAAATACTAAAAATTCCTAAGAGAAAACCGAAATCTCCAACACGATTAACTACAAAAGCTTTCATTGCTGCTCTGTTTGCAGAATCTCGTTGAAACCAAAAACCAATGAGCAAATAAGAAGCAAGCCCCACACCTTCCCATCCAAAAAACATCTGAATCAAATTATTGGATGTCACCAACATAAGCATCATAAATGTAAATAAAGAAAGATAAGAAAAAAAACGGGATCTTGAAGGATCGTGGTGCATATAACCAATTGAATAAATATGCACTAATGCTGAAACACTGTTTACAACAATAAGCATGACAGCTGTTAATGTATCAATATGCAAAGCCCAATCAAAAGTTAATCCATCGACAGTAAGCCAATGTAATACCAATACATCAACTGTTGGAGCATGACTAAGTGCAATACTGAAAAAGGCTACCCACGACAATATGGCAACAATTACCATAAAGCTACATGTTACCAATTCACTAGCCCGATCTCCTATAGCTTTTCCACCTAGTGCAGCAATGAGAAAACCCAAAAGTGGAAGAAAGACGATCGTATAATACATCACTGGTCAGCCTTTCATTACATTAACATCTTCAACCGCAATAGAACCACGATTACGGAAAAAAACCACAAGAATTGCTAAACCAATTGCAGCTTCAGCAGCTGCTACGGTTAAAATAAATAAAGCGAATATCTGACCAACGAGATCATGAAGAAACGCCGAAAATGCAACAAAATTGAGATTAACTGAAAGCAAGATAAGCTCAATGGACATCAAGATAATAATCACATTTTTTCTGTTGAGGAAAATTCCAGCAATACCAATTGTAAACATTAAAGCAGAAATAATCAGATAATGAGTGATATCAATGTGCATAGCCTCCCCCTTAAATGCCTTTACCTGATTCAACTTTTTTGATTTCAATTGCATTTTCTACTGTCCTAGAAACTTGCACTGCTATAGATTGCCGCTTTACACCCGATTTATGACGAAGTGTCAAAACAATAGCACCTATCATTGCAACCAATAAAATTATTCCAGCAATTTGAAAGTAAAAAACATAATCCGTGTAAAGAATATCGCCTAATGCCTGTGTATTTGTTCGCTGTATCAAATCCGGCATTGGTTGCGTAATATCCGTTTTGAGAACTGGAGAAAAACGGCTACCACCAAAGACAACAATAAGTTCTGTAGCAATAACAATTCCAACGAAAGCCCCCATAGGAGCATATCGAAGCGCACCACTTTTTAACTCCGCAAAATCAACATCAAGCATCATAACCACAAATAAAAACAAAACAGCGACAGCTCCAACATAAACAACAAGCAGAATAAGCCCTAAAAATTCCGCTCCTGCAAGCAAAAACAAAGCAGAAGCATTAAAAAATGCTAATATTAAAAATAAGACCGAATGCACTGGATTACGTGCTGTAATAACAACAACAGCACTCGCAAGCATAATAAAAGCAAATAAATAGAAAAATGCCGCCGCTAGATCCGTTAGCATAGGATTCTCCTTAACTAATCAAACAATTGGTATAACGCTTCATACCAGATTACAATTTATCGGAAAAATTATCCGATACTTCATTCAACGATACACTTAACGATAAGGTGCATCCATCAATATATTCCGAGCGATTTCCCGCTCCCAGCGATCTCCATTCAATAAAAGCTTTTCTTTATCATAATAAAGTTCTTCACGCGTTTCCGTCGCAAACTCAAAATTGGGACCTTCGACAATAGCCTCAACCGGACATGCTTCCTGACAAAAACCACAGTAAATACATTTAACCATATCTATATCATAACGGACAGTCCTACGCGTACCGTCATTGCGTCGTGGTCCTGCTTCAATTGTAATAGCTTGAGCAGGGCAAATTGCCTCACACAATTTACACGCAATACAGCGTTCTTCACCATTTGGATAGCGACGTAACGCATGTTCACCACGAAAACGCTGAGAGACAACCCCCTTTTCATAAGGATAATTAATCGTAGGTTTTGGTGAAAAAAATTGACGCATTGCCAAGAAAAAAGCACTTACAAATTCCAATAAAAGAAGCGATTTCGCTGCTTGAATAAGACCTGACATAGGGAGACCTCCTCTTAAGCAAAACCAGTATATTTTAAGAAAGCAGCAGTTATTACAACCATCGCCAATGAAAGAGGAAGAAAAACCTTCCAACCAAGCCGCATGAGTTGATCATAGCGATAACGCGGAACAAATGCTTTGACCATAGCAAACCAAAAAAATACAAAACAAACCTTTAAAACAAACCAAATAACACCAGGAACCCAATTAAGCCACCACACATCCAACGGAGGCAACCAACCACCTAAAAATAAAATGGTTGTTAATGCGCACATTAAAACAATAGCAACATACTCACCAAGGAAAAAAAGCATGTAAGGCGTTGAAGAATACTCAACCATGTGACCAGCTACAAGTTCAGATTCAGCCTCGACCAAATCAAAAGGAGGACGATTTGTCTCTGCAAGTGCAGAAATAAAAAATATAATAAACATTGGAAAAAGAATTAGCCAATTCCAATCAAGAAAACTGTTAAAAGGAAGACCAAGAGCCGTACCAATTCCATGACTTTGTTTATAAACAATTGTTGTAAGATCCAATGAACCACTCACTAAAATAACGGTTACAAGCACAAACCCAATTGAAACCTCATAAGAAACCATCTGTGCAGCCGAACGAAGAGCTCCTAAGAAAGGATATTTTGAATTTGACGCCCACCCGCCCATAATAACGCCATAAACCTCAAGAGAGGAAATGGCTAAGATATAAAGCAAACCAACATTAATCTTTGCAACTTCCCAGCCCTCATTGACTGGAATAACAGCCCACGTTGATAAAGCAAGCGTAGCAGACACAAAAGGCGCCAAAAGAAAAACACCCTTATTAGCACCAGCAGGGATAATAGGCTCTTTAACAACAAATTTAATTAAATCCGCAAAAGACTGTAATAACCCCCATGGACCAACAACATTTGGACCACGTCGCAATTGTACAGCCGCCCAAATTTTTCTATCTGCGTAAAGAAGATAAGCAACTAAAACCAGAAGAACAACTAAAAGGAGAAGTGTTTTTCCAACTATAATGAGTAATGGCAATAGCCAAGTTATAAAGAAATCATACAGCATTATTCTTTTTCCTCTGCCCTTACTCTACAGCTTGCGTAGCACGACTCTTTGCAAGAGATGAACATTCAGCCATAACTGCAGAAGCACGTGCTATCGAATTTGTCAAATAAAAGTCTTTAATCACAGAAGTAAATGCTTGAGTCTTCAAAACAATCATTTGTAAAGCAAGTGTTTTAAGATCACTTATATTAGACGGCGCTATATCATCAATGGCACAAAAATGTGGATAATCATTAAATAAGCTCTGTCTTAATTGAGAAAGCGAATCAAAAGGAAGCTTTTTTCCTAAAACATCAGATAAAGCACGCAAAATAGCCCAATCTTCTTTTGCTTCACCTGGAGCAAAACCAGCCCGATTTGTCATTTGAACACGCCCCTCTGTATTCACATACAATCCTGATTTTTCAGTGTAAGCCGATGCTGGCAAAATAACATCAGCAGCATGCGCACCATTATCACCATGGCTACCAATATAAATTGTAAAAGCTTTTGTATTAGCTAATTCTACTTCATCAGCACCAAGCAAAAATAAAACTTCACAGGTTTTAAGAATATTTGCAACCCCAAGCTCGGAAGTAAAACCAATGTCCAACCCTCCAACCGTTGATGCTGCATTGTGAAGAACACCAAACCCATTCCATTCCTCACTAAGAGCACCGACACTATCAGCTAATTGTGCAAGATTTTTTAAAACAGACAAGCCTTCTTTACCTGAAAGAGCTCCCTCCCCGATAAGAATAAGTGGCCTCTCAGCTTCTTTTAACACATTTAAAAATGCATCTTCTCCACGCAGAAGTGCACTCAATGCATCAGTACCAGCTCCAAGATAAGAATAAGGGTAACGTAGATCGACCTTTTCCCCAATTAATGCAATGGGAAACCGTCCCATCCGTTGGCGCTTTAAAATACGTGCATTTAAAACAGCCGCCTCATAGCGCGGATTAGATCCTACAATAAGCAATGCATCAGCCTGTTCAATACCTGCAATCGTTGGATTAAAAATATAACTCGAACGCCCCAATTCAGGAGATAAAGCTGTCCCCCTTTGACGACAATCAAATATCTTTGAATCTAATGAAAGCATCAATGTTTTAAGGGCATACATTTCCTCAACAGATGCAAGGTCTCCAGCAATCGCCCCAATTTTTTCAGGCAAAGTTTTAGAAACCGCCATTTTAATTTTTGCAAAAGCCTCTGTCCAACTTACAGGTTGAAGCTTTCCATCTTTTCGCACATATGGACGATCAAGCCGCTGAGTACGTAATCCATCCCAAATAAAACGCGTCTTATCAGAAATCCATTCCTCATTTATATCTTCATTCGTTCGCGGCATAATCCGCATAACTTCACGACCACGGCTATCAATGCGGATAGCACTGCCAACCCCATCCATTACATCAATCGATTCTGTCTTCACCAATTCCCATGGACGGGCATGAAATGCATAAGGCTTTGAAGTTAAAGCCCCCACTGGACAAAGATCAATAACATTTCCCTGTAACTCAGATGTCATTGCTTTCTCAAGATATGTCGTAATTTCAGCATCTTCACCACGACCTATCAAACCAAGCTCAGAAATACCCGCCACTTCCGTCGTAAAACGAACACAACGTGTGCAATGAATACACCGCGTCATAACAGTTTTTACAAGTGGCCCAATATATTTATCCTCTACAGCACGCTTATTTTCTGTATAACGAGAACAATCACGCCCATAAAGCATTGCTTGATCTTGAAGATCACATTCTCCCCCTTGATCACAAACAGGACAGTCCAAAGGATGATTGATAAGGAGAAATTCCATAACACCTTCACGTGCTTTTTTTACCATTGCCGTGTTGGTAAAAATTTCAGGCACTTCACCATTAGGTCCTAGCCGTAAATCGCGAACGCCCATAGCACAAGAAGCTTGAGGTTTTGGAGGACCACCCTTGACCTCAACTAGGCACATACGGCAATTTCCAGCAATTGATAAAGATTCATGAAAACAAAAACGTGGAACTTCAGCACCAGCCGCTTCAGCAGCTTGAAGCAACGTATAGTAATCAGGAACTTCAATCTCTTTACCATCAACTTTGATATTTATCATCACTCATCCAGCCTACGGATAACCCAATTAAAAACTTGCATTTCCTTGCTCTTAAAACAAAATCCTCTATCCCACTGCTTCCAAAGCAATATTCTTGTTTTGCACTACATTTCGCGTATAATCATCAATTCTACGCTCGATTTCTGGACGAAAATTACGTATCAGCCCCTGTACAGGCCATGCGGCAGCATCACCAAGCGCACAAATAGTGTGACCCTCAACTTGTTTAGATACTTCAAACAAAAGATCAATCTCGCGTTTTTGCGCTCTTCCCTCAACCATACGTCCTAAAAGACGCATCATCCAACCTGTGCCTTCACGACACGGTGTACACTGACCACAACTTTCATGCTTAAAAAAAGCGGCTATACGCCAAATTGCCTTGATAATATCGGTCGATTTATCCATAACAATCATACCCCCTGTGCCAAAAGAAGATCCAACATCTCGCATTCCATCAAAATCCATGATCGCATCGATCATGTCCTCACCACGAACGACTGGACAAGAAGCTCCACCTGGAATAACTGCTAAAAGATTATTCCATCCACCACGAATACCACCCGTATGTTTTTCAATTAATTCACGGAATGAAACACCAAGAGCTTCTTCAAATGTACAAGGTGCATTAACATGCCCAGAAACCATAAACAATTTCGTCCCAACATTATTTGCTCGTCCGATTGATGAAAACCACGAAGCACCCCGACGCAAAATCGTTGGAACAACGGCAATGGATTCTACATTATTCACTGTTGTTGGACAGCCATAAATCCCCATATTTGCAGGAAATGGTGGTTTAAGCCGAGGTTGTCCTTTTTTTCCTTCAAGACTTTCGAGAAGAGCCGTTTCTTCGCCACAAATATAAGCACCAGCACCATGATGAATAATAATATCACAATCATGCCCATATTTCGTTTTTTTGCCAAGTAAACCGGCCTCATAACATTCATCAACGGCAGCTTGAAGCGCTTCACGCTCACGAATATATTCACCACGAATATAAATAAAAGCGACATTCGCTCCCATCGCAAAAGTAGCAAGTGCACATCCTTCAATCAAAGTATGGGGGTCATGCCGCAAAATATCCCGGTCTTTACATGTTCCCGGCTCTGATTCATCTGCATTTACAACCAAATAATGAGGACGGCCATCACTCTGTTTTGGCATAAAAGACCACTTCATTCCTGTAGGAAAACCAGCACCACCACGTCCACGCAACCCCGATGCCTTTACCTCATCAATGATCCAATCACGACCCTTTTCGATAATTGCCTTGGTACCATCCCAATGTCCACGCGACACGGCAGCCTTTAATGATTTGTCTTTTAAACCATACAAATTGGTGAAAATGCGATCTTTATCAGCCAGCATACCCCACCCTTTTTCTTCTTTTCCATAGCATTCTTAGCTTTTCCTCAAATGCAATTTTAAAATATCTTGTCAAGACTTCTTACTTTTCGTTAAATGTTGCCATCGTGGGTAGAATAATAAAATATCTTCTCAAGAAAAAATACTTACTATGTTCCCATTCTTTCCTTATCTTTTTTTGAAGACTTGAGAGGTTTCTTTTTTTCTTTCTCATCATCAAGGAGAGAAGTTAAACCAGTAATCGGTTCCGATGATTGACGACTACTTTGCGGACCAACCACTATTTCAGAACCTTTGCCTGATTCAAATGCATCAATAATTTCTTCAAGACGCTCAGCTGTAAGATCTTCATAAGTATCTTTAAAAATCATAACCATCGGAGCATTCACACAAGCACCAAGACACTCTACCTCTTCCCACGATAATGTCCCATCCTGATTGGTAACAAAAGGCTCATGATGAATTTTTTTCTGACAAACTTTAATCAATTCACCAGAACCACGTAACATACAAGGGGTCGTACCACAAACCTGAATATGTGCTTTTGTTCCAACTGGTTTGAGCTGAAACTGAGTGTAAAAAGTTGCAACCTCTAGAACACGAATATAAGCCATAGAAAGAATCTGAGCAATATGCTCAATTGCAGCGCGAGTCACCCACCCATCTTGCTCTTGAGCACGCATTAATAATGGAATTACAGCAGACTGCTTACGCTCTACAGGATATTTCTTTATAGTATTTTGCACCCATATCTGATTTTCTTTTGTAAAAGAAAACTCTGCGGGCTGATAGACATCATCTGCAAGACGACGCACGGACATTAGCGATCAACCTCCCCAAAAACAATATCAATCGAACCTAAAATAGCTGTAGCATCCGCCAGCATATGACCTCGGGTTAGAAAATCCATAGCTTGAAGATGAGCAAAGCCAGGAGCACGTAATTTAACACGATAAGGTTTATTCGTTCCATCAGAAACAAGATAAACACCAAACTCACCCTTTGGAGCTTCCACAGCAACATATACTTCACCAGGAGGAGTATGAAAACCTTCCGTATAAAGTTTGAAATGATGAATAAGTGCTTCCATTGAACTTTTCATTTCGCACCGCTTTGGAGGCACAATTTTGCGATCCAAGCTTGAAACCGGTCCATTTTTTTCAGTACTAAGTAAACGATCTACACACTGACGCATAATCTTTGCTGATTGACGCATTTCTTCCATACGAATAAGATAACGATCATAACAATCACTATTCTTACCAATAGGAATATCAAATTCCATTTCTTCATAACATTCGTAAGGCTGGCTTTTACGTAAATCCCATGGCACACCAGCTCCACGGATCATAACACCAGAAAAGCCACGTGCCCAAGCTTCATCAATACTTACCACGCCAATATCCACATTACGCTGCTTAAAAATCCGATTTGGAGTTATAAGTGCATCAAGTTTACCAAGAGCAACAAGAAATGGATCAATAAAATTACCAATATCCTCAACTAAAGATTCTGGTAAATCTTGGTGCACACCACCAGGACGAAAATAATTTGCATGAAGACGCGCACCACACGCACGCTCATAAAAAATCATTAATCTTTCACGTTGCTCAAACCCCCAAAGTGGTGGTGTCAAAGCACCAACATCCATTGCCTGCGTTGTTACATTAAGTAAATGATTAAGAATACGCCCAATTTCTGAAAACAAAACACGTATTAATTGCCCTCGTTTGGGCACCTCAACACCCAATAATTTTTCAATGGCAAGAACAAAAGCATGCTCCTGATTCATAGGAGCAACATAATCCAAACGATCTAGATAAGGACCCGCTTGAAGATAGGTTTTTGTCTCCATTAATTTTTCAGTACCGCGATGCAACAGCCCAATATGGGGATCTACACGCTCAACAACTTCACCGTCCAATTCCAGAACCATGCGCAAAACTCCATGCGCTGCAGGATGCTGCGGACCAAAATTGATATTAAAGTTTCGAACATTGACCTCAGCCACAATTAACCCCTTGTTTTTTTTAAAACAAACTTTATATCAAACCTTAATAAAAACTCTTATCACATTGAAAACAAATAAATTATTTAAGAGTTTTATTACTAATACCATACTTTATCAGCTCCAATATCATTTTTCACTATCTGCTTTTTCATCACATGGAAAAACATATTGAGCACCCTCCCAAGGAGAAAGAAAATCAAAATTACGCATTTCTTGTCGCAAAACAACAGGCTCATAAATCACCCTCTTTGCTTCATTATCATAACGGCATTCAACAAATCCCGTCACAGGGAAATCTTTGCGTAGAGGATGCCCTTCAAACCCATAATCAGTTAAGATTCGCCTTAAATCCGGATGACCTGAAAATAAAATTCCATACATATCGTACGTCTCACGCTCATACCATTCTGCTCCAGGATAAATCGAGCAAGCGGAAGCAACGGGAGTATTTTCATCAGTACGCACTTTAACACGCAACCGTAAATTATGACGAGGAGATAATAACTGATAAGAGACATCAAAACGTTTATCACGAGAAGGATAATCAACACCACTAATGTCCGTAATATTGATAAACTGACAGCGAGAATCATCACGAACAAACATTAAGACATCCGCGATTGCATCAAGACGCGATACAATGGTCAATTCGCCAAATGCAAGAACAGTTTCTTCAAGTTTATCTCCTAATTTGTTTTTCAAATAGGAAGAAAGTTCTCCCAATATCTCACTCATCAACAACAAAAGCTCCCTATCGCTCTATAGATCCGGTACGACGGATTTTCTTTTGCAACAATAATATACCATATAGCAATGCTTCTGCCGTAGGAGGACAGCCTGGAACATAAATATCCACAGGCACAATACGGTCACAGCCACGCACAACCGAATAAGAATAATGGTAATATCCACCACCATTTGCACATGATCCCATAGAAATCACATAACGCGGTTCAGGCATCTGATCATAAACTTTCCTTAAAGCAGGTGCCATTTTATTTGTTAGAGTACCAGCCACTACCATCACATCGGACTGACGGGGTGAAGCACGTGGTGCATATCCAAAACGCTCATTATCATAATGAGGCATTGAACATTGCATCATTTCGATAGCACAACAAGCCAAACCAAAACTCATCCACATTAAAGAACCGGTACGCGCCCAAGTAATCAAAGCATCAGCCGAAGTAACTAAAAAGCCCTTATCCGATAATTCAGCATTAATATCACAGAAAAATCCATCGTCAGAACCTATCAACTTACCGGTATTGGGATCAATAATCCCTTTTGTTTTTGGAGCAGTCACCATTGAATTGCTAGATATTAATCCCATTCAAGAGCTCCCTTTTTCCATTCATACATAAATCCAACAGTCAAAAGTGCCAAGAATATAATCATTGACCAGAAACCAAACATACCTATCGAGCCAAATGAAACCGCCCAAGGAAAAAGAAAAGCAACTTCAAGATCAAAAATAATAAACAAAATCGATATCAAATAAAAACGAATATCGAACTTCATGCGTGCATCATTAAACGAATTAAATCCACATTCATAAGCCGATAATTTTTCAGGATCTGGAGAACGATAAGCCACGATGTAAGGCATAATTAAAAGAACCCCAGAAATAACTGCCGAAACAATAATAAAGATTAAGACCGGTAAATAAGAACTCAATAAATCAGTCATAAACCTTTTCCACCTTAATGAAGTGCCTGAATAAAGTAATCATTCAACATTGTTAGATCAAACAGGCAAATCCCAATAACCGTTCTGTTAATTCTGCTCGCACTGCTTCAAGGGCATGTCGGGCGTCATTTTCTTACCGGCATAGGTAACGCAGAGCAAAGAAAGACGCAAGCACTATTCTTACAAACCACATAAAAAGGAACAAAAGTTATATGCTAGGAATCAACCTAAAACTTATGCTTTAGCAGCTATATGGACTATAAGTGAGATATTTAGGTTTAAAAAGTAGAAATTCCACGAGGGAATTACAAAATGGCGCGAGTGACGGGGCTCGAACCCGCGACCTCCGGCGTGACAGGCCAGCACTCTAACCAACTGAGCTACACCCGCGCACTTCTTGTGAACCAATTTACTAATTGGCACAAGCGGTCGTGTAAGGGGTTCATGCGTTTATGTCAAGCAGGCTTATGCATTTTTTTAAAAAATCATCAAATAACATCTTTACTCTTGCGTTTGGAAAAAAATTTCCTTAAAGAGTGCCCATTCAGTTGCTGATCATTACATTGGGCGATTAGCTCAGCTGGTAGAGCGCCTCGTTTACACCGAGGATGTCGGGAGTTCGAGTCTCTCATCGCCCACCATATAGTTTTATATTCCTATTAAGTTGTTGATACTTCATGTGTTTTTTACTGTGAGGGATGCCAGAGTAAAGTTAAGGGAATAGGATTTTCTAACATTTCTCTATAAAGCACGCTTCGCACAATGTTTCTAATGTTTCTTTGAAGTCTGCTAACGCTTCTTGATGTAAGCCATCTAAAAGTCTCATAAACGCAACAACAGTTTCACGTTGCAACGGAGTAGAAGGCTTTATTATGATTCTTTTTCGACAAAAATAGGCTTCTTTTTTAAAGAGAGAAGCTATAGCTTTATCTAAACCATAAAGCTTTATGATCTTTTCCTCCATTCCCACCGGAACAAGCTTTTTGCCAATCTCTACAGAAGCTAAAAACGCTACAGATATATCTAATTTCTTAGCCATCTCTAAGAGACGTTCGGAGTGATCAATGCGAAGTTTACGTAAAATGATGTTAGCAGTTTAAAAACTCCTGTTAGAAAAAGAATGTTCATTGTGATTCTAGCAGAAATTTTTAGTTTTTCTTCTTAAAATATATTGGAAATCAGGACTTCTTTTCAGGGCGTTTTTAACCATGCCAAACGTCTAAGGTGTTTCTAGTTCTAAAAAATTGACTTGAGGCTATAATGTAGCTACATTATAATATAAAGTTAATAAATGGGGAAACTACCATGAAAGCTGATTCCGTTGTTCGCGCTCGTATTCCTACTGCAATGAAAAAACAAGCAATGACCACTCTAAAACGTATGGGGTTAAGTGCATCAGATCTCATCCGCATGACATTTTTGCGTGTAGCTGAAGAAGGTCGCTTACCTTTTGACATCAAAGTACCCAATAGCACAACACGCAAAGCTATCAAGGAACTAGATGAGGAAAAATAAAGTATTTGAAAATGCCGAGGCGTTGTTTAAGGACTTAGGCATCTAATATACTGACAATTCAAGCGTGACATACGCAAGGCAGGAAAACACGGTAAAAATATGAATAAGTTGCGTACATTATTCTGAAATAACAAAGTGGAATAGGAATTATTTTTTGATTGCCCCTCAAATAATTTTATAAAAAACATTTAGAAACACATTTAAATGATTGACCTTTTGTAAGAACTTTGTAAAAAGGCATACTCAGTTTGGAGGGGTGGCCGAGCGGTTTAAGGCACCGGTCTTGAAAACCGGCGTGCAGGAGACTGTACCGTGGGTTCGAATCCCACCCCCTCCGCCATCCAAACTTTACCAACATATAACTTATTGATTCTTTATAATCTTTTTTAAGGTACGGGATGCGTAGATAAAAGTTCGGGTGTAGCTTGCCAGCGGGTTTTGTATATTTTGCCACTAGTTTTTGTACCAATTTATTTTTTTCAAAAGATTTTTAAGGGGTTCTCAAAGGGTCTTCAAAGGTCTTTCAAAGGTTATTTAAAGACCCTTTAATGCATCTTTTCTCTTCATTGTAGCTTGACGCCAGGTTTTGCATCATTTGCCACTATGTTTTGCAGCAATTCATTTTTTTTCAAAGGATTTTTAAGGAGTTCTCAAAGGATCTTCAAAGACCTTTCAAAGGCCATTTAAAGCCCCTTTCATGAACCTTTTTCTCCTCTCCTAAAAAGTGCAAACTTTACACTTTGAATCTAAGAGTGCTTCACAACCAATCGAAGGTTTAACTTGCTTCTTTGGTGATCTGTTTCCACCAACTTCTATTCTTTGTTACTTTCCTTTCCCTTCTTTGGTGCTTCTAGGGTGATTTCTGTTGTATATCCGCTTTGTTTGTCATAACGATGAGTGACGGTAGCGGCTTTCCATGGACCATCGATTTCAGCCCTAAACCCTTGCAACAAGAGAGGTTGGTCGGCCATGATTTCTGGGCGCCCCGCAAGCGACAAAGAACCGCTTCCCACAGCACGGCAAAGTCGGTCTGATTCTGATGCGGCAGCAGCCAGAGCCTCTTCCTTACATGGATAGCAACAGCGGAGTCGCCGCACCGGACCGCTAAACCCTGTCTGATGTTTGACTTGGCATTGTTGCCCTTGGGAGCGATCAAAATAAGAAGCTTCAATGGTGCCGTATTGCGTGCGTGGCTCAATGGTAAATTCCCAACTGGAACAGTCGTGCTTATGAAGCTCTAGTGCTGGTAAGTTATCTCCGCTTAAAAATAAAAACTTATTGTCTTTGATTAAAAAACGCGCCTGCATGCGGTCTGCAAGGCGGGTTAAAAAATCAACACTCGATTGGTCCGTGCGCACCACATAAGGCAAAGAGTGTTGATAAAATTCTGGACTGACCTTTGCTTGATAGCCATGGCGTTTGGCGAGTGTCTCGACAATCTCACCAATGGTTTTATGGTCAAAATGTTCACTCATCTGTTCTTTGATTTCCCCACGCATAGAAGCGCTTTTGCCACAAAGGCGCAAAATCTCTCCAGCGCTGCCCCCACAACTCACAACCGATTCGACAACAAAACACCCCATAAATGCACTAATGCTGTTCTCATAGCCAAAGATCACCTGGAGTGTACTATTGCTCTGTGGAACCTCTAAATCATTGTTACCATCATCAAACTCTGCCTCGAATGTATCGGCTTGATTGCCGGCATGATCGGTAATGGTTGCACTTAACAGACGCTGGTAAAAAACCGCGTGAACAGGTTTGTCTCCCACCTTGACCACAATAAAGGGGTATGTCCGCATTAATCCCATAACCGTGTCACCGTACTTTGGGGATTGTGAAGTGCAAATTCAGGCAGAACAACAGTTAAACCCAACGGTAAAAGAATACCATATCCTGCAATACCCGGATTGGCTTCCAAGGTGGCTTCTAGATAACCACTCAGTAACCCAGCCCGCGTGCGATCTCCTAACACAGCCATGGCATGGTGAAAGCATAGGAGATCGAGACTCATGTCCTCTAGCTCTACAACAACATGCTTTTCTGGTATCTTCATGGAGTTTGTCCCACTTGGTATTGTCCCACCTGATATTGTCCTTGTGGTTTTCCGCCATCAAAAAAGGGCAAAAGACTGATGGAATAGCGAATGCGCTGTGATTGACCAGAGCCACTGATAAAGTCGTGGTCTTTAGTGATACTGGTAATCACCACTGGTCCATGGAGAAGGACACTATAGCTCGTATCATTGATCCAACGAAGCATCTGGACCGGCTTTGCTCTTTTGATAGTTGTGGTAATGGCATCAATGGCTACACGATCACCAAATTCTTCTGGGAACCAAACGCCATGGATGGTCTTTGCATCATTGCCATAGCCAGTAAATTGCAAACTGGGGGATCTGCCAAAACGCTCTAGGCAAACCCATGAGGCAGAAAACTCTTCTTCAAAGGATTGGAAATTCAGCCAGTCCACATAAAATTGATGCGGACCTAACATCATCAAAGGATCTCTCATGACTTCCCTCCCCTCATTCTGTTCCCCCATGCAGAGCATTAGCGCGTGCCCGTTGAATGGCGTGACTTACCGCATGACCGGTAGCAACAGGATCACGAGCACCATTGACATGCACCGTAACATTTTGAGTGTGAGAGGTGGTGGTGCGGTCTTTCTCTCTTTGTTCTGTTAAAGGAGAGTTTGCATGACCAGCCCCGGCAAATTGTGCAATGGGTTGAATGGATGTTTTGCCGCCAAACCAACTTGGCAAATGAAAGAGGTCTGATAAATCAATGCTGCCAATCCATTCTCTGATACGGCTTGGCAAAGATTGAAAAAAATCCTTCAACTTTGTGATGGGTACCATAAAGCCATCAACAATCCAATTGGCCAAGTCTTCCCCTGCTTGTTCCACGCCAGCCTTGGCATCATCAGAGAGCTTTTCCTGTGTAAAAAAGCTCCCCAACCACCCCCAAAAACTGGAGAGACTTTGCTTAAAACCCTCCCACACATTGCCAAACCAACTGCCAACAGCGCCAAGCCCTTGTTTGAACTTTTGCCAATGTTCAGAGAAATCGAAAGCAGCAGCAATGATGTTTTTCCATTTGGTGATGATTGCGGTATCAGCACCAAAAAAGCGCATGACGGCTTCAAAGGCACGACCAAAAGCGCGTGCCAACCCCCGTGCAAAACCTTTGACAAAAGAAGAAAAACGGTCCCAATATTTCCATAAAACAAAACAGGTAGCAAGGATCACCGCCACAACAGCAGCAATGAGCGCCCCTATCGGGCTAAAAACAGCACCGACAGCAGAAGCTATGCCAGCAGCAAACACTTCTATCGCTGTCCCTATCCATCCAAAAGCGGCAGCAAATGCAGAACCTGAGATCATAAGCCCGCGAAAAGAAGCTACGAGTAATGTCATCGGCCGCAAAAGACGCAGCGCACTGCCACCAATACTTGCCGCCATGATTCCAAGCGAACGCCCCGAAGCTGCTAAGCCTCGCCAACTTGTCGCAAGAGTGCGACTGAATTTGCCAAGATTGATAAAAGAACCTAGCAATTGAAGAAGCCCGAGGCGTGTGCCAGCCATGGTAAAGCGCAACACGCGCAAAGCAATATTAAAAGCCATCAGAGCAGCAATGGTTTTGATGATGGCGCTTGTTAAGGCTGGATGCGCATTGGCCCATGCCATCAACCCATTGGTAAAATTGCCAACACTTTCCATCAAACTGTTGACAGGAGGCAATAAGACTTCACCAATGGTAATGCCCAAAGCCACGATACGGTTTTGCAAAAGTTCAAATTGCCTGATGGCACCGGTTGCTTGTTTGTCTGCCTCTTGCTCTACTGAGCCTTTAAAGACTTGTGGATCTTTCACATATTCTAAAGCTTGCCCTAACAATTCTGGATTGCCAACCAATTTGGCAAAATCACCAGTAAAATCCTGCCCAGCAATGGCAATCAAGGAGCGCATCCCCTGTTCGGATTTGGCTAAAACATCAAAAAAGCGTACCAAGGTACCGGTGGCATCTTTATCCAGATCTTGCATAAATTTTTTGCGGGAAAGCCCAATATTGGCAAATGCCTCTTCAATATGCTTACCTCCTGCCTGAATGCGGGCACTCATCGCATTAAAACCACGCGCAGCGCTCTCAGGTGCAATCCCAGCAGAAATCATCGCCGTACCAAAAGCTGCCGTTTCGCGCGCGGTGAGTTTAAACATGGTAGCAGCACCGGTGGCACGATTGGTAAAATCAGACACTTCACTTGCCTTAGCCGCCATGTGGTTAGAGAGATGATTGATGGCATCACCTAAATCTTCAATGCCTGCTTGATTCAGCTTAAAGACATTGCGCAATTTGGCAAAGCGTTCACCAATCTGATCACCGGTCATATCAAACGCCACAGCTGCTTTGGCAGCATAAATGCTAAAAGCTTCTAGATCTTGTTCGCCAATGCCTGCTTGGCTGGCACTGGTCATCAGTTCCAAAACTTCACGCGCTGCGAGCGGAATTTTTGTTGAGGTCTCAAGTGCAAAACGACGCAATTCCTTTAAACGATGAAAAGGGGCATCGAGAACCTTTTCCAAGCCTTTCATCGATTGGTCAAACTGCATGGCTTTATAAAGCGGTGCAATTAATGTTGCCGTTTGGTCAATGGTTCCCACCATGCGCCCACGTGCATGGCTAAAAGCAGTTTCCGCATTTCTTGTTGCATCCTCAAGATGTTTAGGATCAAACCAATTTTTAAAGTCCTGCCTTGTCTTGTTTTGCAAATGCGCAACATCTGAACTAAAGGCTTGAAGATCCCGCTTAGCAGAGGCTATTCCTTCTTGCAGATGTTTAACAAAACGCACAACAAGAGAAACATCCATGACAGCTCCTTATCCCAACATGTGGTGTTCATATTCTTGGCTTTTAAGGCGTGCTAATTCGCTGCGAGAGGAAACAACTTCCAGCCAATCCATCTGGTTGATCTCTGAAGGCGCCCAGTGATAATAGAGCGCTAATTCAGCTGCAAATTGTCCGGCAAAGAGGATTGGCGTTCCATAAAAAAAGCAAAAAAAGCCTTCAATATCGCGATAATATCAACAACATCCACACGATCAATCAGTTCAACCGATTCATGCGACATATCGGCTAAAAGCGCTGTGATACCTTCTGTCGCCTCACTGGTCAGCACTGCTTTAAAAAGCTTGCTGATGAGAACATCATTGGTAAGTGTTTTCTGCTCGCCAAATTCAGGAGAAAGCAATTCTATAAACTGCGGTCCAATCAGAACGGCTAATTGCTTGGCATGTTTGAAAGTCGGGCGATAAAAGGTCAGTTTCTTGCAGAGAGTTTCTTTGCCGTCTTTGTCCTGATAAAGAAGTGGAACAGCTAATTCCACATCAAGGCTGGTTTGTAAACTTGTCATAATCAATTCCTATAAATTGAGAATAGAGCGGCGACGCCCACCGATCTCTTGCCCGTTGCGTACAAGCCAACCGCCTCGTTTAAAAGAAAAGCGATGCAGCACAGCACCATCCCAAAACTCCGTATAGTCCCAAATATTTTTAATCTCGCAATCATAGCCTGTAGCTTTCCCAGCCGTTAAGCCTTCGCTATCCACTTTGACCAAGCGCCCTGTGACATCAATGGAATGTTCATGCTCACGCCCATCTTCTTCAGACACCACATGTTTTTTGCCTGTAAATTTATGACGAAGCCCAGGAGGACCACCAAAGATGCCGATAATTTCGGGGGTGTGGCTGCGGATTTTCATTTGCATGCTCAAAGCTTTCACACCAAGACCAGCAACATCAATTTGCAGATCAGAACCACCTGGTTGATAGGTTTCTGTGATTTCTTCTAACGTGGGCAGTTTCAGCGTCTCAAGATCGAGGTGAAGATTGACATCATCATCAACAATCAGGGTAAAACCGCGTACAATGCGTAAAGTCATGCTCTAACTCCTTGCTGCTTTGCGATAGCTCTCAAGCGTATCGCCAAATGCATAAGTCATTTTCTTTTGGATATCTTCAGAAAGACGGTTAAAATAAGCGCTATTGCGCCGGCTGCCGAAACTTAAGTTTTCCAGAGGAGGGACTTCTTCCGCATCAAACTCGACCCGCAACTTTCCCAATTGCAAAGTGCTGTTGGAATTTAAATCACGGTCAAACCAAACACGCCCACCTAGCAGGGCACCGCGCGCAATCAGATCATCAAGAAACTGTGTGAGGCTGCGCGTAATAGCAATGACATGTTGACCGGTGAGGTTTTCGTCATTGGCCCAAGGGCGGAAATTGTTAATGATGGTTTTTTCTAGTGCCGCACGGGTGCGCACAACATTGACAAAGCGCCAAAGTGGATCACTGGAAGTGGTATGGTTACCCCATAGAATGCGTCCATTAGCAGCTATTTGTCCCACAGAATTATTTAAATGCGCATTTTGGCTCAGCCGTGCTGGAATAAAGGTAGCAATATCGGCTTGGTTGAGACGATTTGCCTCATGATCAATTTCGCCATCAAAATAGCTAATAGGGCGCGCCGTGCCTAAAATGCCTTTGACATCTTGGTTGGAAGGCGACCAAAAAACACCGCCCCTTTGCTTATCGCGTTTGAGAAACATCGCTGCTGCAAAAGGACTTGCCGGTTTTATGCTCCACCCCCCCTCAACATTTGCCACCCGTACAAAGGGATCAATCAGATAACAAAAGCGTGAGGAAAAATCCGCTCGAAAGGCAAGGCTTTCTTCCGTATTTTTACCACCCGTATCAAAAACCGCAATCGCTTGCAGCTTTTCTGCCACTTGCTCCAAGGCGTCTGCTACGGGATTTTTACCATTCTCAAGGCGTCCAGCACTATAAGCCGGTGCTAACAAAATCCCAGGCTCTACCCCTAAATGGCCACGTGCATGTTTTAGCGCATGCACACCGGTCAGGCCAGCATTTGATCCCACCATCTCGGCTTGTGTCTCAGCAATGGTCGATTTTTCTTCCACACGCACAAGAACAATTTGCGCTTCGATCCCTTGTGCACACACGGCATGAATGACATCAAGAGCTGTGCCTCTTGTCCCGAGCTTTTGGAGTTTGTCTGTCTCATGTGTGAAGAGTAGCACGGGTTCATGGAGGGGAAAAACTTGCGGATCAGCATCAGGGGCTGTAACAACCGCACCTATAGCGCTCTGATCAAATGTTGCTAAAGGACGGGAATCCTCACCTGCCTCTATAATGCGAATCCCATGATTAAATTCTGTTGCCATCTTGCTCTCCAAATTAATGAAGAGACCATAACAATCATCTACACTCTCTCATAAGCCTGACACTGTCAGTCAAAAAAAACTTTAAAGGGCTTTTAAAAAGACTTAAAAAAAAGAAAATCATACAAGCCTTTAAGTTCTTATACAAGCATTGCTCGTATAGCTTAGACTTGGTCGTCTTTCTCTTGCGGTTCTTTTACAGGCTCTACGGGTGCGTCTGTTTCTGCCCTGTCAGTGGATGAAAGCTGTTTTGTGCTTTCATCCAACAGGGGAGGAGAGAACAATCCGTCTTTATAAGTCCAGCCAATTTGCGCTTCATGTGAGGGGATGGCTTCACCATCAAAGGCATGAACATAATCTTCTGAAGCTACGATAATGTTCGTTACCACACCATTTTCAACAACTGCATATTCCATCAAGTACTCCTAGATAAAAAATTTCAACAAGATAGCTCCGTCGCCACCGCTACCGCCACAATTAATTCCACCATCATTCCCATTGGAATATCCGCCGCCCCCGCCGCCGCCTTCACCACTACCTTTACAGCCGTGACCACCATTACCACCTTTTTCACTTTCACCACCATGACCACCTGCTCCATTATAAGCACCAGCACCGCCGCCACCGCCACCTCCAAAAACAGAGCTTCCACCGTGGCCACTTCCGCCACCTCCACCGCCGCCGCCAGAAAAAATATAACCTCCCAAGCCGTTAAAACCACGCGAGCTACTATCACCACCACGACCTCCTCTGAAAGAAGGAGTGCCGCCAGCACCGTCAGCACCCCCACCGCCTCCGGCTCCACCAAACGCAGTCATAATATTTCCAATCAGTGTGTTTCCACCTGCGTACCCATATTTACTATTACTGCCACCACGACCACCACGACCGATTTGCACTGTCGTTGATTTTTTAAGCTCAGAGACTTTTGTTTTCACCAGCACACTTTGAGCACCACCTCCACCGCCGCCGCCAAAATTATTTGGTTTGATGTTATTTGTGATTCTAGCTCCATCTCCACCGCCTCCTCCACCACCCCACGCCCATATTTCTACATTTGTGTCATCGCTAACACCTTCAGGAAAGGGTATAGGCCCGCTTTGTGTCATAAGAATTTCGACAGGTTTTTTGACTAATGAAGCTATTAATTTATCTACTTGTGACTTGGTATAAACAGCTTCACCATCGACTTTAAGCGGTCCTTTAAGCTTGCTTTCCGTTGTGCTTAAACTTGTGACCACTTCACCATTATGGGTGAGATTTAGTGACGAATTACCCAACAGTTCTAACCCACCACTCATGGTAACTTTGCTGGTAAACTTGTTATAATTCTGCCATTCATTGGCTTGTTTTAGGCGACCATAGGCTGTGAGATCTTCGTTGATTTTGGCTTTAAAGTCATCCAAACCAACAATATCATCGGGTTTATGTTTGTGTGCGCCCAACAGTGAGACGGCACTACCAAAGGTGAAGTTATTATTGCTTGATTTGTAGAGAACATAATTGTTGGCGGCGTCCTTAGCGCCCTCGATATCACTTAAATCAGCAAAAGTGAAGGTTTTATCCGCTGCCATCTTGGCCTTAAGGGCTGCTTCAAGATCTGTGACTTCACTTATGCTATGCGTGTGTTTTGAAGGCGCTTTTCCCTCTACCTTTTCCTCAACTTCCCAAATGGCTTGATCAATTTTGGTCAAATTTTCCCGCAAAATTGGAAATTCAGAACTGATAAAGCGTCCTTCTTTTGGCAATTCCATCTGTAGCTTTTTGGTTTTTTCCATATGTTTTCTCCCATCACAATATGCCGGCGCCAAAATCACACACCATGGAACGCGCTGCTGGTCCACCGGTAAGCGTGAGTTTGAGGCGCGCTTGTTTGGCTGTTTTGTCACTGCTCACAAATTTTCGTTCTGTCCAAAGAGGTTCGGATAACTGCTCTGTTTCGTCTAATGTGAGAGGGACAAAAGCACCATCATCCAGCTGCATCTCGCAAGTAAAGGTTGCACCGCCCGGTAAAAATGTTTTGATATAGCTCGTTAACCTTGCCTTTTCCCCAAAAGCAAAAGCACGGGTAACATAAGTAGCTGTTTTATGAATTTTCCCCGCAATCAATTGAACAGGCGCAAACAAGATAGGGGAGAGCTTTTCGGTGCCTTTGAGAATAGCGCGAAGCTTTACCTTTTCACTGATATATTCGGTAAGGCTGAGCAATTGAAAGGGCAGGAGTTGATAAACTGTGCCGTTGTTTCTTTCAATTTCAAAGATGACAGAACAATCGCTTGAAGGCAATTCAATGGCTGCACGCACTTGCAAATCAGAGCAATCAACAAGATCAAAAGTGCCAAGATCAATGGTTTTTTCTGTTTGTGTGTAACGCGCTGCAAGCACTCGAAAGGCTAAAGCCTCATCTTGATGGGCGGTCCAGCTCTGCGCATTGACAGAAGAAAAGCGGGGACCGGTCACGTAAGGGTGACTTGAGACGTACCTTTGGTGTTCTGTATCAAAATCCCCAAGCTTTGCCAGTGAAACAGAATGATCAGCATCATCTGTCTTGATAACGAAAGCCGTTAAGCGGTCATCAGGGATAAGGAGTGGTACATCATAGCGTGCCTCTGCCCACCCTAGCTTTGCGCCCTTCATAGAATAAAAGCTTTGCGCTTGAATATCGGCGGTCGGATAACCGTTTTCTGTGGTGACCAAATCAACCACCAGATCATGGTTTTGATTACCGATTTTGCACAGATGAAAGTCAATCCCCGTTATTTGCCGTGTTTCATCAGGGGTAAAGACCTGCGCTTGTGGGTCCACTTGCGTCCATATCTTCACCGTGGTGGTGCGCCGCATCACTTTGACATCAATCACACCTTGACCGGTAAAAAGCCCTGTCGCGATTGTTCCACCTCTCCCCCGTGCTACGACATTTTTTGTGCCAGCAGTGATGTTTTGAGGTATCTTAAAACTGCCTTCAATGGTGCCATGGAAATTGGCAAAAAGGTAATTATTCGGCAAGACATTCACACCATCAAAGGTGAGGCTCTCTAGTCTTTCCCCGTTGCCAAAGCCTTCAATTTTGAAGGAAAGGGTAATTTGTCTTAAGAAAGCGATTTTCTCTTGGGTTGCACTGATGAGGTCATCACGCACTTCTGTGTTACGGATAGTTCTGCCACGGTTCCAGCCCATATTGAGTTGATTGGTGACGCTCGAGAGCCAATCGGTGCGCTGGACATGCCAAAAATCTGTTGCGGGTGTGAGGGTGACTGTACCAGGCAGGGGTGCAAAATTTTGATAAGGATTGATTTTTTCGCAAGCCGTTGTCAATTCTTGCGCAATGATCACTTCATTTGTCCAGTCAAGGGTGACGGGCGTTTTCAAAGGAGCAGTGTAGAATGTTGGATCAATGGCAAGCTGCAAAATGCCGTTGCCAACAGCCCCGGTTTGTTGAAAGCCTTCATCTCTGTAAGAGTCATCCAGAAAAGGGTCGGCAAACATGCCTTTTTTGGCAACAGGTTCTTTAGAGTCGACATTGCTTTTAATGCGCTCTAACTGCATCAACCGGTCAAGCGAAAGCACCCGTTGAAAATAACGCCACATCTCATCATAGGGGGCAACCCGTGTGCCATCATTGACCACAAGTGGTGTTTCAAGCCAATTGTTGGTGATGGTTGCAAGGGATAAGACATCATCAGGAACACTTGGTGCCATAGGTTGGTCTGAAGAAATCCCCTTGATATAAACCACATTGCCCCCTGTATTGAAACCTATGCGGTCAATACGCGGCAATTTATAAGTATAACTGACGATAATATCACCCCCCTCAGCCCCACCTGAGACGGTAATTTCCTGCGCTGTCACTTTATCGGCACTCACCCGCGCATGATAGCGATAAGTCACCTCATAAGTACTGCCAGGTAAAGGCTCGTCTCCCACCGGCGCCCAATCAATGGTGTCTCCGGTTTTTTTAAAATCTGTGCCTTCTTTAAATTCCTTGCTTCCTTGAATGACTTTGATGAAAGAAGTGATGCTTTTATCAGGGACACCATCACGCCCTGCGGCAATCGCACCACGGGTGACGTTAACGGTTTTCTCCTTTGTCAGTAAAAGAGATTGAATATCGGCAATGGGAAAGTAATAGGGTTGAAAGGTAAAGCTTGTTTGTCCTTTTGGAGGTGCAAAAATATGGGTTTCGCTTGGAACAACGCTTGTCGAAAAATCTTCTGGCTCTTCATGGCGTAAAGCCGCTAAGCGCTTGCGTTTAAAGCCATTGATATTGGCTTCCCCTTCTTGAATGCTAAACACTTGATTTTGTCCCTCTTTTCCAAGGGCTGTGACACGGCAGCCATTCACGATATAATGCCCATGCGCACGGTCGTAAGTAGCAATGGCTTGCATGGCGGGTTCAAGCAGTGAGGGGGATTTTTGATCAATCAGAACACCATCTTGTAAGATATAAACAGGAAAGAAAGTCCCTTGCTGGTTATCTTCTTTCAGAGCCCAAACAAGTTGTGCGGTTTCGCGTGCGGCACCAGGCTCTCCTTCTGCCAAGGTGCCAGGGACTTGCCCCAACAGTTCTGGATCATCCTCATGGGTTACCCACTTTTTTTGCAGCTTCACACCGATTTCCAAGCGTCCAATCATGGAAACATTATTGAGAACGGCTTGTGAGACCGGAAAGATATCGCCGGCGATATAGATCTTGCCATCTGTTAATGTGACGGTCCTCGTATCTTTATTGACAAAAGCATCAGCCCGTTCCACGCGGTCGCCTTCTTTAGCCACAAGGCGCCCCAAACGGTTATGCCGTCCCCTTATGATGGTTTGAACCTCATTGAGTTCACCAGCTTGAATAAAGGGACGCGTGCCATAGAAGACAACGCTTTGTTGTTCGTCCTTGCCAACGGATCTGTCAATTGCAAAGGGTAAACCACTTTCATGCTTCATGTTAAAACCTCAATAAAATTTTGAATTGTTCGCGAACATCGGCACGCAAAGGAATGTTGACAGCTGTTTTGAGGATCTCCACACCCCCACGCAGTTCATTGGCGTCACACCAAAGTTTGCCCAGGGGGATATCAAGGGGGATATCTTTTGCCACAGATGCATGAACGAGAATGGAAACAAATGCTGCTTGTTTCCGGTCAACATCGTGAAAGTCTGTACGGGCTGCCAGAAACAACAGAGTGCCTGTTGTGGAAGGGTTAAATCTGTTACCACAATGGCTGTACACACCCTCCAAAGCCTGTTCGACAGGCGCTACAGCATAGCATCTGCGATACCCAATCACGCCATCTTGGCTGTCTCTTAACACGAGATAAAGCGTGCGGCCATGAAACCACTCTGCCATCAACATATCGCGTTCATGTTTTTTAACCGAACACCACGGAAAATTTGCCATGTCCCATGGGTAATCGATTTGGTCCCAGCTTAACTCTTCATCCCCATCATCTATCCAATTGCCAATAAGCCTGCCTTCTTCTTTTGTGAGAACGTGATTGATTTCTGTCGTGCGCCCAAAGGAAAACAAAGTGCCCCCTGCTGTTATGCACACACCGCTTTCATACTCCAACATGCTGTCATCAAGGCGTGACATATTGCCTTCCATGGCTTGCACATCATAACCATAAACACCACGGCGAAAATCAGAGCGCAAACTTTTGGAAAGGTCGGTAATCGCTTCAATGGCTTCAAGGCTTTTGCGTTCAGGAAGGCTGTCAAAATCAAGTTGAAAGGAATTCCACCATACCCGCCCCGTCCAGGCGGGTTGAAAGCGTGCTGTAACCCCGAGCCACTCAAGCCCCATCTCTATTGCCGCAAGAGAGCCACGTATCCGCTGCCAGGCAAGACCTTGATCAATCAAATCATAAGGGTTAGAGAAATAACGACTTAATTCTTGTAAGCCATATTCGTCTATTAAAGAAGGTAACCAAGAAGGCGGATGCGTAATAAATTTCGCGCGGGAAATTTCTTCGAGTGTAGTTTTAACGTGAGGGTCAAAAGCCATTGCTTCTGCCAAACAGCGTTCAAACAAGCTCGAATTTGCAGGCAAAAGTGAGGAAGCCATCAATAAGCATACCCCCGTTGAGACAAGGTGATATCCCCTAGTGCGACCGCTTCATCCGGTGCGACCAAAATATCCTCACAAGGTTGCGTTATGTTCACATGGTGAACGCCCTCAACCATCAAGCGGCTTAGTATCCAACTTAAAGACAGATCACGCCCAAGCCTTTGCGCACGCGCCCATTCTGCTCTTAAATTCTGCTCCGCTCTTTCCAAAACAAAGGAGCCTTCATCTGGTAACAACCAAAAATCAGCAGAAACATTAATCATTCGCTGTACCGCGCTTTTCACAAGGATGTGGTCATTGGTCATTTTAACGTGTTTTTCATCAAGGGCAGCTTGTACCTTGGCGATCAAAGCCTCATCAGCCACCCCTGAGGGGCTGTCACGAAAAAGCGCAACATGAATAAGCGGGCTTTTACCCTCACGATAAACAAAAGCATCTTTGACATGGATATCACTTGAGAGAGCAAAATATTGAATGCGTGGCGCTGTGCCGCCTGTGGAATGTCCTTGTCTCTCCAAGCGAATGCGGCGACGAAAACGCGCATCATCTTCATCCAAAAGGCGCCTGACACCATGGAAATCTCCCAAATGATCTAAACTTGTTCCACGCGCAAATTCCAGTAAATTATCCCGCGCCACTTCATTCATCCGCTGGCGCAACAGCAACTCTTCATAAGCGGCTGCTTGCAATTGAATGACTACCGGATCATAAGCGGTCTTTTCCACATTATAAGGTATGTGATGCGCGGCAAAAAGCTCAGTTAAACGCGTGATCTTTTGCTCTAAAATTGCTTCAACAGAAAGCTCTTCAATAATTTGTGGCAGAGGGAGTTGTGGCAAAGGAAATTGTGGAATGGGTAAAGGTTCAGAGTCTGTCATGACCAACCTCTAAATTGATGCTCATTGCTTCTCTATGTGACCAATCACCCAAATGCCCATCGGGATAAAAAACACCCGTTAAAACAAAATGGAATGTGCCTTCACGCGTTGCTTTTGTCAGATCAATCCTCTGCAACGAAAACCCAGGCTCTCCATACTCTGGATCATCGAGCGCTTGCACGATTTCTTGATAAAGCTGCATCATCGTCGCAGGATCGGCATTGGCATCTTGGTAAGCTCCAACATTACACCCATAATGACGACGCAAAACCCGTGTCCCAATTCTTGTCGTCAGACATTTACGAATAGACTGTTGACAATGGTCCCAACCATATAAAAGAGAGCCATCCTTTTCGCTCATCCCACACCGCATGCTTTAAGCACCCTTCGTTGTCTTGGCAGGAGAAACAGTTGGGGGTGCAGAAACAACAGGTGCTGGTTTTTCAGCAATCTGACCAAGAAGCAACGGATATTTTGCCGCTTCTTCACTTAAACGAATTTCCTCACCTTTGCCCGGTGAACGCTTGCCTGCAACAAAATCGGCATTGGTTAAAATAATATAACTGTTCTCACGCATGATAAACTCCTTTAAAGGGGGCTAGAGGTTGTGGAGGGACCCATTTTGACCCCACCGTGAACATGGCTTGCGCCAACAGATTTTTGATTGTGCTGCAAATCTTCTGCTTGAATGTGCACACTGCCCGTTAATGCAACACGGGTTGATTGATGAGAAAGCACCAAACCTTGTGCGCTCAAATGGATTTGGTTTTCCCCATGGGAGAGAATGAGTTCATCCTTCGTGATGCGCAAAGCGCCACCGGCATAACACAGAGCAAATTCTTGGAAAGAGCGCGCGGGATTAGGCGCATCCTCACTATAACTATCGCGCACCACCAGAGAAGCAGAACCAATTTCGCCATGTGGGTTTAACAACCGCACAGGATCACCAATGTTTAAGGGCATATTGCTTGAAACAGTACCAGCAGCTTCTTGCGCTTGTAGCCAAGGCGATAAAACCGCTTGTCCATTAACACCTTGTGCGGAAAGTTTCACCCGCACCCTATGGCCATCAACTTCTGCAACCCGCCCAATCATGTGCTGGTTGGCAAGACAACGTTCAAGCGCATCAAGCCGCTTCATCATTTGCCGCAAGGTATCACTCAAAAGATGCGCATCATTCATGCCCCCACCTCATTGTCTAAAGAGAGCAACCCTGCTTTGAGTTGACTCTTTCCCTCATCACAAAAAATATCCTGTCCCAACTGATGCAAATCTTGGTGCCATTCCACCACACTAATCGATACACCCTGCTGCTTAATCGCCGCCGAAATAATCGGTTCAATTTGCACCTCACGCGGGCTACTTAAATGCGTTAATCCCCATAATTGCCCGCTATGACAAAGCACCGCAATGGCTTCTGCCAAAAGCCAACTTTGAACATCACGCTCTTTACCCGTAGTGATAATAAAAGCCCCTAAATGAAGATCAGCACTCTGCTGCCCACTTGCTACAGGACTCAAACGGCTTTCTAACACCGCAACGCGTATGGCTGGAGCCACAAACATCTGAGTTTCAAGCTCTTCTAAATTAAAACGCCCAAATTGACAGCTGCAATCACGCACATCCGGTAAAGCCCTTTTAAGGCTCCTTATCACCGCTTCACGAAACGCATTAATGCGCCCCTGACTTTCAACAGCTTGACTCATGAAAAGACCTTTCCCAGCCAATCCTCTGCCGCTTTGACAATTTCTACTTTATTGCACTCTGAAAGCCCCAAATAAGGGCGCGCGGGCATGGTCACTTGATGCACACAAACAAAGTGCTGTGCTTTGCCGCTTGCCAGACGAAAACGAAGGGTGCTAGCATTTTTCGGGCGAATAGTCCCACCCAATTGGTGAATACGCGCATAAACCAAGCCAGAGCCCACAATCACCTGTTCTGGTGAAGCTTTCATATCAATGGAGTGTGAAAGCGCCCCACTGGCAAAAAGAATGGAGGTGCGAGCATAATTGTTTTTCCACTTCTCTCCTTGGGCAGACGTTTTTTCGCTTTGAATCCGCCGCCTTGTGCTCTCTTGAATGAGGCGCCCAACCCCTTGTGCCAAAGTCCCCATCGAGCTCTCAGCTCCCTTTTGTAAAAAGGATAAAGCCGCTTCAAGCCCCGTCTCTTTAATCTCAATATGGGTTGAAACAGACATGTTACCTTCCCATCAAACGCGGCTTGGCATGGAAAAAAGCCCCATCCTTAACGGGACCATCTTCGCTCATAATTTTAGGTTCATCTATGCCTAAACCCGCTTTGCCTTCTGCAATGCGTTTTAGTAAATCAACCGCCTGTTTGTAGCGATCTTCAATGGTCGTGGTCAGTGCCGTATGGCGTATGGCTAAATTATAAACAGCAATATTGACACAGATCATACCCAGAGCTGTTGGTTTTCCGGCAATCGGTACCTTGTAACGATGAGACAAATGCACATCAATCTCACCGCTTCCCTGTTCGAGCGCGCGGGCAATGGCTTGCTCTGAAAAAACTGGATCAGAATTCTCATCCATCCCGCATAAATCGTCCAAGAAGTCATCACCCCAGAGCTCTTCAATCAATGTTTTGCTTGCATAAGCCATGTTTCAAAGTTTCCCTCAGACAACATCTTGCAACAAAACGCCGGCATCTTTGGCTGCCACCAATTCACACACGCGTTCACCCACACGCACCCGTTTACCGCCTGATAAGCCGATATCTGGATCATTGATCACTCCAGACAAACGTTCACCCAATTGGGCGCTAAAGCCCCAACTGATCACCGATCCATCCGCCTGTTGTTTGGTGGGATCAATATAAAGCAGTGCAATCTTATTACCCCAAACACGTGCCAATTGTGCCGAACGCCCTTTGCGTGCCAAATTCACTTGCGATTCACCAATGAGTAAACGATCGGGGTGTATTTCCATCAGATCCGCAAATTGCGCCTTGGTGACAAAACCATCAGCAGTGCCCCCCCCTTTAACGGCTTTAATGATTTTGGGATGACGTTTGAGTTTTGACCAAACAACTTTACCCATCACAATGGTGTTGGGCGTATAGACGAGAGCTTTATCCATCGCCTCATCTAAAGTGGCATAAGGATCAGATTTTTCATAATCGCTAAATTTATTCTCACCTTTGAGCGTTATCACGCGCTCTGGTGCGTAATTTTCACTTCTTTGCACAAGGGCTGCAACACGCACTTCACGCCCCAGTTCTAGCAAATTGGCAAGCCCCTCTACAGCTGTCTTTTCCGGATTATAGCGAGAGCGTCGCTCTGCCCTGGCGCGTGCCGCTGCTTCAATATCTGAATTGGGAATCAAATCATCAAGTCCGTAATCTTTGACACTGGCTTCCCGTTCAAAGGCAGAAAATTCCACCACATTTGGGTGCCCTTTTCGCCCAATCTCAAGTTCAGGCACGGTAAAATTTTCTGCTAAGGGAAATTCACTATATTTAAACACCTCACTTAAAACAGGAACGCATGGCAAAACTTTATCGCCAATAAGAGAACCTGCTGGATTGCGATAACCAATAGCTATGGCGGTGAGTGTTGGATCAATGGGAAAAGGTCTGTTCATTTTAAGGCTCGATTAATTCATTTTAAAAGGAATAACATAACCAGCAGAACCATCACGCTCTGCTAATTCTTCAATCCAGCCACTGGCAGGCGCTTCTAAACCATTTCTCGCACGGTGATGTTGCCCATGCTCATAATCAATCATAAGCGGTCCTTTATTGGCTGCAAAAGCTTTTAAAATGGTTTGCGGGTTATAATGCCATTCCCGTCCATCACGCGCTTTCACATATGGCACCTTGGGCAAAAGCTCGACCCACTCAGGCGCTTGCTTAAGCGAGATGTCTTGGCAAAGATCTATTAACGCAGCATGAAATGTCTCGGTATTTCCCTCTTCACCATTTTCGTGAAATTCCTGTTCCATCATTGCCTATTGCTTTACAATTGTCATTGGCAATACAATGCATGAAACCCATTCACCTTATAAGTCTGACACTGTCAGTCAAAAAGGCACATCTTTAAAAAAAGCACTTTCAAAGCACTCTTTTCCCCTCTTATAACTTGTGAGAGAAAACCTCCTGCCAAACCCTCTTATAAAATCGTTTTCAAAGGCACTTCAAAGGCGATAGAGCGCCGTTAGAGATCTTAAGGTACAAATATCGCCTTAATACAAAAAGCCTCTCTCAAGCCGTTTTTTTTAAGATTGTTTTTAAACTGTTACTTCTATCCACGAGGCGTGAGCCAGTTATACCAGGACGTTTTACCGGATCTGCGAGGAATTGACCGCCCTCCACGCCTTCCCATTTTCCTAGCCTCTTTTCCGTTACTGTTGTTTTCTTTACAACAACCTCTCGCCCTTTTTTTCAGCCGCGTTTAACAAACGTTGAATTTCGCGAAAGCTCTTTTTATGCATGGAGGTCAACCACCATTCTTGTTTGCTTACTACCCATTTGACCACAAAGCGCCACCATGCCCCACCACTTTCACCCAAAAACATAACACCCTGCGTATCTTTGCGTCTGATAACGCCATGGGGGCGGATGAGTGTTTGAATGGCGCCTCGAAAATCACTCAAATGAAGAGCGCGTGCTTGATGCTCTAATACAATATGTTTTACGCTGTCTGAGGATAAGCGAATAAGAGAACTTTCTGTTGTAAAAGCATCACGCACCTTTTGTGGTATAGGTGCAATGGGTATAAACCCGCGAGGCATACGTCCTTCAAACATGGCTTCCAAAAGTGGAGAGCCCACAATATCTTCAATGGCAATGCGCTTGTCATTGTCCCCCATCACAGAAATTTTATCACTCAAAAAATGATTTAAATTTTGCGCCCGATGTTTCCCAGGATTAGAATGCCAACCAGGATCAATCCCCTTTGGTATCTTCTCAACCCGCCCCGTCCGTTTATTGTGCCAAACCCGCTCCTCCACATGGGGTGGCTCTGCCCCCTCTTCATAGCCTAAATTGTCTGCTTCATAACGGCTTACCTGCCGCACACTGCATTTACACCGCCAGCCATTGGGCGGATAAAGCCAATCCCAAACCGGATCATCAACGGGTGCGGTAAACCCCACCCAACTTTCATGCTCTAAACGCTTATGTTCTGAACTCGACAAAGCATAGGTGAGATAGGGCAAAAATTCTTTATTATTTTGTGTGCGCTCCCACTCACCTGCCGCATGCGCACTCATGGTATTGGCCCAATAGACCGTTTCTAAACGCCGCGGACTGCCCAATTGCACCACACTCTTTTCACCCGTTTTCGGGTCAATGCTGGTCTTTTTCCCCCACCAGCCCTTTTCCTGTAAAATTGGCATCAGATTTTTTTGAAATTCTTGAAAAGGAACTTGATGTTTTATTGCCTCTCCAACCGCTCGCTTAAAATCCTCCAAAATGTCATAGCCCACCGATTTTGCCACCGTAAAGGAAAAAGCATGTTCTTCTGGTGCCACATCACGCCAATCAAAGCTTGGAACAAGTGCCTTGGCTTCAAAATAACGGGTGACCTCTTTAGGGGCGGTTTTAAAAAGTTCCTCATCCATGATACCCAAGCCCACGTGCAATCATTTGTACTTTTGCCAAGCGTGCTGCTAATGCGTGATGATCCATTTTACCAAGCAATTCATCCAAGCCTTTTAGGATATCCTCATAACTTTTTGCTTCTCTCACAAGCTTTTTAAAAGGCTTTAAAAGGGGTTCTAAGTCCTCTTCCCAGTCACTTAAAGCTTCTTCAGAAAGTCGGTCCAATTCGTCGTGATATTTCCCACCCTGCTTTTTTCCACCCTTGCTCTCTCTTGTCACAGAAACATCAAAAGCACCCCCACAATCAGCACAAAAACTCGCCTTTTGTTTACCCTCACCATCCTCTTGTCCCCTCTCATCATCAGGCGCATTCTCAGGAGCCTTTAAAACATCTTCTTCCTTTTTTGGTTGCGAAAAGCCAATCTTATTGCGCACTTCTTGCGCCCCAACACGCAAACCCAAGGGCACGAGTTTTTGCAAAGCATCACTAATCGCTTTAATATCTTCATTTTCCGAAATCGGCCAATAAACAAGGGGGGGCGCTCTTGGCGCCCAAAATTAATCTCAACAAACGGCACAATCAAATCACGATTGGCCGTCAACGCCAATTGCCGTGCATCAGCTCTGGCAATATCATGACGCACATTTTCATGAATGCGCGCTTGCGAAAAGGACGAACCATCATCCGTCGTCATCGTTTGTCCCAACACACCCTTTGAGATCTGCCGATCTAAATATTCAGCCTTTGCGGCAAAAACCGCATTGCCACTGCCCCCTGCCGCTTCAATAAATTCAATCTCCATCTCTTTAGGAATAATCGCTGCCGCATCACTGGATAAATCACGCACCGCTTGAATGAGAACACGCCGTTCCTCATGAGAAGAGCTCGCACCATATTTCCCCACACGCAACGGCATGCCGTAAACTTCTAAGAACGCCATCCAATCTTTTAAGGTATAAGACTTAAACAAAAATGCCCAAGCCGCAAGCCGTGCAAGCCCCGTGCGGATAGGCAAACCACTTTTTAACTTTGGGCGATGAATGGAAAATTTATAAGCAGGCAACTCAATACCATAGTGAGAGCCCTCTTCTTTTAAACGCAAATGAAAACCATCCCGCCGGTCCAATTGAAAAAATCGCTGGTCACGCCATTTCCAAGCAACAGGCCACCATTCCTTGGCACTTTTGTCCCACAAGGTTTCAACAATCGCATAGCCTTTTCCCAAAGCATCTAACAAATCTGTCACATAATCATCAACAAAAGTAGGTGCACTAATCATTTCGCGCACCGCATCCGCAATCTTTTTATCCAACGCACTGTTGCTTGCTGCAATCACTCCAGGCTCCACCCCGTGAGAGCATTTTTACGCATGCCAAGCACAGCACGATAATGCAAATCACGCTCTTCCATATCATCGGCAAGTTGGAAAAACTGCTCTGGATGCCCCCGTGCTGCCTGTTGTAAAATATCGGCAAGTTGGGCAGGTGTGAGACCACTGACAATAGTTTGTGACCACACATCACGAACACCACCAATGCTAGGCGCTGCCACCTCCCGCTCTAGCCCTTTGATATGAAGCGCCCTGCCCCACTGATCTAAAAGTTTTACCATCTCATCATCCCATCAATAAATCTTTGATCGCATTGTTGAAAAAAAAGGGGTTGAAAAGAGCGGGCTTTCCTCAAAACTATACCTCTCTCTTACAGGTGTATAATCATAAATTTCAGGAGTTTGGCGGCTGGCAAAATAAGCCAAAGCGCAAGCAATAGCACTATCCCCATGGCGCATAAAACCATCACTGCCTTTAAAACGATGATTGTCTGAAATTTTCACAATGCCATTGACATACGCAAGCGCTTGATGATCGGCAACAATGTCACTATCGCGCGGCAAAACAATCGACCCATCCCCAAAGGCTTCTAAATAAGCCGGCATCTCCTTGCCATACCAACTTTGCGATAATTGTACTTCCTTTACACACGCCCCATAACGCTGCGCTGCTTTTTCTGCTAAATAAGCCCCATTGCCCCGTGCATCCAAAGCGCCCCCCAACAAACGCGGCAAGCCATTCACTCCATAAAATAAAATCTCTCTTTGTTGGTCAAACGGCATATTGCGCAATTCCACCATAAACCGGACACGGCGCACCAAATCTTGTCCCACTTCCATCACCACAATGGATGTCGCATCGCCTGATCTAGCAAAATCAACGCCAAAAACATGTTGGCGTCGTCGGTCAAGCCCAATATGCAGAGGCTTTAGGCGCCCCTCACACCAATTAAAAGCAGCTTGACTTCGTTGATAATCCGATTGATTTTTAAAATCATCCACACAAGCAAAACGCAACACCGCAATATCAGGCGCACAACAATTTTCAATCTGTAAGCGTGTTAAAGCCGCCCCTTCTTGATCTGCCGGTATCGCATCCAATTCTTGCCGCATAGCAGCCAAACGCACCCCATAAGAGGCACGGATTTGCTCTTCCCATTGTTGTTCAGATGCTAAACTCCACACCTCTCCTTTCATGGCACAAACCCGTTTAAACAAGCCATTTTTAACCGCTATACCAAAGGGGTAACAATGCATCGAAAAAGGCACTTTGCCTGCGCGCGCCTCACCGATCAATTCATTGAAAGGGTTTAAAACACCGTTATGGGTGGAGATCACACGGATCTTGCCTCCCCAAATCAACAAAGCATTCACCGCATCCAAAACAGAGCGCACATCTTGGTGAAACGCCGCCTCGTCAATCACCACAATACCCTGTAGACCACGGATATTTTCAGGGCGGCTCGAAAGCGCCTCAATGCGAAATCCTGAAGCAAAACGCACCCGATATGCAGAGATATATTTTGTCGACCCATCTTCCTTTTGATCAGAAAATAAAAATTCCTCCACATCCCCACTGTGGCTGGTAAGTGCCCTGGCAAAATTGCTCACATAACCAATAAATTCACGCCCCTTTTCTTTGGTATCACCAATGTAAAAAACATTATCGCCACCAGCTTCACGCGTCGCTGCAGCAATAAGGGTATCATCCAAAGCTTCCGCAAAAGTAATGCCGGTCCGCCGCCCCTTTTCAACCAATTTTAACGGCGACTTATCTTCAATCCATGCCCGTTGATGCGCCATCAAAATGCCTTCAGCAAGAGGATCTTGCTCTTTTGGAAAAGCGCTTTCCTGCCAAATATCAAAACCACTTTGATGATCAAAGACAGGACTTTTTGAGAGGGGCTGTTCAGCCATTTTTAACCCCCAACACCTGCGCACGAATAGCACGCGCGCGCTCTTTTGAGAGCCCCGCCGCTGCCGCTGCCACATCAACCGCTTTGCTTGCTTTGTTGGTAAAATCCTTTTCCAACTTTTGCCGCCTCGTGGTCGACAAATGTTCAGCCGCCAAAACCCCTTTAAGCGCATTGGCCAATTCTTGCGCCGCTTTTGGCGAAAGTTTTTTTCCACTGCTTAACGTCGAAAAAATTAGTTCTTTAATCGCCGCAGCCGTCAACAGAGTAATATTGTCAGAAGCTTTGGCATCAAAGCGTTGTGAGAGGCTTGCCGCAATTTCTCTTGTCTGTTCTAAGCGCCGTAACATAACCGCTAAACGCAAAGAATAACGATTAAAACTCGAAAAAGAGGGAATAGAAAAGCTTAAACCCGTTTCTTTTTTAAAGCCTTCAAAGCCGCTTTAAACTCACCATAAATAGCCATTTGTGTCTTCTCACGCCCATTTAAAGCCTCAGCAGCCGCAGCAATGATTTGATCACACGCCCCCCGCGGCAATAAATCAATCGCCGTTAACCGTCCACGCCCGCCCTTGCGCATCTTTTACCTCGTCTTTTATTGATGAACGTTTGGGACGCTTAATCCCCTCAATGGAAAAGCTCCGGTCTAAATGACGCGCTCCCCGTTCTGTTAACGCCGCAAGAAAAACTGAACCCATCTGTTTTAAGGTGACAGCACCTTGATCTTCCATAAAAACCAGTTCATTATGCACAAAATCGCGATCACGCCTGATGCCATAACTGTATAAAAGCCGCTCAATCATTGCACTCGATAAGGTTTCGCTGCGCTCACAAGTAAGACCTTTTAAAATAATCAACCGCGCTTCTTCACGGATAATTTTATCCATATCTGCTTTCATTTCTTGGCATTCTCCAGTAAAAACTCTTGCAAGCGCTCACCTATCGCCGCCACTGGTTGCAATTGCGCAGAAAGCATGTTGAGACGACCATTCAAGCGCTCCATATTCACTTCCAATCTTTGCAGCGCATCACGATCAGGTAAAATGTCCATCTCCGTTTCTAACTTTTGTACACGCTCTTTAAGCGCAACAAGGTCTTTCAGCATTTCCCTCGTGCCAGAAGAAAAATAAGCTTTCAAAACACCAGAAATCGCAACAATCGATAACAGCAAAGACAACCAGCCATTCGCAACACTGATATCCAAATTCACTTGAAAATCCCCTCCCCCTTGCCTAAAATTGCTTTGACAGCAGCTCCTCTGCGCTGTTCGCAAATCAATAAAGCAGCACGATCACGCCCCCAATAGTGCACCACTTCTCGCGCGTTCAAAGCACGCTCTGGCAGTAAAACTGGGCGGGCACATGCACTTTGCACGAGGGCCGGCAATTCAACCGATAAAAAATGAGAAGAAAGGCTATTTGCGGGCTTGCGTGTTGAGCAAGCGCACACGCTCAACCCCAATGCCACAGCCAGTAACCGGCCCAGTAACGGGCAATGTCCCATTTGCTTCCTCCATTTTCACAAACTTTTGTTCCAAAGCCGAAATCACCCCTTGCGCTTGCTGTTCGGCTTCCCGTGCTATTTGCCTCTGTTGCTCCTGCGCAAGCTTTGCGCGTGCCGAAGCTTTGGCAATTTCAAGCTGCCAATAGAGATCTCGCGCTCTTTCCGCCTTTAAAACTTGCGCTTTCATAAAGCCAAAAGCCGCTAACATCACACTGACCAAAACAAGCAACCCAAAAGACAGTTTTGAAACGGGGCTAAACATTGCGCTTATTCTCCCACGGCGCTATCTCCCCGCTATTATAGGAGCTGCTCTGCCGCTTATGGGAATGTTTCCTATTGGAAAAATCCAACGAACCAAAACCACGATGCACCCCCAAATTGCCAACAAGTATCGCTACCATCGAAGGAATAGAAATGCCCGCCATATCAACAATGCCAGGCACGCCCCACAAACCACCACAAATGAGCAAAAAAATAACCCCCCAAGCAAACCAAAAGGACCACCATAAATAGAGCCTAGAACCACGATAAGACGGCTTCATGCCTTCACCTCGCCTCCAAGTCCCAAAAGCTTTTTGGCACGGTTTAAATAGGTCAAACGTTGAGAAAGCCCATTCTTGCCGCCATTAATCGCCTTGGTAATCCTCACGACATCATCCTGATCTGCTAGCTTATTCAAACCTCTCATCTGCCAAAACCAAATGGCAGACCAAAGCGCTGCTGGAAATGTCTCTACCACTTGCGGAAAAGCTTCACAATCAACAGCGTGTTCATCAACTGAGCGCCAAAACTGCGTAAAACAGCGATAATTCTTGCGCCCCGTTAATTGGATTAAACCACGCCCTTTAAAGCGCACCCCATCCCCAAGCCTAACATTGCCTAAATCTCCTCGTCCCTCATAAGCACGCCCTGAGGCATATTCACAAACGGTAAAAAAGCCATCACTTTCATGCGCACATTGGCTTAAAAAATGCGCAACACGCAAACGTGTCGTGATCGCCCCATAAGACAAAGCTTCAGGCAACGCTCGTGCCATTTCAACAATAATAAAATCTTGCCGCGCATGATGCGTCAGTTTAGGCGCAAGGCAATGAAGAAAAGAAGCGTCTATTGAAATCATAACAAACCAATGAATGAATAAAATCCATCCGCAGTTTATCGGGTCTCACTCCCCCAATATAAGCCTGACACTGTCAGTCAAAACTCTCAATACTCAATAAAACTCTGGGAATAATAAACCTTGTGGCTCTTTTGAAGAAATTTTCTTCTTCAAGCGATAGGCTGTACGCACATGCATACCAGAAACAGCTGCTGCAGCATCCACCGACCAGCCTTTTTGCAACGCTTGCACCATTTTTTGCCGCCGTTCAGCATCTCTACCAAGGGGGATAAGAAGGCGCACACCAGAACCATTAAAACAAAAATGGTTGATGAGTTGCTGCGCCTCTTCAAACCCAACAATTTCAATCAACCAATCCGCATTCTCAAGACGCCCAGGTATATAAACTTCTCGTCCGCCAAAAGCACGCATCATATTCCATGCCGCCTCACTGCCCGCAATATCGGCTATTTCACGCAATAAGGCAGGAAAATCGCTATAGACTTCCTCGTACATGCATGCTTACCCCTCGCTTTTAACACCTTTTCGGATTTTCCGCCCCCAAACATTCATCACTTCTCTAAAATCGCCCCCATTCATCTCGCCCAAAGTTTTACCACTTAACGCCATAACACTTTGATGAAAAGCCCCAAGGTCAAACACTGGATCAAACACAGCATCCGGATTTAAACGCTTCCATTGGGCACGCAAAATCAAATATCCTGGCATTTTCTGCCATGAATCTTGAATCTTTTTCCCTTTCCAGTCAACCCCACCCTCACGCTGCAACCAACCTTTCAACGCCTCAATAGCTCTGCATGCATCATCGCTATCGCGTAAAAAACGAACATGATCAACGCCTGTCTGTCTCTTCACAAAGGCAAGCAACGCTTTATCTGAACGATCACGAATAATGCCAAGATTCCACCCAGCTATCCAGAGCGCCTGTAGCTTCTTAGCATATTTGCCCTCTAAACGCTTCACATTCGGCTTAAAACCACACGCTTTCATTTCAGCGACGACCAAGCGCTTTTCTGAATAGTTCAAATCCTTCGCCGATTGCTTCCCCGTCAGGCGATAGAGCAGCGCGCGATAGGTCTCATCATCAAGACCTAACGCGCGTTTTCCCATATGAAGGACAGCTAAAGACATGTTACCCCCTCACGTCTTCGCCAGATCAATGGTCACAGCACGCCAAGCGCTTTCTAATGTTTCACGCTCATAAAAACGCACATATTCCTTAGATGTCGTCACACGAATGGCTTCACGGATCGCCCGCATAGCTTGCTTCCAGCGTGGATCATCAATATCCAAACGCAACAGCATAAAGATTTCCCCCCGATTTACCTTGCCTTCCTTATCCGTATTAAAAGCACGCGTAATAATCGCACGGATTTCAGGGCGCGCATCTGCAGACCATTCATTCAAACATTCATCAAGAAGGCTTTTGGCAATTTGCAATTGCGGTCCAAAATCAAAACTTTCCTGAACTTGCACCTTAATGCGCTGCAAACCATCAAAGCTTGTGTAAGTACAATTGCCCTTTTTGCCACGCCGCTCCACACCATATTCTTGTGCAAGCAAGCTATCAAAATCACTCAAATCTGCAATCGTATGGTTGTTAAAACGCGCAATCCTTGCCGATAATTCTTTCGCAAAACCCATAATTTTGCGCACCGTTTCATCTTCTAACAAATCCGCAGGGCGGATCAAGCTTACCGGCACCAAAGCCCCTTTCGCATCCTTCATATAATGCGTTCCTTCAAGTTCAATTTGTGGATTCATCACCAACCTCCTCCTGTGTTTTTTGAAACCGACGAAATGGCACAACATCCCCTGAAGAAGGCGTGTACCCCGCCTTTATTTGCCAACGACACCGCAAAAGTTCATGCCCCAAAATGTGGTTATAGCCCGCCAAACGGCGTAAATAATCATTCAATTCTCGAACATCTTTCGCACTCAAAAAAATCCCATCCAGTTCATGTTTTAACAAAGCAGAGCGCAAAGCAACCAAGCAATCTCTCACCATATAAGGGTTCCGTTCCATCATTTCCCGCCTCCAAAATCCATATAAATCACACGATTGGTCTTATCTTCATCTCGATCAGAACCTTCACACTCAGCCAAAACTTCTGCAACTTCAGCTTCCAAAACCGCATCCGCTTCCCCCAAACGGTGAACACTCAATTCCAATTCAAGCGATAACGCTAAATCCACACACAATTTAAGCGGCTCTCCAATGTCAAAACCCCGTTGATAATCGTCATAAAGACCAACAAGTGTATTGGATAATTCTTTGTCGCATAAAGGGATCATGCCAATTCCTCCACGTCACGATTTTTCCATGCCGCTTTGACATGTTTCAGGGTCACTTCACACCCATCTCCAAGCGCTGCCATGCGTGCCAACATCATGGTTTTGTCAATTTGCCGCAAAGCGCCAGCTTTCAAACCAATCCCTGTCAAAAACTTTATCGCACCAACATCTTCAATCCCCCAATCATGAATGCGCGCTGCAATATCCTCACTATAGGGCTTGCGACGCTTCAGATGCATGGCCAATCGGCTTTTAATTTGCGCATAAGAGGGACCATTTTGACGATGAACCAACCGCCCCGAGATCTCATCATTGCCAACCAAAGCCAAACCTGTACCGTTGATATCAACAAAATGGCGCAACTGATTAATCGCCTCATCCGTTAAATTTTGCGCCTCATCAACGATCAACAACGTGCCACTGCCCACGCGCTCTAATTTCTTACCAATCGCACGCGTTAAGCGGGTGGGATTATATTCCACCACTTCTAATTCTGCTGCCATATCATTCAAAATACCGTGAACACTGCGCGTATGCGGACTTGCTGTCACCAGATAAACATGCGGGCGGGTTGCGCGGTAATGGCGGCAAGTTTCGGTCTTGCCACTGCCCGCATCAAGCGTAATCATCACCATATCCCCCGTACTTTGTGCCAGTGTTAAAGTATCAATAATCTCACTAGCAATTCGATTCCTCTGAAAGGCTGGTTTTTCTGGGATCTTTTCCAAAAACCCCGCCGTTTCCTTTAAAACCTCAACCCATTGTTGAACTTTTGCATTTTGCTTACCCAATTGCCCCGCATAACTGCCCGCATACCATTGCGAAAACGTCCCATCCGGCATGCCAATGCGCCGCGCCACTTCCGCTTTCGACCAATCATTCATTTGCCCCAAAGCTCTTACCGCATCCACAAGCTCATTCCATAAAACAATGTCATCACTGTTGCGGTTTTGGGCTGTCCCACTGGGCTGGATTTTAGGTCGCGCCCAAGGATTTTTATCGACCGTTGCGTTTATCGCGTTTTTCATCTATAATCTCCCTCTCGTATTGATCTAGATCCGTATTGATTTTAGATTTTATTGAATGGGTAGGCTCCCACCTACCCGTTTTTGGGTTACTCCAAAACCGTACGCGATACTTAACCGGTTCCCTTATAAATTCCCATCTCTTTCTCACACATCGGGGAACTTGCTAACTTCACGCACCTCACCTCTCAGGGCAAAGGCACCTGAAAATTTTCGTATTGATTTAGAAATTGAAATGGATAAGATTTCTCCCCCCCCCTTTCTTTGTTAAATCTTCAAGCTGGTACGCGATACTCAACCAGCCCCCCTTATAGGCACTCTTGTAAATCCCCCCTCTCTTTTCCTATTTTCTAGGAAACTTTATCACTTCACGCCCCTCATCAGACGCCGAAAGCTTTCTCAAAGCTTTATGCAAGTGCGTGCTAAATTCTTCTTCCCCCAAAACCTCATCATCGTCTGCTGTCAAAGCTAAATTCCTAACATTGTTTGGCATCAAGCGGCTCACTTTTGGCTTTATCGGAAGCTTCGATTTGAACGCTTCATCCTTTTTCTCAAGGCGCCCATAAACATCTGCCAATTGATCAGGCGCAAGCTTTGCCGCTAGCTGTTTTTCTACCCTCACAGCCTTCACATACTCTTTACGCAAACGCCCATTGAGACGCGCCGCATGCTGGTCATAAAAGCCCACATCCGCCAGGCATGGTGCCAAACAAAGCAACTGATTATGCAAATCATAAACCCGTAAATCCTGATGCAAATTATCCGGATCAAAGCGTACAATCACCTTTTTCCCCGCATGCTCATTCAACGCCCGCGTCCAATAACGATTGCCATAAAAATGTATCTCGCCCGTACCCTTTTGCGCACGCAACGCCTCAGAGGTTAAAAGCCATAAAGCCCGTTGTGCTGCCGTTGCTTGCCGAATAATCGTCCCCTCGGCTTGCAAACTTTCTGCAAAGGTCTCATCAAAACTGCGCCCCGCACATGTTAGCGCCTTGCGCCCTGCTTGCGCATTATGTGCACAAATTTGCGCACCAACATGGGCTTTAAACGCTTCAAATCCTATCGCGCGCTTGCCATAATCTTCAGGCTTGGCATCCGGTTTATTGCCCGTATAAGCCCCCGCACAAAAGGGATGTTTGGAAATCGCTTCTGCCAGATCACGCCATGCCCGCTCAATTGGTTTAGACTGTCCGCTATAAGGTGTGGTCCATTGCAATTGCACCCCCAAACTCGTCAAAAGCCCCTGCGGATCATCCGGCTTAATCTTAAAGCGAAAACGGTTTTGCACACCTCCAGAAATCCACTTGCTGGTAAAAGCACGCCCATTATCCAAAGTCATACGCTCCGGTATCCCATAAGCCTCTACCATATCCCCAATCACCAAACGCACGATTTCCCAAGTCTCAGCATCCGATAGGCGCCACGATAAAATCTTACCCGAATAAAGATCTTGAATGGCAATCAGATAAAGCCGCACAGGCTTTTCTGTCCAAGGAACATTCACAAAAACATCCAGCTTATGCCCATCCATATTCACCGCTTGCAGTGCATGCAGGCTTGAGCGATCACGCCGTTGTGCCGGATAAAGCTTTTTTGCCTTTTCTTCTCCCTCACGTGCTAAAACCACAACCGCTTTGGAAACTTGCGCCTTAAAACGACGCCGCAAAGCCCGCTCTGAAGGAATTGGCTCCCAGCCCCGCTCCTGCGCAACCATCACCATGCGCCGATAACATGCCGAAAAAGCAGGACGAGAGGGGCGTAAATAATCCGAACATAAAACCTCCCACGCCCCCTCATGACATGGCGCAAATTGTGCACAACTCTCCTCACCATAGGAAGGCGCTAACGCTGCCAACCAATCAGGACGCTCATACCCTTCTACCATCTGCCGCCAATGAAAAAGCGACCTACAGCTCACACCAAACTGCACCGCACACAAACTTGCCGCATCATGTACACCCATACCGGCATGGAGCAAATCCTCCATATAACAAAGTGCCTTCAAACGCTCTTCACAGCGCCTTTTATGCGCCTTTGAAAGCCCCTCATAATGCACCCAGATGCTTTCCTTTTGCACATTTTGAGCTGTCTTTTCTTCTACACAAACCCCACCAGCACGCACCAACAACGCTGCCCGTGAAGCTTCTGGTAATAAAGAAACATGATACTCCCAAACCGGCTTGGTTTTGCCTCCTACTTTCCTCGAAAGTTCAGAGTTTTTTCTCCAATATGCCCGTCCATGGTTTTCAAGACTTTTATATGTTTTCGGCAATCCTGGCAAAGCCGCCTTAGCCAATTCAGCAATACTAAACCACTCTTTCATGGCTGCCCCCGTCTAATACGAACCGGAACCGCACGCATCGCTTTTAATCGCGCTGCAATCTCACGCTGTTCCTGCTGCAACCTTGCAATTTCTGCTAACCGCGCCTCATCCCCTTGCAACAGCAATAAACCATCTTCACTCACCACCTCATCCCAGAGCCAAAATGCCTCTGTCGTCCGCACAAATGCCTTAAACCGCAGCAGGGAAATATCCACCTGCTTACTTTCCGCAATATAAGCATCCAAATTGGCCTTACTTAAACACCCAATCCCTAAATAATGCGCCATACGCTCCGCAATCACACTGCGCTCAACCCGGCATTCACGCAAAGCCCGCGCCATCGCCCGCTTAATGCGTGAGCGAAACCGCCCTAAATCAATCTGCACAACGGGTTCACGACAAGGAAAAACCGGCTTTTGGAAAAAATCAAACTGTTGGGGACCATGCATCTTCATGAGCGCACCTCCACCGGTTGCTTTTCCAAATAAGCACAAAACCGCGCCTTTGTCTGCGCATCCGCCCTTTGCCACACACCCAACAACTGAGCAAAAATCCGTTCCTGTTCATTAATTTGTGGGCTTATATTAATGCCATTGACCAAATCAACAGCCCGGCGTAAATCCCCCTCAACCTGTTGCAAAGCAACCGCCACCCGCTGTTGCGCAACTGGCTCCATCTTCGCCAACTTTAACAATTGCGCCTGATTATCCGCCAATGCCGTGCCACGCAAAACAGAGCGTAATTCAGGCTGTAAATGCTGAGCGATGCGATTGAGGAGTTTTATTGACTCCTTAGACAAACCAATGCGGTCCGCCACATATTGAGCAAAAGGGTAAACATTACCCAATTGCTCTAACAGCGCATCCTCACCGATCAAAGGTGCAACTTGACCGAATTGCTCTTTTTTGACTTTATGTTGATTACTACCGTCCCCACCACGCTTAATTTCCCCATACTTCTTTTCCCACAATTCGCGGTAAGTCTGGACAAAAAGCGCACGGTCAATAACAGACAATTCATTACGAAAGAGGTTTTCCGCCACTTCTAAAAGCGCAGCATTATCCTTATCAGCCTGCACCACAACGGCATCAATGTCACTATAGCCCAAAAGCTCAGCAGCACGAAGCCGATGCGCACCAGCTATAAGCGTATAATTGCCCTCTTTAGCATTGGGGGTATGGCGCACCGTAATCGGATTCATCAATCCCTCCCGCGCCATCGATTGCGCAAGTGCCTTGGCATGCTCATCATCCACAGGGCGTATACGCTCCGGCACCACAATCACATTAAGAGCAAGCTTTTGAAACTGTGCCATCACGCCGCCGCCTTTCTGATCTCTTTAAAGAATAAATCCATCGCACGCCCCACCCACCTTCGATAAGCTTTCGCAAAAACTGGTTCCATTAACCGCCGGTTAATCACCTGCAGTGACAGAGAAATAGAAGTCCGCTGCCGTGCCTGTATGGCAACAATACGCCGCCGCGGCACCTCAAACTGATAATGCAAGATATGGATAACAATCTGCCGTGCTAATATCGCATCAAATAAGCCATGCGGAGGGTCAATAATATACCGGATTGGCAAATGCCTAAATCCACCACTCACGGCTTTTAAAGAACAGGAAAGCATCACCTGTAAACGTTCAACTTCTGAATAAGGATTAACAATATCGCTTCTGACATCTGGGGTCCATAAATTACAAGCAGCAACCATAAACATCCCCGATGAAAACAATATGACCACCACCTAATCGCCAAAACCAACCCATCCAAACGGCTGCCTGACGACACAACTCTCTGCAATTTATCTTGCCCATTTCGTATTGATCTTTAGACATTGATAAACCTTTTTATCTTATGGTATTTAAATTCATGGCAAATGCGCAAAAACGCAAAGCCGTGCAACGAAGTTCAAGCAGCATTACCGCGCAAAGCAGAATGCGCACGCGAATCTGTGTTGGCATGTTTTGCTGCTTTAAAAATGCGACGGCGACTTTTGGGGTAGCGGTCGCTAAAAACTTGCTCGACGGGCAAGCCAATAAAATCGGCAATAGCGCGTTCGGCTTTCTCGTTAGACCGTGTCCAGATATGTTGAACACTGGATGACGATAGTTGATATGCTTTCGCGAGCTCCGCCAAGGTCATATTACGGCGGCGTAGCTCAGCTAAAATACTATGGCGATCCCATTTTTGTGTGATAGTCATAAGTTTCGCTCCTGCTTCAAACGGATGCTCCCACACCCGTTTTTTGTGGGGTTAAATGTAGAATAAATGCCCTCAATATCGGGCGGTAATTAGAGGTATATAGCCTAAATAGGCTTTTGTAAATACCCAAATGTTATTTGGAGTGATTTTTTTTGGCACGCCCTGAAAAAGAACCACAAACAGAACTGGCAAAACGATTGCGTGAAATAAGACACACCCTTGGTTTCACGGAGCGCAAGCAATTTGCTAAACATTTTGATATTCCCGAAACGACTATGCGTAATTATGAAACGGGTTTACGAGAGCCCCCGGCATCTATACTGCGAATATATAAAGATCGCTGTGGAATATCCTTAGATTGGCTCGTTACGGGCGAAGGTGAAATGTTTAGTGACATGGCAAAAGCGAAAGCTGCAGGTTTTAAAGCACCTACCATTCCTACTGGACTGATGAAAAAGCTTGGTCGCATAGCTTATACAAGCTATCGCGATGCTAAAATAAAACTCCCCCCTGAAGATATAGCGGAACTCGCGGCGGAACTTTATAAAAAACTGCAAGAGCTTGTTCAAAACATCAACGATAGCGAAGAAATAGAGCTTACTTTGCCTCTTCTAAAATTGCATTTAAAGCGTCAAATAGAGGCTGAAAGAGTACATCTAGAAGCTACACAAGATACGGCTTAATGCCCCTTTAATATGAAAAAATGAAAGTGGAAATCTTTTTACATTAAGAGATTAATATAACATATTGATAAAATAATATTTTATTATCTTATTTTTGAGATTTCCACGCATATATGGAAATCTTTTTTGCTTTTTGGGTCATTTTTGGCTGATTTTGGAGTGAACTTCACAATTTATCGAATTTTTTTTAAAGGGTCTTCAAAGGCGGTTTTCTGGACTTTCACAGACTTTTAAAAAATCTTCAAAGCATTTTCAAAGACCTTTCAAAGCCTTTTTCCATTTTTACTATGAAAACACATTTTTTTCTGATTTTTACTCTTTTTTGCAATTTTAGGTGTCAAAATATATTTTGACAAAACGCGCATTTAATGGTAAAAATCGTACATAAAAACAATAAATTACCACGTATTTCTAACTAATCCCACCTCTTCCCACTTAGTGCAAAACCTTACGTCAAACTACAATGAATCTCTTTTAGGCAGTGTAATCCAACTGAAATTATGAATTTTCATCTCCCCTCTCCAAAGTCGTCCAACATTTTTTCTTCCATTGTTATCTCTAAAAAACAAACAATTTATAAAGTAAAAATCAAAAATAGCTAAGATTATACAATAATAATTGAAATTAATATTACAAATTATAAGTTTGTATTTCATATTTATTATTTACAGAGTCATTATTATTTTAATATAAAATAATAAAATTAAAAAAATAAATACGATAAAAACGCATGCAGATATGAATTCCTTCATAAAATGTATTTTTATAAAATTAAAAATACTTTTTATATAAAAGGTACATCCTATATAATACATAAAATAGCTATGGAGATATCTTTATGTTAAATGTACGAAATGCTTCAATTATATTTATTTATCCTCTGATTAAAATGTTAAGACGATTCTCAATCGCTCTTTTCTTAACATGTTTAATACCATCTTTAAGTGGTTGCGGATTTAATACCATACCAACAAATGAAGAAAAAGCACATGCAGCATGGAGTGAAGTGTTGAACCAATATCAACGTCGTGCAGATCTTATTCCGAATCTTGTAGAAACTGTCAAAGCCTATGCATCCCATGAAAAAGCTGTTTTCACGAATGTTATTGAAGCACGTGCAAAAGCAACACAAGTGAACATTAATGCCGATATGTTAAATAACCCAGAAATAATGCAGCAATATCTTAACAATCAAGCAAATTTATCAAGCGCACTTTCACGTCTTATGGCCGTTGTTGAAAACTATCCTGATCTCAAAGCAAATCAGAATTTTCTCGCTCTTCAATCACAATTAGAAGGGACTGAAAACCGTATCTCTGTTGCTCGCCGTGATTATATTGAATCAGTACGTGTATACAATACCACACTAAAAACAATGCCAACAATGATTTGGGTAAAACTATGGTTTCGCGATGCTAAACCTATGCCAACATTTACAATCGATAACAATAGCCAACAAACACCAAAGGTCAATTTTAATTAATGAAATCATTTCGATATTCAACGCAACGCATTGTTTTTACATACTTATTAGCTCTTGCCGGGCTTTTGTATTTGGTTGCTGCAGTGGGGAATGTCGCTTATTCGCAGAGCAAATTTCCTCCCTTAACTGGCTATGTTAACGATATGGCTTATTTGCTCGATAATACAACAAAGGAAAATCTAACAAAAAAACTGGCTGAACTAGAGAAAAAAACAGGAGATCAAATTGTTATGGTAACTCTCCCTACCCTTTCAGGTAGCGATATAGAAACCTACAGTAATTCCCTTTTCCGTACTTGGAAATTAGGTCAAAAACAGATCAATAATGGTGTATTACTCGTCATTGTACAAAACGAACGCACAGTACGTATTGAAGTAGGATATGGTTTGGAAGGACAGCTAACAGACGCTACTTCCGCAGTCATCATTAATAACTTCATTCTTCCCAATTTTCGCGAAGGAAATTATCAAAAAGGAATTGTCGAAGCAATTGATGCAATTATCAAAGTTATTACAGAAAGTGATTCTGATTTTACTTTTCGAATCAAGGCAAAAGCGAAAGCTGTTGAAGAACAACGCAAACAAGCTGAAAAAGAAAAAATGATCGCTAATGCAATCATACTTTTAATCCTTTTTATAACATTTGGTCTGCCCATTCTTGCAATGATTTTTGGTAAAAAAGTAGGTCCACGAAAATATCTTTGGATGGGTATTATCTTCACACCTTGGTTTCTTAACTTAAATGCTGGTGGCAGATACCCTGGTGGAAGATTCGGTGGTCCCCCAAGTGGTGGTGGATTCAGAGGTGGTGGAGGATCATCAGGCGGTGGTGGTGCAACAGGAAGATGGTAAAATGAACGTGAATTTTTGAGTATAAGGCATTTTCTTAAGATAAAAATTACCGTATTATCTCAATTTTAATAAACAATTCCATACCTTACTCTGCAATTACTTTTATTGATTATAACATAAACTGGAACGCCAACCTAGATATTGCCATGATATTTGAATTGAAACATCCTGATCGTGATCATTTACCACATCATTTTAAAACCATTCACGGCGATTCACCAGTTGAATGGAAAACAAGCGATAAGTTGATCACATATCCTGAAGCACTGCGTTATATGCAAGAACGTGTAGAAAATATTCTTGCAAAAACCGCGCGTGAACAAGTTTGGCTTCTTGAGCATCCTTCCCTTTATACAGCTGGTACAAGCGCGAAAAAAAAAGATCTTTTAGCACCACAATTGTTCCCCGTTTATGAAGCAGGCCGTGGCGGTGAGTTTACATATCATGGACCAGGACAGCGTATTGCTTATATTATGCTTGATCTTAAACGCCGAAAACAAGACATCCGTGCTTTTATTAGTGCATTAGAAGAATGGATCATACAGATGCTTGCAAAATTTAATATCAAAGGTGAACGTCGCGAAGATCGCGTTGGTGTTTGGGTTAAACGCCCCCATTGCCCATCCACACAAAACGACTTCTTTTGCGAAAATAAAATCGCGGCTATTGGCATTCGTGTACGCAAATGGGTGAGCTTTCATGGCATTTCTATCAATGTTGATCCGAATTTAGCGCATTATTCAGGAATTGTTCCTTGTGGAATCACAAATCACGGTGTAACCAGCTTTTTTGATCTAGGTTTCCCTGTAACAATGCACGATATTGATATTGCTCTAAAACAAGCATTTGAACAAATTTTTGGTCCAACAGTTGATGTTTCCTAAGTCCATTGATTTTTAAAAAAAACAGGCATAAAACTATCTTGGTATAAGAATTTTTTTCATGAGGTAGATAGTCAAACGCCATGAGCGAGAATAGCAAGGATCTTTTTAGTGTCTTAAATAATGCTCAGTCTCGGATAAATACAAAAGAAAAAAATCCGCGAATCCCAGTGAGCTCAGAAGCGATGACTTCGAAAAAGGATACACACGAAGATAACTATAATGCCCACTCAATTCGGGTTCTTGAAGGCTTGGAGCCTGTGCGCTTACGTCCTGGAATGTATATCGGTGGAACAGATAGTAAAGCACTTCATCATTTGTTTGCTGAAATTATTGACAATGCGATGGATGAAGCTGTTGCTGGTTATGCAGACTTAATTGACGTATCCTTAGATAGAAATGGTTATCTAACAGTTACAGATAATGGACGTGGTATTCCCATCGAAAACCATCCTCAAATGCCTAACAAATCTACTCTTGAAGTCATCATGACACAACTCCATTCAGGTGGAAAATTTGATGGTAAAGCTTATCAAACTGCTGGTGGGCTGCATGGAGTAGGCATTTCCGTCGTCAATGCTCTTTCTGACGATATGGAAGTCGAAGTAGCACGAGAACGCAAACTTTACCGGCAACGCTTCTCGCGCGGTATTCCTCAATCTGGATTGGAAAATTTAGGTGACGTTTATAACCGTCGTGGCACACGCGTTCGTTTTCATCCTGATGGTAAAATTTTTGGCGAAAAAGCAGCTTTTGATCCAGAAAGAATTTATAAGATGGCGCGCTCTAAGGCCTATCTTTTTGGCGGCGTAAAAATTCGCTGGAATTGCGATCCTGCCATACTTGAAGACAGAAAAAATATTCCCGAAAAAGCTGTTTTTCACTTTCCAGATGGGCTTAAAGATTATTTACTCTCATCATTGGAAAATGAATATCGTGTTACATCGGAAATTTTTTCTGGTAAAACAAAACAATATAATGGTCATGGCTCCGTTGAATGGGCTGTTGCTTGGCACGGTGGTGATGCCTACGTACAATCTTATTGCAATACTATTCCCACTGGAGAAGGTGGAACACACGAAATAGGACTGCGTCAAGCTCTTTTGCGCGGTTTGAAATCTTACGCTGAATTAATAGGAAACAAACGCGCTTCTATCATTACCTCCGATGATATTATGATTTCAACTGCTGCAATACTCTCAATTTTCATCAAAGATCCTGAGTTTGTTGGACAAACTAAAGATCGATTAGCATCAATCGAAGCACAGCGTATCGTTGAAAATGCAATACGCGATCCTTTCGATCATTGGCTGACAAATTCTCCACAAGAATCAACAAAACTTCTTGATTGGGTTATTGAACGTGCTGAAGAACGTGTTAAACGGCGCCAAGACAGAGAAATAAATCGAAAAACTGCTGTACGTAAATTACGCCTACCAGGAAAACTCGCAGATTGTAGCCAAAACTCTGCTGCTGGTGCTGAATTATTCATTGTTGAAGGTGACTCCGCTGGTGGTTCAGCAAAACAAGCGCGAAACAGAGCAAATCAAGCAATTTTACCTCTTCGTGGAAAAATCTTAAATGTAGCCAGTGCTGCACACGAGAAAATGAACTCAAGCCAAACAATTGGTGATCTTATACTTGCTCTTGGATGTGGAACGCGCTCTAAGTATCGTGAAAAAGATCTAAGATATGAGCGTATTATCATTATGACAGATGCAGATGTTGATGGTGCTCATATTGCCTCACTCCTCATTACCTTCTTTTTTCAAGAGATGCCCGATCTTATTCGTCAAGGACATTTATACCTTGCCGTTCCTCCCCTTTACAGAATATCGCAAGGAGGAAAAGTTGCTTATGCACGTGATGATGCCCATAAGGATGAATTACTAAAAACTGAATTCACTGGAAAAGCTAAAATCGAAATTGGACGTTTCAAAGGGCTTGGAGAGATGCGCGCTGAACAGCTTAAGGAAACGACTATGAATCCTCAAAAACGTACACTGTTGCGGGTTTCTATTGACGCAATAGAAATGCAAGAAACGAAACATACAGTAGAAAGCTTAATGGGAACCAAACCAGAAGCACGATTCCGTTTCATACAAGAAAACTCTACTTTTGCTTCTAATTTAGATATATGATTTTCAAAAAATATTCCTCTCAAACCACTGCTGCCGCGTCAATAATGCGCATCTGTGGATTGATAGTTCCATTCCAATAATTCAAACTAAGATGACCAGCCAAATGAATCATTTCACCAATATTTTCAGAAAGAAAATAACCAAGCGATGTTCCCACCGCACGGAAAGCTATTCCCTGCAGTTTTTTTCCTTCCATATTAGAAATAACAAGGCGGAGATGTCCTTTTCCCACCTCACACAGATTCATTAACCGGTGAGAAGGAAGAACAAAGACAGGCGTAGTATTGCCTGAACCAAATGGGCCTGCTTTTTCGATCATATCAAAAAGTGCTTTATTGGCACCAGAAGCAGAAAGACAACCATCTATACTGAGAGACTTTTTAGCATGCAACTCAGAAACCCTTACAGAGACTTTTTCTTCCAACCACTCTCGAAAATTATCAATTTTTGTCGATTGGATTGTGATTCCAGCTGCCATACTATGTCCCCCACCCTTTTCTAATAAATTTAATGCCACAGCTTCACGAACAAGCGCTCCTAAATCTATGCCGCTAATTGAGCGCCCCGATCCTGTGCCACTTCCATCTTCTTTCAAAGAAATTGCAAAAACAGGACAAAAAAAACGTTCTTTTAAGCGGGATGCAAGAATACCAACGATTCCTGGATGCCATTCGTGATGAGCAATCACAAGCGACAGCGGTGTTTCTCTTTCTTGATAAAGACCATCAATATAAGATTCGGCTTGAGCTAATTGAACTTCCTCCATTTCTTGGCGTTCTTGATTAAGTTGATCCAATTGTTCTGCTATTTTATCCGCTTCATCTTTATCATCACAGCTGAGCAAACGGGCTCCTAAAGCTTGGTCGCCAATACGGCCCCCTGCATTAATTCTAGGACCTAATAGAAAACCTAAATGAAAACTATTAAGCGGTTCACCTATACGCGCAACCCTTGTTAAAGCCGCTATCCCGGGATTATGCATGGAACGTGCAACTTGGAGCCCTTTAACTACAAAAGCACGATTAACACCTTGTAATGGAACGACATCACATATGGTCGCCAATGCGACAAGATCAAGCATACTTAGAAGATCTGGAAACTCCTTTCCATATTTTTGCTTTCGCAACAAATGATTAACCCACGCTAACGTAACAAACACAACACCAGCAGCACATAAATGCCCCTGTCCAGAAAAATCATCAGGGCGATTAGGGTTAACCAGTGCAACAGCTTCCTGATGAATCTCTGACATTTGATGATGGTCTAAAATCACAACATCAGCGCCTGCAAGCCTCACGACCTTTACGGCATCCGGACTGTTCGCTCCACAATCAACGGTGATAATCAACTGAGCACCTTCTTGCACGAGCATCCTCATTGCTTGTTCATTCGGGCCATATCCTTCAACAATACGATCAGGAATATAAATTTTTACTTCTATACCAAAATAACGAAAAAAGCGTGCTACGAGTGCTGATGAACAAGCACCATCAACGTCATAATCACCAAAAACAGCAACCTTTTCTTGATTCATAATAGCTTTAACAATGCGCTCTGCTGCGCATTGCATATCCATAAAGCTTTCTGGATCAGGCATTAACGTGCGCAACGTTGGATTGATAAAAGCAACAGCTTCAGATTCATCCACATCTCTTGCCGAGAGAACGCGCGCTAATTGATCAGGAAAACCAAATTTTTGAGAAATAGCGCGAGCATTATTTATCCCTTGAATATCAAGGGCATCCAACCAAGCTTGACCACAAGCAGAAGATTTAACATTGAGAAAATAACGAGACCACTGCATTCTTATCTCTTTTATAATGAACACCTATAAAATACAATCAAGAGTTAAAGATTACAGCACTCTTTCACAACATCCATTCTAGCTTAAAATGTGTGTAAGCTATTCCAAAAATGTGGTACCATAATACCTCATTAATAAGTCACTGTTTTATAAGTTTTTATTTTCTCTTGACGCAAATAAAAAGACACTATATCAGAGCAGATAATACGCGTTAAATATTTCGCTATGAAAATAATTTTCAACGCAAAGCAACAAAAAATGCCCTCATGTTAAAGGGTTTTAATAAAGGATACTTCTATGGCAACTTTTTCACAAAAGCCAACTGAAGTGGTGAAAAAATGGGTTATTATTGACGCAGAGAACCTCGTTTTAGGTCGTCTTGCCACATTCGTTGCTAACCGCTTACGTGGCAAACATAAAACTACATTTACTCCACATGTCGATGATGGTGACAATGTCATTGTGATCAATGCAGACAAAATAGCTCTCACCGGCAAGAAATATACAGATAAAAAATATTATTGGCATACTGGCTATATCGGTGGAATTAAAGAACGTACAGCGCGTCAGATTCTTGAAGGACGTTTTCCTGAACGCGTTGTTGAAAAAGCTGTGGAGCGTATGATTCCTCGTGGACCACTGGGGCGCCGTCAATTGAAGAATTTACGTGTTTATGCTGGAAGCCAACACCCGCATGCAGCACAACAGCCCGAAGCTCTTGACGTTGGTGCTTTAAACCGCAAAAACAAAAGGATTGCTTAATTATGGCTGAAATTAATTCTCTTTCTGAGCTTAGCGTAGTAACAAATATTGCAGAAGCTAAAGAAAATGCCGCTCCTGTCCATGTGCAAAAACTTGATTCACTGGGACGTGCTTATGCAACAGGAAAGCGTAAAGATGCTGTTGCGCGTGTATGGATCAAACCAGGCTCTGGAAAAATCATCATTAATAACAAAGAATTCGACAAATATTTTGCTCGTCCCGTTCTTAGAATGATTCTTCGTCAACCAATCGTTGCGACTAACAGGGATACCCAATTTGATATTGTTGCAACCGTCGCTGGTGGTGGTCTTTCTGGACAAGCCGGTGCAGTACGCCATGGCATTTCCAAAGCTTTAACCTATTACGAACCAGAACTTCGCACGATCTTGAAAAAGGGAGGATTTCTTACCCGTGATAGTCGTGTTGTTGAACGTAAAAAATATGGTAAAGCAAAAGCACGTCGTTCTTTCCAATTCTCAAAGCGCTAATTTCAATTTTTGCGCAATTCGTAAAGCCCCGTTTCTACGGGGCTTTATATTTTGTAAAATAGTTTTTTTAGAAAACGTGTTAACCAGTTCTTATCTATCATGAGAAAAATTTAAGAAAGTAAAACAACCAATTTTTTTCTGATAGATAAAAGTGAAAAAGAAGTTGATCGAAAATGCTTGGATTTGATTTCCAAGATCTGTACTCCAATAGCTTAGACCTGCCTACAACACCTAGTTCACAAAAATATTTGCAATACAACTGCAGTTACCTCATTAGCTTTTTCTATCATCATTTTCTGAGCTTCAATCCAAAAAACGCTTTACCATTGTAATAAAATGAGGGACAGAAATAGGCTTTGACATATATTCTTCACATCCACTTGCACGAATCCGTTCTTCATCCCCTTTCATAGCAAAGGCTGTTACAGCAACAACAGGAATAGATCTAAGTTCTTCATCTTCTTTTAATTGTTTAATGACATCAATCCCTGATACCTCAGGCAACTGAATATCCACAAGGATAAGAGAGGGCATTGATGAACGAGCTAACTCTAATGCCATAAGACCATTACGCGTTTCAACGGTTTCATAGCCACTCGCCTCTACAAGATCACGAAATAATTTCATATTCAGTTCGTTATCTTCCACGATCATGACTTTTTTTGACATTAATATAACTCCACCCTTTTGAGATAAAATAGACAAATAAAAATTAATACACACACTCTCCAGCTTAAGATAAAATGATAAAAAAAATTGTAAACCACAAAGAAACTGAATAATCGGCTATAAAAGCTTTTTTTCGCAATTCAATTATAATAATTCTCATCATAATGCTTCTTTAGTTCAATAAGAATGGAACCCATAATAACCGTAAGGATTCTACTTTCACATGCTGTTTATTTGGCATGCAAAGTTTCTGGATATCCAAATAAACTTATATGCTTTTTTATCTTAGAACAGATATAAAACATGTAAATTAGCTCAAATGCGCATTTTGAATAGGAAATAATTAAATAACTTTGATATGCATAGATTGTTTTGATCAATAAGCAATCAGTGTTGTATGTTAATTCAAAGTGTTTACTATTGCGATATTTTGTTTTTTAGACGCTTTTGGACAACAAATCAAAATAAAAGTTATCTACGGATTTTAAACGAGATTTTAGAATGGATCACACAATGCAATGAATGTATTATCAAATGCAAAAGCAGTAACAACACTGAAAAATGAAAAATTTTATTATAAATTCTCGACATTTCCTTCCCACTTATTTCCTCTCCTTTATCATTTTTCAAAAGGTTATGGAAAGAAGATCTGAATTTCAGGAAAAAAACAGTCTTTATGTAATCTCTATACCATCAATCGCATTAGTTTTATCAACGATAATCAATAACACCTGTATAGTTATCGACTATTTTATAAGATAAAATTAAAGTCTCATCTTTATTTATTAAAAGAGAAATTGTGAAGCTTTATTATACTTTTTTCTTCTTCAGCTGAAACTGCAAAATAATATTATTAATAAATATTTTATATAATAGTCTCTATAAAAAAGTTATTTAATATATAAAATATAAAATATTATGAATAAAAATTACAAAAAATGAAATTGTTATCATTAATATCTTTTTTTCTATAACATTTAAATTTACAGTACAAACATAATTAAAATAAAATTGTAATTACAATTATCATTGAAAATAAGCATATTTACAATAAAACCACTAAAATCCACCCACATAAATAATATCCACCACAAGAATTAATAATTAAATATATATTATTATATATAACTGCAATTAATTTTATCTATATAATATTTTTTCTAATTTATTAAATAATAAAGTCCAAAATATATTATAAAGTAAATAACAATTATAATTGATCCTAATTTTATAGACTGAAACCAAGTAGGAAAATTTAATTTATAAAAATATATACTCAAAATTACAAAAATATTTGTTGCAAATAATGCATTTTTAATAGTAAAAGTAATATCAATCACAATAAATCCAATTTAAAAAATATAAACTATTATAATAATAGTTATTTATATTATTTTTAAATTTTTATTTATATATAAACAAGTTATTTAAAATAAATTATCAATTACATAAAACTTAATATAATAAAATAATGCAAAAAATGAAATTACTCTTATTAAAGACTTTTTTATAATATTGTTTTTAATACATTCATTAGAATCATAATATTATTTAAATAAAGATACAAATATAATTAAATTATATACTGTTAAAAACAAATCATTAATAATATTTAATTATTCATTATACATAAATCTTCGAAATTAAAATAGAATATTATAAATTAATGTATCTTTAATGAAAGCTATTTCATCAAAATGTGTAGACATATTTATAATAATATGTCTACCATAACATTAATATAACTTTAGAAATATATTGCTAAATATTTCATACAAAGATAAACATGATGCACGACTCCTATAGCTCCCCCCCAATAAAGCGCCATTGAAAGAGCCGCTCGCACCACCTATTGCTATCCCCTGTGTAGTAGTCGTGGCGATCAACAGTGTGGGCTGTACCACCTGTTGCAACTGCCGCACTTGCTCCTGCGAATGCTCCCATCGCTCCTCCTCCAACTGTCCCAACAGCTCCCCCTAGCGCTACCCCTAATTGTCCTGCTGATTTTATTTCCTCCCAATAACCCGAAGGACTACATAAAATCTGTGAATCACGCGATGAGCTTGAATTACCCATTTTGATTCTTCTTTGTTCGCATTTGTAAACCATTATGATACTGTTTAAATGGCTATCATGCGTTTTATATAAATGTCAAATATAATTTTAATAAATACAAATAATTTTTCTATAAAAAAATACATTATTTATAAATAAAAAATATAAATTATATATTTCTATTAAATAATAATACTCTTTATAATACTTTATAAATATAAGATACTAATCACTGTTTTCTCTTAACACAACTATAAAATTACATGAAAAATTCACCCGAAAAGTTAGTATCTTTTTCTTGGTTTACAAAAACCATCAAGAAATATATTCATACCATCATCGAACTCACTCTTGTTACTTCTCTCTTGCACACAAGCACTGGTTAATCCTTTTATTTTTCAGGTGATTACAGACCGCATTCTACCCTTTCAACGTACGAAAAGTCTTTTATGCTACGTTGTCCTTATGGTTGCTATCCATGCTGTTTCGAAAGAAATTATTATTGGAATAAAAAGAGCAAGATAGCCAAAAGAAGCAAAATGTTCTAAAATAAGTGCTAATGTCATTGTTACTGACGGTATAAGTAAGAAGAAATCGCACCCCAATTTTTTGCAACTGCAATATCCCAGTTAAGCTAAATATCAACGTTATAGAAAAATTTTCTGAAGGCCCCCACAGCTTTTCAACCATGCCATAAATATGCGCTTCATAGTCTCCTGATAACATCGAATATCAAAGGAAAATAAAAATGAATTTATTGCAACGATAAAAATAATCAATTGATGAGAAAAATTACTAAAGATTGAAAACAATAAAAGCATCCAAAGCATCGGAGCTCCTCCGACACAAAGCATAGGCAAATACTTTCGTATGCCCCATGCGATCAGCTAAAAGATCAGTAGGAATAAAAATTCCTCATGCAAAGGATATTGATATGGCAAACGCAAACATTTAAAGAGAAAAATCGCCTATAGTACCCAAACACATTCATTGTGTTAGCAGCAGTTTCCCTCACCCTCGCACGATATAAATTTCGCGTATATCTAACACGATGCTCAAAAAAAGACTAGATTACCCCTTTTCCCCATATAATTTTTATTTTCATATAATCAATCGCTAATCTTAATTCATAAATTTTATCAACGTGATACCATAAAAGCATCACCATACGCACACCTATTATCATGAATAAGAGACGATTTGTGCCCAATATATTCATATAATCTTCCGCTTATACCAAAAGACATCAGAAAGACTTCAAATGTAAGACTGCCTTCAAATACAAAACGAATGATATCAATTAATCTTCTACTAGGTTAAGTGGATGGTTTTATAAAAAATTTTCAATATCTTATTGTAGTATCTATCTCATTTATAGTAAAACGATTGTAGCTTTTTACAAGCTATTTCTTGCGGCGATCTTTCATAAAGATTAGCTGGTAAAAAAACATGATCATTGAATTCGTCATTCTTATCGTATTCACTATAAGACCATTCATATATGCCAAACGCGCTCTCGCTATTTGAGATTGGTAGATTCTTTGTACATTTGTGGTTTATGCGCATTCAATAAGATATTGGCACCATTAGCTATTTTCCCATTCTGCTCATACATGACTACTTTTTGTAACTAAAGCAGACATTAAAGGATGAGTTTAAAAAATAAAAACATATAACTTTTTGATTATATTTATTTTTTACAGAAAGCTAATCTACAAGTTGATGTAGCTGCAAAAATTCTTAAGAACCATCAATCCAAGAAAGATCTTCGGGATGACAGTAACTCTCATCCCTTTAATCTTTCCTTCAGTAATAATAGATTTGCTTAAATTTAATTTTTCTAAATTAATTTAAAATAAAAAACACCCTAAAGACAAAAGTAAGATATAATAACTTTCTAGCGTACTAAACACATCTTGTATTTTCTACTTTTGTCTTAAAATCAAAGGTACCTAAAGCTCTCATCTCATTTACAATTTTTCAGAAGATTGATTAAAAATGATAACGCAATCCACCAGAAAACCGAACTCCAGAAAAACCAGCCTTAGTAAATTTATGCTGATAGCTTAGATCACCTTGAAGTGTAACTTTTGGAGACAATTGCGAATTGATGCCTAATCCAACTTCTAAGGAAGAACCAAAGGCCCCCAACTGAAAAGCATCTTTAAAATGCACAAATTGTTTGCCTCCAAAATGGCTAGCAAGATGAAGCTTGCCATAAAATGAAATGATACGATCTTTTTCAGGGACTGCGAGCGTCTTGATTAAACGCCCACCAACACGCATTACCCATTGATTAAATTTTTCCATCTCAATATAAAAACCGTCAATATCACGAGTCTTATCAAATTGAAGATGTTGATAAATGAGCTGAACTTGCGGATCAAAAATAAGATTTTTATCCCCTGTCGTAAATGTTTTACCAGCAGAGAAAGAAATGTTCAGAGGATTTGCTTTTAATGCTGCTGTTTTTCCCCATGCAAGGGTAAGAACATCACCTTTAAATAAACCATAGGATAAAAGGGCATCTACATAAAAGCCAATGTCGTGTTCTATGCTGCCATACGCTGTAAATGACCATTTATCAAATGTACTCTTTTTGCTTTGTTCAACATCTCTAGGCTGCAAAGAAAGTTTTCCATAAGTTCCCATAAGCCCAAAAGACGTAATACTGTATGCATTCTCTATTGTTTTGAGCAAAATTCCTGCTTCTACAGCGTTATAGTCAAAGTTGCCTCCATATCCATATTCAAATGCAGAAAGATCTGAAACATAACGATAATTTCCGCTATAACCATGAACAGACAAAGCAAGATTTGCATTGTTTTCAGACAGTCTCTCGGAAACAGATCGCATAGTTTTTAACTGCTTATTTTGATTGCTGATATCCACCAATCCAGCCTGGAATAAAACATTTGGTAAAAGAAGATAGGTCGGAACTTGCGGAACAACATCTCTCACCCTTAATTCAGAATCAGGTATAACAGATGCAACCGAAACAGACTGAACATATTTACTCTCAAGGCGGAAATCCCAAAAATCTCCATCGCCTTTAACTAATCTTTGAGCAGTCTGTGCATTCCCAAAAGAAGAACTTGGTCCATACGCGTGCAGATAATATTGGTAAGGCAAACCTTCCAACGCAATATAATCATTACTCAACTGAAAAGAATCTTCAGATGCTTTTCCAGAAACTTGAATAAGTGAAATACTTTGAGCATTATCATTTTCTACCACCTCTCCCTGTTTCCCTGCAACAAATTGCACATACACTGTCGTTTTTCCAGAAACATCGCCATGGATCAAAAGTCGGTCAGTTTTTTGATTATTAAGTGAACCATCAGCATTGAGATATGTATTGAGATAAAGGCGTGCATTATCCTGCGCACTATAAACCTCTTCCTCGCCCTTTCCAATATGAAGTGTCTGATACTTATGAAGCATTGGAGGTCCAAAGGCAATAACACTATCAGAAAGTTTTACAAACGAAATTGACGAAATTACACTGTTCGAGATTTGCTGATCTATTTCCTCCTTTTTTGTAAGAACCCACTTTGACCCTTCCGTTAAATAAAGTTCAGCAATAGAATCATCAGCAACACGGGTGCCCCCTGTAAGTGAAGAAGATTCAGCCAAAATTGCTACAGAAGACTCCTTCTCAGCTGTTAATAATAAATCGCCAGAGATCTTTGTACCTGCTGTTACTGCAATATAAGCACTGCTCTTATTGCTATGAATCGCCGTACCATTTGGAACTTCAAAAGTTGTCTTTTGCAAAAAGACCATCCCTTTTCCGTATTCATTGTTTTCTTTATTTTTATCAAAGTGCATACCATGCTTGTTACCTGTCACCATAATCGTTGAATCTTCAATATTAACCCGAGAAATTAAGATATTTCCTTCCTGCCCAATGGTTGATTGTGCGTTAGAATCTAATCCAACCCACAAAACACCAACACCAGCAGCAATAATATTGCTATTCTTGAAATGAAGTGAGCCATGTGGATTTACATTTAAAACTGCATGACCATCATCTTTTTTATTTGTATTTTCTCTCTCGGCTGTTCTTTGACCTTTTGAAGTAATGGTAACACCATCTAAAATTATACTCCCCCTTGACCCCACATAAAGGGCGGCCGCATCCGTCACATCGATTGATCCACCAGCCATCTTAATACGGGCATCAGCAGCACTGAAAAGAGCTATCTCTTGACCGTTTCCCTGACCTTCTACGTTAATTTTTGTATTCGTTAAAAGAACAGATGTTTCTCGATTCTCTGCGTAAACACCTACCTGAGCAACCTTAATCGGTCCACGATTTATCCCAATGGTTCCATCATCAGCCTTAAAATCTGTTGATATATTAAAGCTTGAATCGCTCAAAACAACTTTTCCACCTTGCAATGCAATTACGCCATAAGTACCTTCCACACTCTTACTAGCTTCAACATGCACACGCATTGCCTGAATAACTGTATTTTGCTCTTTTGCCACTATGACAGCAGACTCTATAAGAGGATCGATACTTCCATTCTTTTCTCTAAAAGGCGCAACGAATTGGTATGTTTTATCACTAATTGTATGTTCTGCACCATCGCTGCATCTATAAGGTAATTGTCCCTCATTACACGAAAGTGATACCGATGAAAGAGAACGTGCCACAACATCTATGTTGAGTAAAAAAGAAAAAATAACCGCTGTAAAAACGCACGAACATAAGCGACTCTTAGACACTCTGATCATCATCCCTCTTCAAAATTTTTTAACAAAAAATGTAAGCACAAAACTACGATTTAAAATTCGATAAGTGCAAAATAAATAAAGAGTATCTACTACTTATCTGTTCTACAGCACTATGCATAATTCGTTTTGTGTTTTATGTAAAGCGAGGATAAAAAAATTAAAAATCACAATTTACGCTTGCGACCTTAAAAAATGGATCCAAACACCATTTAAAAAACGCAAAGTACCAAAAAAATAGTCTCAATAGGCTTCTGTTTATAAAGAAAAGCGCTATGAAATACAAACTTTTAAGAGAGTTGAATATGAAGACTTCACCTTACCTTCGATAAAGAAAAAAAGCAAAAAATGGAGATAACATTTAAAAAAGTATATAATTGTTTTTATAGAAAAATACAAAAAGATAAAATATGTGGAAATGAGACAACAAGAATCTCTCTGATAATAGCGGAAGCCCGGGGAAATATTCACAAATATACATCAGCCGATTTATCCAATTTCGATATTAAAACGACCAATACCTAAAACAAAAATTTGAATATGCAAACAGAACCTTTGGACCAAAAGCAAGGATTCCTTAAGTTCACTATCACCAATGTTTCACCAATAGTCAATGATAGAGTGTTCTTTAACGTCTCAGCCCTTGCCTCGTGCAAAGATGAAAGCATTATCCTTAAATAGATCATAAGGTAAGAGAATATTTTGCATAAAATTACTTGCGTAATAGTGTGAATTTCTAGATAGAAACCTAAAAATACATTGAGTGTTCACCATCTTGAAATTAAGAGTCATCAAAATCGATTATTCACCAAAGCCGATTCTATTGACAACGAACCCTTGTGATTTTAGAAAATTATTTTTTGTATCGAGCAAATTTCGATATACAATAACATACAAGAATACCTATAAAGTCTAGATGTTAATGATATTATTGCTGTTCTAGAGTATAATGAGTTTCACCTGTATTTTTGTTAAGAAAGCCATTATTTTTGGCTCCCTTCCCAGTTTGGGCCTTTCAACAAATTGCTTCTTGAAGGATGTAGGTAACGCTGTTTGTTGCTTTTCAAAGCTTTTTTTGTTTGCTAGCGCTTCCTATTCATCTCAATATGTCTCATCAATTCACGCTTTTGTCTTGTCGAATTGCTCACACCAAAAGTATCATTATCCATAAACTGCTGATATCCCGCTATCATGAAATTTGTTAGAAAGGAGTCACTACGTAGAGCAATCGAAAAATAAATCCCCTTTGAATCTTGCAATTTATACCAGTAACCTGCTTTTGTCATACACTCATGAACAGAGACAAATTTACTCACGCGCGAATCCATATTTTCAGGGGAAGAATAAACCGGTTTTCAACCACATTTTAACAGTGCCTGTTGGATCATAGGCTGATTAGTGCCTGGTCTTTCCCATAATGCTAAAGTCGATGGGGGTGGCTGGTTAATATATCTAGCCGTGTTTAACAGAGCTATCCCGCTCAATAAGTTCAAGATTCTCTTCATTCTCCCCTCCTTTAATGGGTTTATTTACAATGAAACGGCTTGTAAATCTGTTGGTATTTTTTTGTCCCGCTGTTTAAGACAACTAAAAAGTATTGCTGATGGTGTATTGAGAAAACAATCTCACACATGCATACAAAATAAAGAAGGGGGGATTGTTGGTCATTATCAGCATAACACAAAGATCGACATTTAGGTTTGCTGTTATTTCCCGATCTTTTACAATAAGGACTATTTAAATGCTTCTTAACCCTTCGTTGAGGGATGACAGCAGCAGACTGATAAAGAGGAAGGGTTTTAGATTTAAAAATCTCACACCAATTTAGTCCTTTAAATTTATTGCGAAACCCTGCTTAGACCATGTAAGCTTCAATAGTTACGAGTTGATAATAATCTAGCACTCCATCATTATCAAATGTTGGTACTCCACATTCTAAAAGTGCTTTTTTAAAACTCAAGCTTATCTGTACTCGGCTTTTCCCATAATACCGGAACAAATGAAGGATGCTTGGTAGCATATCCAGCGATACTTAACAGAACTATGCCGCTCAATACTCAATAATTGCAAGATTTGTTTTATTTTTCCTCCCTCGAATAAATTTGTTGACGTTGAGGTGTACCATAAAGCTGTTTACATCCTAGCTTCCCACTTCCAAGACAATTATGAACATTGATAGAATCCATCATTATTTTGAATGTCTCTATCACCCCATTACTATCAACAGGTATCTGTTCGAAAGTATAAGGATTTCCTCCAATCACTGTACCTACAAAGTCATATCTATGATTTTCCAAGCCGACACTGATTTGCTTGCCATCACTCAATTTATCTAACATATTCGCCATAGATTGAGCATTAAAGGCTGGTGCAAAGAGCTTGATCTCTGTTTCGCCCGCTAACCCATATACGCCTTGCTTATTGAGAGACTGCAAAGCATTACCCACTGTCATACCGCCACGGCTATGAGCATAAAGTTCCAACCCAATATTGCCATAGCTCTTCACAAGATCTTGTGCCTCTTGTGTTGAATTGGTTAAGCCAAAGAAGTTATTTTCCATAAACTTCTGATACCCCGCTATCATCATTTCTGATATTCCCGAGTCGGCTTTTGGGAATACAACAAAATAGAGCGGTTCATTTTTATTATCAGCATGTTGAACCGCATAAGCGGCGGCTGCATCGGGTGAGGTAAAAATCCCATTAAAGGAAACATGAACTTTGCCATCAGAACCTGCTTGTAAATGCTGCTTCTCCTCAGCCGTTAAATAATGCGATTGAGGTTGCAGATTTCCATGGCTGTCAGTTACATACAGTCCATTTTCATCTTTGAGATAGAGAATGTTGCCATCTTTATCGCGGTCCACCACGGCGATGGCGTGCTCTTTAATAAACATGGTTTTATAGGCTTCATCACTGTATTTAAACCCTTCTTCCAGAAATTGTGTTGCCATTTTACGGTTTTCACGGGCTATATGTTCCAGCTTTGCTACATCTAACTGTTCTATACCCTGATGAGCTTTAGCTGTATCTCGATTAAGAGCCTTTATTGTTTCTTCTGCTCCTTTCCCCGTCAACATCTTCTGCCCAACTTCATCTGTAAGGATGATAGTGCCGTTGCTGATAGCAACTTTTGTTTCTCCCTTAGCTGAATCATGGACTTTCCAGTGGTCCAAAGCATTTTTAGCAAGGTTTTTTGCAATGCCATATTTTCCCTGTTGCAATGCACCACCCACAGCAATGCTGATCCCATCACTGTTGGCTTTAGCCTCTGCATTGTTAGCAATATCACTGGTCGTAATGGTCTTGTTTGTCAGGGTGTTTTTGTCCGCAGATGCTGTACTGTCAATGATACAACCGGTAAGGGTTGTTTTGCCTGTAACAATAATATCAAAACCTTGCTCACCTGCTTTGATCCCTGATTGCTCGACAACGCTGTTATAATGGCTTGATGATTTATCTTGCTGAAAAGAGAGGTTTATTGATGCTGAATCAGAAATTTTTTCAGCGTCAAATCCAACAGAAATAGATTTCTGCTTGTTGGAAGTTTGCCCGCTATCACTGCGGCTAGCAATGGTGAAATCACCACCAATATCCGCTTTTACACCCTTTCCAGAAACCACGACACCCTCTAGTGCAGTGTTTGTCCCACTGGTGATATGAACAGTGCTCATGCCAACAATATGACTGTTCTTATGTTGAACCTCCTCGTTGGAATCCTTCCCTTGACTAAAAGAAGCACTGCCCCCCCAATCCATGCCACTGATGCCATAACTAATATTCAAGGAAGAGCTTTGGAATTTCTCAGTACTCGATTGCACATTTTTTGCACCTTTAAGATTGATATCCCTCCCTGCTTTCAGAATAATTTCTCCATTGTGTTCATTATTATGCTCATCATTGTTTGGGATATATGCAGAATGTGCGCCAGCGATAACATCTGCTCCAACATCATGAAGAGTCCCTTTGTTGGCCTCAATACTCACAGCACGCCCGGCCTTTATTTTATCCGTCACAGCCATTGAGGTGTTAAAAGATTTTTCTTTTTTATCAGACTTAAAGCCTGCTGTAATGTTAGCAGAAACATTTCCTGTATTTAGAAGAGTGTCTTTTGTTGTTCCACCCTTTATCCCACTGTAAAAATTTTTGTCTTGGTTATAGAGATCATAGCCTTTCAAATCGATCTTGCTGATTTTGTGTTTTTCATTCCCATGAGCAAAATGTTGTGCCACATCCCCACCCCCTTGTATCGTGCTAACAATGCCAACATTGGCAGAAATTGTAATATCTGCAACTAATTTGTCATATGTTTCTTTGCCGTTCGATATATTATGGCTTTCTGAAAGCGTGATATCATTGCCAGCATAAATTTTTACATCACGATCTGCCCCAATATCTGCGGCTTGTAAATGGACATTATGATCGCTGTTGATCTGAATATCTCGTCCCGCGGTAAAATGCGATTGCACTGAGGAACTTACCTCTTGATTTTCCTTGTCTTTCGAAGAGGTATACCCAATGTCAATCGAAGAATCGCTGTGGTTCTTTGTCACTTGAATGCTAAAAGCAGAGCGTTTTTCTTGCACGTTCGACGTATAGCTATCACAACCATCCTTAATATTGACATCACACACTGCGGAAAAGGTAATATCGTTATTGGCTGTAAAGTCAGAACCTACCACAGTTACATCTGATTTCTTTGCAGCAATGTTTATATTGCCACCAGCACCAAAGGAAGATCCTTTATGCTTAACACTTTCATCAGTTTGTGTTTTTGATTTTTTTTTCCAGATAGATACCAAATTAGAGCCTGAACATACTCCAAGATCAGACTCATGCTCTTGTGAATACGTGTTATGGTAATCTTTCATGCCATTGACGGAAACACTCTCTCCGATCAAAGCAATATCTTTCCCAGTGGACACTTGACAGCATGAGATTATCGTATCGTTCTTTGCTTTCATCACGATGTTGCCTTCTGCTCCAAGGTTACTTGAAACCGTTGTTGTATGCGCCTGAGATTTGTTTGAAGATTTCTTACTGAGAAATGCTTTTTTTGTCCATTGTACTTGCTGATTGAACTGTTCTTGGACTCCTGTTATAGTAATGTTCCCGCCGGACATAAGTGAAATATTAGCTTTTACCTGATCTTTTGTTCCATCTGCTATACTGGCAATGAGAACCGATTCAACAATTTGTATATCTTTTTCAGATTCAATAGTAATTTCTTTACCCCCTGTTATGTTTGTACTTACCACTTGTGTATTCTCAACATTGTTATGAACTGATTTACTACCACAAAACACTCCACCACATGTGTGGACTGATACTTTACGCTGTAAGCTATTCTCTGCATTGGTGATAAGGATATCGTTGCTGGCTTTCAGTTCCACTTTGCCTTCAGCGGTAACGACGCTGCCCGTGATGCTAAGATCATGCTGTTTACCATCTTGTCCTGCAACAGCCCTCATATTCCCCCCAGCTTTTATGGATGCCTTAGAAACAGCTGATACATGCCTGTCGATTGTCGTGTTTTGACTTTGAAGATGATACTCCATTTGATCTTGTTTTGCCCTTACAGTTACCCCACCTTGTGCGCCAAGAGCAATATCGCCCTTAGCTTCCAAAGTAGAAGCAGAAACACGGACATCTCGACCGGATGTAACAGCGATGCTTTTTCCAGCACCCAAATAAGAACCTTTGTGCAATGCTAGACGTGATGTTTCACCATGAACATAATTATTTGTGCTATTGTGTGTAGCATCTATCGAAACATTTCCTGCAGCTTTTAAGTAGAGATTGTCGTGGGCTTTAATACAAGAACTTGCAACATTCAAATCTTTCCCTGCTAAAAGTACTATCAAGCTTCCAGAGCTCACTTTTGTTTGATTTTGTGTAACGACATTACGCTGTCCTATGCGGTTGGTGGTAGCTGCTGATCCTAAAGACAAGCTACCCTGTTCTGCTGACAATGCGGATATCCCTCTTGTTGCGATACACGCTCCTGAAGTTGTCACATCTTGTTTTGCACTGACAACAGCGTTGCCCCCAGCAGAAATTGCATCAGTTTTTAACACTGTCTTGGAACTTTCAACACTTGTCCGCCCTGCTTCAAAATGAATGTTATTATCAGCAACCAAAACAATATTATCACCAGCGGCTAAATTTCCCCCTTTATTGAGAATATTACCACTATTGATATGCAATTGGTGTGATGCCTCAACCCGCCCTGAATTATTTATCGTTGAATTGGTCATATTCTTGGCGATAAGATCCACATTCTTTCCTGTCATCAAAGCACCAGCAGAAATAAAGGATGCTCTCTCTTTTTCTGGGATATAAAGAACAGGGGCATAAACATCCATCTCCTTTACTTTTTGGCGCATATAAATAACCATAGGAGTTTTTAAAGAAGCCAATTGTTCTGGTGTCAAAGCCTCACCAAAGGGGAGATGATGAGCTTTTGCATAATCAGCCCCCTTATCAAGCAAGGTTTTAACTTGTTCAATGGCGTTACTTCCGGGAATAAAAGAGCCCTTACCCAAACCTTGACCAACCAGATCACGCATTTGTTTCTCAATCAATTGCTTTTCGAAATAAGCATCGCCTAAGAAAAAAATCTCCCTGTCAGGATTGTAACCAATTCTCTTTAAATAATAAGAGAAACCATAAAAATTGCTGACATCAAGAAAATCTGCTCGGGTTTTGTAAAAGAAATTTTGTTTGGAAAAACTGCTCCTAATCTCACCTGATTGAAACTTTGGTAAAGGCAAATCACTTCCATTGGGAAAAGAGTCACGATTGATTTTTGGGATAAATAAAGCACTATCAGCCACTGTTAGACCGTTCAGTGCTCCTAGTGGGTTATCCACAACCGACTTTGCTTCAAAATGAGCGCTTCCTGAAATAGAACCTTCAGCTGCTGTGTTGTTTATTTGATCGACCACCAAATTGAGAGTGCCACCCGCACGAACAAGGGCAGAAACTGTATCTGTAACTTCTGAACCAATATGACGAAAGGTATCATTTTCTAAGTCTAAAGAAACATTGCGGCTTCCATCAGCATTATAGGCATAACAATTATCCGTGCCTGCCCTACAGCCTACATAAGTATTTCTATAAGTTGTTGCGCCTGAATTTGTCAACATGCCGGCATGAATATTAGCGTTTCCTCCCGCTTCTATAGTGCTATAACGATTCTCAATGTCATCAGCGTTAATAATGAGATTGCCGCTCGATTGTATCATCCCCTGAACGGTTGGCTTATGTGAAAACGCCTGTGTAACTTGTTTTTCTGTCATGTAAGACCAATCATTCCATACATACGTTTGCATGAGATCTTTGCCATGTGCCGCTGCAATTTGCCAAGTGAATGCCTTATAGACTGTTCTATCGTTCAAGGTTAATTGGCCATAGGTTTTCTCTTTTCTATCCCAAAGCTCTTCTTCCAAGATAAATTCTCTGTGTTCAAGGAAAGGATTGTCGATGTATTCTTTGCTCCAACGATCAAATGTTTTTTTGTTAAATAAGCCCTCTTTGTTGAGCGAATCGTAATTGTCTGGCTTGTCAAATGTGAAGAGGTAGCTTTTGATTTTTTTATCGATCACCACAGGTGTACTATCGGCTTCGTTTTTTAAGGTTTTTGTTTGAATAATTAAGTTTCCACCTGCTTGAATAAAGCCTGCTTTGTTGACAAGGGAAAAGCTCTTTCCTGTACCTTGTGCATTGGTAAAAAACAAATCATGCTCTGCCAAAATGGCGCCAAAATCATTCAAAAAAATGCCATCGATTTTGAAAGCGCCATTGCCCCTTGCATAGATTAAACCCGTTTTGCTGTTCGTGGCATCACCCGTCACGATAAAGGCTAAATCCTGCCCTGCTGCCAATTGCCCGCTATTCTCAAAACGCCCTGTTTTAATGGTTAAATCTCTGGCTGCTAAAACGGATGTTTCCTTATCAACCATAAAACTTGGAGCAATAAAGAGAATATCTCCAAATCCGTTCTCTTCAGTAACTGCTCTCAACGATGCTTTGTGAATCTCAAGAGCGTTTGTACTATTAAAATCTAAACCGCCATAAATCAAAGTGCTCCCCGATACATTAATAGTATCGGCATTAAGGGTCAGTGTTTGGAGTGTTTTAATGTGAGAACGATCATTGCTTAAATCTAGGGTTTTTGCCTTCAACCTCACATCCCCACGCACAGACAACTCATTTTCAATACTGATCTCTCCAGACACAGATGTCAGTGTTGCTGTGCCATAGCCCATAAGCTGATCATAATAAATGCTGTTGCCCGCAAAAATCTCAACATGTTTTTTCGATGTAATGCGCTTTGCACTAAGGTTATCGCTTTTCGATTTGAGGATAACTCCATCATGACCAAAAATATTCTTCAACGAGATTTTCCCATCAGCAGAAAGCTGCAACTGCCCTGCATTGGCTGCCATATCATCACGCATGCGAACGCCAACGCCTTTTTCTGTTGCGACAAGTTTAATGCTATCCGCCTGTAGAGCACCAAACGTTGCCCCATCTATCGCATATTCCGGTTTGCCGCTAATATCGGTAAGCTCCTTCATTTCGCGAGAAGCATAATCAAAATGACCTGTCCCAGCTGTCACTCCAATCTCCCTGCCCGCAACAGGTCCTTCAAAATGCACTGTGCGTGAGACAATATCGACAATATCAACCAAACCATGACTTGAGAAAAAATTCCCACCCTTGCGCCCAAAGGTGATATCTCCTCCTTTGACCTCAAAACCTTTCAGGAAACCATTCGCATCAATTTCTGGAACACCCGTTGTTAATGTCGCATGGGGCGTATTGATAAAGCCACAACCATCACAGCTTATGCCATTGGGATTGGCTATAATCACATCGGCTTGGCGCCCAAAAACTTCCGCTGGACCTGAAAGCGCACTGCGGTTGCCACTGGTCACTTCATTTAAAATCACTTTAGCCGAACCAGAATAACGCAAATGTGGATTGCCCCGCATAATCCCCCCCAATTGCGATTGTCCTACCTCACGCGCATGATTGTTGAAAATAACGCCCGAATTTCCGATATTGAAATTGTAATATTTATTGTGCGATAATCCCTTGCCATTTGGTGTGACAATATCAATCGAGGGAACCCCATTGGGGGCTGCCACAATATCAGGGCGATGAGCGCTATTAGCATTAGGATCAGCAGAAATTTGCGCCTGTAGCGTTGCAGAGTGCAACAAAACAGAAAAACCAATCCCTCCTAGCAAAACCTTTTTGAGCATCGTACTGGAGACTAAAACTCCAAATAAAGTTGCTTTTTTTGCTTTCCTCTCATATCTCATGCTGTCGCTCCCCACAGAAATGCATTCTCAGTTGCACTTAAAGACTCATTGTTAGTGTCATAAAAAACGTTCCAGACTTTTTATGCTTGACCGTGCTCCACAGAACATTCGAATAGCTTGCATCAAGAGAGGCAATGCCACCCATAAGCTTTACGCCGGCTGTCCAACCTGCAAGCTGTTCACCGGTAAATCCATATAAACGATTGTCTGCCTGGGGTTGCGAAAACACACGCCCATAGTCCAAACCAACATAAGGGCGAAGTTCCCCCAAAAGCTTTTTGAGAGCAGCACTGTTGCTCCATGGAATGGTTCGCAGCAACAAATCATTACGGCTAAAAAAACCGTTATTGCCAAAAAGCAAACTCTCGCGGGTTCCACGCACATTGGAAGCGCCTCCTAAAGAAATCTGCTCCATGCCAAAGAGGTTATGGGGCGAATATTGCCCACTCAAAAGACTGCTCAGTATGAAGGTCCACCCTCCCACCTTAAAGGGTTTTATGCTACTCAGCGTGCCGGTAAATTTAGAAAATTGAGGCTCTGCATCTCCTGCCCCTGGCTCGTGTTTTTTAACAGCATGAAACCAACTGAGCCCTTGCAAATAGTTCACATCAAAGGTCCAAGTCCCCCCAAGCATCTGGCGCGAATGCGAAAACCCAAAATTGGCAACACTATATTGGCGACTGCCAACCTCAATCTTATTGCCAAGAAGGTAATTGTTTGTTCTCTTATTAGAAAGACCCAAATTTACTGTCGTCAGTGAAACACTATCACGGTGAACAACTGTGCTTGTACTGCCATGTAGTTCACTAGAATTGCCTGTCGTTTCAATATCTGTAAAGTTGCCCTTTATAATACTCTGATAATTATAAGCAGAACCGCTCAGGTAAAATGTCCAATAACCGTAAGGAATACTCACACTGGCAGAAATATTATTGCTCTGCCCTTCTTGTCTTCTCCCACCCCAATAACCAGATTCACTGCGTTGATAGTCAAAGTCCCATAAATCATTCAGCCCTAAAATATTTTCTACCTTTAAGCCTGCATTATAACGTGCATAGCCCGTGGATGCTTGTCCTAGATTGTCGTGGGAAACAGTAACCCTCAAAGCTTTATCGGGATGATTGTTAATATTAACAATGGTGCTGCCCTCTTCACTTCCTGGAAGCAGTTCGCTTTTGGCATGCGCTGAAGAAAGCCTGTTGATCTGATCAAGCCCTTGTTCAATATCACGCATATTGAGAATGTGGCCTTTAAGCCCTGGAAAAGCACTCCACACAATATTATTATAAGCAGAAGCTGGTGAACCATTATAGTAAATATCCGAAAGCTTCCCCTCAACAACAAGAAGCTTCAGCTCCTTGCTTCTCTTAATATCCTGATCCGGAATATAAAAACGCGCTGTTACATAACCTTTATCCAGATAGACCTTGGTTAATTGTTTGATTAATGTCTGGATATCAGCAAGACTTATACATTTACCAGCATAAGAACCGGTAACAGTTGCGATAGGATGCTTTTTTATATGATGGACCCCATCAACAAGAATACGCTCAATGTTGAAGCAACGTCTCCCCCCAAGACGTGCTCCCTGATTTCTTTCAGGTGAAGGTTTAATGCTTTTGGGCGTTAAAGAACGTAAATTCTCCAGCTTCTGTAACCTTTGCTGCTCAGAGTGTTGGCGAGAAAAATCATCTGCTGGTGATTGTGGATATAAAAGTGCTGGTGACTGTGCATAAGCTGTAGAGGCATTAAAAAAAACAAGCAACAAAATGACGGCTAGAAAAATCCTGAAGAACCGATCATGGCAAAACAATATAACAAACATTACAAAATCCCCCCGCATTTTTCATTCAATAAGCCTTGCTGAAAAGCACCTAAAAAAATTTTGATCGTGATAGAATTCCTATTAAAAAATAAAAAGATCACTCCCATACTCGCCTCTTTTAAAAGCAAGTACACTTTTGCATCCAAATATGGACGCATAAGATATCTTGCTCTGTGTCAACTGTGATAAGAGTTGTTCACCATAGCTTCATTATCAACGCTGTTGAAAAGCCGACAGGCAGCAAAACATTCAATGCAACAACACCCATCATGAAAAAATAGATTTGCTTTCTACCTTCCCTGTCGCAATGAATGTAACAGCTAGAGAAAGAACTATTGTACATTCATCACTGTTTGGGATTTTCTGTTTCTATGAATTTCATATTACGGCTTTATCTTGCACATTTTCATCCAAGCTCTGGCGAGCACAAAGATAAAACTACCCCCATTATTTTTTTGAAAATCCCCTTTTCTATCGGTATCGATAGAACTTATTATGTAGCAAATTATATAAAAAATATACGAAATGGATAAATTGCAGAAAAGCTTAACTATACCTCCTAACTCGTACAATAATTGCAATGAACTTCTCAAAGAAGTATAAATAAAAAACTATACTTTCAAATAATATAAAATTTATATTTTATTATCTATAACTTAAAAATACCAACCTAATATATAATAATTTGTTTAATAAATTATATTTTAAATATAATAAATAATAAATTCAATATGATTATAATATCTATATCATTTTTTGTCAATTTATTTCAAAATGGAAATAATATTTGTGTGTAAATAAAGAAGTGATAATAATTCTTTCAGTATATTTCCCTTATAAGACAATACTTCAATCAACATAAATTAGAGAAAACTATCCCCTTTTTATAATAGTCTTGATCTAGGTAAAAACTTTTAGCCCGTACTGTTATTGTTGATGTTAAGGGGGTATTTATCAAATTCAGACTGTCAACAATCGCCTACTGATTTCGTGGCTATCATAACTTGATGTGGTTTAGCAAATATAATCAACAATGGCACTTCTAAACAGAATGATAACAAGAAGACTGTCCAAAATCCTTTGGAGATTTTTATTAGATACCCTTCTATAATGAAATCACCAGCTACGTATTCTTAGTTTAATCCTTATTGGTACTCTGGTGCATTTTGCTTTTCTTTGAAGTGCAAAGTTTAAGTGCATAAAAGCAAATAACAAGCCAAATAACCCAACTAACACCTACGATCAAAACTGGGCGCGTATCATCAAAAAACCATAACAAAACAAAAATAAAAACCATAAACAAGATAGAAAAAATTGATCCTATTGGCCAAAATGGAATTGGAAATTTCAAACCACATTGCACTTTTGGCGACATTTTAAACCGCATAAAAATTTGCGAAAGTAGAATCATCATCCAAACGAAAACTGTCGCAAACGTTGCCATTGCTGCAATGAGAAAAAAAAGCTGTTCATGGTAAAAATAATTAAGAACAACGCCAAAAAGAAAAATACCTAAGATCAATAAAATAACAAAAATTGGTATACCATTTTTCGATAAATATTGAAACTTTTTCAATGCATAACCTTCTTGCGAGAGCCCATGTATCATCCGAGCAGCACCATACATTGCACTGTTCATTGCTGAAATAGCCGCTGTAACAACAACAATGTTCAGAATATTAGCTGCTGACAAGATTCCAAGGCTTTCAAAAATTGAAACGAAAGGACTATCCATAAGGCCAATTTCATTCCAAGGATAAAGTGACATTAAAACGGCTAAGCTCATGATATAAAAGAGCAAAATACGAAAAGGAGTAGAATTAATTGCCTTCGAGAGTGTTTGATGAGGGTCTTGTATTTCCATCACTGTCATTCCGATGATTTCTACACCACCAAAAGCAAAAACAACAACACTAAAGCAAGCCAAAAAACCAAACCAACCATTAGGAAAAATACCACCATTTTTCCATAAATTATGGATGCTAACAGTGGAAGAAGTAGGACTTGTTCCCCAACCACATAAAATAATTGCTATGCCTAAAACAATCATACCAATGATAGCAATAATTTTAATGGAAGAAAGCCAAAACTCTAACTCACCGTATACTTCTACTGCTGCCAAGTTGATACCAGTAATGATTAGTGTAATGCTGAGTGCCCATATCCAAGGTGCAACATCAGGATACCAAAACCCCATGTAAGATGCAAAAGCGGTGATATCAGCCAAGCCAACAAGAAGCATCTCAAAAACATATGTCCATCCTGTTAAAAAACCTGCCAATGGCGATATGTAATTTGCAGCATAACGAGCAAAAGAACCAGGCAGTGGATTGTGAATAATCATCTCACCGAGAGCTCGCATAACCATAAAAATAGCCAAACCAGCAATACAATAAGCAATGAGAACACTTGGACCAGCAAGTTTAATCGCTTGTGCAGATCCGTAAAAAAGACCTGTTCCAATAGCAGAGCCAAGAGCTAAAAAAATAACCTGACGCTTACTCATACCTCGTTTAAGCTCATTTGTTCCCATTTCTTTCCTTCTTCACTAAAATATTGATAAACACCACAATGCAAGCTTTATGATGAATAAAGCCTCATGTTTCTCTCCCGAAGATATATTTTAAACAGCATTGAACAATGCCTGTCAGACACACCCTATCCTAAGCAATGAAAAAAATACTCTTATTGCACGTTATTCAGCTTATTCAGAGATTACAATTTTTTATAATTTTATCTAGATCAAGTGATAATGCAATTTTTTATAATTGTCATTTAATTCATTTTCATATTCTCTAATTTTTTGAAAAAAATGTTGCGTTTGATGCAAAATTAACTGCACCGCTTTCTTTTCAATTCACAGAAATAGAAAATCAAAATTCATACAAATACATTTGGGAGCGGGAGCATTAAATTTTCTATTGGTACCTTCAAAAACTCTCTATTACTTTTGAGCTTATAACAATTACAACAACGCATGAACCAACTTTTATTACGAACACTACAGAGCTTAAAATCACTGATAAAGTGAATCTCGCCAATTTTCAAAGGCTTGAGAAAGTGTTTCCGTAGCCCACGTTTTAAAAAATTTGACCGCTTTAAACATCAAACTTTCAAGAAAAAAAGCTATTGCGCTAATAATAACTTTTTCAACTTTTTTTCCGATAATAGATCTACCCTTTTCCCAAGTGCTTTGATCTGAAACGCCAATGACAGCGATATTTCTCGCCTGAATAAGGATATCTTTCTCTTGTATTACCATAGCAATGAAAATACCATCTTGAGATCTTCCCCTCCAAAGATTCGCATTAACCTCGACAATTTGCAAAAAACAAAAAATAACCGTTATTAAAATACATAATGTACCATTCTTAAACATTCTTTCCCCTTTGTTTTGATTTTAAAATGTAAAAAGTAATCCTCAAACATCATAAAGTATCTTAAAAACAAGAGAAATACACAATAAAAGTCATTAATTTTACTGAATGCAATACACACAATCCGCTCTTTTATAAGGAGGAAATTATAATAAAATATCTATAAAGTCACAATCTGTAAATTTGTAATTTTAGAGGATAGACTAAAAATGACAGCCTAAATCACTCCGCAAAGTAGTTTCTCCAATATTAGACTTCATAAGCTTATGCTTATCAATCAAATCCTGAAGCACACTATTAGGAAGATAGTTGAGCATAAATATCTAATACAAACAGCCAATAAATGAGCATCTGTTTATTTAATTACCCAAATATATTACCGAACCACAAAATCCTGTATGATAAAATCCAAGAATTAAGTATCTCTCCTTCCCACTTGATACCAAAATTAAAATTATTTTGGTTCTAATGAAGGAAAAATCTTTTCTGGTAAAATCGACAATAAATGCCCTTCACTTATAAGTAGGTTCCCCTTATAAAGATCTGGAGCCATATAACGATCGTCTTTAAGAGTATCAATATTTTTGCGTAGATGCTCCATAACAGACTGTAATAAGGAACTTGTTTTCAAAGGAGCACGACACTCAATCCCCTGTGCAGCAATAAGCGTTTCAATAGCAATAATAGTGAAAAGATTTTCATTCATTGCCAATAATCGACGAGCAGCATGACAAGCCATTGAAACATGATCTTCCTGATTTGCTGAAGTCGGTGTTGAATCAACAGAAGCAGGATGTGCCATTTGTTTATTTTCAGACATTAAAGCAGCTGCTGTTACCTCGGCAATCATAAAACCTGAATTAAGACCGGCATTTTGAGCTAAAAAGGCTGGAAGCCCATAAGAAACTGCTGGATCAACCATAAGGGCAATGCGTCTTTGAGAAATGGAGCCTATCTCACAGAGAGCAAGAGCGATCTGGTCAGCAGCAAATGCTACAGGCTCAGCATGAAAATTTCCACCTGATACAACCTCACCACTGCTTAAAATCAATGGATTATCTGTCACTGCATTCGCTTCAATAATTAGTATTTTTGCTGCTGCTAGAAGAAGATCAAAACAGGCCCCCATAACCTGTGGTTGGCAACGTATACAATAAGGATCCTGAACACGATCATCATTATGCAAATGTGCATCGCGAATTTCTGAACCTTCTACAAGCTTTTCTAATGTCTGCGATACGATAATTTGTCCATAATGACCACGTAAAGTATGGATATCAGGATGAAAGGGAGCTGTTGAAGCCATAACGGCATCTGTCGTCAATGCACTCGCAAGAAGACCACCGCATAATGCCCGATAACCACGAAAAAGACCTGCAAGGGCAAGTGCTGTTGATGTTTGGGTTCCATTGATAAGAGCCAACCCTTCTTTTGCTTCTAAAATAATAGGTGATAGCCCAGCTTTTTCTAAAGCAGCAGCCCCACTCATGCGAATGTTTTGAAAGAATGCTTCTCCCTCTCCTATCATAACAGCAGCCATATGAGCCAGCGGCGCAAGATCACCTGATGCACCAACTGACCCCTTTTCAGGGATGACAGGAATAACTCCATTTGCCAGCATGTTTTCTAATAAATGCACCAATTCTAGGCGAACACCAGAAGCCCCTCGTCCTAGCGAAATGAGCTTTAATGTCATGATTAAACGCACAATGTTTTCAGGTAAAGGTGCTCCCACACCACAACAATGTGACAAAATAAGATTTCTTTGTAAAACAGCTACATTCTTTGCATCGATTTTAATCGACGCCAATTTGCCAAATCCGGTATTGATACCGTAAACTGGCTCACTTCCAGCAGCAATTTCAGCAATGCGGATTGCTCCCTTTTTGATAGCTAGATGCGTATCATTATGAAGTTTGCTTACTTCACCATTCCAGTAAATAGCCTCAAGCTCGCTAAGCGTTACCTTACCTGGATTTAGTATAATAGTCATAATTTTCTTTCTCGCTCATTTTTATAGCATAATACCTATACTGCTCATTTGTTTATGAAACAGAAAAAAGCACTTTTGCTTTCTAACGCTTATGTGAGGATTAAAACTGATTGGATAAATAAATTACGCTCTTCATAACGAAACAAAAATATTGAAAACAAAATTTCTGAATTCCAATCCACTTATGCAAATAACGGAAAGAATAGCTTTACCTCGTAAATTAAGAAGCATTTTCTGTTTTACATACAGTGTAATACCTCTGACAAAATAACAGCAATTTTCTCCATTAAGTCCCCCCAATTTCTTGATTTCAATATCTAAAATAATTAAGCAGAATTGCTCCCTAAAAAGCAACAAAATTACTGCTCTTTAAATGACACTTCCACCATTTTAGTATATAACTTAATAATGCATTTTAACGAAATTACCTTTTTAAGTAGAATAATTTTTTTTCAAAAAAATCAATACTGTTACAAAAATGATACAAAATGCAACTTAAGAATTTGGTGCACCCGACAGAATTCGAATCTGTGACCTCTGCCTTCGGAGGGCAGCGCTCTATCCAGCTGAGCTACGGGTGCTTAAAACTGGTTATTAAAATCATCCGTAGCCTTTTAACTGATCACACTCTCAGCTTCAATGATGAATTATCATTCTGATAAAAAATACTTGTTTATGATTTATAAAACTACACACTCTTCTTATCCTCTCCTTATCTTAAAATAGCTTCCTTTTCGCAAAAAATTTTCTCCTTCTTGTAAAAACAGCTTTTATTACAACTTCAAAACTCTCAAAAAGTAAGCTACAAAATAAGCTACAAATATCAGGATAATTCTTAATGACTACATTACCAAGCCGCTTTCATTTTATTTCCGCAGAAACTAAAGAAGCAACCAAAGCTACCAATAAATTAATTTCTGTTTACGGTCATTCTTCTCTCGAAGAAACTGACATTGTTGTTGCAATCGGTGGCGATGGAACGATGTTACAAGCAGTACGGGATGTTATGAACACTAGAAAACCTATTTACGGCATGAATCAAGGTTCTTTAGGATTTCTTATGAATGAATTTCATGAACATAAACTGCCAAATCGCATTGCTATTGCACATAAAAAGGAGATTCATCCCTTGCGCATGGTTGCAGAAGCTAAGTGCCAAGGATGTATTGAAGCACTTGCAATCAATGAAGTCTCATTATTTCGTCAATCTTACCAAGCAGCGAAAATTCGTATTAGCATTGATGATAACGTGCGTATGGAACAATTAAGCTGTGACGGTATTCTTGTTGCCACACCCGCAGGATCTACCGCGTATAATTTATCAGCACACGGACCTATTTTGCCCCTCATGGCTCCTCTTATGGCACTCACTCCCGTTAGTCCTTTTCGCCCTCGGCGCTGGCATGGCGCACTGCTCCCTAATACAGCAATAGTACGCTTTGATATGCTGGAACCTGATAAACGTCCAGTAAATGCTGCAGCTGATAATGTTGAAGTGAAATCTGTCCATTCAGTTACTATTTCAATGGCAACAGAAGTAACAGTCTCAATCCTTTTTGATTCTAACCATTCATGGGATGAACGTATTTTATCAGAACAATTTCGCTATTAATTGTTGTATTATGATTTCTATGCATAGATGGCCTATGCATATATGGCCGTCAACAGTTGACTTTTTTGTAAATGCGTCTTAACCCTTCTTGATAGTTGACAATGTTTAATTTCGCTAACAATTCGGATAGCTAAATTAAAATTGCAGAGCAATTGATAGAAGAAATGATACAACCTTTAAACAGTTTCGATGATCTAGGTCTTTCCGCAAAGGTTATTAAAGCAGTAAAATCAGCGGGGTATACAGTTCCAACGCCTATTCAGAGTGGGACGATTCCTCACGTGCTTCAAAGGAAAGATGTTCTAGGAATCGCCCAAACAGGGACTGGTAAGACAGCCTCCTTCGTTTTACCTATGCTCACACTCCTTGAAAAAGGTCGTGCAAGAGCGCGAATGCCCCGTACTCTCATATTAGAACCAACACGGGAGCTTGCAGCTCAAGTTGAAGAAAATTTCGATAAATACGGAATAAATCATCGTTTGAATGTTGTACTTTTGATTGGTGGCGTTTCTTTTGAACACCAAGACCGTAAACTTGAACGAGGTGCTGATGTTCTTATAGCGACACCAGGGCGTCTTCTTGATCATTTTGAACGTGGTAAATTGCTCCTGATGGGTGTTGAAATTCTTGTTATTGATGAAGCTGATCGCATGTTGGATATGGGCTTTATCCCTGATATTGAACGCATCTGTAAACTGACCCCATTTACGCGTCAAACTTTGTTCTTTTCTGCAACAATGGCACCAGAAATCACAAAATTAACAAAGCAATTTTTACATTCTCCTGTGTCTGTTGAAGTTACAAAAGCATCCTCAACAGCTACCACGATTACACAGCGACTCGTCAAATCTGGAAGTAAATCATGGGATAAAAGAGCTATTTTGCGAGAGCTTATCCACAAGGAAGGCGACGAACTTAAAAATGCTATTATTTTCTGTAATCGAAAGAGAGATATCTCTGAACTTTTTAGATCGCTTGTTAGACATAATTTTAGTGTAGGCGCGCTGCATGGAGATATGGACCAACACTCACGCATGAGCACACTGTCCGATTTTAAAAACAATAAACTCACACTTCTTGTCGCTTCTGATGTTGCTGCCCGTGGACTGGACATCCCAGCTGTAAGTCACGTCTTCAACTATGACGTTCCTACACATGCTGAAGACTATATTCATCGAATTGGTCGTACAGGACGTGCAAATCGTAGCGGAAAAGCTTTTACGATTGTTACACAAGCTGACCAAAAATATATTAGCGCCATTGAAGAAATGAGCAACGAAAAAATTGAATGGCTTAATGGAGATCTCTCTACTTTAACGGCTAATGATCAAGAAAACGATATCGTTTTAAAAAGAAAATCTCAAAAATCATCAAAAAAAATCACTCAAAAAGAGCAGACTGTTCAAACTAAAAAGTCCTTTAAAAATGACAAAGTAGATTACATTGAAACCGCGAATAATCAAGTAACCCCATCTGAACGACATCATCCTCGAAAAAACAAGAATTATGTTCCCCCTGGATTTGGCGATGATATCCCAGCATTTATGCTCATAAAAATCCGCACTTAACCTGGAAATTCGATTCTTTGATAATGCAAAAAAGAGCAGAATACTTTTGGAGTGCTGCTTTTACTCTCCTTAAGTAGCCAATCTTTCCATTACTTTCTCACGCCCTAAGAGTGGTAAAAGTTTTCCCATTTCAGGACCATAGTCCATTCCCGTGAGAGCTTGACGTAATGGCATAAACAAAGCTTTTCCTTTACGACCCGTTTTTTCTTTCAGTGTCGCTGTCCAAATTTTCCAGCTGTCATCATTCAAGATACCTTCCGGTAACAAATCAATAGACTGTCGCACAAAAGCACGATCTTCAAGTGCAACTGTATCAAAGTTCTTATCATTATGAATAATTGTCCACCATAAGACAGCATCATTGACCTTATCAATGTTGCCTCTTATCGCATTCCAAAAATATTCTGCTTTATCCCCATCAATAGAAAGCTTTTTAAGCCGCGTTTTGACTTCCCCATAGGTTAACTCATGAACAAGATGACTATTCAAAGTAAGAAGATCAGCAATATCAAATTTTGCAATGGATCTTGACGTATCTTGAAGATTAAAATGCTCTAAAAGCGCTGCTTGATTGGGATAGGGATGCACATTTTGCGATGTCCCAATCAAAACGGCAAGGCATTGAACAGCTATAGATTCAAATCCTTCTTCTCGTAGAGAGCGAATAGAAAGATCATTATTACGTTTTGAAAATCCTTTTCCTAAAACTGTCGCCAATAAATTGACATGACCAAAAACCGGTAATTCTGCATTAAGAGCTTTAAAAAGAGCAATTTGAGCGCCTGTATTTGTAATATGATCATCCCCACGAATAATATGCGTAATAGCCATATCTACATCATCAACAACAGACGGCAATGTATAAAGATAGCTTCCATCTTCACGAATAAGAACAGGATCAGAAAGAGAAGCCAAATCAATCGTCTGCTTTCCCTTTACTGCATCATTCCAGCAAACTTCTGTTCGCTTTGTTTGTAGAGGATCATTTTCAAAATTAGGAAGAAGAAAACGCCAATGAGGTTTACGACCTTGTGATTCAAAGTTTTTTTTCTCTTCTGCTGTCAATTTTAATGCTGCACGGTTATAAATAGGAGGCAATTTGCGTGAAAGCTGGATTTTACGACGCCGCTCTAATTCTTCTGCAGTCTCATAACAGGGATAAAGAAGCCCGCGTTGTTTGAGAATTTCCGCAACTTCATCATATCGATTAAATCGCTTAGATTGGTAATAAATTGCATCTGGTTGAATACCAAGCCATTCAAGGTCAACAGCAATAGCATCGATATATTCTTGTTTAGAACGTTCAACATCTGTATCATCATAACGCAAAATAAACGTTCCGTTATGCGCTTGCGCATAAAGCCAATTAAAAAGCGCACTACGGATATTGCCAATGTGAATATAGCCTGTTGGAGAAGGTGCAAAACGAACTTTAACCATAAAATAATACTCAATTTTTATCGCGAAAATGATTGACTATGGGATAGCGACGATCGCGTCCGAAATTTTTGTAACTGATTTTTACACCGGGTGCAGATTGTCGTCTTTTGTATTCGGCACCATAAAGAAGCTGTTCTATTTTCTCAACAGTTTCTCGTGAACACCCACGTTTAATAATATCACAAACACTCATGTCATTTTCTATAAGAGATTGCAAGATATCATCTAGAATAGGATAAGGCGGAAGAGAATCTTCGTCTTTTTGATTTTCCCGAAGCTCTGCGGAAGGTGCTTTTGCTATAATATTGGGTGGAATGACAATCCCTTCCGGCCCCTCAAAATTTTGCAAGTGATTTTTATTGCGCCACTCTGCTAATGCGTAGACCTGCATTTTATAAATATCCTTAATAGGATTAAACCCTCCATTCATATCACCATAAAGTGTTGCATATCCTACAGCCATTTCCGACTTATTTCCTGTTGTGACTACCATTGAGCCAAATTTATTTGAAAGAGCCATTAAAAGTGTACCACGTACACGGCTTTGCAGATTTTCTTCTGTAACATCAGATGGCAACCCTAAAAAAACAGGCGCCATTGTCTTCAAAAAAGCCTCAACAGGTTGCACAATCGGTATTATTTCATAATGACATCCTAAAAGATATGCGCAATCTTTAGCATCTTTTAATGATTCTTGCGAAGTATAATGATAAGGCATCATTATGGTACGAACCTTCTCAGAGCCAAAAGCATCCACCGCCATTGCCGCGCAAAGTGCTGAATCAATCCCTCCTGAAAGACCAAGAATAACATCCTTAAAGCGGTTTTTATTGACATAATCTCTCAAACCCAAAACACAAGCTTGATAATCCGCTGCTAACCCATTCATAAGATTTTCATTGGGACCTGAAACACATTGCCATCCTGTCGTTTTTCGTTGCCAATGACTTAAAGCAATATGGCTTTCAAAATGTTTCATTTGAAACACCATTTTGCCTTGTCCATTCAATGCAAAAGACCCCCCATCAAAAACGAGCTCATCTTGACCACCAACTTGATTAGCGTAAATAATTGGCACACCAGATTGAAGGGCTTGCACACGCACAACTTCTATACGTTTTAGTGTTTTCTTGCGACAATAGGGAGATCCATTAAGAACGAGAATAATCTCAGCTCCTTTATTGCCAAGTTCGGCACAAAGCGAAGAATCATTCCAAATATCTTCACAAATCACTATTCCCAGTTTTATCCCATGATAGGTAAGAGGCTCAGGACGCGGACCGGGAGAAAATACACGCTTTTCGTCAAACTCTGCATAATTAGGTAAATCAAATTTCAAGCTTTCAGCAATTATCCGTCCTTCATCAAGAAGCATAGTACCATTGTAAATTTTACCGTCCCGTCTTAAAGGAAGACCAATTACGATTCCGGTTCCTCCTGCTGTTATCTTTGCTAATTCCTGAACAGCATCTTCACATGCTTTTGTAAAAGCAGGTTTAAGGATAAGATCTTCCGGTGGATAAGCACTGATAAAAAGCTCCGTGAATAAAACAAGGTCGGCTCCCTTTTCTTTAGCCTCCTGATACGCCATTACCGCAAGAGAAAAATTTCCCTCAATATCACCGACTACAGGATTTAATTGGGCTACTGCTACCCGAAAATCATTTTTCATAAGCCTTTGTATCATTTCATCAGTTTGGCAACCACAACTCTGTTTTAATCACCGAAAATATTCCTTTTCTCAAAAAGCTACCCCTCATAAACACCTAAAATAAAAAATGTTATGTAACTTTCTGTCTAACCATTCGCAGCAAGTGCTAACGAACCAGTATCACGATTTTTTTTAAGGAGTTCAGCAACAAGAAAGGCTAATTCCAAAGCTTGATCTGCATTTAATCGTGGATCACACTGCGTATGATAACGATCAGATAAATCTTCTATAGAAATAGCATGCGCACCACCTGTACATTCAGTTACATCACGACCAGTCATTTCAATATGAATGCCCCCTGGATAAGTTCCTTCCCCACGATGCACTGAAAAAAAATTTTCTACTTCTTTTAAAACATAATCAAAGGGACGGGTCTTATAGCCATTTACAGTAACTGTATTGCCATGCATTGGATCACACGACCATATAACCTCACGTTTCTCCCGCTCAACCGCACGAATCAATTTAGGAAGATAATTTTCAACTTTATCACACCCAAAACGCGTAATGAGTGTCAGTCGCCCTGCTTCGTTTTCAGGGTTTAAAATATCAATCAATCTCAAAAGCTCATCGGGCTCAATGGAAGGACCACACTTCAACCCAATCGGATTTTTAATACCGCAGCAATATTCAACGTGTGCATGATCAATTTGACGGGTGCGATCACCAATCCATAACATATGACCAGACGTTGCATACCAATCTCCAGAAGTCGAATCAATCCGCGTTAAAGCCTCTTCATAGCCAAGCAAAAGCGCTTCGTGACTCGTATAAAAAGATGTTTCACGTAATGAAGAATGCGTTTTGGAGGTAATCCCTATGGAACGCATAAAATCAATTGCTTCAGAAATACGTTCTGCCAATAGCTCATAACGCTCACCCTGTGGACTATTAGAAACGAAACTCAACATCCATGCATGAACATTTTCTAAATCCGCATAGCCCCCTTGTGAAAAAGCACGCAACAGATTAAGCGTTGCTGCAGATTGGCGATAAGCCATAGACATTCGTTGCGGATCAGGGATACGGGAATCTGCGTTAAATTCGATACCATTAATAATATCTCCACGATAAGCTGGAAGCTCAGTTCCCCCCTTGCTTTCTATATCACTCGAGCGTGGCTTTGCAAACTGACCAGCAATGCGACCAATTTTAACAACTGGCTTAAAACTCCCAAAAGTTAAAACAATCGCCATTTGCAAAAATACACGAAAAAAATCACGGATATTATCAGCTTCATGTTCTGCAAAGCTTTCTGCACAATCTCCACCTTGTAATAAAAAGGCTTGACCTTTTGCAACTGCTGCTAATTCATTTTTCAAATCCCGTGCTTCACCAGCAAAAACTAAAGGAGGATAGCTGCGCAGCTTTCGTTCAACATCTGCTAAAACAGATTCATCCGGATAATTCGGAACTTGTTTAATTGGCCTTGCTCTCCAAGAGCTCGGCGTCCATTCTTTTATCATTGCACTCTCTCCAGAGTTTAAAAGCTCACAGCTTGTCGTATCAAAAGCTTTTCTGCTTTACAGTAATCACTGTTCAAATTTCTGCTTTTTTCCCATTTTCATATACATAACTTGGTTTATACATCGTTACCAGTTCTTCTGCCATCGTTGGATGCACTGCCATCGTTTCATCAAAGACATCTTTCGTTAGCTTCCCTTTGAGAGATATTCCAATGAGCTGCGCCATCTCACCAGCGTTTTCTCCCAAAATATGGGCCCCTACAACAATACGACTTTCACCATCAACAATGAGTTTCATAAACATTTTCTCTGAACTACCGGAAAGAACATTACGCATAGGACGGAAAACTGTACGATAAATTTCAACACGCTTATAACGGCATACCGCATCTTCTTCTGAAAGACCGACTGTCCCAATCTCCGGCTGAGAAAAAACAGCTGTCGTAATTAAATCATAATCAGGTGTCGTGGGAATATTCTCAAAGGCAGTCTTAATGAAACACATTGCATCATGGATCGCAACAGGTGTCAATTGAACATGTCCCGTTACATCACCAACTGCCCCAATATGAGGAACATTTGTTGTCATCTTTTCATCAACAACAACTGCACCAAATTCATTTAATTTAACGCCTACCCGCTCAAGCCCTAAGCCTGTTGTGTTTGGTACACGTCCTGTGGCCAACATAACTTGATCAGCACTGATCGTTTGCCCATTTGATAAAACAACACTATAACAATTTCCTGTAGATTGAACTTGAGAAACTGTTGCCCCGTAGACAATGGAAATCCCCTTCTCAATCATTGCATCACTAAGCAACTGCCGCAAATCATAATCAAAATTACGAAGGATTAAATCACCACGATGAAGGAGCGTCGTTTTTACACCTAATTCATGAAAAATATTAGCAAATTCAATGCCAATATATCCACCACCAACAATGATTATTGATTTTGGTAGTTTTTCAAGGTCAAAAATTTCATTGGAAGTAAGACACAAATCACTGCCTTTTATTGAAGCATTTGGCGCAATTTTTGCTCCCGTCGCGATCAAAATTTTTTCTGCTCTTACCCGCTCACCTGTCACAGAAAGCTCTAATGTATGATCATCCACGAAAACTGCACGACTTTCATAAATATGAACATTATTATTTTCCAGTCCCTTGCGATAAAGCCCTTCCAGTCTTGATATTTCCTTATTTTTAGCCGTAACCAATTTTTCCCAGCTAAAAATTGGATCAGCGTATTCCCATCCAAAAGCAACGCTTTTCCTGAACTCTTGTGCATATTGTGACGCATAAACATATAGTTTTTTGGGAACACAACCGCGAATAACACAAGTCCCTCCTATACGATACTCTTCTGCTATAGCAACACGCTTACCAAGCTCTCCAGCAAGGCGCGCAGCGCGCACCCCACCAGAACCACTTCCAATAACAAATAAATCAAAGTCAAAAGATTCCACAAACTATTCCTTCTTACGCATCTACAACAAAAGACTCTTGTTATTTATTATCAAATGATAAGTTCTTTTATTTTCAAGTGTTCTTTTCTTATATAAAGCAATATCCTAAAAAAGGACCTCTTTTTATTAAAAGTGGCCGAAAAACCGCCACTTTTAAAAATAAAATAAGGAATTATTCATTATTGTAATCACATCAATCAAAGCGCTATTTGGATTTTTTTGAAGAACTAGATTTCGTGGGCGTAATGGAATTTTCCAAATTAAGTGTTTCAGACATCTCTTTTTTCACATTTTTTATAAGATCCTGCATAATAGCAGAACGCCATGAATCAAATGTGGAATAAGCATCACGTGCAATACTTGGAACTTCTGTCAAAAATTTTTTACCGGTATCGGAATTATAAAATGCTGTGATTGCATCAAGCTCTTCCTGAGTGAAATATTTTGCATATACCTGAGCAATTTCTTTTTCTAAATCAGCACGCCGTTTAGCCAAAGCAAGTGCTTGCTTATCAACAATCTCAGAAATAGCCGTTGCTAAATTGGGATCGTCACCTATGAGTTCATTTTTGAGATCACGTGCCGCAGTTGGTAAAAAGCTGTCAAATTGATCCGTTGCATGAATAGCATTGATAGCTTTTCTGGCTGAAATCAAATGCTGATCGCTCACCCCCTGTGCATGAACTATTCCAATATTTAAAATCAAAACGGCAACTGCACCAAAAAATGCTATAACACGCTGAAAAGAAAATCTTTTTTTCATTTAATGATTACCCCGATAATTAATTACAATTTAAATTTGTTATTCTACACAAAACTTTCAACAGCCCCTTTTATTGCGCTAACATAGTGACATGTAAACTACCTTCTCTAAAAATCAAACGGTTCTAAAACTTTTATTTGACCATCTGCCGTCGCTACAATTGCACGCGAAGCCAATCCCAAGAAAAGACCATGCTCGACAACACCAGGAATTGCAAGAAGTGCTTCCGATAATAATTTTGGCTGCAAAATGCGCCCCCAAGATGCATCAAGAATGAAGTGACCGCCATCCGTTTCAAAAGGATTTTCTCCATTCATTCGAAGTGTAATTTTCCCAGAAAGTCCTAAACCTTCAGCCGCTTTCTCGATGGCTTTGCGTGTAGCATGCATACCAAACGGATTAATTTCAATTGGCAACGCAAAAGCACCAAGCATTTTTACTAGCTTTGTTTCATCAGCGATAACAAGCATCGTACGAGACGCTGTCGCTACAATTTTTTCACGCAACAACGCCCCACCGCCCCCCTTAATAAGAGTCATTTCTGGGCCAATTTCATCGGCACCATCAATATCAAGATCAAGTTCAGGCATTTGTTCTAAAGTAGCAACAGGTACCCCAAACTTACGACAGAGCTGCTCAGAATGCAATGAGGTAGCAACACCAGTCACACGCAAACCATCTGCAACACGCTCACCAAGAAGGCGAATAAATTCATTTGCTGTAGAACCAGTTCCTATACCAAGCCGCATATTATCTTTAACAAATTCGAGTGCTTTAGCAGCCGCCATTTTTTTTAACTGCTGAACATCCATGAATCACTTTACCCTTTTACCAATTAACGATATTTCATCACAAATTGATAACAAAAAGTCGCCTATTGCCTCAACCCGCCATAGATTTATTCAATACCTTTTGGCTGAAGAAATATCTATTAGATTATATAATAATGATAATAAAATAGAATAATTAATAATTTTTACTTTTTTAAAAATTGTTTGTATATTCCATGCTCAATCTGCAAAATTACAAGTTATTGCAAAAAAATCACCTATTTTTTGAAAAATGTTAACTATTGGTTAGGGGGTTTCTAATGAAATTGATATCTCCACAGTATTATGAAAAAATAAAATATAATCAAAAAATGTTCCTATAGTTTCCTATTCTTTTCGTATTTGCCATGAGGAAACTCGGATAAGTTACGCATTTTTTGTGAATATTGCCTGTGGATATTCCATGGTCTATAAGCCCCCATAGAAGACCAAATGATATCTCCGTTTTTGGTCATCATCACACTCCCTCGTAATAACAATTGTTGAAGTGTAAATGTTATTTGTGTCTTCTTTGTGCATGTTGGATCGTTCATTGCAAATGTTTTAATTACGACATCCGCTTCTATGCATTGATCTGTTTTTCCATGTAAAACAATGACTCTTAATCCATTTTCTAATAAGGACGCACAAACATGATCATCACAAACGAACTGTCCACTCAATGAAGGTCCATATTTTGTTGGCTTGATCGTCTCATTCACGCGAAACGATTTTTCCCATATAGATGTTGTAAACTTAGAGATATGATAACGATCAATATAGAGTTTTTTCTTATTGATAACGCCTACAAGACTCATATTGTCTGCTATAATTAATTGTACGGGCGAGTGCACTAAACAAACATAAATACCAACTACAATAAAGAGACTAAAAAGGAATCTGATGGATGTTTTGCAAAACGTCAGCCCAACTAAGCCTACACTAAATAAAACCAACGCAGATAACGGCATAAATCCAGGATTTAAATCAGGGGAAATAGCCTTTATAGCGTGAGCAATTTTTGTGAGAAGTCCAATACCAAAACCCATAATTTGTAGAGGATACCATTCAAAACCCAAAAGCATTGCGAGTACCGCTATTAATCCAAAGGGTATGATAAGTATCGATATAATAGGCAAAGCTAAAGCATTGCTGATAATGCTAAAAAATGCAATATTGGAAAAATGATAAGCAGCGTAGACTCCACTCGAAGCGCCCGCTACAAGAGAAGATGCGCATGTTGAACCCACTGATAAGAAAATAAAATGAATTACTCTACCCCCAACATAAAATGGTGTTGTTTTTTTTATACGAGAAGATAATCTCCCACTCCACCAATCAAAAAAAGCAATCAAAGCTGCAGTGGCGGAAAAAGACATTTGAAAACTAGGACCTAATATTTCATGTGGAGTAATAGCTAAAGTTATCAAACCCGCAATAGCAAAATTACGCATTGTTACAGCAGAACGATTACATAATACAGCAACCAACATAACAGCAATCATCACAAAACTTCTTTGCGCTGATATAGCCATCCCTGACAATAGCAAGTAAAAAGCTGTGGTCATTAATGCAACAATGGCAGCGAACTTTTTAGCGGAATAATAGGATGAGAAAACTGTAAAAAGTGCTAAAAAACTACGGATGCTAACAAGAACCATACCGCTCAACAGCGCCATATGTAAACCTGATATTGATAAAATATGCGCTAATCCTACCGTGCGTAATGCTTCATTTGTGTGATTTGAGATACCACCCCGCTGTCCTGTTATGAGGGCTGCTGCAATACTACCCTTTTCACCATCAAGCGCCATACTGATTCTTTGTGTCATGTTCGTGCGTAAATTTTCAGTTTTCTGTAAGACTCTACCCAATATTGTATGAGGTCGTGGAATTGATATCTTGTTTGGTTTTCCCAAATAAATTCCCTGAGCACCAATCCCTTTAAAATAATTATGAAAACTAAAATCGTACCCCCCTGGACGCACAGGCCCCGATAATGCACGAATCATGACCTTCCCATGTAGCCCATCACCAATCGCTAATCCATATGGTAAATGCCTTGCCGATAAACGAACACGATGAGGTCCATGGCGTAATACTGGGTTTTTTGTACGCAAAATATCCAGTACTAAACGATATCCCCCTCTTTGCATTGACTCAATAGAAACAATTCTCCCCGTTAATGTAGTGACAACATCACTGCTCAACATTGGTGTAGATATACGCCACGTTTCTATTTTTGCAGCCAAAGCGCCTAATACAATGCAACACAGCAATCCTACGATAATCCATATTCCCTGATAGAAACGTAAAATATACAATATTCCAAGGAATATAATAACCAATGCAACAAATTGCCCCCAACTTGGTTCTCGATCTAAATTGAAATAAAAAATGATGCCTGTGGTAAAAAATACTAAAACCAACAAAAAAAGGAGTCCTAAAGAAATTTCTCTATTTATGGAATCTACCAACCACTCCCAGCAAAAAATGATTGCTTTTTTAAAAGGCTTAAAGAGAAAAATCTTTTGTTTGTTACAGCCAGCATTCTTTGCACCATCAGGAGTAGAGGGCGCATCCCGCCATATCAGGCCCAATTTTTTTCTTGCTAACAGAACTCTTCTTGATAAATCATCCTTAACTTTATTTTTATTTAACATCCGCATCCCCCACTTTACTTGCAACGCGGCTATTGCACACTCTCTCACCTATGCTAACATAACCCTTCCATAAAGTTCCATAAGTAATGTCTTAATTTAGAGGAAGATATCCGTGCCTGTTATTACTCGTTTCGCCCCCTCCCCCACAGGCTTTCTCCATATTGGAAGTGCCCGTACTGCGCTTTTTAATTGGCTTTATGCAAAACATACCGGTGGAAAAATGCTTCTCCGTATCGAAGATACAGATCGAGAACGCTCGACGGAAATAGCTGTAAAAGCTATCATAGATGGCTTACACTGGATGGGGCTTAGCTATGACGGCGCCCCTATTTCGCAATTCGAACGCGCAGAACGTCATCGCCAAGTTGCTGAACAATTGGTAAAAAACGGCAAAGCTTACTATTGCTACGCTTCACCTGAAGAATTAGCTGAAATGCGAGAAAATGCCCGCGCAGAAGGCCGTCCACCACGTTATGATGGGCGTTGGCGCAACCGTGATATTTCTGAAGCTCCTGAAGGTGTCAAACCTGTTATTCGTATCAAAGCTCCACAAGATGGAGAAACAATTGTGCACGATCGTGTCCAAGGTGACGTTCACTTCCCTAATAAAGATCTCGATGATTTTATTATTTTGCGTTCGGATGGCTCCCCTACTTATATGCATGCTGTCGTCGTTGATGATCATGATATGGGAGTAACACATATCATACGTGGTGATGATCATCTTACAAATGCAGCCCGCCAAACAATTATCTTCAATGCAATGGGATGGGATATCCCTGTTATGGCGCATATTCCACTTATCCATGGTGAAAATGGCGCAAAATTATCAAAACGCCATGGCGCATTAGGTGTTGATGCTTATCGAACAATGGGATACCTTCCTGCTGCTTTGCGTAATTATCTCGTTCGTCTAGGTTGGAGTCATGGTGATGACGAATTGATTTCAATCGAAGATATGATTTCCTGGTTTGATATTGATGATATTAATAAAGGTGCAGCTCGTTTTGATTTCAAAAAGCTAAATGCCATCAATGGACATTATATACGCATGAGTCCAGATCAAGACCTTTTTGATGCTGCTCTTAACATTTTGCCAGACATTGAAGGTGGATTGGAAATAATGAAAAGACTTGATCAACAACGCCGTGATCAATTTTTAGCAGCTATACCAAATTTGAAAGAACGTTCTAAAACACTCTGTGAACTCATTGACAATGCCTCCTTCATTTTTGCGCAACGACCGTTACTTCTTGACGAAAAAGCACAAACACTCTTAGCCCAAAATGGCCAAGCCATCTTAGAAGGTATCTATCTTGCCCTGCAAGCCTGTCCTTCTTGGGATGCAAAAATATTGGATGAAACTCTTCGATCTTATGCACAGACACAGGATCTCAAATTGGGAGCTGTTGCCCAACCACTTCGGGCTGCGCTTACAGGACGTACAACATCGCTAGGAGTTTTTGATGCTCTGGTTTTATTGGGACGGGAAGAATCTCTCAACCGCATCAATGACCAACTTGTCAAAACCGCAGTCTGAATATATGTACCTAGATCTAAATAGATTTTAGAAATGAGCGTTTAAATACAAATTCCTCAACGCGAATTGAAAACTATCTTCTATCTTAAGGTGTCGAACTCCATATTTGGTAAAATTGCAAATAAAAAAATATTTTTAGATTGCATGAACCAACTTTTAGAGTAAATCTACCCTCAACATAGTTAGGAAAAGCTTCCGTTATATACCTCCCTATCTGATGAAGCGGCATCTTGATTTTTAGTGCGAAGGATCTGAAAGGAATATTTAATGTCTGAGAATAAAGCACATATTACCGTGAATGGTAAAAAAATAGAATTACCCGTGCGTAAAGGCACTGTTGGTCCAGACGTCATTGAAATTGCTTCTCTCTATAAAGAAACAGATACTTTTACTTATGATCCTGGTTTTACCTCAACCGCGTCTTGTGAATCGAAAATTACTTATATTGATGGTAATAAAGGAATATTGCTTTATCGCGGTTATCCTATCGATCAACTGGCTCAAAAAGGAGACTTTCTCGAAAGCTGCTATCTTTTACTTTACGGTGAACTCCCAACAAAACAAGAAAAAATTGATTTTGACCGTCGGATTATGCAACATACAATGGTACATGAGCAGTTTGCACGATTCTTCCACGGTTTCCGTCGTGATTCTCATCCTATGGCTGTCATGGTTGCATGCCTTGGAGCTATGTCGGCATTCTATCACGACTCTATTGATATTACAGACCCTCAACAGAGAATGATCGCTTCTATTCGTCTCATTTCAAAGGTTCCAACTCTTGCTGCTATGGCGTATAAATATAGCATTGGGCAGGCATTCGTTTATCCGCGTAATGATCTTAGTTATGCTGCCAATTTCCTCCATATGTGCTTTTCCGTCCCTTGTGAAGAATATAAAATCAATCCAGTTCTTGCTCGGGCTATGGATCGAATCTTTACCCTTCATGCTGATCATGAACAAAATGCTTCTACGTCCACTGTACGTCTTGCAGGATCATCGGGAGCTAATCCGTTTGCATGTATCGCAGCAGGTGTTGCATGCCTTTGGGGCCCCGCTCATGGTGGAGCCAATGAAGCATGCTTAAAAATGTTACAAGAAATAGGTTCCGTCAAAAGAATTCCTGAATTCATTGCTCGTGCAAAGAATAAAAATGATCCTTTCCGTCTTATGGGTTTTGGTCATAGAGTGTATAAAAATTATGATCCACGTGCAAAAATTATGCAACAAACCTGCCATGAGGTCTTAAAAGAACTCAACATTCAAGATGATCCACTTCTTGATATCGCTATAGAGCTTGAAAACATTGCTCTGAATGATGAATACTTTGTTGAAAAAAAGCTTTATCCTAATGTCGATTTCTATTCTGGCATTACACTAAAAGCTCTAGGCTTCCCAACTGAAATGTTTACTGTTCTGTTTGCATTAGCACGCAGTGTTGGCTGGGTTGCACAATGGAAAGAAATGATTGAGGATTCCGCGCAAAAAATTGGCCGACCACGCCAACTCTATACAGGCTATGCTATGCGTGAATATGTTCCCATAGACAAGCGTATAAACTTAAAAAATACAACAACCAATCAATAAAGCTCCAAAAAATTGAAGCTTTATTGTGACTAATCAAATAGCCCCATATAAAATGTTTTATAAGCCTTGCTCTTAAAACTCTCTCTATAGCTATAATATCATCAACCGTGATGAAGATTTTGATGTAATCTGCACAATGCATAAAGAGCATCGTAAATGCCTCTTTATGCAGATCCACAGAATATTTTCCAAAAATATATGAAAATTTTGACTTATGATTCTGCCTCAATAAACATGTATTATCCGTTATTTCATATACAAATTCGGAACCCTTCTCACAGAAAAAACTCAGCAATGGTAAGAATTGTTCTTTCTTTTCCTAAATAACCTCGCATAAGGAATGACCACAGTGCTATTTTCTAACTATAATATGCCCAATAAGCCTTTATCCCTCTTCTGTAAATTGATGAAAAAGACAAAATAAACTAGACTCTTAGAGTTTTCTACGTAAAATGACAAAGCTCTATAGGAAACATCCCCTATAGTAAACATCATTTTATAACCATCGTCACTCCATGTAAGCACTCTTCTTTAAATGATCTGTTGGCACTATACATCTTCTACAAAAGCAAAATCTCCATATACTCATTGATTTTGTATGTTTCTCTGATGTTAAGCGTTTCACAATATCATGGATTACAAAGATATTTTGTTCTTGTCTTCCTAAGATCTAAACTCTCCTGTATTTAAATTTAACAGTCTTTTTCTCAAAAAAAATTCTGAATTTGCGTGTATAAAATGGCGAAGATGAATTATCTTATGACAACTACATCTGCAATGGAATCAGAAGAATATTTATTTTTTCTTATATTTGTCATACTTGTCTTTGATAATAACGATTATCCTTGTAATGATAGAAAATAAACATCAATAAATTTTTGCATTGCTCCCAGAAGAGCTTACAGATTATAAAAATATATGATGATCTACCCGCGCATCCTACAGGAGAACATAATGAAATCATTGGCTGCAGCACTCATAATAAGCGCAACACTGTTTGTCCAATTGGCCAACGCTAAAACGCTAAAAATTGCGAGTGAAGGCTCCTATCCCCCGTTTAGTTACATTGACTCAAACAATGAACTCCATGGATTTGATATTGATATATCTTATGCACTTTGTAAAAAAATGAACGTCACGTGTACTATCACTACGCAAGACTTCGATGGAATTATTCCCGGACTTCTCGCTAAAAAATATGATGCTGTCGTTGCTTCTCTCACTCCTACACAAGAGCGACTACAAAAAATCGACTTCACAGATGCCTACTATAACACGGCATCAGCTGTAATCGTTACCAAAGATTCGGGAATTAAAGAGATTTCGGCAGAAGCCTTTAAAGGTAAAAATCTTGGTGTACAATCAAATACAACACAAGCAGCATACGCAGAAGATCATTATGTCTCTGAAGGGGTGAACATTAAACTTTATCCCACAACAATAGAAGTTAATCGCGATCTTTTAAGCAAGCGGCTTGATGTAATCATCAGTGACAAATTGCAAGCCTTAATTTGGCTCCAAAATGAAGGAAAAGATTGCTGCCAACTTCTAGGAGTTCTTGAAGAAACAAAGTTTCCTATTGCAATTGCAGTACGTCAAAATGATAACGCTCTTAAAAACAAATTCAATAAAGCGATAAAGGAAATCCGCGCCGATGGAACCTATGATAAAATTATGAAAAAATATTTTACATTTGATATTTATTAAATATGAATGTGAATCTAAATCTGAACAAACTTTTTTATTTCTAGATAACCATTATTAAAATCTTTTGAGGATCACAGGAATGACTGAAAATTTAGCATTGCTATCATTTAGCAATGGGGGGTGGGGTGTGGTTATACTTTCTAGTGCAGGGATGACATTATCATTGGCTTTATGCTGTGGACTCTTGGGATTTCCTCTAGGACTTCTAGGTGCAGTGATGATTCGATCTAATATCAAGATAGCTAAAATTGTAGCTATTCTCTTTTCATCTGTGTTCCGCGGACTACCAGAGCTTTTAACATTATTTTTAGTTTACTACGGCTTACAAAATGTTATTCAAACTGTTCTTGATTATTTTAGTATTGAAATAATATTCACTATCAACGCTTTTATTGCTGGTGTTCTTGCACTCAGTATGGTTCTTGCTGCTTTTTCTTGTGAAGTGTGGCTTGGAGCATTCAATATCTTTGATAAAGGTCAATATGAAGCAGCCAAAGCTTTAGGACTTTCACGCTCAACCACATTTTTTCGTGTTGTCTTTCCTCAGCTTATTCGAAATGCCTTGCCAGGGCTTTCTAATAATTGGCTCACTTTACTTAAAGATACATCTCTCGTTTCAACCATTTCACTTGTCGATCTTATGCGCCAAACTAATTTAGCAGTTGCAGCAACTAATAAACCCATGCTGTTTTATCTCGTAGCGTGTTTGCTCTATTTACTGTTTTCTGCATTCTTTTCTGCAATCTTACGTCATTTAGAAACATGCACTCAAACAGACTATAAAAAGGCGTTGACTTGATGTTTCCCGAATGGCTTCATTTTCTTTTCAATCCTACACTCATAAACCGTTATGGACTAAAATTCATTGATGGCTTTATTCTTACCTTTGAGCTTGTCGCTATTTCCTGCTCTATAGGATTTTTTCTTGGTATGTTCATTACGTTTGCACGTTTATCAAACAATAAGCTTTTGCGCTATTTTGCACATATTTATGTTTATTTTTTCCGTGGATCCCCCTTATTAGCCCAACTCTTCCTTTTTTATTACGGACTTGGTTCAATGAGAAGCTTTTGGCAACAGGTCGGCTTATGGTGGTTTTTTCAAAACGCATGGTATTGTTGTCTTTTCATTTTTGCGCTCAATTCCGCTGCCTATCAGTCAGAAATTTTTAAAGGAAGCTTTCTTTCAGTAACGACTGGACAACGTGAAGCATCAAAAGCTTTGGGACTGAGCAGCTCTACAACATTTTTTAGAATTATTTTTCCACAAGCGATGGTTATAGCATTACGCCCATTGGGAAATGAGTTTATTTTAATGATTAAGTCTAGTGCTATTGCCTCACTTGTTACTGTTTATGATTTAATGGGGGTTGCTAAACTTACTTATTCACGTACATTCGATTTTCAAGTTTATGTTTGGGCTGCTCTTATCTATCTTCTTATTGTTGAGCTTATTCATCGTTTTATCATTTTTATCGAACGCCGCCTAACCCGATATTTACGATAAACAAAAATGATCACAAAAACCTTTACCAAATTCAAATATTAAATTAATCAATTTATTCATCAACGGAAGAATACAACAAGATGAATTTTAAAAATAATAAACCTATCTATTCCACTAAAAGCCTAGTGATCTCTATTCGAAATTTAAATAAATGGTATGGAAACTTTCAGGTTCTACAGGATATTAACTTAGATATCACAACTGGTGAACGCATCGTTATTTGTGGGCCTTCTGGTTCAGGAAAATCAACTTTAATTCGTTGTATTAATCAATTAGAAAAAGCAGATGAAGGTTCAATTCGTGTCCATAATGTTGATATTCATACGGCTCCTATACACCAGCAAAAAAATGTTTTACGTAAAATAGGAATGGTTTTTCAGCATTTTAATTTATTTCCCCATATGACTGTTATGCAAAATTGCATTTTGGCACCTATAACAGTTCAAGGACTTTCCAAACAACAAGCAAAAGAACGAGCAATTCATTACCTAACGCAGGTTGGGATTGAAAAGCATTGTGAAAAATATCCTTTACAACTCTCTGGTGGACAACAACAGCGTGTTGCAATTGCACGTGCACTTTGTATGGAACCAGAAGTGATGCTTTTTGATGAGCCAACGTCAGCTCTTGACCCAGAAAGTGTTGGAGAAGTTTTAGAAGTTATGGTTCAATTGGCAAATACAGGCATTACAATGCTTTGTGTTACTCATGAAATGGCTTTCGCTCGAAAAGTTTCAGAAAGAATACTTTTTCTCGAAAACGGAAAAATTATCGAAGATACAGAATCTGACGAATTTTTTACCAACCCTAAAAGTCAACGTGCTCGTGATTTTCTTGCTAAAATTAAACACTAATCATCAACATTTTTCATCTACAAAATTTTAAGTGTCCCAATTTTTCATTGAGAAGGGTTATAATTGTCTGAGCAGCAATAACCCCCGATGGTACTTCAGTCTTCATTTTCTGTTCCATCATCTCAAAAGCATCAAGTTGTACTTGTCGTAATAAAGGATTATGCAAAAGTTGTTCCACCTGCCTTGCCAACATGCCAGGTCGTAGAAATTCATTAAAATATTCCGGTACAATAGGCTTATCAGAAATAATATTCGGAAGAGCAGCACTCCATAACATTATTTTAGGAAAAATAAATAATTTAGAAAAATAATCAAGTTTATAGCAAAGGATCATTGGAATTTTAGCTAATGCCAACTCAAGTGAAACTGTTCCCAATGCCGCAAGTGCCACATCTGCATCCGCAAAAGCACGCCATTTCGCATCTTCTCCAACAACAATCTCCACTTTGCTTTTCCATCCCTTTACAAAACAACGAACTTCATCCACTAAATGCGGCAACGTTGGTAAAATAATACGTAAATTAGGAATCCGTTGAGCAAGAATTTTTACTGCTTCTCCAAAAATGGGCATTAAGTAGCGAATTTCTAAATTACGAGATCCTGGTAAAATAAGCAGTGTGGACAATTGCTCTTGTTTACTACACAAATGTTTTTTCTCAGATTGGACAGCCAAAAGCGGAGGATAAGTTAAAAGACGATGTCCGACATAGGTAGTAGGAGGACCACCAAAATCTTTCATAATTTTTTTTTCAAAAGGGAAAACCGCCAAAACATGGTCGACAAATTTGCACATAGTTTTAGCACGCTCTGGCCGCCATGCCCAAACAGTTGGTGCAACATATTTAATGATAGGAATAGAAGGCGCTAAAATACGCACCTTTTTTGCAACACGATGAGTAAAATCAGGACTATCAATGATAATTAAACAATCTGGTCGTTCTCGTGCGATAAATTTGGACAAATTACGAATATGTGCCAATAGTGATGGCAGTTTCTTTAATACTGCGCCTATCCCTATTAAAGCAATATCATTAAAATCAAAAAAGCTTTTTAAACCTAATGCCTTTAAATGACTTCCACCAACACCCATCAAATGAATTTTACATCCTGTCTGTTGTGATATACAAGAAATCAAATCTGCTCCAAGAAAATCACCAGATTCCTCACCTGCAACAACAGCAATTTTTAAGAAGTAATCACTCATGTTCAAAATTTTCAAATGTTTCTATAAACAGTGAATGTTTGTTAGCTTTTTCTATTGTTGCTTTTGCTGCTAATATGAGGCTCTTATTTGCTTCCACTGCAATACCAGACAATCCACTTTTCGCAGCATTCATTACCGTCGCAGGCCCAATTGATGGCAAATCAACGCGATGATCTTGTTGTGGTTTTGCACATTTAACAAGGACACCGCCTTTAGAGGGGATTTGCTTTCTTTCTCTCATTTCACAAACCCGCCACAGCATATTATCAGTCCCTTCTGCTCCCTCTACCGCAACCACCCTCCCATTGACAGCCACAGCTGCTTGACCAATATCTAATCGACCTAAAAGCTTCGCTGCATCAGCTGCTAACAAAATATCATTTTTATCTTTTCGCGTAGCACGTTGCACTGTTAAATCAAATTTCATTGGAGCTAAGAGGTCTGGTACTATCTCGTGCACACCAAGTACACAAAAACCATGCGCTTCAACAATCCGTATAAAAGCCTTCAATAACGCATCATCACCTCTTCCCAAAGCCCCGAGTATCTTAGGTAAAGCCAAAAAGGTTGTCCAATCTGGTTGCAATTGCCTAAGAAGCGGCCGTTTTTTCACACCACCCGCCAAAACGATATTACAAATTGCCGCTGCTTTTAAGGTTTTAATAAGCCGCGCTAACTCTACAATTGATAATTCGCAATGCTCATAGCGATAAAGTACCGCATCTGCCTCATCTCGCAAAAGAACAAGGAAAGGATTTTGTCCATGTTTCTCAAGAGCCTGAGCAACAGTGATAGGCAAAACACCATTTCCTGCTATAATTGCAGTTCGGCCGAAAAGAGGACTTCTGGCACCAGAGAAAGGCATTTTTAATCCTTATTTACTTTTATTTTATCGTCTTCAAATTTAGGTGTACAATAAAAACGTTTTCCTTCTTCCTTAATAAATTGAACTACGTCAAGAACAGATTGAGAAGTGGAATAGAAAGAAGAAACATCACTTACACGCTCTTTAAAGGGTTTACTGCGATCAAAAAGCATAGCAACCGCATGGCGTAGTGCATGAATATCTTTACGCTCAAACCCTGCACGTTTCATGCCAATAATATTTAAACCAGCAAGTTTTGCCTGCACACCAACAGCTGTCCCGTAGGGAATTAGATCGCCAACCAGTGCAGAGACACCACCAATGAATGCATGATGCCCAACACGAACAAATTGATGAACAGCAGCCCCACCGCCAATAATAGCACAATCCCCAACAGTAACATGCCCCGCGATCATTGCATTATTCGCAAAAGTTACATCATTACCTACATGGCAATCGTGAGCGACATGCGCATAACAAAAAAATTGGCAATTATCCCCAACAATCGTCATTCCAACACTTGAGTCGGAGCCTCTATGCATCGTTACACCTTCACGAATTGTACAATTTTTACCTATAGAAAGCGTTGTATGCCCCCCCCTATGCTTATTATTTTGCGGATCTGCCCCCAAAACTACATGTGAAAATACTTTGCTATTGGCTCCTAACGTTGTCTTCCCCATTATCACAACATGACTCATCAAACTGCATCCATCACCAATAACAGCTTCTGAACCAATATAACAAAACGGCCCAACTTGTACACTCTCACCAAGCTGCGCTCCCTTCTCCACAAGAGCAGTTGGATGAATTTTTGTGCCGGACATTTTTAAATTCCCATTAATATCATTTATTCTTTTTCAATAATCATTGCTGCAATTTCAGCTTCAGCGACACGAATATCTTCTACTTTTGCAATACACGCAAAACGCCTCATACCAGATCTCTTTTTTAAAAGATGAACATGAATCTTTAGTTGATCACCAGGCACAACCGGCTTACGAAATTTCGCATTATCTACAGTCATCAGATAAACCAAATTTGTTTGCTTATTCCCTAATTTTAAAAGCGAAATTGCTCCCGCTGTTTGTGCCATAGCCTCTAAAATCAAAACCCCAGGCATAACCGGTTTTGCGGGAAAATGTCCCGTAAAATGTGGCTCATTAATTGTTATATTTTTAATACCAATAGCTTCTTGCTCACCATCAATTTCAACTATGCGATCAATCAATAAAAATGGATACCGATGTGGTAAGATTGACAGCAACTTCTCAATATCTACAGCCTCTAAATTTTTAATTTCTCCGGTGTTGATCATATTAGCGTTTCTCCTTTTTAACTTTGCCAATATTACGCAACGCCGCTACTTCACGAAACCACTGCTTGAACGGTCGTGCTGGACTTCCTCCCCATTTTTCTCCATCGGGAATATCATTCATGACACCACTACGAGCAGCAATCTGAACACATTTACCTATTACGATATGATCCGCTACCCCGACGCTCCCGCCAAGTTGAGACATATCACCTATGGATGTACTTCCAGCAATTCCACATTGAGCAGCAATAAGACAATAGCGACCAATCTTTACATTGTGGGCAATCTGCACCAGATTATCAATCTTGCTTCCTTCACCAATCACAGTGTCCGCAAATGTTCCACGATCAATAGTTGTATTTGCACCAATTTCTACACCATCCTCGATGATAACACGGCCAAGCTGTGGGATTTTTTCAATGCCAGAAACACTACCAACATAACCAAAACCATCTTGTCCAATGCAAACGCCAGGGTAAAGCTGAACTCTGTCACCTATTAAAGAATACTGCACTGTTACCTTGGGAGCAATATAGCAATCACGCCCAATACGGCAATTTTCTCCAATAACAGCCGTGGATGAAATAAGAGTCCCTGCACCAATCTCGACATTTCGACCAACAACAGCTCCCGCTTCAATACATACATCATGTGCAAACTTAGCACTTGGATGAATATGCGCATGCGGTGAGATTTCTCTTTGTCCAAACCAAGGCATTGGCTTGATAGAATCAGGAAATAAGATACGACCAATCTGAGCAAAATCACGCTGCGGTGTAGATGTCACCAAAATTGCCATAGATTCAGGAACTTTAAAAACGATTTCATTCGTACAAAAAACGGCCACAGCAGCACTTCCTAAGAGAGCATCAGAAAATTTCCGATGCTCTACAAACACAAGAGAACCTTCTCCAGCACTTTCAAGAGAAGAAAGAGTGCTTATAACTGTGTTAGAAAACTCTGGATTAAGAAGCTTTGCACCTGTTAACTCCGCAACATTAGCAACCGTCAATCGCCGGGACGGCGTAAAAAAAAATGTATCCGCCATCAAAACACTTTCTCTCCCAGCCTACACCATTCTCTTCAAAGCTTTTCCTTTTGGAGAAACTTCAAATCAGAACTTAGTAGAAATACCAAAGTTCAATTTCTGTATATTATCACCTATCTGCTTACTTATTGGCCAAGCATAATCAAAACGGAGTGGACCAAACGGAGAATCCCACATCAAACTGACACCTGCAGAGGAACGCCATGCACTTTTGACATTTGTAACAGGGGCTTCACCCTGAAAAGCAGGTTTATAATTATTGCCATAGAGCGTTACAACATCTGCAAATAAAGCACCACGTAATCCTAACCCCTCAGGCACGACAGGTATAGGAAACTGCACTTCAGCAGTTGCATTCATATACGTCGTTCCCCCTAAGAAATAGACTTCACCTTTATTGGAAACCTGACGCGGACCTATTCCGTTGTATTTGAAGCCCCGGATCATATCAGAATTTACTTTAAACATATCGAAGATACGAACACCCTCTCGGCCTATTTCGTGGATATAACCACCACCAAAAGAAAGTAAACCGACAAGATCCATCCGATCAGAAAGCGTTTTGTACATCATCGCTTTACCCGTTGTCTTCAAGAACTTCGCATTTCCACCAAGTCCTGCATATTCCTGAAGAACACGCACATACCACCCATCATGTGGATTTTTCATATCGTCAATAGTATTATAGGTCAAACCATAACTAATTGATGAACGCTTCCAAGGGCTATGCTGTGCAGCCTGAACAATTGCACCAGAATATTTCCCATATAATTCTTTTATGTCACTCTCTTTGTTAAAGTCATAATCTCCACCAAAATCATATTCTTCCTGCACATAAGAATAAGCTAAATTAGCAGATAATTGATCATTAATAGGCAATCCAAACCGAAGTGATCCACCCGTCTGCCGTACATCATATGCTTTATCGGCACGGTAAGTACTGCGAAAAATATCAACACCAGCAGATAAACGGTAACCCAAGAAATAAGGTTCAACAAATGATAAATTGTAATTACGGGATTTTTCTTGCCCAGCACCTAAACTTAAACGAACATATTGCCCCCGTCCTCCAAGGTTACGTTCGGTAACAGATACCTCAAGTGACATACCAGGGCTTGTACCACCCGTTGTATATCCTCCAGAAAAAGAAAGATCTCCTGTTGGAGCTTCAACTACATCGATAACCAAGATAATCTGATCAGACTGATCCGTTGGAACCATTGAAATATTAACAGCTTTAAAAAAGCCTAAACTTTCTAGACGACGCTTTGCCCGCTGCACTAAGGTCTGATTGTAAGCATCACCTTCATTTAAATCAATCTCACGGCGAATGACATAATCACGTGTCTTTTCATTGCCACGTATCTCAATACGTTGAACATAAGCCCGTGGACCTTGTTCAATGTTATACAAAATCGAAATTGTATGATTTGCTAAATCACGATTTCCCCGCGGCTCAACTTTAGCAAAAGCATATCCCGTATCAGCAGCCTTATTATTGATAATTACAACGGACTGTTCAATATTCTCTGCGCTATAAATTTCACCTGAACGGGTTTTAAGTATCCCTTTTAGAGATTGAACATCAATACCATCGACATCGCTTTCAACTTGAACATCACCAATTTTATAGCGCACACCCTCATCAAGAACGAAATCGATGTTATATGCATTACTCGCTTCATCAAAAGTTGCTTTAGAGGAAATAACACGAAAATCCGCATAACCACGATTATAGTAAAAACGACGTAGTGCCTCTTCATCAGCGGCTAAACGTTCTTCAGTATAAACATCACCTCTCAACAACAACGAGAGTATTCCCGATGGCTTTGTTGAAATCACATCACGCAAACGGCGGCTTCCAAAAGCATTATTTCCCTTAAAAGTGATGTTGCTAATCTTTGTCCTTCGGCCTTCAACAACATTAAAGACCACATTTACGCGCCCTTTTCCTAAGTTAATAGTTTGAACTTTAACAGCGACATTATTACGACCAACAGTTTTATAAGCTTCACGAATCAGATTAACGTCAGCCGAAAGCTTAGCAGAATTGAAAGGCTCATTCGGTTTTAAAGAAATAAATCGCTTAAGATCAGTATCCTTAAGAGATTTATTTCCTTGAAATAACACCTGATTGACTACCTCATATTCTTTGACGAACACAACCAGCTTACTACCTACTTGGTTTATTTTTACATCATAAAATAAACCTAATGCAAATAGACGCTTCACTGCTGAATCGATATGACCACTGGAAAAACTCTTTCCAATTTTAATGTCCATATTGTCTCTAATTGCCTGAGCACTTACAAATTTATTTCCGCGAACCTCAATAGAATGGACTACAGATGCCTGCACTTCTCCAACCATCGTAATTGACATAAAGGCTGTTGTTGAAGCAATCATCCCTAAACCTAATACCAACACAGATGCTGCATTTAAAAACTTTGAATTTGTAGTCATTGGCTTTTTTTACCTTATTTTATTCCCTAGACACGATGCCTCAAAAAGCTAACTGCCATAACAACCCTTTTATTCACAGCGAGACTTTCCACCCCTTAATTACTAATTATAGCGCACGATGCCACAATATTTTGTGGATATGGTAAACGACTTTTAATTTATATTTCTCTACTATTACCCAATTTATAAAATTTTTTCTATAACTTAATTAGCTAAACCAACAAAAATAATCATTAAAGAAGGAAAAAAGTATAAACGAGAGGACAACGAAGAAACCTAAGCGAAAAACAATTTCCCGAATCTTAGCGGGTATTGGCCTCCTAACAATCATCTCAACAACATGAAATAATAAATGCCCACCATCAAGCGGTGGAATCGGAAAAAGATTAATAAGTCCAATACCTATCGAAAAAAAAGCCGTAAAATTCAACAACGAAATAAAACCTGTTTCACTAATTTTCCAAGCAATCTTAACCGTCTTAGAGGGACCACTTAGCCGACAATGATCTTCTTTTCCCACTATTAAACGACTCATTAAAAAAATTGTTTGGGTGACAATAAATGCAGCACGTTCTGAGGCTTCTCTTACAGCTCTAACAAACCCGTAGCGAATATGTTTTACATAAGCTTGATCTAAACGCGTAGGATTATTGGGATCAACAGGGACACCTACACCTATTACTCCACTCCGAACCCGATTACCAAATCCATCATCTCGCTCAATCACTTTTGGTGTAATTACCGTCGTAAATACACGCCCCGTGCGTTGCATTTTAAATTCTATAGGATCTCCACCATGTGAAGTCACATAATTCATCAAATCTTCAAAGCTTTCAACCCGACGACCATCCATTTCAATAAAACGATCACCCAATGCCAAACCAGACTGAATAGCAGGAGAATCTTTTATCAAAGAACCAACAATTGGTTCAATGGCTACGCGTCCATAAATAAAGAAAAAAAAAGTTAAAATAACAACAGTAAAAAGGGCATTAAATAAGGGACCAGCAAAGACAGTTGCTGCTTTTTTCCAAGCATGTGCATTGGCAAATGAACCGTCAATTATCGGAAATGATTGGGATGATGATAAACTCGCTTCTTCATCGCCAATAAACTTTACATACCCTCCCAAAGGAATAAGTGCTAAACGCCACTGTGTACCATGCTTATCTGTGTAACCCATTATTTGTGGTCCAAACCCAAGCGAAAAAACAGATGCCTTAATACCGCACCACCGCCCAATGAGATAATGCCCAGCTTCGTGCACAAAAATGATAATCATAAAGGCGAAAAGAACGCACAAACCTCTCAAAAACAAGTCGCCCACAGCGATTATATGATTCAAAAAATCCAAGATATCTTCTCCTGATTAAATCAGACGAAAAAGGTTAAACGGTGTATCCATATCAGACATCAATGAACCAATTAAATAAAGGAGAAAAGCAGCTCCTACCAATCCATCCATACGATCCATAAATCCACCATGTCCAGGCAATAAGGAACTAGAATCCTTAACAGAAAATTGTCTTTTTAGCCATGATTGCGCCAAATCACTCAATTGCGAAACAATCGATAAAATAAGAGCAAGGAATGGCACAAAAAAATCTGCTAAACTGACGTCAAAAAACCGAAAAGCAACCAATATACCGCCAGAAACTCCGATAAACGTGCCACCAATCGCCCCTGCCCATGTTTTATTAGGAGAAAATCGTGGTGCTAATTTAGGACCACCAAACGCACGTCCACTAAAATATCCAGCAATATCTGTTCCCCACACTATCGTAAATAAGAAGATAACAACCCAGAATCCTACCGTCTCATGCCCCCGTAAAAAGCACAAAGCCACAACCGGAAAAGATGCGTATAAAAAACCGCCAAAAGACCAACCACTCTTTTTCATAGGACCAATAATAGCCAACAGCGCTGCCAAAGCTATCAAAATACAAAAGGTTAATGAAGCAGATACATTTGAGACCAACAAGGAGCCAAAAACTAAATAAAAAACACTCGCTAATATTTTTTGTGAAACATGCCAGTTCTCTTTAGTGATACTAATCCATTCATAAAGAATAAAACCGCCAATGACCCATGCAAACAAAAAAAATAAAATTCCACCCTGCCATGTCAAACTCAAAGCAATGCTACCAAAAACAAAAGCTGTCAGAGTACGAGAAAGAAGATTAGACAAAATAACATCCAAACGATAGTATAAACTCAACAGATTATGCACGCAAAAGGCTTTGCTACGCAGCACTTTTACACTCACATTTTGCAAACTTTACCGATAAGTTACCATAAATGACTCGATATACCAAGATGGTGTTCATAAAACCAATAATCAGAAAAAACAACTTCAAAAACTGACTCATCAAGATCAAACCAAAAACACATTTCTCAGCATTCCCCTTAATCATAAGAATGAGAAAATTGCTGTTCCTCTCTATGCGAATTATAAAGTTTAGATCTGGTATTCATACTGCGTATGAAAACATTTTTCTACCAAACAATCGGTTCATCTGCTCAAAAGTTAAAAAAATATCAAAAACGCATTGTGCAAAACACCGACCATCTAATCCATCTTGCTGCACCTTTTATAATGAAAAGTAGCGTCATATTCCTTCCCCAACATCTGCCATGGAATATTTGAAAGATCTTCAATCATAAAAACATTTTTATTACGCAACTTAACAAAGCTGCATTGAGCAAAAAACTTTTATTATTCGGTTAAATAATTTTTCCTAACAGATAATCTCACCCGAAGCGCAAAAAAATTAAAAAAACATCTGCCACTTCAAATCAATCTTGCCTATAGAGTATACACTACGAAAAACGCATCTCCCTCTGCCTCCTGCCCTGCTATCAACAGCACATATTACTTCCCCTTCTTATCCATGAGAGCGATGTCACACGAGACGGAATATAATATTCTTTTTCTGGCAACAAAATTGTTTTAAACGTGCATAATTTCAGATTCTTTCACAGCCAAAATCTTATCAATATCAGCAATGGTTTCATCAGTAAGTTTTTGAACTTTCTCTGATAAACCATGAGCTTCATCTTGACTAATTTCACCTTCTTTTTCTAACTTCTTCAAATTATCCATGCCATCCCGACGAACATGGCGCGTAGCAACACGAGCTTGTTCTGCATAATGATGCGCAATTTTTACGAGTTCTTTACGACGCTCTTCATTCAATTCAGGTAAAGGAATACGCAAATTCATGCCATCAGTGATGGGATTTAAACCAAGGCCAGAATCGCGAATAGCGCGCTCCACAGCCCCTAACATCGTTTTATCCCATACAGAAACTGAAAGCATCCGCGGTTCTGGAACAGAAATATTTGCAACCTGATTTATGTGTACAACAGAACCATAAGCCTCAACTGTCAACGGCTCCAATAAACTGGCTGATGCTCGCCCAGTCCGCAAGCCACCTAATTCATGTTTAAAAGCCGAAACAGCGCCATCCATGCGACGTTTCAGATCATCCATAATCGATGTAACACTCATATTTCTGTCTCCTTTAATTACGCCTTGAAGATTATCTTCATTCCGATACTATTGTAAACCGTCCAGTTCCATTCAATACCTTAGCTAAACCGCCTTTTTCATGAATGGAGTATACAATGATCGGCACATTGTTCTCGCGCGCTAAGGTGACCGCTGTTGTATCCATGACAGACAACCCCAATTGTAAAATCTCGACATGTGTTAATTGATCAAAACGCTTAGCCGTAGGGTCTATCTTTGGATCGGCAGAATAAATACCGTCTACTTGTGTTCCTTTCAGGAGAACATCGGCACCAATTTCTGCTGCACGTAAAGTAGCGGCAGAATCAGTGGTAAAAAATGGATTCCCAGTACCGCCTGCAAAAATAACGACCTTTCCTTGATTCATATAACTTATCGCTTTACGTTGTGAAAAACTCTCACAAATTTGTGGCATAGCAATCGCAGATAATACAACCGTTTCAACCTCTAATTTTGTCAATGATGTTCGCAACGCTAAAGAATTAATAGCAGTTGCAAGCATTCCCATATGATCACCTGTTACGCGATCTCCACCATGCGAAGCAACAGCAACTCCGCGAAAAATATTGCCTCCACCTATAACAATAGCAACTTCCACACCCATTGCCCGCACTTCAGCAATATCAGCAGCGATACGGTCTGCAACGGAAACATCAATTCCAAAGCTCTGGCCTCCCATAAGGGCCTCACCAGAAACTTTTAAAAGAATACGTTTATACTGAAACGCTAATGCCATTGATAACCTCCCCAAAAGCACGTTTATTTTTTGCTTTGGACACCACTAAGGGCACCACTTTTCTCTGTGACGCCCTCTCAATAATCACACTCTTTCTGCTCAGTGATTTTATAATCAATGCTACGATTTTAAATCTCTGATCAAAAAAGAGCTACCCTTTTGCAGCAGCGGCAACCTCTGCCGCAAAATCAGATTCTTCTTTCTCTACACCTTCGCCCAGTGCAAAACGAATAAAACCTGTAATTTTTGCTGGCGCACCAATCGTTTTTTCAGCATCCTTTAAAGCTGCTTCAACAGTAATATCAGGATTCATAACAAAAGCCTGAGAAAGCAAAACTACCTCTTCAAAAAACTTGCGCATACGCCCTTCTACCATTTTTTCAATGATATTTTCAGGCTTTCCAGACTGGCGTGCTTGATCTGAAAAAATTGCTTTTTCACGTTCAACGGCACCAACATCAACATCTTCTGCTGTTAACGCCAACGGATTGGTTGCAGCAATATGCATGGCAACTTGCCGACCAAAAGCAGCAGCAGCCTCCTTATTGCCTGTAGTTTCAATAGAAACCAAAACACCAAGTTTGCCAAGCCCTTCAGCCACACTATTGTGTATATAGGTAGCAACGACACCATCCTCAACAGAGAGCTTAGCAGAACGACGAAATGTCATATTTTCGCCAATTGTACCAATCGCATCTTTAATTGTCGCCTCAACAGTCTTCTCAGAACCAGGGTAAAGAGATGCAGAAACAGATTCAACACTGCCCTGTGTACCCAAAGCAGCTATCGCCACATTGCGTACAATGTCTTGAAATACATCATTGCGCGCAACAAAATCTGTTTCAGAATTAACCTCAACCAAAACCGCACTTGAATCTCTTGATGCAACTGCGATTAATCCCTCAGCTGCCATACGACCAGCCTTTTTATCTGCTTTGGCTATTCCTTTTTTACGAAGCCAATCAACAGCAGCTTCCATGTTACCACCGGTATCTTCCAGAGCTGCCTTGCAGTCCATCATACCAGCGCCTGACAATTCCCGAAGTTCTTTTACTTGTGCAGCAGTAATGCTCATATTTGCCTCTTTGTTCTGTAATGGTGGAAGCGTGCAAGAAGGAAAGAACCTGTGCACGCCTATAACCTCTTCTTTAGAAAATAAGTACCTTAAACAGGCACTTTTAAATCGCTATTCAGAAACTGGAACCGTATTTTCCAAAATAGGCTCCACAGGCGCATCAGCTTGAGCTCCTAAATCAATACCCATTGCACCTTGCTGACGAGCAATACCATCAAGAGCTGCACGAGCAAAAAGATCACAATAAAGAGAAATTGCCCGTGAAGCATCGTCATTACCAGGAATCGGATAATCGACATTATCAGGATCGCAATTTGTATCAATAACAGCAATAACAGGAATACCTAAACGTTTTGCTTCTTGGATAGCAATATTCTCTTTATTTGTATCGATTATAAATATAAGATCTGGAACAGATCCCATATCCTTAATACCGCCAAGCGCACGATTAAGCTTTTCACGATCGCGTTCAAGATTCAAACGCTCTTTTTTAGTAAAACCTTGTGCTTCAGCAGCAAGAATTTTGTCAAGCTTACGCAAACGATGTATCGAATTGGAAATCGTCTTCCAGTTTGTCAGCATGCCGCCAAGCCAACGTGCATTAACATAATATTGCGCCGAACGATTCGCCGCATCAGCAATAATGTCAGATGCTTGCCGCTTAGTACCAACAAAAAGAATACGACCACCACGCGCAACTGTATCCGAAACAAGTTTAAGCGCTTGGTGTAAAAGTGGGACAGTCTGAGCAAGATCAATAATATGAATATTATTACGCTGACCGTAAATATAGGGAGTCATCTTTGGATTCCAGCGATGAGTCTGGTGACCAAAGTGAACACCTGCTTCTAAAAGTTGGTGCATAGTAAAATCTGGTAGTGCCATAGTTTATCCTTTCCGGTTCAACCTCCGCAGAAAAAGTAGGCGAGCCTACTACCGGCGGACGTTTGCTAGGTTTTCCTTGCAAACACCCAAACTCCGCGTGTGGAATAGCGTAACCATACTAATATTTGATTCTTTTTCAAGTCATTTTCTGCAATCATTTAATGTTTACATTGATCAAGATTTTTTCCAACGTCAAGAAATTCAAGACTGTTCAATTTTGCGCGCACTGAAAATGTTCCATAATCTATATGGAGATCGCGCATGACACCATTTTCGTGTAAGAGAAAGCTGGTACGGTAAATAGGTAAGCCATTCTTATTTTCTACATCATCAAAATAAGAAATTGTAACTGGCCAATATTCCCATTCATCTAATTTTTGTATTTTCTCTGTTTCATCATTAGATATATGCGTCTTCTTTTCCCCAATAATTATACTTTCTTTTATGACTTTGTCTGCTTTCTCTGTTCCATCAAATACAGCAGTGTGATAAAAGTGACGACCTGCTTTTGCATGCCGGATAATACTCTTCAATTGCATAATTGGGAACTCAGCCATTGCAAGCTTGTATTCCTGCTCTTTTGGCTTTTTCAGTTTAACTATAATTCCATCTTGAATACGTTCAGCTACTCCTTCAGAGCGGTGTGCAACTTCTTGTCCAACCTGATCTGTAACGCTAAAATGAAAGGTGCGACTATCACCCGTTTCATAACTCGTGGTCTGTTGATCCGTTAAGCGCACCGGCATATCTTCAACATGAATGCGGCTGATAAAACGAAAACGTGTGGTATAACCCTGGCATACTGAACCAGTAAGCTCGTAAACCATTCGCCCCGTCATCCCGGAAATTGTCATTTCATGAGAAACACTATCAAGTTGAAAATCGTAAATTGCTCGATGCGGCGCAACAAAAACAGACTCTTCAGCTCTCGCAGTACATAAAAGGGCACTATATAAAATTATTACAAATAACGATCTGATCATTCCCAATTTCCAATTCTTTTCCCGCTGCATACCATCATACAACAAGGCAAAAAAGGCTAACTTCTCAATTAACCACACATTTCCTTAAATCAAAAAATAGTTTATGCAGTGGAGGATGCATTATAGAACAACTATGGAGTTTAAATTATGACCGATATGATTGAAAACCAACTAAAAAATTTTGGAATCACTCTTCCTGAAGCAGCACACCCCATTGCCAATTATGTAACAGCTTCACAAAGCGGCAACCAACTCTTTATCTCTGGACAACTCCCTCTTTTCGAAGGAAAACCAATAGCAATTGGTAAAGTTGGAGCAACTGTTAGCGCCGAACAAGCAAAAAAATCAGCCAAAGTCTGCGCACTCAACATTCTCGCACAAATCAAAACAGCTCTCGGTGATTTAAATAGAATAAAACGCGTGGTAAAAATCACTGTTTTTGTTGCTGCCGATCCTCATTTTACAGACATTCCTCTTGTTGCCAATGGCGCTTCTGATTTATTCGTTAATATCCTGGGTGAAGCTGGAAAACATGCCCGTTCTGCTATTGGGGTTGCCTCTCTTCCTATGGACGTTCCAGTAGAGGTTGAAGCCATCATAGAAATCTAAACTTTCATCAATGATAGGACCCTCAGATAATCAGATAAAGCAAAAACTGAATGCAAAATCACTCTTTGTCTAACACTCTATAAACCTTTGCATTCTTTCATCTTGAAATTAAAATTCTGAACTCAAAACGAATAAAAGGAAAAATTGGTATGAAACAAGCTTATGACAACAACAATATTTTTGCTAAATTGATTCGTAATGAAATCCCTTCCGTTCGTGTCTATGAAGATGATGATGTGATTGCATTCATGGATATCATGCCACAAGCACCAGGCCATACACTGGTTATTCCCCGAAAAGGTTCTAGAAACCTACTAGATGCGGATACTGAAACATTGTTTCCAGTGATTAAAGCTGTTCAAAAAATCGCCAAAGCCGTCAAAAAAGCCTTTCAGGCAGATGGTGTAACAGTCATGCAATTTAATGAAGCAGCTAGCCAACAAACCGTTTATCATCTCCATTTTCATATTATTCCACGTATGGAAGGAATAGAGCTTACTCCCCATAACGATGTTATAACACCTGCAGAAATACTTGAAGAGAATGCAAAAAAAATTCGAGCAGCCCTTTAAAGCGCTGCTTTAAGTTGCTGAGCTTTTTTTCCGCACACGTTTTTTTGTAAAATGTGTTGTTTTGCTGTTTTTTGCACCAACAGACAGATCGGAAGATGAAATTTCTAACTGCAGTTTTTCTTTTTCTCCGTTTGATTTGTGTGTCAATACGCGAACCATGCCACCATTACGCAACTTTCCAAATAAAATTTCGTCAGCTAATGGTTTCTTAATATGTTCTTGTATAACACGATTCAATGGGCGCGCGCCCATCTGAGAATCGTACCCTTTATTAGCAAGCCAAACCATCGCCGAGGCACTTAATTCAAAACAAATCCCTCGATCAGCCAATTGTGCTTCAAGTTGAAAAATAAACTTTTGCACAATCTGGTTGATGCTTAACTGAGATAACGGTGCAAATGGAATGATCGCATCTAGCCGATTACGAAATTCCGGTGTAAAAAGCCGATTGATCGCTTCTATATCATCACCGTCACGACGCACTTTGCCAAATCCGATAGCTGACTTTGCCATATCTGAAGCACCAGCATTGGTTGTCATAATTAAAATGATATTGCGGAAATCAATTTTTTTGCCATTATGATCTGTTAGCTTACCATAATCCATTACCTGCAATAAAATATTAAATAACTCTGGATGGGCTTTCTCAATTTCATCTAGCAATAAAACTGCGTGAGGCTTCTGGTCAACGGCATCGGTAAGAAGACCTCCTTGATCAAATCCTACGTAACCTGGAGGTGCCCCGATTAAGCGCGCTACCGTATGTCGTTCCATATATTCCGACATATCAAAACGTAATAGTTCAATTCCTAAAGAAGATGCAAGTTGTTTTGCAACTTCAGTTTTTCCTACACCTGTTGGTCCTGAAAATAAATAACTTCCTATTGGTTTGTCGGATTCGCGCAATCCTGCCCGCGCTAATTTAATTGACGACACTAATGCTGAAATTGCTTGATCTTGTCCATAAACAACATGCTTGAGTTCTCTTTCAAGCTTGCTAAGAATTTTCTGATCATTTCCAGAAACTGTTTTTGGCGGAATTCTTGCCATAGTGGCAACAGTCGCTTCAATTTCTTTAACACCTATACTCTTTTTTCGTTGTTTTTTGGGCAAAAGCTTTTGTGCTGCACCAGTTTCATCAACAACATCAATTGCTTTATCAGGTAACCGACGATCAATCATATAACGCGAAGATAATTCTACGGATGCCTTCAGCGCCTCATCTGTATATTTGATCTCATGAAAATTTTCAAAATAAGGCTTTAATCCTTGTAAAATTTTAATCGCATCGGCAATAGAAGGTTCGTTAACATCAATCTTTTGAAAACGGCGTTCTAAAGCGCGATCTTGTTCAAAAATTTTGCGATATTCTCTATAAGTCGTCGAACCAATACATCGAATAGTTCCAGAAGATAATGCAGGTTTTAAAAGATTTGCCGCATCCATATTCCCCCCCAATGTAGCCCCTGCTCCAATCAATGTATGAATTTCATCAATAAATAAAATACCATCTGGATATTGCTCAAATTCTTTAATAATTTGCTTTAGCCGTTCTTCAAAGTCACCGCGATAGCGCGTACCAGCAACAAGTCCACCCATATCAAGAGAAAATATCGTTGTATTTGATAAAACTTCAGGCACTTGCCCATCAACAATGCGTTTCGCCAATCCCTCAATGATAGCGGTTTTTCCAACTCCAGGATCTCCCACTAAGAGCGGATTGTTTTTCGATCTTCGACATAAAACCTGAATCATGCGTGCAACTTCCACGTCACGGCCAATCAATAAATCAATTTTACCATTGCGTGCTTTGCAATTGAGATCAATACAATAAGCAGTCAGTGCACTCGTCACCTTCTCACCATTGTCCGAAATTTGCTGATCCAGTTGCTCTTCAAGATCCTCAAGCAACATGGATAATCCATCATCATGTGTGATACCGTGCGAGATGAAACGCACCGCATCATAGCGCGTCATTCCCATTTCTTGAAGGAAATAGGCTGCATGACTTTCATGTTCAGAAAAAATTGCAACAAGAACGTTCGCTCCCGACACTTCATCTTTTCCAGCTGACTGAGCATGAATCACAGCACGTTGAATAACACGCTGGAAAAATGTTGTTGGTTTTGTATCCTCATCAGCTCTAATCTGCGCATCCAATTCTGATTGAATATAATTGGTTAAGCGCTCTCGCAATTCTTCTACATCTACCTGACAAGCCCGAATAACTGAACTCGCATCGGCATCATCTAGCAGAGCAAGAAGAAGATGCTCTAATGTCGCATATTCATGTCGCGCTTGAGTGGCAATTGTTAATGCACGATGCAAAACCTCTTCAAGGCTAGGTGTAAAAGATGGCATAATCCCTCACTTCCATTCCATTACACATTGTAACGGATGTTCATTTTGACGTGCGCACTCCCTAACTTGTACTACTTTCATTTCTGCTACTTCATAGCTATAAGTTCCGCATTCGCCTACCCCATTCTGATGGACATTTAACATAATATGCGTTGCTTCTTCGAAACTTTTTTTAAAAAAGTTCTTCAAAACAAAAACAACGAAATCCATAGGTGTATAATCATCATTCAGTAAAAACACACGATATAGCTTAGGCTTTTGAATTTTTAGTCTCATCGTGGGTATTATAACGGCATCTTGCCTACTTTTATCCCAATTACTGCCCTTTTCATTGTGCATAATATGGAGTATAGAATTCATTATTAGTTCCTGTACCATCATTATTTCCCATGCAGCACACTTTTTATTAATTTTAAGTTCTTTCATAACTATTGCAATACCTGTTTGGTAAAGAAAAGGAAAACTTTCTTTTAAAGTTAGATTAGGTCAAATATGGAAACTCTCTGAATAATTTCTGTAAAGAAATTAGTAATATCATTCGTATAAATTGCATCAACAAGCTGCAATAAAAAGGAGCTTTACAGAAGTTTTTCAGAGTAAATGGAGAAATAGGATACTGCAAGTGTATATTAACTGCCGAAAAATTGTGCGTTGCTACAAAAAGGTGGCAATCGCTCTCATTGTTTTAGCTCTTTCTTACTCTTGGGCATCAGCAACTCCTCAAGGAGCCTATCCTGATAAGTATGCTGCTATCGTTATAGATGCAAATACAGGAAAAACTTTATTTCAGGCCAATTCAACGCTAAAACGTTATCCTGCCTCTTTGACAAAAATGATGACGCTATACATGCTCTTTGAGGCTATGCATATGCGTCGTGTGACACCAAATACACCAATCCCTGTCTCACGTTATGCAGCAGCACGTCCTCCAACAAAACTTGGATTTAAAGAAGGCCAAACAATTTCTGCACAAACAGCTGCAAAGGCACTCATTACAAGATCAGCAAATGATGTTGCCACTGCAATTGCCGAATATCTTGGCGGTAGTGAAAAAAAATTCGCTCAAATGATGACAGCTAAAGCCCGAAAACTTGGCATGGTAAATACCCATTTCGCAAATGCTTCAGGACTCCCTGATGTGCGCAATTATTCCACGGCACGTGATATGGCTACTTTGTCATTAGCCCTACGCAAACATTTTCCGCAACAATATAAATTGTTCAAAACAAAAAGTTTTATTTTCCGTGGGCATACCGTTAACAGCCATAATAAACTCGTTCAAACAATAAAAGGCGTTGATGGAATTAAGACAGGTTATACACAAATGTCAGGCTCCAATTTAGCAACTTCAATGCGTCTTGAGGGACGCTCTATCGTTGCTGTCGTTATGGGAGGGAAGTCGTCTAGCGCACGTGATGAGCATATGGCCAGCTTATTGAGCCAATATTTGCCTAAAGCAAGCCGCATGAAAAGTAATGAACGTTTAATAGCTTCTGGACACTACAACTTACCCACTGGCGCTAATATTCCTATACCGATCGTTAAAGCAGATCCAACCGATCTTGATAACGACATTTCTACTATGCTGACGGCATTTGCAGAACAACCTAAAAATTCCAATACAGCAATTGCCGCTGTAAACCAAGTAATTATACCAATTCCTAACCCTCAAAAAGCTATACCCGTTGAGACGAATAAAATTGTTACAGCTTCTTTGTCTACAAACGCTGCATGGGCCATCCAAATTGGTTCTCTTCCTACTAAAGAACAAGCAAAGACTCTTCTTTTAAAAGCAAAAGACACAGCCTATCCCGCTTTAAAGCACGCATCTTCACATATGCAATTGTTTGAAAAAAACGGACGTCGTTATTACCGTGCACGGTTTACAGGCTTTCAATCAAAAAAAGCTGCATTCAATGCTTGTTCTCAGCTAAAGAAAGCAAATTTTAACTGCTATACTGTAGCATATTAAAAGTTTTTGAATTCTGCGTTAAGGATAGTATCATGATACATCATGCTCTTGCTCCATCTCCTGAAAAAGAAAAATTATTGAAGCAATCATCTCTGCTCTCTTTGCGTTCTTTTCACGATGCTGTGATAAAACTTGCTAGCTTGAAGTCCAGTCCCGCTACGCTAGATACGCAGTCTCTTGTCAGCCTTCTCATTTGCCAAACAACGCGAAATCGTCGTCTTGCAATGCCCCCTGTACGCATTCACTTACGCGTTGCAAGCCAAACCAGTAGTGTCCCCATAAAAATCCGTCTAGGTGCAACAAATGTCTAATTCTATAAATGATTTCGCCGAGAATTATTTTGTGAATAAGCGTCTTAATGCATTGCCTGCAATCTTTAAAAAAACCTTTCACAGACGCACTTCTTCCTTTAATTTATAAGAACTGCACTGAAAATTTCTGTTCAACGATCTGATATCTGAAAAGGTATCTTCAGCTTTTCAATAAAAGCATGTTTTTAAAATATGTTGAAAACATTAGATTTTAACACACTTTTGGATTTAATATCGAAGATTATCCTTGATACCCTTTCATAAGAAAGAGGTGTACCCACCACTGAGTACAAGAGCTTCTTATTGGATGAGGTGATGAGAAGAAATCATTGGATGTTGTCGTGAGAAGAAAATTCTTTTCAATAACTTACGAAGCCATCCAACCAACATAGATGTTGTACAAAATTGCTTAAATCCCTTTTTAGATTTGTGTTCTTTTTAACACGGGAAAACAATTTAAAAATGCATTATCAATGAACAAACTGTAAAAAAATTATCAAACTAAATATAGTTGCGCACTTTAACAGGATATTGCATTAACTGCCAAGCCAGCTTTACTGGTTTCTTTATAGCGTTCACTCATATCATGTCCGGTCTGGCGCATTGTTTCTATACAGGCATCAAGAGAAACAAAATGCCTCCCATCACCATGCAATGCAAGGGAAGAAGCTGTCACTGCTTTAACAGCACCTATTGCATTGCGCTCAATACAAGGAACCTGCACAAGACCTGCGACCGGATCACACGTCATTCCCAAATGATGCTCAAGCGCAATTTCTGCTGCATTTTCAATTTGCGCTGGTGTACCGCCCAACGCCGCTGTCAACCCTGCAGCAGCCATTGAAGATGCCGTCCCAACTTCACCTTGACAACCAACTTCTGCACCAGAAATAGAAGCATTATGTTTAATGACACCACCAATAGCTGCTGCTGTTAATAAAAAATTATGTATCCCTTCTTGATCTGAGACATCATTAAATTGAAGATAATAACGCAAAACTGCAGGTACAACACCAGCTGCACCATTTGTCGGAGCGGTGACAACACGACCACCAGCTGCATTTTCCTCATTCACAGCTATAGCGTAAACAGAAAGCCAATCATTTGCCCAAAGTGGATGATTACGATTTTTCTTTCGATCTTCCGAAAGCTTATCATGAAGTTTTTTAGCACGCCTTAAAACATGCAATCCACCCGGCAACTCACCTTCTTGTGAAAGCCCTCTCTCAATGCACTTTGTCATAGCTGAAAAAATCTCATCAAGCCCAGTATCAAGAGCAATACGCTCCATCTTTGTCTCTTCATTTATACGCTTCATTTCAGCAATTGAAAGCCCTGATTTTTCTGCCATTGCCAACATTTTACTTGCAGAATCAAAAGGATATGGCACTGAAGATGTTTCTGTTTGTGCATCACCATTCATACGGTTTAATTCATCCTCAGTCACAACGAAGCCACCGCCAATAGAATAATAAATTTTTTGTAGAAGAACATTGCCATCAGCATCAAGCCCTTCAAATGCAAGTCCATTAGCATGACCAGACAAAGTTATCTTTCGTTCAAAAATAAGATCACTGTGCACATCAAACTGATAAGCGGGATGGCCTTTCGGTTGCACTTTTTTTTCGCGTTTAACTTTTTCTAACAAAACCTCCATATGATCAGGGTCAACAGTAGAGGCTTCTTCTCCTAGAAGTCCCAATACAACAGCTCTATCTGTAGCATGACCAACACCCGTGAAAGCTAATGAACCATAAAGATAAACACGTATATGAGAAACTTTAGCACGAAATGATCCCCCAAAATTCCGTGCAACAATTTCTTGCAAAAACATATTAGCAGCAGTCATCGGCCCCATCGTATGTGAGCTAGAAGGACCAATACCGATTTTAAAAAGTTCAAAAACAGATAAAAACACCAATCACCTTAAAATTCATCCCAAAATCAAATATGAACTTTGAGTGCATACCTTTTTATTTCTGTGCTATTTAAAATCAAATTGCAAGATAAGCTAAAAAAATGACAAAAATAAATACGAATGTTGCTCGTCTTGCTACTACCCAACACTTTCTTTCTATAGCGCTTTCCATACAGATAACCCTCGAAAAACTGATAATAAATCACCGAGCAATCACACTCTTAATGTTCCAAACGTAGTAAAATAAGTGTTAACATACAATATTAAAATTCAACAAAAACGAGAGGTTCCCACCAAAATATTTTTGATAATATCTCAAGTTCTTAAAATTTTACGCTCAATTACATACAAATATTCTATGGATTATGATTCAATAAAACGTACAAAACTCTCGATTTGTTCGCGTTCAGTCTCAAAATTGTTTTCTGGAGCGTTCACATCACGATAACCAAGTGCCATACCACAGATAATATGCCGATCAGAAGGCACTGACAAAAGTGTACGAATTTGTTTATGATAATCAGCAAAAGCAGCCTGAGAACATGTATCTAACCCAAACCCACGCGCTGCTAACATAATGGTCTGCATAAACATACCTAAATCAAGCCAACTCCCCATTTCCATGTCATGATCCATTGTGAACAAAAGCCCTACAGGTGCGCCAAAAAATGTAAAGTTCCGTGCCTTCTGGCGAAGCATTTTTTCCTGCTCATCCTTTTGAATTCCAAGACTCTTATAAAGATCCAAACCAACTTTTCGACGCCTCGAAAGATAAGGCTCACGCCATTGACGTGGATAATAATGAACTTCACGCTCTCCCTTTACACCCGAAAGTACGAGTTGTGAGAGTTCCTCTCCTACTCGCTGCAACATTTTTCCCGTCAAAACAATTACTTGCCACGGTTGAAGATTTGTTCCAGATGGAGCACGTGCTGCTAACTTTAAAATTTCTTTGATCGTTTCCTGTGTAACTGGCTGCTCAGTAAAAGCTCGAATTGACTTTCGTGACAAAATAGATTGAAAAATATCAATAGGAGAGTCCGTCATTGTTTTTACTTTCTCCCTTTTAGAAAAATAAAACTGAATATTGCTGCCTTCTCATAAAGTCAACATGTTGCTAAAATTTAGCATCACCCTTTATTCGGTCTACTCTTCTTGAATGACCTATACACTCTATGCACTATCAATATTTGTTAATTAAAAAATAATACTGCCCATAAAACGCGTGAATGAAATAAACTTTAAAGTCAACGATTAACTCCTAATTCAGCTAAACTCTCAAAAAAAGTCTCCTCGAAGCCTTCTAAATCATGCAGAAGATCATCAATATCACGTTGCATCTGCTGTAAATCAGCCCGTTTTTTATTAATCCTTGCAATTAATTCCTTAAGTTTTTTCTCATCATCAGGTGGCTTTCCGACCATGGTTAACATATCAGATATTTCAGACAAAGAAAATTTAACTCTTTTAGCGCGCAGTATTTGTTTTAATTTATGACGATCCGTTTGCGTATAAAGCCGTATGCCGCCACGCCGGAAAGGTACAAGAAGTCCTTCTTCTTCATAATAACGCAAAGTCCGAGCAGTTATTGAAAATTCCCGCGTCAATTCACCAATTGAATAATATTCGTACATTCTATAATTCTGTTTTCATAGATCACATTATTATCAAAAATATATCTATCTTTTATAAAATTTTAGTTAGCATTTTATCCTTTGATCCCTTGCATTTTTAAATATAAGGAAACACAAAGCTTTCTAGTCTTGCAAATACGTACATCAGAAAATTGATTATTTTTTGGATGATGGAAAGAATTTTTGATTATTTGTTATGTTGCCTTTTCAATCTTTTCTTTATAAAAGATATTAATCAAAAGGAATTTTAAAGGTCTGCAAAACCAAGAGCATCTTCTTTTCAAATAATTGAATTTTTTCCCTTAACACATAGCAAACAATCATATTATCTCATAAACTTTTTGATTTTGAATGTATTGAAAATACACTCTATCTGGCTGCATAAGTGGAAACTTTATAAATTAAGCAACAGAAAAGATTGCTATTATTGGACACCATCATCTTTATGCTTCTGAAGATAGCAACTTGCATCATCTTTGTATTTGCAAACACCTAATGTTGCGATCGCTCTTGCATGGAGATAGTTCATAAGAGATATATTTACGCCTTTCTTAAATGGTTTTCTATCCACACGCTAATCCCGCTTGTCACGTGCAAGTAAATTCTTTTTATTGATTCAACATAAAAGGATTTGAAATAAGAGAATCTTACGGTATTCGGGGTTCTCTCTCAACATTCAAAAAAATGAATTATCATGATAAATCAATGTGTTGTTCATTACAGAATAACACTCTAAGCACAATGGGCTTCAAAGGTATTCGAAACGACAATCGCCTTACAGTCTTTACAGTTATATTTGTCAAAAAAACACACTACTTCTACATTTGAAGATTAAAAAAACGCCCGAATTTTATACTCGGACGTTTTGATATCGCTGCAGGCACGCATTGAAATTACTCAGCAGCCGCTCCGCTTGTCATATTTGTTAACATAGCCTTAGCCACTTCGTTATTACTCGATTTGCGCCGTTCATCAACGATCAAATCATCACGAACTGCAGCAATACGGCGGATTTGAGCAATCGTACCACCTGTACCTGCAGGAATGAGACGCCCAACAATAACATTCTCTTTAAGACCTTGCAAAGTATCAATCTTTCCAGAAACCGCTGCTTCAGTAAGCACTCGAGTTGTTTCCTGAAATGATGCCGCCGAAATAAAAGATGGTGTTTGAAGAGATGCTTTTGTAATCCCAAGAAGAATAGGATTACCAGAAGCAGGTTTTTTCCCTTCTGCAATCAAATTATCATTGATTTCATCCAATTCAATACGGTCAACATTATCACCTGGAATATAACCAGAATCGCCAGATTCCGTAATTTCAACTTTTTGCAACATCTGACGAACAATCACTTCAATGTGCTTGTCATTAATTAAAACGCCCTGCAAACGATAAACTTCTTGAATTTCATTAACAAGATAAGATGCTAAAGCTTCAACACCCTTAATCGCTAAGATATCATGAGGGGCCGGATTACCATCAAGGATATAATCTCCCTTTTCAATTTGGTCACCTTCTTGGAAGTGAAATAACTTGCCCTTTGGAATCAAATATTCTACCGGCTCGAGAGTTTCATCATTTGGTTCAATGATAATACGACGTTTATTCTTATAACCACGACCGAACCGAATTGTACCACTGACTTCAGCAATGATCGCATGATCTTTTGGACGTCGCGCTTCAAAAAGCTCAGCTACACGCGGAAGACCACCCGTAATATCTTTTGTCTTGGCACTTTCCATGGGTAAACGAGCAATAACATCACCTGCCTTAACATGGGCACCAGGCTCAACAGAAAGAATGGTTTCCACTGACATCATGTAACGGGCTTCACCCCCCTTATACAATTTAGCAATGTTTTCACCCTTTTTATCTGAATGGATGATAATGGCTGGTTTTAAATCAGCACCACGTGGATTAGCACGCCAATCAATGACCAAACGCTTCGTAATACCCGTAGATTCATCAGCTGTTTCAGTAACTGATAAACCATCAATCATGTCTTCAAAGCCTACATAGCCCTCAACCTCAGTAAGAATCGGACGTGTGTAGGGATCCCATTCTGCTATACGTTGGCCACATCTAACCACATCACCATCATCAACAAAAATACGCGCACCATAGCTAATACGATGAACAACACGCTCTTTTCCGGACCCATCCTTGATAATGATAGCCATATTACGTCCCATAACCACTAAATGGCCTTCAGAATTGCGAACCACATTGCGATTACGAATCTCTACCGTACCTTCATAAGATGCTTCCAAATGAGATGAATCAACAACCTGCGCCGTTCCCCCTAAGTGGAAAGTACGCATAGTAAGCTGAGTTCCCGGTTCACCAATTGACTGAGCAGCAATAACACCAACTGCCTCACCCTGATTAACCGGTGTCCCACGTGCCAAATCACGTCCATAGCACTTGGCGCAAACACCAAGGCGCGTTTCACATGTCAAAGCAGAGCGAATTTGGACAGACTGAATTCCGGCTTCTTCAATCTTAGCAACATCAGCCTCCTCAATCATTGCACCACCTTCAAGGATAACCTCTCCAGAAACTGGATGCAAAATATCAACAAGCGCCGTACGACCAAGAATTCTTTGCCCAAGAGATGCAACAATTTGTCCTGCATCAACAATTGGCTGCATGGTAAGACCCTTTGCAGTCCCACAATCAACTGCTGAAATAATAGCATCTTGTGCAACGTCAACAAGACGCCGTGTTAGATAACCAGAGTTGGCAGTTTTTAACGCAGTATCAGCAAGTCCTTTACGGGCACCGTGAGTGGAGTTGAAGTATTCGTTAACGGTTAGACCTTCCTTAAAGTTTGAAATAATTGGTGTTTCAATAATTTCACCCGATGGTTTTGCCATTAACCCACGCATACCAGCCAACTGCTTCATCTGGTTAGCAGAACCACGTGCACCAGAATGTGACATCATATAGATCGAATTCATTGGCCGCTGACGACCTGTTTTAGGATCAAATTCGACAGCCTGAATACGTTTCATCATTTCATCCGCAACGCGATCTGTACATTTACCCCAAGCATCTACAACCTTGTTATATTTTTCACCTTGCGTGATCAAACCATCATTATACTGCTGCTCATATTCTTTAGCCAAAGCTTCTGTTTCTGCAACCAAACGCGACTTGCTATCAGGGATAACCATATCATCCTTGCCAAAAGAAATTCCCGCACGACAAGCATGGGAAAAGCCAAGCTGCATAATACGGTCACAGAAAATAACCGTCTCTTTTTGCCCACAGTGCCGATAAACCTGATCAATCATTTTAGAAATATTCTTTTTAGTCATTTCTTGATTAACAATATCAAATGAGATATTTGGGTTTTTCGGCAAAAGCTCCCCGATAATCAAACGACCAGGTGTTGTATCATAAAGTTTAGCAACTTCTTTCCCATCATTGTCTATACTTTTAACACGACCTTTGATCTTCGTATGAAGAGTTATAACCTTATTTTCCAAGGCATGATGAAGCTCACCTATATCAGAAAAAGCCATCCCCTCACCGGGTTCTTTTTCAGAAACAATCGAAAGATAGTAAAGACCAAGAACCATATCCTGTGAAGGAACAATAATTGGCGCACCATTGGCTGGATGAAGAATATTATTGGTCGACATCATCAAAACACGAGCTTCAAGCTGCGCTTCAAGAGAAAGCGGAACATGAACCGCCATCTGATCACCATCAAAATCCGCATTAAAAGCTGTACATACCAATGGATGAAGCTGTATAGCTTTTCCCTCAATCAAGATAGGTTCAAAAGCTTGAATCCCCAAACGGTGCAATGTTGGCGCGCGATTCAGCAAAACAGGATGTTCACGAATAACCTCATCCAAGATATCCCAAACTTCCGGATGCTCTTTTTCAACGAGCTTCTTTGCCTGTTTTACAGTTGATGAATACCCCTTTGCATCAAGCCGCGCATAAATAAATGGCTTAAATAATTCAAGAGCCATTTTTTTGGGAAGACCACATTGATGCAATTTTAATTCAGGACCTGTCACGATCACAGAACGTCCAGAGTAATCAACACGCTTTCCAAGTAAGTTTTGACGGAAACGTCCTTGCTTACCCTTTAACATATCTGAAAGAGATTTTAGTGGACGTTTGTTCGCTCCAGTAATCACACGCCCACGCCGGCCATTATCAAACAGTGCATCAACAGCTTCCTGCACCATACGCTTTTCATTGCGCACAATAATTCCAGGAGCACGCAACTCAATCAGTCGTTTCAATCGGTTATTACGATTGATAACCCGCCGATAAAGATCGTTCAAATCCGACGTTGCAAAACGACCACCATCAAGCGGAACCAATGGGCGTAAATCCGGTGGAATAACCGGAATCGTTTTCATAATCATCCACTCTGGTCTATTGCCAGATTCAAGAAAATTTTCAACGATCTTAAGCCGTTTAATTAATTTCTTCTGCTTTAATTCCGAAGTGGTCTCAGATAATTCGACGCGCAAATCGTTCGCAATCTTCTCTAACTCCATGCCAGCTAGAAGTTCGTAAATAGCCTCAGCACCAATCATGGCAGTAAACTGATCTTCTCCGAACTCATCAATAGCAAGCATATATTCTTCTTCAGAAAGAAGCTGATGGAGCTTAAGGGATGTCAACCCTGTTTCTGTTACAATATAATTCTCAAAATAAAGAACCCGCTCAATATCCTTCAAAGTCAAATCTAAAAGTGTGGAAATGCGACCTGGTAACGATTTAAGGAACCAAATATGAGCCACAGGCGCCGCAAGCTCAATATGTCCCATACGTTCACGGCGTACGCGCGAAAGGGTAACCTCTACACCACATTTCTCACAGATAATGCCCTTATATTTCATGCGTTTATATTTACCGCATAAACATTCATAGTCCTTTATCGGACCAAATATACGTGCACAGAAAAGACCATCACGCTCTGGCTTAAAAGTCCTATAATTAATAGTCTCAGGCTTCTTGATCTCACCGTACGACCAGGACAAAATCTTCTCAGGACTCGCAATTGAAATACGAATAGAGTCAAATGTCTGCGCTGGCGCATGAGGATTGAAAAGATTCATGACCTCGTGGTTCATGCTGTTCTCCTTCAAAGATTCTTAGAACCTGTTGTAATATCTCATTAATTCTACTACAGATCTTATTTAAAATCGTTCCTACTTTTAAACTGTCTGTACTACCTTAATAGAAATCTTTTTATTTAGCCTCTCAGAACAATCAGAGCGCACTCCTTGCCAGTGCGCTCCTTTAAATTATTGTTCTGTTGTATCAGACAATGCCCGTTGTGCAATAAGCTCACGTGCATCATCAAGTTCGACATTAAGAGCGAGTGAACGCATTTCTTTCACCAACACATTAAAGCTCTCTGGTATACCCGCCTCAAATGTATCGTCACCACGCACAATCGCCTCATAAACTTTTGTTCGACCAGCCACATCATCTGATTTCACTGTCAGCATCTCCTGTAAAGTGTATGCTGCACCGTAAGCTTCCAGTGCCCAGACTTCCATTTCACCAAAACGCTGACCACCAAATTGTGCCTTACCACCTAACGGCTGCTGCGTCACAAGCGAATATGGTCCAATCGAACGTGCATGAATTTTATCATCAACAAGGTGATGCAATTTCAACATGTAAATATAACCCACCGTCACCGGACGATCAAAAGGCTCTCCAGTACGACCGTCATAAAGCGTGACCTGCCCTGAGCTATCCAAGCCTGCTTCTTCCAGCATCATGTTGATATCAGCTTCATGCGCTCCATCAAAAACAGGTGTTGCAATTGAAACACCTTTCCTCATCTGCAGTGCTAATTTGTAAAGGCTTTCATTATCATACTGACGTACTGGTTCATTATGATTATTATCAGGCATGAGATTTTCAATACGCTGACGTAAAGGAAGTATATCCCCAGTCTCTTGATACAAATCTATCAAATCGCCAATCTTCTTGCCCATACCTGCACATGCCCAACCAAGATGTGTCTCAAGAATTTGACCCACATTCATACGGCTAGGCACACCAAGCGGATTCAAGACGATATCAGCATGAGTTCCATCTTCAAGAAATGGCATATCTTCTATTGGAAGAATACGTGATACGACACCCTTATTACCATGACGTCCTGCCATCTTATCGCCTGGTTGGATTTTGCGTTTCACAGCCACAAAAACCTTTACCATCTTCATGACGCCAGGGGGCATTTCATCGCCTCTTTGGACCTTCTCAACTTTGTCCATAAAACGACGTTGCAATGCTTCTTTTGATTCATCATACTGCTTACGCAAAGCCTCAATTTCATTCTGAAGCTTTTCATCCTCAACAGCAAAGAGCCACCACTGCGATCGCGGATAGTGACCCATGATCGTACTATCAAGCTTCTTACCTTTTGCGAAGCCTTTCGGACCTTCTACAGCGACTTTATCTGTCAACATATCGGTAAGACGCGCGTAAACATTGCGATCAAGAATCGACTGTTCATCATCACGATCTTTAGCTAAACGTTCAATTTCCTCACGTTCAATCGCCATCGCACGTTCATCTTTTTCCACACCATGGCGGTTAAAAACACGAACTTCCACAACAGTACCAAAAGTCCCAGGAGGCATTCGCATAGAGGTATCACGAACATCTGAAGCCTTTTCCCCAAAAATTGCACGCAGAAGTTTCTCTTCTGGTGTCATGGGACTTTCACCCTTTGGTGTAATCTTACCAACCAAAATATCACCAGGTTGAACTTCAGCACCAATATAGATAATGCCAGCCTCGTCAAGATTCCTTAACGCTTCTTCCGCAACATTGGGAATATCGCGCGTAATCTCTTCAGGACCAAGCTTTGTATCACGTGCAGCAACCTCAAATTCCTCAATATGAATCGAGGTAAAGACATCATCAGCAACGATACGCTCGGAAAGCAAAATGGAATCTTCATAATTGTACCCATTCCAAGGCATAAATGCTACAAGAACATTCCGCCCAAGAGCTAAATCACCAAGATCGGTAGACGGGCCATCTGCAATGATATTACCCTTCTCTATCCGATCACCAACATGCACAAGAGGACGCTGGTTAATACAAGTAGACTGGTTGGAACGCTGAAATTTCTGTAAACGGTAAATATCAACCCCAGATTTTGAAGGATCCAAATCTTCTGTCGCACGAATAACAATACGGGTTGCATCAACTTGATCAACAATACCACCACGCTTTGCACCAACAGCAGCACCTGAATCGCGCGCTACTATTGCTTCCATACCCGTACCAACAAATGGCGCTTCAGCGCGCACAAGCGGAACTGCTTGACGCTGCATGTTCGACCCCATCAGCGCACGATTCGCATCATCATTTTCCAAAAATGGAATAAGAGCAGCAGCTACTGAAACCAACTGTTTTGGTGAAACATCCATTAAATCAACATGATCGCGCGGCGCCATCAAAACTTCACCCGCATGACGGCAAACAACAAACTCTTCTGTAAAACGTCCTTCAGCATCTAATGAAGAATTGGCCTGAGCTACATAATGCTTTGACTCTTCCATAGCAGAAAGATAAATAACCTCTGTCGTCACTTTACCATCAATAATTTTGCGGTATGGGCTCTCAATAAAACCATATTTATTAACCCGTGCAAAGGTTGCTAAGGAGTTAATCAGACCAATATTAGGACCTTCAGGTGTTTCAATCGGACAAATACGACCATAATGCGTAGGATGAACGTCGCGAACTTCAAAGCCCGCACGTTCACGAGTCAAACCGCCTGGACCAAGAGCAGAAAGGCGACGTTTATGGGTAATTTCTGATAACGGATTAGTTTGATCCATAAACTGCGATAATTGTGAAGAGCCAAAAAATTCACGCACCGCTGCTGCAGCTGGCTTTGCGTTGATCAAATCCTGAGGCATAACGGTATCAATTTCAACCGATGACATACGTTCTTTTATCGCACGCTCCATACGGAGTAAACCAATGCGATACTGATTTTCCATCAATTCCCCAACTGAGCGAACACGACGATTGCCAAGGTTATCAATATCATCAATTTCCCCACGACCATCACGCAACTCAACCAACATCTTAACAACAGCAAGAATATCTTCTTGACGCAAAACGCGAACCGTGTCTGGACAATCAAGATCCATACGCAAATTCATCTTAACACGCCCAACAGCGGAAAGATCATAACGCTCCGGATCAAAAAACAACGAATGGAACATAGCTTCTGCTGTATCTATTGTTGGTGGCTCACCGGGACGCATTACTCGATAAATATCAAACAATGCATCCTGTCGACTTTCATTTTTATCCACTTTTAAAGTATTGCGGATATATGCCCCAATATTCATATGATCAATATCAAGGATATTAATTTGATCCGCATGAACATCAAACAAAATCTTTAATGCTTTTTCGTCAATTTCATCACCAGCTTCAAGGTAAATCTCACCTGTCTCGTAATTGACTATATCTTCTGCTAGATAGGACCCTAATAAATCATCCTCACTGACTTTAACCGCTTTTAGACCTTTTTCTGCCAAAGTCTTAGCAGCACGAACCGTTAATTTCTTACCAGCTTCAGCAACAACTTCACCACTATCCGCATCGACAAGGTCAGAAACGACCTTCATTCCTTTAAAGCGATCAACAGAATAAGGAATACGCCATCCATCTCCGTCCCGCTCATAGGTAACTTTATTATAAAAAGTCGACAAAATATCTGATGCATCCATACCTAATGCCATCAAAAGACTCGTAACAGGAATCTTGCGACGCCGATCAATACGAGCGTAAATGATGTCCTTAGCATCAAATTCAATATCAAGCCAAGAGCCACGATAAGGAATAACACGAGCAGCAAAAAGAAATTTTCCTGATGAATGGGATTTTCCTTTATCATGGTCAAAAAAGACACCCGGAGAACGATGCATCTGTGAAACAATAACACGCTCAGTACCATTAACGATAAAAGTACCATTCGTCGTCATTAAAGGCATATCGCCCATATAAACGCCCTGCTCTTTAATATCTTTGATATCTTTCGAACCAGTATCCTCATCAACATCAAAAACAATTAAACGCAATATGACTTTTAATGGTGCCGCATAAGTCAAATCACGTTGACGACATTCTTCAACATCAAATTTTGGTAAATCAAATTCATAACCAACAAACTCGAGCATAGCTGTACCGGAAAAATCCGAAATAGGAAATACCGACTTAAAAACAGCCTGCAAGCCTTCATCTGGACGCCCGCCTTTCGGTTCCTCAATCATGAGAAACTGATCGTATGATGCTTTTTGAACCTCAATAAGATTTGGCATTTCCGCCACTTCAGGAATCTTACCAAAAAACTTGCGTACGCGCTTACGACCATTGAATTGAGACGTCATTGCTAGGGTCTGAGCCATCGTCGCTCCTCGATCTTTACTCTTCAAGGTAGACTAAACCTTGAAAGCTTTACATCATTAACCTGCACATGCAGACCAGTTCATTTGATACTCAATGGTGAGTATCACCAATTCACCCCATTAACACCAGCCATCGATTTACTTGGCTCCGAAATGAGGGACACTCGGAGTAAACCCCACACCCGTTACAGCTGCTCAACTGTTGGGAAAAGGGTTTCATTAACCACCTTCTCTCCTTTCAGAAGAAAGGAAATCGGCGAACATAAATGCCCGCCGATAAAATCAAATTTACTTAAGTTCAACTTTAGCACCAGCAGCTTCAAGTTGAGATTTAATTTTTTCTGCTTCGTCTTTAGAAGCACCCTCTTTAATAGGCTTAGGGGCCCCTTCAACAAGATCTTTAGCTTCTTTAAGACCAAGCCCTGTAAGAGCGCGAACTTCCTTAATAACATTAATTTTTTGAGCACCACCTTCAACAAGAATAACATCAAATTCTGTCTTTTCTTCAGCAGCTGGAGCAGCAGCACCGGCAACAGCAGCAACAGCTACAGGAGCAGCCGCGGAAACTCCCCATTTCTCTTCCAATAATTTAGAAAGCTCAGCAGCTTCCAAAAGAGTTAGGTTAGAAAGGTCTTCTACGATCTTCGCTAGATCAGCCATTTTAAAATTCCTTCAATTAAAAGATTCGAACCATTGTTTAGAACTTATTCAAAAAACAGAAAAGCATCCAAGCCCTTCCATCACCATGAATACAAACAGCCTTAAGCCGCTTTACCCTCCTGAGCATATGCGCCAATGACACGTGCAACCTGACCAGCAGGTGCATTAACAACCTGTGCAATACGGGTCGCAGGTGTAGAAACCATACCAATAAGTTTCGCCCGCAACTCGTTGAGCGAAGGTAATGAAGCCAAAGACTTCACAGCATCTACACTCAAATTTGTTGCACCCATTGAACCGCCAAGGATGACAAATTTGTCATTGCTTTTCGCAAAATCAACAGCAATTTTCGGTGCTGTAATTGGATCTTCTGAATAAGCGATAAGTGTTTGCCCAGTGAACAAATCCACTATCGATTCAGATTCCGTGCCCTGAAGAGCGATTTTAGCAAGACGGTTTTTGGCGACTTTAACGGCACCGCCAGCTTCACCCATTTTTGAACGAAGATCGTTCATCTGTGAAACTGTCAGACCGGAATAATGTGCAACAACAACAGAACCAGACTTTCTAAAAGCCTCGTTAAGCCATGTAACAAATTCGCGTTTTTCCGCTCTATTCACTGTCTCTCTCCATTTAACAGATCTGTTTAAAACAAATCTGTTGGTTACCTTTGATAACATAAAATACTTCATGCTATCGATGAGGATCCTGTCCCCTTTTTCACGCACAACGATCAAAGGCAACCTTGGCTCAAACCCTTTAAGTTTTTAAACTCTACAGTTCTTACCCCAGTCTCATGTAGGCTTTTTTGATTAAGATACCAGATAGTATCACCCACAATCTCGGACAGGATATTCCGGAATTTCTCCCGGTATAACCCAAGCTCAATAAAGCTTAGATAGCCGAATGCCGACAAAAAGCGACATCCTAAATACTTTTTTTGATATTCACATACCCCAAAATAAAATTACAAGTCTGCTTATACCGATTCTGAACGAACAGTCGCAGGATCAACTTTAATTCCAACCCCCATAGTAGAAGAAACTGCAACACGCTTAATATATTCACCTTTTGCCCCTTGCGGCTTAGCTTTAATAACCGCACTAGCAAAAGCTTTAATATTTTCCACTATCTTCTCAACTCCAAAAGAAGCCTTACCGATACCAGCATGTACAATACCAGCTTTTTCAACGCGAAACTCAACAGCACCACCTTTAGAAGCTTTAACAGCATTGGCAACATCAAGCGTTACAGTACCAACTTTGGGATTTGGCATCAAACTGCGTGGACCAAGAATCTTACCAAGACGACCAACAAGAGGCATCATATCTGGCGTGGCAATACAACGATCAAAATCTATCGTCCCACCATTAATGCTTTCAAACAAATCTTCAGCTCCCACAATATCTGCACCAGCAGCCTTAGCTTCCTCAGCTTTATCCCCACGCGCAAAAACAGCAACACGAACATTGCGTCCAGTTCCATTGGGCAAATGAGCTACACCTCGAACCATTTGATCTGCATGACGAGGGTCAACACCCAAGTTCATTGAAATCTCAATTGTTTCATCAAACTTAGCAACCGCACGCTCTTTAACCATCGAAACTGCATCTTTTAAAGCGTAAAGTTGATTAAAATCAATATCTTTACGGATATTTTTTATTCTCTTTGCTACTTTTCCCATAATGTTAGCCCACCACTTCCAAGCCCATAGAGCGAGCTGAACCTTCAACCATGCGCATCGCTGCCTCAATGTCGTTCGCGTTAAGATCCTTCATTTTTGCTTCTGCAATTGAACGAATTTTATCACGAGGGATACTCCCTACAGACACCTTACCAGGCTCTTTAGAACCAGATTTTAAATTTGCTTCCTTCTTTAAGAAAAACGATACAGGAGGAGTCTTTAAAGAAAATGTGAAAGATTTATCTTGGTAATAAGTGATAATTACTGGAATCGGTGCACCCTTTTCCATTTCCTGTGTAGCCGCATTAAACGCCTTACAGAATTCCATGATATTAATACCACGCTGACCGAGAGCAGGACCAATCGGTGGAGACGGAGTTGCCGCTCCTGCAGGAACCTGCAACTTGAGCTGACCTATACTTTTTTTTGCCATAACAATCTGCCTTCAATTTCACTGGTAAACAGACAAATAATCCTATCCACTTACCGGCTGCAGTCGAGTGGTTCGGATCATTAAGCCGACAAAAGCCACAAATCACCTCCCACCAGTTACTTAAAGTGATTAAAACCACTCTAAGCTTAATCAGAGTTTTTCAACCTGACCAAATTCCAAATCAACAGGCGTAGGACGCCCAAAAATTAATACCTCCACCTTAAGGCGAGAGCGCTCTTCTTCAACCTCTTGAACAATTCCATTAAACGAAACAAAAGGACCATCAGCAACACGCACTTGCTCTCCAACTTCAAACAATACTGAAGACTTCGGAGAATCAACACCTTCCTGAACTTGTTTAAGAATTTGTTCTGCCTCCCGATCAGAAATGGGAACAGGACGCGAATCCGAGCCCAAAAAACCCGTCACTTTAGGCGTGTTCTTAATGAGATGATAAACCTCATCTGTCAATTCAGCACAAACAAGAACATAACCAGGAAAAAATTTCCGCTCGGTATCAACCTTACGACCACGACGAACTTCAACAACACGCTCCGTTGGAACAAAAATCTTTTCAAATAGATGATCAAGTCCTTTTTGTTTTGCCTCCTTATCAATAGCTTCCGCTACTTTCTTTTCAAAATTTGAATATGCTTGAACAATATACCAACGAGCAGCCACAATCACACTTCCTTGCACTGTCAACTAAAAAGATATTTCAAGAGATCAATACCACGCCAAACACCAAAATGCACAACTTGATCCACAACAAAAAAGAAAGTTGAAGCCAATGTTGTCACTAACAACACCATAAAAGTCGAGATCACTGTCTCACGACGTGTAGGCCACTTTACCTTAACTGTTTCTGCATAAACCTGCTTTAAAAAGGTAATAGGATTGCTTTTAGATGCCATCAGTCACCACTATACTCTTTCTCTAACCATATTGTAATTTATACAACAAATAAAATACGACAAAAACGTAAAAGACTAATCTACAGTCTTATACAGTTATCCCGGTCTCTACTCAATACCGATTCACACACAAAAAAACAAGCCCTATACGAAAAAAAGCGAAGAAGGCAGCTTAAATCTACCTTCTCACTCACTAAAAAAACTCACTCACCTGTGGCAGGGGCAGCAGGACTTGAACCCGCGACCTGCGGTTTTGGAGACCGCCGCTCTACCAACTGAGCTATACCCCTAACTCTCAAAATTAAAATACCTTTAACACACCTTCAATAACTATTATTGACCACTCTTTACTCAATGATTTTAGAAACGATACCTGCACCAACAGTACGACCACCTTCACGAATAGCAAAACGCAGCTTCTCTTCCATTGCTATCGGAACGATCAATGAAACATCCATCGCAACATTATCACCAGGCATAACCATCTCTGTACCTTCTGGGAGCGTAACAATCCCTGTCACATCTGTTGTACGGAAGTAAAACTGTGGACGATAATTGGTAAAAAATGGTGTATGACGCCCACCTTCATCTTTCGTTAAAATATAAGCCTCTGCTTTAAAGCGCGTATGAGGCGTAACTGAACCAGGCTTCGCCAAAACTTGTCCACGCTCAATCCCTTCACGATCAACACCACGAAGCAGCGCACCAATGTTATCACCTGCTTGACCTTGATCCAAAAGCTTACGGAACATCTCAACCCCTGTAACTGTCGTCTTAGAAGTCGGACGAATTCCTATAATCTCTATTTCCTCACCAACCTTAATAACACCGCGCTCAACACGACCAGTCACAACAGTTCCACGTCCTGATATCGAAAAAACATCCTCTATCGGCATCAAAAACGGCTGATCAACAGGACGCTCAGGAGTCGGTATATAATTATCAACTTCGCTCATCAAAAGACGAACCGCATCTTCACCAATGCTTTTATCTTTATCTTCAAGAGCCGCCAATGCAGAACCTTTAACTATTGGTATATCATCTCCTGGAAAATCATATTTCGACAAAAGCTCACGAACTTCAAGCTCAACAAGCTCCAAAAGCTCAGCATCATCAACCTGATCTACCTTATTAAGAAAAACAACAATCGCTGGAACACCAACTTGACGCGCCAAAAGAATATGCTCACGAGTCTGAGGCATCGGACCATCAGCGGCCGAAACAACCAAAATCGCACCATCCATCTGCGCCGCTCCCGTGATCATGTTTTTCACATAATCCGCGTGCCCAGGACAGTCAACATGGGCATAGTGGCGCTTCTCTGTTTCATATTCAACATGCGCCGTAGAAATGGTAATCCCACGCGCACGCTCCTCTGGTGCCGCATCAATTTGGTCATACGCTTTAAATTCACCAAAATATTTCGTAATTGCTGCCGTTAATGATGTCTTCCCATGATCAACGTGACCAATCGTACCAATATTAACATGCGGCTTCGTACGTTCAAATTTGCTCTTCGCCATTGTTGTCAATCTCTTGTTTTGTTAGCACCTGGAAACAGCTCTCCAGAACTGAATTAAATCGGACCGATAAAGAAGCCCAACCATTACAACTCTTAGACGGTAAATCCGCCCAATTTATGATGGGAATACTTCCCCATCATACTGATTTGCCTAATCATCAACAACCATTTGGCATTAATAACCATCTGGAGCGGGTAGCGGGAATCGAACCCGCATATTCAGCTTGGAAGGCTGCTGCTCTACCATTGAGCTATACCCGCACACCACGTAATAACTCTCTTTTGACAAATGGTGGAGGGGGTTGGATTCGAACCAACGTAGCATACGCAACGGATTTACAGTCCGCCCCCTTTAACCACTCGGGCACCCCTCCATTACATCGTCAAAGTCGCGCGATGAGGCATCACTACAACCAAATCTTGATCACTTATTCAATTCAAATTGGCTGCGGGCTGGTTATGCCGATTACTATCCCATCTGTCAACAGAATAAATACAATTCCGTACAAAAATCCTATTAATAATTTCAAACCACAACTTTTTTCTATCTACTTTTGTCATTAACACGCTATAAAGAAAATATGAAAGAAAAAATATCGAAAAATTTTCACTCTTCTCGTCTACGGCGTCGATCGCACCATACAAAAGGCTTTCCCTCTCCGCCCGCAATGCGCGTGGAACAGAAAACATCTCTCTTAAAAGAAGGATTAATCCGTCTTTATGGTATCCACTCAGTTTATGCAGCTTTTAAAAATCCCAAAAGAGTTTTTAAGCATCTCTATGTCACACCAAATGCCTTAAAACGGTTAAATATCCCCGAATCAGATCTCCCTTGTCCTATTACATTATGCGCACCCAAACAACTTGATTCGCTGGTTGGAAAGGATGCAGTTCATCAAGGGGTTGTTGTCGAAACTGTTCCCCTCAAACCATGCCAATTGTCTGAGCTAACCAACACTGATCTCGTTATTGTCATGGATCAAATTACTGATCCACATAATGTCGGCGCTATTATGCGTTCTGCAGTTGCATTTAAAGCTGGAGCACTCATCACGACTTGTCGCCACTCTCCCCAAGAAAGCGGTGTTCTTGCCAAAGCTGCCTCAGGAGCTCTAGAGATGATTAATTATATCACCGTACGAAACCTCGCCGACGCACTCCAAGAACTCCATGAAGCAAGTTTTATCAGCTTTGGACTCGATTCAGAAGGTGAGCACCTTCTAGAAACAGCCTTAACAGGCCAAAAAATTGCCCTCGTTCTGGGAGCAGAAGGTAAAGGCTTACGCAAAAAAACACGTGAAACTGTTTGCGCCTTAACACGCCTTGATATGCCTGGAAATATTAAATCATTAAATGTTTCAAACGCAGCAACAATAGCACTCTATGCAGCTCATAAATATCTCAGACTATAATTTTTCCTTTACTATGCGAAATATCAAAAAAGCCCACCAACAAAAAGCCCGAAAAAAGCCCGCCAATATGAGCCTCCCATGCAATTGAAACACTCTCTCCTCCAAATAAAGAGGAGAAAATTCCTATGATAAAATTAATAATTAGCCATACACCAATATAAACAAGCACAGTCCTAGAAGAAAGCGCTTTTTTAATCGACCACAAAGGGCCGAAAAATCTTTCATTCTTTGTACTCATACCAAAATGAACAGGGGAAAAACCATAACGTGCAACAGCACCTATCATTCCAGAAACTGCACCTGACGCTCCAACAAGTGATACTATACTATCTTGATGAAATGTAAAATAAGTCAACGCAGAAATAGCTGCCGTTAATACCCAAAAAATTAAAAACCGTAAACTGCCAAAATGCCTTACCAAAGGAGACCCAAAAACCAAAAGCCAAGCCATATTAATAGCAATATGTTCAAAACTACCATGCATGAAGGAATAACTCACAATAGTATGACCAAATGCTAAAGGATCTGCCTTGAATAACACCGGTGTAAATGAAAAAAATTCAAGGTTCTTAATATAGAACTGATCAGAAAAAAAATACTGGGGAATAAAATAAGTACAAAAACATAGTCCTATTAAAATGACTATAACCAATGGAACATTCAGCAATGGTTCTTTAGACTTTTTTCCTAAAAAAAGAGTCTTATTACATTGATGATCAGCATCTTTCATTATCTAAAATCTCATACTTTATTGTAGAATTGATCGCTCTTTGCACAAAACAAATATATCAGTTTTGATAATGCAAAACCGAATTTAAACCTATATTTCTTCAGTTTCTGCTACTAAATGTCGCATATCACACCGTGAAAATATTTTGTATCTTATACAAAATATTTTGAAAAACGGGTATCAAGAATATCATCTACAAAATTGCCGCCCCATTCTAAACTCAAATTGAGATTGTTTAAATTAGCTGAATTTTTATTGTATCAATAATACAATCTTGATTGCTAAGCTATTTAACGGCCATATCAATCACAATGAAAAAACTAAACCCTCATTAGAATCAAAGCACATCAACGCATTTGTGTTCTTTCTGTATAAGAATAAGGCTTTATCGTTTAGATAACCCGATAACTAGTCGCCAAAGAAAATCACCATAAACGCAAAAGAGATAAACCTGCCTCTTAAACACTAAAGTAAAAATATCAACAAGCATTTAATTTCAGCATCTCAGCGCTACAATTAAAAAAACACCTGGATAGAAGACTTATAAAATAATGCGCTGATCTCAATACATAACTTCACATAACAGATCATTGAAGAGATAGATTTTGAGAGTTCTGCTTGCAATCTTTTAACCACACATCATAAATAGGATGCTCTACAGCATTCAAACCAGGACTATCGGCATACATCCATCCTGTAAAAATACGCCGTACTTTTTTATCTAATGTTACCTCATTAACTTCAACAAAACCAGTTGTACGGGTCGGCTCATCCTTGGAACTCGTATAGCACACACGCGGTGTCACCTGCAAAGCACCGTATTGATAAACTTCACCAAGAGAAACTTCAAAACGCGTCGTGCGACCAGTAATTTTATCAAGACCAGAAAAAACAGCAATTCCATTGCTAACACGTGCAGCCTGCACTCTATCCATTGAAGACAAGACCACTATCATCCCGATAAAAAAAGCACAAAAAACATGCCTTAACCCTGGAAGTAAAAAAAAACTCATAACATCAAATCAATCGCATCTATAAACAATTATAACTACAAATAGTGCAAATAAAAAAATACACGCACACACTAAAACATTTTATTTTTTAGGCGACCATGCATCATAATCCTCATGTACAGAAACGCGTTCACCATTATGAACAATCGAGCCCTTTGGTCGATAAGCTGCTTTTGTCCCCGTCATGTTAGCAACATGGGGCTTTTCCCATTCATACGGTTGATAACTCTCCTGCGTAGGTGGACTATCACAGCGATGATGAATCCAACCATGCCAACCTGGTGGAATAGTAGAAGGCTCAGAATAACCCTTATAAATTACCCAACGGCGCTGATAACCATCCTTATGAGCACTCCCCTCATAATAAACATTTCCAAACTGATCCTCCCCTACGCGCTTGCCTTTGCACCACGTAAAAAAGCGCGTATTGATGGTATTACCACTCCACCACGTAAAGACTTGCTTAAAAAAACTAGCCATCCTTTATTCCATTTCTTAGCTTACCTACAAAATGAACCGTTGGAATAAACCTTTCATGACGCTTGAAATTACTGAAAATAAAAAATACCAGTAAACTCAATTACGATTTCATTTGATAGAAAATCTTAATTTGTATTTCCTCAGCTACAAGAGAATATCATATTTATGGACTTTTCTCCACCCCATAATATTAATCTATACCAAGTTTCACCTTAACCAGTTCATTAACAGTTTGAGGATTCGCCTTACCACCTGTTGCTTTCATTACCTGTCCAACAAACCAACCAATCAAAGCAGGCTTTTGTTTTGCTTGCGCAACTTTATCAGAATTATTGGCAATAATCTCATCAACGGCTCTCTCTATAGCCTTTGTATCTGTTACCTGCTTCATATTGCGCTCTTCTACAACCTGACGCGGATCCCCACCTTCATTCCAAATAATTTCAAAGAGATCTTTGGCAATTTTTCCAGAAATGGTCCCTTCTTTAATAAGATCAATGATACACCCTAATTGGCTTGGTGTTACTGGCGTCTCTTCAATCCCAAGATTATCTTTATTTAAAGCACCCAAAAGATCATTAATCACCCAATTGGCTACTGTTTTTCCATCGCGCCCACGTGCCACTTCTTCAAAATAATCCGCGATCGCTCTTTCTGTTACAAGAATGGAAGCATCGTACGGAGTTAACCCCATCTTATTGATAAAGCGTGCTTTTATATCATCGGGCAATTCGGGCAACTCTGCTGCCAAAGCGTCAACAAATGCTTGATCAAATTCCAATGGCAAAAGATCAGGGTCAGGAAAATACCGATAATCATGCGCTTCTTCCTTTGAGCGCATAGACCGCGTCTCACCTTTCGCTGCATCAAACAGCCGTGTTTCTTGATCTATTACACCGCCATCTTCTAAAATTGCAATCTGACGACGTGCTTCATATTCAATCGCTTGACCAATGAAACGAATAGAATTAACATTTTTTATCTCACAGCGCGTTCCAAAATTTTCGCCAGGACGACGAACTGATACATTAACATCCGCACGCATGGAACCTTCATCCATATTGCCATCGCAGGTACCCAAATAACGAACAATTGTCCGCAATTTTGTCATATAGGCTTTGGCTTCATCTGCTGAGCGCAGATCCGGTTTAGAAACAATTTCCATAAGAGCGACACCAGAACGGTTAAGATCTACAAAAGACATCGTTGGGTGCTGATCGTGCATTGACTTTCCAGCATCCTGCTCAAGATGCAATCTTTCGATCCCAACCTCAATGTCTTCAAACTGGCCATTTGAATCTGGACCAACAGATATAGTGATCTTGCCCTCACCTACAATCGGATATTGAAATTGAGAAATTTGATACCCCTGTGGTAAATCTGGATAAAAATAATTCTTACGATCAAAAACAGACTTCAGATTAATATTAGCCTTTAATCCCAAACCAGTCCGCACCGCTTGACGAACACACTCTTGATTAAGAACAGGCAACATACCAGGCATAGCTGCATCAATAAGTGATACGTGATTGTTGGGTTCAGCACCAAATTTGGTTGAAGCACCTGAAAAAAGTTTTGAATTTGATATGATTTGCGCATGGACCTCCATGCCAATGATGACTTCCCAATCACCAGTAATTCCAGAAATAAAACGTTTAGAATCAGGGGTACGCGTATCAATGATTTCCATTGCCAATCCACTATCAACATTAAAAAATATACTCGATGGCTAATGCAAAACCACTATAAGTGCAAGCCTAGAATATAAATCTCATAAAAGAGCCCGACTGCATCGGGCTTTTCTGTTGGCACAAATATTAACCTTTTTTCGGCGTCCTCTTTTTGGCGGGAACCTTCTCTGTGCCTTTTTCTTTCACTGCAGATTTTCTCTTCGCTGGTTTCTTTTCAGTTAAATCTGATTCATCATATTCCTTCATCAGCTCTTCAACTGTAACTTCTTTATCTATAACTTTTATTCGCGCCAGCAAATAGTCAATGACTTTTTCTTCAAAGATTGGAGCACGTAAATTTGCAACAGCTTCTGGAGTATTACGGAAAAAATCCATAATCTCTTTCTCTTGTCCAGGATATTGGCGAACCTGATCAAAAACTGCTGCCTTTAGTTCGTCCTCACTTATTTTAACACCAACCTTCATACCAATTTCAGAAAGCACCAAACCGAGACGAACACGACGTTGTGCAAGCACACGATATTCTTCTCGCGCTTGTTCCTCCGTAACGCCTTCATCTTCAAAAGTACGTCCAGCCTTTTTTAAATCATCATTAACTTGAGCCCATATATTGTTAAATTCAATTTCCAAAAGTCCTTCAGGAATTTCAAAACTGTAATCAGCATCTAAAGCATCAAGAATTTGACGCTTAATTTTTTGACGAGTCATTGAGCCATATTGATTTTCTATCTGACCACGAACAACCTCACGTAAACGATCTAGAGATTCTAAACCAACTTTTTGCGCTGCTTCATCGTCAATCTTTAACGCATCCGGTTTAGAAACAGCTTTAACAGTGACATCAAATTCTGCATCCCGACCAGCCAAATGTACTGCACTGTAATTATCAGGAAACTTAACAGAAACCGTTTTCGTATCACCTGCTTTTACGCCAACCAGTTGCTCCTCAAAACCAGGAATAAACTGTTTTGACCCGAGAATCAGTTGCGCATCATTATCTGCCCCACCCTCAAATGGAACGCCCTCAAGCTTTCCTAGATAATCTATTGTAACACGATCACCTTCTTCAGAAGGTTCCTCTTTCAACGAATAACTACGGGTAGAAGAAAGGACGCGCTCCACTTGTTCATCAATCTCTTGTTCATCAATAGCCGCAATTTCACGAATAATCTCAATATGCTCAAAGTCTTTAATTTCAAATTTTGGCAAAACCTCATACTTTAAACTGAAAATAAAATCAGCTTTACCATCTAAAATTTTTTCATCTTCATCTATATCAACTTGTGGCTGCAGCGCTGAACGTTCATTGCGGTCAGCTAAAATAGAACTGGGAGCATCATTGACAATTTCATTGAGAATTTCAGCCATAAAAGACTTGCCGTACATCTTTCGCAGATACCCAGCAGGTACCTTACCAGGACGGAAACCGTTCAGCTTTACCTTACCCTTGGTATCATCCAACCGTTCATTCAACTTTTCTTCTAAATCTCTCGCCGGAACCACGATCTTAATTTCGCGTTTCAGTCCTTCATTAAGCGTCTCGGTAACCTGCATTAAACAACCTTCATTTTTCTAAGGAGAGGGATAAACCCACTCTGATAATCATTACATTCCAACACTTGAGTGTCAAATCACTATGAAGAGAAATTCCAGCCATGTAGAAATCCATAGTACTCAAGGAATTCCTTTGGTGCGGATGGAGGGACTCGAACCCCCACGGTCTCCCGCCAGAACCTAAATCTGGTGCGTCTACCAATTTCGCCACATCCGCTTAAACTTACAAGCTAATAACCTTATATAAGCGGCGTTTCTATACCATTAATTCAAGAAAAAAAGCAAATAAATATATTTTAAATCCCAAATACACATCCTTCTTACAAATTACAAAAGCAAAATCTATGCTTTTCAGACAGAACCGCTTCCGCTAAAAGTAGATTATGTTAAATAAATTCAATACTCCAATTCATATTATCGGTGGCGGTCTTGCAGGCAGTGAAGCAAGCTGGCAAATCGCTCAATCAGGAATTCCCGTTATTTTGCATGAAATGCGGCCTCAAAGGAAATCAGATGCCCATAAAACAGACAAGCTTGCAGAATTGGTCTGTTCAAATTCGTTCCGTTCTGATGATTCCTCAACAAATGCCGTAGGGCTTCTCCATACTGAAATGCGATTAGCAAAGTCCTTGATTATGAAGGCTGCCGACACCAATAAAGTACCCGCTGGAAGTGCGCTTGCCGTTGATCGCGATGGATTTTCAAAAACCGTTACAGAAACACTCGAAAATCATCCTCTTATAACTATAGAACGTGAGGAAATTCAAAAGATTCCTGAGGATTGGCGTCACATTATCATTGCAACTGGCCCCCTCACCTCACCAGCTCTCGCTCAAGCAATACAAGCAATAACCGGAACAGAAGCGCTCTCTTTTTTTGATGCTATCGCACCTATTATCTATACCGATAGTATTAATATGGATATCTGTTGGTATCAATCTCGCTATGATAAAATTGGTCCTGAAGGAACAGGAAAAGATTATCTTAATTGTCCCCTTGATAAAGAACAATACGAAGCATTTGTCCAAGCATTGAAAAATGCGGAAAAAATAGAATTCCGTGATTTTGAAAAAACCCCCTATTTTGATGGATGCCTACCAATTGAAATTATGGCTGAACGCGGACCTGAAACCCTCAGGCATGGTCCCATGAAACCTATGGGATTAACCAATGCCCATAACCCCACAGTTAAAGCTTATGCTGTCGTTCAATTACGCCAAGATAATAAACTTGGAACCCTTTATAATATGGTCGGCTTTCAAACAAAACTGAAATATGGTGAACAAATTCGCATTTTTAGAATGATCCCTGGTCTTGAAAAAGCTGAGTTTGCCCGCCTTGGAGGACTTCACCGAAATACCTATCTCAACTCACCAATCATTCTTGATCAAACTCTTCGTTTAAAACAAAGGCCCCAACTGCGCTTTGCTGGACAAATTACGGGATGTGAAGGTTATGTAGAATCATCAGCAATAGGGCTTCTTGCTGGGCGTTTTGCCGCTGCTGAATATAACCATAACTGCCCTTGCCTACCACCACCAACCACAGCGTTGGGAGCTCTTTTGAACCATATTACAGGCGGACACATCGTAATGGAAGAAACAGAAAGAAAATCTTTTCAACCAATGAATATCAATTTTGGACTTTTTCCACCTATTGCTTCTATCAATCACTCAGGAAAACGCTTGCCAAGCAAAGAAAAAAAATTAGCAAAAAAACAAGCTATAACTGCTAGAGCCCTGAATGACTGTATGCAATGGTTAACAGGTGGAGAAAAAAACAATTCCTAGACTGTTTCAGATGTTCATGAGACTAAACTATCTCCCTTTGATCTATGAAACCAATCTCATTCTTATTACTCCATAGAACAACTAAAAAACTGTGCTGATACAGGCTATCTCAAGCAATAAATGCTCCGTTATGGTCTATCATTTATTAAACAATGTGGAAGATTCAAAAGAGACTTTTACTGTAATTAAAGCGTTGTTATTGTTATAAAAAAGATCTCAAATACACCTTAATCGTCAAAAAATTAATAATAACATGAAATATGCCGGAATAAAAAAATCAAGCAAGCATATCTCCTATAGAATACCAATATTCCCATTGCTATTATAAATCTCTGCTATGGGAAAGTACCATAGTCTCTCAGCATAACGTTTTATTGAAATATTGGAATGTATTTTCCGCATATAAAATTTCACGCAACCCCTTAAAATATTTTCAGAAAAATTTACAATACTGAAAACAAATACATATTGCAAAAGTTCATCTAAAAATATGTACAAAAGACTCGCGAAAAAACCCGTTTATAAATAAATCGGGTTTTTTTAGTGTAACTTAAATTATTGTTTATTAACAGCTTCTTTAAGGCTTTTGCCTGCAGAAAATTTTGGCACAGAACGCGCTGGAATATTGATTTCAGCTCCAGTTGAAGGGTTGCGTCCTTTTGTGGCGGCACGATGAGAAACTTCGAAAGAACCAAAACCCGGGAGACGAACATCACCTCCTGAAGCTAAAGCTTCTGTTACAGAAGCAATAAAAGCATCAACAACAGAGCCAGCTTGAGCCTTTGAAACACCTGCCTTTTCAGCAATGGAGTTAACCAATTCACTTTTATTCATTAAACATTTCCTTTCCCTATATTATCGGATAACACAACTTAACCGTGTTATCTTGTCAGTTTATTGAAAAGTACAACAAACAGAAGTCTTATTTTTATCCAAAACATTGTTTTTTAGCAATAATCACAGTTATTCACGGATTTTTTTACTTTTTCTCAAAATAAACAGAGAAAAAATAAGAAAACGCCTGCTGTCGCTTTGAAAATGCAGTTAGAAATTAGATAATGAATCAGTGCGCAATCTGTATTCCTTCACTCTCGCTCTCTGTTTTGATAGGTACAGGCACCGTGGAAGGCTCCGTCCATTCAATAGGGTCAGGGAAACAAACCAAAGCATGCTTAAGAACTTCACTCACATGACTTACCGGAATAATTTCCATATTATTTTTGACATCATCGGGAATATCAATCAAATCTTTCGCATTTTCTTCAGGAATGAGTACTTTCTTTATACCTCCTCGAAGAGCCGCAAGTAGTTTTTCTTTCAATCCACCAATCGGTAAAACACGCCCGCGCAAAGTAATTTCACCAGTCATCGCGATATCTTTATGCACAGCTATCCCTGTTAATACCGAAACAATTGCCGTTACCATTGCAATCCCAGCTGATGGTCCATCTTTTGGCGTAGCACCTTCTGGAACATGAACATGGATATCGCGCTTATCAAAAAGCGGGGGTTCAATCCCAAAATCAACAGCACGAAACCGCACATAAGACGCTGCCGCTGAAATTGACTCTTTCATGATATCACGCAAATTTCCAGTTACTGTCATTTTGCCTTTACCTGACATCATAACACCTTCAATGGTCAATAGCTCTCCACCAACCTCAGTCCACGCAAGCCCAGTAACAATACCAATTTGATTTTCCCCCTCAATCTGGTTATAGCGGTAACGCTTAACACCCAAAAAGTCATTAATATTATTTTCCGTAATTTTTACAGATTTTTGATGCGTTTTAAGAATTTTTGTCACTGATTTACGTGCTATTTTCATTAATTCACGCTCAAGGTTACGAACACCCGCTTCACGCGTGTAAAACTGAATAATTGACCTTATAGCTCCATCAGAAACGCTGAATTCTTTTTTAGACAAACAGTGATCTTTTAATGCTTTTGGTAAAAGATGCTGCTTAACAATTTCCATTTTTTCACATTCGGTATAGCCAGCAATACGAATAATTTCCATACGATCCATTAACGGACCTGGAATATTAAGGGTATTGGCAGTTGTAATAAACATGACATCAGAAAGATCATATTCAACTTCTAAATAATGATCAATAAAAGTACCATTTTGTTCAGGATCAAGCACTTCCAATAAAGCTGATGAAGGATCCCCACGGAAATCTTGCCCCATTTTATCAATTTCATCCAGCAAAAAAAGCGGATTAGATTTTTTAGCCTTTTTCATAGACTGAATAATTTTTCCGGGCATAGAACCAATATATGTACGGCGATGTCCACGAATTTCTGCTTCATCCCGCACACCTCCTAATGAAATACGCACATATTCACGCCCCGTCGCTTTTGCAATAGAGCGGGCAAGTGACGTTTTCCCTACACCAGGAGGACCTAGCAAACAAATAATAGGACCTTTTATTTTTGAAGCTCGGCTTTGTACTGCTAAATATTCAACAATTCGCTCCTTGACTTTTTCAAGACCAAAATGTTCATTATTCATGACTTTTTCAGCAAAGTCTAAATTGTTTTTGATTTTCGACTTTTTTCCCCACGGCATTGCTAATAACCAATCAAGATAGTTACGCACAACTGTCGCCTCTGCAGACATAGGAGACATATTCCGTAATTTTCTGAATTCTGCCTCAGCCTTTTCGCGTGCTTCCTTTGAAAGTTTTGTCTTCGTGATGCGCTCTTCTAAGTCAGAAAGCTCATCGCGGCTATCATCACCTGCTCCCAACTCTTTCTGAATAGCCTTCATCTGCTCATTGAGGTAATATTCCCGTTGGTTTTTTTCCATTTGCCGTTTAACATGCGAACGAATACGCTTCTCAACCTGCAAAACAGAAATCTCTCCTTCCATGAAAGAAAGAACACGCTCAAGGCGATCACGGATAGGTAACAACGCTAATATTTCTTGTTTTTCTGAAAGTTTAATCATCAAATGGGAGGCAATGGTATCAGCAAGCTTAGAAGGATTATCAATCTGGCTAATAGCATTGACGACTTCAGGAGAAATTTTTTTATTAAGCTTTACATAATTTTCAAAATAGGCAATCACAGACCTTGAAAGAGCTTCAATCTCAACATCATTCCCCCTAGGCTCCTCTAGAACAGTAGCACAAGCTTGATGATAATCTTCATACGCAGTAAATTGGCTAACTTTTGCACGTGCAATCCCCTCAACCAAAACCTTTACAGTTCCATCAGGAAGCTTTAAAAGTTGGAGAATATTTGCAAACGTACCAATATCATAAATATCTTCTGATTTTGGATCATCATCAGAAGCATTTTTTTGCGTAACTAATAATATCTGTTTATCAACCGCCATCGTTTTTTCAAGAGCGCGAATTGATTTTTCTCTGCCTACAAAAAGTGGAACAATCATATGTGGGAAGACAACAATATCACGAAGAGGTAAAACAGCGTAAACTCCTTCTCTTACCCCATCTGTCTTTTCATCAATATATTGCATAATTCTCCTTTCTGGAGGCTATGATCTCTTCGCTACACAAGCCCGCCTTAGAAAATTCTCCAGCTCTCTACAATACATGAAGTGGTAACTGTGAACATATAAATCAAGCGCTATGACTATAATATTCAGAAACATCCATCCTCAAATGGCGTTTATTCCCACTTCTCATATCGCATAACATCATGCCGATACATTTTCTTTATCTTCTGCACGTTCTGAGTAAATGTAAAGAGGACGTGCTTTTCCATCAACTACGTCACTCGAAATGACCACTTTTTGAACTCCTTCAAGCGCTGGAAGCTCAAACATAGTTTCAAGAAGTATCTTTTCCATAATAGAGCGTAAACCACGCGCACCAGTTTTACGCTCAATCGCCTTCTTAGCAATAACCCGTAAAGCATCTTCATGAAATGCTAACTCGACATTTTCCATCTCAAAAAGACGCTGATATTGCTTCACCAACGCATTCTTGGGTTGTGATAAAATTTGAACAAGTGCGTTAACATCCAAATCCTCTAAGGTAGCAACAATGGGAAGACGACCAATAAACTCTGGTATCAAACCAAATTTTATAAGATCTTCCGGCTCTAAATCGCGAAAAATCTCACCCACACAACGTTCATCAGGCGCTTTAACTGTAGCAGAAAAACCGATAGAAGTTTTTTCACCACGCCCTGAAATAATCCGTTCCAACCCAGCAAAAGCTCCACCACAAATAAATAAAATATTTGTTGTATCAACCTGAAGAAACTCTTGCTGCGGATGCTTACGCCCACCCTGAGGAGGAACAGAAGCAATCGTTCCCTCCATAATTTTTAACAATGCTTGCTGAACACCTTCTCCTGAAACATCTCTTGTAATAGAAGGATTGTCAGCTTTACGAGAAATCTTATCGACCTCATCAATATAAACAATGCCACGCTGTGCACGTTCAACATTATAGTCAGCAGCCTGAAGAAGTTTCAAAATAATATTTTCAACATCTTCACCCACATAGCCCGCTTCAGTCAAAGTGGTTGCATCTGCCATTGTAAAAGGTACATCAATAATACGCGCCAATGTTTGTGCTAAATAAGTTTTACCACATCCGGTTGGACCAACAAGAAGAATGTTCGATTTCGCTAACTCAATATCATTGCTTTTAGACTGATGCGCAAGCCGTTTATAATGATTATGGACAGCAACAGAAAGAACACGCTTTGCATGCTGTTGACCAATAACGTAGTCATCAAGAACTGTTATAATTTCCTGTGGAGTAGGAACACCATCACGCGCCTTAATCCCAGAAGATTTATTTTCTTCACGAATAATATCCATGCAAAGCTCTACGCATTCATCACAGATGAATACAGTAGGCCCCGCGATGAGCTTACGTACTTCATGCTGACTTTTGCCGCAGAACGAGCAATAGAGAGTATTTTTTGATTCGCTCCCGCTATTGCCAATTTTGCTCATTTCATTTTCCTTTCACCACGATATATGAATACTTCGTTTTTTCAAAGGAAGCTTTTCATAACGACAACTAAAAGACATATACAAAATACAAAACCATGCGTGCCACAATATCTTTAGGTGTTTTTCTACTACTTTCGCGATATTTTTACAAAATTCTTTCTTTAGAGTAGTTTTCTTTTCTATAAAAATTCTTAATCTTTTTCTTCTTTTTCAGTTTCTGCACGATATTGTATAACGTCATCAACTAAGCCAAATTGTTTAGCTTCTTGTGCTGTCATAAAATGATCGCGATCGAGAGTTCTCTCAATAACCTCATAATCCTGACCTGTATGTTGAACATAAATTTCATTTAAACGCTGTTTCATCTTTATAATATCTTGTGCATGCCTTTCAATATCTGAAGCCTGACCTTGGAAACCACCAGATGGCTGATGCACCATAATACGTGCATTCGGCAAAGTAAAACGGTGTCCTTTAGCTCCAGCTGTTAAAAGTAACGATCCCATAGATGCTGCTTGCCCCATGCAAAGCGTAGAAACAGGAGGGCGAATAAACTGCATAGTATCGTAAATTGCCATACCAGATGTGACTACACCACCTGGTGAATTTATATAAAGACTAATTTCTTTCTTAGGGTTTTCCGCTTCTAAGAAGAGCAATTGCGCACAAACAAGCATTGCCATGCCATCTTCAACAGGACCATTAATAAAAATAATCCGTTCTTTTAAAAGACGGGAAAAAATATCATACGCCCGTTCACCACGATTAGTCTGTTCAATAACCATAGGAACAAGACTTAATGCTGTTTTCATTGGATTATTCATGTTTTTACTTCCATTCATATAAGAATCGTTCTTCACGTAATTTAACGCTTTTATCCGTAGGCTAACACTCTTCTCTTACGCAAGCCATAATCAACAGCTGTTTAGGCAAGATTAAAATCCCAATGGTTAAAATAGCAATAACAACTCTACCTGAATAGCTCATGCCCATCAGGAATGCGAGAAACTGCCCAATGGTAAAAGCTTCCTTCTTTTGGTTTGTGAGTGGTCTTTGCCTTTCTGTGTATATGAAATCCTATCAAAGATGGATGTTTAAGCGGTTCAACTCCAAAAGCTGGATCAAAAATACATTCAGTTTTTCGCCCTGTCCAATAATAAAAAGTTTCCTTTTGCTTTGCTTCATGAAAAAAACCATACCGTTTAGCCAATCGCGAAATACCATCATTGCCAAATATCGTAACTCCAAGATTTCCCGGTAAAATTGGTATTTTTTTCTTCTTTAACCAAAATGGCTTCCAAACACGACGTTTAAATCCCAGCCACTCAGGAACAATTTCTGTGCCTGCCCAATAATCCTCAAACACCTTTATAATAGGGTTATCAGGTGGAAAATAAAGTGCAGAAACACCTACCCTTACAGCATTTTCTTTTGCAAACCAAACTTTATCCGCGTCTGGATGAAACTGTTTAACCAGATAAACATCTGTATCTAACCAAACACCCTGCTGATATTTCATCAACATAACACGAAAAAAATCCGAAAACTGAACAATTGTACACCCTGGATTACCATCAGAAAAATTTGGATCAAGGCGGTAAATCGCCGAACGTGGTAGAATTGATTCGGCTTCATGTAGTTCAACACCAACAGGTAGGTTTTCTAATTTATCATAGCTGAAAAGCTTAACACGCTGTCCAGTTTTAACCATTGAGGACAAACAAAGTCTATCAACTAGTCTTAATTGTCCGCTATACCAAAAAGTGCAAATATCCATAGGAAATATATTAAAAATATTCTAAACTTACACGAAACAATTGTTCAACATCACGAACGCACTCAGCAAGAGCAAAAATTACTATCCGATCGCCAGGCAAAATGCGCGTATCTGCCGAAAGCTGTATTATTGTCTTATTGCGATAAATTGCACCAATTCTCAAGCCATCTGATAAACCTAGCTCTGATAATGACTTACCAACCAATGAAGACGTTTGCATCACTTCGGCCTCAATAATTTCTGCCTGTCCATTAAAAACCGAGTGAACAGCACGAATACGCCCACGACGCATTTGTTGCAAAATTCTCGATATAGTAACACTATGTGGATTAAGATATGCATCCACACCAACTGCACGGCTAAACTCTTGGTAAGCAACATTATTGATCAAGACCATATTAGCTTTGCATCCCAGTCTTTTAGCGATAATAGCACTTAAAAGATTGACTTGATCCTGATTGGTCAATGTAATCATTAAATCGGCCTGATCAATTCCAGCATCCTGAAGGATCACTGGATCTAATACATTACCATATAAAACGGTCGTTTTTTCGAGTTGATCAGCAATTGTTAGTGCTCTTTCTCTATGCGATTCTATAACCTTCAACCTTAATTTATGGAGGCGCTTTTCAATAGCTTGAGCAACATAAAGACCAATGTGGCCGCCTCCTGCAATAATCATACGGTGAGCATCTTGTTCTTTATGACCGAAAAGTCCAACTGCACGGCGCATCTGATCACGAGCAACCACAAGATAGGTCACATCGCCAACACGTAACTGCGTCTGTGAGTGTGCTACCAATAATTCTGAGCCACGTTTAATAGCAGTAACCGTCGTCCGAAGATCTGGAAAAAGCTCCGTTAACTGACGCAAAGGTGTATTAATAACCGGACAATCTTCCATACATTCTAAGGCTAATGCCACAATATCATCATTACAAAAATAGAGAACATCTATTGCACCAGGTAAAGCAATACGACGCAGAACCATTTCCCCAACTTCAACTTCTGGAGAAATAACAACATCAATGGGAATATTCTCTCGAGCAAAAAGCGTTTTATAGCGTGGTTCTAAATAAGATTGTGAGCGAATACGTGCAATTTTTGTTGGAACATTGAACAATGAATGTGCCACCTGACATGCCACCATATTGACTTCGTCAAATAAAGTCACTGCAATTAACATATCAGCTTTATCTGCATCAGCAGCCAAAAGTATCTCAGGGCGCGAACCATGACCAACAAATCCCCTGACATCCAACGTATCACGAATTTTTTCAATCAATCTCGCTTCAATATCAACAACCGTGACATCGTGATTTTCAGCAGCAAGACGCTCTGCTATCCCATAACCAACCTGTCCTGCCCCGCAAATAATAACACGCATAATCTATGAAACTCCAAGTGCCTTAAGTTTACGGTGCAAAGCTGAACGTTCCATACCTATAAATTCAGCTGTACGCGATATATTTCCACCTAAACGTCCAATTTGTGCTTCTAAATACCTCTTTTCAAATAATTCTCGTGCTTCACGCAATGGTAAATCCATTATACTCTCATCTGTATCCATTTGAAGACGCGGCAAAGAATCGCTCACTTCCTTAGGCAGAAATTCTGTTGTTATTGGACCATCACCATCGCGTACAAGAATGAGAAGACGCTCAATATTATTGCGTAACTGCCGTACATTTCCCGGCCAAGCATGTGTTTGCAAAATAGCTATCACATCATCACTAATCTCACGCGGTTTAATACCAACCTGCCGCGATATTGTTTTAACAAAATGATGTACAAGTTCCGGAATGTCTTCACGACGCGCTGAAAGTGGTGGAACAGCAATGGGCACAACCGAAAGACGGTGAAACAGATCTTCTCTAAAACTTCCATCAGAGATGAGATTTTCAAGATTTTGCGCCGTTGAGGAAATTATACGAACATCTACCTTGACACGTTTTGTGCCACCAACTCTCTCGAATGTTTGCCCCGTTAACACCCGAAGAATCTTACCTTGAGTCTCACGTGGCATATCAGCAATTTCATCAAGATATAATATTCCACCATGGGCTTCCTCTAATGCACCGATCTTGCGTTCTCCTCCCTCCATTTCGCTGCCAAACAACTCTATTTCCATTCTTTCCGGTGTGATCATTGCTGCATTTATTGTAACAAATGGCCCATTCGAACGCGTAGAAAGCGCGTGAATAGCACGTGCCACTCTCTCTTTTCCCGCACCCGAAGGGCCAGTAATCATAATCCGACTATTGGTCGGTGCTACTTTTTCTATGGTTTGACGCAAATGTTTCATAACGGTTGATGTCCCGAGCAATTCCAATGTCTCACTCGAGCGTTTTCGTAATTCTAAAAGCTCACGTTTTAAATTTGAGTTTTCAAGAGTCCGTTCTGCAATCAATACAAGCCGATCAGCTTTAAAAGGTTTTTCAATGAAATCATATGCTCCGCGTTTTATGGCAGAAACAGCTGTTTCAATATTACCATGCCCAGAGATCATAACCACCGGAAGAGCGGGATATCGCATTTTAATTTCATCAAGCAGAGCTAACCCATCGAGACGACTTCCTTGCAACCAAATATCCAAAAAAATGAGTTTTGGAATACGTTCACTAATTTGTGCTAATGCTTCGTCAGAATTACATGCAACACGTGTTTCATAGCCTTCATCATCTAAAATACCAGCAATAAGTTCACGAATATCCGCTTCATCATCAACAATTAAGATATCTGATACCATCTTATTCCCCTATATTATGATTTGTGGCTTGTATAACATTATCCTGCTTAGCTCCATCCGCTGGAAATATCAAACGGATCATTGCTCCACGTCCTTCATAAAAGTTCTTTGGTGCATCATGCAACTCCAAGGTACCACCATGATCTTCAATAACTTTGCGCACAATAGCTAACCCAAGCCCTGTTCCCTTTTCCCGTGTTGTTATATAAGGTTCTAATAATTTTTGCCTTTGTTCTTTAGGAAGTCCTTTACCATTATCAATAACATCCACAATTATACATCCTTCTTGACGATAAGAACGCACAAGAATATGGCCATGAATGCTTTCCTCTCGCATAACTGCATCTATAGATTCGCTTGCGTTTTTGATAACATTGCAAAAAGCTTGTACAATGAGACGGTTATCAAATGCACCTAAAAGTGGTACACTTCCTAAGTCTTGCTTAAAATGAATATCATGTCGTGTAACTTCTATCAAGAAACATGCTTCACGCAGCAATCCACGTATATCTAAAACTTTCATTTGCGGTTTGGGCATACGTGCAAAAGAAGAAAACTCATCAACCATACGCCCAATATCTCCAACTTGTCGAATAATCGTATCGATACAGCGCTCAAAAACCTCCCGATCCTGTGTAATAACTTTGTTGTAACGTTTACGAATACGTTCAGCCGATAATTGAATAGGTGTAAGCGGATTTTTGATTTCGTGGGCAATACGGCGTGCAATATCTGCCCACGCCGATGAACGTTGTGCTTCAACAAGGTCTGTAATATCATCAAGCGTTAAAACCCAAGATTGCCCTTGCCCGTCATCCTCTTCCATCGTAATTTGCACATTACAAACGCGCTCTTGTCCCGCAACACTTAAACTCACCTGCTCACGATGATTCTTACGATCTAACGAACGCGCAAACTGAAAAACCTGCCAAATTTCAGCACTTAATAATAAAAGACTGTGCCCAATAACTTTTTCCGAGCGAATATCAAACATTGTTTCCATAGACCGATTGATAATTGTAATATCGCCATTATCATCGATTCCAGCCACACCAGCTGTTACACCAGATAAAACAGCTTCAGAAAAACGCCGTCTTTCATCAATTTGATCACGAACTGCAATTAATTCATTGCGCCGACTTTTTAGTTCACTGACCATATAATTAAAAGTTTTTGACAACTGCCCAATATCCCCATCTCTTGCGCGTACTGGCACAAAAACTTCCATGTTTCCAGAAGCTACATCATCAGCAGCACTAATAAGAAGACGAATAGGACGCACTAAGCGATCAGCAACAGCAATACCTGCCCAAATGGCTGATAAGAATAAACTAAAAAAAAGACACAGATAAAGCATACCAAATGCAATTTGTGTCAGAAGACGATTTTCATTTAAATCACGATAACGATCTGTATTGACTTCCGTCAAACGCAAAGCAGATAAAACATCTTTATCAACATCACGTACCAGATACAAAAATGTATTTGGAATATTGGTAAATTTTAAAATTATGCCAAAATAATCGTGAACCCCAGGTTGAAAAGAAAAAGGCCTCGCGCTGGTTGCACGCTCAATAAGATTAGAGGGTGGAATAGGCAGTTTATCCTCATCACCAAGATCACTTGATATAAAAATGGTTCCGCTAGAACTTAATAAAAATGCACCACGCAGATTGCGCCCTAGAGCATGACGCGTCAATTGCATCCTATATTCAGCTGGACTACGCTCTAAAAGCTTTTTGTTATCAAGTGCAAATGCCATAGCGTAAGATAAATTTTTTAAATTTTGAAGCATTTCATCCGCATAAGCATTCGCTAAATCGATAGAAGAACCTACAATTTGCCGTGTTGTCGTATCAAACCACCGGTCAAGCCCTAAATTCAGTGCAGGTCCTGATACAAGAGCGACTGCAACAGCTGGCATTGTTGCAACAAGAGCAAACAATGAAATAAGGCGCACATGGAGACGGGAGCCCGCACGCCTTGACCGCCACGCACGAATGATGGGAATCATCTCATAAAAAACAATGATCACGAGGGCTAAAACCCAAACACTATTAATCCCTATAAGAATAAGAGTTACAGTTCTACTGGGAATAACAGGAGTTAATCCAATAAGAATGATAAAGGAAACAGACGCTGTTAATAAAGCTAAAACAATGATTGTAATACCTAAAAAGATATATATCTTACTTAAGCGATACAACTCATCGTTAGAAGTATTTTGATCTATATCTTGGAGATTCGTAACAGATGTTGTATTCATGATTAGCTTACATTACCTTATCCCATTTCCTCATATAACCCCTTGTGACAAAAATTGACAATACTAATACTGCATTTAAAATGGAGTCAGTTTAACAAATGAAGAAAGAACTTCTACATTTTCCAAAATATCTTTAAAATAGAGTGCGCTAGATGATACTTTACAGAGGAGATGAGATGCGGTTAACAAAACAGACAAATTATGCCCTCCGGATGCTCATGTATTGTGCGGATAATCAGGGATCTCTAAGTCGTGTTCCAGAAATTGCCAAAGCATATGCCGTTTCAGAGCTTTTTTTATTTAAAATCCTTCAACCACTTGTCGAAGCAGGTTTTATAAAAACAGTACGAGGACGCAATGGTGGTGTTAAATTGGCTAAACCTGCAGCAGAGATTTCGGTAGCTGATGTTGTGAAAGTAACGGAAGATAATTTTTCTATGGCACAATGTTTCGATACTTCAGAACCTAATTGTCCGTTGATAAATTTTTGTGGTTTAAATACTGCACTTCAAAAAGCATTAAATGCTTTTTTTGATGTATTGTCAGTGATATCTCTTGCTGATCTCCAACGACAATCCTTTCGAAATCAATTAAAGATTGATGACCATGAAACAATCAACTGAAATAATACGAAAGGCAACTAAGAGCATAAGAAGGGAAATTAAACATTTCTATTGCAGCGATAATATTAGCCGCTGGACGCGGTGAAAGAGCAGGATCTCTACACAAAACTCCAAAACAATACCGACTTTTAGGACAAGAACCGGTTATTTGTCATACTGTGCGTTGCTTTTGGCAACATCCAGCCATCACAACGATTATCCTCGTTATTCATCCAGAAGACCACCAAGTCTGTGAGCAAGCTATTGTTAATTTTAAGGAGCGGCTTATCATCGTTGAAGGAGGTAATACACGTCAAATGTCTACCTTACGTGGGCTTCATGCACTTAAAAAGTTCAAGCCCAACTATGTGCACATTCATGATGGTGCACGCCCATTTATTGAACACCAGCTCCTCGAGCAAATCCATACCACTGTCAATCATAAAGAAGGCGTTCTCCCTGTTCTCACCATTTCTGATACACTCAAACGTGTAAACAGCACACACCATGTTTTAGAAACAATTCCACGCACAAATCTTTATAGCGCACAAACCCCACAGTGTTTTCCCTTTGAACCCATCTTAGCTGCCCATGAAAAAGCAATGCAAACTTGCAAAAAAGAATTTACCGATGATTCTGCAATCGCCGAATGGTTTGGAATCCCTATGCGTACCATCCCTGGGGATCCTAACAATATAAAAATTACATGGCACGAAGATTTTGATACCGCACATTTATATCTCCAAAAAAAAATGCAAATGTTTCCTGATATCCGTACTGGCAATGGTTATGATGTTCATTCTTTTGAGGAAGGAACTTTTCTTATATTATGTGGTATAAAAATTCCTTTTCATAAAAAATTAAAGGGACATTCCGATGCTGATGTTGCACTTCATGCGTTAACAGATGCCCTTCTTGCTACGCAAGGTGCAGGAGATATTGGCACCCACTTTCCTCCCTCTGATCCTAAATGGAAAAATGCATCATCAGAAATTTTTCTACGTCATGCACTTGATATTATTAAACAAGCAGACGGACGTATCACCAATGTTGATATCACACTGATCGCTGAAAACCCTAAAATTGGCCCCTATCGTCATACAATGACAGAAAATCTTATGAATATACTCACAATCTCACCAGATCGAATCTCCATTAAAGCAACAACAAATGAAAAATTGGGATTTATTGGTCGTGAAGAAGGTATTGCTGCTTTTGCAACTGCCACCGTCCTTTATCCAGGAGGAATTCCAAAATGACGTCTTTTTGTGAAAAACAAGCACATGCAGTCCTTACAGCTTGCCGTCAAAAAAGTTTGCTTTTAACAACCGTTGAATCTTGTACGGGAGGGCTTATTGCTGCAAATCTTACAAGTATTGCAGGATCATCCGATGTACTCGATTGTGGATTTGTTGTTTATTCAAATGAATCTAAAGTGCACCTCGTTGGCGTATGCGCTGAACTTATAAAAACTTACGGCGCTGTTTCAAAAGAAGTTGCTCTTGCAATGGCCGAAGGTGGATTAAAATATTCACGAGCTGGAATTGCAGTTGCTGTAACAGGAATTGCAGGACCAGGAGGAGCATGTCTTGATAAACCTGTAGGGCTTGTGCATTGCGCAGTTGCTTACAAAAACCGCGAAACTCTGCATAAAGAAATGCATTTCAGGGATCTTGATCGTAATGCTATTCGCTATGCAACTGTTGAAAATGCTTTGAAAATGATCTTGGAATGTCTCCAATGACATTCCCCACACCGGTTTTTCAGAGTTGCATATCACCACAATCACACTCCATGACATAAGGTGTCATGCCATAAAATCAAATGAATAAATTATGTTATCGAGGAGCCATAAATCTGATCAGCACGCATTTCAAAAGCATCGGTAAATTTACGAAAAGCAATATCGAACATTGAGCCCATCAACAATCCAAGCATTTTGTTTTTAAATTCATAATCAATAAAAAACTCTACATTACATGTATTGGTATTTTCAATGGGATAAAAGGCCCACCGATTTTCAAGATATCTGAATGGACCATCAATATATTTAACCTCGATAAGACTTTTCTTCGGCTGAAGAAATACTTGGGTTGTGAAAGTTTCTCGAATAAGCTTATAACCAACGGTCATATCAGCAAGAAGCAACGTCTTTTCCTCACACTCTTTGCGAGAACGTACTATTAACGCCTCACACATCGGTAAGAATTCAGGATAACGCTCAATATCTGCAACAAGATCAAACATCTCACAGGCGCTATGGGCAATCAGCCGATGTGTTGTAAAAGTCGGCATAACTATCTCTGTAAAGCAAATTTTTCATCCCGCGCTTTTTGCAAAATTGCGAAATCATCCCCTGCATGATGAGATGAACGCGTCAGAGGATTGGAAGCCATATGCAAAAAACCCTTTACTTTACCAATCTTAGCAAAAGACTCAAATTCTTCAGGAGGCACAAAACGAATAACCGGATGATGCTTTCGTGTAGGCTGCAAATATTGCCCAATTGTCATAAAGTCAACATCAGCAGAGCGCAAATCATCCATCAATTGAAGAATTTCATTTCGTTCTTCCCCAAGACCAACCATAATTCCTGATTTTGTGAAGATTGTCGGATCAAGTTCTTTAACACGTTGTAAGAGACGAATCGAATGAAAATAACGCGCCCCTGGACGAACTTTTAAATATTTAGATGGAACTGTTTCTAAATTATGATTAAAAACATCAGGCTTAGCAGCAACAACAATTTCTAAAGCTCCATCCTTATGGCGAAAATCAGGTGTAAGGACTTCAATTGTTGTCTTAGGAGCTTTTCGACGAATGGCATAAATAACTTTTGCAAAATGCTCAGCACCACCATCTGCAAGATCATCGCGATCAACAGATGTAATCACGACATGTTTTAGTTCCATCTGTGCAACAGCATCCGCCACACGCTCTGGCTCATTATCATCAACAGCAAGCGGAATACCTGTTGCAACATTGCAAAAAGCACAAGCCCGCGTACATATCTCACCTAAAATCATGAAGCTGGCATGCCTCTGGCTCCAACATTCACCAACATTTGGGCACCCGGCTTCTTCACAAACAGTCACCAATTTATTGGCGCGCACAATACCATGCGTTTCTTTATATATCTGTGATGTTGGTGCTTTTACACGAATCCAATCTGGTTTTTTCTGAATACTTGTATCTGGACGATGTGCCTTTTCAGGATGACGTAAACGTCTATTCGTAACTCTATCAACAACCGTAACCATTTAAGCCTCTGCCTTTTAAATAATGGAACGCTGACGAAAAACCATAAAATACAAGATTTTTCATACAATCCAGTCATCAAGCATTTAAAACTTGACCATAAGCATCCAATACACTTTCTTTCATCATTTCCGACAATGTTGGATGTGGAAAGACGGTATGCATCAATTCTTCCTCGGTTGTTTCAAGATTCATGGCAATAACAAAACCCTGAATCAATTCTGTTACTTCTGCCCCTACCATATGTGCACCAAGAAGCTGTCCCGTTTTTTTATCAAAAATAGTTTTCACTAATCCTTGATCTTCTCCTAAAGCAATAGCCTTACCATTCGCTGAAAAGGAATAACGACCAATACGTATATCATAGCCAGCCTCTTTTGCTGCTGCTTCTGAAAAGCCTACAGAAGCAACCTGTGGTGTGCAATATGTACATCCTGGAATTTTTCTTTTATCAAGCGGATGGGCGCTCTTCAAACCTGCAAGATGCTCAATACATATCACGCCTTCTTCTTCTGCTTTATGTGCCAACATAGGAGGACCGGCCACATCACCAATAGCATAAATGCCTTCCACACCTGTCCAACTCCATTCATCGGTTATAATGCACCCGCGATCGGTTGTTATACCTAATGCTTCCAATCCAAGATTCTCAATATTACCCTGAACCCCAACAGCTGAAATAAGCCGATTAGCTGTAATTGTTTCTGTCTTACCCTTCACATCAATATACGCAGTGATAGAATCAGAAGCTTTTTCGACTTTTGTTACCTTTGCTTGCACAAGAATGCGAATGCCTTTTTTCTCTAACTGTTTACGAGCAAATGTTGAAATTTCAACATCTTCGGCCGGCATAATATGAGGCATCATCTCAACAACGGTTACTTCGGCTCCCATATCATGATAAAAAGAGGCAAACTCAATACCAATTGCCCCAGACCCCATTACCAAAAGCGACTTCGGCATAGTATGTGGGATCATAGCTTCAAAATAAGTCCAAATGAGTTTTCCATCTGGCTCAATCCCAGGAAGAGCACGAGGACGTGCACCAGTTGCAATAATGATGTGCTTTGCTTGGTAAGTTCCCTCCCCTAACGTTCCTTTAGGTACTGAATTTTGCGGTTGCATAATCTTTTTGGAAGATGAAGAAACGATAATTTCCGCAGGTTGGCTTCCTTTAGCCTTTTTGGTTAATTTTGCTTCACCCCAAATAATATCGATCTTGTTTTTTTTCATCAAAAAACCAACACCAGCATTTAAACGCGCTGAAACCCCGCGCGAACGCGCTACGATATCTTTAATGCTTGCCTCAACTGAACCGTTAAGCTTTAACCCATAATCTTTTGCATGTTCAGCGAAATGCTTTATTTCCGCCGAACGCAAGAGTGCCTTTGTGGGAATACAACCCCAATTTAAGCAAATCCCACCTAGATGTTCACGCTCAACAATTGCAGTTTTGAACCCGCACTGCGCCGCACGAATTGCGGTTACATATCCGCCAGGCCCCGCGCCAATTACAATTACATCATAAAGATTCGCCACAGTAATTCCTCCATGGATGTATACAAAACGGATATGCATTCTCTGAGCTTAAAATTAAAAAACAACATGACAGAATTTTTTGTGTCTCTCATTCAACACTCACCATATATACCCTTATCAAATCAGAAGAGGCGGCAATATTGCCATTCAAACTCTCTCAATCTACTCTTACTATAGAATACACCATACACACACAATTTATGTGAAGCACTTTTAAACAGCTCAAATTAACATTGCCAGTGGATTTTCAATTATCTTCTTAAAAGTTCGTGCAAGCTCTGCTGCTAATGCACCATCAACAGCACGATGATCAGCGGAAAGTGTAACCGACATGACAGTAGCAACCACTAATGCACCATTTTTAACAACAGCACGTTGTTCACCTGCACCAATCGCAAAAATTGTCGCATGCGGCGGATTAAGAATAGCAGAAAAACTTTTTACACCATACATCCCCATATTTGATACAGCTGCTGTTCCCCCCTGATATTCTTCCATTTTCAACTTATGCTCACGTGCACGCTTTGTAAAATCCTTCATCTCATTCGAAATAGTTGATAAAGATTTTTCCTCTGCATAGCGAACAATTGGGGTAATTAACCCATTTGCGACAGAAACAGCCACCCCAATATCACAGTGTTTGTGATGAAGCAGTCCGCTTTCAAGCCAAGATACATTAGCATCGGGAACTGCCTTTAAAGCAAGTGCTACAGCTTTAATAACCATATCATTAACGGAAAGCTTATAAGCAGGCTTAGTTCCTTCTTGGGTCTTAACCATTGGAGCAGCAGCATTCAATTGTGAACGGAGCTCCAATAATGCATCGAGTTCACAATCTATCGTCACATAGAAATGTGGTACTCTTTGCTTTGATTCCACCAAACGTTTAGCGATTGTTTTACGCATATTATTATGAGATGTGAACGTATATTCATCTTTTTTGAAAAGTTGCAATATCTGTTTGTCAGAAGTACCTGCCGCTATCAGCTGTTCATTTTGTAACGAACAAGAGTTCTCAAAAGCACCACCACTCATAGCTTTTTCTACATCGCGCTTGATAATGCGCCCGTGGGGACCACTCCCAGAAACAAGTGATAAGTCGAGACCGGACTGAGCTGCTAATCTCCGTGCCAAAGGAGAAGAAAAAAGACGTATGCCCTTTTTATCTGGCTGCGTTGCTTTCTGGGATGATGATACATGAGACATCTGTGCTGCCTTTAAATCTGTCTGATTTTCCTCTTCTGTTTCTTTCATTACAAAAGAGGACGAAGCTTTTTCTGCAACCTTTGCTGCTTCAGCTAAGTCTTCACCGTCTTCTGCTAAAACAACGATTAAAGTATTCACTTTAACACCTTGCGTTCCGGCAGGAACAACGATCTTAGCAACTGTTCCTTCATCAACAGCCTCAACTTCCATTGTCGCTTTATCTGTCTCAATTTCAGCAATAACATCACCAGAAGAAACTTTATCCCCTACCTGAACATTCCATTTTGACAAATTCCCTTCTTCCATCGTAGGGGAAAGCGCGGGCATTGTAATCTTAATGGGCATAGTGCTTTCCTCCGTTATACTCTATAAGTTACAGCCTTAACAGCTTCGACAATTTCAGCAATACTAGGCAAAGCCAATTTTTCAAGATTAGCAGCATAAGGCATAGGAACATCCTTGCCAGAAATCGTAGCGACTGGTGCATCAAGATAATCAAATGCCTGTTGCATAACACGCGTTGCTATTTCAGTGCCAACAGATGATTGAGGATATCCTTCTTCAATTGTTACCAAACGAGCTGTTTTCTTCACTGAAGCAAGAATTGTCGCGAGATCCATCGGACGAATAGTACGCAAATCAATTAATTCAACATCAATACCAAGTTTTTCAATTTCTGGTAACGCTTGAACCGCATAATGCATTCCAATCCCATACGCAACAATTGTTACATCCTGACCAGATTTATGAATGCGTGCTTTACCAATAGGTAAAACAAAATCATCAATTTTTGGAACTTCAAATTGATGGCCGTACAAAATTTCGTTTTCAAGGAAAATAACAGGATTGTCATCACGAATAGCAGCCTTCAACAAACCTTTTGCATCCGCAGCGCTGTAAGGCATCACAACTTTAAGACCTGGTACATGACTATACCATGCCGCATAACATTGAGAATGCTGAGCACCAACACGTGCAGCCGCGCCATTGGGACCACGAAAAACCATGGGAGCAGACATTTGTCCACCAGACATATAACGGGTTTTTGCCGCCGAATTGATAATTTGATCAATCGCCTGCATAGCAAAATTAAATGTCATAAACTCAACAATGGGACGCAACCCTCCAAATGCAGCACCAACAGCCAACCCTGCAAAACCGTGTTCTGTAATAGGTGTATCAATAACTCGGCGCGCACCAAATTCTTCTAATAAACCTTGGCTAACTTTATAAGCACCCTGATATTGCGCTACTTCTTCCCCCAATAAGAAAACCATCTCATCACGCCGCATCTCTTCAGCCATGGCCTGATTAAGCGCCTCACGCACTGTCATCGTAACCATTTGAGTCCCAACTGGAATATCAGAATCAGGAGAAATATCACAAGGAGGAGATACCGGCACTACTGAGGAAAGAGATAAAGATTCCCCCCCCGACTTTTGCAAAGTACTGGCAGTCTGTGAAATATCTTCAGCATTTTCACCTTCCTCTAACAATACCGCAATAACGGTGTTGACCTTCACGCCCTCAGAACCTTCACGCACAAAAATTTTACCAAGAGTGCCTTCATCAACAGCCTCTACTTCCATCATTGCTTTATCAGTTTCAATTTCAGCAATCACGTCACCAGAGCTAACTTTATCGCCTTCTTTCTTGAGCCATTTAGACAATTTACCTTCTTCCATGGTTGGCGAAAGCGCCGGCATCAAAATATCAATAGACATATTCGCTTTCCTCGCATCAAACTAACACATCAGTATAGAGCTCAGAAGCATCTGGCTCTTGATCACTTTGCGCAAAATCCGCCGCATCAGCAACAATCGCACGCACCTCTTTATCAATAGACTTTAAATCGTCTTCGCTTGCCCAACCTTGTTTAAGAATCCGATTTTTTACCTGGTCAATCGGATCGTTTTCTTCTTTTATTTTCTGTACTTCTTCCTTTGATCGATATTTTGCTGGATCAGACATAGAATGACCACGATAGCGATAGGTCTGCATATCAAGAATGATCGGCCCCTTACCTGAACGTGCCCAAGTAATTGCTTCATCAGCAGCACCTTTTGCTGCTCGAACATCCATACCGTCAACAACAATACCTGGAATTTCAAAAGAAAGACCACGACGAGAAAAATCGGTCTCTGCCGATGCACGTGCAACTGATGTTCCCATAGCGTACTGATTATTTTCAATAATATAGACAACGGGAAGCTTCCAAAGCGAAGCCATATTAAAACTTTCGTAAACCTGCCCTTGATTGGCAGCACCATCACCAAAATAAACTAATGTTACATTATCTTTACCAAGATACTGATTCGAAAATGCCAAACCTGAACCAATAGGAACCTGTGCACCAACAATGCCATGCCCACCATAAAAATTCTTTTCTTTAGAAAACATATGCATAGAGCCACCTTTTCCCTTGGAAAAGCCTCCCTGACGCCCTGTTAATTCTGCCATTACACCACGCGGACTCATCCCAACCGCCAACATATGACCGTGATCACGGTAAGATGTAATCACCTGATCTCCTTCTTTTGCTGCCTTCAGTGTTCCAACAACAACGGCTTCCTGCCCAATATAGAGATGACAAAATCCACCAATAAGTCCCATACCATAAAGTTGACCTGCTTTTTCTTCAAAACGACGAATTAAAAGCATTTCACGATAGGCATCAATTTCCTCTTCTTTGGTAAAAGTGGCTATTTGTGCTCTCTTTGTGGTGTTTGATAATGCAGTGTGCACCACCGGCGCAGAATTTTTTTTTAATCGTTCTGCCATATTAAACTCCCTTTTATGATTGTTTAGGAATAACCTTTACGAACAAAAGTTACAAGCATTATCAATCAGCTTAGATGACATCTGAGGTGATTGTTTTAAAATATTTTTTGAAATAAAGCGATTTCTAATTGGTTTTTATATCATTTGAAGGAGTTAAAATTGTCAATTCATTGGACTTGGAAAAGTTTAAATTTTTCCGAACATACTCATCCAACATATCTTTCTCAATATGTCCGTTGCGTAAAAGAGAAATACGCTTTTCAATGAACATCCGCTCAGCTTCTACCTTATGAAGCTCCTCTTCTAATTCGATAATATGTTGATTAACTTCACTGCGTGAATACAACCCGTACTCACCATGATAAATATGATAACTGAAATAGCTTAAAACTGCCACTGTCATAAGTGGCAGTACAAAGCGCATTTTAATCGATTTGCGTTTCTGCTTGGTCCACATAAAATCGTACAGTCTTATGGCATAATCATCTTAATACTTTTCCAACTATGTACGATTTTGATTAATACCTCATTACTAAATGACCTAGTACAAAAGCGATTTATGGTTATATACTAAATACCTCTAATATAACAAAGCTATGCCATATTACCTACTTTTATATTAAAATATTTGGTATCCACTAACTTTTAACTCTAACTCCATTGATGTCAGTAAAAGTTCCTGTTACAATAACTATAAAATCAATAAATGCCCAGATCCAGGATACAAACACCCCAAAAATTGTTAGGGTGAGAAGAAGCATTATAATGCCTGTTCCAACTTTACCAACCATAAAGCGGTGGATTCCCAGCGTTCCCAAAAAGAAACAAACAAATGCGAGTAGCACTTGTGATCGCTCTGATCGTTCTTGTTGCGCCAAGAGAGGAACAACCGATTTAACGGTATCACCTTCACACACAAAATCAACAGAATCACCAACCTTCGGCGGCTTTTTTCCTAACCAGTAATCATACCTCTCATTTTAACCACCTATAAAATTGTTACTCACATGTTATTTATAAAAATCTTTTAACTCTATAATATCTAAACTAACCTCACGGTGCGAATACAATCTGTATTCACCGTGACAAATGCGATAATTAAAACAGATAACCCCCCCAATATTTTTAAATTCCCCACCGCTATAAGCGGCAATAAAAAGCACACCTTGATTGCTTTGCAAGTCTGTTTGGACCATATAAAATAGTATAGTCTTTTTCAATACTTTTAATCAAGTGTGCATAATTTTTATTAAAATCTCATCATCAAATACACACAACAAAGTAATTTGATATTACTTACTTTTATATTGCAATATAAAAATATCTACTAGTTTGTGATTTTATCCCCATTTTTGTCGGTAAATTGTCCAGCCACAATGACTATGAAATCAACAATTGCCCAAATTCCAGTAACAACTAACCCGAAAATTGTTAAAGAGAGAATAAGCATTAAAGCACCAGTTTTAGCTTTACCAACTATAAAACGGTGAACACCAAAGACACCCGCGAACCAACAAAGAAGCGCAAGCATTAATTTTAAATTTTCTGAACTTTTTTGTAACAAGGGAAAAACAGAACTGACAACATCACCTTCACACAGAAAATCAATGGCATCTCCCACCTTTGGTGGATTTTTTCCTAACCAATCCCAAGTAGAAAATTGATAACGCTTACCATCATCACCCGAGACAAGATAAGTTGCTTGATCCTGACTAATAATTATACCTCTCATCTTTAACCACCTATGAAATAGTTATCTTTTATCATTGATAAAATCATTAAACCTCATAATCTTGTTTAATTGATAACAAAATATTGTCTTTTTCTAACAACCATTAACGACGCCAATCACCCGCATAACATGCCTGCACCCCAAGCATTTCTTCAATGCGAATGAGCTGATTATATTTTGCTAATCTATCCGAACGCGCAAGCGAACCCATTTTAATTTGTCCACAATTCGTTGCAACCGCGAGATCTGCAATGAAAGAGTCCTCTGTTTCGCCCGAACGATGCGATATAATAGCACGATAGCCTGCTTTATGTGCTGTTTCTACAGCATCAAGCGTCTCACTCAATGTACCAATTTGATTAACTTTAATAAGAATAGAATTGGCTGCCCCCATTTTGATACCGTCACGTAAACGCATCGAATTTGTCACAAATAAATCATCACCAACAAGCTGACATTTTTTACCAATCGAATCAGTAAGTAATTTCCAACCTTCCCAATCATCCTCAGCCATCCCATCCTCAATCGTAATAATGGGATAAGTTTCGACAAGTTGCGCCAAATAATCTACCTGTTCCTGAGCATCACGACATTTATTCTCACCTTTATAAAAATAAGAACCATTTTTATAAAATTCGGTTGAAGCGCAATCTAAACCAAGTGCAATCTGTTCACCTGGTTTATATCCACAGGCTATTATAGATTCCATAATAAAATCAATTGCCTGCTCAGCGCTTTTTAATTGGGGAGCAAAACCACCCTCATCACCAACATTGGTATTATAACCTGCATCTTTTAACCGTTTTTTCAAGGTATGAAAAATTTCAGCCCCATAACGGACCGCTTCTTTCAGGGTAGATGCTCCAACGGGAAGAATCATAAATTCTTGAAAATCAATCGGGTTATCAGCATGTACACCGCCATTAATAATATTCATCATTGGTGTCGGAAGAACATGCGCTTGTGTGCCACCAATATAACGATAAAGAGGCAAATACAATGATTCCGCTGCTGCTTTTGCAACTGCCAATGAAACGCCAAGAATGGCATTAGCACCAAGACGTGCTTTGTTTGGCGTTCCATCCAAGGCGATCATTGCTTGATCAATAGCAATTTGATCTCTTGCATCTCGCCCACCAAGTTCCGCAAAAATTTCGCCATTTACTGCAGCAACCGCTTTTTCAACACCTTTCCCTTGATAGCGTACACCACCATCACGAAGCTCGACAGCTTCATGTGCCCCTGTAGATGCCCCTGAAGGAACAAGAGCACGCCCAAAAGCCCCATTTTCCAAGTGAACATCAACTTCTACTGTGGGATTCCCGCGGCTATCAAGCACTTCACGCCCAATGATATCAACAATTACAGTCATATGAGTTTCCTTCTCCAATAAAAGTCTTGCTTCATTTTAAACGCCATAAGGATCGGATATCCTCCATAAATATCCTCTGTAACTGTATATTCAATTCACTCTTTTGGACAGATAATCAAATTCCATTAAAGTCTCAAGCAATCTTTGTAAATTATCAATTTTAACCATATTAGGTCCATCAGAAGGTGCATTATCTGGATCTTGATGCGTTTCTAAAAAAATACCTGCAACCCCAACTGAAACAGCCGCACGCGCCAAAACTTCAACAAATTGACGCTGTCCACCAGACGAATTACCTTTGCCTCCCGGCTCTTGAACAGAATGCGTTGCATCAAAAATAACAGGTGCACCAAACGAACGCAAAATGGGCAATGAACGCATATCAGAAATAAGTCGGTTATAACCAAATGAAGTGCCTCTCTCACACAGCATAACATTAGGATTACCACTTTGAGTGACTTTTCTTAAAACATTTTCCATGTCCCACGGAGCCAAAAACTGACCTTTTTTAATATTAATAACACGTCCTGTTTTGGCTGCTGCTACTAAAAGATCTGTTTGACGACATAAAAAAGCAGGTATTTGCAAAACATCTACCGTGGAAGCAACAGCCGTGCATTGCTCTTCTGTATGCACATCAGTCAATACCGGACAGCCAAATTCCTTCTTCAGATCGGAGAAAATAGCCATCGCTTTTTCAAGACCAATACCACGTGCTGCACTCAAGGATGTTCTGTTGGCTTTATCGTAACTGGATTTATAAACAAACCCAATACCAATTTGATCTGTAATTGTCTTAATCCGACCGGCCATTTCAAAAGCATGTTCTCGACTTTCCATCTGACACGGCCCCACAATTAATGAAAAAGGCGATTCATTTGAAAAAACAAGATTTCCAACTTTCACAACGGCATTTGGTTGAAACATTTTATTCCTCAAAAAGTAAGTAACCAAATTTACGAACTAAACCAATCGACTCTGTTCTATAGTGGCTTCAATAAAAGAAGAAAAAAGTGGATGTGGATCAAATGGACGTGATTTCAGTTCTGGATGATATTGAACACCAATGAACCACGGGTGATCTGCATATTCTACCGTTTCTGGCAAAATACCATCAGGAGACATACCAGAAAAAATCAAGCCACACTGTTCGAGCTTCTCTTTATAATCAATATTCACTTCATAACGATGACGATGCCGCTCATAAATCCTTGTCGTTCCATAAATTTTGGCAATATGGCTACCTTCCTTTAACGCAGCTGCAAAAGCACCAAGACGCATTGTACCACCGAGATTTCCACATTTTGTACGTTTCTCAAGGACACTCTCTTTGAGCCATTCTGTCATTAAACCTACAATTGGATTTTTTGTCTCACAAAACTCACTTGATGAAGCATTCTCAATATGCGCAATATTGCGCGCAGCCTCTATACAAGCCAATTGCATCCCAAGACAAATACCTAAAAATGGAACTTTACGCTCCCGTGCAAATTGAATTGCTCGAATTTTACCTTCTGCACCACGCGCCCCAAAAGCACCTGGAACTAAAATTCCATGAACTTTTTGTAAATAAGATGCAGGATCTTCTTTTTCAAAAAGCTCTGCTTCAATCCACTCAATATTAACCTTTACTTTATTGGCTAAACCACCATGTGCAATTGCTTCAATCAGAGATTTATATGCATCCTTCAATCCCGTATATTTCCCAACAACAGCAATTGTAACCTCTCCTTCGGGATGGTGAATCCGATATGTAATATCTTCCCATTGATCCATTTTAGGTTTAGGAGCCGGATTAATTCCAAAAACAGAAAGAACTTCTGAGTCTAATCCTTCTTTATGATATGCTATAGGAACATCATAAATCGTTGGCATATCTAATGCCTGAATAACTGCACTTGGGCGAACATTACAAAAAAGTGATAATTTACTCCGCTCTGTTTTTGGAATAGACCGATCTGCACGCACCAACAGAATATCGGGAGCGATACCAATTGATTGTAACTCTTTAACAGAATGCTGTGTCGGCTTGGTTTTTAATTCGCCAGCTGAAGAAATATAAGGCATCAATGTAAGATGCATATAGAGAGCACTTTGCCTTGGTAATTCATTGTGAAGTTGACGAATCGCTTCAAGAAAAGGCATTGCTTCAATATCACCAACTGTTCCACCTATTTCACATAAAATAAAATCAAAATCCTCATTCCCAGTGGTAATGAATGTCTTAATTTCATCCGTAACATGAGGAATCACTTGAACTGTTGCACCTAAGTAATCACCACGTCTTTCTCGTTCAATGATATTACGATAAATACGCCCCGTTGTAATATTGTCTTGGCTATTCGCAGAACGACCAGTAAAACGTTCATAATGACCAAGATCAAGATCCGTTTCTGCACCATCGTCGGTCACAAAAACCTCACCATGTTGATAAGGTGACATCGTACCTGGATCAACATTCAAATAAGGATCAAGTTTGCGAAGCCGCACACGATACCCACGAGCTTGCAATAATGCAGCTAACGCAGCTGCTGCGATGCCTTTTCCAAGAGAAGAAACCACACCACCAGTAATAAAAATATAACGTGCCATGGGCTTATGGTGATAAGCAGTTTATAATGAATTTTCCAGAAAAAAATGCAAAAAGAAACAATTTTCCTTCTATAAAATAAAAAAAGGTGAAAAAATCACCTTTTTTAAATCCATACTCCTTTGGAAAAACTACTTTGTATTGTCACTTGGGACTGGATTTTCAGGGAGAGTGGGAACTGGACTTTCAGTTGCTGGAGCAACAGGTTTGTCTTGTTCTTGAGCGGGATCTGGAACACCACCCAACTGTTCAAGAATAGAAGGTTGAGATCCATCATCTGATGATGGTGCAGATTCTGAAGTGCTTTTACTTGTAGAATTTTGTTCTGAATTAACCGGTATACGCTTGAGAATATCAGAACTGGAGTTTGATATACTTCCCACCACAGTAAGCCCAATGGATACTGCAAAAAAACAGCACGCCAGAATAGCCGTTAAACGAGACAACGCATTTTTAGACCCACGCGTTCTCATCAATCCTGAACCATTACTAGCACCAAGCCCGCCACCCTCAGAAGGCTGGATTAATATAATACCAACCAAAGTAATAACAATCAAAAAATGGATAACAATAAGTACTGTTTGCATAAAACCTGCTCTTCAAATAACTATTTATGGCTATTTACACATAAATTGCACACAATCCAAGGAAAAAACCAAAGTTCCTTCGTCATAATTTACGATAAACATCGCAAATAGTTAAAAAATCAATCGCTTTTAAGCTTGCCCCACCTATCAGAGCACCATTAACATGAGCAGTACTCAAAAGCTCGAATGCATTGGACGGTTTTACTGATCCACCATAAAGCAAACGCATCCTGCTCCCATCATCCCCAAAACGAGAGCACATTTTATTATGAATAAAGTCGTGTATTTCTGCAACATCTGCTGGGGTAGCCGTATTGCCTGTACCTATAGCCCACACAGGTTCATAAGCGATAATGACATTCTCTGCTGTTGCGCCATCTGGCAAAGATCCCTCAAGCTGTCGCGTGAGAACATCCAAAACTTTATTATTTTTGCGCTCTTCCAATGTTTCCCCAATACAAACAAGAGCAATAAGACCGGCTCGCCACGCTGCTTGGACTTTGGCATAAACGATTGCATCACTTTCTTGATAAACTGTGCGACGTTCTGAATGCCCAACAATGACATGACTTGCTCCTGCGTCTTTAAGCATAAAAGCTGAAATGTCTCCAGTATAAGGACCACGATCATCAAAATGACAATTTTGCCCTCCTAAGAGAAGATTTTCACCACAAAGCGCATCAGAAGCGCGCGATAAAAGCGTTGCCGGAACACAAATAAGCGCTTCAAACAAACGGCCTAAATCAGAGCTAACACCAGTAGCAATGGCACGCAACTCTCCAAGCGTTTCACCTGTTCCATTCATCTTCCAATTTCCAGCAATCAAAGGCCTAATATTTGCAGCCATTTTCTACCTCAAGAGCACTCACAACACACTTTTATTATTTAGGTATCAAATTACACAACGAAAGCAAGTCTTTAAGCTTGCATCTTATGCATCTTTATTGCAAATTCCATTACGGATATTGTGCTAATAGATGGAATTGAAAGATGCTTGACATCATAAGAAACACCACTAACTCTTGGATTGCTAGGATTTTTTTAGCTATTTTGCTTTTATGCTTCGTCCTTTTATGGGGAATACCACAATTACATACCAAAAGTGAAAGAGATCTTATTACCTCTGGAAAATCTACAATAGATATTGATGTTTATCGCCTCGCACTTGCCGATCAGAGCTTACGTTTAGCGCTCACTTCTCATCTTGGACGAATGTTTACCCCAGATGAGATACAAAAATACAGAATTCCTGCTTTTGTTTTCAATCAGTTACAACAAGATGTACTTTTTGATGAACAAGTGCGCCAAATGGAAATCAATCTTTCAAAAGACACAATAGCCCGCACCATTGGTTCTGATCATATATTTCAGCAAAACGGTGCTTTCAATCAAGATTTGTTTCGCAACTATCTTCAGCAATTACACATTAGTGAAAATACCTTTCTTGATTATTATACCAAAAAAGAAAAACGTAATCAGCTCATTTTAGCTTCGCTTTCTGGAATGAAAGCACCAGAATTCTTCTATAAAGCGCTTGCTCTTTATCAAGAAGAAAGCCGCATTGCTGATTATCTTGTTATCAATCTAAAAGACAAGGAAACAATCACTGATCCCGATCAAGAAACATTACAAAAATGGTTTGAGACTCATAAGAATAAATTTCGTGCTCCCGAATACCGCACCGTTTCTTTATTATCTATGAAACTCTCTGAGTTTGTAAAACCCGAAGATATATCAACAGATGAGGCAAAAGCCTATTATACCCAAAATGCCTCGCGTTTTATGGCTCCTGAAAAGCGCACGATTGAAGAATTACGATTCCCTACACGCGAAGCGGCTGATAATGCAGCAAAAAAAATAACCGATGGATTGAGTTTTGATGAACTTGTTAAAGCTGAAAAAAAGACTCTCAAAGACATCACAAAAGGGCCACTTGCAGAAAGTGAACTTCCTAGTCATCTGGCATCTGAAATTTTTGAACTCAAACAAGGCCAAATTAGTGCTGTGATCAATGATTTACAAGGGCCTGTTATCATTCGCGTAACACATATTGCACCTTCTAGCCCTATTCCCTTTGAAAAGGTAGAAGAAAATATTCGCCAAACACTCGCCAAAAATCGCGCTGCAGATGAGATACGTAATAATTATACAGCAATTGAAAATGCACGTTTTGAAGGAGCTTCTCTCAAAGAGCTTTCTGACCAATACAAATTACCTTTGCGTACAATCACCCTTGATAAAACAGGAAAAACAATTGAAGGTACAACACTCACAGATTTACCCCAGAAAGAGATTTTACTGAACTCTATCTACCAATCAAACGAAGAAGTTGATCTTGATCCACTCTCTCTTCAAGAAGGGGGCTATCTTTGGTATAAAGTAGATACCATCATCCCTGCCCGGGATAAAACACTTGAAGAAGCCAAGCAAGATGTCATTTCTCAATGGAAAAGTGAAGAAACCCAACGCCTTCTTGATGAAAAAGCCCAAGGTGTTCTCAAACAGCTTACTGAAGGAAAAAGTCTTGTTTCTCTCGCGCACGCCCTTGGTATCACACAACAAACAACACAAGCATTACGGCGCCGAGATTCATCTGAAATCCTTGGATCTGAAGGTGTTCAAACATTATTCTCTGGTCCGAAAGGACATTATGGCATAATAAAAGGCCCGATTGCAACAAACCGTATCGTTTATCAAATAAAGACCGTAACCATGCCTAAAGACATCACCGTTCATACTCTTTCATCCGATCTTCGTACCAATATAGATATGATGATAAGAGAAGATCTAAAGCTAGAAATGCTACAAGTTGCTAATAAAGAACATCCTTTAAAAATTAATAGCGCTAACTATAATAAAATCTTCCACACTCCTCAGTAAAAGTGATGCAAACGATTTTTAAAGTATTTATGAGGTAAAATCGCAATCAGCACTTCATCTATATCTGAAAAAGAAAAAGAGAATTATTCTTCGCTAATATCACAGCAAAGAAGAGTATCTGCATAATAATCTGATTGCTCGCAAAGTCGTGCGTTTGCAAATTTGCAAAAAAGAGTGAATTAAATTTGGAAAATAGCTTTTTCAGTGCATAAAAAATATTATCCATTGAAACGGTTTTATAAATATTGTCGTGAGAAAGGATAATTAATTATAGCTTCACAGACTATTCATAGCTGAATTTTTCTGTAATCTGCAAAGATAAGTTTTCTCGTCAAAACAGAAATTATACTTCGTAAGCAAATTAAATACGCACAATACATTCAAGTGCTGAGTATCAAAAAACATCCTTAAAACACTAGCTGATGGATTGTATAAGCTTCATCTTATTTTTGTGTTTTCGGAATCCACGGAATAGAAAGCCTGAACTAAATCTACAACCAATAATTAAATATACAATATTTCAAAATTTTAAGTCAAAACTTTTAATCTTTTGAGCTTATCGTTTTCAACTTGTCAGTATTGTTTCTAAAATGACAAAGAAATAGACTAGTCTTATAATATCACTGCTAACTTTCAATAAAAATCCGGCTGTATCTTTATTACTTTTCTTTCTGTTAATGCTCTTTTTATTTTACGATATCTTTGGAAGATGACCACTCACCGCTGCTTTTGTTATAAACCAATAGCGATGGAGCAATGGTAAAGTTGCGCTTTCTTGAAAAACTTCTGCTCCCAATTGTAATGCCTTTTGAAGAGATGCTGGTATAATTGCCAATGGAAGAAATGCTGGTTTAAGCGTTCTAGGCAAAACACTAAAATGCTCGTAAAATTTGGTATAATATTCTCTTGATAATGCTACCATAACTTCGATGATGTGGCACTTTTGTTCATTACTGATACAATTTGACTCTAACTCTTCCCTATTCACTCCCACAGCCTTAAGCATATCAGCAGGTAAATAATATTGATAGCGTGATGGCATGAATGATAACAGACGCAATATACCGCTTAATCCCTGAGCAATTCCTCCATGTTTATAGGCATCTGTAAAATCTTGTCCCACATCAGGATCTAAGATCTGACAAGAAAGTTGTAAAACTATACTTGCTGTCTCACCACAATAGAATTCAAGCTCGTGAAGAGTTTTTAATGGATTGTGGTAAAGATCTAAAATCTGCGCATCGCAATAACGTAAAAAAGCTGTCTTAGGTAAATTAAAAAGAGTCATTGCCGTAAACAAATCACTCAAAATTGGATTGTTTTTACTATTTTGCATTTCACTCTTAGCGATAGCATCATACCACCAACGTAATCGTATCTCACCGATAAGCGGATCATGCACCTTTTCACGAATACGCGTAATTTCTGCATTAAAAGCATAAAGAGCCGCCAATGCTCTACGCTTCTTTTTAGGTGCAAATAAAACTGATAGATAACGATCGCGATCTGTAGCACGTAAAATATCAAAACTATAAGGAAGAAAATTGATCATTCGACAGCAAATAATAATGCAGCAACTGCACGATCTTCAGCTAACAAAACATTAAATGTGCGCACTGCTGCTCCTGTACTCATTGTATCTGATGAAATACGCTTCTCCCATAAAAGCATCCGTAATTCTTCAGGCAACCGCAATAATTCAACACCAGTGCCTACCAATAAAACCTCAATCTTCTCTGACTCTTCTAATATACGAGATATGTCCTTTTGGGTGGGAACCGGCCCTGCCATATCAATACCATAAACACCTGATGGTACACAAATAATAGATCCTCTATGTGACATATCAGCGAAACGAAAACCACCATTGCCATAAGCATCAATAGGCGCGCGCCCTGGAAAATGCGCCTCACGGATTTGAATCGCATGAAACATGAGTAAGTATCCTTTATTTTTGAAAACTCAATTGCGTTTTTTCCTCAACCTCTAAAAGTTAGAAGAGAACCGATAATAACCCACAGAGCAATATTGATGCAAAATCTTTCATACAAAAATACCATCCTAAAAATGCAATAAATAATATATAAAAACTGTTACAGACAATATGAAAAAATTCGCGATAAAACGTAGTTAAATACCACATCCATTTAACTATATAAAATTCATTGAAAAATAAAAATTTAACTCAGCCTATTTGCTCAAAAATAGCGAATTTTTTCACATCAAACAATGACCTTAATTCAAAGGGCAGTGAAAATTATCATAATACTCTACAAACGAAATAACTATTTTTTTACAGCCCACACAAACCAAACAGAATATTACGTTCGTTTATCAACTATAAAACCACTAATACAATGAAATGGCTTTTATACAAAAGCCATCCATTTTTATAAAAACCAGTTATAAAAGGACATAAGAAATTCGCAATTATACTTTAGGATTTATCTTCCTTTGCTAAAGTCTTTTTTTCTTTGCTCACATCTTTCTTCGCTACAGATTTAGCTTTAGATTTTTGTGGTGTTTTTATTTTAGCATTAAGTTTTGATTTTTCTTCCGAAACTGGTTCGCCCTTAACACGAACATCAGACAATGTTGAACGGATAACGCGAATACGTATTCCATCACAAATTTCCACCTCTAATTCACCAATTTCATCATAAACTTTCGTAACCTTGCCGACAATACCACCACCCGTTATAACTGTATCACCACGACGCACAGCATTAAGCATTTCCTGCCGCTTTTTCATTTGTGCACGTTGTGGACGAATGATAAAAAAATACATAATTCCAAAAATCAGAATAAACGGGACGAAAGTAACAAGTGAGGTCCCATTGGAAACACCGCCTGCAACTTGAGCATGAGCGTCAGTAATAAACATTTTTATCTCCTATAGATTAAACTTCAGGTACTTCCGATTCTACTAAAACAAGCTTTCTTAGAATATCATATGGCAATAACTACACAACGTAGTCGCACCTTTGTCAAAAGGCAATAAATCCTTAAATGACAGAAGGCAATGAGTAAAAACTTTAAAAAAACAGATTTATTTTTCTTTTTGTATATCGTGAATATAAGCATTCTAGATAACCGAAAAAAATAAATGATGTAAAATGATTTTCCGTTTCTCCCATTAGATCAACTTATCACCATCCTCAAACATGTAAAATTTTTCTCTCAAGCACTGTTGAGACCTCACTATGTTGATCATTTTATTTGAAAAAATATATGAGCTATAGATTTTTTAAAAAGTTATTTTATTGTTCAATTTTCTAAATATTCGGTAGGGTTGACAGGGAGAGAATTCTTACGTACCTCAAAGTAAACACGTGGAGTTTTAACATCTCCTGAAACACCGGACTTAGCAATCTCATCACCACGCCGTACCCTTTGTCCCTTATTAACAATAAGCTTGCTGTTATATCCATAAATAGTAATAATATTATTTTCGTGCCGAATCATAACAACATTACCGAGCTCTTTTAACCCATCACTCGCATAGATAACGATACCATTTTCCGCTGCTTTTACCGATGAGCCTTCAGGCACAGCAATATCTATTCCCCGATTAGTTTTCGTCCCTTTCTTTTGACCAAACTGGCTTAATAAACGCCCTCGTACCGGCCAACGCATTTTAGAAATTCCTGTAGCTTGTGGAGTCACACCATTATCCGTATCCATCACTGTATCTAACGCGCCTGTTTCATAGTTCCGTGAGGGAATCTGTCTGGAAGAATTCTGCACAACATTTGATTTGTCAATTTTTGTAGGAGACATGGTTGTTACAGGAGTTTTATAGAGAGATGGAGCCTTCTTGTGTCTTATGGAAGAGGTTTGAGACTGAAATGAGGATTCTGTTGTTGACGCAACCCTATCATCCTTATGAACATTCGCAGTTGCTCCTGTACGCTTATTGGGAATCATAAGTACTTGACCAATATAAATGGAATTACTGCTTATGCCATTTGCTAATTTTAATGCCTCTACACTGATCCCTATTTGCCGTGCAATGCTTGACAGTGTATCCCCACTCTGAACAATATAAGAGTTTCTTCGAAAAATAGGGTCATTATTCATCTGTGAACGGGAAAGCGTTCCAAGATTGCGTGGCGGCGTCCCCATAACTCGACTATCAGGAGAAGACATACCACCTTGTTGTGAAGAATTATATGCAGCACCGTCAGAATCCCATGAATCATTAATTGCCTCCACAGGTGGCAAGTCAGTACTTTGTATCATACCACCACCGTACGGTACCATTCGTGGATCCGTAGGCATATTTGTAAATGCATTTGACCTAGTAGAAACCGCCCGATGAGAAAAAGTATTAGCAAAACGCTGCGTACCAGAACTACATCCTGCGAGAACCGTTATCATCGTTAAAAGAGCTATACCTTGATTACGCCGGAAAATATTATCCAAAACCTTTAAACACATAGTTTTGCTCACTCGCCAATACTCAAATTACTCTATTAAAGCTTTTTAATATTACCTAAGAGTTAAAATAAGGTATTTTACTCATAAATATCTTCATGATAAAATCAAAATGAATTTTTTATCAAAAAACAGAGGGAATATTTTACATAGGGTCTATACTCTGAAAATCACAGTGCTTCTGCAATACCTTCAATAAAGGGTTGGTAGCGCACTTGAAACATCTCTAAGCATTCAAATCGGCCACCAATTCTTGTATAACGCGTAACAGTTTGTACCCCTTCATTGGGTCCTATAGCTTGAATGAGAATTCCATTTTCGGCTAAGAGTTCTAAAAATTCCTTTGGCTCATCAGAACGTGACGGCCAAATAAGAATCCGATCAAAAGATCCCAATCCTGTAAAAATCCGACTTCCATCAATTTGCCGTACAACAATATTTTCAATTGCCAAAGTTTGAAATTTTTGACGAGCCAAATCAACAAGCGTTTTATAGCGGTCAACTGTTGTCACACGATCACTAAGACACGCCATAAGAGCAGTACAAAAACCAGAACCCGTACCAATTTCTAAAACACGATGTTTTTTTTTCAACGATAAAGCAGAAAGAATCAAGAGTTGCTCTTCCAAACGCTCAATATATTCACCACACTCAATTGGAATAACTTTATTATCATAAGCGCTGTTAAACCAAGGAGAAGCCACAAACTGTTGACGTGGAATTTTTTCAAGTGCCGAAAAAAAGCGAACATCATCAATTCCTTTGCTACGCATTTTCAATACAAGAGCTGCTAACTCCTCACGAAATCGTAAAATACTCTTTTGCCCCATAGTATCATTCAATCTCCAATGGAGTAGCTATCTTATTATAAGCACAAGTCACTTCTTAAAAAACTGCAAAACTTTGCGTTTGATGCCATTATCCGTCAGCAATAAACACATATCGGTTCTCCTTTTGCAAGATTAAGCAGTAATATAACGCATGCCCTTCATATAGGGCTGTAAAACATCTGGAACAATAATTGACCCATCAGCTTGTTGATAATTCTCAAGAATAGCAATAAGACAGCGGCCAATGGCCGTACCAGAACCATTAAGACTATGAACGAAGTGCAATGCCTTATCACCTTCTTTACGATATCGAGCATTCATACGTCGCCCTTGAAAATCTCCACAAACTGAACAACTGGAAATTTCACGATAGCATCCCTGTCCAGGAAGCCAAACCTCAATATCATAAGTTTTACGTGCAGCAAATCCCATATCACCAGTAGAAAGAACCACGGTACGAAAAGGCAAACCAAGTCGTTTCAAGACATCTTCTGCACACTCTGTCATACGTTCCAGTTCAATTAAAGATTGCTCCTCGGTGGTAATCGATACCATTTCTACTTTCCAAAACTGGTGTTGACGCAACATACCACGTGTATCACGGCCCGCAGAACCTGCCTCTGAGCGAAAACAAGGAGTTAAAGAAGAAAATCGTAGCGGTAAATCCGATATCTCAAGAATTTCATTATTTACCAAATTGGTTAATGGCACTTCTGCTGTAGAAATAAGCCACCGCCCATCTGTTGTCCGAAAGAGATCCTCAGCAAATTTCGGTAACTGAGCTGCTCCGTAAACAATCTCATCACGAACAAGAAAAGGCACTGAAACCTCTGTATAACCATGCTCCTCAACATGTACATCAAGCATAAATTGGCCCAATGCGCGTTCAAGCCGTGCCAATGCTCCTGAAAGTACTGTGAAGCGTGTTCCCGACAAACGACTTGCCCGCTCAAAATCCATCTGCTTGAGATTTTGACCAAGATCAAAATGTTCCTTTGGTGTAAAGTCAAAAGTTGGAGGCGTACCAAAATGTCGAAGGACAACATTATCGCTTTCATCTTTACCCTCTGGAACATCATCCAATGGAACATTCGGGAGCGCTGAAAGAGCGCTCTCAAAACTCTCGGTCAATCGTTTTTCTTCTGCTGTGGCAGTGGAAAGGAAAACTTTAATCTCTTCAACCTCAGCTTTAATGCGTTCAACCATTTCCTGATCACACGCTTCCAAAGCTCGCCCGATTTCTTTTGAAGCCGCATTGCGACGCTCCTGCGCGGATTGTACTTCAGAAACATGCAACCGACGATCAAGATCAAGTTTTATTAACCTTTCAGCTTGCGGCTTAAGTCCTCTTTTTGCAAGCGCTTCATCTAGTTTCTCAGGGTGTTCACGAATCCACTTAATATCAAGCATTAAAATTCCTCATTTGAATCGTTTCTATTCGTTTTCTATCGCACAACATATAAGCTTTTCTTAAGAGGTTTTTTTTCTCTTTTCTATGCAATAAGCAATTAAAATTGAAACCTCGTAAAGGGCTATTGTTGGTAAAGCCACTGCAAACATAGTAAAAAAATCCGATGGAGTTACTATTGCTGCAATTATAAAAGAAATAAGGATAGCCCATTTTCGTTTAGATACCAAACCATGCGATGTTAAAAGTCCAACTTTTGTTAAAAGACTGGTGATAAGGGGTAATTGAAAAATCAAGCCAAAAATCAGAATAAACGATGTCATAAAACTCAAATAATCGGAAATACGAACTATAAACTCTATTCTTAAATGGGCATCCGGAAGAAATTGCTGAGAAAGGCTAAACCAAAGCATTATCGGAGACAAGAGAGCGTAAACAAACGCTCCCCCAATACAAAATAAAATTGGTCCACCAATAAGAAATGGCAAAAAAGCCATACGCTCATTTTTATAAAGTCCTGGTGCGATAAAGCTATAAAACTGAAAGGCCGTATAAGGAAACGATAAAATGGCTGCCCCAAAAGCAGCAAGTTTCATCTTTGTTAAAAAAGTCTCCCATACTTGTGTTGATTGCAAACGAATACTTTCAGGATTACCACCTGATATTTTCATTGCCCATTGATAAGGCCATATCAAAAAATTCAAGATGTAATCTTTAATAAGAAAACACATAATAAAAGCTATAAAAAATGCGATCAAAACAGCAATAATTTTCTGACGAAGTTCAATCAAATGTTCTAAAAGTGGAGCCATATTGGCGTCAACTTCATCTTTTTCAGAATTCATGACGCTCCTTCCCCATCTTTAGCGTTTACAGAAATGCTCCCAGACCTATGAGTACCAACAGATACTGTCGAATCTTCATTGGTTTGATTCTGACCACATACCAAAACTTCTTTATCTTTTTCTGATTTATGGTGTATTGTGTTTATATCAAAACTATCGTGAATATCCCCTACTGCATTGTGAATTGGATTAAAAATCTCTGTCAACTCCTTGCGTGGATTAAGATCGCTAATATCCGACGATGTCTTTTGCAAATCATCGAGCTCCACTTGTCTCATTGCATCATCAAACTGGTAACGAAATTCATTCGCTGTTGAACGCACATAAGCTAATGCCTTTGCTATTGTCCTTAGCATTTTAGGTAAATCTTTTGGTCCAACTACGACAATAAGGACAAGTAAGATCACAAGAAACTCTGGCCCATCAATCCCAAACATCGCTTATACTCTAATTCTTCACTAAAAAATAATGCACAATTATGATTGTGTCTTTGTTATTTTACACGTTGTTTTTTAGCAACAGATGTCTTTCCTCCTTTAGAGGAAGAAGAACTTTTTTTGCGTGCCACTACAGGCTCCACCGATAACGGCTGAAATTGTTGAGGTTCAACATCATTTTTTTGGCAATAGTCAGTTCTTTCAAACTTATCCCCGGTACTCTCCTCTTCTTCTTCCATATTCTTTTTGAAAGCTTTAATCCCCTTAGCAACATCGCCCATTAATTCAGAAACCTTACCACGCCCGAAAAGTACAAGGATAATCAGTAAAATTACAATTAAATGCGTTGGTGAAAAAATATTACCCATTACTCTCCCTCACTGCTTTTAAATTTGATTTAATGTGTTCATGCTTACTGTGTAAAGAATGTACCCAATATAATCATATCTTACTTGTATATTTCTTATCTAAGTTAAAGACAATCACACGTTTTTTTATTGCAAACTAACTTTTTAACCTCTCTCCACTTTTTCTCAGCGTACTATAATAAACGCAGATAAATCAAAAATGATAAATACCAAAAAATTTGGAGAACTCTTCTCTTAAAGGCGCTTCATATGATCGGTACCGAATTGCAAAATTCTCGTGCAAGTATCGTATACACGTTTCAACACTTTGCCTTTTTAAAATGGTCTCGCATACGCAATTGCAAACATTCTTCCCAATTACCATTATCAATGAAGAACAATATCGCCGCATACCGAAAAAAATTATGTCTTAAATCTGAAACATTGTCCGAAAGCGCATACCCTAAAGGTGTTTTCATTAATACATCTGACATTTAAAAACATCAAAACCCATTTTTTTTAAAATATACCCACACTCATGCGACAATGTTCATAAAGGAATCCTCTCACAATATGACATATGTCTTAATCGAAGTGATTGCTCCCTCTCTATACATTTTGCTAAAAGATTCAAAATCTTAGTGCCTCATTCAATTAATATAAATTGCATCGACATAAAAATAGTATAACCCATAACGCAGATCTATGACATCGATACCCTTCTGAATATAAAAGCTTTTTTGATCAAAATATTATTTTATCTTTACAATAGAGCTTTTGTTGATAGAAAAGCTATCGTTTTATGTTAATAAAGGGATCTGGTAAGCAGTCATCCATATGGTAGAGTTTACTCATGAATTATCGGCATATTTATCATGCTGGCAATTTTGCTGATGTTTTTAAACACATTATTGTCACCCGCATCGTAGAGTACCTCAAACGCAAGGAAAAAGCTTTTCGTGTTATAGATACGCATGCTGGTATCGGCATTTATGATCTCTCTTCTTTGGAAGCACATAAAACGGGAGAGTGGCGTGAAGGTGTTCACCGACTTCTATCAGCTCCTATCCCCGAAGACTTAAAAGAACTCCTTTTTCCGTGGTGCAAGGTTATTGATTCACTCAATAAGGATAAAAAAGAAATCACATTTTATCCTGGATCACCTATTCTTATTCGCCATTTGTTGCGTAAACAAGATCGGCTAACCGCAATTGAGTTGCATTGTGAAGATTACCATATTTTAGCAGAAAATTTTGCCGGTGATTATCAAACAAAAGTTCTGCATTTAGATGGTTGGCTTTCCTTAAATGCCCATCTGCCACCAAAAGAAAAACGTGGATTTATTCTCGTTGATCCTCCCTTTGAAAAACCTGGTGAATTTTCCCGTCTTGTTGAAGGATTGGTAAAGGCTTATCGTCGTTTTCCTGGAGGAATCTATGCTTTATGGTATCCTATTAAATATGACAAAGAAATTGAAACTTTTCTTCAAGCGCTTCACCAAACAGGAATTCCCAAAATTCTGCAACTCGAAATGCGTATTCGAAAAAGCTCAATACCGCCTACAATGAATGGAAGTGGGATGATCCTTATCAATCCTCCCTATCTTCTTGAAGAAGAAATGAAAAAACTCCGCCCCTTTCTTATCGCCCGTCTTGGGCAAGATAAGAATGCAAAAATGACTCATAAATGGCTGCAAAAAGAACATTTATTCTGTTAGAATTTTCTATCTTACTTCAATCGAGCCCCTTTTAGCAAAAATCAAAAAGTGTTAAACTGCTCAGAAATATAAAATTACTTTAGTTCTGTGACTTTTTAAGTCATATCAACCTTAAAAGCATATAATAGCTAAAAGCGAGAATTTGATTTTTTTCTTAAGAAAACCTATTTTAACGAGTTTCTGATCATAACAAATTTATCATTTCAATGAGTTAATGAATACAATTGGCTACATTGTAAAACTGCTCTCTGAGTTTGCCTTCGTATTTTTTATGAACAGTGATGACTCAAAACGCGCGTGATCTTATACCATAATGCGTTATTTATAGGCAAAAAAACTATAAAGACATAAATGATGGTACTTGCGGGAGAAGAGTGTTTTATATGAAAAACATAAAATATTTCTGGACAAATTAAATGATCCTGAAAAAGAATACAGCTTGTCCCACAAATGAACGAGAAAATCTGCCTTTTCTCTCTAACATACCATGGGACAATGCACATAAAGGAAACGATAAAAATCAATTTCAAGGTGTCAAACTTATACAAGAGTTTGTCAGACACCTTCCGCATAAACCGGGAGTTTATCGGATGATTGATGAAAATGGCACTGTTCTCTATGTTGGTAAAGCTCGTAATCTAAAAAAACGTGTTTCAAACTATACCCGTGAAAAAGGACATAATAACCGTATTGCTCGTATGATTCGTGCGACATATCATATGGAATTTGTAGTCACTCACACAGAAACAGAAGCACTACTCTTAGAAGCTAATCTCATCAAAAGATTGCATCCGCGTTTTAATGTGTTACTGCGTGATGATAAAAGCTTCCCTTATATCATTATTACTGATGATCATAGAGCACCTGCACTTTACAAACATCGCGGTGCCCGAACACGAAAAGCTCATTATTTTGGTCCTTTTGCCTCTTCAGCTGCGGTTACACAAACAATCAACGTTTTACAACGCGCCTTTTTACTCCGTACTTGTACCGATTCCGTTCTTGAAAACCGTACGCGACCCTGTTTGCTTTATCAAATTAAGCGATGTTCTGCACCCTGTACACATGAAATCAGTGATAGTGATTATAAAGAGCTCGTTAGAGGAGCCAGAGCTTTTCTTTCGGGAAAAAGCCAATCAGTTAAAAATGATATGGTTCAAGCTATGCATAAAGCTGCAGAAAATCTTGATTTTGAACAAGCAGCAACTTATCGTGACCGCTTATCAGCCCTCTCTCACATACAAAGCCATCAAGGCATTAATCCTCAAACAATAGAAGAAGCAGACGTATTTGCAATTGCACAACAGGGGGCAGTAACCTGCATTCAAGTATTTTTTTTCGCATGGGACAAAATTGGGGAAACCGAGCCTATTTCCCTAAAGCAGATCCATCTTTTTCTCGTACTGAAATTTTAACGAGTTTCATTGCCCAATTCTATGATGATAAACCACTTCCAAAACTCATCCTTTTATCTGAAACAATCGAAGAAAAAACACTTCTTACAGAAGCATTCAGTCTAAAAGCAAATCGTAAAATACTCCTCTCTTTACCCAAACAAGGTGAACGCAAAACCCTTGTTAATCACGCCTATATCAATGCTTGTGAAGCACTTGAACGCAAACTTGCTGAAACAGCCACACATGCAAAATTGCTTCAGAGGCTTGTTGAAACATTCCACCTGCCTCATACCCCACGCCGTATAGAGGTTTACGATAATTCGCATATTATGGGAACAAATGCAGTAGGTGCAATGATTGTTGCTGGTCAAATGGGATTTATTAAAAATCAATATCGCAAATTCAACATTCGCTCGACCGATATTACGCCTGGTGATGATTTTGGCATGATGAAAGAAGTCATTAAACGAAGATTTTCACGTCTTATCAAAGAACATGGACTGCCTAATGGCAGCAATGGTACAAAAAGTACAGACGATGATTCTTTTCCCATTTGGCCTGACCTTATATTAATCGATGGTGGTGAAGGACAAATAAACAGTGTGCATACAATATTATCTGAATTAAGATTAGACAATCTGATCACGGTCGTAGGCATCGCTAAAGGTGCTGACCGTAGAGCGGGACGTGAACGGTTTTTTATAAAGGGAAAAACATCCTTTACTCTTCCCCAGCGTGACCCTATCCTTTATTTTTTGCAACGCCTGCGTGACGAAGCACATAATTTTGCAATTGGAACGCACAGAGCAAAACGAAAAAAAGAAACATTCAAAAATCCGCTTGATGAAATCGAAAATATTGGGCCAACAAGAAAGCGTGCATTGCTTTATCATTTTGGAAGTGCTAAAGCCGTTGCCGGTGCTTCTCTCGAAGATTTAATAAAAGTTAACGGTATTTCTGTTACGATTGCACAAAAAATTCATAACCATTTTAATGAAAAATAATGCTTGTTTGATAATCTTTGCCTTGTTACCTTTATGGAATATACCGTATTTCACAAAGAATTGAAAATAGCCTATGAAAAATCATACTTTTTCTTTTCCCAATATTTTGACTTATGCACGAATTGTGGCAGTACCGATGGTTGTTGCGTGTTTTTTTTTAGAAGGACGGCTACAATCAAGTGACATCGCACGCTGGGTTGCTGTTTCCATTTTTGTGGCCGCATCCATTACTGACTTTTTTGACGGCTATCTTGCCCGTATTTGGAAACAAACATCCAATATCGGTCGCATGTTAGATCCAATTGCAGATAAACTTCTCGTATCTGCCTGTTTGCTCTTGCTTGCCGCAGACAGTACTATTGCTGGATGGACACTATGGGCAGCCATTATCATTCTTTGCCGAGAAATTCTTGTATCAGGATTACGTGAATATTTAGCTGAATTAAAAGTCAGTGTTCCTGTCTCTCGTCTTGCAAAATGGAAAACTTTTGTACAAATGGTAGCTATTGTTTTTCTTTTAGCAGGACCAGCTGGCAATAAAATTTTCCCTTATACAACGGAATTTGGTATCATCATGCTGTGGGTTGCAGCTCTCCTCACATTGTGGACAGGGTGGGATTATTTTCGTGCTGGCTTAAAACATGTCATCACATGAAAATAGTGAAACCCACACACCCTTTCAAAGAAATCTGTAACATCATAAGAAAAATCCCGAAACATACAGTTTCGGGATTCTTTGGCTTTTATATACGATTTTATTAACCAACAATTTCCATCTCGGAAAACCAAAAAGCGATTTCTGTTTTTGCATTTTCAGCACTATCTGAACCATGGACAGAATTTTCGCCAATCGACAAAGCATGGACTTTACGAATTGTCCCCTCCTGTGCTTCCATAGGATTCGTAGCACCCATCACTTCACGGTTTTTAGCTATTGCATTTTCGCCTTCTAAAATCTGTACAATGGTTGGTCCAGAAGACATAAACTCAACCAATTCACTGAAAAATGGGCGTTCTTTATGAACAGCATAAAATCTTTCAGCTTCACGTTGGCTCATCCACACACGTTTAGATGCGACAACACGCAACCCCGCATCCTCAAGCATTTTTGTAATTGCTCCTGTCAAATTACGACGCGTTGCATCCGGTTTAATCATCGAAAAAGTACGTTCTACAGCCATTTGACCACCTTTATTTCCAACATTATCTAGCTGTTCTATAGCGAGCAGGAAGCCTCTTGCCAAGTGACTATGAAAAAATACGCATTAATTTTCAAAAACGCGTAATTAATCATAAAATAAATTTCAATAAAAAACAGAAATGCCAATGATATCTGATATCCTCAGAACAATGCCATTATCTCTTTTGAAAGCTAGCTCTCTCTGCATAACCAAGCATACTGCTCTCCTCAAGATTTCTTATCAAAAAAAGAGAAAAATAGAGCACGCAGCAAAGCATACAACTTTTATGAAAAATCGGCTTCTCTCAAAGAACGTTACCTATATACCTAATGGCTGCGTGCAAAACACCTACATATTTAAAGCTGATCAAGAGAACAAAACATATGCTCAAAAACTATAGCGCACACCTAAAATACCTTGAAGGGACTGCTTAGTTTTACGCCCTTTGACATAATGTGCTTCTGCATAAAGCTTTAATTTGTCACTGACAAAACTGCTCAAACCAACTCCAAACTTACCCGCATTCCCTGACAAATCTGTGGTAAATTTATGCTGTTGATTAATCGTCGTGTGATTGTTATCTTTATTCTCACGCAACCATGCAGCCGTAATGTAAGCTAGAGATGAAGCACCCATTCCTGATCCAAACTCATACCCTAAAGATAAACCAACTTCACTACGTAATGAAGAAAAGGGGCTTATATCACCTGTCATCTCATTGGAAAGTTTGATTTCTTTACCTTCAACTTGCAACCAAGTTAAGTTTGCATAAGGCTGCATCCAACCACTCTCAGCCATCTTAAAGCGATACCCCGCTTCAAATGACGTGCCCACTGCCCATTGATTATAATTTCCTTCAATGGCTAAGCCATTCGTTGAAATAGCCTTCAGATTAGTTTGATATTGATTATATTTCACAACACTGTCCAAATATAATCCACTATGATCAAAATAAGTCGCATATGCTCCAATACTATAAGTATTTATACCACTAATGCCACCTCGTGCATGCGCTACACGCGCTTGATCATAACTGCCAAAACCACCAATATAAAACGCTCCACTTGTCAGTTCACTTAAACCACTAACACCCAACACTATGCCCGTCTGATCAAGCTTAAAATCTAGATGCTCTGTCGCAACACTCTCTTTGCTCTTGATCGCATAGGTCCATAGCGACACATTTTCCTTATTTTTGTCTATAATTCCTCTCCCCGCACGTACAGTTTGCAACTCATTGTGAAAAATAAGCCCTGGTGTCACGGACATAGACAACACTGCATCTGTAGAGGGAGTGGTCAAAAAATCAGAAACTGACAATTCCTGAATGGATTGTAAAGAAGGTTGATCCTGATCACTTGGGCGCACAAACATCTGATCAGCTAAAGATTGAGCCGCAACAGAAACAGCAGGCTGCTGTTTCTCATCAGAAGATTGATGGCTAACATCTGGACGTGTTGCACCAATAATCTGATCTTCTGGAGATGAAGCAGTGGAAAGAACAGGATCCTGCTGAGACTCTCTCAAATGACGGGGAAGTCTTTCCTTAGGGAGCGTTGGCTTCTTATTCTTCCCATTAGAAGATTTCTGACGAGGTTGCATAACTTTATCGGCACCGGAAGTTGAGAACACTTGAACAATTCGAGTTTTCTGCCTCTTTGTCGTGCGTGGTAAACTAATACTTGAAGAATTGGACTCGCCAGTTGCCATGCCCAAATACCAGATTGTAGCATCACCACTGGAATCAGCACTTCTTTCTCTCTTCCGCAAAGTATACATAAAGGTCCCACCATCGACAGCTCCAATGTCCTGACCAGAATGATTTGCTAAAGTAAAAAGAGGCCCTTCGCCTTGGCTTCTATCGGTAATCAAACTGATCCCGCTAAAAACACCATTTTTTTGTGAGAGAGAATCTATAATTTCACTACCAGAATCGGCAACACTTATTTTGTGATTACCTATCCCACTATCAATCGACAAGTAATCGATACGATCCCCATTCTTACTAAGATTGAAATGAAAATGTAAATTACCTGAAAGATGCGCAACATTAAGGTAAATATGGCGTTGATCATACGGAGCAGACATAAAAATAACAGTCCCTCCTTGCCCACTTAAACTCTCTATATCAACCTGATCTCGCCCCATGTTATTACGCGTTCCAACAGAAAATATTATTTCATCACTTCTTCCCTGTATAGAAAGCTTTCCTTTCGTAATATGATTTGTTCTATCACCAGCGTATAAATAAAGCCGCCCGTTACCATTGACCTTTATTTCACCATTTAAATCTGCACCAACATGTATCCACGAACTGGCAGTTTCTGTAATCGTTAGACCATCTACAATCCCCCCAGGATATACAACTTGAATAGCCTGCCCACTCAAAGTAGTATTAACAGCCCTCCCTTCTTCTAAGATGTGCTGCCTGCCATTACCAGAAACTATAGTACGCTCTGCAATGCCACCATCTTTTCTGGGCCCCATATAAAGATTTTGTTCTCCTCCTTTTCCAACTTCCGTGTTCCAAGCTGTCGCACCATCATACACATTCTGCTGCCCAACAAAACCATTTTCACCAGACACTATGGCATCATAAGCACTGCTTTTCCTCTCAAAATCTTCAAGATTTACAATACTCTTATCTTCGTAAACAAACTGCCAACCACTGAGGATTTTAGTTTTCATCGCAGTCCCTCCACGTGTAACTATTTGCATTCCGCCTTTTTGAACAATAGCACCCACGGAGCTCCCACCATTCTCAACAATTTCTACACCACCATCCTCAATCTTAGCATTACTGCTAACAGTAGCACTAATCAGTGCTGAGCCATTTTGTACCGTCGTTCCACTCGTCATACGTGTTAACGATCTAGTCTTATTCTCACCCGCATTTACACTTTGCACGACACAACTACTGATCATGAATATTGAAAAACTTAACTTGTATTTGCACCGCATAATCTACACTCCACTCTCAATCATTAAACAAACATCCCGCAACTCCCGTAGGTAGTCTATTGTAGATTGTATCGTAATGTGTTTTATTTATGTCTAAATACAATTTTTTAGTGCATTGACTTCCATTAATACAACTTTAAATTGTAGAAATAAGTCAAAAAGAAGCTTCTAATCTAAAGTTTTATAACTCAAAAAAATACAAATTATGCCTTTATATTCAAAGCACAATTTATAAAACTTACAATAATAATTGAAAAAGTGACATGGCTTTTAAGAACTACATTGCTTTTAAGAGAATGTAAGATCATCCCCAATGTCTATACGCTCTAACAAACGTATAGACATTAGATATTTTGCTCACGAAAACAATGAGATCTCTAAGATTACCCAGAGAATAAACACATATCTTTAGAAACTATAGCGTAATCCCAAAATACCTTGAAGTGATTGCTTAATCTTATTTCCTTTAAGATAATGCGCTTCCGCATAAAGCTTCAATTTGTCATTGACAAAACTGTTTAAACCTATTCCTAATTTACCAGCATTTCCTGACAAGTCTGTGATAAATTTATGCTGGTTATTAATTATCGTATGATTATTATTCACATTCTCACGCAACCAAGCTGCCGTAATGTAAGCTGTTAAAGGAGCTTTTGCACCAACAATAAATTCATGACCTGCTGTTAATCCAACTTCACTCCTGAATGACGTCAATGGGTTTATGTCACCTGTCATTCCATTGGAAAGCTTGACTTTTTTACCTTCAACTTGTACCCCTGTTAGTTTGATATAAGGTTGCATCCATGTGCTTTGTGCTGGCTCAAAACGACAGCCAATTTCAAATGCCCCCCCTATAGCCCACTGATTATAATTGCCTTGAATGGCTAAACCGTTCGTTGAAACAGCTTTCAGATTATCTCGATAGTAATTATATTTTAAAACGCCATCCATATACCACCCGCGATTATCAAAGTAAGTCGCATAAGTTCCAACGCTATAACCGCTTATGTCGCTATCACCACCTCTTTCATGAGCAATGCGTACTTGATCATAACTACCAAAACCACCAACATACAAATCCCCATGTGTTAGCTCATTCAACTGATCAGCACCAAACACTATACCTGTCTGCTCAAGCTTAAAATGTGTATGACCTGCAGCGACACGTTCTCTGCTTTTAATCGCATAAGCCCATAGATCTGTATTTTTCCTGTTTTGGTCCAGAATTCCTCTGCCAGTACGCACCATTTGCAGCTCATTGTTAAAAATAAGCCCAGAGGCTACCGCCGTGGAAAGCATTGCATCGGTTGAAGGAGTCGTTGACGACCAACTAGGAGCAAATGGGTCTGTTGGATCAGGAAGTGAAGATTCTGGTCCACTGATGCGGTCCGCAGCCAAAAACCAAACTTTTCCATTTTCATCCTTTCTCTGTCTCAAATCATACATATAGGTTCCACCATCAAGTGCGTTAATTTTTTCACCAGAGAGATCTGTTAGAGTAAACTGTGCTCCACCACTTTGATCCTTAATTAAATCACGCTTATTTGAAAAAGGATCTGTAATTTCAACTCCAGAATCAGTAACGCTTATTGTGTGATTACCTTTGCCATTTTCAACGAAGAGATAATCACCACGGTTGTGTGCAAGGGTGGTATTGAATTCGAAATGTAAACTTCCTGAAAGATTATTAACATGGAGCTGAGAGTAATACGGATCAGAGCCAGTAAAAGCAAAAATAACACTCCCCTTACCACTTAATTTCTGAATTATAGAGCTTTTTCCGTCAAACTCTTCGGCAATGGAGTACAATTTTGTATCTTTTCCATTTAAAATAACGTCTTCTACTGTGGTATGATGTTGATCATTTCCAGCATAAAGATGAAGCTGTCCAGAATGGCTTACCAGTGTCTTGCCTTCTAATGTCGCACCAGCATGCACCCATGATTTTGCTTCATCATTAATTGTTAGATTTTTTACAGATCCATCAGTAGATATTTCCTGAAAAGCGGTCTCATTTAAAGTAACCCCTATAGCCTTACCTCCTTCTAAGACACGCTGTTTACCGCCACCAAAGATTTGGGTATCAAACGCAAAACCACCGTTTTTTGCACTTTGAGTCTTTTTTGCAACCTCTTGTACTCCTCCTTGCATAACTTTCGTATTCCAAACACTTCCCCCATCATATATCTTTTGTTGCCCTAATGTTTCACCTTGACCATAAATTACTGTATCCGAAGCGCTACTCCCTTTAATTTGTCCTCCAACATCACCCTCTCCAAAAATAAGTTGTTCACCACCATAGATTTTTGTCCCTTCTACTTTCCCCCCATTCCCAACATTTTGCCGTCCACCTTCTTTAACAACAGCATTTTTTGAAAATCCTTGCTTTCCTTTTGAAGCCTGAACAATTTCAGTCCCACCATGTTCAATTTTGCTATTCTCACTAAGACCCCCTGCATAAACATAGATCTCTGCACCATTCTTCACCGTGTTATTTATCGACAGTCCTGGATTATCTGTTTTACCATCATTCGAAAAATAAGCTTTACCATTATTATCGAGTACAAAATTTTCCAAAAATGCCCCATCATTAATAAAAATGAGTTCAGGATTTTTACGTACAGCAATATTGTTTTCTTGCATATTCTGTCCGGTATGGACATCATTCCTGCCAACAGAATCGGGTATTTTTCTAGTTAATATTTCACTACTGTTATGTGTAGCAATACCATTAAGCATTCCCGAAAAAACTGATCCGCCATCTGCTTCTACAATGGCATCACCTTTAGATGCGCTAACCTTTGTGTATTCCTTTGTTCTCACATCCCCATTATGTTGACTATGGAGTGTTTTCTCATTTATGCCATAGTCTGAAGGTTGATAAAAAAGTTGTATCCCGCTCTCATTCGCAGCCACTGATTGCACAAAACAGCTGCTGACCATGAGTGCCCAATAACCTTGTTTCCATTTATATTGCATAGCCATATCCTCCCCCTTTACGTCTGAGTAGACATCAAAGGTAATTAGCTCTGCAAAATTTATTTTCAACCTAAAATTTTAAGAATTATCTTTAACACTTTATTAATATTATAAAAATTGCTCTTTACATCTCATGGAATTCTTTGTTTTATTGAAAGTATAAAGCAGTTCCTACATTGCTTTTTTGGGGCACTCGCCTCTAACTTTTTACAAAAGAGAAAAAGCAAAATACAAGAAAAATGCATCCACCATGAAGCATATAACTTGTTATAAAAATGTATTTCTTCCCTTTTAAAATTATTCCCCGAGCACTTTACCTGAGTGCTTAATTTTAAAGGCTCAAAATTGATCAGAAAACAAAACATATGCTCAAAAACTATAGCGCACACCTAAAATACCTTGAAGGGACTGCTTAGTTTTACGCCCTTTGACATAATGTGCTTCTGCATAAAGCTTTAATTGGTCACTGACAAAACTGCTCAAACCAACTCCAAACTTACCCGCATTCCCTGACAAATCTGTGGTAAATTTATGCTGTTGATTAATCGTCGTGTGATTGTTATCTTTATTCTCACGCAACCATGCAGCCGTAATGTAAGCTAGAGATGAAGCACCCATTCCTGATCCAAACTCATACCCTAAAGATAAACCAACTTCACTACGTAATGAAGAAAAGAGGCCTATATCACCTGTCATCTCATTGGAAAGTTTGATTTCTTTACCTTCAACTTGCAACCAAGTTAAGTTTGCATAAGGCTGCATCCAACCACTCTCAGCCATCTTAAAGCGATACCCCGCTTCAAATGACGTGCCCACTGCCCATTGATTATAATTTCCTTCAATGGCTAAGCCATTCGTTGAAATAGCCTTCAGATTAGTTTGATATTGATTATATTTCAAAACACTGTCCAAATATAATCCACTATGATCAAAATAAGTCGCATATGCTCCAATACTATAAGTATTTATACCACTAATGCCACCTCGTGCATGCGCTACACGCGCTTGATCATAACTGCCAAAACCACCAATATAAAACGCTCCACTTGTCAGTTCACTTAAACCACTAACACCCAACACTATACCCATCTGATCAAGCTTAAAATCTAGATGCTCTGTCGCAACACTCTCTTTGCTCTTGATCGCATAGGTCCATAGCGACACATTTTTCTTATTTTTGTCTATAATTCCTCTCCCCGCACGTACAGTTTGTAACTCATTGTGAAAAACAAGCCCTGGTGTCACGGACATAGACAACACTGCATCTGTAGAGGGAGTGGTCAAAAAATCAGAAACTGACAATTCCTGAACGGATTGTAAAGAAGGTTGATCCTGATCACTTGGGCGCACAAGCATCTGATAAGCTAAAGATTGAGCCGCAACAGAAACCACGAGCTGTTGTTTCTCATCAGAAGATTGATGACTGCTAATTGGACGCGACGCATCAACAGACTGATTTTTTAGAGAGAGTGCAACTGGATGAACAGAAGCAAAGGTTTTTTGACTTAAGTTTCGGCGGGCATATCTTCGACGCTGCAACTCAACAGCATATTCTTCTGGTGCTGTAATAGCTGAGAGAAAAGAAACCTTTTGATTTTGGTCTAAATGTCGGCGAGATCTGCTCCTGTTACGCGTTAAATTGTTAATAAATGAAAAATTATCGATGTATACTGCAGATAAATACCAAATTTTTTCATTTTCATCATCACCTTGCCTCTGTTTCAAACCATACACATAGGTTCCACCATCAACAGTACTAATTTTTGCACCAGAAAATTTTTTCAAAGTAAAATGCGCTTTTCCGCTTTGATCAACAATTAAATCAAGATCTGTTGTAGAAGGATCGACAATTTCAATACCAGAATCTACAACATTTACTGTATGAGAACCACTACCATTCTTGATAAAAAGATAATCACCCTCTCCTTCTGCAAGGCTAACATGAAACTTAAAATGTAAACTCCCTGAAAGTTCCCCAATATAAAGTTGAGAGTAATATAAATCAGAATCAGCAGACGTAAAAATAACCCTCCCCACACCACCCAACTTCTGAATGTAGGTACTCGTGTCTTCATATCCACTCGCGATAGAGTATAGTCTAGCCTTTTCTCCCTCTAAATTGATATCTTCTACTACAGTCTGATCTTCATCATCTCCAGCATCAAGATAAAGCTTTCCAAAATCATGAACCTTTATTTCTCCTGCCAACATCGCACCAGCAGAGACCCACGAATTGGCTTTGCCTTCAATTGTTAGATTTTTTACAGATCCACCAGCATGAACTTCTTGAACAGCGTAGCTGTGTAAAATAACCGTATCCGCCTCACCTCCGGCTAAAACACGCTGCATACCACCCGCAAAAACCTCAGTATTAACTGCTAATCCACCACTCTTTTGTGCAAAATCATCATCGTCTGGAAACCATTTAGCAAGAATTTGTATTCCCCCATTCATAATTTTTGTTCCCACAACCAATCCATCATCATACACACTCTGCTGCCCCCGCATTTTATCCTGACCATAAATTGTAGTGTTATAAGCGCTACTCCCCATAATCCCACCGTTCACATAACCATCTCCGAAAACAAGCTGCTTACCGCCATAGATTTCAGCTTTCAGTGCAGACCCTCCACCCTCTACCCTTTGTTGCCCACCTGCATAAATAATAGCAGATTCCGAAATGCCTTGTTCTCCAACAACTTCGGAACCATCCTTTTCAACTGTAGTATTCTTACTGAAACCACCCGGCCCAACATAAAGCGTTCCAGATCCCTCAACCATGGTGTTAATAGACCATTTAAGATTATCCGAATCTCCATTATCAGAAATATAAACTACGCTATCATTACTGAGTACGGAAGTTTGCAGAATTCTTTCATTCTCACCCATACTAAAATAATCTGCATAAAAACTGAAATTATTTGCATAAGAACTAACTATAGAATCTTTCGAAGATGTAATATCTTCTTCTTTTTTAACAGTTTTAGCTATAGGCAATGCTGGATTAGATGGAGAAGTGAAAGGAGTAGATACCTCTGCAGCAGCCAAATACCAAGTTTTTCCTTCTCCATTCTCACTATTTTTCTGTTTTAAATCATACATATAAGTTCCACCATCCACGACATCAGTTTTTTCACCGGAATGGTTGTTTAAAGTAAAATGAGCGTTTCCACTTTTATCAGTAATTAAATCAAATGGATGGAAGGAAGAATTTGTAATCTCAGTACCAGAATCCATGATGCTTACTGTATGATCACCCGCTCCCTCCTCAATGAAAAGGTAATCACCGTATCTCTCTGAAAGATTAACCCTAAAATTGAAATGTATATTACCTGAAAGTTCAGCAACATAAAGCAGAGAATAGTATGGATTAAGCTTAGTGGAGTCAGTAGAAATATAAGTAGTAGTAAAAATAACACTCCCTTTGCCATTTAATTTCTGAATCAGAGAGCTTGACCCGTCCACTTTAGTGGCAATAGAGTATAATTGGGCCTCTTTTTCATTTAAAATAATTTCTTCTACTGTAGTTTGGTGTCTCTTATCTCCAGCATAGAGATGAAGCTTTCCAGAACCATTAACCTTTATCTCTCCTTGCAATATAGCACCGGAGTAAATCAGAGAATTGGCTCCACTATTAATCGTCAGTGTTTCTACATGCCCACCAGCATAGACTCTTTGAAGAGCCCCTTCTTCCAAAGTAACAGTGTTTGCCTTACCTTTCTCTAAAACATTCTGCACACCCGCCGCAAAGACCCTCGTATCTACTGCTAATCCCCCTGTATCTCCAAACCATGTATCAATATTTTGTTCACCTCCACTCATAACATTTGTGAAAAAAGCTGCTCCACCCTCATACACATTCTGTTGTCCGTTCATCTCTCCTTGACCATGGATTTCAGAATTATAAGCATAACTCTCCTCCCCTACAACAATTTGCTCACCTCCATGAATTTTAACCTCCTCTGTTTGTCCTCCATACTCAACACTTTGCAATCCGTATTTTCGAATAACAGTATTTTTTGAAATTTCTCCATTTCTGACAATCTCAAATTTACCATCCTTAATTGTGAGATTCTCACTGGGGAATTTCTTGCCCATTTCTCCTAGCTGCTCACTTACGTCTACTGGTATTAGTGGCCTCTCTCCTTTTGTAGCTACTTCATTTGCATTTGCAACCTTTACGAGAAAACCACTGGTCATTAATGCCCAAAAACTCAGATTCAATTTATGTTGCATTCTCCACACTCCATGATTGCAAATAAAAAGTTCCGCATATTTGGAAAAAGTGCATGTATAAAAACAACATGACGCACCCGCTCAATCTCATGTTTTGTAAAACAACAAACCATCCTAGACGAAGCATTCAGCGCACTAAACTCTGACTGAAATACCACACTGTGTATCTTAAAACTTACACACAACTAAAATTTGAAAATATCATTTATGCAATCAAAAAGTGTTATAATTGTATCCATAAAAACTTTTTTTAACATTATTGAGATACTAAACACTGGTCTAAGAAACTAAGATTGATCTCTAAACCGGTAAAAATAATGTCGTTTTTTTAAAGGAGATAGCAACACAAGATTAACAAGATTAACAAGATTGTATCTTTCATAGAAATAGACTTTTGTCTTATATGGCATATAAAATAGTGTCTTTATTGCATTCAATTCACATGCATTTACAAGGCAATCATCTATATTTATTTCATTGTTCTACTACACTGGAATCATAATAATATCGACTCGACACTGATCCTAAAAATTTTTATAATTATAAGATTTAGTTTCATAATTTGATTTGTCATATACTGAAAGGGACATTCTATTCATGTCTATAAACTCAGAAACACAAGACATAAGCAAAAGAAATTCTCCTCGTCGAATTTTGTTTGCAAGTCTTATTGGCCCAACAATTGAATTTTTTGATTTTTATGTCTTTGCAACTGCTGCAGCACTCATATTCCCTCATGTATTTTTTCCAACGCAAAATGATCAACTTGCTATTTTACAATCTTTTCTAATCTTTGGAGCAGCCTTTTTTGCACGCCCATTTGGATCAATTGTTTTTGGACATTTTGGGGATAAAATTGGACGAAAAGCAACCCTTATCGCCGCTCTTCTCACGATGGGGTTGTCAACAGTTATTATTGGTTTCCTTCCCACTTATGAAACTGCTGGGTGGTGGGCACCCTTCTTCTTAACTTTGTGCCGTATTGGACAAGGAATGGGATTAGGAGGCGAATGGGGGGGAGCCGTTCTGCTGGCAACAGAAAATGCCCCACCAGAAAAACGTGGTTGGTATGCGATGTTTCCTCAATTAGGCGTTCCAATCGGTTTATTTTCATCTATTGTCGTTTATTTAGGTCTTTTGCACTTCCTTGATCATGATGAACTTTTAGCATGGGGATGGCGCATTCCTTTTATTGCTTCGGTTGTTCTCATGATTGTGGGATTATGGGTTCGTCTTTCAATCAACGAAACCGTTGCATTTAAAAAAACTCTCGAACGTAAAGAGCGTGTCAAAGTCCCTATAATTGAGGTCTTTTTAAAATGCCCACGAATCTTATTTCTTGGGACATTTTCTGGCATGGCAACATTTGTTTTATTTTATTTGGTCACTGCATATTTGTTAAGCTATTCAACAAACCATTTGCAATTGTCATTTTATCAAGCTCTTCAAGTAGAAGTCGTCGGTGCTATTTTCTGCGGAATTTTTACTGTCCTAACCGGAAGACTTGCTGATCGTATTAGGCGCAGAACTTTAATGATTTGGATCACAATCATCACTGGTATTTATTCTTTTGTAATTCCTTATTTCTTAAACTCCGGAATTATAGGAATTCTTGCAATGTCTACTATTGGTTTGTCGATCATGGGAATGGTATATAGTCCTCTTGGTGCTGTTTTAGCTTCACCATACCCAACAGCAATTCGATACACTGGTTCTTCTATAACCTTTAACTTAGCCGGTATCGTAGGTGCATCTCTTGCACCTTATATTGCAGAACATCTGGTGCAACATTTTGGTACTTCCTATATCGGCTATTATTTACTTCTTGCCTCTTTTATTTCATTGATTTGCTTTGTTGGATTTACGGATGATGAAATATCTAACTAAAACACAATGAAGAAAAATAAAACGAATGCTAGCGGCAGAAATGCCGCTAGTTTTATTTTAAAAGACATTGGTTGCGGTACACTCCACCACAATATTCCAGCAAACAGTGCACTCAAAACAAAGAACAAAATATCTGCGCTATTGCCAATATAAGCGACAGAAACTATTCGCGATAGGATATGCGTTGTTCCCAACCATGAAACGCAAAAAAAAGCTAACATTACAGCCCATAAAATAAGCAAAATCCGATCAACAATCATCATCATTTCGCTCAAATATTTTGCAAACAAGACAGCGGTTAGCGATTGTTGACAACATCTTTATTGCTCCCAGAAAAAAATCATAACAAAAAACCAAAGTTCTCCTCCCGATCTTCTGCAACAAAAATCTTTGAATCCATTATTCCCATCAGACCTATAAAAATCAAAATAAGAGACGTTAAACGCATCAAACCTGTTTTTTCCAACAGCGATCGTCAGTCTGCTGCCAATAAGTCAAATTATGATTTTCCGTTTTATATTTTTTCCACTGAGCACGAACAAGATTCAATTGCTCATCGATTCGGCCATCAAATATCACTACAAGTCGTTGATAAGCATCAATATCCGAGCAAATTGCTCCCTCTACGAGAAAACGTATCTTGGAATCATTCGGATTTTCGTGCCCTGTAGTAAGGAATACAGGCTGAAAATTTGGATATTGATCACACTCAGTTCCATGTCCAATAAACGCTTCATCAGCATAGACCCATAAACGTGTATCTATAGCATCGCGTCGTTCTTTACTCACACATTGTATTGTTATCTTACCAAAACGAACGAGCGCACGCTCCACAAGCGTTGGCAAAATATCTTCCAGCGTTGACTGCGTCAAATGATAGAAAAAAATATCCACCCTCTTAGCCCTCATCACTCTTTATAAAAAAGCCAACATCTTTTTGGAGAATCATCTATGTCGCCATTACATAAAGGAAATATTCCAAGATATAATGATTCCTCTTTTCTGATTGTATGTATTATCTTTTTTTCCATGTGGGTTAAAGATAGAAAAAGAGAAATTGTCATTTTCTAGTTAAGAAAAAGATTTATTTTAACTCGTTTTTTAGCTTCTCTGTAGACTACAGTTGAAAATAGAATAAAATATATGGCAGAATGGGTTTGAAGCTAACGAGCTATCCTGTACTATTTATGTGGTAATAATATGCAATATAGGGAAAGGTCGTTTTTAAATTTTGATTATATTTTTTAACCTAAGGTAGTGTAAAGTATCTGCCCTCTAATTAAAGATTGAGGATGTTAGCCAATCTATGCGTATTATTGAGTTATACATCCTAAAACGCGTTCTTATCCTGTTCAGTGCTGTCATGATTGCAGCAATTAGTATTAGTTGGACAGTGCAAATTCTTGCACGGATAAACTTTCTCACAACAAGTAGACAAACGCTCCTAACCGTCTTGCAGTTTTCATTCTCATTGGTTCCGTCAGTTATTTTTCTTGTCATTCCGTTTGCCTTAATCATTGCAATTACCAGCACCCTTTCGGCAATGAATCAAGACTCAGAACTGGCTATCATCAATGCCTCTGGTTTTCCCAAAAGTACTGTGTGGAAACCAATACTTCTTCTCGCTATTTTTGCATCGTGTGCATCCTTTTTTATAGCCAGTTTTGTTGTTCCTCAAGCACGTCTTAATATGCGACAAATGCTAGCAAGTGCCCATTCTGATCTTATTAATCTTTTCATTCGTGAAGGTAGCTTCCAAAAACTCTCCAATAACCTTTACATAGAAATTGGCGAACGGAATGCGGATAAAACTCTTGCTCGTCTTTTCATCGCTGACCAACGCGATCCTAAGATTGATCTTTTTTATTATGCAACAAAAGCATCAATTGTGAGCAATAAAAACGGCAATTTTTTAGTCCTCAATAATGGTGAAATAGAAAGAATCAATCATCAAAATGATAGCGTTTCGATCGTTCAATTCAGCTCGTATACCTTTAACCTAGATGAATTCATTCCCCACGATAAAACGCCCACGATTTATCCTAAAGATAGACCTCTTTCTTATTTGCTAAATCCTGACCCGAAGGACCCCTACTATCAGCGCAAACCACTCCAATATAGAGCTGAATTTCACCGCAGGCTTACAGAATGGCTTTATCCAATTGTTTTTTCACTAATTTCATTAGCAGCAGCAGGAGATGTACGTTCATATCGACAAGCACGTAACTCTGCAAACTTCTCTGCAATTGCCCTTTCTTTGTTTGTTTATTGGATGGGATATTTTTTTGCCGAAAAAGCAAAAAGTGATCTTGCATATGTTCCTTTGCTTTATATTACACCAATAGGAACGAGTATGCTCGTTTTTTTCATGCTCTTAAAAAATCATAGAATCGGTATCCCCACAAAACTTAATGAGGTTATTCAAATGTTTTTTCAAAAAGTGATGAAAAAATTTGAACATCGAAAATCTCAATATCCTTCGAATGAGGAATCATGATGGGGTGGACGCTTGGACGATATTTTTTTATGCGTTATCTTAAAATGGCCTGTTATTTTTTTGGTGCTATTTTGGTTCTGTCTCTTTTAATCGACTTTACAGAAAACTCTGGTCGGCTATCCTATCTTCCCCATTATACAGCAAAAGATGCACTTCTCATCTCCGTTTTACGCATCCCTTTTATCATGCAACAACTTATCCCCTTTATTGCCCTCTTTTCTGCAATGACAATGTTGATCTCGCTTAATCGAAAATATGAGCTTGTTGTGACTCGTTCAATCGGTGTTTCTGCATGGCAGTTTCTTATGCCTGCTTGTTTTGGAGCTTTTCTTTTGGGATTATTTTCAATTCTTATCGTTAACCCACTTGCCGCATGGGGATTTTCGCAAGCGGAAAAAATGATGACTGAGTGGCGCAGTAATAACGTGCTAACATCTCTTAATAACACGCGCATCCCATGGTTAACACAACATACAAATTTAGGCAGAACAACCATTGGTGCTAAATCTGTCACCGATCAAGGACTTTCTCTTATCGATGCAACATTTGTACAATATAACGATAATGCAACAGTCAAAAATTGGATTAACACCAGAAAAGCAACATTGACAAACGGCGCTTGGTTGTTAACAAATGGAACAATCTATAGAAGTGGGCACTCTCCTGAAAATTTTACTGAATTTCAGATAAAAACCAATCTCAAACCCGAATTTTTAACTGAACGTTTAGCGAATCCCGCAACTATTCCATTTTACCAATTGCCAACAAAAATTATGATTGCACGCTCATTTGGCTATTCTGCCAATAGCTTTGATATGTATTTACAATCTTTGATTGCACTACCCGCACTGCTTATAGCAATGACTCTCATTGCAGCAACTGTATCTTTGAACTTTACGCGCTTTGGACAATCTGGAGCATTAATTCTTGGTGGCGTAATCGCTGGCTTCATGCTTTATGTCATTTCCGTACTCGTTCAAGCTTTTGGTAATGCCGGATACATTCCACCAATTATTGCAGCTTGGACACCCGTTGTTATTGCATTATTTTTGGGAATCTCCTTTTTGCTTCATAAAGAGGATGGCTAAGTGAAACCATTAACAAGTAAGAAAATCATTTTAATAAAATTAAGGGCATTCGCTTTTAAAAGTGTTATTGGCTTTATCTTAAGCGTGTCTTTATCCTATTATCTACACGCGCAAAGCCTTACTTCCCTTACGCAAAATCGTACCCCAAATTCAGTACGCCCCCTCTTGCTCTCTGCTGAGGAACTCATCTACAATCGTGATGACAATACTGTTTCTGCACAAGGCAATGTCCAAATCGAATATGATGGCAATAAACTTGTCGCCAAAAAAGTCACTTATAATCAAAAAACAGGACGTATTATAGCACAAGGAAATGTTGAAATTACTCAAAAAGATGGGAACAAAATTTATTCTAATCAGATTGATATGACCAAAGATTTTGGCGAAGGCTTCGTAAATGCCTTACGCATTGATACAGCCTCCAATGTCCATTTCGCGGCAACAAGTGCTGCCCGCAGCAACAACCAGATAACAGTCTTCGATAATGCCACCTACACAGCTTGTGAACCTTGCTCTTATAAACCAGATAGAGAAGTCTTATGGAAAATTAAATCGAGAAAGATCATATGGAATAATACTACCAAAAAAATTCGATTTGAAAATAGCCGTTTTGAAGTTTTTGGTGTACCTATTGTACAGTTTCCAAATTTTGAGCTCTATGATCCAACTGTGAAACGTGCTAGCGGTCTTCTTGCACCTCGTCTTTTTTATTCCGATTATCTCGGACTGGGCATAAAAAATTCTTATTTCTGGAATCTCGCTCCCCATTATGATTTCACACTTTCTTCTACTGTCTATACCCAACAAGGGCTTTTAACTGAAGGTGAATGGCGTCAACGTTTAAAAACAGGCATTTATAATATTCGCTTTGCTTATATATACCAAATGAACCCGCATAATTTTGATAATGATACGATTGATGCACAGCATAAAAACCGGTATATGCTAGCAACAAAGGGGGATTTCCGTATTAATTCACGCTGGACTTACGGATGGGATATCCTCGCACAATCCGATCGACATTTTAGTCGTGCTTATAAACTTGAGAACTATAGCAATCCTACACAACTTTCCCAGCTTTATTTGAATGGTCTTGCAGGTAAAAACCACTTTGATATGCGTTTTTACCATTTTAAGGTTCAAGATCTGATATTAAATGACCCTCATTATGAACGCCACTCTCGACAAGCATGGGTTCTCCCCCGTATCGATTATTCTTTCACACCAGATGAATCAGTTTATACTGGACTACTCACTTTTCATAGCAATATGCAATCAATATATCGCCGTCATGCCGACTTCAGCTCTACCGACTGGAATGGACATCCGCTTAACACTGCTAGGCTTTCGGGTATGGCTGGAAATAGTTTTCGTTTAACAAACGAGCTAGAATGGAAAAAGCGCTTCAACACACACAGTGGGCTTATATTAACCCCTATTCTTTCTTTACGTGCTGATATCATTACAAAAAATATGCATGAAAACCATGATTCTCATATAATAAACGACTCCTCCCCAGCATTCCGTGGCATGGCAACCGCCGGTTTAGAATTACGTTATCCCTTCCTCATTAAATTTGACAGTTCTACACATATTATAGAACCAACCGCACAAATTTTTATACGCAATAATGAACGATATATCGGACAAATTCCTAATGAAGATGCACAAAGCTTCATATTTGACGCAACCACTCTCTTCCAACGTAATAAATTCTCTGGTTATGACCGCGTAGAAGGTGGGACACGCGCCAATATAGGTCTAAGATATTCTGGAAACTTTAACAATGATTGGTCTCTTTATGGTCTTTTTGGGCAATCCTTTCATATTACAGGGAAAAATTCTTTTGCAGAAAAAGATTTTGTGAATGTAGGCATTCATTCTAGCCTCGAAGCAACACGTTCAGACTATGTTGCAATGTTTGGCGCAAACCATAAAAGTGGTTTTTCTCTAGAAACTCGTGGACGTTTTGATAAAAAAACAGGCAAAGCTCACCGCAGTGAAATTGAAGTGTCGCAGAAATGGCAAAATTTTTGGGCAGCTGTACAATATGCCTATATCACAAGCCAACCATCTTATGAATATCCACAAGAGCGCCAAGAAATTTCTTTTCAAACTGGTATGAAATTGGCTAACTATTGGTCTATTAATAGCAATGCCAGTTATGATTTAGTCTCCGGTACATTCGTAAAGCGGGGAATTAGCTTGAATTATACAGATGAATGTTTCGGGCTAACATTCGGTTATCAGCAAGTAACTAATCCAGGCAAAAAAACGCCCTTGCAAAACTTTAATTTCTCTCTTTCATTGCGTACAATTGCAGATATCGGAAAAAAATAAAATCAGATTTATAAAGAGAATGTATAGGTGTTTAACTTATCATTGTTTTTATGAAAAAAAACGTATACTTTAAGTAATTGATGAGGATTGATAAACAATGCGAAGGCCTATTTACATGAATAAATTTAAAAAGCGTACTCGTGCTTTATTTTGTGTTGCTGCTTTGAGCGTAAGCAATCTGCTGGTAAGTGAATTGTTGATTCCACCGGTCTTCGCGCAGACTGTCATTGTTGTTACAGTCAATGGTAATCCTATCACAAATTACGATATTCAAAGGCGCATTGCCTTTCTCAAATTGCAACAAAAGCAGGGCAATCTTTTTGCGCAAGCTAAAAATGAGCTTATCAATGAAGTACTCAAGAATACCGAAGTAAAGCGCCGTAATATTGAGGTTAGCGATAATGAGGTTGAAAGTGCTTTTGAAAACTTTGCAACACAAAATAATATGACCATTGATCAACTCAACCATATTCTGATGCAAAATGATATCACAGTGCAACATTTTAAGGATTACATCCGTGGACAAATAGGATGGGGCCGTCTTGTGAATGCACGCTATCAAGCTGAAACTGGTATGATTACCGAACAAGAAGCTGTACGCAGAATATTAAAAAATGGTGGTGTTAAGCCCTCAACCAATGAATATACACTACAGAGAATTATTTTTGTCATCCCTGCACATCGCCGCTCAGAAATTTTTGAAAGACGTCAGAGAGAAGCAAACAATTTCCGCGCGCATTTCCGGGGATGTGCTAACGCCCAAAAACAGGCGAGAGGTATTTTAGATGTTACTATCAGTAATCTCGGAAAATTTCTTGAACCCCAGCTTCCTAGGGAGTGGGAACAGGCTATCCGTGCAACACCTGTTGGAAAAATGACCAAATTGCAAGAAACATCGCATGGGATTGAAGCACTTGCTGTCTGCAAAATAACAAGAGTTTCTGATGATTACGTTGCCCGACTCATATTTTCTATTCAAGATAATAAGCAAAAAAGCCCGCAAAAACTCGAAAGCTTAAGCAAAAAATATTTAGAAGAATTGCGACGGGTAGCGCGTATTCAAAACTCATGATGGCTGCACTTGTTGTTAGTGGTGGTGATCCTGCTGGAATCGGTCCTGAAATAGCACTAAAAGCATGGAGTTTGCGTGCTACACGTCAAATTCCACCTTTTGTTCTTCTCGCTGATCCAGACGTTATTCGTTCGCGTGCTCATTTTTTACAGATTGATGTTAAGGTAGAAACCGTTTTAACAGATAATCCTGTGAAAAACTTTCAAGCGGCTCTTCCTGTAATACCATTAAAAAACCGACAAAGTGACCAATTTGGCTTGCCTGCACCAGAAAATGTTGCTGGAGTAATTGAAGCAATTGAACGTAGCGTTCTGTTGATTCAAAGTGGTCGTGCGGGCGCACTGGTCACTTGCCCTATTGCAAAAAAAAGCCTTTACGATAGTGGATTTGAATTTCCAGGCCACACAGAATTTTTAGCTCATTTGGCTCATCAAACCTCTGGTAAATGCTATCATCCGGTTATGATGTTATCCGGGCCTCGATTAAAAACTGTACCAATTACTGTCCATATTCCATTTAAAGAAGTTCCCTCACGCCTTACCCATCGCTTAATCATTCAAACTGCATTCATTGTTGAAAATGACTTAAGAACGCGATTTAAAATAGCTTCACCCCGTCTTGCTATTGCTGGACTGAATCCTCACGCTGGAGAAGGAGGTACAATAGGAAAAGAAGATATCGAAATTATCACTCCTGCTATTGAATATCTTAAAAATAAAGGAATCAATATTGCAGGACCGCTGCCTGCCGATACCATGTTTCATAAATGTGCAAGAAAAGCATATGATGTTGCCCTTTGCATGTATCATGATCAAGCCCTTATCCCTGTTAAGACATTAGACTTTGACACCACTGTCAATATTACTTTAGGACTACCTTTTATTCGGACTTCTCCAGATCACGGAACTGCTTTTGATATTGCTGATAAAGGAATAGCCTCTCCCGAAAGCTTTATTGCTGCTCTTAAACTTGCAAATCAACTTGCGGAAAATAGTTTGATACCATGCCAATAGATAATCTACCTCCTCTCCGTGAGGTAATTGATATATATGGATTGCACGCTCATAAATCCCTGGGCCAAAATTTTCTTTTTGATCTTAATTTAACATCTAAAATTGCTCATCAAGCAGGAAATCTAGAGGGAAAACCTGTTATTGAAGTTGGTCCTGGTCCTGGAGGTCTCACACGCGCCTTACTTGCAAAGGGTGCTATTGTAACAGCGATAGAGCGTGATGAGCGCTGTATACCGGCTCTCTTAGAGATAGAAAAACACTATCCGCAAAAACTAAAACTTATTTGTAATGATGCGCTGAAGCAAGATTTCTCAAAGCTCTTTGAAACAACCTTAGAAAAACCACGTATTATTGCAAATCTCCCCTATAACATCGGCACAAAACTCTTATTAAATTGGCTTTTGGCTGAACCATGGCCTCCTTTTTATGAATCAATGACATTGATGTTTCAACGTGAAGTTGCCAAACGTCTTACTGCTATGCCTCAATCCGCCCATTATGGACGTCTTAGTGTCTTAACCGGCTGGCGTACCACTGCCAAAATTGCTTTTGATGTGCCTCCTCAAGCTTTCATACCAGCACCCAAAATAACTTCTTCCGTTGTTCATATTATTCCGCGTGCACAACCTCTCACCTGCTCCGCACAAAAATTAAGCTTTGTAACAAAAATCGCTTTTGGACAAAGGCGAAAAATGCTTCGCCAAAATCTTAAAACACTTGGGGATGAAACGCTTTTAGAAAAAGCTGGCATCGATGGAACACGCCGAGCTGAAACACTTTCAATTTCCGAATTTGTAACTTTGGCTAATTTAGTGATTTAAAAAGCCTCACTTTTTGTTGACCGTAATTTTTTTAACAATAAGCACATTAATCAACCTTTTCAGCAATAAGCCCACCAATAAAAGATTCAAGAAAACAACACCGTTCACGTTTCATTGTCTCTGCCAAATAAATCGACTTAATAAACGATACGGACTTATTCAAATCCTCATTAATCATAACATAATCGTAAGAACGCCAATGCTGCATTTCCGTTCGTGCATTTTTCAATCGCAAATTAATGATATCCTGACTATCTTCTGCTCGACGATGTAACCGTGAAATGAGCTCTTTCATTGATGGTGGAAGAATAAAAACAGATACAGTATCCTTTGGCATCTTTTTTTGAAGCTGTTGGGTGCCTTGATAATCAATATCGAATAACATATCTTGACCGGCACTCAACGCATTTTCAACGCTTTCACGTAAAGTGCCGTAATAATTTCCATGCACCTCTGCCCATTCGATAAATTCATCTTCATCACGCTTACGTTCAAACTCTTTCTTTGAAATAAAATGATAATGAAGACCATCCACCTCACTAGGACGCTTTTGCCGTGTTGTCATACTCACAGAGAGCTCTAATTGTCCATCTTTTAAAAGCAACCGAGAAAGGGTTGATTTACCAGCTCCTGAAGGTGAAGAGAGAATAAATAAAAAACCGCGGCGCCGATTTATTTTTTTAGCACTCGATTCACTCTTAAAGAATGTCATAATATCACTCTACTTTTTCTTAATTTTTTTCAAAATTTTGCATCAAATATTCAGTAATAAATTTTCCACATTCTTAAAAAATTTAATGTGTCTTCTTGAATGCACGCCATTTGCGAACATTCATATTATGTTCCTCCAAAGTTCTAGAAAAAACATGCCCTCCCGAACCATCCGCTACAAAATAGAGCACATCACTGCTCGGTGCATGTGCCACTGCTTTCAAAGAATCCCGACCTGGATTCGCAATAGCTGTTGGCGGCAAACCATCAATTTTATAAGTATTATAGGGCGTTTCTTTCTCAAGATCTGAACGGTAAATCGCACGACCTGAGGGCTTCCCTTTTCCACCAAAGAGACCATAAATGACCGTCGGATCAGATTGAAGACGCATATGTTTAACAAGACGGTTATAAAACACTGCAGCAACCTGCGGTCTCTCTGCTGCAATTCCTGTTTCTTTCTCCACAATCGACGCCAATATAACAAACTCGTCAATAGATTTGATGGGTAAGTCTGGTGAACGCGTAGCCCATATAGCATTAACTAACTTTGTTTGTCCTTCACGCAATCTCTTTATAATTTCTTTGCGTGTTGTCCCCCGAATAAAACGAACAGTATCAGTCATCAAACTGCCTTCCGGAGGCAAAACTTCCGGAAGATCTCCAATCAAAATTTCATTAGCAGCTAATCGATCAAAAACTTGTTGAACCGTCAAACCTTCTGGCACCGTAAACGTATGTTCGATAGATTTTCCTTTCACAAGAATATCCATAATATCATACATTGAAGCATGTGCTGGAATTAAATATTCACCCGCCTTAAGATGCGTTGTTTTTTGATGGTAACCAACTCCATAAACAAAAACATCAGATGAACGAATGAGACCACGTTTTTCAAGAAGTGAAGCAATTTCACGAATTCCTGTTCCAGGATAAATAAGAACAATTTGCTCTTCCTGCGCTGTCCCCTTACCTTCAAAAATAGTTTTTCCAATATAAAGAGGAATACTTATAGCCAGAATAACAACCACGATCAGCATGAGAAAAAAATGACCAAGTATGACCAATGGATTACGTACGATATACGACTTTTTTCGTTTTTTATGCGCTAACATACCATTATTATCTGCTAAATGGTTCGAAGAGAAATCACCTACGTCCTTTAGTGCTCTTTCATTTTTCACATCGGACATAACTATCAACCTCAACAATTTCTAGGTGCTACACTATAACTTCTCACTCAAACCTATAATTAAAAAAGAAAACTCAGAAGCAGAAAAAACAAAGAAGGCTCTTCTCTTATCCCCCAAAACGCCTCATCACCAAAGATGCATTTGTTCCACCAAATCCAAAGGAATTAGAAAGAATCGTATCAATCTTTCGTTCGCGTGGTTTATGTGGAACAAGATCAATTTTTGTCTCAACCGATGGATTATCGAGATTAAGTGTTGCTGGAGCTATATTATCTCGTATAGCTAAAATACAAAAAATAGCCTCAGCGGCACCGGCTGCACCAAGTAAATGTCCTACAGATGACTTGGTTGATGACATGGATATCTGTGGCGCATAATGCCCCAAAACACGTTCAACCGCAGCTAGCTCTATGACATCAGCCATTGTTGATGTTCCGTGGGCATTAATGTAATCAAGTTCGCTTACATTGACTTGTGCACGCTCAAGAGCCATCATCATACTGCGCTGCGCACCTTCACCACTTTCTGAAGGAGCTGTAATGTGGTAAGCGTCACCAGATAAACCATAACCAATAATCTCAGCATAAATACGAGCTCCCCGTTTTTTTGCATGTTCAAGTTCTTCTAAAATAACAATTGCGGCGCCTTCACCCATCACAAAACCATCACGATCAGCATCATAAGGACGCGATGCTCGTTCAGGATCATCATTACGACAAGTAGAAAGAGCTCTACAAGCAGAAAAACCGGCAAGAGAGATCCGGTTTATTGGAGATTCAGTACCTCCTGCCGCCATTACATCCGCATCACCCAACGCAATTAACCGCGCTGCATCACCAATTGCATGTGCACCTGTCGAACACGCCGTTACAACCGAATGATTAGGACCGCGCAAACTGTATTTAATAGATACATAACCGGAAGCAAGATTAATCAAACGCCCTGGAATAAAAAAAGGAGAAACACGCCGTGGACCTTTATCACGAAGCGTATAACCAGCCTCAACAATGCCTTCGATGCCGCCGATACCCGAACCAATTAATACACCTGTGCGAATCTGATCTTCATCGCTCTTGGGATACCATTCAGCATCTGCAAGTGCTTGGTCAGCAGCAGCAATTGCATAAACAATAAATGCATCAACTTTACGCTGTTCCCTAGGCTCCATATGCAAATCAGCATTATACGTACCATTTGTTCCATCCCCCAAAGGAATACGCGCAGCAATCTGACATGGCAAATCGGACACATCAAATTCAGTAATGCGCCGAACACCACTTTTCCCTTCAAGAAGTCGTTTCCAACTATATTCGACATCACCAGCTAATGGAGACACCAATCCCAAACCAGTAACAACAACACGTCTCATAGTTTTAACCTTGAATTGAGAATTTTCCTCTCAAAGCTGTATTTTCAAAATAGCCCTCAAAAGAACAAAGGCAAAAATATTGTTATGCCTTTGTCTTTCTTTAATCAAGCAGAAGCTTTATCAATAAACTTTACTGCATCACCAACTGTGAAAATTGTCTCAGCAGCCTCATCTGGGATTTCTACACCGAATTCTTCTTCAAAAGCCATAACGAGTTCAACCGTATCAAGGCTATCTGCTCCTAGATCATCGATAAAGCTTGCATTTTCTACCACCTTATCTGCATCAACCCCAAGATGCTCCACGATAATCTTCTTAACGCGCTCTTCTGTATCACTCATATTGAAATCCTCGAATTTATATTATTTTCCTATAATTGGTTAGCTATATCGGTTTATCTAATCAAGCATTAGATGCATTACTTTAAAAATTTTCAGCGACTAACTTAAAACATCCTGTGGATATCCCCTAGAAAATGAAGCAACGTGATATTCCGACATCAATTAATTAACCATTATGTTAAAGAAAGAACTGGTCTTTCCATTTCAATCGCTACTACTAAAATAATACAGCTTATAAATCAATGTTGGAATAAAGCAAATCGTCAGATCATTGCCATCCCGCCATTGATATGAAGTGTTTGACCCGTCACATATGCCGCTTCATCGCTCGCTAAATAAACAGCAGTAGCAGCTATTTCTTGCCCCATTCCCATACGCTTCATTGGAATCACAGCCATAATGGCTTCTTTTTGCTTTTCGTTAAGCTTGTCGGTCATTGCAGACTTAATAAATCCTGGAGCAATACAATTGACAGTAATGTTCCGTGAGGCAATTTCTTGTGCTAATGCTTTAGAAAAGCCTATTAAACCAGCTTTTGCAGCGCAATAATTCGTTTGTCCAGGATTTCCGACAACACCAACAACAGATGTTATGTTAATAATCCTTCCATAGCGACGCCGCATCATAGAATGCGTCAATTCACGTGTTAAAGCAGAAGCAGCTGTTAGGTTGACGGCTAAGACATCATCCCAATCGTGATCCTGCATACGTACAAAAAGACCGTCTCGGGTGATTCCAGCATTGTTAACTAAGATATCAACACCACCCATTTCTCTTTCCGCTGCTTCAGCCAATTGTTTAATTGATTTACGCTCAGAAAGATTAGCTGGAAATACAAAAACATCTTGTCCCAAATCTGCAGCTACTTCTTTAAGCTTCTCTTCACGGGTTCCATGGAGCCCAACAATTGCCCCTTGCGCATGGAAACAACGCGCAATTGCCTCACCGATTCCTCCCGATGCTCCCGTCACAAGAGCTTTACGACCTGTTAATTTAAACATCTTTTAGACTCCTTGATAGATTAAACGCCAAGCACCCGTAGTGCCGCTTCTATTTCCTCAGCTGTCCCAATTGTTAATCCCCTTATATCCTTATTAATACGACGCGCTAAACCTGTTAATACTTTCCCAGAACCAACTTCAAAAAGCGTATCAACTCCATTGGCACCAATCCACTCTATCGTTTCACGCCATCGCACTCTCCCAGTCACTTGTTGAACAAGAAGCGTAATAATACGCTCTGGATCACTCTCTGGTGCCACAGAAACATTGGCAACAAGAGGAACAAGAGGAGCCATTGCGTTAACAGTCGAAAGTGCATTCTTCATGGCATCAGCAGCAGGCTGCATTAAGGACGAATGGAAAGGCGCAGAAACCGGAAGAAGAAGTGCACGTTTAGCACCTTTTTTCGACGCAATCTCTACTGCTACCTCAACCGCTTTTGCTTCACCTGAAATAACAATTTGCCCGCCACCATTATCATTAGCAATCTGGCACAGTCCTTCTCCAGAAACCGTTTTACAAATTTCTTCCACATCTTTTTCATTCAAACCAATAAGTGCTGCCATAGAGCCTTCACCGACAGCAACAGCAGCCTGCATGGCATTTCCACGAATCCGCAAAAGCCTTGCCGTATCAGTAAGACTAAATGTACCAGTGGCACAAAGAGCCGAGTATTCGCCTAAAGAATGTCCCGCAACAAATTTTACCTTTGTTTCTATATTAAGACCCAATTGTTCCATCACACGAATAACTGCCATGGATACAGCCATCAATGCTGGTTGCGCATTCGCTGTTAACGTCAAAACATCTGCTGGCCCTTCAAAAATGATATCTGATAATTTCTCACCTAAAGCATCATCCACTTCCTCAAAAACCATCCGCGCTGCAACAAATTGCTCTGTAAGTACTTTGCCCATACCAACAAGCTGACTTCCCTGTCCTGGAAAAGTAAAAGCTGCCACCATCAACCGACTCCTAAATTGTGCAATCAAATTATATTCTTTTGATCTTATTCATAAGCACAAATCAAGATAAAGTAACTTATTTAAAATGGACATCTCTCTTAAAGTTATATTTTAATGGCGGAATTTGATATAAAAACTTAGGAAAATATGGGGCTATACACTGAATAACGCTCCAACTTATCAAACTTCCTAAAATTACGCCCGCTAAAATATCAAAGGGATAATGTACACCAACAAAGACACGCGCCCAACAAATCAAGCATAAAAATACTGCTGCAAACTTAGAAGAAACTTTGTATCGGTAAAAATAAAGGCTCGCCATATAAGATGCAATAGTTAAGGCATGATTACTCGGAAAAGAAGCTGTTGCACGATGCTTAATCAGCGGTGTTGTTAACCCCATAACAAACGGGCGTGGACGAAAATAAATAAGAGAAATAAGATAACCTATAAAAAGAGCCGTACAAATACTCACGCAAATGCTTAGCACTACACGTCGTCCCATAACTCCATCGCAAAACCACAGCGCAAAAAGATGTAGTGGAATAATGTAAATCAAAAACTTTGCACAAAAAATACTCAATAAAACTAAAACTGACCATGATTGATGATTGCCAGCAAGCATTTCAAAAAGTGCAGCATCAATCTGGTTTAAAAGATCCATACTTCTCTCCTTCATTTTTATAGCTGTACAATATTGTCTCTTTGTATGAAGAGTGAAACGTATAAAAATATAAGATTCAATAAATATTTTTTATGTGGATAAACTTGCTATTTTTAAAGATAAGCTGTAAATGTCAAACGTTCGTTACCGGCACTTTGGCTGGAGGTTGAACGGAGGACTGAAAATAATCAGTAGGAAATGCAATATTTCCGACCTCCCGTATCTCCGCTCTCGAATGTCTCGAATTGTAAACGCGTCCTTTCTTCTTTGGGTCTCCAAAAAAGACAAGTCGCAGAGGCTTTGCGCTAAAACCGGTAAAGTTTAATTGAAGAAAGGCAAAACAATGGCTCTTTATGAACATATGTTTCTTGCCCGACAGGATATTGCACCGCAGCAAATTGATGAACTTTTGAGTGTCTACAAAGGTGTCATTGAAGCGCACGGTGGAAAAGTTGGGCGTGTAGAAAACTGGGGTCTACGTCCCCTCGCTTATCGTATTCGCAAAAACCGTAAAGCTTATTATGTGCTGGTTAATATTGACGCACCAGCCGCAGCAATTGCTGAAGTTGAACGTCAAATGCGCATCAATGAAGACATTTTGCGTTATATGACCATTCGTGTAGAAAAACACGAAAAAGAAAAGTCTGCTATGCTCTCTCGCCTTGATCGCAACAGTCGCATTGGGCAAGATGAAGAGCGTCCTCGCTCTCAACGTCGTCAACGTGAAGATGTCATAGAAGGAGTAGAATGATGACTGAGCTTAATCAAACTGCGACACGTCGCCCGTTTCATCGCCGTCGCAAAACATGTCCCTTTTCAGGTGTCAATGCTCCAAAGATTGATTATAAAGACGTTAAATTATTACAGCGTTATATTTCAGAACGTGGAAAAATCGTTCCTTCACGGATTACGGCCGTCAGCCAGAAAAAACAGCGTGAATTGGCTAATGCCATCAAACGTGCCCGTTTTCTCGGCTTGCTTCCATATGTTATAAGATAATATTGCAAATGCACTCTGTAGCTGGGTATCTTCCCAGCTGCTTTTCTTGTATAGTTCAGCAAAACACCTAATTGCGTATTATACGAAGATATACAAAATACTAGAGTTGAGGCATTAGAGCGCCCCTAACTGCAGAAAGCAGGACAGCGATAAATGAAAAGTTTTCGTACTTATAAGATAATGACAGGTATTTTAGCGGGGTTGTTTGCTGTCGTTATAGGAATGGCAATCATCAGCATCGCAAATATTGCACCCTATTTTTCTCTCCTTCTTGGTTGTTTTCTTTCTCTTCCGATTTTTACTGTTGCGTTTGGTCGAGGAACATTAGCCAGCCTCGTTGCCTTAATAAGTGCCACTGTTGTTCTTGTCATAGTCACTAATGTATACATTAGTCTCTGCTTTATGTTATTGTTCTTTCTTCCAGCTGTTTACGCTTCTTGGCTTCTTGGGCTCGCACGACCAGCACAAGGAGGAAATTCGCTGATATGGTATCCATTATCATTGGTTATTTTTCATTTAACCAACTTTATCGCTTTCATATCAAGCTTTATCGGACTCTATATCGAAACTCGTCCATCAACGCCTCTCATCGCAAAAAAAGTCACTGCGAACATAACACAAGCTATGCAACAATCACAGTCACTAAAGGAAACTGATATACTCGCCTTTAGCGAATTTTTAATGACACATGCAGCAACTTTTACAGCTATTGCTCTGGCTATTTATAGTGTGATTTTTCTCATTGGTAATCTTTATTTTTCAATAGTAACAGCGCAACATATGCAATGGCTGAAGAGACCCCGTGATGATTGGAGCCAAACTCTTCGCCTTCCAATGTCTGGAATTGTTATTTTCATTGTTGTTTGCATAGCATCTATGATTGAATTGGGCTTTACTCTTAATTTAATTGCTCGTGTCTTTAGCACTGCATACACTGTCATCATATCAATCACTGGCCTAGCATATCTGCACAATATTACAAAAGGAATAAACGGTCGGATTATTATACTCTCTCTTGTTTATATTGCTATTTTAACTGTCGTTTTTGCTCCACCTCTTTCTTTCATGATGCTTCTCATGGGTATTTGGGCGGCTATTCAATACAACTTTCAGTCACGCAAAAAACTTCACTAATTTATTTGTTCGAAAGGAAAAACTATGGATATTATTCTACTTGAGCGCATTCCGCGTCTTGGTCAGATGGGCGATATTGTTTCAGTCAAAGATGGTTATGCACGTAACTTTCTCTTGCCTCAAGGCAAAGCTTTACGTGCTAATGAAGCTAATAAAAAACATTTTGAAATACAGCGCGCGCAACTTGAAGCTCGTAACCTTGAACGCAAAAGCGAAGCACAAAAAATTGCTGAAAAGCTTGATGGTCAATCCTTTATTGTCGTTCGTTCAGCTGGTGAAACAGGGCAGCTTTACGGATCTGTGTCAACACGCGATATTGCTGAAATCATAACAAATGAAGGCTTTTCCATTGGGCGTAATCAGGTTGAACTTAATCATCCAATAAAGACTATTGGCCTCCATACCATTACCCTTAGCCTCCACCCTGAAGTTCAAATTTCCGTAATCGTTAATGTTGCGCGTTCAGCCAGTGAAGCACAACGCCAAGCAGAAGGTGAAACTCTTACCTCTGCTGAAGCAATATATGATGTTGAGAAAGAACCATTAGCAGAAAATCAAGAAGAAACCTTCGCCGAAAATCAGGAAGAATCATTAGTAGAAGAAATGAATAATAATGATGCGAAAAGCGAAGAGGGTTAATTACTATTTCTTCTCTCTCTTGTGCATTTTTTATTGTTTGCGGTTTATCACATTAGGATATCATAAAATGCTCAGCTCAAAAAGCTGAGTATTTTATTATGAATACAAATTAAAACTGCATTTTTTTGGAAAAAATAGCCTTTAATGTATTATGGAAAGCGTAAAATACCAAAAACTATAAATAGGAAAATGCTCTCATATGTTTTTTCACTACAATAGAAACAAAAAATCATTTGAAAGCCTGCACTTTAAAAGGATGAGCCTTGTATGGATAGTGAATTTCTTATACTCTTACCTCATCTGAAATAATTCCGATCACATGAGGTCAAAACCCAAGAAAATAGATGTTGAAATTTTTTAGAAAACCGGAAACGTAATTTTGAAAATTTATCCGATATTCTTACCGAAATCTTTAAATTATAAAAGATAAAAGGAATATGTTACATATCATTGATCCACGTATTATGAATAAGGGATTGGAGAATAAGAATCTTTAAAAACTTAACGTATAGCTTTAGTTTAAACGAAAATTTGCCGTCCTACTTCTTTCATGTATAGCACTCGATTTGTTGCTAAAAAGTGGTCAAACGCAAATTTTATTGGAAAAAAATCATTATGGAAGAAACAAGCGTTATCAATTTCAGCTCTTCGCAAAAAGAAGATTCCGCTTCTTTTCGACAACTCCCGCATAATATTGAAGCCGAACAAGCATTGCTTGGAGCAATCCTTATTAACAATGATGCGCTCGATCGTGTTTCAGATTTTCTAAAACCAGGACATTTTTTTGAACCATTGCATCAAAAAATCTATGATGTTTTGTTTCAAGTTATCCAAAAAGGAAAACTTGCAAATCCAGTTACTATCAAGTCCTTTATTCCAGCGGAAGAAAAAATTGGAGATATTACTGTCTTCAATTACGTTGTTCGTTTAGCCAAAGAAGCGGTGACAATCATTAATGCTGAAGATTATGGACGGGTCATCTATGATCTTTTTATCCGACGGTCCTTGATTAATATTGGAAACCAAATTGTCAATACAGCCTTTGATGCTCCTGTAGAACTTACACCAAACCAACAAATTGAAATTGTTGAACAACATCTGTTTGAGTTAGCAGAAAAAGGGAAATATGGAGGTGGATTTGAAAATTTTAATGAAGCCGTCAAAAAAGCTGTTGATATGGCCAGCGCTGCAAAAAAGCGTTCCTCACATTTATCAGGGATAGCCACACACATTAAAACACTTGATGAAAAAATGGGAGGATTACAACCATCTGACTTAATTATCCTCGCTGGGCGCCCTGGTATGGGTAAAACCTCACTTGCTACAAATATTGCCTTTAATATTGCCAATGCTTGCAATGATGATGCCTCAAAACAAAAAAATGAGGGAGGCATTGTTGGATTTTTCTCGCTGGAAATGTCATCAGAACAGCTTGCAACCCGTATTATTTCAGAACAAACAGAAGTCTCTTCTTCTGATATCCGACGTGGAAATATTTCAGAAGAACAATTTTCAAAAATAATCCGTGCAATGAATCGCTTACAAAAAGCACCGCTTTATATAGACCAGACTGGTGGTATATCAATCACACAACTGGCGGCTCGTGCACGTCGTCTCAAACGGCAACATGGTTTAGATGTCCTGATTATTGACTATATCCAATTAATGACAAGCAATTCAAAACGTTCATCAGAAAATCGTGTTCAAGAGATTACGGAAATTACCACAGGATTAAAAGCGTTAGCTAAGGAACTCAATATTCCTATTATTGCTCTTTCACAGCTTTCGCGCCAAGTCGAAAACCGAACAGATAAACGCCCACAACTCTCAGATTTGCGAGAATCTGGTTCGATTGAGCAAGATGCCGACATCGTGCTTTTTGTGTATCGCGAAGAATATTATCTCAAAAATGAAGAACCAAAGATAGGTACTCTTGAATATGAAAAATGGCAAAACACAATGGACAACGCTTTTGGGAAAGCTGATGTTATTGTAGCAAAACAACGTCATGGACCAACAGGAACTGTTCATCTTGCCTTTCAGTCTGATTTTACACGCTTTAGCGATCTGGCAGATAGTCATTATCTTCCAGAACAAATTGGTTAAGTCTCTATGGCACGTATCCGTATTCAATTTATCTGCCAAAATTGCGGTACTGTCCATTCACGCTGGGCTGGAAAATGTAATTCCTGTGGAGAATGGAATTCCCTTATCGAAGAAAATATGAATGGTGGCATTGGTACTGGTCCTACGCAAAATATTCGTAAGGGGCGTGTAGTTGCGCTTACCTCTCTTTCTGGAAATATCGAAGATGCTCCACGTATCCATTCTGGCATTGCGGAACTTGATCGTGTTACTGGAGGCGGTTTTGTGCGTGGATCAGTATTACTTGTTGGTGGTGATCCTGGTATTGGCAAATCAACATTGCTAACACAAACAGCAGCAGCCTTATCACGAAAAGGACATCACGTCATCTATGTTTCAGGTGAAGAAGCCATTGCACAAATTTGCCTTCGTGCGCAAAGGCTTGATGCTGAAAATACAAACGTTAAGCTTGCCGCTGAAACTAATGTTGAAGATATTCTTGCAACCTTAAGCGAACATAAAAACCTTGATATGGTTATTATCGATTCCATTCAGACCCTATGGTCAGATGCAGCAGATTCAGCACCTGGAACCGTCACACAAGTGCGTATCAGTGCTCAAGCAATGATACGTTTTGCAAAAAAAACAGGAGCAGCTGTTGTTCTTGTCGGCCATGTTACAAAAGATGGACAAATTGCTGGCCCCCGAGTTGTCGAACATATGGTTGATGGTGTTCTCTATTTTGAGGGTGAAGGTGCGCATCATTATCGAATCCTTAGAACTGTAAAAAATCGATTCGGACCAACTGATGAAATTGGCGTTTTCGAAATGTCTGATAAAGGATTACGAGAGGTAATTAATCCATCTGAACTTTTTTTGGGTGAAAGAAATGAAAAAGCACCGGGAGCTGCTGTTTTTGCAGGAATGGAAGGGACACGCCCAATATTAGTAGAAATTCAAGCGCTTGTTGCTCCCTCTTCACTGGGAACACCACGACGTGCCGTTGTTGGATGGGATGGAAATCGCCTTTCCATGATTCTCGCTGTCTTAGAAGCCCATTGCGGCGTTCGCTTTGGACAACATGATGTCTATCTTAATGTTGCAGGCGGATATCGCATATCAGAACCAGCAGCTGATTTAGCTGTTGCAGCAGCTTTGGTATCCTCTCTCACAAATATTCCTCTCCCAACTGATTATGTATATTTTGGTGAAATAAGCCTTTCAGGAGCTATCCGCGCTGTTGCGCATTCAGGACAACGCATAAATGAAGCCAAAAAACTTGGCTTTCAAGGATCTGTTCAACCCACTATAACAACGGAAATGATAAAATCGTTAACCTTTCAACAAAAAACATTCTCCGACCTTCCTGAGTTAGTCGCTTCCATTGCCGCAGGTAAAAAACGGCCTGCATCATACGCATGATAATAAAGAAAAAACTATACAAAATACAAAAGACCCTTGCTATAAGAATAAAAAATGGCATAACTAGAAAAGTACTTGTATGCCGTTTAAACAGAACGCAATTTTATGCATAAGGAATAAACGAATGATCATAACAGTTCTTGATGGAATTGTCGTAGCAATCATCCTGTTTTCTGCCTTTCTCGCCATGCTCCGAGGGTTTTCACGTGAAGTATTGTCGCTGATGTCTTGGGCAATCGCAGCTGTTGCTACATTGTTTTTATTTAAACCTGTGTTGCCCTTCTTTGAGCAATATATCTCTAACAAAATGGTCGCATTGATCACTACATTGATTACGATTTTTATTATTGTTTTGATTATTACTTCCATCATTACAATGAAAATATCTGATTTTATTATTGATAGTCGAATTGGCATACTTGACCGCACTATCGGTTTTATCTTTGGAGCACTGCGCGGCTTATTAATCATGGTCATTGGCATGTTACTCGTTAATTCACTTGTCAAACCTGAAAAACAATCTGACTGGCTGAAAAATGCAAAAACAAAACCTATGCTCGATTCACTGGGCCAAAAAATTGAGAACTTATTGCCTAAAGATCTCGACACGGTTCTCAAAAAAGCAGAAAAACTCTTTAAAAGAGATGATGCAAGTACAAATGATAAGCACCCTCATGAAAATATGTCCCGATGAAACGAAAAATAGTTTATCATCGGAAAAAAGATCCAGATAATATGCACCATATGATATTAGCTATTTCTCACATCATGATTGAGAGAATACAATGACAAAAATCGACATTCCCTTTGAGGAGTTTTCACTAGATGACGATACCCTTCATGAAGAATGTGGCGTTTTTGGTATTCTTGGGCATGAAGATGCAGCAACATTAACAGCTCTTGGACTCCATGCACTTCAGCATCGTGGGCAAGAAGCAGCTGGAATTGTTTCCTACCATAACAAAATGTTTCATCAAGAAAAGCATCTAGGTCTTGTTGGTGATCACTACACAAACCCCGCAACACTTGCCCGTTTACCAGGAAATCGTGCTATCGGGCATACCCGTTATTCAACAACTGGAGAAATAGCATTACGCAATGTACAGCCCCTTTTTGCTGAATTAAAAGCTGGAGGTATTGCTATTGCCCATAATGGTAATCTCACCAACGGTCTTACATTGCGCCAAGAACTCATTGCCTCGGGCGCCATTTGCCAATCAACATCGGACTCAGAAGTCTTTCTCCACCTTATCGCTCGTTCACGTTATGAATCGTCATCAGATCGTTTTGTTGATGCTATTCGGAAAGTAGAAGGTGGTTATGCTATGCTGGCGCTTACACGCACCAAGCTCATTGCTGCACGTGATCCAATAGGTATTCGTCCGCTTGTGATGGGGGAACTTGATGGTAAACCAATCTTTTGTTCTGAAACCTGTGCCCTTGATATCATTGGAGCAAAATATGTCCGCGATGTCAAAAATGGGGAAATCATCATCTGCGAAATACAAAAAAATGGGGAAATCACTAAAAAAATTATCCCCCCCCAGAGTGAGAATCCAGAAAAACTTTGCCTTTTTGAATATGTCTATTTTGCTCGTCCCGATTCAATCGTTGGAGGACGGAATGTTTATATGATACGTAAGAATATGGGGGTTCGTTTAGCGCAAGAAGCACCCTGTGAAGGGGATGTTGTGGTTCCCGTTCCTGATGGAGGAACACCAGCCGCAATTGGTTATGCACAAGAAATTGGAATTCCCTTTGAACTTGGTATTATTCGTAATCATTACGTTGGGCGCACTTTTATCGAACCAACACAACAAATTCGTGCGTTTGGAGTTAAATTAAAGCATTCTGCAAACCGTCCTGTCATCGAAGGAAAACGTGTCATTCTAGTTGATGACTCCATCGTACGTGGAACAACATCCGTCAAAATTGTGCGAATGCTTCGAGATGCAGGAGCAAAAGAAGTTCATATGCGCATTTCTAGCCCTATGATTTTTTATCCTGATTTCTATGGTATTGATACGCCTAAAGTTGAAAGCCTTTTGGCTAATCAGTATCCAGACTTAAAATCCATGTGCAATTTTGTAGGAGCTGACTCATTAGAATTTCTTTCAACGGATGGCCTATACCTTGCTGTGGCAGGAGAAAAGCGAAACAACGCAGATCCACAATTTACTGATCATTATTTTACCGGACATTATCCTACACATCTGGTTGATCAGGAAAATATTCCCCAAATTTATCAAGCATCGGTTCTAAAAACAAGCAACTAATGATGACAAAGTTTGATTTTAATCTTTTTGGTCGTGTTGCACTTGTTACAGGTGCTTCAAGAGGAATTGGCTATCATTTAGCATTAGAACTCGCAGCACGCGGTGCTCATATTATCGCCCTTGCACGAACGATGAGTGGGCTCATTGAACTTGACAAAAAAATCCAAGAAAAAGGTGCTTCTGCAACACTCATCCCACTCGACTTACATCACATGAAAAACATTGATTCTCTTGGTTTCTCAATTGCTAAGCGTTCGAAAAAACTCGATATTATGGTCGCAAATGCAGGAATCCTTGGAACACTTTCACCAATAGCGCATATCGAAAATACAGTATTTGAAGAGGTTTTTCAAATAAATCTCATCAGCCAATGGCGCTTGATGAAAGCTGTTGAACCCTTATTGCGTAAATCTGATGCTGGACGAGTGATTCTTTTATCCTCAAGCGTTGCGCATGTTGCGCGCGCTTTCTGGGGACCTTATGCAGCTTCTAAAGCTGCTTTAGAAATTATTGCTCGCTGTTGGGCAGAAGAGCTAAAACAAACCCCTATCAAGATTAATTGTGTTGATCCCGGTGCAACACGCACTGCCATGCGCGCGCAAGCTGTACCTGGTGAGGATCCACAAACACTACCCTCACCACAAGAAGTTGCAGAAAAGATAGTACATTTATCATCACCTGATTTAAAGGAAACAGGCAAGCTTTTTAATGTCCGTAAAAATCGGTTTATGAATTATCATGCCCCTGAGTAATAGAGAAATGACCAGCCTGACTTAGATTTCCTTCTACTCTGCTTCCCCCCATCCCCCAAATATCAAGATTTATGATTTTTGGATAGTTTTAACACTGGTCTCTTTTCCTTCCAAAGCTGCCCGTTTATTATAAGCCATAAAACTACAAGGAAGAAAAATCATATAGCCAACAGCTGTAATCAATAAAGTGTGCCACGTATAAGTTGCGAGAAAACCTACATAAATAACAATGCACAGCATACACGGTACAACGATATCACGCCTTAAATTTTGATCAATTGTCTTTGCATTCCATACCGGTAAACGACTGACCAAAAGAAAAGCAATAATTACAGTATAGAGGCTAAAAAACAATGCCCAGCTCCAACTTGGTATCAAACCAAGAGCGCCTAAATACATAGGCAATAAAAGTAATAACGCTCCTGCTGGTGCAGGAACACCAATAAAATAATTTCCCTGCCATCTTGGTACATCCATGTTATCCAACATCACATTAAAACGCGCTAATCGCAAACAACAAGCAACACAATAGACAAGTGCCGCGATCCAACCAACTTGGTGCGCTTGATTCAAAATAAAGGAATAAACAATAAGTGCAGGTGCCACACCAAAATTAATAACGTCAGCAAGAGAATCCATCTGTGCTCCAAAAGATGAACTCCCATCCATCAAACGGGCAATGCGACCATCTGCTCCGTCTAAGATTGCTGCCAAAAGTACCATCAAAATAGCAGCCTCATAGCGATTCTCAAAAGCCAAACGAATACTACTCATCCCTGCGCAAATTGCCAAAATCGTGATAATATTGGGGATGACATATCGCATAGGCGTAGGTGAACGCCACCGATTTCCAGCATCATCATGCTGTCCTTCAGGATTAAATGAAGAAAATAATGAGAAAACTTTCATTGCTTGTCCTAATCAAATCTGAAATCAGTTGCAGCACTCGTATCATCAAAAGAGCCCAAAACAGTTTCTCCAGCAATTGCTATTTGCCCAATCCCAACACGCAATTTGATTTCTGTCGGTATATAAATATCAAGGCGAGAACCAAAACGAATGATCCCGAAGCGTTGCCCCGTAATAACGGAATCATTTTCTTTTGACCAACAAACAATCCGACGAGCAATCATTCCTGCTATCTGTACCATAGCAATTTTACCATGTTTACTATCAATCACGAGCCCATTACGCTCATTAAACTGACTGGCTTTATCAAGATCAGCATTTGCAAACCGACCTGGACGATAAACAATAGTCTCTACTGTACCACTTATGGGAATACGGTTGATATGGCATGAAAAAATATCCATAAATATGGAAATACGGATCATTTCCTCATTCCCCAATCCCAACTCTTCAGGCGGAATGCACGGTCCAACAAATGAAATACGCCCATCGGCAGGAGATACAACCCAATTTGAATTCAAAGGGATCACACGATCTGGATCGCGGAAAAAATATATACACCACACCGTGAGAACAAGACCACACCAAAACAACGGACTCCATATCCAACCAAGAATGAGCGAAATAACAAAAAATGCTATAATAAAAGGATAACCCTCTTTATGAATTGGCGCAAAGCTATTATGGATAGACTGTATAATACTCATATAATTTCCTATTCATAGATATGATCTAAACACGTAATAAATCTTTTTGTTCCTCCTTATCGTTCCGTATACTTAATCAATCACTCTCTATAAAGTTTAAAGATCATTTTACGCAGTTTATTTCTTACGATTAACAACACCTAACTCATCTTCTTCACGCATTTTACGTAATTTTTCTTCTGCTTGCGATGCTTCAAGCTGCTTATTCCACATTGAAGCATATAAACCTTTCTTACGCAAAAGTTCTGCATGCGTTCCATTTTCAATAATACGACCATTTTTGAGAACCAAAATTTCATCAGCATTGATAACAGTAGAAAGACGGTGAGCAATTATTAATGTTGTACGCCCACGGCTTACGATATCCAATGCTTGTTGAATTTCTTGTTCCGTCGCCGTATCAAGAGCTGCTGTTGCTTCATCCAGAATAAGAAGCGGAGGAGCTTTTAACAGTGTCCGTGCAATAGCCACACGTTGTTTTTCACCACCCGATAATTTTAGTCCACGCTCACCTACCATAGACTGAAAACCTTTCGGAAGCATCTCAATAAATTTTGATATCTGTGCCATTTCAGCAGCTTTGCGCATCTCTTCATCAGTGGCACTTGGACGCCCGTAGCAAATATTATATGCAATCGTATCATTAAATAACACTGTATCTTGCGGCACCATGCCGATAGCTTCGCGCAAACTTTTTTGTGTTACGTCACGGATATCCTGCCCGTCAATTGTGATAGATCCTGCATCAACATCGTAAAATCGAAAAAGCAATCGGGAAATAGTCGATTTACCAGCGCCCGATGGACCAACAATTGCAACTGTTTTGCCTCCAGGAACCTCAAAATCAATGCCTTTGAGAATCTGACGATTCGGATCATAGGAAAATTTTACCTGATTAAACCGAATGGTACCACCTTCTATCACTAATGCTTTGGCATCTGATTTATCAACAATTTCCTGCTGAACATCTAAAAGATCAAACATAGCTTCGATATCAGTTAAACCTTGTCGAACTTCACGATAAATTGAACCAATAAAATTCAACGGAATGGAAAGCTGCATCAAAAGCGCATTAATAAAAACAAAATCGCCTAAGGTTTGCGTCCCACAAAAAACTTCGTAAGCTGACATCAACATCAGGATAGTCATTCCAATACCAAAAATAAGAGCCTGACCAAAATTAAGCCAGCTTAATGACGTCCAAATTTTTGTCGCAGCTTTTTCATAACCTGCCATAGAAGAATCAAACCGGTGTGCTTCTAGAGTCTCATTGCCAAAGTATTTGACCGTTTCAAAATTCAAAAGAGAATCAACAGCACGCGTATTGGCCTCAGTATCTGCCGTATTCATTTGTTGCCGAATACGAATGCGCCAATCACTCGCCTTGATTGTGAACCAAGTATACAAACCAACTGTTGCTACAACTATGAAAAAATAACGCCCCCCATAGCTTATGTAAAAGACAAATGCTGTCAGAACAAATTCCAAAACTGTTGGTACTGTATTAAGAATTGAAAATCTAACGATCGATTCAATGCCCTTTGTACCACGTTCAATCACACGAGAAAGCCCACCAGTTCGCCTTTCCAAATGAAATCGCAAAGATAATTCATGAATATGCACAAAAGTCTTATAGGCTAATTGACGAATAGCATATTGACCAACGGTTGCAAAAAGAGAATCACGCAACTGGTTTAATCCAGCTTGAACAATACGTGCAACGTTGTATGCAAAAACGAGCATGATGGGAACAATCCAACTCGATGGAAACCATGCAGGAAGCTTAAAGTTCACATCAAGCGCATTCGTAGCATATTTAAAGAAATACGGTACAGATATGAGAATCAGCTTGGCTAAAACAAGATAAAATATCGCCCATAGCACACGTATTTTCAGATCTCGCCGATTTGCGGGCCACATATAAGGCCATAAATTACAAAGTGTACGTAGAGTTTGGCCTGTATCTGACGACACGGTTTTTATTATTTCATTCCGTTTCATAAAGCCCTTGCTTCTTCTACTATCCACCTAACAAGCACGACAACAATTCCCCTATCACCATTTACAGGTTCTACTATCTTTTCTATACACTAAATTACACGCATTAGTGTTTGAGGCTAGACTGTTTTTGAAAAAGGGACAAGAAATAATCCGTCATAAGATTTATTATTTTGGTCTGTATTCTCATACCATTCTGCCGCAAATAAATTCTTAACCTTTATACGCTTTTTTTTCAATTCTTCCTGAAGCCATTTTTTTGACTTACCAATCTCGTTAAGCCCCTTATCGAGAATTTCGCCATTTTGTACTAAAATGACAGACTTCTTACGCTCTTCCTTTTTAATAACGGAACAAGCACCATTGGTTTCCAAACGAACAAAAGCAGCTTCGTGTAAACTACAACCTTTAATACGCAGCATTGTAATCAAATCATCCACGCTGATACCTAAATTTTTAATCTCATCCATTTGAAATACGCCATCTAAAACGAGTGTGATATCTTCTCCTGCAATGAGACGACGAAAAAAAACTGAATAGCGTGCAAAAAAATTAAGAGATGCAACCAAGATTTGCCAAACGAATAAGATAAGCAATAATTGAATGCTGCTAATATTTGGACTATAAATAACTCCTCCAATGATACTCCCCATCACAAAATTGCTCACCAAATCAACCGGTGTCATTTGACTAAGACTACCGCGACCCGTAGTTCTTAAAATCAACAGGAAGGCGATAAGTCCTACAATTAATTTAAGTGCGACATACCCATAATAATATAAAAATTCCATCAACCTTCTCCCTTGTTATGAAAGCTGCTAGAATACGGGAATTAGAACCGCTTTATTTCCCACACAGTTACACGCTCACCAGTCTGTGGATCCTTTTTATCTTTTAGTAAGACCCCCTCGGCTGCAAGCTCATCACGAATTATATCCGCAGCTGCCCATTCTTTATTATGGATAAGCCGTAGCCTTTCGGCAATGCGCTGTTCAATAAATTTTGCATCAAGGGACGTTTTTCTCATAAACAATGGGCATTCTTTATCTCTAATCCACTCTTGCCGCAAGAGTCCCAATAAATCCATTCCATTTGCAAGCGCTACAACATTCCCTGCTTTATAAAACTTTCGCAAAAGAGCAAATGCACTCGGAGTGTTAAGATCATCACTTAATGTGTTTACCAAAGAATCATCAAAAACTTCATTCTGCTCCAAACATTCCTTTTCACAGCGAAGCAATTCATACCAGCGATACAATTCACTACTAGATTGTGTTAAACGCTGAAACGTCCAATTTAACGGTTCACGATAATGTGTTTGTAACATCGAAAAACGCGCAGACAAACCAGCCCAGTTCTGTTTTATTTCATCTGTTAAAGCATTCTTGAACTCAAAAAAATCACTCTCTAAGATAGAACGAATAGTAATGAAATTGCCGAGGCTTTTAGACATCTTCTTGCCTTCAACCTGCAAAAAACCGTTATGCATCCAAAGATTAGCCATGCGTTCAGTCCCAAAAGCTGAGCAACTTTGGGCAATCTCATTTTCATGATGAGGAAAAATTAAATCAAGTCCACCACCATGAATATCAAAAACATTCGCTGTCGGATCATCACAGGTTAAACCACCGCCATAGGGCGCTAATAGCTTTGCCATTGACATTGCAGAACACTCAATATGCCAGCCCGGACGACCTAAAACAGGAATTCCTGCCGGTGATTTCCAACCTGGTTCCCCCTCCACAGAGGGTTTCCATAAAACAAAATCCATTTCCTCCCTTTTATAAGCAGCAACATCAACACGTGCACCCGCTCTCATTTCATCCAAAGAACGTTTTGCAAATGTACCATAACGGGGATGATCCCCCATGCTACTGACGGAGAATAATATATGATTTTCTGCTTTATAAGCATGGCCTCTTTCAAGCAACCTTTCAATTAAAGAGCGCATTTCTTCCAAATGATCGGTTGCACGCGGTTGGCTGGTTGGTAATAAACAACCAAGTGCCATCGTATCTTGTTGAAATTGAGAATAGGTACGTTCAGTCAATTGGCGAATAGCGTCATTCAGCGTTAACTCTGGATATTCGCAAGCCGCTCGTGCATTAATTTTATCATCCACATCTGTAATATTACGAGCATATATAACATGATCATCGCCATAGATATGACGTAAGAAGCGAAATAAAACATCAAAAACAATCACAGGGCGTGCATTACCTATATGGGCATAATCGTACACTGTCGGACCACAAACATAAAGACGTACCTTAGCCACATCTATCGGTGTGAAATTTTCTTTTTTACGTGTCAGCGTATTATAAAACCGCAACTCTCTCATAATTATACTCCGTTAGCGATATAACTCATCGCTCTTCCAGCTGAATCTTACCTAAGATCATCGAATTACGCGGGATTAAATCAAAACTTTCATATATTTTATGTAAAATTTTCAGAACCGCCCCGTTTTGTTTATGCTGTATCCATCATCCGTTACAAAAACAATCCTATTTTATTTGATGGGACAAGAGCATTTTGTTGGTAAAGATCGCACTCCTTTTCTTGATGACAAAACTATCAGAGAAGGAAATCTTTAATCGCAAATACAACGTAAATTTCCGTGAAAAACAGATTGCATTGCAGAAAATCTGAATTTTTTAACCAGATAAAGCTTAATCAGAGTTTTTAATATGCCCATGATACTTTCCTTACTATTTCTCATGCCCTAAATTTCATAACACATCCGCTATCGGTAATGATGCAAAACCATTTTCGTCATATCCTTCAACATAAGGTTATTAATGATAAAGCCATTTTATCTGCAATTGTATTTGTATAGAAAATTATTAAAAAGGAGCAATCAAAATAATGCGTAATACATTGATTAAAATTACTATTTTAACATTTTTTTTAACTTCAATATCAACTTTTGCGCAACAATCTCCACCATACGATACAAAATTGCTACGACTGGCAGAAATTTTAGGATCCCTGCACTCTCTGCAAAATCTTTGTAGTATCCCAACAAACCAATGGTATGATCACATGACCACACTGATCGAGGCAGAAAAACCAACCCCAAAAAGACGCGCTTATTTTTACGAAGCGTTTAATGAAGCTTATCGTGCTTTTTCAGAAAATTATCATTATTGTACACAGTCAGCAATTGAAGCAAACCAAAGATACATTAAGGAAGGTAGAGACTTATCCGAAAACCTTATCATGAATCTTAACAATTGATCTGTACAAAACCTATCAAACCATTATTTATGCTATACTTAATGGCTATAAACGCAAAAACAAATAGCCTAATCAGCCAAATCTCATTAAATATAATCGCTTTAATTACTGAAAAATAAATCATCAAGATGCCTAGATAAAAGCATCATGAGTACCTTTTATAGTCACAAAATTATTCCCCAAATTCATCAATTTTATCTAGTTATGCTAAGGATTCTATAAATTTAATCGGTTCACCCTGCGAAGGTGTAACAATTTCACCTTCCCACATAACCCGTATACCACGAATAATGGTCCCAACGGGCCAACCTTTAACCTTTTTACCATCATAAGGTGTCCAACCCGCCCGCGAACCAATCAATGCATTCGTAATAATCTCTTCTCGCTTAAGATCAACAATGGTCAAATCAGCATCATACCCAACAGCAATACGCCCTTTGCAGCTTATGCCAAAAATGCGACTAGGGCCATGCGAAGTGAGATCAACAAAACGTTCAAGAGACATCTTCCCCGCATTTACATATGTTAGCATAAGTGCAACAGTCGTCTGTACACCTGTCATTCCTGAAGGCGAAGAGGGATAAGTTTTATACTTTTCTTCAAGCGTATGAGGAGCATGATCAGAACCCAAAACATCAATAATACCTTGCTGCACACCATACCAAAGAACTTCACGATGGCGACTTTCACGGATAGGTGGATTCATTTGAATTAAGGTGCCAAACTGCTGATAATCATCAGCCGTCAAAGTCAAATGATGTTGTGTGACTTCAATCGTTGCTACATCCTTATGATTTTTCAGAAATTTAATTTCTTCCGCTGTAGAAAGATGTAATACATGAATACGTGCCCTCATTTCATGCGCAATTTGCACTAAACGCTGTGTACATTTCAATGCAGCAATTTCATCGCGCCAAATCGGATGTGATGATGCATCTCCCTCAATACGCAATATTTTACGCTCCTTGAGCCGTATCTCATCTTCAGAATGAAAAGCTGCACGACGACGTGTATTTTTCAAAATAAGACGCACACTCTCATCATCATCCACCAGAAGATCGCCTGTAGAAGACCCCATAAAAACTTTAACTCCGGCAGCTCCAGGGAGTTTTTCTAACTCGGCCAATTCATGTGCATTTTCACGTGTTCCTCCAACCCAAAATGCAAAATCACAATGCATCCGATGAAATCCGCGTTTCACTTTATCAGTCAGCGCCTCTTCTGATATGGTCAATGGATTGGTATTAGGCATTTCAAATACTGCTGTAACTCCCCCCAAAACCGCAGAACGAGATCCACTTTCCAAATCCTCTTTATATTCATTTCCCGGTTCACGAAAATGAACCTGACTATCAATGACACCAGGCAAAATGTGAAGCCCTGTACAGTCAATCACTTCACCAGCAGATGCACGTGTAAGATCACCAATTTCAGCAATACGGCCATTTGTGACACCAATATCACGCTTGCTGATTCCATCATGATTCACAAGCATTGCGCCTTTAAAAATTGTATCAAATGTTTTAGACATAACCGTACTCCTTACTTGTCATCTCTTTACCGATTATGTAACTCTGAGCAGAAAGGCAAGAACCATGATCGAAAAACAAAGCGCTATTCGTCTTAAAAAGCGCAAAATTATTAAAGTTATGGGTGAAGAAGCAACACATTTCCTACAGGTTCTTATTACTACAGATGTGGAAAAAATGAGTGCACAAGAGCTCTTTCCTGGTGCTCTCTTATCCCCACAAGGAAAAGTTATCGCTGATTTTCTAATTGCTAAAATAAATCAAGGCTATATGTTTGATATTGCTGAATCTTTAGCGGACACCTTCCAAAAGCGCCTTCTCCTCTATAAGTTACATGCAAAAGTAGAAATTACACAACCATTACAAGAGGTTATTACAGTTTGTTGGAACAATGAAATAGATATCTCAGATTTTGATTCAAGTTTTATTGATAAGCGATTTCCACAAAAAGAAAAAATCATACGAATCTATGGAAAAATACCTTTTTCTGCCTCAGAGTGTAATGATCATTGGAGCCGGATGCGCATTCGTTATGCAATCGCAGAAAGCGGTCAAGATTATGAAATAGGTAAAGTCTTTCCCCATGATATTAATTACGATCAAATTAGTGGGCTCGTATTCAACAAAGGTTGTTATATCGGACAAGAAGTTGTTTCACGAATGCATCATCGCGCTACAGCACGTCGCCGCATTTTGATTGTCAAAAGCCAGCATGAATTAACCTCAGCGACTAGCGTTAAAGCAGGAACCAAGGTGCTTGGTTATTTAGGAACCTGTACTGCAAATGAAGGCTTAGCTTTAATGCGCATTGACCACGTCAAAGATGCTATCGATAAAGGTATTCCGTTGACTGTAGAAAATGTTCCTGTAACAATAAGTATTGCTGAAAATATGAATTTTACCTTTCCTGAAAGCACAGTGGAAACTGATTAATGGCCAAAGCTGAATTGTCACAAGATGGAACAGTGCGTGCTTGGCAAAGAATGCTTTCTGGGCGACGCCTTGATTTATTGAATCCTTCCCCCTTTGATGTTGAAATTGAGGATATTGCGCATGGACTCGCCCGCGTTGCACGTTGGAACGGTCAAACACAAGGAGAGCATGCCTACTCTGTCGCACAACATTCACTTTTAGTAGAACAAATATTTCAGAGACTTTTTCCGCAATCACAGAGTCATGAATGCCTCTGTGCTCTTCTCCATGATGCACCAGAATATGTTATCGGTGATATGATTTCACCTTTTAAGGCTGTCATAGGAAAACAATATGAATTCATTGAAAAACGCATACAAGACGCTATTCACATGCGCTTCTCTCTCCCCATTAATCCAAATCAAAAACTCTTAAAAAAAATCAAACAAGCAGACCGTATTGCCGCTTTCTATGAAGCCATCACTCTTGCTGGTTTTAGTACAGAAGAAGCCCTTCGCTATTTTGGTCATCCAAATGATATTTTATCCGATAGGCTTAATTTGCAACCATGCCCCACACAACAAATTGAAAATGCCTTTTTAATACGTTTTAAGGAGATCGATGTTCAGAGTCTCTCTTAAAAATCCTTTTGGTCATTTATTCTTTGTTATCGCTGATAAAAATCACACAATATTTCACCCTTAGGACTTCTACTCCTTTGATGAAAATAAAAGTATATCATGTCATTATTGATGAGTTTAGTGGATCACCGTCTCACTTTTACAGGTAATGATACTCAAAAAAATATCACTGAGCGCAAACCACTCTCTACAATACCGCAAAACATTATGATCTCATTGACCATTATATGGATCATATAAACAATTAATAAATCACATTGGACATGAGAAAAATGTGTACAAAAAATTATTTATATTAACCTTCAATAACAAGCGCTCTCTTATAGACTTATAAAGTTTTTTTCTTAACCTAACTTTTGTTTAAGCTTATAAACTTCTGCTTCAGATGGAAAAGCACGCGATTTAACATCATTCGCATAGTTTTTGATCGCCGTCTCCATTTCCTGTTCAAGGATACCATAACGGCGTACAAATTTAGGAACCCAAGCGCCATAACCCAACATATCTTCCATCACCAATATCTGCCCATCACATTGACTTGATGCCCCAATGCCAATAGTAGGGATAGAAAGCATCTCTGTAAGCTTTACCGCTAATGGTTCTACAACCCCTTCCACAACAACAGCAAAGGCACCTGCTTCTTCAATCGCTGCAGCATCCTTTTCAATCTGTCGCCAATTATTTTCATCGCGACCTTGAGTCTTAAAGCCACCAAAACGATTCACTGCTTGGGGAGTAAGACCAATATGGCTCATAACTGGAATACCGCGTTTACACAAAAAATCAATCGTTTCCGCGATATAAACACCACCTTCAAGCTTAATTGCACCACACCCTGTTTGTGCAAGAATACGTGATGCATTGGAAAAAGCTTGTTCTGGACTTTCTTCATAAGAACCAAAAGGCATATCAACAACCACTAATGCCCTCTTAGAGCCACGCATAACTGCCTGCCCATGTAAAATCATCATATCCACACTCACTGGGAGTGTTGTATCAAACCCATGCACAACCATACCAACGCTATCACCAACCAAAAGCAAATCGCAATATGGATCAGCAATCCGCGCACTATAAGCCTGATAAGCCGTTAATGAAACAATGGGTTCTTGTCCTTTTCTTGACTGTATTTCAGAAGCAGTAATGCGCTTTATGGTTTTATCTACACTCATTTTAAGCCCTTCTATTGCAATAGATATTGATCAATAAGTCTAACCTCACCAAAACGGACAGTGAGTAATAAAACTGCAGGTTTATCTAAGGTTCTCTTAACTACAGATAAAGTTTCCATATCTCGTAAATCTATTGATTCAATAATCGCCCGCGATTCACGTTGTAAAATATTACGAACAATTTTACATAATTTATCAACTGACCGTTCCCCTTGGTGATAAAGCCTTTCTGCAGCTTTACCGCTTTCGGGAATAATTTTTGCCGCTTTACGATCTTCTAATGTTAAAAGCTGATTACGTGAAGAGCTTGCTACACCATCTGCATCACGTAAAATAGGCACACCAACAATTTCAACAGGAAAAGCTAAATCCTCAACCATACGACGAATAATCAAGATTTGTTGAAAATCTTTTTCCCCAAAAAAAGCCTTATCTGGTTGAATAATATTAAAAAGCTTAGCAACAACACTGGTCACACCACAAAAATGTCCCGGACGTAATCTTCCCATCAAAATACGCGATAATTTTTCCACCTTTACAATGGTTTCATTTTTCAGTGGCCACATTTCTTCCACAGAAGGTGCAAAAATATATTCAACACCTACTTTTTTTAATAAAGCACAATCGCCTACTAAATCTCTTGGGTATTTATCAAAATCCTCATTGGGACCAAATTGCTTGGGATTGACAAAAATAGAAACCACTATTCGTTCACACATTGCCCTTGCCTGCTCCACCAATGCAAGATGACCATTATGCAATGCTCCCATGGTCGGCACAAAACCAATAGATCGTCCTAAACGTCGTTCTTCTTTCATAGAGAGACGTACTTCAGCAATTGTTTCTAAAATTTGCATATTTACATTTATCCATTCTCACCAAAATCAACAAATTAATGCTTGCGTACAGAACCGCCGTTCAAACAATTCTATCAAATTAGTGCGAACTGATGGCTGTTTTATGCCCCGTGGCTCCCAAACATGACGCGTTAAAAAAAAATTTGTTAAAATAAAACCATTTTTTATGTCACGAAAATCAACAGGACGACCAGTTCTTTGTACGAGAAATTGTGGTAAACGTAAAAGCTTCTCTCTCCAAGGATACCCAGCCTCCTCACATACAGAACGTCCTGATTTTGGTGACACATAATGAAGCCTTTCCTGACGACCTGTTGCAGCACAACAAGATAAATCAAGACCAAAGCCAAGTTCTTCCAGAAGCCGCATCTCAAAACGCACCAATAATTCAGCGTTCACAAATGGCTCATCAAAATGCTGCATAAAAAGATGTAAAATATCATATAAAATAGGATGAGGATCACGCTCAGGGAGAAAACGTAAATAAAATGCCATTAACTGCAAAGCGTAAAGGGCTTCTGGTAAGAGGATTAATCGCGCAGCATAGTGCTCCAGTGCTTCAATTCTGAAAAGCCCCAAATGTTCGTCTAAGCGCGCCCACCACTCAGCTTGAACAAAATTTCCAGGCTGGAGAAGAGCCGCCATACGACGCGAACGTCCTCCTTTTACTACCCCCATATAACGACCATGCTGACGCGTCATAATTTCAAGAATAACACTTGTTTCGCCATGCTGACGCGTACCAAGAATAATCGCTGTTTCTTTCCATTTCATTTTGTTTTATTTTAAAAAATCTAATCCCATTTGGCGGTAACGTTCTGGATCGGTATCCCAATTATCTCGTACTTTCACAAACAGAAAAAGATGAACCTTCTGATCCATTATTTCCATTAATTCTTTACGCGCCGCTTGACCAATCGCTTTAATTGTATCGCCTTTTGCTCCTAAAACAATTTTTTTCTGGCTATCACGCTCTACGTAAATAACCTGATTAATTTTAACCGAACCATCTGGACGTTCTTGCCAATTTTCTGTTTCGACTGTTGAAGAATAAGGGAGTTCATCATGGAGGCGAAGAAAAAGTTTTTCACGCGTAATCTCAGCAGCAAGCTGACGCATAGGCATATCCGAAATCTGATCTTCTGGATAATACCATGGCCCCTTTTGCATCATTTTACTCAACGTGTGAAGCAAATCCTTACAACCAGAACCATTCAATGCCGAAATCATAAATGTCTGCAAAAACTTGACGCGCTCATTAATTTTTGCGGTTAACGCTAAAAGGGATGATTTAGCAACTGTATCAATCTTATTAAGAACAAGAATCTTATCCTGTCTGGTATTTTTTACAATATCTAACATCATACAAACTTCATCTGACAGACCACTGTGAGCATCAATCAAAACTAACAGAACATCAGCATGCTTAGCACCACTCCAAGCGGCAGATACCATGGCCCGCTCTAAACGCTTGTGGGGACGAAAAACACCTGGTGTGTCAATCAATACAATTTGCGTATCATTATGAATGACAATACCGCGGATTAAAGTTCGCGTCGTTTGCACCTTATGCGTTACAATTGAAACCTTCGTCCCAACTAGCTGGTTAACCAATGTCGACTTACCAGCATTAGGCATCCCAATGAGCACAACAAAACCAGAACGTGTTTTGATAACGTCATTCATGATCATTTTTTTCCATTGTTTCCCATATACCCTCTCGTCGTAAAATTTTTTCAGCTGCTATTCTTTCGGCATATCGTTTAGAGCTACCCTGCCCAATTTCCGGTGCAAAGCCCAAAATACTTACCTCTACTACAAAAACAGGATCATGATCTGGACCAGAACGCTTTATAACCCGATACTGCGGTTGTACACCGCCTTGTATATGCGCCCATTCCTGCAACTCTGTCTTGGCATCACGCCGACCAGCATCCATCTGCTTTGCTCGACTTTGCCAATATCTTCGAATAAAGGGCCGAACGCTCTTTAATCCTCCATCAAGATACATGACAGCAATCAAAGCTTCAATCACATCAGCGTGCATATTCGTAAGCCGACGACCCTTTAAGTTTTTCATCTCAAAACCAACATGGATCATATCAGGCAAATCCATTTCTAGCGCAATATCAGCACATGTCTGCGCATTTACCAAACCGTTCAAACGTACCGACAATTCACCTTCACTGGCTTGTGGAAACAATTGATACAACATTTCCGCAATCAAAAGCCCTAAAACGCGATCACCGAGAAACTCTAATCGTTCATAATTGCCCTGTTCCGAATCATGTACACTAGAATGCGTTAATGCTTTTTTTAATCTCTCTTCATCTTTAAAACGATGCCCCGTTAGTCTTTCAAGCTGATCAATGATTGGACGATTCATCGTTGATCCCCTGCTTGACAAGCGGCAAATCATGAACAGTATTAATAAAAGAAAATAAACGATTCCAACGCACGTCAAATGGCCAACGCCAAATCTGCCAAGCACTTGAACCATTACTGATAGAGAAAAAGATCAAACTTGCTCGGCCAATAAGATTTTCTTCCGGAACATACCCCACATCTAAACGGCTATCATCTGAATTGTCACGGTTATCACCCATCATAAAATAATGCCCCTGAGGAACTTCAAAAACTTTTGTGTCATCAACTTGCGGAATAAAAGCTAAATCAAGTGTATCGTAGCTAACACCGTTAGACATCGTCTCGCGATAGACATTAACAGGGTAGTTGACCTCTGTTATATCAGAATTATCAATCTTTCCCATAAAGTTACGTGAAACAGCCTCATCATTAATATAAAGAACACCTTGACGAACTTGTATACGATCCCCTGGGAGACCAACAACACGTTTTATATAATCAATATCCGGATTACTTGGTAAACGAAAAACCACAACATCTCCACGCTGAGGCTGAGATGCCCAAATACGTCCCGAAAAAAGAGGGGGCGAAAAGGGCATAGAAAAACGAGAATACCCATATGCATACTTAGAAACAAACAGATAATCCCCTACAAGCAAAGTAGGACGCATTGAACCTGAAGGAATACTGAAAGGCTGAAAAAAAAGTGTACGAATAAGTGCTGCTAAAAATAGAGCCTGTATCAAAACAAAAATAAATTCAAAAATTCCGCCTTTTTCTTCTTTTTTATGCATTTTCTCTTTCTGGATCATCACCGACTGCCTTCCCATCACAAATATAACTTTTTTTCATCATAATGTTCAAATAGCAAAAGCACAATCTCCCACAATATCTATCCCCGTGGAAGTGCTTCGATAATAACAAATGCCTGCGCCCAAGGAAAATCATCTGTTATACTGAGATGGATGACAGCATCGTGATGAGGAGGCAATAATTTTTGAAGTTGTATTTGCGCACGGTCTGTTAATTTCATAATCGGTTTGCCGGATGGTAAATTGATTACCCCCATGTCTTTCCAATTTACACCGCAAGCGATTCCCGTACCCAACGCTTTAGCACATGCTTCTTTGGCAGCAAATCTTTTGGCATAAGAAGAAGATTTTTTTTTGAGATTTTCAGATTTATTGCGCTCAATATCCGTGAAAATACGTTGAACAAAACGATCACCATAACGAACCAACATTCTTTCAATGCGTCTTATATCAATCAGATCATTTCCAAGACCAACAATCATAAGATATCATCCGAATTGTCTTGCAAAAAACGCTTTTTTTTTATAACTTTTTGATATCGCTTTTGTTGGAAACGAGCGATTGCTCTGTAAACACCTATGTAAGATAAACTACCGAAAAGAAAACCTAAAAGGGTAGCGCCTAAGATCATTGGCCTCATAACTGTATCCCATGCGCTCTTAAAAAGAACAGGTACATTTGAAAGTGTCAAACCATCAAAGAGAGTGCGAATTTGAGAAAAAGACATCTCATTGGCATTGCTAAAAAGCGATAAACAGAGATAGCCTACCTTATAATCAGCCATAACAATCAGCAAAAATGTGAGTGGGTTAGAAAAAATCGTCCCAATAATCGCTGCTGCAAAATTTCCACGCAAAATCCAAGAAAAAAATAGTGCCAAAATAATATGTAACCCAAAAAAAGGAGAACAGGCTAAAAAAATGCCAATAGCAAACCCTAAAGCTACTTTGTGCGGCGTCGCTGATATACGTAAAATACGTTTACGTATATAGCAAAATGAGCGAGAAAATGAACGACGTGGCCATAACCAAAGCCGAATACGCGTTACAAAATCTATTGGTTCCCGACGACGAAAAAGCATATGACTCTCAAAACATATCTTGTGACAATGAAATAACTCAATATTATTTAAATTACTTGCGCCAAATTTTTGCACAAAAACAAAAAAAGATAAAGAAAATTAAATATTTCGACTTCCTGGTTTGACCGCTGGAAGCGCAGCAAGTTCAACAGGGAGAGCATCACTCGCATAAGATACTATCTCGTATTCAGCAAGTGCAATCAACGGAACTCCGACATCAACCTTACCACCAGAACGATCAAGAATACACGCACTTGCCAGCACATCTGCTCCTGCTGTCACCAGAGCCTCAACTGTCTCACGAATGGAAAGACCTGTTGTCACAATATCTTCAACAATCACAACTCGTGCGCCTTTCTTGATTTCAAAACGACGCAATTCAAATACGCCATTTACACGCTCTACCCAAAGAGAAGGAATACCAAGATGGCGTGAAGTTTCATACGAAGGAATAAGACCACCAATCGCGGGACCAACCACATAATCAATTTTTCCTTCGACTGATTTTTTGATTTTTTGAGCCAATCCACAACACAACTTTTCTGTCAAGTCAGCATGCATGAATACTTTCGCCTTCTGCATATAAGTAGCACTATGACGACCTGATGTTAAAATAAAATGCCCTTCCAGAATAGCATCTGCTTGTTTAAAAATATCAATCACATCTTGTGTATTCATCGCAAAATCTCTCTTTTTATCCATGAACCCGCCGTACTGTACTAACAGAACCTGCCTCTTTTAACTGAGAAAAAATACGATTCAAATGTTTTAAATCCCAAACTTCCAAATCAATCATAATTTCTGTGAAATCTGGTGCTGAACGGATAAAAGACAAATTTTGGATATTGGCATCGTTTGCAGAAATTACTTGCGTAATTTCTGCCAAAGAACCAGGACTATTAACAGCCAAAATATTAATCCGAGCAGGAAAACGTTCACTCATTTGGGCATCAATATCCCAGCGGACATCAATCCACCGTTCTGGCTGATCATCATATGCCATCAAAGCAGAAGACTGTATCGGATAAATAACAATCCCCGCACCTGGTTGCATAATGCCAACAATCCGATCTCCCGGCACAGCCCCTTCAGGAGAAAACCGTACGGGAATATCTCCACGGGTTCCTCGAATAGGTAATGCTTTGGATTGATATTTCTCCTCTGAAACTGCACCCTTTTCATTTTCTGGAACTTTAAAAATCATCCCTTGCGCATTTTCAATGTTGAACCAACCTTCTTCCCCAGGCCTAAAAGACGACTTCTGCACCACACGATGATCTTGATAATCAGGATAAACCGCTTTAATCACATCGCTAGAGGGCAATTCACCACGCCCAACAGCTGCCAATACGTCCTCTACATCTTTGCGTGCTAAACGTGGCAAAACTTGCTTAAGAACATCTTTTGAAAATTGTTTTCCCATATATTCAAACGAACGCTCAAGAATACGATATCCTAGACCCGAATATTGCTTACGTACCGCTGCACGGGTTGCTCGACGAATTGCTGAACGTGCTTTCCCGGTTACGACAAGAAATTCCCACGCCGCCGGTGGAACTTGAGCTTGTGAACGTATAATATCAACTTCATCACCATTTTTTAATTTGGTCATTAAAGGCATAATGCGACCATTGATTTTTACTCCTACACAAGAATCACCAATGTCGGTATGGACTGCATAAGCAAAATCAATAGGTGTGGCTCCTTTGGGAAAGGCAATCAACCGGCCTTTCGGAGTAAAACAGAAAACTTGATCTTGAAAAAGCTCAAGCTTTGTGTGTTCTAAAAACTCTTCCGGATTATCTCCATCTGACAAAGATTGAATCGTTTGACGCAACCATGCATACGCATTTGTCTCGTTTGATAACCTCGAAGCTGAATAATTGGAACCTTGATCTTTATAAATGGAATGTGCAGCAACGCCATATTCAGCAATCTCATCCATAGCAGCAGTTCTAATCTGTAGTTCAACACGTTGTCTTGAAGGCCCGACAATCGTTGTATGAATGGAACGATAATCATTCTGCTTTGGTATCGAAATATAATCTTTAAAACGACCAGGTACCATTGGCCACGTCGTATGAATAACACCAAGAGCACGATAACAGTCATTCACTGTTTCAACAATCACGCGAAATCCAAAAATATCCGATAATTGTTCAAAAGAGAGTGCTTTACTTTCCATTTTACGAAAAACGGAATAAGATTTTTTCTGACGGCTTTTAACATCTGCTTTAATGCCATGCTTGAGAAAAAGTTTTGTCAATTCATTTTCAATTGTGGAAAGCAAATCACGATTGCGTTTTGATAATTCAGAAAGGCGATTGGTAATCGTACGATAACCTTCTGGATTTAAATAAAAGAAAGAGAGATCTTCTAATTCTTCGCGCATATCCTGCATACCCATGCGACCAGCAAGCGGCGCATAAATATCCATTGTCTCCTCAGCAATTCGCCGACGCTTATCATCACGCATAACACTAAGGGTACGCATGTTATGAAGACGATCGGCAAGTTTGACTAAAAGAACACGGACATCTTCAGAAATAGCGATAAGAAGCTTACGAAGATTCTCTGCCTGTACCGCCTTCTTCGATACAAGATCAAGCTTATTAAGCTTTGTAAGCCCTTCAACCAACTTACCAATTTCAGATCCGAAAAGTTGATCAATTTCTGCTCGTGTAGCGCTTGTATCTTCAATCGTATCATGCAAAAGAGCAACAGCAATTGTTGCTTCATCTAACCGCATATCCGTCAAAATAGCGGCAACTTCTAAAGGGTGAGAAAAATAAAGATCACCTGAAGCACGCTTCTGATGACCATGCTTACGCATTGCATAATCGTAGGCTTTATTTAACAAAGCCTCATCCACGTCAGACTTGTAACGTTGAACACGCCCAACAAGTTCACACTGACGCATCATACGAGCATATCCTTTATCTTTTTACAACCTAACCCTTATAAAAAAGACAAGAACAACAACCGCCACTGCATGACAACGCATATCCGTTACTGCAATATAAATCGCTGCAATTAGTAATCGTCGCTTTTCTCCGGCACAACCAAACCTTCAATACCTGCTAAAAGATCTTCCTCCGACATATAATCGAACGAACAGCCCTCTTCTTCCGATGATGTACCAAAAACACTTTCAGCTTCACCTGAATGAGAAATAAATTCATTTGCAATTTCTGGCTCATCCACTTCCACGTACTTTTGCAACGAATGAATAAGATCTTCCTTCAAATCAGCAGGAGACAAAGTTTCTTCTGCTATTTCACGCAAAGCAACAACGGGATTTTTATCATTATCACGATCAACTGTAATCTGTGCGCCCTGTGAAATCTGACGGGCCCGATGTCCCGCTAAAAGCACCAACTCAAAGCGATTATCGACTTTATCAATACAATCTTCTACCGTTACGCGGGCCATTTATGCCTCTTTCTTAAAGATTTAAAAATTTCATAGTGGGTGTGAAGTATATACAATAATCAAAATAAAACACAAGAAAAACAACACACCCTTTAATATTTTTTTCTCAAAAAGCTTATTGAAGAAAATTCTTGGAAACTTTATAAAAAGCGCATAATCTATTCAAACCAACTATCAATACCGCTCTAAAATAAAAGTATCTAAGAATACCGGATCAAACAAAAAAACACATTCATTTGAAAAAATTATTCTTTCACTGGAAACACTCTCCTTTAAAAGATTATCAACCATTTCAAATGATTAAAAATCTTGTGCAATAACAACAGTCTAACGCATACTATTTATGCTATATATTCATAAAATAAAAGATTTTATCCTATGAAACACCGCATTCAATAACAACTCCTTTATCGAATAAATCACTAAAAGGTTGTCTCTATCTTTGCACAATAATCGGCAATGATTTTATGTCAAACTATGTTATAAAGGGCTCGTTTGTATTCATCATAGGTTGTTTACAAAGACATGATCCATCATATACCCTGCAAACAATTTACAGATATCCCATACATAACTCAAAAAAAATTTTATAAAAAATGATTGATTTCCGTTGCCATGAATAACCAATCAACGTCGCTTTGCCCAGAACCACCGCAAAATTGCAATTTATGCCCCCGCTTACACAAGTTCATCGCCGACTGGCGTATAAAAGAACCGAGCTGGTATAACGCACCAGTGCGCCCATTCTTTCCCTATAAAGGCGCAGACACAACACGCCTTCTCATTGTCGGTCTCGCTCCTGGATTACGGGGAGCAAATCGAACTGGACGCCCATTCACTGGTGATTATGCTGGGCACTTACTTTATTCTACTTTAAAAAAGTTTGGTTTTGCCCAAGGCACCTTCGAAGAAAGAGCAGACGACGATCTTGAACTGATCGATACAGCAATTGTTAACTCAGTTCGTTGTGTTCCACCAGAAAATAAACCCTCTGGCACAGAAATAAACACTTGCCGATATTTCTTTTCGCCCCTTTTGACAAATCTTCCCCAACTTAAAGCTGTCATTACCCTTGGCACCATTGCGCATCATTCAACCATACGCGCTCTCAATGCAAAAATTTTAGCACACCCTTTCGGACACGGAGAAATAAATAACATCGGTAGATTACGCATCTTTTCAAGCTATCACTGTTCGCGCTATAATACCAACACGGGCCGCTTAACAGATGCTATGTTCCATCAGATTTTCGAAGCTGCAAAAACATATCTAGATCAATGCTAAAATTTTTTCAGTAGCGCTATAAATAAAGATATACAAACCAATTCTGTTATCCATATCTTTTTAAAAGCCGTGCTTTTTCACGCCCCCAATCACGTTTCTTTTCCGTCTCGCGCTTATCATGAAGCTTTTTCCCACGTGCTAAAGCAATTTCCAATTTAGCACGCCCTCTTTCATTAAAATAAAGTTTAAGAGGAACAAGTGTCATTCCTTCACGAGAAGTTGCGTTAAAAAAACGCGCCATTTCACGTTTTGAAATTAATAATTTACGCAAACGGCGCGGCTCATGATTAAAACGGTTAGCCTGCGTATATTCGGGAATATAGCTGTTAACTAACCATAACTCCCCATTTTCAAAGCTGGCATAACTTTCGGCAATATTTGCATGATTGGAACGTAAAGACTTCACTTCTGCCCCTTGAAGGACAAGGCCAGCCTCAAGATTATCGAGAATTTCATAATTAAAACGGGCTTTACGATTATCCGCAATTATTTTCCGAACTGGTGCGTTCCTTTTTTTGTTCATGGCTACATCAATGTTACTTATTCTTTAAGAAGACCAGCATGGTGCAGGGCCGCATCAATAATCTTCTTCGTGGTATCCGCTAATGAAATAATCGGTGAACGAACAGTATTACCACAAAGTCCCAATTTTGCAGCAGCATATTTAATACCTGCAGGGCTTGGCTCAATAAACACTGCACGATTGAGAGGCATCAGAAGATCATTTAATTTTAGTGCTGTTTTATAATCACCACGAAAACAAGCAGCATGAAGCTCTGCACAAAGTTTTGGAGCAACATTGGACGAAACCGAAATACAACCCGTACCTCCATGTGCATTAAAACCTAATGCTGTACAATCATCACCGGAAAGCTGTACAAAATCCTTTCCACATTTTTCACGTTGTTCACTGACACGTTCAATTTTGCTCGTTGCATCCTTCACACCAATGATATTTTTAAAATCTTGGCAAAGGTCTCGCATAGTCTCCACAGCCATATCAATAACAGAACGACCGGGAATATTATAAATTATGATAGGTATAGAAATAGCTTTCGCAATAGAAGAAAAATGCGTATATAGTCCTCTCTGATTAGGTCGGTTATAATATGGAGTCACAACCAAGACTGCATCTGCACCTGCTTTTTCTGCATGCTGTGCAAGCTCTATAGCCTCACTTGTACTATTTGACCCTGCTCCAGCAACAACAGGAACACGTTTAGCAACCTGCTCAACACATAATTCTATAATCCGCTTATGCTCTTCATGACTTAAAGTTGGTGATTCACCTGTTGTACCAACAGGACTGACGCCATTAATACCTTGTGTAATCTGCCACTCAACAAAATTGCAAAATGCTTTCTCATCAATAGCGCCATTATCATCAAACGGGGTGATAAGCGCGGTCACGGCTCCCTTGAGCATGATAAACTCCCTGTAATGTTCGCTTTTATTTTTTTAATCGCCTTTGTAAATTATCAGCAATAGAGCATAGTCGTGCTCTCTCATTGAAGCAAGATGAATTTCACACAAGCTCTCTTAAGATTAGCATGTATCTCTTTCAATTCCTAACGTTCCCTTAAAGGATCAGCCATATATTAACCCGTTTTTCACGCTTTTATTTTAGAAATTCTTGAGTGTTTGCAAAAAGCAAGGTCTTAAGGTCTTTTCTCTATGCGTGTATTTCCCGCCTCTCTTTTCGTATCAACCTTTACTACATTTATATTGACAGAAACAATTTTATTTTCAAATGCATGTGCAAAAACACCTCTTTTGCACGGAAAAGCACCAATCCCTTTGGTTCGCCCTACGCCCTTTTTCACGAAAAAAGAAGCTAAGAAACCTCTTAAACAATTTCATATGACAACGAACAGCCTTTCTACACCTAGTAATCATCCTACACTCAAGCAACTTAAAGCTGGCCTCGACGCACTTTCAAACAACAATATTGCAAAAACAATCAGCCTTCGTAATTCAATGGAAAAGAATAGTCTTGATCGCCATATTTTGACATGGGCGATCGGTATATCAAGCAAAGCCAATATCCCAAGCGCTGAAATATTCCATGCAATCAATGAGCTAAAAGGATGGCCAGGCATAGCCATTATACAACGCAATGCTGAGCGTGCTTTTATCACTGAAACCAATTTCGCACAGGCAATAATCCAAAAATTTGCTCATCATTCCCCCCACACAGCACAAGGTATGGCTATATTTGCTAAAGCACTTATCGCAACTGGACAAACCACTCGTGCTCGACAAATTATCGCGCCATGGTGGTATAAAACCAAGCTTAATGCACAAGAGGAAGAGTTTGTTCTTAAAAATGCAGGCGCTGCGTTAAAGCCTATTGATCATCTAAAACGCATGCAATTTATGCTTTACACACATCGGTTCGATTCAGCTGAGCGCGTTGCAAAATTAGCCCATGCTCAACCTCTTTTTAATGCGTTTGTTGCCGTCGAAAAAAATGATCCTAAAGCCATACAAAAATTACGCGCTGTGAAACAATTATGGAAAAAAGATCCTCTCTTACAATTTGCCCAAATTCGCCATCTTCGGCGAACTGAACAATATAGTGCAGCCGCAACACTCATGATGAGCACATCAAGAGATGCATTAAGTCTTATGAATCCTGATGCATTGTGGAAAGAACGACGCGCCCTTTCTCGCGAAATGCTCGATTTAAACAAACCTAAAATTGCTTATCAACTCGTCGCAACACATACTGGAATGACACCTTCATTGGCAGTTGATGCTGAATTTCATGCAGGATGGTATGCACTACGGTTTCTTCATAATCCTCAATTGGCAATGCACCATTTTTCACGTATTCCTCAATTATCTTCTGCACCTCTTTCCACATCTCGTGGATACTATTGGATGGGACGAACAGCAGAAATTCTAGGTAAACATAAAAATGCCCAGCATTATTTTCATCGCGCAGCCCATTTTAGTGCAACTTATTATGGTCAATTAGCAGCTTCACGGCTTAATCAAAAGAAACTCGAATTCTCCTTTCCTAAACCAACAACCGCTGAGCGACAACATTTTAGCGCACGAAAAGCCATTAAAGCACTTCAACGTCTTGAAGCCGCCGGCTATGCTGATTTTGCTAAAATTTTTTATAGAGAACTCGGAGAAAAAATAGAAAGCCCCGGTGAATTAGCACTGCTTGCTGTTATGGCAGAAAAAAATGGTGACTATTATACCAGCCTTAAAATCGGAAAAACTGCTGTTTTTCAGGGTAAAAATGTCGGTGCACTTTCCCACCCTCTCGGTGCTATACCAGACTCTGCCAATATTTCTAATGCAGGGCAAGCACTTGTCTATGCCATTGCGCGCCAAGAAAGCGAATTTAATCCGAAAGCCATATCAAAAGCAGGCGCACAAGGTATACTGCAATTGCTGCCTACGACAGCAAGAGCACTTGCGAAGAAGTATTCGATTGCCTGGTCACCGAAAAAATTCAGCAGTGATGCCAGTTATAATGCTACTTTAGGTGCCCACTTTCTGAGCGAACAGTTGGAACGTTTTGACGGATCCTACATATTGACTCTTATCGCTTATAATGCAGGCTCCCGCCGTGTTGACGAATGGATAAAACGTTATGGCGACCCTCGAGGTCAATCTCTCGATAAAGTCATCGATTGGATTGAGCGCATCCCCTATACAGAAACGCGTAATTACGTTATGCGGGTCATGGAAAATTATCAGGTTTACAAAGCGAGACTTACTGGAACCACAGACATAAAAACCGACCTTGTTTCCGGACGATGGAAACAAAACAATCTTACCCATTGAAGAAATAATTTATTCTGCCTCCTCGGTCATAAACCACAGCACTATAACAAACATAAAAATAAATAGTGTAGAAATTAAGCTGAAAAATTGTGCAAAAATCAGCTAAATATTAAGGACACTCTGATAATTTGGTTAACCTTTGATGCAGGAGGCGGAGGAAAAGTCCCAACACGTTGAAGTGCTGCCATAGCTAATCGATCAAGTTCTGGATCACCAGCAGAGACTACGACACGGCTAGAAAAAATACTTCCCTGCTCATGCACCCTAAATTCTAATTTCACTGTTCCTTTTGCACGACTGGTACGCTGTCCCACAACATATTTTTTTTGCCTTTCTAATTGCGCTTGTACCTTTGCCAACCATTCCACCAACAATGCACCCTCAAGTGCAGCTGCATTACTACCCTGTCTAGTGGTAGACGCACGCGCCGTCTTTACAGCGGAATGCTTTACTACGCTCTTTAGTATCGGTATCGCTATTTTTACGAGTGTTTTATGCTCCACTCTTTGAGGAAGAGATTCTTCTAAAGGCCTGTGAATAGTAAAATCATCTTTTTCTACAATATTATGCTGAGACTCTTCCGATTGAACTTCATCCACTGTTTTCAATATCTCTGCCTCTTGTTCTAAAAGGTCAGGCTGCAATATTTCTGGCTCTGTGCTAACATTTGATAAATCTGTATCAATATCCGGTAAATCTAGGTCGGCATCCGAATATACAGCCTCTTGCACAAAAGTTAGCATAATCGCTGACGAAGACGTGCCATTACTTACACCAGTACCTTGAAAATAAAACCGTGCTCCCAATGCTATATGCAAAAAGGAAGCGCAAATAAACGCACCAACCCAAAGAATTAATAACCGCCTCATACTTACAAAATTCATAGTTTCTTCCGCCGCTATTCTAAGCTTAATATTGGTGTTCAAGTGCATTAAAACAGGCTATTTTGAAATTGCAACTTTTTTCTTGACTGATTTTGTCATGTTTAATATGGTTTCTCTGTGGTTTTATGCTAAAATCAAATCACTTTTGCTTGGCTGACGAATTTTGATCAGTGATTCAAGTATTTTTATATGTAATGTTAAAGTTTCAAATTCTATGTAATGTTAAAGTTTCAAGACAGAGAGGGGATGTTTAATAAAGGTTATGATGTGTTATGCAAATAAGACGAAAAAATATCTATAAAAGTTGTGTGATTTTAAGTGCTCTATCGGTCTGTATACCTTCATTTGTTTTTGCGCAAAACAATGAGAGAGGAGCTATCACTGAGCTCAAACCGATTGTTATTAAAGCGAAAAAAATAGAGGATGCTTTGGGTTCAATAACCATTTTGACCAATCGTACAACCGCTAAGGATATTGCTGAAAAACAAATAAGTGATGTTCATGATATTAATCGTCTTGATCCATCCATAGCCTATAATGCGGAAAAGAACAGTTTTGCAATTCGTGGTTTAGATGCAGACCGTGTTCTCACAACAATGGATGGCATTGTTCTTCCATGGCTTAATGATATATTGCGTGAAAACAGTGGGAATACAACGTTTGACTTTAGCGCTCTTTCCACATTTGATATTATTCAAGGATCGGATTCTAGTCTTTATGGCTCTGGTGCACTAGGAGGGGTCGTTGCTTTGCGTACCCTTAATCCTGAAGACCTGATCACTGAAGAAAAGAATTGGGGTAGTCTTATAAAAGGTGGTTATCATTCTGTTGATAACAGTTGGCGTATAGATCAAGCTTTTGCCGTGCGTGTTCAACAAACATTTTTGCTCTTCCAAGGATCCCACATGGAAGGTAATGAGCGCAAAAATATGGGAACCATAGGGGGATATCATGATGAACGTACGCGTAAGAATCCCGCTCATTTTGACCAGAAAAATTTGCTTTTTAAAGTTCATCAATATCTTAATGACAATCACCGTTTTGGCTTTACAGCAGAACGCTTTGATTATAGAAAAAATACGCATTTATTAAATATGAGCGAAAGGTACTCTCCAGGTTCCGTTTATGATCAAGACAATAAACGCCGTGAACGTCTTTCTCTTTCTTATGACTATAACGGCGACGGAGATGCGCTTTTTGATGCGTTTCACGGGCAAATTTATTGGCTAAAGCAATCAAATAATGATATTATGAGTGGATTTCGTGTTAGGGCGCCAAAAGGGGATTATTTGAGAGATAACCTTGTACGCTATACCAATTATGGTTTAAATGCTCACGCTCTCAAAAAAGTGAATATTGGCACTGTAAGCCATACATTAAAGCTTACCACTAATGTTTTGTCATCTCAATTTCATCATTATTTGTTAGGTAAAGATAATTGTCATTTGAAAGAAAATGCACGGGGGTGCCTCTTTGTGCCTGCTAATCGATCAGATTCACCGGATGCAAATAGCTACAGTTTTGGTTTGGCTTTTGAAAATGAAATGGGCTTTGCTCATAATCGTTTCCGTGTAACACCTGGAGTTCGTTACGATTGGTATAAGCATATCCCTCAAAAAACTGCCTCTTATGAGAAAGCACTGATTTCTGACAAATTCCCTCCAGAAAGAAATGGTTCACATTTCTCTTCTAAACTACGTATGGAGTGGGATATTCGCAATCAAATGACGCTTTATGCTCAATGGGCGCAAGCTTTTCGTGCACCACGTGTTTCAGAACTTTACGTCTCTTATATCAAACCCTCTGCTTATTATGTGAAAGGAAACCCTGATCTTAAAGCAGAAACGAGCAATGGATATGATGTTGGCGTAAAATACGGAGATAAAAGCTTCGGTGGTTCACTCAATGCCTTTGTCAATCAATATAAAGACTTCATAGATACCATAGATAAAGGACCATCAGAAGAATTCCGGTTGGCACGTCGGCATTATATGAATCGTTCGAATGTGCGTATTTCTGGTGTGGAAGCAAGGGTGCATTGGAATCTTAATAATGGTTTCCATAGCAATTTTGCCCTTGCCTATTCACAAGGAAAAGACCTCGATAAAAATGAATATCTTAGCTCAATTCCAGCTTTGAAAGCGGTTATCGGAGTGGGATATGCAACAGAAACTTGGGGTGCAGATGTCGTGCTTACCTCATCTGCCAAACGTGATGAAGTTGCTAAGGATTCTGATTATCAAAAGATTCCTGGATACAAGGTCGTTGATGTATCAGGTTGGTTCAAACCATTCGGCGAAAAAGGCCTTGTTGTGAGAGCGGGTGTTTATAATCTGTTCAATGAAAAATATTGGAATGTATCGGATCTTCCTTCCGGTAAAAGTACAACACCAAAGGATTATTACAGTCAACCTGGTCGTAACTTTAAGGTGTCGTTTGTGCAAAAGTTTTAATCACTTCCGTTAACCGGTAGATCAATTGAAAGGTTATATTGATAAAAGAATAAGCCATTGTGTTTTTAGTGTTTTTTGAACTACACAATGTAAAATAAAAACTTTAACTGTCTTTGATTTATCAGTTTTGGGTTGCTCTGCTGTTGATAATAGGACCTTATTTGTGGTGGGTTGAGCCATTCGTTGAAAATGGTTCAACCTATTTCAGAAAAATTGTAAAATTAAGTTAACCCTCAATACGTAACAGAAAGAAAGTCCATGTCATACACAGCCGAGATGATTATCCGTTTGCATGAAGAAAAAAAAGAGATGCGTAATCGTGATTTTGCGGTCTCTATTGGCATATCTGAAGCAGAACTTATTGCGGCCTATTGTACAGTCGGAAAAGCAAAAAGATTAAAGGCTGATATTGCCACACTTCTAGAAAATGCTCCTAAACTTGAAACAGTTATGGCATTGACACGCAATGAACATGCTGTTCATGAAATAACAGGGCGTTTTGAAGAGATTGTGCAAAGCCAACATGTTCCTATGACTCTCGGTGAAATTGACTTGCGTATTTTTCCTAAACAATGGAAATTTGGTTTTGAGTATGATATGATTATTCTTGGGAAACCTACGAAAAGTCTACAATTTTTTGATCAGTATGGTGTTGCTATCTTGAAAGTCTATTCTAAAGATACAACAAATACGGAGGAATGGAATGGGCTTGTTGAAAAATTGCTTCATGAAGATCAATCACCTGTTCTTGATATTCTTCCTGCTCCTACCCCAATCCAATATGACACAACAAAGCTTGATGTTGAGGAATTCCGTAATCGTTGGCGGCAAATGACTGATGTGCATCAGCTTCACGGGATTATTACTGAATTTAAAATTAATCGACATGATGCTGTAAAATATGCTGGGAATGAATTTGCTAACGCATTAAAAACAGAAGCTATTGAAATTATGCTCACCCAAGTCGCGCAACAGGAAATACCAATTATGTGCTTTGTTGGCAACAAAGGATGTATCCAAATTTTCAGTGGGCAAGTAAAAAATATTAAGCAAATGGGAACTTGGCTTAATGTTCTCGATCAAAAATTTCACCTGCATTTATTAGTTTCCGAGGTCAACAATGTATGGCATGTTCGTAAACCTACGAATGATGGTTATGTCAGTTCACTTGAAGTTTTCGATAAAAATGGTGAGATGATTATTCAATTCTTTGGCTTGCGAAAGGAAGGGCAAAAAGAACGTGAAGATTGGCGTTCTTTATTGGATAGTTTGCCCCCAAACAGAGAAAAAACAACAAGTTAGAAAGGCAAAATCGGATATGTTCGCACCTCTTTTGCATAGATTTTCGGGCCTTTTTCTTATTTGTGGACTTCTCTCTTTCACGTTCTTTTCTAAACAAGCAATTGCTGAACCCACAACTCGTTTTCCTGAAAATGCACGGATCGTTTCTATTGGTGGCTCCCTTACAGAAATTGTCTATGCATTAGGGGCCCAAGATCAACTTATCGCTCGTGATAGTACAAGCATCTACCCCCAAGAAGCACTTAAGCTTCCTGTACTTGGATATATGCGCGCACTTTCTCCTGAAGGCGTTTTATCACTTGCACCAGAGGGCATATTGCTTGTGGAAGGAAGCGGACCTCCTTCAACTCTTGATATTCTTAAAAAAACATCGATACCTATAGTAACCATACCAGAAAACTATTCCCGTGAAAGTGTGATAGAAAAGATCCGTCTTGTTGGTAAAGCCCTTCATCGAGAAATGCAGGCAGCTGCATTAATTGAAAAAATAAGCCGTGATTTTGTCGATAATGATGCGCTTTTGGCAAAAGTAACAAAACCAAAGCGTGTTCTTTTTATTTTATCAGTACAAAATGGCCGTGTTATGGCGTCTGGGACAGAAACAGCTGCCGATGGTATAATCAAACTTTCAGGTGGAATAAATGCAATTACTGATTATAAAGGATACAAGCTTCTCAATAATGAAGCGTTATTGAAATCAAATCCTGATGTTATTCTGCTTGTTAAACATGGTAAAAAATCCGCTAGCATTGATAAAATTTTGGCCATACCAGCAGTTAAAGAAACAATTGCTGCAAAAAATAACGCCATTAAACAGATGGATGTCATGTATCTTTTAGGATTTGGTCCACGCACTGCTGACGCATCGAGAGAGCTTATTGATATGCTTTATGGTGCAAACCAAAATGATAAGAGTTTTAAAAATGGTAGATAGCACATCCATGATGCATGTATCTGACACAAGAGAGAGTAAAAAAACAAACCGTGCGTATCAAGGAAAAATTTTATTATTAAGCTTAATAGTGTTCCTTATCTTCAGCATTTTTTGCGGACTCTTGAATGGTGCGTCAAACGTTTCTTTTATTGATCTGCTTCATGTAATGCTTACGCAAGATTTTTCAGTAAGTAGTAAAACGCGTCATTACCTTGTTCTTATCGATATAAGGCTTCCCCGTGTTATCTTAGGGTTGTTGGTTGGAGCAGCTTTAGCTGTTTCTGGTGTTCTCATGCAAGGGCTTTTCCGTAATCCTCTTGCTGATCCCGGAATTGTAGGTGTATCAGCAGGTGCAGGTCTTGGAGCAGTCTTAGCAATTGTTGTTGGTATTGCCTTTCCTTCTTCATTAGCGCCTTTTCTAGAGCCTTATAAAGTTATCATAGGTGCCTTTTTGGGTGGACTTTTATCAACACTTATTCTTTATGCAATAGCAACGCGTCATAGTTGTACTTCTATTGCGACAATGCTTCTTGCAGGTATTGCTCTTGGTGCTTTAAGCAGTGCTGTTGTCGGAACATTGATTTTTATCGCAAATGATCAACAATTACGTGACATCACCTTTTGGAGTCTTGGTTCTCTTGCCGGTGCAACATGGTTGAAAGTTTGGCTCGTTTTGCCTTTTATCTGTGCTGGTTTTTTTCTTTCACCTGTTTTATCACGAGCGCTTAATGCTCTTGCCCTTGGAGAAGCTGTTGCGGGTCATATTGGCTTCCATATCCAACGGGTTAAAAATATTGCTATTCTCCTAGTTGCTCTTATGTGTGGTAGCGCAGTCGCTATCAGTGGCGGCATTGGTTTTATCGGTATTGTTGTTCCACATATTTTGCGTCAGTTGATTGGTCCCGATCACCGCTATCTCATTCCCTGCTCTGCCCTCTTGGGAGCAGCATTACTCATTTTTACAGATACGTTTGCACGCTTAATTGTTGCACCTGCCGAATTGCCAATCGGAATTGTTACAGCACTCTTTGGAGCACCTTTTTTCCTTTGGATCCTTATATACAAACGGGGAACAAATTTTTCATGATCGAGGCAATTAATATCTGCGTTCAGCGCGGAAAAAAACAGATTCTTAACCATCTTAATCTTCAAGCTAAAAGTGGTGCTCTCACCATTATTATTGGTCCTAATGGATCTGGAAAAAGTACTTTTGTCAAAGCATTGAGTGGGGACATCCCATATAGTGGAAAAATAACCTTAAATGGTCATGATGTCATTCAAACAAAAACTTATGAAATGGCAACAATGCGTGCAGTGTTACCGCAATCAACAACGCTAGCATTTCCATTCTTAGTTCATGAAGTAGTAGGACTTGGTCTTTCCGTAACTCAATTCTCCATCGCAAAAACTGAATTGCAGAACCTTACCCAAAAGGCTTTAGAACGCGTTGGTCTTTCTGGCTATGGTGACCGATATTATCATCAATTATCAGGAGGAGAACAAGCCAGAGTACAATTCGCTCGTGTACTTTGCCAAATCTGGGAACCTGTTCATAATGGGATTCCTCGTTGGATGATATTGGATGAGCCTATTGCTAATCTCGATATCCAACATCAGCTCATTGTTATGGATATTGCCAGAAATTTTGCCCGTTGTGGTGGTGGCGTTCTTGCTATCCTTCACGATCTCAATCTTGCTGCACATTATGCAGATGAAATGGTATTGCTAAAACAAGGAGAAATTTATTGCGAAGGAAGTGCCTCTACCGTTTTGACAACGCAAAATCTACGCGATGTTTATCACTGTTGCTTAACTGTTTCTGAATTGCCTAAAGCAGATATTCCTTTTATTTTGCCACAAACGACATTTCCCTCATGAAATAGCGTATTTTTCTGAAGATCAGTTTAATTAAATCGAAATACAGAAACACTTTTAAAAATCACTTTGTTTTAAAATCATCTCTCCTTATGAATAAAAAATAACTCCGCATAATCAATACACAATCTCTTTTGCCACACACTGAAAATATTATAATATCATATGCCTCTAGAAAAAATGTTAAAGATGCATTTTGTAAGGATTGTTTAGTGAAAAATTTCCTCTGACATTCCCTCTTTTTTCTGCTCGGTCATATTTACAAAAATAAACATAACTCTCAACTGATTTTTCTTGTAAGAGATTATATCTTCATCACTATAGATATCTGACGTTGCCGTCTAAAAAATCATTCAAATATAGCTTTGGTACTCTCAATCCTCTTAATGAAAGGTGGGTAAAATATTCATTCCTGACATGAAAAGTAACGCGGATTTTCTTCGCATTAATAATATCATCAATGGCGGATAGATTATTTATCATCCGATAAGCCTCATGATTTTATAGCATAAACAACAGTCGTTAGTGATCAATCATAAATATGAGACATTATAATTCCCTGTTCGTCTCAATAACTTCTTTTCGTAATTTCTTTTCTTTTGGCTGACTATGTAAGGCAACGGCCTCCTCAATGCGTCCATTAATGGTTGCGAAGTCGCAAAATGCGCACTTGCAGTTCCCCCCTATCTTATCGCTTGATACATCATTTTCTACTACATCAGCTGTGCTGATTAGGTATTTTTTCTTTGTTTCCTGCGACTAAATGAACTAACCTCACTCTAGTTTTTTTTATAAAATCAACATCAATACCTTTCCCTTGCAATTTACTCACCTTACTTTGCATTGCTCGCCTATTGTTTTCTCACTGTAGTAACATGGTTATATTTAGAAACTCGCATCTTGTTATAAAACTTATAAATATTGTTCATAAAGCCCCTCACTGTGAATCGGATATAACGACCATTGAAGATAACCACCTGTTAACCTAATAGGAGACTGTTAGCGTTTTTAATGTCTTGATAAGACACTCCACCCCTGCTGACACTTTCAACGTTGTAAAATTGTCTCACCAGCAATATTTTGTGCTACCTATACTTATATTTCACATATGCACTTTAAAAATTATGCAAAAAACCTTTCGCTTTAACCTCATCAAAAATAAGCGATAATTTCTGTTGACCATTTTCCGTATCAAACAACTAAGGAGATTTACTTTGATACTTTGAGTTCTTTACGCTACCCACCGCATTTTATCTGCACGCAGATAGTTTTCAAATATATCTTGTCCCATTAAGCCTATTTCTGAAAATTGTTTTTACCGAGATCAATACCAATATTTTTCTTAAACGCCCCTTTTTCCAGTCTAACGCACCATCACGTATGTGCTCAATACGGTAAATTCCTACCTTTTGACTTAACTTGGAAATAACGCACCCCCATGCTGAAAACGCACTCCATATTGTCTATGAAATCTAAAGCATTTGTCTGGCTTTTAGACGAGCGCACAAAAAACTTGCTTCCCCACTGCCTATCACGTGCAAAAACTGCATTCTTAGCCTTTGAAAATCCCCTTGTTGAAAACAAGTCCCCCCACTATTTAATACAACAAATTTCTTATGTATTTTATTCTCTGTAGAGCTTTTTTGTAAGTGCAATAAATTCTTTTGAGCAGCACTTGCAATTATTGGCTCTCTTCTTCAGTCCCTGTCGAAATAAACGTTTACCAAGCCGTTTTGGAAATCGCTTCTGTCTCATTCATTAAACAGAATAAAATGCGTTCTTTAGATTTGATACTTGCAATATTGCGATCAAATCAGAAAATGGAAAAGTTCTTCTGTCATCTAGAATCTTAATGGATGCTTTAGCTCCCTTCCTTATCATAACCCTTTGAAAAGGTAATGGCTGTCAATTGTTCATTTACCTTCTTCCAGAAAACTGTCAGAAAATGAATACAAAAATCATGCTGTAAATTCAGGTATCACAGCATCACAACTTAAAACCATTTTATGCTCAATGAAGACAACACGGTATCTCTTTATATAAAATAATACTTACCAAAAAAGAATCGCTACCGAATTAATCAACAAGCTATAAAAAGGAAGGATAGTAAATAAAAATCTTAACAGAAATCATCATTCTCTCGCCGTAACAATAAATTTTTTGATTTTTCTGTTTTTATTATAAGAAGATCTTTAATAGGGTAAGCTGGCTACTTCATGATATCTGCTTTCATTCCAAAAAAAAATCATCAAAATCGTTAAAAACATATCTTTACGATTGACAATATAGCTATTTAAGCCAACCATGTTGGTATTAACAAAGTGTTTTAGTGGGGGGTAATGCAAATATTATTAAAAATATTGCATCGTTTTCTTCAATAAAATTTGTCGAAATGTATCAAGTGTGTTTGGGTATAAGCCTATTACATGTATCCCTTAATTCAAGTGCGCATGATTGATAATGGACACATCCCCACCTGTTTTTGAACTCTGTATCTATAAGGAAAAAGTTTATGCAGAAAAATACTCCATCAATCAGTTGCGGCCCCTTTCCTGCTTCACGCAAAATTTATCAACAGAGCCCTCTCTTTTCTGATGTACATGTACCATTGCGTGAAATTTCATTGACTGATGGCAGTGGTGAAAAACCTTTTAATATCTACGATACTTCTGGCCCCTATACTGATAAAGACATCATCATTGATATTACAAAAGGCTTGCCAACTGTCAGCTCATCTTGGCTGTCTAAGCGTGCTGATACTGAACCTTATCCTGCAAGATCAGTCAAACCTGAAGATAATGGGTTGGCCTATGATAAAAATCCCACACCAACCTTTGAATACAAGCGACCCATTTTGCGAGCAAAAAATGGCAAAGCAATTACACAAATGGCTTATGCACGCGCAGGCATTATTACTGCAGAAATGGAATATGTGGCTATACGAGAAAATGAAGGACTAGCGATACAAGACCAGCAGAAAGTGCAATCAGATAAAACATTTGATGGATCCATACCAGAAATTTACACTGCAGAATTTGTTCGCAATGAAATTGCCTGTGGACGCGCCATTATTCCTCAAAATATCAACCATCCAGAATGCGAACCCATGATTATTGGGCGCAACTTTCGTGTTAAAATTAATGCCAATATTGGCAATTCAGCAGTTACTTCATCTATGGCGGAAGAAGTTGATAAAATGGTTTGGGCCATTCGCTGGGGAGCAGATACAGTTATGGATCTGTCAACAGGTCGAAATATTCATAATATTCGTGAGTGGATTATTCGAAATTCTCCAGTTCCCATCGGAACTGTTCCAATTTATCAGGCACTCGAAAAAGTACAGGGTATTGCTGAAAATTTAACATGGGATATTTTTCGTGATACCCTCATTGAACAAGCAGAACAGGGTGTTGATTATTTTACCATTCATGCAGGATTAAGACTCCCTTTCATCCCCCTAACCATTAATCGGGTGACAGGTATCGTTTCACGGGGTGGTTCTATTATGGCAAAGTGGTGTCTGCATCATCATAAAGAAAGTTTTCTCTACGAACATTTTGATGAAATTTGTGATATTGCACGTATGTACGATATCTCTCTTTCATTGGGAGATGGACTGCGCCCTGGTTCTATTGCCGATGCCAATGATGAAGCCCAATTTGCTGAACTTAAGACTTTAGGAGAATTAACAAAAATTGCATGGGAAAAAGACGTCCAGGTTATGATTGAAGGTCCTGGCCATGTGCCAATGCATAAAATTAAAGAAAATATGGAGCAACAATTAGATCTTTGTCATGAAGCACCTTTTTATACTTTGGGACCTCTTACCACCGATATCGCTCCCGGATATGACCATATTACATCAGCTATTGGTGCTGCTATGATTGGATGGTTTGGAACTGCCATGCTGTGTTACGTAACACCTAAAGAACACCTAGGGCTTCCTGATAAGAACGATGTTAAAACTGGCGTGATCACTTATAAAATTGCTGCCCATGCTGCTGATCTTGCTAAAGGCTTACCTAGAGCACAATTGCGCGATAATGCCCTCTCACGTGCACGATTTGACTTCCGATGGCATGACCAATTTAACCTCTCGCTTGATCCAGAGACAGCTTGTGCCTTTCATGATAAAACAATGCCTAAAGAAGCACATAAATTGGTGCATTTTTGTTCTATGTGTGGACCAAAATTCTGTTCGATGCGGATTTCTCATGATATTCGTGATGCAGCTGCAAAAAAAATAAAAGGTGAAGGTATGATCACTATGGCTGAAAAATATCAAAAGAATGGTGACCTTTATATGGAAGTTATTCCCACTCAAAAAGAAGTCGTAAACAATTGAAAAACATTCTTATCAAAGGTGCAGGTGTAGGCGGTTTAACAGTTGCCTTTATGTTACAACAAAAAGGTATTTCTGTTACTGTATCGGCTCCTCCTCACTCTCCTATAGGAACGGCCAGTTGGTATGCGGGAGGAATGCTAGCACCTTACTGTGAAAGGGAAAGTGCTGAACAAATTGTTGAAGATCTTGGCATACAAGCCATACAATGGTGGCGCAAAACACTTCCCAATCTTGTGATACAAAAAGGCACTTTAGTTGTTGCACCTACAAGGGATATAGGAGAACTTGAGAGATTTTCGGTGCGCACACACAATCATAAAACCATAAATGGTGCAGAAATAGCCCATCTTGAACCGGATCTTGCAGAACGTTTTAACTGCGCACTCTTTTATGAAAATGAAGCACATATTGATCCTCGCAAAGCGCTTATCACTTTAAAAGAAGACCTGATAAAAAATGGAGCATGTTTTGTTGATGTAGAAACACCCAAAACAAATTTTGATATTGTCATTGATGCGACAGGAATAGCACGTTTGGGAAAAGACAAAAATATACGCGGCGTGCGCGGCGAAATGCTGCTCGTGCGCAGCACAGATATTAAAATTTCTCGTCCAATTCGCCTTCTCCATCCACGTATTCCACTCTATGTGGTGCCTAGGCAAGATAATATTTTTATGATTGGTGCAACAATGATTGAAAGTGACTTTGATGGTGCTATCTCCGTGAGATCAATGATGGAATTGCTCAATGCAGCCTATACTTTGCATCCCGCTTTTGCCGAAGCAGAAATTGTTGAATCCGGCGTTGGAATACGAGCATGCTATCCTGATAACTTTCCTTCTGTGAACAAACATGGTAACTGTGTCTCTATTAATGGTTTTTATAGACATGGTTTTCTCTTGTCTCCAGAAATGGCAAAACGAGCAATGAAATTGGCATTGGAATAAAGCATGCAAATATTTGTCAATGGTGAAACAATCCAAACAGAAGTCATCACTCTCAACTTATTGCTTGAAGAATTGGGTTATGAAGGAAATTGGCTAGCAACCGCTGTTAACGCTGAAGTTATTCCCGTAGATGCACGAAATCAATTTGTCTTGCATGAAGGAGATAAAATTGAAATTTTAAGCCCAATGCAAGGAGGCTAAAATATGCTGAATCTTTATGGACGACAATTTTCTTCCCGTCTTATGTTAGGTACAGCCCAATATCCTTCACCGGCAATTCTTCGTGATGCTATTCATAAATCCGGTACAGAAATTGTGACAGTTTCATTGCGCCGAGAAACCGCAGGTGGAAAACAAAGCGGACAATTTTGGCAATTTCTTACAGAACTTGATGTGACAGTGCTTCCCAACACTGCTGGTTGTTATACTGTTAAAGAAGCTGTGACGACAGCCCAATTAGCACGAGATCTTTTTAAAACAGCTTGGATTAAACTCGAAGTTATTGGTAATCCGGATACTTTACAGCCAAATGTTTTCTCCTTAATCGAGGCAGCAAAAATTCTAAATAATGAAGGATTCCAAATTTTTGCCTATACGACAGACGATCTCATTGTTGCTGAAAAACTCTTAGACGTTGGCTGCCATGTCATTATGCCTTGGTGTGCTCCTATTGGATCTGCCAAAGGCCCTCATAATACCGATGGATTGCGTTCTATCCGTGCTTATCTTCCTGATGTTACTCTTGTTGTTGATGCCGGTATTGGGCGCCCATCACATGCCGCCATTGCTATGGAACTTGGGTATGACGCTGTACTCCTTAACACCGCAGTCGCTAAAGCAGGTGATCCTGTCTTAATGGCTGAAGCATTTTCTAAAGCGATTCAGGCAGGACGCATGGGATACAAAGCTGGAATGCTGGAAGCACGCAATATAGCGGTTCCTTCAACACCAGTCATTGGAAAAGCAGTCTTTTCATGAAACTGGATCCATTTTACCTTATCGTTGATAATGCTGATTGGATTGAACGTTTGGTTCCTCTTGGCGTTAAACTCGTACAATTACGTATGAAACATGAAAATCTAAAAACAATCAGTCAACATATCAAACGCGCAAAAAGTGTATGCGATAAATTGGGGACACAATTAATTATTAATGATTATTGGGAAATCGCAATTGATGAAAAATGCAATTTTATTCATCTTGGACAAGAAGACCTAAGCAATGCTGATCTTCCAGCAATTCGTAAAAGTGGTATCAGATTTGGTCTTAGCACGCATGATGATCGTGAGTTGGATATCGCACTCTCAGTTAACCCTGACTATATCGCACTTGGTCCTATTTATCCGACAATCTTAAAAAAGATGAAATGGATGCCACAAGGACTAGAAAAAATCAAACAATGGAAAAAACGGATTGGTGCTTTACCTTTAGTTGGCATTGGTGGTTTAACACCAGAACGCGCAATTGATGTTTTAAAAGCAGGAGCTAATAGTGCTGCTGTTGTGACCGATATTATCCTCCATAAAAAACCGGAAGAACATGTCCAGCAGTGGATAAAGGTGACAAAACCATGGCGTTGACGCCCTCTATTCTTATTGTTGCAGGCACTGATCCAACAGGGGGAGCCGGTATTGTTCGTGATATAGAAACAGCTGCGCATTTTCAAATAAAAGCAAATTTAGCAATTACCTCTGTTAACGTACAAGATGATAACCATGTTGCTGAAATTGTTCCAATAAATGGAAAACTGGTCGCTGCGCAAATGCGTGTAGCGCTAGAAGCCAATCCTATAAGCGCAATAAAAATCGGTATGACGGGTACCAAAGCGGTTATAGAAGCAATCTGTAAGGTATTAGAAGACTATCCCAATGTTCCGGTTATTCTTGACCCTGTACTTGTTGCCTCATCAGGAGGAAAACTGACAATGGAAAACATCACAGACATTATGATCAATAAACTGCTTCCCCACATTGATCTTTTAACCCCCAATAGAGAAGAACTCGCTCTTCTTAGCCAAAGCCCATTGGCTTCTTATCATAAGCAAGCAATACAACAAGCAAGAAAACTTCTGTCATTTGGTCCACGCTCTATCTTGATAAAAGGTGGGCATGCAAACGGTCCTCTTGCAATCGATAGCTTAATTGACAAAACTGAGATAATAAATATTTCTGCTCCACGCTTAACAGGAACAATGCGTGGAACGGGTTGCATCCTATCAAGCGCTATTGCTGCACATTTGGCATTCAATGAATCTCTCATTGAAGCCGTAAAAAAAGCAAAAGCATATACTCACACATTACTTTTAAAACATTGTCAAAAAGATTCTTAAATTAATATCATGTCATGCTTTTATTGGCATTCTGATAGTGAAATTAGCAACAAAAACATCATAAAGCTTGAAGAATAGTTCCATCTAGCCTATTCATGAGTGGATCGATAAACAGAAAAATTACAATGTTAAATCAAACTCAGTATTTAATTTCGTATGAAGAACTTCTAAGCTTCTACAAAGAAAGTGGTGTAGATGCTGTGCTAGCTGACACCCCTATTGACCGCTTTAATCAAACTGCTTCTTTAGAGAAAAAGTTAAAACAGGTAACCGCAATTCCTCATCACCAACAAGTATCTCCAACCATAAAACGTGATGGTTATCTGCCACATAACTCCGATACTACGCAACATGGACTTTCAGCCATAGAGATAGCAAAAAATGCTCATACACTTGATGAATTAAAATCTGCTCTCCTCGCTTTTAATGGCTGCTCTTTAAAACTGACAGCAAAAAATACATGTTTTTCAGATGGAACAGCGGGAAGTCCACTTATGCTCATTGGAGAAGCACCAGGACGTGAGGAAGATATGCAAGGGATTCCTTTTGTGGGAAAAGCAGGTATGCTGCTTAATAAAATACTAGCAGCAATCGGCTTAACAAGACAAAATGTTTACATCACCAATACTATTCCCTGGCGTCCACCAGGAAATCGCACACCAACCCCGAGAGAAGTCGCATTATGTCGCCCTTTTGTTGAACGACATATTCAACTCGCTAACCCTCGTATCCTTATAGCGCTAGGAGGAATCGCTACACAATTTCTTACTGGGACTCAAAATGGAATTATCCGAACCAGAGGAAAATGGCATACCTATGTAGGAGAAAGCAAACTTGAAATCCCTGTTATGCCAACCTTTCATCCTGCTTATCTTCTACGAACGCCAAGTCAAAAAAAGCTCACATGGATGGACTTCTTAGAAGTAAAAAACCGCTTAAATAACCTCTCATAATTCTTTTATCTTACCTTGCCTAAAAATATAAGCGCTCTTTCGCTCATTCTTACTCTTAAATACAGTCAGGAAAAATTATGGAACAACTAACAGCACCCATTTACCGTTTGGAAGATTACCAACCAACCCCCTACACTATCCCTAAAACACAGCTTTATTTCTGTTTGGAACCCCAAAAGACCTCTGTGACAGCAACATTGCTGATTGAAGCACGTCAAAATACAAAAGAGAGAATACCTCTTGTGCTTTCTGGTGATGAGCTTACATTAATTTCTGTTGCAATCAATGGCGAAACATTGGCCCAAAATGCTTATAAAGTCACGCCTTCACGTTTAGAAATTACAACCCCACCAGCGACTCCTTTTACATTGCAATTGGTCACGGAACTGAATCCTGAAAACAACCGGCAACTCATGGGGCTTTATCTTTCAAATGGTGTTTATTGCACACAATGTGAAGCAGAGGGATTTCGTCGTATTACTTATTTTTATGATCGCCCAGATGTTCTTTCTACCTATACTGTAAAAATTGAAGCGGATTCTCAGAAAATCCCCATCTTGCTTTCCAATGGCAATCTTGTGGAAACAAAAACGCTTGAAAATAATCGTCATTTTGCCATTTGGGAAGATCCTCATCCAAAACCATCTTATCTTTTTGCTTTAGTTGGTGGAAACCTTGATAAGCTGGAAGATCATTTTACCACTGTGTCTGGTCGACGTATCGAACTTGGTATCTACGTGGAAAAAGGGAAAACAAAACGTGCAATCTATGCAATGGATGCCCTCAAACGTTCCATGCGTTGGGACGAACAGTGTTTTGGGCGCGAATATGATCTGGATGTTTTCAATATTGTTGCTGTTTCTGACTTTAACATGGGTGCAATGGAAAACAAAGGGCTGAACATCTTTAATGATAAATATGTTCTTGCCGATCCTGAAACAGCAACTGATCATGATTATAGAAATATTGAGCGCGTCATTGCACATGAATATTTCCATAATTGGACTGGTAATCGTATTACTTGCCGTGATTGGTTTCAACTCTGTTTAAAAGAAGGATTAACGGTTTACCGTGATCAGGAATTTTCCTCAGATCAAAATGTACGTAGCCTACAACGAATTGAAAACATCAAAACATTGAAAGCTACACAATTTGTCGAAGATACCGGTCCACTTGCTCATCCCGTACGTCCTCGTCAATATAGTCAAATCAATAATTTTTATACCACGACCGTCTATGAAAAAGGTGCAGAAGTCGTCCGTATGGTGCATACTCTCTTGGGCTCTACTCTATTTCGTAAAGGTATGGATCTCTATTTTCAACGCCATGATGGGCAAGCTTGCACAATTGAAGATTTTATTGCCTGTTTTGCTGAAGTTTCTGGTAGAGATTTCTCACAATTCATGCTGTGGTATGAACAAGCAGGCACACCCAATGTAGTAATCGATACGCATTATAATGATGGTGTTCTCACAATTCATGCAAAGCAATACATTCCCGCAACACCGCAACAAAATACAAAAAAGCCTATGCTTATCCCTATCGCTTTTGGCCTCTTAGGACAGAATGGAGAATCTCTAGCTTATGAAGCTGACACAGATATTCAATCAGACGTTATGCTTCTCTCCAAGGAAAATCAAACGTTTACATTAAGGGGGGTAAAAGAAAAACCTGTTTTATCGCTGCTGCGAGACTTTTCTGCGCCTATCATTCTAAAAACGCCATTCAATGAAAGCGAACTTTTCTTCCTTGCACAAAACGATAGCAATCAAATCAATCGCTGGCAGTCGTTGAACCATTTAGTGACGCAAGCTTTGATTCAAGCTATTCAAGATGAAACACGAGCAAAAGAGAATATGCCCTCTCTTTTGCTCAAATTGATCGAAACCATCATTACAGATGAAAGCCTTGAACCCGAATTTCGCGCATTTTGTTTAAGTTTACCTAGCGAGATTGAGCTTGCCCATATCATCGGTAAAAATGTTGATCCAGAGCGTATCCACCATGTGCGCAATCAGTTTTTAGCTTCCATCGCATATACGCATCAAGAACTCTTCACAAAAGTTTATGTGCAAATGCAGACTAAAGAACCCTATTCACCCAACACTGTGCAAGCTGGAAAACGAGCACTAAAAAATATTATCTTAGACTATCTTTCCATTGCACAAGCCAAACCAAACCTTGCTGCCACACAATATGCAACAGCTGATAATATGACTGACCGCATGGCGAGTATAACTATTTTAGTGAAGCGCTTTAACGAAAGTGAGCAGGCACAAAATGCCTTAAATGATTTTGAAAACCGATATCGGCATGATCCCTTAGTGATGGATAAATGGTTTTCCATTCAAGCAATGGTAGCAGGAGCTTCAACACTTGATCATGTTCAAAAACTTATGCAACATCCACTTTTTTCACAAGACAATCCCAATCGTGTACGTGCCTTGATTGGTGCCTTTGCGTCTAACAACTTAACGGGTTTTCATAGAGCTGATGGGGCATCCTATCATTTCCTTTGCCAAATCATTTTGGAAATTGACAAAAAAAATCCACAGCTCGCTGCGCGATTACTAACAATGATGCGCTCTTGGCAACAATTAGAACCCATGCGGCAACAAAAATTTGAAACCGCATTAAAAACAATTGTAGCGACTCCCCAATTATCAAGCGATGTGACTGATATCATCAATCGCCTACTCGCTTAAAATAAAAAATATTTTTAAATCAATATATTATAATGTTATTTATAAAATAACCTCAATAAGCTAACTCAATAATAGGAACCCTATTAAACAGGTAATTTCAGCCTGTTTATAGGGCATGTTCAGATTCCTTTACATTTTCATACTCCACCTTCACAAAAGTAAAATTACTTTTTTAAAAAAAAGACTGGACAGAGGACTCCTGTTTTGATTCATTGCACCTATGGAGTTTTATTATGAATACCGAAGCAGTTTTTCGTTCATATTATTCCATAATTAGAGGGACTAAAAATGACTAAATTGGACGCATCTCATGCGCCAACAGAAATGTATGCTGATTCAAAATCGAGCACTCAGAGTCACAAAGTGCGGGTAAAGCATATTAATCTGTTTTCTGGTTCAGCCTATAAAAAGCTTCTCTTTATTGAGCCTTGGCTGCGGCGTTCACTTCCATTTGTCATTGTTGTATTTCTTATTGTACTAGCGGCAACTCGTTTCGTGTTAATCTATGATTGGAAAAACACGATTGATAAAAACACCCGTTCTACCATCACTCTTTTAGCTTCTCATGTTACCAATACAATTGATCGTGACTTACTTGCTGCCAGTCAAAAAGGAAAAGCCGCTGCCCTTTCTCATACTCATTTGCAAAATATTCTTACTCATTTTCGCAATCAAGGTCTTATCTCAACCAGCACAGTTATCGCCATAGTCGATCAAAAGGGCTCCGTTCTGGCCTCATCGAGTCCAGAGCTCATTTTAGGAACCTCCTTACAAGATTTTACTTCTGAGAGCATTGCTTTACGATCTTTGGGGCGAGACGCTGGAATTATGAAAATCACAATAGGAAAAGATGTTCCTGCTCTTGCTTCATTCAACAAAACAGAAAATGGACAATATGGTGTATTCATCAGTGAAAAAATGCAACATACTTACATGAAATGGCGCAAAATTTTCTCGTTAAATATAACCTTATTTCTAGGAACTACCGGCGTTATTCTCGCTCTTCTGTATGCTTATTACAATCAACTTATACGAGCACGCAAGACAGAGTTGATTTCAGAAAAAAATCAAAACCGCATTGATATGGCAATGATGCGTGGACGCTGTGGACTGTGGGACTGGAATATGGCAAGTGGACGTGTCTATTGGTCACGAGCAATGTATGAAATGCTCGGCTATGTGCCTCAAGATGCACTGCTCTCAATTTCACAAATCACCGCCATTATTAATCCAAATGATGCGAATTTTTTTGATCTTGCTCAAGAACTAATGAGCGGTAAAAAAAAGCATATCGATATTAACGTTCCTATGCGTCATGCCGATGGTCATTATGTATGGATGCGCATTCGTGCCGAAGTTACTGAAGAAGAAGAACCCCATTTGGTTGGTATTTCCTTCGATATTAGTGAACAACGTCAATTCGCTGAACAAACAGCGCAAGCCGACCTTCGTATCCGCGATGCTATTGAAAATATTTCCGAATCTTTTGTGTTGTGGGATTCAGAAGGACGTTTAGTCATGTCCAACAGCAAATTTTGCGAATATGCAGCCATCCCTAAACAGATTTTACAATCGGGTATCCAACGTGCAACCGTCGAAGCCATGGCCCGCCCTGCAATCAGTGAATATCCTCTTAAAGATGATGGTACTGGTAACTTAACCAGCATTCGCCAAACAGCAGATGGCTGTTGGCTAAAAATTAATGAACGACGGACCCAAGATGGAGGACTTGTTTGCATTGGTACAGACATTTCTGAGCTTAAACAACAACAAGAAAAATTTGAAGACAGTGAAAGACGCCTTTTTTCTTTCATTCAAGAACTCAAACGTGCACGAGGAAATGCTCAGCAACGTGCATCAGAAGTTGAAAAACTTAATAAAAGCTTGAAAGCAGAAAAAGAGCGCGCAGAAAGTGCTAACAAGGCTAAATCAGAATTTTTAGCCAATATGTCTCATGAATTGCGCACTCCACTTAATGCTATTCTCGGCTTTTCAGACATCATGTTGCAATCTACCTTTGGCCCTCTTGGTTCACAACGCTATAAAGAGTATATGCGTGATATTTACAATTCAGGAACCCATCTTCTAACCCTTATCAATGATATCCTTGATATGTCGAAAATCGAAGCTGGAAGATTTACCCTTGATTGTAAAAATACTGATCTTGAGCCCATTATCAGTGAAGCAGTGCGGACACTTACACCACAAGCCCAAGAAAAAAATATTTCTGTTACAACGAATATTACTCCAGAACTTCATGCCGAAGTTGACTGCCGTGCCATAAAACAGATTTTCCTTAATCTCATTTCTAATGCTGTTAAATTTACACCTTCTGGCGGAAGTATTGATGTCTGTGCTTTCAAGAAAAAAAATAACCTTGTTTTTAGCATTAAAGATACCGGGGTTGGCATTCCCCAATCAGCAATCAAAAAACTTGGACAACCTTTTGAACAAGTTGAAAATCAATTTACCAAAACCCACACAGGGTCAGGTCTTGGATTGGCCATTTCACGCTCTCTTTTAGAATTACACAAAGGAAAACTTGAAATTACCTCTAAAGAAATGAAAGGAACGACTGTAACCATTACAATGCCAATCAAACAAAGTTAAAGCCGTTTTAAATGCCCTTATTTTGTTCCCGTTGTAGTAAAATCTGTTTCCGCTTAGTGCCCCAGCGATAACCAGAGATAAAACCATTCTTGCACACCACACGATGGCAAGGAATAATTAATGCCAATTCATTATGGGCACATGCATTAGCAACTGCACGAAAAGCGTTTGGCATGCCAACACGACGCGCTAATTCCCCATATGAAATTGTCTCACCACATGGTACATTACATAAAAGCGCCCAGACTTTCTGCTGAAAGTCTGTACCATTTATATCTAAGAAAAAATCATGTTTTCTTACCAATTTAGGAGTTTCTATCATTGCTACAATATGTGCGACTTCCCTCTTCAATGTGTGGTCCTCAACCACTTGTTGTACATTACCAAAGCGTATCGTAAATTCCTGTAATAATTGTTCTACAGTGTCTCCCAACGCTATATTACAAATCCCCCTTTGTGACCTCGCCACTAAAAGCCCCCCTATCGATGTTTCGCTCAGAAACAGAACTCTTTTTGTGTGAGCATTTAGCATTCTGGTACACCTCTATTTTTGGTATTGAATAACACAAATAGAGTAAGGAAATAGAATTTCCCAACTTCCCTTTCCAAGGAAAAACGAGAAAGATTAAAATAAAAATTATGCAGTAATCCATCTTTGAGAAAATTTACAGAGCAAACATCAACCAACATGCTCTTTCAATTTATATTTTCAAAAGCATTAAATATTCTGCACATACGTTAAACAACCCTGTTTGTCCCCGTACTCACAATAAGATAGGCTTATTTACTGAACGCACACCTACTGTTGCTTAAACATGTAAAATATCCGTAATGCTACTATACTTAAAAAAGAAAAATTGGCAAAAACAGATAATTTAAGCCTCTAGGGTAAGCTCTCCTCTCCATCCTTAGAGTATCTTTACTGTAAAAATTTATAAAAAAAGCCCCATCCTGTCATGGATGGGGCTTTTCTCAAATATTTAACCTTGAACTAAATTAAAATTTGTAAGCTACACCAACCCGAAAATCATTTGTTTTGTAGCCTACTTCAATTTTTTCACTTGCAAATTTCTTCTTACCAAAATCTGAGTAACGATATTCCGCACGCACAATAACATTATCAGTCATTGCAAAATCAATACCACCTCCAAGGGTATATCCAACAAACGTCTTTTTTTCATTATACACTAAATCAGAAAAATCAATTGCTCTGCTTTTTGTATCGGCTTCTGCCTCATAAATATTTCGAAGCTGAGTATAAGCAATACCCCCTGCAAGATAAGGCATCATGCGATCAGCAGCAAACCCAATCCGCACGCGTGTGGCACCAAACCAATTTTGTTTTAAAGTATGATGCACTATTCCAGGAGATGCTCCTGCAGAATCTTTCCCATCTGTTCCTTGAACACTTTCTTCTGGATCTGCTCGTGTTTCTCTGCTGTGTTTTTTTTCCGGCGACTTAACATCTGGCTTGATATCTTTTGTATCCTTTTTACCAGACCACATTACATCCGTATCAATACCTATAATAAAGCCATTGTCGATATTAATATTGGAACCCGCATAAATGCCCCCTATGAAACCAGAAGGCTTAGGCAAAGACTCCTTGTCAACCGGAGTCCATTTTCCTGTATGCTCATCTCCTAAATAACTTGAAGTAGTCTTACTTGAAAAACCACCAATTTGGCCCCCAAGGTAAAACCCTGTAAAAGAAAAAGGAGGAACAGTAACAACAGGTACTGGCTGTTCAGGAACCGCAACCGCAACGTCCGCTGCTCGTACTGCAGAAACTGAAATTAAAGCAAAAATAGATGTTGTGATTAAATATTTTGTAGTCATAATTGCTCCCCTAAAAGCTAATTGACACATAATTGCGGGATGGTTTCATATTTTTTTCAAAAAATCTGTAGTAAAAATATCACAGTTATAAAAAAAATAAAATCTTCATTGTAAAGTGTAAGCAACCTTAGACAGACCATGGCATAAGGATTTTTTTAATTTCTTCTACCGGATTAGGGCAATTACCTTATTATCAAGTTTTCTTAAATCGCATATCTTTCAGCATCATTCGACACTATTCAGATAGTCGAAATATCATTTTTTTTGAAAGAAAATGGTATTTTCTAAGCTAGTTAATAAGGCTTCTTGCTCCACTTTGTTAGGTATATTTCCATTTTCTCGGTAAAAAAACGATAAATAGTATTATTATTCATTCAAAAGTAAAAAAAGCTCATTTAAATTTTCTGAATGAACCATACCCTTTAGAATTAATTCTTTTAACATAGAAGCTGTCTCAACCAGCATAAGCAACCAAGAATAGCTCTAGCCATTTGTTCCAGCGAAACGGATAACGAGATAAAACATCAAAAATTAAATACAAGACAATGAGTGAAGATACGCCAACTCATGTAAAAATTCAAATTTTATTAATAATAAGTTCTTTTAAATCGAAAATAACACATTATTATAATACAAAATAAACTTAAAAATATTATATTATAAATTATTTACATAAAATTCTAAATAAAAACAAAAAATACAAAATTAATACTTAAAAAACACTTTTTCAACAAATATCTTATTTTTTATATTAAAATGAATAATATTTTCATTTTATATATTATTATTTTTATACAAAAGAATAATAATTTCTATAATACTTGTTGATATTTTAAATAGAAACAACGTACAATCTGCTCATAAAATTAGCATCAAACATATTTAATCTTTCATTACCTGTACAAAAATTGAACGTACTGACTGCCCCATTTCCTTGATTAATTTTTCAACACGAGGCAAATCAGGTTCTCCCACACTGCTTAACAAAAGATCGCTTAATCCAAGGGGCATATCATTAGGATTAAGAGCATCATTTAAACACAGGCGTATAATTTGACTTAAATTTGTATAGAGACCATAGGCGCAACGTAAGTCAGAAATAAATGACTGATTAAGAAAATTATTGGGTAAACGTGCTAAAATATCTGCTGTAGTCGCTCCAATTTGAAAGTCAATCACGTGAGTAATAACAGCAAATTGAGCAATAAATTCTAGATCCATGATACCACCAAGCATCGTTTTCAAATCCCATTGATTTTCTGGTGGTTTTTCTTTTTCAATCAAAGCACGCATGTCGCGCACTGCTTTTGTAACCTTTTTTTTATCACGAGAAAAAGCAATAATTGCACAAACTTCATTTTCTAATTTTCGCAAAAAATCAGGATCCCCTGCCACACCCCGCGCTCGTGTTAAAGCAAGATGTTCCCATATCCACGCTTCCTTACGATAATATTTTCTAAAAAATGGAAAAGAAACAGCAACAGGCCCCTTATTACCTAAGGGACGCAATCTTAAATCAACAGCATAAAGGATACCTTGACTTGTAGGAGTAGATAAAGCTGCAACAAGGCGCTGTGCTAAACGAATATAATATTGAGAGACATAAAGAGGTTTTTCTCCATCGGATATTTCTGCATCCTTATCATGTTCATAGAGAAAAATAAGATCAATATCGGAACCAGCAGTTAATTCATGGCTTCCAAGCTTACCCATACCCAATATGCCAACACGCCCCCCTTTAATACTGCCATGAAGACGAGAAAACTCCTCTTGCACGGCAGCAAACGTTTTCGCAATCATAAGATCAGCAAGTGCAGTAAATGCAAAACCTGCTCTATTTCCTGTAATTGCACCATTCAAAATCCGAAGACCAATCAAGAAACGTTGCTCATCAGCAAAAACTCTTAAGTGATCGAGAATCTCTTCATAAGAAACTACACCTTCAAGAAAATATTCAAGCCGATTTTCTAAATAAGTTTTTGTTGGCAATTCTGAAAAAATTTTTGGATCCAGCATCCCATCAAAAACATGTGGTTTACGTGTAATAATTTCCGCGAGACGTGGAGCGGCTGCCATGATAAGCACCAACATATCCAACAGAGAGGGATTGGACTGCAATAAACTAAAAAGCTGTATCCCTGAAGGTAACCCCTGTAAAAAACTATCAAAACGCAACATCGCTTCATCGGCTCGTTTTGTCGCGCCAAAAGCTTTTAAAAGTGCTGGGGTTAATTCTGTTAATCTCTCACGCGCTTCAGCAGATTGAGTAGCTTTATAACGCCCACAATGAAGTGTGCGCATAATACGACAAATATCACTCGCTCTTTCAAAACCTAAACGGCTTAATGTTATTAATGTCTCTGGATCATCTTCTTCACCTGTGAAAACTAAATTGCCAATTTCTAAACCAAGTTCTTGCTCATTCTCAAATAGTGCCGCATAATGTTTTTCAACAACCTGAAGCGTTTTTAATAAATCGCGAATAAAGCTGCTACTCTCTTGATAGCCCATCAAATATGCAACGCTCGTAAATTCAAAAACATCATTTGGAAGAAGATGCGTTTGTTCATCTGCAAGCATCTGAATACGGTGTTCCACATTTCGTAAAAAAGCATAACTTTTTACAAGACTATCTTTTGTTTTCTCACTGATCCAACCAAGCGTGTGAAGTTCTGCTAACATTGCAACTGTCTGACGTCCACGTAATTGAGGAAAGCGCCCACCAGCAATGAGTTGTTGTGTCTGGACAAAAAACTCAATCTCACGAATACCACCTCGTCCTAACTTTACATTATGACCATAAGCAGCAATCTGACCATAGTTTTTATACGCATGGATTTGACGTTTGATCGAGTGGATATCAGCAATCGCAGCATAATCTAAATACTTCCGCCACACATACGGAAAAAGTTCCTTGAGAAAATTAAATCCTGCCCTTTTATCTCCGGCGACTGGACGTGCTTTAATCATAGCTGCTCTTTCCCAATTTTGGCCACGTCCCTCGTAATAACGCAACGCAGTCCTTACCGATAAGGCCAAAGGGGTTGAAGCTGGATCTGGTCGAAGCCGAAAGTCAAGACGGAAAACATATCCATCCATCGTGCGTTCTTGAATGATACGGATCAATCGGCGTACCATTTTAGAAAATACATCGATGCTCTCAGAAAGATTACCAATATGCGGTGACGTCTCATCAATGAAAACAATAAGATCAATATCAGAAGAATAATTAAGTTCTCCTGCCCCTAATTTTCCCATTCCTAAAATAATTAAACCACAGTCTTTTTCTGGATCATCACGGCTCGACAAACTTATCTTACCCTGATCATGCGCTTCTCTTAAAAGAAAACGTAGAGCCACACTTAAGATCACTTCGCCCAAACGTGTTAACCAAGTGCATGAAATTTCATAAGTAAAAACACCACTCAAATCAGCTAAAGCAATGAGAATATGTGCTTCCCGTTTTTTGTGTCTTAAAGCCGCCATCAATGAAGTTTCATGTATGGGCTCACTCTTATCGATGCGCGCAATATCATCTATAATTTCGCTCAGCCTTGTTTCTATATCAACATTCAATAAGGGAGCGAGATAGGATGGATTAGCGATCAAAACCCCACGTAAAAAAGGCGATAAGGTCATGACCGCACTTATAAAGTCAATCTGCTTTCCCTTTTCTGAAATATAAGAAACAAGGGATTCTAAATTTTCTTTCTTCGCTTGTTCTTCAATATCTTTCAGCCATTGAGAACCATTCTCATCAAGGGGACATAAAGGAAGAAGCTGTGTTTTTAAAAAAGCATTTTTCATCTGCACTCCCTTGAAAAGCTTTTCACCTTTCTTTCACAGCATTATACTCAAAAAAAAGAAATAGCCATCACGTGTAAAAATAAAAAATGAAGCAAAACACCTTTAAGGAAATAACAAAACAGCTCTAAGCCCTGGATTTGCATTTTCAAGTAATAGTTCTCCTCCATGAAGTTTCATAACAGCTTTTGCTATACTTAACCCAATACCAAAACCGGGCTGTGTACGACTTTCTTCAAGGCGAAAAAATCGTTCTGTTACTTTTTCACGTTTATCCGCTGCAATTCCTGGACCATTATCGCTAACAACAACCAACAAATGTTCACCACGATATTCCATCGATAAGCAAACCTTTGCCTGCCTTCCATCTTTAGACGCATATTTAATCGCATTATCAATAAGATTAAAAATTGATTGCGCAATAAGCTCACGATTCAATTTAAGCTCTTTATCAAATGTATCCCCTAACCGAAGCAAAACACCTGACTCTTCAGCAAAAGGCTCATAAAGCTCAACAGCATCTTCAAGGATTAGCTTCATATTCATCATCTCAAGATGCTCAATTGCACTGCTAGCCTCAATGCGCGAAATCATTAAAATAGCATTAAAAGTCCGAATAAGTTGATCTGATTCTGTAATAATACCATCAAGTGCTTGACGATATTCAAGCTTTGTCTTTTGTCCAGAAAGTGCTGCTTCAGCGCGATTTCTAAGGCGCGTCAGCGGTGTCTTAAGATCATGAGCAATGTTATCCGATACTTGACGTAAACCAATATTTAATTCTTCAATCCGGTCTAACATAACATTAAGATTAGCGGACAATCGATCAAACTCATCACCTACCCCAGAAACAGGTAAACGCCCACTGAAATCACCATCCATCAAGCGCTGTGACGCAGCCGTTACATGATCAATCCTTTGCAATGCGCGCCTACCAACAAAAAACCATATGAGTAAAGCTCCAACAAGCATTGCTGCGAGAGCAATTATGACTGCTTTACGAATAACAGCTGCAAAACGTTCTGGTTCATCCAAATCCCGCCCCACAAGAATCTTCATAGCATTGGGCAAATCAACAATAATTGCCAAAGCGCGATGTTCACTTGTTTTTCCGTGTTCTCCAAAACGTGAATACAAAAAAGAATTCGAAAGAAAACCATTCTGATTCAAAAGACCTAATTCAATACGCGCAACATTGCCTGCTAAAATGCGCCCCATAGGGTCAGTGACAAGATAAAGAAAAGCTCCTGGCTGTCGTGAACGATAATCAATAGTACGTATTAATAAAGGTAACCCACCGTAGTTATAAGCGTTTTCGATGCGTTTTAACTCTTCCCGCAAAGCCTGTTCGGTTTGCTCAGTTAACAATGAAACAGAAAATGCCATTATGTAAATAGAAAGCCCTGTTGCAACTAATCCAAACAGTAAAATATAAAGTGCTGAAAGTCTTAGCGCAGTTGTGCGCATCATATTGATTAAACGATTCATATTTTGTTATCTGGTGCTTTCAACATGTATCCAGCTCCACGCACAGTATGGAGAAGTGGTATATCAAAATCTTTTTCAATTTTTGCTCTTAAACGGGATATATGAACATCAATTACATTCGTTTGTGGATCAAAATGGTAATCCCAAACATTTTCTAACAGCATCGTGCGTGTAACAACCTGCCCAGCATACCGCATTAAATATTCAAGTAAACGAAACTCACGTGGTTGCAAGACAATATTTCTATCACCCCGTTTCACTGTATGTGCTAACCGATCGAGCTCAAGATTGCCTACGCAATAAACAGTTTCTGCCTCTTTAGGATTTTTCCGCCGTTGCAGCACTTCAACACGAGCAAGAAGTTCAGAAAAAGCATAAGGCTTTGTTAAATAATCATCACCCCCTGCACGCAAACCCATCACACGATCATTCACTTGTCCTAAAGCTGAAAGGATGAGAACTGGTGTTTCATTGCCTTTAGAACGTAATTCAGTAATGATAGAAAGGCCATCACGATGCAAAAGCATCCGATCAACAACCATAACATCATAATTTTCCGTTTCAGCTAAAGCATATCCAGTATCACCATCATACGCAACATCAACTAAATGACCTGCTTCACTAAAAGCTTTTTCGAGATAACGCCCTGTCTCATGATCATCTTCGATAACGAGTATCTTCATAAAACGCATCTCCGTTATTTTATTGAATCGCTTTGTAGAACAGAAGTCTACAAAACCTCTGTCCTACACCATTAACTAAATGTTATTTTTTGAAAATTGGAAGGGCAACAAAACGATTTTGATCATTTGTTCGCACTTGTAAAAGTATAGCTTTTCGTCCTAGCTTCTGGGCATTTTTGATTGTGTCGATAATATCAGATACCTTTTTAACAGGTTTATTATTCACTGTCATAATCACATCACCAGGGCGTATTCCCTTATCGGCAGCATCGGAATCTGAATCTACATCAGTTACGACTAACCCTAAACCATCATCAGAAAGAGCAACGATTAAACCATAATCTTCCAATGTTTCCTCTGAATCACTGCGCCCATTTGAATATTTTGAACTCTCTTTCATACCTTCATCATCAGGCATAGAATCGAGCTTAACCTTTATATTCTCCTCTTTACCAGCTTTCCAAACACCTAAGGTCACGGTTTCTCCTGGTCCAATATTTGCAATACGCTTTGCTAGATCACGGACATCATTAATCTTTTCACCATTCACCGAAATAATGACATCTCCTGCCTTGATACCAGCCTTCGCTGCAGGACCCTTTAACGGATCAGTAACTAGAGCACCTTTGTCCTCTTTTAAACCAATTGAATCCGAAATTTCCTTCGTCACAGGCTGAATCTGAACTCCAAGCCAACCACGCTTAACTGAACCTTTTTCGATAAGTTGTTGCACAACCTGTTTCGCTGTTGCTGCCGGAATAGCAAAAGCAATCCCAACATTACCGCCAGAAGGAGAAAAAATTGCTGTATTAACCCCAACAACCTTTCCATCAAGATCAAATGTTGGACCACCAGAATTTCCTCGATTAACAGCAGCATCAATTTGAATAAAGTCATCATAAACACCAGTGCCGATATCACGTCCACGTGCAGAAACAATCCCTGCTGTTACAGTTCCACCAAGACCGAATGGATTACCGATAGCAACAACCCAATCACCAACGCGAAGCTTTGAATCATCACCAAAATCAACATATGAAAATTTTCTTTTTTCTTCTACTTTTAAGACTGCAAGGTCGGTTCGCTGATCCGTCCCAATAAGCTTTGCATTCAGTTCTGTGCCATCATCAAGAACAACAGTGTAACTTGTGCCATCAGAAATCACATGATTATTGGTTACAATATAACCATCAGACGAAATAAAAAAACCTGATCCAAAAGCTATAGGACGGAGTCTATTCGAACGTTTTAAAGACTTGTTTTTAGACTTATCACGATCATAAAATTCTTCAAAAAATCTTTTCAACGGATGTTGATCTGGTAATTGGTCAATACCCGGACTGCTAAAAAAATCACCAAAAAACCAATCTTTTTTCTTTTTATTGCTCTTCACTTGCACTGAAACAACAGCAGGCTTGACTTGAGAAACAATATTTGCAAATCCCGGTTGTTGCACTAACGAAGTAAATACAGAATTTGCATGAGCCTCTGTTATCCATAAGCTTGATCCACATCCACTAAAAAACAGTGCAGTTTCTAAAGCAGCAGAAAAACTCACTGCGGCTAATGTCGTGAAGAAAGTTTTTTTAACCATTTGGTATACGCTCCTATTCAGTCATATTCTTATCCAGATTCCGATTACTTATAAAATAATAGACCTTACCGTTTTCTGTCTAAATTGTTAAAGTTTTGTAAGATTTAAGGTCATAACAACACATAATTATCAATAAAGCCGTACCAATTTAAACAACATCGATTTTTCTTCATGTCATATCTCTTTTAACCCAACGGCATTTTTGACCGTTTTTCTTTGGCAGAATTTAAAATAATTATTTTTTCTTGTCTGTACCACCTTATCCGGAAAAAAATGGTGCTTGCACCAATGATGATAATGATCAAAGGTGATAACCATAAAAACCATGTTATTTTATTAAAGGGTGGTTTCAAGAGAATAAATATACCATATCGCTCAACAAGAAAATCAATAACCTGCTGATTGCTTTCCCCCATTTTCAATCGTTCACGGATCAAAAGCCGTAAATCACGTGCCATTGAAGCATCTGAATCATCAATCGATTGATTTTGGCAAACTGGACAACGCAAATGTGATGAAATCTCACGCGCACGCGATTCCAAAACTGTATCCTGTAAAATTTCATCCGGCTCCACTGCTATCGCTAACGACAGAGAAAAAAGAGGGACCCCAAAAAGCAAAATCCAAAACAGTCCCTTTTTCATCTTAATGCCTTTTTAGCAAATTTAAAACAGGAGGCTATACGTTGATATCCACCAATACGGAACCAATAACCAAAAAGAGAAAAACATCCACCCATAGCCATCATCAATGCCCCCAACCAAACACAAACCACGTAAGGCTTCCACCATATATGTAAAACAAGCCCCTGATCATCTATACGTCCCGGCACAATATATAACTGAGATAAGCCATGATTTTGAATACCAACTTCCGTTGTTGACATATTCTGAGTTGAATAAAATCGCTTTGATGCTGTTACATTGCGTACTGCATTTTTATTTTCATATATTTTAAAATGAAACGCCATGACAGAATAATTCGAACCAGCGCCTTCATGCACTTTTTCAAAAACAATAGTTTTACCAGCTATTGTAACCATATCTCCTATATGCATGATGAGAATACGCTCTTGCGTAAAAGTCGCAACACAGACAATACCGAATAATGTAACACCTAACCCCATATGTGCCATTGCAGCGCCAAAAACTGACCATGGCAATCCCCAAAATCTCTTAACCCGCACCGAAAAAGCTATTCTGCGATGTCCACTTTTTTCCCAAAGATCAACTAAACTGCCTAAGAAAACAAACGCCGCAAGTCCAATTCCTAAAACTGCAAAAATATCGCGTAAAGATGCTGCATAAAATGTTATAAAACAGGTTACACAGACTAATATGAAAATAAACCACAACCGCTCAACAACTGCAAGAAAATCACCACGTTTCCATGACATCATTGATCCAAATGGAACCAACAACAACAATAACGCCATTAAAGGCCCACAAGTAAGGTTGAAAAAGGCAGCACCTACAGAAATTCTTTGCCCAGTTAATGCTTCAATAAAATAAGGGTAGAGTGTGCCAATTAATACTGTTGCTGTTATTGTCGTAAGCAACAAATTATTTAAAATAATAAAACCTTCACGCGAAATTGGCTGAAATAATTTCCCTGTTTTCAAAACAGGTACGCGCAATGCAAAGAGAAAAAAAGCTCCTCCCGTGAAAAAGGATAGAAGTGCAAGAATTGCCTGCCCGCGTGCTGGATCAACAGCAAAACTATGAACAGACATTAAAAGACCTGAACGAACAAGAAAAGTTCCCATAAGAGAAAGAGAAAAAGTAAAAAGTGCTAAAAATAAAGTCCAAATTTTCAATGTCTCCCGCTTTTCAAGAACCAGAGCAGAATGCAAAAGGGCCGTTCCTGAAAGCCAAGGCATAAATGAAACATTTTCAACTGGATCCCAAAACCAATAGCCCCCCCATCCTAACTCATAATAAGCCCAATAGGATCCAACCATAATACCCAAGGTCAAAAAGCACCAAGAAAGAAGAATCCAGGGACGAACCCAATGCGCCCAAATCCTATCGATATGTCCCATAATCAATGCAGCTATTGCAAAAGAAAAACAAAGTGAAAAACCAACATAACCTAAATAAAGAAGTGGTGGATGAATTGCTAAAGCAATATCCTGCAAAAGAGGATTGAGATCATTTCCCTGCAATACCGGTGGATTAACACGTAAAAATGGATTGGATAAAAAAAGAATAAATAAAAGAAAAGCACTCGTAATGAAACTTTGGCAGCTTAAAACTAATGCTTTAAGCTGTTGTGGCAAATGTTGGCTAAACAACGCCATCAATGTACTAAAAAAAGTCAGACTTAAAACCCATAACAACATAGATCCTTCATGATTACCCCAAACACCAGTGATTTTATAAAGCATGGGTTTTTCCGAATGAGAGTTCTCGACAACATTCAAAACAGAAAAATCAGATACTATATGAGCATGAACAACAATCAAAAAAGATAAGAGTAATAATGCAAAAGTAATATATGTTAGGGGAACTGCTGTTTGCAGCAATGAACGCTCCCTCCACCAAACACCCAAAGCGGATAAGAAAGCCTCTAATAAACTCACGGCAAACGCTGCAGCTAAAAAAATATGACCCAGTTCAACAAGCACGATCGAATTATTTCTCCACACTGTGATGTTTATTCAAGCGATCAGCTGTGTCTTTAGACATATAAGTTTCATCATGTTTTGCCAAAACACGCTTACCAATAAAAAGCCCTTGTTTATCAAAATACCCTTCCACGATAACGCCTTGCCCTTCACGAAAAAGATCAGGTAAGATACCATCAAAAATAACTTTTTCGTGTTTTGCATTATCAGTTATGAAAAAAGTAACTTTCATCTTCCCAAGATATTGAACCGTTCCTTTCTCAACAAAACCTCCTAAACGCAAAGGACGCCCCATTATAATATCTTCTTTTGTAATTTCAGATGGCATTCGAAAAAAACTCACCGTATTACGCATTGCGTACATGATAAGACTTGTCGCAATTCCCACAATGAAAAAGCATAAAAAAATCATCAGCAATCGCTTTTTTTTGCGCTGCTTTAAAATAACTTCCAATGAAAGAGGATTCTTGAAAGATTGACTGTTCATAGATACTCTACGAAAAATACTTTTATAAATGCGTTGTATATATAAATGTGTTGTACCAACGTTCATTCATCATTCATATGCTTTATCTTTTAAAGAGCTTCGCATATCCTGTAGATAGGTGCAACTTCTTATCCAAGATCTCTCCTATTTCTTCTCCCCGCGTGATGCTCTCCTGATTTTAATAATCTTAAACTGGCCACACTTACTTTACTAGGCATTCTAATCAGATGAACCACGTAACTTTATTATCTTTTCTTCAACACGCGACCGCCCTGCAAAATCCTTAGGCATTGTACCAAGAAAATTTTCTAAAAACTGAACTGCCTGTGCAGACTTCCCTTCTTGGCAAAGCGCTTCAGCTAACAATAAACGAGGATAAAAATCATTTGGTGCCAAATCGGCAGCTTTTTGAAAAGCATTTTGCGCTTCTTGCGTAATCATTCCCCCCTCATAACCAATCAATGCTAGACCATACCCTACAAGTCTTGGAGCTGTTTCTCCATTCAAGCGAAGCGCATCTAAATAAATATTCACAGCATCCTGAAAATAACCTTCCTCGAGATATCCTACTGCCAACGCGTCCGCTAATCTGCCATCATTAGGTGTACGAAGAAAAAGCACTTGTAAACGAACAAGTTGTTCACGCTTACTGAGTGCCTTTGGATCCTTATTCATTAACTCACTAAAAAAATAACTTTTAACTTCTGGATTGCCTGTTAAACCGTAAATGCTCCATGTCATAAAAAGAACAAAAAAAATACTAAGAGCTTTAATAGCCTGTATACTTTTACAACGCTTACAAGACTTGTCAGATTCAACCAAACACGTATAATTTCTGTCAATATTAGTAGTTGAAACGTAGCTATTTTTGGGAGGTTCACACTTAAAGTACAACGAGAAAAAAAGAGCTATCGTCAAAAAAATAAAAAAAAGTGTAACCAAAATTAACAATAGCATATCACTTTGGTACCAATACAAGAATTAAAAAGCGTAATCAATTATCCTCCCTCCCCCTCATGCGCTAAAACATTAATGTAAAATGATAGAACACTATTTTTTCACATATGGCTAAAGAGCTTATTTGTATCTTCCAAGTACAAACAGATACAGCTTCAGACTCCTGAAATTATTCTCTGCTTCGTGCATTATGCAGACAAATATTACTCCATTCTTACAAACTTTAATATATACATACCTCAAATAGAGAGTAAATACGTTTACCGTCTTGGTAATAAAACTTTCGCGTGTAACCCGCCCAAGTTAGAACGCGATAAAAAAAGACTTCCACCATATTCATTGACCAGATCTGAAACAATCGCTAACCCTAAACCTGTCCCCGGCTTACTTTCATCAAACCGCCGACCTCTTTTTAAAGCTTCATCAATTTTGTCTTCTGTTAAACCAAAACCATCATCTTCTACGAGGATACTGAAAAATTCTGCTTCTTCAACATTTTCTTCTAAACAACAGGAAATTAGAACTTTTTTATGAGACCACTGAGCAGCATTCTCTATCAAATTCCCTACAACTTCCTCTAAATCTTCCCTTTCACCAGAAAAAACAATATCACCAACCTCCATGAAAAACTGAAACTGTTTCTCAGGATTAAGCTTTTCCATAACCCGCACCAAACGATCAATCACTGTGCGAACAGATGTGTGATAAACGACACTGTCGCATTGTGCTGCAATCCGAGCACGCTGTAGATAATGATTTATTTGAGACTGCATCATTTTAGTTTGCTCTTTCAATAAAAGAGCCTGTTCTCCATGCATCTTATCAACCTCATTCATAATTACTGATAGAGGCGTCTTCAATGAATGTGCAAGATTACCAACCTGTGTTCGAAACCGTTCAATAATACGTTGATTATTATTAATGAGAGCATTCATCTCTTGTGCTAACGGCATAATTTCGCTTACTAAATCTGTATTCACGTAATTAACTCTGCCTTCACGAATATCATTCAATGCTTGTCGGATAAGTTTCAATGGTTGAAAACTAAAGAAAATAATAGCAATGTTAATAAGAACACTGCCTATACCAAAACTCCACAGAAAAATTTGCAAAGTTCGCTTAAATTCCTGAACTTGTGCATGTGCCTCATCAATATTCCCAACAAGTCGAAAACGTGCAATATGATTGTGATTATCAAGAACAACATCACTCTCTATCACTTGTAGCTTCTGACCATTGTTTCCCTTTATCCGATAAGAACGAAAGAATTTATTGTCAAAAGGCATATCGACATCGCTGGGTGAAAATATTTTCTCAGTTCCTAATGATGGAGATGTCAGTCTTCCTTGTAGATTAGCTGATACAGCAACGACTTCCCAATACCAACCGGATGTTGGATCTGAATAACGAATATCATCAATCCCCAAACTTCCTTGCAAATTCCCTTCAGGTGACACGGTCACTGTCGCAATAAGACTGTAAAGCTGAGCAGAAAGGATACGCTCTAAACTTTGTTCACTTGAGCGCCGATAAAATAAAATACTAACTGCAGAAATCGATGAAAGCGAAATAACGACCCACAATGTTGATAAAATCATAACACGCAAGCTGAGAGATCTACCGACAAAAAAAAACAGCCCCCTAAGCCCGCTCTTATTCTTCAGAACTCTCATTAATCACCTGGCATTTTTACTCTATAGCCCAATCCACGAATGGTCTCAATTAAATCCACCCCAAGCTTTTTACGTAACCGTCCTACAAAAACTTCAACCGTATTCGAATCCTTATCAAAATCCTGATCATAAAGATGTTCGGTAAGCTCCGTCCTTGAAACTACCCTATCGCAATGATGCATGAGATACGAAAGAAGTCTGAATTCATAGGATGTTAATTTAACCAACTGACCATCAACAAAAACACGAGAAGTTTTTGTATCCAACAAAACCTCACCACAACATAACGTGCTCGTCGCATGACCTGTCGCTCGACGAATTAAAGCCCGTAACCGCGCCATCACTTCCTCTAAATGAAATGGCTTAACAACATAATCGTCAGCACCTGCATCAATGCCAAGGACCTTATCAGACCAGCGGTCTCGCGCTGTTAGCACTAAAACAGGCATCAAATACCCTTCTTTGCGCCATTTTTCAAGAATACGAATCCCATCTAGACGTGGCAAACCTATATCAAGAATCACTGCATCATAAGACTCTGTGCTTCCTAAAAAATAGGCTTCTTCACCATCGAAAGCGCTATCCGAGACATATCCCGCATTTTTCACAGCTTCCGCTAATTGATGGTTGAGATTCCGATCATCTTCAACAATTAAAATACGCATCACAACATCAGCTAAATACTAATCTAGGGGAACGGAGACTTCAACACGGCGCAGCTTTTTACCCTCACGGGCAGGCACGACGACCACAACTACACACATATTTCTTCCATCCTGAACAATAGGTGTTGAACGTACTAATACCCCACTCTGTTGGACAGCAACTCCCTTGCCTACTTCAGCACATTCAGCGGCCAAAACAGAATCCGTACCCAAAAAAACGGCTATCATTATAAATAAGAAAATTTTTTTCATCATAGATATTTTATAATTTACTGTAGATGAATATAAAATGAACAATACTCTTTGCCTCTTCCGCTTTTTGTCTATTCAAAAATCACGCAGGAAAAATAACATAACCTCCGTCCAACAGAATACCCCATAAATATTACCCAAAACTCTCATGATTTCAAACTAAAATCTCCTCAAAGATTACATAAGAATTGCAAGAGAAAAAATTTTAAACAAATCATAAAAAATGAAGAAATAATCTATAAGAAATAAATTGTCGTAACTCTAAAATAAATTCTTTCTCTATTGGCACTATAGCAAAAAAGTACATTTACTCCATATAATAATTATAGATTTATTTTGTTGTATCATTTTGTCACAGGCTCTCTTTTAAATGTTTCATTTTTTTAAAAAAAAGAAAGCACAATACAATAAACCATTCCATAGTCCTGCACTCATCGAATTAGATGCAAAGTTAGATACAGCACTTTATCATATCCGTTCTGCTAACAGTTTCTTTTGGAACAGAGCAAAAATCGTCTCACAGTTTTTTCATATACAAGGGTGGAAACGATTTATTATCGAACTTCTTGATGAAACACTGACATTAGGATTAATTGCTTTTACTGTTTTCACCATCACTGGTATTTCCGTTTTTAAATTAACTAAAAAAGACTGGTATTCTCCTAAGAAGTTTTCTATTCTTTTTCTAGATCGGTATGGAAATCCTATTGGTCACCGTGGTGCACTACCGGCTATATCTGTCCCCGTTGAAGAAATGCCCGATTACGTTATTAAAGCGGTTCTCGCGACAGAGGACCGCCGTTTTTTTGATCACTGGGGTATTGATTTGCATGGTCTCACGCGAGCAATCTCACAAAATATGCAAGCAAACAGTGTCGTTCAAGGTGGTTCAACCCTTACACAACAACTGGCTAAAAATTTGTTCTTAACGAATGAAAGAACGATAACACGAAAAATCAAAGAAGCCTATCTTGCCATTTGGCTAGAAGCAAACTTCAGCAAAAAACAAATTTTGCAACTTTATCTTGACCGCGCATATATGGGAGGAAATAATTTTGGTATCGCAGCAGCTGCAAAGTTTTATTTTGGTAAAAACATACGCGATGTATCCCTTAGCGAATCCGCTATGTTAGCAGGACTCTTCAAGGCCCCAACCAAATACGCTCCCCATAGCCACCTCTTTGCTGCTCAAACACGTGCCAATGTGGTACTTTCTAATCTTGTTAATAGCGAATTCATGACCGAGAGCCAAATTATCAACGCCCACCGCCATCCTGCTAGCGCTCTTACAAAAGTAAAAAATAATCAGTCTGATTATTTTCTTGATTGGGCATTCGAAGAAGTTAAAAAAATAAGTGCTCATCTTCCAAGCCATAGTTTAATTGTTCACACCACTCTTGATCCAGATATTCAAAAAGCAGCAGAAGAAGCGGTCACATATCATTTACACCAATACGGTCAACAATATCGTGCAACACAAGCGGCCACCGTCATACTCGACAATAACGGAGCTGTCTGTGCAATTGTTGGAGGAGTAGATTACAGTAAAAGCCAATTTAACAGAGCAACACAAGGGGGCAGACAGCCTGGTTCTTCATTTAAACCTTATGTTTACGCTGCTGCAATGGAACATGGTCTATCTCCCTCAACAATAGTCTTAGATGCCCCCATTCATTGGGGAGGCTGGTCACCCAAAAATAACTCCGGTCGTTATCTCGGTAAAATCGATTTAGCAACTGCTTTAGCTTTTTCTATTAATACAGTGCCTGTTTATCTTACCTATCAATATCTTAATCGCGATACCCAACCCATCATAGATCTGATCAAAAATATGGGGATTCATGCACATATTCTATCACACAAAACGATGGTACTAGGCACATCCAATATGACCCCAATGGATCAAGCCACCGGTTTTAATGTCTTTGCTAATGGGGGAATTGCTGGAAATCGCCATGGTTTCATGAAAATCAGCACAACAGATGGGCATGTGGTGTGGGACTTCGAGCATCATGGTAATAAGACACATCGGGTACTCAGTGAACAAACAGCAGCCTATATGAACCAAATGATGGTTGGTGTCACAACACGAGGGTCCGGTAAACGTGCTGCTCTCCCCATGACACTTGTTGCTGGGAAAACTGGAACATCACAATTCTATCGTGATGCGTGGTTTGTTGGCTTTACCGGTAATTATACTGGAGCTGTATGGATGGGCAATGATGATTTTTCACCAATGAATCGCGCTTTTGGTGGTGGTATTCCTGCCATGATATGGCACCGCATTATGCTCTCTGCACACCAAAATATAATGCTCAAACAGCTCTATGGAGTTAAAGATTCTCTCCTCCCTTATCAATCAGCAACACTCCCTTCGTATAATGATTCTGAGCAGACAACCCCAATATCCCACACACTCTCGCATGAAACATTGAATATTGTACGACTGATTAACAAAGATCTGAAACAGACATCTACAATCTTTTCGAAGACAAAAACACTTGGCGCTTCAACACGTTAAATTCGAGATATTCTATAATGTTTCTTAAGATTATTATTCCTTTTTTAATTTTTGTTTTTTCCATTTTATGTGGAATGTTGAGCGTCAATTATATGCTTAATTCCTTTAACAATTTTGATCGATTCACAATTGGTGAATGGAGTGCTTACCCACAAGTGGGAACTGCCAACACTGATCCCTATACCCGTGCACGTGCTGCCAAAAGAGGTGAAATTTCTATTGGACACACAGAAGGCCTTATTTTCCAAATTTGGAAAGATAATCACGGGCGTCCACTCCATCCACATTGCCATTATTTGCTCAAAGGACAGATACCTGAAGCGCGTCTTTTTACTCTATATACAGCTGACAGATCCCTCAAACCTTATACTTCATCCAAGGAGATACCTTTCGAACTTTATACCGACAATATTACCTATGAAAGTGATGGCTCATTGCGCATCAACATCGCCCCCACACCACAAACCGGCAATTGGCTTGCAACGGTTAGTCAAAAAGAATTCGGACTTATTCTTACTTTGTACGATACCTCAATCATCTCTGCAACATCGTTACAAAAGCTTACAATGCCTTCTGTAGAACAAATTCCATCAGGACAAAAAAACTGTGATTAGATTCATTCACGCCGCGCTTCTTGCAATCATTGGCGCTATCATTGTTCATATTTGTGTTTTATTTTTGATACCCTATTGGACGCAAAATAATATATGGACACAGCTTAAAAAATCCGGAAATCCTTATCAATTTGTTGACTTAGACCACAGTAGTCCTATTCATCAGACTGCTGATCCCTTCTTTCTTCTTAAAGTTTGTAGATTTAATCTCGAAAATGGCCCTGTTCATTTAAAGACTTTAAAGACAACCCAATTTTGGTCACTCGCTGCCTACACACACGATGGAAGCATTATCTATAGCCTTAATGACCGAACAGCCCCTGATGCGACACTCGATCTCATCATTGGAAAACCTATACAAATCATAGAACTCAAACAATCAAAGTCTCAAAGAAACGCCAATTCAGTTTTAGTTGCTAAAAATTTGGATAAAGGTTTTGCTGTCTTACGCATCTTTACTCCCTCGTTACTTGCAAAAAAAGAAAGCGAAGCCTTCTTTTCCTCTGTAACCTGCCGCATATTCAATGGATAAAATTACATCGATTTTCAACTGTACAACAGCTCACTTTCTATAAGTACGAATTAAAAGTGTACTCAAATATTCATTTTCAACCACAATCAACCAAATATAAGAATTAGAATGCAATTCTTATCGCAATTTTAAACACATAAACTTTTTATTGAAGTAAAAATTATCAAAAATGGCCTGCACAACACTCTTTTGTTGAAACACTCATCTGCGATAATAAGCACGCAGCATAAATAAACATATTGATGCAAACTATGAAATAAAACGCGGTTTGTGTCGCACCTAAATCGTATCATGCTCGATAGAGAATATTCCTTGCAACCAGAAGAGAATAAATGAGAGCAACATGTCAAAATTTTGGACAAGTAAATTCATCACAAAGCTTGTGATTTGAGCTTATTTTTATATTGTTACAACCATTTTCCATAAAATCCAATCAATCTATAAAGAAGATGAAAATTGCTTATATGAATTGATGAGAATAACTATAGGAGGTTTATGGGAGATAGAGCATCCTTGATCTTAAAAATAAGTGCTTTACTTTTGTCATATGACTGGAAGCTTTCTACAAAGTATGACATCTAAGAGAAATTTTGCTTCTGGTCTGAGGTTGAGGGGAAAAGAATTTCATGAAGAAGACATATGTTCGGTTAATCTCAAGGGCAGCGGTATGGTCTCCTCGCTTTGGTGGTTTGGCATTCTTTATTTTGTTATTTTCAATGTTTTTACAGCGATTTTCCGCAATTCATGCAATCGACTTCATAATTTTAATCATCATTTCTGCTTGCTGTGTTTTTGTTTCTCTTTTTCTTGCTGGAAAAGCACTTTACAGCTTGTGGGTATATGGTGCTCTGGGTGGAATGAAAGCTTTAAGAGGTATCATTTATTCGTTGATAACAGCTACACCATTGGTGTTCTTTTTCGGATTTTGGTTTGCTTTGCCAGCTCTCCATGATGTTTCTACTGATACACAAAACCCGCCAGCTTTCTTTCGCACAATGCGTCCCCGTGATGCTTTACCGCTCAAAAGTGTTTTGACGAAGCAAGCAACATTACAGATGTCGGCATGGCCAGAAATGTCAGGACGTCGTTATGATGGTTCACCTAATCGTATTCGCGAATCCGTTCTCAATGTTTTAGCAGCCTATGATTGGCCTGTTGTAGCACAACGAGAGTTTAAAGGTAAAGAAGATGAACTTTATATTGAAACAATGGCAAAAACTTTTTACCTTGGCTTTATTTCGGACATTGTCATTCGTTTAACTGATGAAGGGGATACAACTTTTGTTGATATGCGCTCTGCTTCTCGTTATTTGCCAAGAGATTTGGGAACGAATGCTGCTTTTATTATCGATTTTATGGATGCACTTGATACAGAAATCGCGTCACTTCCTCTCTCACAAGACGATGAATAACAATCAAGAGAGATAAGGCATTTTATGCCCATAACAATTGCCTATTTTTCAATAAACATGATACATAAGCAAACAATCACTTTTCAAAAACTATAAACTGATAATCCTTATACAAAAGATAATAATCTCAAAACAACTCATGCTTGAAATAATTAAAAAGATTTAAAATAGGAAATAAAAACCAGAATTCTTGATGATAATACTGATTTAAAGTATCTATCCCAATGTAATCAGTAAACATTTTTTTAAAGACAAATAGTATATTAAAAACAATAACTTATTTTTTATAAATAACTCTACAAATAACACCTTATAATATTCTTAAAATAATATAACAACTTTATTTTATATTATTTTAAAATTCTTATATATTCAATTAATAAATTTCCAGCATAATATAATATAAAAAACATAATTGTTGATAATATTGTCCTTTTTATACTCCAGTTCTCACCTTTAAATATATTGTAAAAAAACATTAAAAATCCATATATAAACGTTGTCAATAGGGAACTAGTAAAAGTATTCATAACAAAAAAATCCAAAATAAAATATCTATTATATTTAAACGCAACATAAATAAAACAAGACGCTAAAAATAACAAAAAGAACCCAACAAATGTCTTAAGCGCTTCCTTTATACTATTTTTCCAACTGTCACCACTGTATCTATAAATTAATGTAAATGAAAATATAAAAATAAACATTGAAAACAACAAATCAAAAACACTACCGTATAAATATAATAAATAATTATTGTTCATAAAAATAAATCATACAAATAAAAATGTTATAGAAAATAATATTATGAATATAATTAACAAAAATGTACTTAACAAAATTTTTTCCAATTTCTTTTTTACTATAACATTTAGACTTATAATGTAAAAACATTGCATAGAAAAATATAAATAAAGCACATGCAGAAGATAATAAATCTACAATAATACGAATAAGATCATTTATAAAAAAATCCAAAAATATATAAAACAATAAACATTAACATATATTATATCATATAAAATTTAACAAAAGAGAATAATATAAAAAACGAATTTATTATTAATGATTAATAAAATATTTATAGTATATATTCATAAAAAATATTATAAAAATAATTATAAAAATTAAACTTATTATTAATAATAATATATTTTTTTTATTCTTTTGTATTATAATTTTTATATTTATTTTGTAATAATAAATAATATATAATTGTAATTACACTTATTATTGAAAGCAACATATTTACAATAAAATTACTAAAATCAGTCCACATTATTAATAACCAATACAAGGGTTGCCAATAGAAAGTATAAATAATATTTATCTAATGTTATTTTCTTACATAAGATTATATTTTTACGTTAGCAAAATAACTTATAATAAGAGATAAATAAATCTATATTTTATATAATAATATCATTTTATTAAATAATAAAGTCCAAAATATATTATAAAGTAAATAATAATTATAATTAATCCTAATTTAATAGAATTTTTCCAACTAGGAAATTTTGATTTAGAAAATTATACTTAAAATTAAAAAAATATTTGTTGCAAGTAATGCATTTTTAATATTAAATAAAATAGCATCCATAATATTTTCCAATTAATTAAATAATATAATATATATTACTATGATATATAAAAACTAGTTAAACAATATATATTAATTTGTATAAAACTTAAATAAAGAAAATAAAATAAAAAACACGCTAAAAAATGAAATTATTCTTATTAATGATTTAATTTTAATATTTTTTTCATTTAAGCCCTTAGAGACATAATACAATTCAAATAAAGATATAAATATACTCAAACAACAAAATGTAAAAAATAATTCAAAAAACACATTAAAAATATACATAACACATAAATTTCCAAATTAATATATAATTAAATTATTAATGAATTATATTTAAAAAATATTTGTAGACATATTTATTAATATGTCTACAATATTGCTATAAATTTAAAAACATATTAAAATATTATAATTAATAATAACATGCGTTATACTGAGAACCTATCCCTACAAGTCCTCCCACACCGAAGCCAAGAGTACCACCAATTCCGTTACCAGCAAACGCTCCTGCTACCGTACCTGGACCAGCTCCGAGTGCTCCTACAATTACTCCACCAGTCTGCCCCACATGATATCCGACTAATCCCGATGAATATGCAGCAGAGAGATAATCTCCAACAGTACACCCAGGTCGTGATCCACTACTTGAAAAAGTCATTATTATTTATTTTAGCAAATATCAAATATAATTTGTAAAAATAATAATAAAATACTGTATATACAATAAATACATTATGTTTATATTTTGTGCATACAAAATGTACACTTTAATTAAGCAATAATACTATTTACAATACTGTTTAAGTATGCCACATCCGCCACTCTTTTTCTTAAATAAAATCATAAATTCAAATGAGTCATTCACAAGAAAAGCTAGTATCGTTCTCTTGGTTTACAAGAACAACAAAGAAATATATTTATTATGTCATCGAACTCAGTTGCGTTGCTGTTGTTTTGCGTTTACTGGGCTTGGTGAATCCTTTTATTTTTCAAGCGATTATTGACTGTATCTTACCCTTTCAGCGTGCGGAAAACCTCTATGCTATCATGCTGTTTAGCACGGCTCTTAGCTCTCTATCAGGCTATTTAGGAGCTTATTTAGCAAATCGACTGACTCTAGAATTTGCGCGTCGTATTTACACCCATGTGTTAAGCCTCTCCTTGCCTATTTTACGCACTTAGCAAGTAGGGAAACTGTTCACATGAATCGGAGAAGTTAATACAATTCGTGGTTCTTAAGAAAAAAACTCTGTAAAAAATTTTATTATAAACTTATAGCTACATAAATTTATAGATACGCAAATAATCTATAACAAAAAATAGAATTTTTGTATAGAATATTGCTTTTTCTATCTCTTTTTAATTAAGGCAACTCATTTTTTGAAATGTAAAAAGTCTACATAGATATAAAACAATTATTAACAATAAATCTTATTAAACCTGATAAAAAACATATCATATATAATAATATTTTAATTTAAAATAATTTATCTATTTTACGAATGATTTTATATAGAGAGATATAGATAGAAATTGAGAATGCTATAAATAATAAAATTAACTCAACTACATCTGATTTTATATTTTTTTTCAACTTCTGAATTTAAGTATATAAGAAAAAATTTTAAAAAAACCAATAATACTTATTAAACATAACACAGTTTTAATAATTTCTAAATTATCCATAATAAGAAAGTCCAAAAATATAATATATATAATTAAAAATATAGATATCTCTGATTTTTTCTTAGATATAGTTGCAGAAATTTAATTTCTGTTCTCTTATTAAATATATTTACAACAATATTAGTTTCAGAGATATCTTTCTTTAATATGATCTACAAATTAGAATCAGTACACCAGCCTTACTTTTTTGTGTGGCACTCAACAGCCTTATCTATCCAACCAATATTAAACCCGGTTATGACTCCATTTCCGCCCTCTTTGAGACCATTTTTAACCCTGTTTTTAAATCCACCAGAACCTGTTAAGAACCCAGTAGTTGCATCTGCCAAACCTCCTGTGATAGCACTTGCAACTCCACTAGTAACATAATCCAAAGTACTACATGCCTTAGATGAATGTGAACTACTGTGTGAATCATGTGATGAGCTTGAACTACCCATTTTTATTCTTCTTTTATCTATTAAAATAACGTATCATCATGATACGCGATGAAGTTGTTAGCATTGATTTCAAATAAATGTCAAACGTAATTGTGAATTATATAAATTAAAATTATTGTATAAATTATAAATACATTATATCTATATTACTAATAACAAACTATTATTTTAATAAAAAAATATTCTTTATTTACAAAAATGTAAAAATATGTGACATCAATCAAAATATTCTTTTACAAAATAATAAAAATTAAATGAGAAATTCACCCGAAAAGCTAGTATCCTTTTCTTGGTTCACAAAAACTACCAAGAAATATATTCATTATGTCATTGAACTGAGTCTTGTGGCTATTGTTTTGCGCTTACTTGGCTTGGTGAATCCTTTTATTTTTCAGGTAATTATTGACCGTATCTTACCCTTTCAGCGTGCAGAAAGCCTCTATGCTATCGTTGTCCTTATGATTGCTATCATGCTGTTTAGCACGGCTCTTAGCTCTCTATCAGGCTATTTAGGAGCTTATTTAGCCAATTGGCTGACTCTAGAATTTGCGCGTCGTATTTACACCCATGTGTTAAGCCTCTCCTTACCCACTTTACGCCATTGGCAAGTGGGAGAATTGTTTTCACGTATTGGAGAGGTTGATACAATTCGCGGGTTTCTAACAGGAAATTCTATGTCAAAAAATAAATAAAATCACTGTTTATAATAATATTATAATTTATTTTCTAAATGCAATTAGTGTATATTAAAATATTATACACTTATTATAAATATAACTAGTATATTACAAACCAATATATTTAATTATATAATTAATAATATTTATCACTATAAATACTACAATTCCTAATAACAGTGATTCTTTTGCAGCTTGTTTCCAACTATAACTGTTAAATCTATAGAATAACATACATACCAAAATACCCATAATTAGTGAAATAAATAATTTTATAAATAATATCCATAACAAAAATCCCCCATATATTTATTTAATAAATGATAGATATCCCTGAAATCAGCTGCATCCTTAGCTTTTAAAGCTGTTTACAATATTACTGATCTCAGAAATATCATGCTCACTATTTTCTAATAAATTGGAAACAGCATTCTTTTACTTTACCGGTGAGAGCATTCATCTATCTTATCGATCAAGGCGTTACCACCTTGCTGTATTGCACCCGCTAACGCTCCATAGCCAATGCCTTTAATCCTTTACGTGCACTAATTATTGCTCCTACTACTGCGCCCCTTTAAGACCATTTGCGACCACATCTAAGCATAACGACCCACATCACAACTATCAGAGTAAAATCAATATGCACTTAGCAAATGGGGAGTTATTTGCGCGTATTGGAGAAGCTTATCTGTTATAAATTTATAGATTTTATTAAATAACAAATATAGAAATATAATATAAAGTATATAATAATTACAATTGATCCTATTTTTATAAACTGTTTCCAAGTTGGAAATTTAACTCTATAAAATAATATAATAAAAAAAACAAATACACTTGTTGCAAGCATTGCATTCTTTATGCTGAAAACAATATCTAACATAATAAAAACCTAATTAAATATGTGAAATCTACATAGTCAATATAAAAACTTATATAAAAGTTAAATATTATTAGTATAATGTTTAATAATATAAAGAATAATACAAAGAATGAAGTTATAATTAACAATGATTTTTTCAAGATATGTTTATTACTATAACCTTTATATTTATAGTAGAAAAAAAATAAATAACCAAATAAAATTAAACTAACTATTGAAAACAATAATTCCACAATAATATCTATAATATCTATCATAAAAAAACCAAATTTTAATATATATTTAAATAATAATATGCTTATTTTTAGAAATAACCTGTATACATATAATTTAATATATTTATATGTCTACAATATTATTTATTTTAGTATATCTTGTTGACATTCTCTACAAGTAAGAAAAACATTTTCAGTGCTCATTTATGAGAGCTAAAACATTCTTTGTACTTACTATGAGCACCATACATAGCACCTGCAATTTTGCCTGCTTTGTAGCCACCGCTAGCACCCGGAATCGCACCTGCCCCTTCACCAGCGAAAAATCCTCCAACTCCTCCTATAATTCCTCCTGCAACCCCTCCTATAAGCTGACCTTTTTTTATCGTATGATAAATATCGCTAGGACTACATTTATGAGATGAACTTGATGAATGTGAACTGCTGTGTGAATCATGTGATGAGCTTGAACTACCCATTTTTATTCTTCTTTTATCTATTAAATAACGTATCATCATGATACATGATAAAGTTGTTAGCATTGATTTCAAATAAATGTCAAACATAATTGTGAATTATATAAATTAAAATTATTGTATATATTATAAATACATTATGTGTATATTATTAATAACAAACTATTATTTTAATAAAAAAATATTCTTTTAACAAAATAATAAAAATTAAATGAGAAATTCACCCGAAAAGCTAGTATCCTTTTCTTGGTTCACAAAAACTACCAAGAAATATATTCATTATGTCATTGAACTGAGTCTTGTGGCCATTGTTTTGCGCTTACTTGGCTTGGTGAATCCTTTTATTTTTCAGGCAATTATTGACCGTATCTTACCCTTTCAGCGTGCAGAAAGCCTCTATGCTATCGTTGTGTCCTTATGATTGCTATCATGCTGTTTAGCACGGCTCTTAGTTCTCTATCAGGCTATTTAGGGGCTTATTTAGCCAATTGGCTGACTCTAGAATTTGCGCGTCGTATTTACACCCATGTGTTAAGCCTCTCCTTGCCTGTTTTACGCACTTGGCAAGTGAGCAAACTGTTCATGCGAATCGGAGAGGTTGATACAATCCATAGTTTTTTAACGGGAATCATTGCAACAACCGTGCTGAATGTTCTCTTCGCGATTATTTACCTCGCAGTACTCTTTTCCATTAGTTCGCAACTGGACTTCTTTTATTGTTCTTATTATTTTGTCCTTACAAATGGATTATTTAGCATTGGTCGGCCCCTTTTTACGCCGCTCATTACACCGTACTTTTACCTTGCAAACAGCATCTTATCTTCTATTTCTTTGAGCCTATCACCAAAATTTTAGAACAATCTCTAAAAGAAAGATAATCTATGTGAATGAACATCCTTCACCATCACTCATAAACCCTTTTACAGCTTTAGGAGCTATGGTCATTTTAATGCTTACATCCCCCTTATACCGCCGCTGGCGAATTTGGGATATCGAATTCAATGTAGGACCAGCCTTACGCACTGGCCAGTATAAGCTCTATAAAAATGAGCATGGAGAATTTTGCGCCTTTATCACTTGGGCTTTTTTAGATGAGAAAAATCATCAATCTATGCTTGAAAAGGGAGAACTTTTATCCAATGCCAATTGGCAAGGTGGAGAATATATGTGGTTCATTGATTGTGTAACACCATATGGACATGCTACCGGTATGGTACGTGATATGCAGCGGCATGTGTTTCCCAATCAGTATTATTGTTATGCTGTCCGACGTAATGAAGACGGTGGGATACGGAAAATTACCCGCTGGTGTTGCCATAGAATAAAAAAACCATCCAAATAACTTTTATAAACCAAGTGAAAATGAATCATTTATGATCTCCCCCTCCTCTATAAGCCCATATGAATAAAAAATTCTAAAAATTGATTATTTTGAGAATTTTTTCTTACAATCATAGCTGATTACATTCTCTAAAGCTGCTACTATGAATAATATTTTTAGTGTAACAGCTTGATATGAATGATTAGGTCAATCCAGTAGGATGCCTTTTAAAATCTGTTGAATCTTTACCCTTGCTGCTTTACTTAATTGGACACCATGCCTTTTAAGACCCGAAGAGAAAATCTCCATCCCCTTCCTAAGTCTACCACACACGAGGAGCAGATTGTTATAATGTTCCATCGGTCAATAGGTTTTGAAACCGTTTTTATTTATGCATAACACACACTCTCTTTAATCTAATCGCTAATTTTAGCCGCTATTTTAATTGTTGCCAAAGCATTTTCGCACGTAAAATGAATTCTTATCATCTTACTACTTAAAGTTGTTAAGCAACAAAGTAAGCTCCCTAGATAAATATCATCACGATATAGGAAACCTTTAAAGAGACATTGGCGCGCATTAAGATAGATCTCTCCATCCAAAATAATCCCCCCAATTTATCGAATATCAATATCTAAACTATCTGAATGAAGCGAAAGAGATTAACGAACCAACGATACAGAGACCGAGAATTTTAGAGAATAGAAGACAAGAAAAAAGTTGAGAAACAATGCGGTGAGTATGGATAAGCCATTCCTTAAAAATATTGCGCTATAGTTAAGACTGAGTTGGTGCAACTGCTTTCTTATTATGGAAGCTTATTGGAATAAATAACAAATATGGTGGGGATAAAAATCAGAATATAGATTGAAAACATGGGTAACACTTCGTCCATAAATGCATGAGCGACAATTTGTCAATCAAAGCGCTTTTCAGTTTGACATAAGGATAATGGAGTACTGCTCACAAAACAGCTTACAGGATGCAAAATTCGTAATAAAAACTTATACTTATTTACATCTCTAAAATAAAAGCTAATTATCTATCAGCTATAAAGCAATCAGCAATAGAAACAGTCAAAAAACTATAAGAAAGCTCAGTAGAAACAGAAAACAGATATAGAGCAAACGGATTCAAAAAAATCCCTCTCTAAATGGCTGGGGTACCTGGATTCGAACCAGGGAATGCCGGTACCAAAAACCGGTGCCTTACCGCTTGGCTATACCCCAAAAGAAGCACATGTTCATATCCGCTCGCGTACCTTATAGCGATTCCCGTGAGTGTGCGCAATATCTGAAAATCAAAGCTCTTAATTTTTTTATTATAAAGTTTTTAAGTCTTATTTGTGTCACATTGATGCAAAATTCACAACAAAAACTTGTACTTATTTATACATCTAAAACAAAAGCTGATTATCTGTTTGTTATTTTGCATTTTTTGTATTTTACCATCTTATCTGCTCATTCTATTTTCCACTGACAGTAAAAATCGAATTTGTATCTTTTACGTATTTAATAGTCTAGCATTGATTATGGCTGTCTATAGCGTCTTTTCTTGATGCATTCAAACCTAAACTCTTCAAATACAATAATACATCACGAATGTAATAGGTCATCTTAGCAAATCCCATTTTTGGCTCATATGTGTAAAATGTCAATCATAATTCGACTTATCAAATGTTGTAAATTCGTGGCCAAAAAGTGGTATCTGCAAAAGAAAACCGCTACTATTTCTTTGAAAAAACTGTGATAAAAGCGATGACACACTCAACGATAAATATGCTAAGGCATTCGCATAGTATAATGTTGAAGAAATATTTTAAGGGATATATGCACCAACTGAGAGCTCTTTAAATCACTTTTTATTCCTTAAAAGAAGATATTTGTGTTTTTTGTTAGGCGAATAATCTGTAAATTTCTGCAGGAACAAAATTATATAAATCAATGATATTTTGACTGATTAAGAAAATATATCCAGAAAAAGCAACTTTACGGAAAGATGATCATTAAAATTAAATTGATAGACACAATATTCAATATTTGCTTTTAGACGCTGTAAATGGCAAATTAGATTTGTGGAGTGAGCTTAACAATTAGAACCAAGGAGATTTTAAATGGCTTTTGAATTGGCCGAGTTGCCCTATGACTATGATGCCCTTTCACCTTATATGTCACGCGAAACGCTTGAATATCACCACGATAAGCATCACCTTGCTTATCTTACCAATACCAATAATTTTGTGAAAGATTTAGGCTTAGAAAATGAAAGCCTTGAAAATATTGTTAAAAACAGCTTTGGACAAAATATTGGTTTGTTTAATAACGCAGCCCAATACTACAATCATAACCATTTTTGGTATTGGATGAGAAAAGATGGTGGTGGTCGAAAACTGCCTGAAAAATTAGCAAAGGCTATTGAATCTGATCTGGGCGGTTATGATAAGTTCCGCGCAGATTTTATTGCTGCTGCCAGTGCCCAATTTGGTTCGGGATGGGCATGGATTGCGATTAAAGATGGCAAACTTGAAATTATGAAAACCCCTAATGGTGAAAACCCTTTGGTCCATAATGCTCAACCTATTCTGGGTGTTGATGTGTGGGAACACTCCTATTACATTGACTATCGCAATGCGCGCCCGAAATATCTCGAAGCTTTTGTCGATAATTTAATTAATTGGGACTATGTTTTAAAACTTTATGAAGAGTGCGAACTTTAAGCTGTTTGCGTAATTTTGGTATTGTATCAAAAGCTCCATAATTCATTGAGCTATGGAGCTTTTTTGAGAGAATAGATTTCAAATCAACAGAAATTTTTTCCCACTATTTTTAGGATATATGCGTAAATATACGCAATTTCTTCCAACTTTGAAAAGCGCCCAGCCGCCCCTGCATGACCTGAATCCATATTAATGCGTAATAAAATCGCATTACCGTCCGTCTTTAAATCGCGCAATTTTGCCACCCATTTTGCAGGCTCCCAGTAAGTTACACGAGGATCAGTTAATCCTGCAATCGCAAGGATAGAAGGGTATTTTTGCGCTTTGACATTATCATAGGGGGAATAAGAAGCTATAAGATTATAATCTTCTTGTGATTCAAGAGGATTCCCCCATTCAGGCCATTCTGGAGGCGTTAATGGCAGTGAATCATCTAACATGGTTGTTAAAACATCAACAAAAGGCACATTTGCTACGATCCCAGCAAAATCCTGAGGAGCTATATTTGCAATAGCACCCATTAACATCCCTCCTGCCGAACCACCATGGGCGATGAGCCTGTCATGAGAAGTAAATTTATTGCTTACAAGGTAGCGTCCACAGGCAATAAAATCTGTAAAGGTATTGTGTTTAAAGAGGTGTTTTCCTTTCTCATACCATGAGACCCCTTTTTCTTTTCCTCCACGAACATGAGCAATAGCATAAATAAAACCTCTATTAACCAAAGAAAGTGCATTGCTATTAAAACTGGCAGGTATAGAGATGCCATAAGCGCCATAACCATAAAGCAAACAAGGTGCGCTGCCATTAAGAGCGGTAGTTTTATGATAAAAAAGTGAGATAGGGATTTTCTCACCATCGTCTGCAGTTGCCATAATACGTCGTGTTACATAGTCATCTTTATTATGCCCAGAGGGAATTGTTTGTGTTTTTAAGAGCGTTCGTTTGCGACTTTTCATCTCATAGTCAAAAACCTGATCAGGTGTTGTCATAGATGAATAGGAAAAGCGAATGGTTTGGCTATCATATTCTGCTGCACCTTGTAGACCTAAGGAATAAGCTTCTTCTGTAAAAGCAATGGAATGAATTTGTTGAGTGCTACGCTCCATTACTTTTATACGAGGAAGCCCTTCAAAGCGTTCAAGCCAAATAAGAAAATCTTGATAAGCATCATGAGAGAGTATCAAGCATCCAAGTTGGTGTGGCACAAGCTCAGACCAATTTTCTGATTGTGGAGATGTGTATGGTGCTACCATGATTTTAAAGTCTTTTGCGTTCTCTAAATTGGTAAGAATATAAAAGACATCACCACCTTCCGTAAGTGAATATTCAATCCCTTTTTGTCGCTTCCGTACACATTGAGGAGCAGTTAAAGGCGCTTGAGCAGGGATCAGCCAAATTTCTGACGTTTCATGATCATGAATGTTAATATAAATAATGTCATTAAGCTTAGAACCACTTACGTGTAAGAAAAATCCTGGATTATCTTCACGAAAAATAAGCTTATCTTGCGATTGGTCTGTGTGTAATCTATGATAATAAAGCTCAGAAGGTCGGTGATTTTTATCCATCTTAGTATAAAAAAAACCTTCGGATTTAGCATCCCAGACAATCTGTCCGGATGTATCAATAATTGTATCCCCACAATCAGACAATGTTTCCAAATTACGAATTTTAGCTTTATAAAATTCTGATCCTTTGTCATCATAGGTCCATACAACATGTGTATGATCAGGAGATTCTTGAACTAAACCAAAATTGAAATATTCTTTACCTTCGGCCAAAGCATCGCCATTGAGGTAAACGTTTTTTTCTCCCCCATTCCTTAGGGTACGAAAATAATGTGGTTGCTGGCCTCCGGTAACATAAGAAAATCCATAAGCAAAAGGGCCATGTTTTATAGGAACAGAACTGTCATCCTCTAGGATTCGGCTTTTCATTTCAGTAAAAAGCAAATCTTGTAATGGCTTTGTATCTGCCATCTGGGCAGTTTGATAGGCATTTTCTTTTTCAAGATGATTCCTAATATTTTCGTCAAGACAGCTAGGATTTTTAAAAACATCTTGCCAATTAGATGCACGCAGCCAGTGGTAAGGATCTTCACGACAAATACCGTGATATATATCTTTATAAACAATTTTGGATGCTTTAGGTGGAAGTATAGAAGAGCTGGTCATACACGATCCTATGCTAAAATATGTTAATGGTTTTGTTTATATGTTAGAAACATACCATTTATGCAAGTGCGTAAATCTATAAGTCCCGCTCACTTACAAACATATAACTGCAGTAGTTTTCCAATTGCCTATACACTTCTGTCTATTACGTGTCATAAGCACTGATCTTCTAGAAAGATAACACTGCATGGATAGACAAGCTAAGAAAATTAGGCTATTGGATAACGAGATTGAATTTTTCTTCAAACAGAGTACAACTGATTTCTGGATATACACAATAAAATTTATTTCAGAATAGGAAATGTATGTAGAATACCGGTCTTATAAAGCTGGAGAAAAAAGCCGCTTCAGTATCATACTGGTATGTAAATGTATGCTATTCCATTGTTCATTATTCCATGATAGTTTTCCCTATACATATACTTTAATCTCTTATCTTATTTACCGTGTTTTTTGAATTTTAAAAATCATTTAAGCTCTTTTATTATGTTCAGGAATAACCTGTTTATGTCACCAAAAGCGAAATTTAGCTAGCTAAAAATCAAACTGTAATATTATAAACGTATAAAATAAAAAAATTATTTTACACATTACACTTTAAATTCAATATTTTATTTCTACATTATCTAAAAAACAAACAAATTCATTCTATATTATTTTTTTGTATTTATGATATACTTTAATTTTATATATGATCTTTTATAGAAAAGAATATATTTCAATAAGAAAGAAGTTATTTCTTCTTCTCATATATTATGACAAAAAGTAGGTATTTATTTGATTTTTTTGTGTTTTGGCGATTTTGTAGAATAATTGAATTGACAAAAAAGATTTTTGTACAATATGAAACCTACGTGCATGGGATCTCTGTATTGGAGTATGAGTGCCAATGATATCTCAATTTTAACTTAAAGGAAAAAAGAATGGAACATCGTCCAGTCTTAGAGACTGAAAGCAATTTAATTATTACATTAGTTGCTGATATTGTTGCTGCATATGTGAGTAATAATTCGATCCGACCGACTGAAGTGCCAAGTTTGATTGCTGATGTTCATGCTGCTTTTCGTAAAGCAGGGAACGTAGAGTTAACAGAAGTCGAAGTCGAAAAGCAAAGACCTGCCGTTAACCCGAAACGTTCGATCTTTCCCGATTATCTCATCTGTCTTGAAGATGGGAAGAAGTTTAAATCTTTGAAGCGTCACCTCATGACACATTATGGGATGTTGCCAGAGGAGTATCGTGAAAAGTGGCAGCTGGACAGTTCTTATCCTATGGTTGCACCTAATTATGCAAAGGCACGCTCAGCTTTGGCAAAGGAAATGGGACTTGGGCGCAAAAGCAAACGGAAAAAAAACAAGTAATCGTATTTTTTAAGGTGATGCCTTCAATATATATAAGTGTTTTTTAGAAGGCATGTCTTCCGTGGAAGTTCTGTGGGGTTATCGTTAAAAGAGTTTGGCTTTTATACGTAACTCTCATTACGAATCCGTTCAATCATCGATTTAAGGCCATTCGATCGTTGTGGTGTGAGATTTTCGTTTAAACCAAGTGTTTCAAAGAGCCCTTCAGCATCGGCCTCGCGAACTTCAGAGGCTTTTTTTCCTGAATAAAAGGCAAGAAGAATATAGATGAGTCCGCGTACAATGTGAGCATCGGAATCACCTTGAAACGTTAATGTTGGATTTTCGGAATTATCACGTGAAGATAAAAGCCACACTTGACTCACACAACCAGGAACTTTGTGGGCATCGTTTCGAGCACTTTCTGGAAAAGGTGGCAATTCGTAGCCAAGTTCAATCACATAACGATAACGATCTTCCCAGTTATCCAGAAGAGAAAAATTTTCTATAATATTATCAATTGTTTCTGCCATAAACTTAGTCCTGTTTTGTTTTTTGATGATCATGTAATGCATTTAGCGGACAGAATAATTGTTTATTCCCCTTAGCATAAAACCAATAGTGAGCGTTAAAAACTTTTCTTTCAAAGGAATATTAGATGATTCTATTTTTGTGTGGACTTTTGTGTATCCACCTTGGGAGAAGTATTGTCGAGTTGAGGCATATTCTTGTCAGCTAATATACTTCCGAGATACTCATAAGCTGCTTTTGCACCATAACGTGCGCGTTCACTAAGTGAACTTAGAAAAGATTTTCCGACTTTGCAGGCTTCTATATTACGTTCACAGAATTTTCCTAAATCATTTAGAGTTTCTTTAAAAGCAGTCATCACATCGCTCGTTGTTGTCTCACTGTCTCTTTGAATAGAGAAATTGTTGCCACTTGGCTTTGCTGAAAAAAATGAAATGACAACAAAAACAAAAAACAAAAAAAATGATAATTTGATTAAAAAACGTATCATGGGCAGGCAGTGTACCACAGTTGCAAATAGAAACAAAAGCAATACTCTATGCTCTTTCTATTGATAAAAAATTTATAAAATCCGTATTTTACGAAATTGAACATTCGTTTATCAAATTTGTATCATTAACAAATTTTTATCATTAACTATGTTATAAGAATCATCTGATGAGCTGTGCACAGGCAAAATGCATTATCTTTTATTAGGTTCTGTGCACAGAACTCTCTAATTCAAAGAGTAATTGAAGCATAAACGAACAATCCTATAAAAAAGAAGCTTTTTTATCCAATCGCCAGAAGATACATCTGAAATGGCTGTTTTTATTGGAGAAGCCTTCGACAAGGTGCCCTTCTTTGTAAAGATGTTCATCATCATTCTACAATTTTTTCTTGTTTGCGCGGAAAAGAAGAACGGGAATGCAATTTTTCTTCCTTTTCCCTTCTCTTCATACATCTGAACATAACCTTTATTAGCAATACTTCGTGTATTTTCAAACCCTTCAACAAACTGAGGTGCCACACTATTCCAGTTGTTCCGAGTAAGCACAAAACGTAAAGATTGTCCTTAAGGCATACACCAGAGCATGATTCTTTATGGTAAATCTTTTTTGTTTCTCTTCCTAAAGCTTCTCTTTCATGCTAACCGCATCTATACGCTTGACACAAGAATGAACCCGAACAAAAGTGGTATCAATCCTTACACCTTCTTCATCATAACCCATAGCCCTTAGCAACCCTTTCCAAATTTCAAGGACGGATCCCTTTCTGACACTAGGATCATAACATTTAAGGATGCTCATCACTTGCCTCAGGATAAGAGGAAGCTCTCACCACTTTAAAACACCATGAACACCTTTAACAAAACAGTAGGGATAGTTTTTAGTCCTCATGCACATCTTAGAAACTTATCCTCAATGAAGCTCAAACTTTTGCCACTCCATGCATGTGAGGCCATACTTCTCCGTGCTAACATGCCTGTTCTTTACAAATGAGACGTTACCACCACTTTATCTTTTATCTTAAAGCTTAACGAAGAGTACAGAACCTAGCACTTAATATCAAATTTGCACAGTCAAAGAGGCGTCAGGAAGTATGTAAATTTGTACTTTTACCACACTATAAGAGTCTAAATAGACTATGATAGAGAAAAACAAGAAGGTAATAAGTGAAGCTTAAAATACTTTGTAGACTTGCTATAATTTTCTGTTTCTACACAGTGACACTATAAAATTGAGAGGCTTAAGCGGGCTGTTTCTTTATCTAGAAGATATTTTTTTACAAATAGCGTCAGCTAAAGTTTACGAAATTTATCAAATATTAGTAGAATGGATTTATATCAGCACCATGATACGATATTGTAGCAACTACGCTAATGACACCTCTACAAGCAAGCGTAAGTTTAAGTATGCAGACATTTGAGAGAGAGAGACTGCCATCAACTTTCCGGCATTATAAGCTGTCTCAACTTAATTTCAAATGCTATCAAATATATATGCAAAAAGGATGTAATGAGATGATGCATAAACTGTCATTCAGATGATCATAGAGAATGTGATGATTATCTGCAATGATGAGATTGAGAGGAATGGATAAAGGCTATTGTTGGTTTAAAAATGGTACTGTGGATATTGCGATTTTATTTATTTTAATAGCTTGAATGATTGAAGAGTAACAACGTAGGTGCATCTTCCTCCGACTAAAGATATGTATAATTTATATTTGTTTCCGTGTAAGCAACAATCGTAATTGGGAATTAAAAAATAAAAATAATGACAAAAAAACGAAAGAAACGCAAAACAAAAGCCCAAAAAAAGCGTAAATACTATAGTAGTATTGTTATAAACGTTCTTCTTATAAGTGGTCGTTTTCTTTTTTGGATAGCAAGCCTACTCTATTTCTATACACGCAAAAATACTTTGTTTTTCGTTGGATCTCTTCTTTTTATCATTACTTTTGGATTTGTTTCATTCAATGCTTTATTTTCTCAAATAAAATTCACATCCGTTCCAAATATAAAACAAAATTCCATCTTGTCTTCCCCAAAAGTAAAAATTCAAGAAAATACGGATGTTACTTCTGTACCACTTCCGAGTCACTTACACAAAAATTTATCTTCGAGTTCTCTGTCAGAAAGCACGCTAAAAATGCAAAAGAAACTCACAAAACTAGGGCTTTATGATGGCCCTTTAGATGGTTTAGAGGGACCTAAAACGCGTCGTGCCATAGCACTATGGAAACAACAAACTACTGAAAGAATGCAAAACCGTGTTTTACCATCCCCCATAACAGACGAAATTGCAGTATTAATTAAGCGTAGTGAAATGGAGATGGCAAATGAGACAACCAAGACTAGAGATCTGCTTCGCTCAAAAGAAACTGTTTTAGAGCCTTCTGTGTCAGATATTAGACAAGTACAAAACGCTTTACGTATTTTTGGTCATCAAGAGGTCATTATCACAGGTGTAGAAGATCAAAAGACGGGTGAAGCCTTAAAACAGTTTCAAAAAATGTTTGATCTCCCCATAACGGGTAAAATCAATCATACGGTTTTGATGAAAATGCGTGAAGTTGGTTTATTGAAGTGAAGAAAATTGTTTATCTTATAAAGTAAACACTCAAAACATGGAGAAAAGACGGCATCCCACCTTATACTTTTTTTCATAAACTTATCAAAAACATGCCTTCATACACACATACACCTCATAGTATATCTTGGAGATTTTCTTTTTTCCTTTAATGAAGAAAATGAAGAGTTCACAATAATTTATTTAGTATACTACAGAATCCTAAAATATTTTGATCCTTATGTCTTTTTTGCGATTGCTGCCTGTGCTGCTGCTAAACGCGCAATTGGCACGCGAAAAGGAGAACATGAAACATAATCTAAGTCATTTTCTTCACACAAAGCAATAGAAGCAGGATCGCCTCCATGTTCACCGCAAATTCCCAATTTAATTTTTGTACGCTTTGAGCGTCCACGCCGTGCAGCAATGGCAATAAGCTCCCCTACTCCATCGTGGTCAATGGATACAAAAGGATCTTGTTCTAAAAGTCCTTTTTGAAAATATGTTTCTAAAAAGGGCGCGGCATCATCTCTTGAAATACCAAAAGTCGTTTGTGTCAGATCATTTGTTCCAAATGAAAAAAATTCTGCGGTTTCTGCAATTTCATCTGCTCGAAGAGCAGCCCTTGGAAGCTCAATCATCGTCCCAACCATGTATTGAATAGTGCTTCCCTTTTCCTTCATCACTTCACAAGCTACCTGATCAATATGTGTTTTTACAAAATCGAGTTCAGATTTAAGTGCAACAAGTGGTACCATAATTTCAAGCATGACAGGAGATCCAGATTTTTGAGCAGCAGCAGCTGCTGCTTCAAAAATTGCCCGTGCCTGCATTTCTACAATTTCAGGATAAGTAATAGCCAAACGGCACCCTCTTAACCCAAGCATAGGATTAAATTCGTGCAACTGCTGCGCGCGTTCAGCAAGCACTTCAGCAGAAACCCCCATAATCTTTGCAACATCAAGAATTTCTGCATCGGTTTTTGGCAAAAATTCATGGAGTGGTGGATCTAGTAAGCGAATAGTAACAGGCAAACCACACATAATTTCAAACAATTCAGCAAAATCTGAACGCTGCATTGGCAAAAGCTTATCCAGCGCTTTACGACGCCCGCTTTCATCATTACTTAAAATCATTTCGCGCATGGCGACAATACGCTCTCCAGAAAAAAACATGTGCTCCGTACGGCATAAACCAATACCTTCAGCTCCAAAAGAATGCCCCATACGTGCATCAGACGGTGTCTCAGCATTGGCGCGAACTTTGAGACGCCGCATCCCATCAGCCCACTCCATCAATTTTGCAAAATCTCCACAAAGTTCAGGTTGCAACATCGCAACCTTCCCTTTAAAAATTTCTCCACTCCCACCATCAATCGTAATGGTATCGCCTTTTTTAAAGCTTTGTCCTGAAGCGAACATTGTGTTTGTGTTATAATCAATCCGTACACTTCCTGCACCGGAAATACACGGCTTTCCCATACCACGCGCGACAACAGCAGCGTGACTTGTCATACCACCACGTGTCGTTAAAATCCCTTCTGCTGCATGCATACCATGAATATCTTCTGGACTTGTCTCTATGCGTACCAAAATAACTTTACGTCCTTCTTTCGCTGCAGTTTCTGCCTCTTCCGAAGTAAAAACAATTTCACCAGTTGCTGCCCCCGGAGAAGCAGGTAAACCACGCGCAACAACAAAACGAGACGCTTTTGGATCAAGTGTCGGATGAAGAAGCTGGTCTAGCGATTTTGCATCAATTCGCATGACCGCCTCTTCACGGCTTATCAACCCTTCCTCAACCATTTCAATGGCCATTTTCAGAGCTGCACGTGCCGTTCGTTTTCCCGAACGAGTCTGCAACATCCACAATTTACCCTTTTCAATTGTAAATTCGAGGTCTTGCATATCACGATAATGCTGTTCAAGTTTCTGTGCGATCTGACACAACCTCAAAAAAGCTTCCGGCATGATTTTTTCCAAGGATGGTTTATTTGAACCGGCAACAATACGCGCATTTTCTGTGATATTCTGAGGAGTTCGAATGCCCGCCACAACATCTTCACCCTGTGCATTAACTAAAAATTCACCATAAAGCTCTTTTTCACCTGTTGATGGATTGCGGGTAAAAGCAACACCTGTTGCCGAATCCTCACCCATATTGCCAAACACCATCGCCTGTACATTCACTGCTGTTCCCCAACTTTCAGGAATATTATGTAAACGGCGATAAGTGACTGCACGTGCTGTCATCCAACTTGAAAAAACCGCTCCAATTGCTCCCCACAACTGTTGTTCAGGATCTTGCGGAAAAGGTTTCCCTAACGTTTCTTCAACGTATGCTTTATAAGAAACAAGAACATCTTTCCAATCAGCAGCTGTCATTTCTGTATCAACAGCATAACCATTGCGTATTTTTGCATCATCAAGAATCTTTTCAAAATATGAATGCTCTAATCCCAGAACAACATTAGAATACATTTGGATAAAACGGCGATAACTGTCATAAGCAAAGCGTTCATTATTGGCTTGTAAAGCAATTGCTTGCACAGTCTCATCATTCATACCAAGATTAAGTACGGTATCCATCATTCCTGGCATAGAAGCACGAGCTCCTGAGCGGACAGAGAGTAAAAGTGGTCTTTTTTCGTTACCAAATTCACGTCCTGTTTGTTCACCAATATTCTGAAGCGCTTGTTTAACAACTTCCTGTAATTCTTTTGGATATGACTTGCCATGTGCGTAATAAAAATTACAAACTTCTGTCGTAAGAGTAAATCCGGGAGGTACAGGCAAACCAAGATTACTCATTTCTGCCAAATTAGCCCCTTTGCCACCGAGAAGATTGCGCTCGCTTGCACTTCCTTCTGCATTACCATCACCAAAACTATAAACCCACTTTGTCATTATACAAATCCTCCCATATCAGCATCAAAATATCATTTGATCCAAGCGAATTATTAAAAGCAATGCTTCAATTCAAAATTGGCTAAATCAAAAAAAATATTGCTCCCAAAATGCATAAAATCGATCCCCCTCAAAAGAAGAGCACGACCACAAATCTCAATACCCATCTTCTGAAGAAAGGATTTAGTTTTTAAGAAAACTATCAATCACCGAACAAAAGGATTCTAATGACATAGCACCTTCATACTTATTACCATTAATAAAGAACGTTGGTGTTGCTGTGACACCAAGCTCTTTACCACGCTCAAAAGATGCATTTACTTCATCTAAAGTGGACTGATTTGTCAAGCAAGCCTTAAAACTTTCATCCGTAAAACCCGCCATTAAGCCAATTTTCTTCAACGGTGTTAGAGCGTCTTTTGCAAAGGCCCACTCCTGTTGTTTCTGAAATAAAACTTCTATCAAAGGAAAATAGCGATCTTCTGGGGCACACCGTGCCAACATAAAGCCTGCTGTTGCCCGAGGTTCAAAAGCATAATCTCGGAAAATAAATTTCACTTTTCCTGTTTTGATATATTTTTTACGAATTTCAGGGAATATATCGTTATAAAAATGCGCACAATGAATACACGTCAACGAAGCATATTCAACAATTGTGACTGGTGCATTTTCCTCTCCCTCAACCCTATCCTTAACCGTGCCCGATTGAAGGAGTTCATCCATATCAACAGTTGAAACTGGTTTAATTTCACCAGCTAAAGTGGTGGTTGCACGAATTTGTACAGTTGTCATTAGGAAAAAAATTATCACGAAAGACAAAAAGGAACGACAGTTTATCATAAATAATACTTTTCTGTTGTTATTAAACGAATAAGAAACCAACACTCTTTCATATACTAACGAAAAATATATAAAATACCTTGTTCTATTTATTATTTTTTTCTGCATAAATGCAACAGCCAAGTTCATAAAGTGATTGGCGCAAACGTTTATCTTCAATGCTCTCAAGCATTTTTTCCACGCATTTTTTGCCTTTTTCACTCAGAGCCAGCTTCGTCGGCAAGTGATCGTTAAAAATAGAAACACGCTTTTGCTCAATCTTGATACGGTCAACAGCAACATATCCAAAAAAAATATTAATTCTGTGAAGCAATTCATCTGTTTCATGCATCAATTTTAACGCCGCAAACCCTTCACAAGCCACAACAAGTGTTGCAGGTTGAAAAGTTTCATCTTGATCTGCGCAACGTTTCCAAATAATTTTGAGTGGTATTGCATATTCACTGATATCATGGCCTACAATTTGTGACCAATACTCTATAAGTGCCATATTAAGTCCGGTACGCTTGCGTAAAACCGGATCAAGAATTTTGGATACCGTCTCAAAAAGAGAATAAAAATGGCGCTTTTGAAATTGTCTGTTCATTTTTAAAATCATCATCAAAACATTTACTCAATTATAACAGTTTTTTCTTTTATCTAAGACCTCTTACTCTCAAAAATTAATCAAATATCGGCAAAAATCGATATTTATCTGACCAGAAGTCCTATAATAAATGGTCAAAAACGAACCATAAATTGCAAAATAAATGGTTTTTTCTTTTGCAATTTATATCTTCCTGTGGTTGACAACAATCATGCATGAAATTTCTTCGCGCCTTCTTTCTTGGTACGATAAAAAGCACAGGCATTTACCATGGCGTATTACCCCCGAAGAACAAATGCAAGGCATCCGTCCTGATCCCTATCGCGTTTGGCTCTCTGAGATTATGCTTCAACAAACAACTGTCGAAGCTGTTAAGCCTTATTTTAAAAAATTTCTGAAACTTTGGCCTGACCTTTCTTCTTTAGCAAACGCCTCACAAGATGATATCCTGAAAGCGTGGGCTGGCCTTGGCTATTATTCACGCGCACGTAACCTTAAAAATTGTGCCCGGCAGCTTGTTGAAAACTACGGAGGACAATTTCCACAGTCTGAAAAAGCATTGCGTACTCTCTCTGGTATTGGAGACTATACTGCCGCAGCCATTGCTGCAATTGCTTTTAACCATCCTGTAGCTGTTGTTGATAGTAATGTCGAACGCGTTGTAACACGCTTATTTGCTATCACCTCAGTATTGCCCAAAGCAAAAGCTGAAATTAAAGAAAAAACACAAAAAATTATTGCGTTAAATCGCCCTGGCGACTTTGCTCAGGCCATGATGGATCTGGGAGCGACGATTTGTACACCACGCAAACCATCTTGTTACCTCTGTCCTCTTCAAAGTTTATGCAAAGCAGAAAAGATGCAAATAACAGAGTCTTTTCCAATCAAAGCCCCTAAAAAAGAACGCCCCTTAAAAATTGGTAGCGCTTTTGTTGTCCTTAATGAAAAGAGGCAAATTTATCTAGAAAAACGGCAGGGTAAAAAACTACTCGGTGGAATGACCCAAATCCCTAACAATATCGGAATAAATGATCAAAACGGACTGCAAAACGCACCCTTTAGAGCCGATTGGCAATTCAAAGGGCAAATTACGCATGTTTTTACCCATTTTTCTCTGAAACTTGATGTTTACTATATTAGCGGTATTCGCGAAATGAAGCGTGAAAACGGCTGGTGGTGCGATATTCATCGGCTTGCCGAAGAAGCTCTTCCTACTGTTATGAAAAAAGCCATTGCCGTAGCAATTCCCAATCCCTTCAAATAAAAATAACTCTTCTCACTCAAGAAATAAAATATTCAGTGCAGCGCGAACTGATTCATTTCTTATAAAACACCCATTTTTAACATCTGTGAACGTATTATCATTCTTAAATCATTTATTGACTTCAACCGACCATTTTCCTCGTAATACCAAAATGTCCAACCGTTACAGCTTTGCGAATCTTGAGCCTTGCGCCCCATTGCATGAATAGAACCAGCTTCACCACTGTACATTATAGTGCCATCAGCTCTTACAATAGCAGATACTTGCTTTTTCCGATCATAAAGAACTTCTCCAGGATGGAGTAAGCCTGCCTCAAGTAAACTGCTGAATGCTACACGCGGTTCTGCTTTTTTTCTATCAAAAATCGCTAACTCTGGTTCGTCTAAAGGTTTGACCGCAGCAATCCTCTCACACGCTGCATCAATGTAATGCTGCTCGCGTTCAATACCGACAAAATCACGCCCCAAAAGTTTGGCAACAGCACCTGTGGTTCCCGAACCAAAAAATGGATCAAGAATAACATCACCCGGTTTACTAGAAGCCATAATGATACGTGCTAATAATGTTTGTGGCTTTTGTGTTGGATGTAATTTACGCCCTGTTTCATCTTTCAAACGTTCAGCACCAGTGCAAAGAGGAAAAAGCCAATCTGAACGCACTTGTACATCTTCATTCGCAGCTTTTAAGGCATCATAATTAAATGTGTACTTTTTATCCTTTTGATCGCGAACAGCCCAAATAAGTGTCTCATGAGCATTTTGAAAGCGGCGCCCTCGAAAGTTAGGCATGGGATTATTCTTACGCCAAATGATATCATTCAACATCCAAAAACCTAAATCTTGTAATGCCGTACCAACCCGAAAAATATTATGATAAGATCCAATAACCCAAATTGTCCCGTTGGGCTTCAATACACGACGACAAGCAAGCAGCCATGCACGGGTAAAAGCATCATAAGCCGCAAAACTTTCAAACTGATCCCATGCATCATCAACCCCATCAACAAGCGAATGATCTGGACGGTATAAAGCACCATCCAATTGTAAATTATAAGGAGGATCCGCAAAAATCATATCAACTGAATGTTTGGGAAGTTTCTCCAGTACTGCGACACAATCTCCCTTGAAGATTTTATTGCGCCATGGCATCTGTAAGGGAGTATGAACGAAATCTTTTTGAAGCTGAATAACTGTCATAGAAAACCCAACAAAACGAACTGAAATTGCCCTATAATCAAAATGATTATAGGCCCGCATTACCGATCTATATTTACAAAATAGAGTAAATGTATCGTTAAGCTCCTTTAAAATTGATACTCGTTTCTGCGAAATTTATATTTGTTTTTGCTCTTTTAAAAAGACTAACGCAATTTTGACTGATAAATCCTTATTTTCCTTTCCTTCTATGCACTGATCACATATCCTTTGTTTCATCAAAACAATAGGAATCATTTTCACAGCACATTTTTATGAAATAAAGTCTTCTCAATATCATTTTTAGGTAAGTGCTCAAGCTAGTAAGCAACACGTAAAGGAATATCTCATGCCTCAAATAGATCTCATTATTTTTGATTGTGATGGAGTTCTGGTCGATTCTGAATATCTCGCAGCAAAAATTGGATCTCAATTACTTAAACAAATAGGATATGAAATATCACCCGAAGAATTAAGTGAACGTTATGCAGGACTAATCTTTCTTGATATTCTTAAAAAAGTTGAACAGGAAACGGGGAAACCAATTTCTGCCCATCTCATAGATCAAATGTCAGATCTTTTTCGGGCACAAATAAAAACTGAACTCCGTGCTATTGATGGCATAAGAAAAGCGATAGAAGTCATTCAATCTCGCTATCCTTATTGTATTTGCTCCAATGCAGCCAGCATAGATATAAAAGAGATGCTCACCATCGTTAATCTCTATGATCTCTTTAATGATAAAGATAAAATATTTTCTGCACCTGAAGTTGGAACGAAAAAAACTAAACCAGCCCCCGATATTTTTCTTTTTGCTGCCCAACAATTACACGCAAAACCAACAAACACTATTGTTATAGAAGATTCTATTCATGGTGTACATGCTGCAACAGCAGCAGGCATGCGCGTTATCGGTTTCACTGGAGGATCGCACAGTTATCTTGGCCACTCTAATGCACTTGCCGACGCAGGAGCAGAAACATCTATCGCCAAACATGCCCATTTACTAGAAGTCTTGGAGGCAATGACAGTATGGCAAGATTTATCATAAAAAAATATCCTACACGGATATCAACCCACATATTTTTCAGTAACACCTTTACCAAAAAATTCTTACCTTGATTCAAAACACAGTTACAAGAGCTAAGGTACAGATACATTGGTAGTGTATAATAAATAGGCTGCATACACCATTGTCATAACCAATAAAGTCTTTATTTATCCAATTGGAGTTCTGTCTACTTTACAAAAACTATACATTTCGTTTCGTATCCATGCCGTAACCTGAAATTGATACTATTGAGGACAAACCATGCTCCGCTTCCGGTAATAATGACACGAATACATATAGCAGTCGAATAAAATCGAAATACAATCCTCAGAACATAAAACCCATAGCAATCAGCGTCATGAATAAACTACCATCTATAAATCGAGCATTTGATTTGTTAAAACCTATTAATTAATCCATCACGATTTTCATATCGCCTTCTTACTACATACTGAGTACCAAACAGAGCATCCATCATTTTATTCTATCACGATTGTGAAACACAATTTATAAAATCCATTTTATAGCTAAATGTATTTTTAAAATACATATAACAGAGAATATTCCCTCCATATAATCCCTCTATTCGAATGAATAGAAGACTTATAAAGTAGATAAAAATGGAATTATTTGTGTTTGTTCTCTCTATAATTAATAATTTGTCATTGCAAAATAATTTTGTTCTTTAATATCAGAATCTTCTCACGCTGAATATCACATATCTGCCTATATCACGTAAATAAAACTCTTAAAAACACAACTTAAGAATAATAAAAAGTATTTATACTTTCTTATAAACTCATTATCACATTATTATAATTATATTTTCGATAAAATTTTTAATATATTCCTTCTGCAAAGGATAAAAAATATAACTACGTTTTATGTATTATTATAACAAAAAGTATTTTTATACTTGACAAAAAAATACACTATGATTTATATTTTTTCTACAACATAATAGATAATAACACTTAGTATTTTAAGTGTGCTGATTATCTTTTTCAACAATATAAATTATTTGAGGTAAAAAAATTATGGTAAAATTATTTAAAAACCATGTGTTAAGTATTATAATAGCGACTGTTTTTTCTCTTTTTCAAGTCATAAATGTTAATGCAAATTACTTGAAAAATAACTTTCAGCAAGAAGTTGTCTCCGTATCCGTAGAAAAACAAGGAGAGAATAAAGCAATCAGTACAACTACCTTCCACACCACAGATTTAAATCGTGGAGCGAAAAATGAAACAGCCATTGAAGGAAAAGTTGAAAGGGTTCTTGAGCCTCTCACAGTAGGTATAGGGGTGATACTTGCTGGACATGTAATAAGTGCAATAACAGCATTCATAGGATGGATAACGCAAATAGTATCCTTATTCAAATAAAGTTCTATAGGGGAACTTCATTATGTATTTTCTAACTATTTAGAAGATGCCATAATGAAGCCCCCTCCTTCACTATAAGTGAGTAAAGGTTACGAATATATCACAACTTCTATGTCACTCAATCACACTGATATAGTCATTTATTTATATTGAAATAAAAATATTTGAGGTAAAATTATGATCAAAGTGTTTAAAAACTACGTATTAAATATTTTTATAGTCGTTGCTTTTTTTCTTTCACAAGTTATGACTGTTAATGCCAATTATTTGAAAAACGGTCCTCAGCGAGAGGAGAGTTCTTTTTCCAGAATGGAACAAGGAGGGAAAAACGCAATAAATATGGCCGCTTTCTATCTTCCAAGTTTAAATAATGAAATGGAAAATAATGTTATCCCTGAAGGTAAAATTGAAAAGGTTCTTGAACCTATCTCAATAGGGGTTTTTGGTTTTGGAATGGCAATTGGATATGCATCAACCGCTTTGGGTCTATTCTTAGGATGGTTAATTAGTATCATAAGAGCCGCAAAACGCTAATCTCCCAAAAATCTTTCATTCCAATATTGGAAATTTGTAGAATAAAATTTTTAATATAAAATAAGAAGTATAGTTGCACTCTGTGCTTATTTTACCCTCCTAAAAACATATAGTGAACCATATAAACACGAGCAAAAACGGCTTTAGACATTAACGTCTTTCTCAGTGCATTTACTAGCTTATTTGCTTAAATAATAGAAAACATTTGAGGTAAAATTATGGTAAAAATGTTTAAAAATCATGTATTAAGCGCTTTTATAGCGATTACTTTTTCTCTTTCACAAATTGTAAATGTTAACGCGAATCTTTCAAAAAACAGCCCTCAAAAAGAGGATGCTTCTGTTTCCGTAGTAAAACAAGAAAAGAAGAAAGCAATCAATATGGCTGCTCTTTATATTCCAAGTTTAAATTATGGATCAGAAAATGAGGCTATCACTGGAGGAAAAATTGAAAAGGTATTTGAGCCTATTACACTAGGATTTTTTACTACAATAGGAGCTCTGGGTTTTGGCTTCTTTACTGGATCTATTCTAGGCATAATTACTGGAATAATCGGATGGGCAATAGGTAAAGTTCAAATAAAGAAAAAGTTAAATAATTAAAAATTATTCTGCTACTTTTTCTTCTCTTAAAGAAATAGTGTTTCAATTGCATCCCACCATTAAGTAAATGGAGGGATGTTTTTTGTGCTTTCTATGAATGACTTTGCTAAAAGCCCCCATAACTACACGATACAGTACAATAGCCACACAATACCCACCGGTGTAACAATTGATAATTTATACTGAAAAAATAACTCCAAATGCATAATATAATTACCGAAATCCCATAAAATTTCTCGGTAAACTTTCTAACACGAGTCAGTTTTGGAAGAACTTGATTATTATATGAGTCTTTGATTACATAAATTAAGAATACAAAAAAACAGGCATAAGAAATTGAATTTTTGCACAAAAAACTTCGCAAAATATCATCTTCTATCTTGCTTTCCAACATTCAGGCAAAACACAAATTATCAACGCAACTAACGAATATCCACGATAAATCTCTCAACCATGACAAAAAATCTTGAATGTTCACTATGTTATATCTCCACACTCAAAAAAAACAACGCCATTGCTTTCCCGTTATTTGTAAGCATAAGCAAACAAACTTCCATTCATTTAACAATTTAAATATGATTAAAAACATGAAATACACAACTTCATCAGTTCACCGAAAATAAATGAAAGAAAAGATTCATGAAATATATCAGCACAAGAGGTGAGGCCCCTGTTCTAGGCTTTACCGAAACGGTTATGGCTGGTCTGGCCAGTGATGGCGGCCTTTACCTTCCAGAAAAATTTCCTCAATTATCACCTGATGCATTACGAGCTCTGCGCGGACAATCCTATACGACAATTGCTAAAAACATTCTTTGGCCGTTTGTGAATAGTGAAATCGAGTACATATCCTTTGAGAAGATGATTGTCGAATCTTATGATACCTTTCGTCATCGAGCAACCTGCCCGTTACTGCAAATTGGTCCGGATGAGTTTATCCTTGAACTTTTTCACGGTCCTACTTTGGCGTTTAAAGATGTTGCAATGCAGTTTCTTTCTAGGTTGATGGACTATATTTTAACTAAACAAAATAAACGAGCAACAATTATTGGTGCTACATCAGGTGATACAGGCGGCGCTGCGATACAAGCCTTTGCTGGAAGAAAAAATTCAGATGTTTTTATTTTATTTCCTAAAGGACGCGTATCACCTATTCAACAACGGCAAATGACCACCAGTCAAAGTGATAATGTTCATGCCATAGCCATTGAAGGAAATTTTGATGATTGCCAAGCACTCGTCAAAGCAATGTTTAATGACAATAACTTTCGTCAAAAAAGAGCCCTTTCAGGAGTTAACTCTATAAACTGGGCACGTATCATGGCGCAAATTGTTTATTATTTTTCATCCGCACTTTCCCTAGGTGCCCCTGATAGAGCTGTCTCATTTACTGTTCCTACTGGAAATTTCGGTGATATTTTTGCAGGTTATGTCGCTGCCCGTATGGGATTACCCATTGCACAATTGGTCATTGCAACAAATGATAATGATATCCTTGCACGAACATTAACCAATGGCATTTACGAAACACGACCTATAACCCATACAACATCACCTTCTATGGACATTCAAATTTCTTCTAATTTTGAACGCTTACTGTTTGAAAGTGGTAATCGTGATCCAGTATGGATTCGCAATGCCATGGAAAACTTGAAACAATCAGGACGTTTTACTCTTGATGAAAAACGGCTTCAAAATATTCGCTCCCTCTTTTGTGCTGGAAAAAGTAGCATGGCTGAAACAGCACAAACAATTAACAGCGTTTATAAAGAAAGTGGCTATCTCGCTGATCCACATACAGCTGTTGCACTCAAAGTAGCGCGCGAACACAAAAAGCCGCATATTCCAATGATCGTTCTTGCTACCGCCCATCCTGCTAAATTTCCTGATGCAATCCAAAATGCCTGTGGTATTAATCCACCATGGACATCTTGCCTAGATGGATTGATGGAATCTAAAGAGTACTTTACAAGTCTTTCTAATGATGAAAAAATAGTAAAAGATTATATTTCTTTAAAATCACATGCATCTTATTAAGATTAGCTGCATTGATTTAAATCACAAATATTCCAATGCCTTTACATATAAGGAGGCAATTGGCTTTTTTAACGGAGTCGTAAATACATGACTGTAGATATCAGTCGCCTGAGTAACGGTTTGACTATCGCCACACGTACAATGCAACAAATTGATAGTGTAGCACTCGGAATATGGGTTAAAGTAGGCTCACGTAATGAAACATTTACACAACATGGTATCGCCCACCTCCTTGAGCATATGGCTTTCAAAGGCACCGAAAACCGTACAGCTTTTCAGATTGCAGCTGATATTGAAGATGTTGGCGGTGAAATCAATGCTACAACTAGTACTGAAACAACTGCCTATTTTGCACGCGTACTCAAAAATGATATCCCCCTTGCCATTGATATTCTGGCCGATATTTTGATGTTTTCAAAATTTGATGAAGATGAATTAGAACGGGAAAAACAAGTTATTTTTCAGGAAATTGGTGCCGCTCGTGATGTTCCTGATGATATTGTTTTTGATCACTTTACTGAAACAGCCTTTCGCCATCAGTCGCTTGGTCGTTCTATTTTAGGTACCCCAAAAACAATTCAATCATTTACATCTGCTGACCTCCACAATTTTATGAATAAACAATATAGCGCAGACCGTATGGTCGTAGTTGCGGCAGGGGCTGTACAACACGAAAATTTCCTGAAAGAAGTTGAAAGTCGTCTTAGCACTTTTCGTTCTCATTCAACAGCTCCTCTTACTAACCTCGGGAATTATGTCGGTGGCGATTTTCGTGAATATCGCGATTTAATGGACACACAAATTGTCCTTGGTTTTGAAGGGCGTGCTTATCATGCTCGTGACTTTTATGCTACCCAAATTCTTTCAATTATTCTTGGAGGTGGCATGTCATCACGTCTTTTCCAAGAAATAAGAGAGAAACGTGGATTATGTTATTCTATTTATGCTTTTCATTGGGGCTTTTCAGATATTGGACTCTTTGGCATTCATGCCGCCACCGGACAAGAGGGACTAAAGGAGTTGCTTCCTGTGATTCTTGAGGAACTCTCTAAGGCAAGCAAAAACATTCATGCTAATGAACTTCAACGAGCACAAGCACAATATCGTGCTAACCTAACAATGTCACAGGAAAATCCATCCAGTCAGGCACAGCTCATTGCTCGCCAAATACTTCTTTATGGCCGACCAATTCCAATATCTGAAACAATTGAACGTTTAGAGCTCATTACCACCGAAAGATTAACTGATTTAGCTGCTCGTCTTTTTATCAATTCCACTCCAACATTAGCAGCTGTCGGCCCCGTTGGTCCTCTCATGAATTTTGATGATCTAACATCAACTCTTTCATGCAATATAAAATGAGATTCAATATGCTTTTCCCCAAATGCATTTAGGATACATTGAAAATATGAAAAAGTGCTTTTTTAAACAACCGCATAATAATATGCACATGTTTTATGATAAGATTCATCATAAAAATTCTTCTCATTGAATAAGTTTGGGAAATATTGATCAAAGAGGTGTACAAAACTACCCAATTTAGGCTCCATGTGATAAAGAGTCTAATAAACAAAGATATACATGAAACCTGGAAACTAATGGCTGAATTTTGCTGTTCTAAAATAAAGTTCCATAAGCTTTAAGCCCTTCTGAGGAAAACAGATATATGATCTATCTTTGTGGTAAAATTGTGTAACTTTTTCAGAAGAAAGTGATAGCAGCTTGTTATGTAAAAACAATTATAAAGGGTGGACGTATTTTCTCAAAAATCTAAGTTAAAATCAAACATCCTAAAATATTGAGAGTGAGACATTGTGAAGAGTTTGCGTAAAATAATTGATATCATTTTTGTTATAATAGTCAGCTCTTTTGTCCACTTTACATCAGCACAGGCAATTGAGCCAGTTAAAATTTCTTCTCAAGATGCTGCTCTTGACCTCTCAAAAGCAATCGAAATTTACCATACAAAGAGCTCTATTTTTCAAACAAGTACCGCACCAGGACCAGATGGTATTGTATGGCGCATTGAAGTCCAAGCAAAAAGTGAAAATTTTTCTGGAAACTGGGCTGTATTTTCTCTCGCAAATCCAACAGATGAACAGATTGATCGCCTCATTGTTGCCCCCCATTATCGTATGGCTCGTTCAAGTTTTCTTTGGCCTGACCTTGGATCAGCGCGAATTCAATCCATCACTCCAAGCGAAGGCTTTTCTCTTGATCGTCAAGCCAATGCAAACTCAGATATCTTTCGGATTACACTAAACCCTGGCACCGTCGTTACATTTGTTGCCGAGCTTAACTCTGCAAATCTACCACAAATCTATTTATGGCAACCTGAAGCCTATAAGGATTCTATAAATTCTTATACGCTTTATCATGGTATTCTTCTTGGTATATCAGGTCTTTTAGCGCTCTTACTAACTGTTCTCTTCGTCGTTCGTGGAACAGGTCTCTTTCCTGCAACAGCTGCTGTTGCTTGGGCTGTTCTTTTTTATATTGGCATCGACTTCAACTTTCTCAATAAATTCTTTGCAGTTACATTAACAACGCAACCGATCTGGCGTGCTGGAACAGAAGTAGCACTTGCTGCTACATTTTTCATTTTTCTCTTCACCTACCTATGTCTGAATCGCTGGCACTATCATTTTAGTTATGGTGCAATCGCGTGGACCATAGCTCTTTGTGGTCTAGGAGCGTTTGCTATTTATGATCCAACTAGAGCAGCTGGAATCGCCCGTTTGTCATTTGGACTCACCACCGTGATTGGTATACTCTTAATTAGCTATTTCTCGATCAGAAGCTATGACCGTGCAATCATGCTTATCCCAACATGGTTGCTTATTAGCTTTTGGTGCTTTGGGGCTTATGCCTGCATAGCAGGGCATTTAGATAATGATATTATACAACCAGCTTTAGCAGGGGGATTAGTCCTCATTGTTCTTCTCATTAGCTTTACTGTCATGCAACAAACTTTTTCCAATGATGCTTTCCATGAAGGAATATTTTCCGATCTGGAACAACAAGTGCTGGCGGCAAAGGGAGCTGGAAATATTATCTGGGACTGGAATGTCGAACGTGATCGTATTGTGGTTCATCCAGACATGACAACCCTCTTTGGTACTGGAACCCAAAAACTCAATGGACCTATGCGTAACTGGATTTCAGCCTTGCATTATGATGACCGTGAGCGCTTTCAAGCCGTATTGAATATCATTCTTAAAAATAAAAAGGGACGCATTGATCAAATTTTTCGACTTTCTTCCGGTGGTGGCTATTATCATTGGTTTTCTCTCCGTGCGCGCCCTGCTATGCAAAAAGATGGAAAAATTACCCGTGTCATTGGGACAATTGTCAATATTACTAACCACAAAAAAGCCGAAGAACGCTTATTGCACGATGCAATTCACGACAGCTTAACAGGACTCCCTAACCAACAAATTTTCTTCGATAGACTACAAAACTATACCTCTTTGGCTAAAGCAAATATCAAAATTAGACCGACCGTCTTTATGATTGACTTTGACAATTTCCGTCAAATTAATAGCAAATTAGGCATAGCTGTTGGTGATACTGTACTGCTCATCATAGCACGCCGTTTGAGCCGTCTTATCAACTTTCAAGATACCTTGTCACGTCTTTCCGCAGATCGTTTTGCAATCATTTTACTCAGTGAAACTGAACCACAGAAAATTGCAGCATTTGCAGATCATCTGCATAAAACAATCTCAGCACCTATTTCACTTACAGAAAAAAAAATAACGCTTTCAGCATCAATTGGACTGGTCACATGGAGTGAAAGTAGATCGACGGCTAAAGATATTTTAAATGATAGCGAACTGGCAATGATCCGTGCAAAACAAATGGGTGGCAACCATATTGAACCGTTTCGCCCTAATTTTCGCACATTAGGCATCGAGCATAACACTATAGTGCAAGACATTCATCATGCCATAAAACGCAATGAAATAAAAATCCTCTACCATCCTATTCTCAATTTATCAGATGGACACATTATTGGTTTTGAAACAATTGTAGAATGGCATCATCCAAATTATGGAAATTTAAATGTCTCTGATTTTATTAAGATTGTAGAAAACGAACAAATCGTTATGGATTTAGCACAATTTATCATTGATAATGCCGTTATTGATCTCACAACTATACAAGAAAAATTCTTACAACAATCTTTTTTTATTTCAATCAATTTACCAAGCGCAGAAATGATTCATCCGCGCTTTATAAGTCAATTGCGCTCCATTTTGCTTCGTTATCCTCTCAATAAAGGGAGCTTAATGATAGAAATATCCGAGTTTGTCTTAAGAAAAAATCCTGAACAATCGGCGCACTTTCTTGAACAAATTAAAGCACTAGGAATGAATCTGGCACTGGATAATTTTGGAACAGGTTATTCATCACTTGCCTATCTCGTCCGTTATCCATTTGATATGGTTAAATTGGATCGTTCTCTTATCTCAATCGATTCTCTCAAGAAAAAACTTGTTCTCAAATCTATTATCAACATAGCAACTGATCTTAATTTGCAAATTATCGCTGAAGGTGTTGAAAATGAAAAAGAAGCAATCTTCCTACGCCAAGAAGGCTGTAAATATGTTCAAAGCACACTTGTTACTAAGCCAATCGCCATCGAAGAATTAATCACTCTCATTCAAAATCACTTCCCTTATAAAATCAAGACATCGTAGATAGGAAAATGTTTAATACAAAACCCGCAAAATAGTGAAACTGTCTACGCATGGCCCATTTCAGAAACAAGATAAGTCGGATTAATTCCCATGCGAATCAAACTTTCATCGTACTTACAACTTAAATTGCCTTCAAAAAGAAAACTAGGTGATGTAGGGCTAATCAACCAACCATTTGTAGAAATTTCTGCCTCTAACTGTCCAGCTTTCCATCCAGCATAACCTAGTGCTATCAGTGCATGTTGAGGGCCTTTATCGCAACTGATCGCTTTTAATATATCAATAGTTGCAGTAAAGCAGATCTTATCTGCAACAAGAACAGTTTCTTCACAAACATAATCGTCCGAATGAAGCACAAAACCACGGGAAGGATCAACAGGGCCGCCATAGCGTACAGGAAAATTTTTTATCGGTTCAGAAAGATGTTTTTTTTGGGCGCTGTTTATGACCCCAAGATGAAGCAAAAGCTCAGGAAAATCAATATGGTGCAATTGATTGAGAATAATCCCCATAGCACCAGCATCAGAATGTGCACAAACATAAATAACAGAACGAATAAAGCGTTTGTCATTCATCCCAGGCATTGCTATGAGCAACTGTCCACCCAAAAAGCCATCACATTGCTTCATCACTCTGTTATTCTCCATAACTTATATGTTAAAATTCAATTCAGTTCATCCAACAAGAAAATAAAGCTCGAATGAAAAAAATTCAAATGTTTATAAATTTACAAAATCTTTCAACTTCCTTTCATAAAAAAATTTTAATTACTTTAAAATTAACATTTGTATTTTTAGAATTACTTAACGTCTCTGCAAAAGCCCAACCACAACAAAAATCATATCTTTTTGCAACACCTTGGTATGAATCAGAAGGTGGCCGCATCAGATTAGCTATCACCAGCCCATCTCTCTCTGGAATAAGAAACGGTATTATTGAAATTATGCTTAAACCTGGATGGAAAACCTACTGGCGTAATCCAGGGAATTCAGGCATGGCACCATTTTTTAATTTCAAGCAACAAGTTTCTTATGAAATATTTTATCCCACTCCACAGCTTTATGAAACAGAAAATGACTGGTCAATAGGTTATAAAAATGAAGTTTTATTGCCTTTTACCATCTTCAATGCAAGCAATAATTTAACTGGTTCTTTAACACTTGGATTATGTAATAAAATCTGTCTGCCATTTACTGTTAACTTTAATTTTTCTCCATCCATTCAAAAAAACAAATGCCTCCCTTCATCCTTATTAAAAAAGGCTCAAGATGCCTTACCCCGTACAACCGATCATGCGTTAAAAATAAGCGCTGAAAAAGATAAAAACACCCTTTTCATCAAAATACAAAATCACAATAAAATTATACCGACTTTTCTTTTTTTAGATGGAGGAGAAATGCAAATTGGACCAGCAAAAAAAGTAAGTGATAACGTCAATTACACACTTTTTAGCGCCCCGATCCATTTCATACCAGAGAGCAAAAACCAAACAGTTTTTTATACAGTTTCCTTTAAAGATCATGCTTTAAGTGGAACATTCATGCTCGATACGCAATCAAACCCTCTTGCTACTCCATGATAAGAGAAAAAGCTTTCCAAACAAAGGCTATGTCGAAAAGTAACCATTTTCGCGATATTCTGTAATTGCTTTACGTGCAAGTGCGTCTGCACGCTCATTATCTGGATGACCGGCATGCCCTTTTACCCAGTGCCATCTGATAGTATGGCGAGAACAGACGTCCTCAAGAGCTTGCCATAGTTCTCTATTTTTAACAGTTTTTTTTGAAACAGTACGCCAATTATTCTTCTTCCATCCTTCAAGCCATAAAGATATACCGTTGCGCACATAAACTGAGTCTGTATAAAGATCGACAGAACAAGATTCTTTAAGTGCTTTCAACGCACAAATTGCTGCCATCAGTTCCATTTGATTGTTGGTTGTTTGCACTTCTCCACCATAAAGCTCACGTTCATGACCATTCCAGCGTAAAATTGCCCCCCACCCTCCAACTCCAGGATTACCTGAGCAAGCACCATCTGTATAAATTTCCACGATTTTCTGCTTATTTAACATAAAATTCAAAAACCTAATTCACTCAGCGAACTTACATTACTGAAAAAACAAAGCTTGTGCCAATATTCCCATGGATCTTTCTTCACGACAAAGCTATCAGGCGGTGTATTAAACCAATCATAAAGGCGTGTGAGTAAAAAGCGTAAAGCTGCACCACGCGTCAACAGAACAATCGCATCCAATTCTAAAGACACCAATGGCCTTATTTTTTGATAATTTTCCAATAGCCCATGTGCTTTAATAAGATTATAGGAATGGTCATGTTCAAAACACCAAGCATTCAAACAGATAGCCAAATCATAAGCCAAAAAATCATTACACGCGAAATAGAAGTCTATAATACCAGAAAGACGATGATTTAAGAAAAACACATTATCATTAAATAAATCGGCATGAATAATACCTGTTGGCAAATTCGACGGCCAATTTTCTTCTAAAAAAGCCAATTCGGTATCAATTTTTTGCCCAAACTCTTTAAGCAACGTATCCTCGTTCGTTTGGCAATTTTTCCATACTAATTTCCAATCCACGAGAGAAAGGGTGTTCCTACGGTTAAGCGAAAAATCCTGTCCTGCTAAATGCAATTGCGCTAAACCAGATCCCACTTCGCTACAATGACATACATTGGGTTGATGGACCCACACCCCTTCCAAAAAAGTAATAATAGCAGCAGGACGCCCCGCCAATTCACTAAATGTTGTCCCATCATTTTGAAGGACAGGTTGAGGGCAAGGAATTCCTCGTCGACTTAAATGCTGCATAAGGCTACAAAAAAAAGGCAAATCATCCTTTGAGACACGCTTCTCATAAAGCGTTAAAATAAATTTTCCTTTTGTTGTATGAAGCATAAAATTGGAATTCTCGATACCCTCTGCTATCCCCTGATAGGACAAAAGTAAACCGATTGAATAACGCGCTAAAAATGCCTCCAAATCATTCTGATGAATATCAGTATAAACTGCCATTATTTTACTTTCATTTTCAGCATTTTATGTATCATTATTTTCATTTTTTAAAGTTTCAACTCGTCCATTAACGAAAGCCATATCTTTAGGAGTTAAAATCACATCACGCAATTCACGATTAACCAAAAATGTCTCTGTTTCTACTGCAGTTTCAGTTAATTCTATTTTAACGTCATAACGCTTACGAAAAGCTGTAATAATTTCATTAACAATGGCTTCAGGAGCAGATGCCCCAGCTGAGAGACTCACGACAGAAAGAGCTCCAAGATAATCAAAATCAATTTCATCAACACGTTGCACTAAAATAGCCTGCCGTGCACCAAATTTCTCAGCAACCTCTACCAAACGTCGTGAATTAGAAGAATTGGGTGCACCGACAATTAAAAAGAGATCGCTCCCTAATGCAGCCGCCTTAACAGCATCTTGTCGATTCGTAGTAGCATAGCAAATTGATTCCGCAGCGGGTGGTTCCAAAGCAGGAAAACGCTGTTGCAATACATCAACAATTTCTGCAGTATCTTCAACAGAAAGTGTCGTTTGCGTGACAAATCCCAATTTTTGGGGATCATCTGGTTGATAATATAAAGCATCCTTTACTGTTTCAATTAATGTAACAGCCCCATTTTCAAGCTGTCCCATTGTTCCTATTACTTCTGGATGACCAGAATGACCGATCAATATGACATGACGACCATGACGTTGATGTCGTATCGCTTGTTTATGAACCTTAGAAACCAACGGACATGTCGCATCTAGATAAAACATATTATATTGCCGCGCCTCCTCTGGTACCGATTTTGGTACCCCATGGGCAGAAAACACAACAGGTTGACCACGATGTTCCTCTGGAATCTCATCAAGCTCTTCAACAAAAATAGCTCCCCGCTGCTGTAATCCCTCAACGACATAACGGTTGTGCACAATTTCATGACGAACATAAACTGGAGCACCATATTTTTTTAACGCAAGAATAACAATCTGAATCGCACGATCAACCCCAGCACAAAATCCACGCGGACTACAAAGGCGCATTGTTAAAGGGGCAAGATCAGACATAAATCCTCCTTAATATCCATAACTTTAACCGTATATTTAAACGGATGATTTTCATGCACTACATAAACAGTGTAAAGAAAAAAATTGGAAATATCACCCTCGTTTATAATAGTGCGCTCTTCTGGTATTATTCAGGCAAAACTATTTTAAGTTTGCTCTTTCATTTCATTGGACTAGAGGATGATAAAATACCAAACAAGGAATTCAATCAAAAGAATTCCAAAGAGAATCGCCAAATAAAATAACGAAAAGAAAAATGTTTTTTTTGCCATCAAAATAGTTGCATCATGCGTATCAGCTTTACATAAACGATAAGCAAAATAAATAAAGATAGCGCTCAAAACTGTCGAGAAAATACCATAAGAAATTCCTGCAAAACCAGTAATAAAAGGTCCAGCGGCGCATATTGCCATAAGAATAGTATAAAATAAAATCTGTTTTTTTGTTGAACGCTCACCTCGTACATTAGGCATCATAGGAATGCCGGCTGCACCATAATCAAGAGATGAAAACAAAGAAAGAGCCCAAAAATGTGGTGGGGTCCACATAAAAATGATTAAAAATAATAAAAAGCTCTCAATACTCACTGTACCCGTTGCTGCAGCCCATCCAATCATAGGTGGGAAGGCTCCAGCTGCACCACCAATAACAATATTTTGTGGCGTTATACGCTTTAGCCAAACTGTATAGACAACGACATAAAAGAAGATCGTGAACGCAAGAAGAAATGCTGCAAACCAATTAATGAAGCACCCCATAATCAACACCGAAAGCATAGAAAGAACCATGCCAAAAACAAATGCCTTTCTGGAGCTGATTTTGCCGCTAGGAATAGGGCGATTTTTGGTGCGTTCCATCACTGCATCAATATCAGCGTCATACCACATATTAAGGGCCCCCGCGCCGCCGCCGCCTACAGCAATACACAAAATTGCTAAAAAACCATACAATGGATTTATGGAAACAGGTGATACCACCAATCCCACCAGAGCTGTAAATACAACAAGCGACATAACCCGCGGTTTTAATAATGTGATATAATCATAAATACTAGATTTTGGCGGGATTAGTTTACCATTTGCAACCGATAATTCTCCTGAAATAGACATTCTGCTCAAAGACCTTTTCCATCTCTGTCACCCACAAGCAAATATTGTCTAGCATATGGGAATGACCAATTAATATGAGTACTTTTGAGAATATATAAGATACCCCTCTTATAGGTATCCATTAAAAACAGATAGAAGAATCTGCAACAAAAATACATTTTTTCAATACACATTTTCCTTACATTACAAAATGCATCATAAAAGCTAAATACATCCCAGCAAACATTATAAAACAATGTTAAAAGCTTTTTTCCTATGAGATACTGCTTTTTCAATTTTTCTTTTCTTTCGTATATATGAATTAATATGTTTTGGTAGATATCGATTTTGTGTTATAATTTCACCTTGAAAATGCACTTTTTATGTAAATCTATGCATGAGTGCATAATTTTGATTTGGATAAGGCTTTCTGTGATACTTTATAAATTGCTCAAAAAAACTTTCTTTGTTGGTGTTGCTGTTTGCACACTTTATAATATTTCAACCAATCACGCTGTTGCACAAACATCTAACCTGCAAAATGTCCCTGCCCCCAAAACCTACGGTGCATGGACAAAAGTTTGTTCTTTGCCACCAGGTACCCCTAATATACAATGTGAAGTTGTACAAAATGTACACACACAAAATCGTCATGATATTACCTTCCGTGTTACGTTTTATAAACTCCCTAAAAAACAAGGAGCTTTGATGCGTGTTTTCGTTCCGATTCGCGTTGAATTGCGCCTTGGTGTTGGACTAAAAATTGATGATAAAGATATGGGAAAAATGGAATATCGCCGTTGTCTTGGTGATAATTGCGTTGCTGAAGCTGTTCTTAAAGAAGATATACTACAACTGTTTTTAAAAGGTAAAACAGCAACCTATTTCATTTTCACAACTCCCGAGCAAGCAATCGGAGGCCTCGTTGATCTTAAGGGGCTGAATGATGCCTATGCAACCTTACCAACATAATACAATTCCATAATTGACCAATCAAACTATCTCATACCACAGCTCATTTTATAGCTTCTCAAACAAAATAAATGGAAATCTTCTAGACATCAATGAAAATAGGATAGCCACGATGAAATCCCTGATTGACTATTTTGATATTGCTTCATCTAAAGTGCAATCACTTGTACAAGAGTCTCTTCATAATGCTGATGATGGTGAACTTTACCTTGAATATACTGAAAGTGAAGCTCTTTTATTTGATAATGGACAACTTAAAAATGGCTCATTTCATCAAGATATGGGATTTGGTCTACGCGTTGTTGCTGGAGAAGCTACTGGATATGCACACTCTAGTGAATTATCAGCTGCAGCGCTCAAACGCGCCAGTGAAGCGGCTAAAGCTGTTACCTATAATAATCATGCAGGACCTTATAGTGCCGCACCCCAAAAAACAAATAAGAGACTCTATCAACCACATAACCCGCTTGATACTCCATCATTTGAAGAAAAAAGTACACTTTTGCAAAAAATCGATGCTTACTTACGTAAAAAAAATAATAAATTGCATCAAGTTACTGTTTCTCTTTCCGGTTCACTCCAGCATGTTGAAATCTTACGTGCTGACGGGTGTCTTGTTCGTGATATCCGCCCTCTTGTGCGGCTTTCTATATCTGTGGTTGCATCTGAGGGGAATCGGCGTGAAAATGGTTTCTATGGATGTGGTGGGCGGCAAGCATTTAGCCAATTCATTAGCGAAGAAAATTGGAAAAAAGCTGCTGATGAGGCTTTGCGTATGGCTTTAATAAACCTAGAAGCAGAACCAGCACCAGCAGGAACATTTGATGTTGTCTTAGCCAATGGATGGCCTGGCGTTATGCTTCATGAAGCCGTAGGTCATGGGTTGGAAGGGGATTTTAACCGCAAAAAAACATCTGCTTTCGCTGGACTTTTAGGCAAACAAATTGCAGCAAAAGGTGTGACAGTCGTTGATGATGGTACAATGCCCAAGTGCCGTGGTTCACTTACCGTCGATGATGAAGGCACACCATCAGGATATAACGTTCTTATTGAAGATGGAAAACTTGTCGGCTTTATGCAAGACAGATTAAATGCTCGACTTATGGGTGTTAATCCAACTGGAAATGGACGGCGTGAATCCTATGCACATGCACCAATGCCACGGATGACAAATACGATAATGCTAGGAGGAGATAAAACACCTGAAGAAATTCTCTCCTCACTAAAAAATGGTATCTATGCTGTTTCATTTGGCGGAGGACAAGTTGATATCACTTCTGGAAAATTCGTATTTGAATGTACCGAAGCTTATCGAGTAGAGAATGGCAAAATTGTAGCACCAATCAAAGGTGCAACCCTTATTGGAAATGGACCAGAAGCCATGAAACGTATTACAATGATTGGAAATGATAGCAAACTTGATAATGGTATCGGTATGTGCGGAAAAGCAGGACAAAATGTCCCTGTGGGTGTCGGGCAACCTCATCTGCGAATCAATGATATGACAATTGGTGGAACAGCACTTTCATAAAACTCGGTTCTGGGTAGCTAATTTCCTTATCTAGAATATGATGGAAATAGAGACTAGTAATCCCATATAAGAAGAAGCTTTTTTATCTAATCTCCAGAAGATTAGAAGATATGTCTGAAGTGGTGAAGTTTATTGAAGAAGCCTTCGACCAGGTGAGGTTCTTTGTAAAAGTGTTCATTATCATTCTACAGTGTTTTCTTGTTCGAATAAGACTTTGATTTATAGAGATAATTTATTTTCTGCATGTTGTATTAGAGCCCCGAATATCCTAAGATTATCTCATTTCAAACCTGTTTTGTGTTGAATCAATCAAAACCACTCGCTTGCACATAACAAACGGGATTAGCGTGTGAATAAAAATTGTTTAAGAAAGGAGTAAACCGGCTTACACCTTCACAAACGTAAAGATGATGATACTCAATGAATTTTATATTATACCATTCACAGGCACCACCGTGAAATGGGCTTTCGTGTTTTAGGAGATGTTTTTTTAAAAAAGCACGTGAATTGGCAACACTATAGCGTTTTGTTTTACCGTGTGGGAAAGAAGGACAGCAATAGAGTTTTACTTCCTCCCCCTTTTCTTCGTGCATTCCAACATAACCTTTATAAGAATAACTTGTGTATTTACATCTCCTTCAACCAGCTAAAGAGCTTGAGTCATATCATTTTAGTTCCTTAGAGAGAGAAGAAAACGTAAAGCCCCCCCCTAAGGCATCCACCACAGCACAACTCTTCCTGATAAATCTTCTCTACTTCTTACAAACGCTTTCCTTTCATGCTGACCTTATCTATAATATAAGCCTGACACAAAGATGGCCTAGAGCAAAGGTGGTATCAATCCTCATAGCTTTTCCAACATACCCCATAGTCTTTGATAAGCCCTTTGAAAAATCGAATGAGAGATCTCTTTCTGACACTAGGCTTCATAAGGCTTAGGGATGCTAGTCACTTGCTTGAGGATAAGGAGAAGCTTTCGCCACTTTAAAACATCATGAACGCCTTCAACAAAACGACAGGGATGATTTTGAGACCTTATGCGTATCCCAGCAACTTATCCTCAATACAATAAAAGATAAATCTTTTGCTAATCCGTCTATTTGATGTCATCCTTTCTCCAAGGTAACACTGTTTTTCTTTACAAATGAAACGTTAGCACTACTTCATCTTTCATCTCAAAGCTTAACAAAGGGTACAAGATCTAATCAAATGTCCTTAAAATTCAAGAACTTTTGGTGTCCTTTAAATAAGCTAAAGTTTCCAACCTATATTCGCTCTACGCTTACTCAAAACAGCTACAATTTCAACATGCGGTGACCATAAAAATTGATCAATCGGTATGATTTTTTCTATTGTATAACCACCTGCAACAAGAAGAGATAAATCACGAGCAAACGTAACAGGATTGCATGAAATTGCCACCACACGTGGAATTGTTGTCTTCGCCAATTCACGCACCTGTTCTTGTGCACCAGCGCGTGGAGGATCAAAAACAACGCACTCAAAACACTCAAGCTCCTTCGCAGAAAGTGGACGACGAAAGAGATCACGTTTTTCACAAGTTACTGTTTTTAAACCAGTCGTAAAACGTGCTGCCCGATCTAAATTTGCTAACGCTGCCCCATCATTTTCTACCGCATGAACATTTATCTTTTTCGCCATACGCAACGTAAATGTTCCCACTCCCGAAAACAAATCAACGGCATTCTTTGCTTTTTTTAAATGCGCTAAAATAATATTGCCCATAATATTTTCTGCTTCAAAAGTCGCTTGGAGAAAACCAGCAGCGGGAAATTCAACACAGACATCTCCGAAAGAAACAAATGGTTTTTCTCGTTCAATCAAAACCTCACCTTCAACAGACAAACGTGTGATTCCACGTGCAAGAGCTGTGTGAATCATTTTCTGACGAATGCGCTCATCCCGCACGACACACCCATTTAAAGCAACGTCTAAGCCATTTTCAACAGAGGTTATCGTAATGTGAAACCGTTTGTTATCATTGCTTACAAGAGTACAAAGTACCTTGATATCATCTAATTTAGACATAATCTCTAAACGTGTAACTGGACATTCCTTAAGTGCAATAACATCATGAGATAAATAACGGTTAAAACCAATAATATGGCCTCTCTGGGTCGCAAGCGCTGTTAAAGTAATGCGTCGGCGACTGTGATATCCACATTCAATTAAAGGAGAAACAAGGACATCAATCCCATACCTTTTAAGAGCATCAACAACCAATTGGCGTTTCCAAGAGCGATAAGCATCGCTACGCCAATGCTGAAGCACACACCCTCCACAATTCTCAAAATGTTGGCAAATAGCTTCAATACGTTCCGTTGACTTTTCTTCTAGCGTAATAAGTTTTCCATATTTTCCATGAAGAGCAATTGTAGCAACCTCTCCTGGTAAAGTAAAAGGAACATAGATCGAGCCATACGGTGTATTGGAAATACCATAACCGCTCGCTCCAATATGGTCGATTATAACTCTGTTGCTCACTCTTTTTTTTCTCCGAATAACAAATATTCTACATTGCCATCACCACCTGCTATAGGTGAAGGAAGCAAACCTTTCGCTGTCCACCCTCTTTGCGTGTTGAGCCAATCAAAAAGACCTTCAGCAGTTTGTTTTGTTGTTGAGTGATTTCTCAATACCCCACCCTTCCCAAGAGCTTTTCGACCAATTTCAAATTGTGGTTTTACCAATAAAACTGCTTGAGCTCCCTTCCTAGCTAGAGACAAAACGGGAGGTAGTGCAAGTTTGAGAGAAATAAAACTGACGTCCGATACTATAAGATCAATTTCTCGACCGCCTAAATGTTTCTGTTGCAAATCCCTAACATTCAAGCCTTCTAATAAGGTGATCGCACTGTTGCCAGATAAACGTGCATCCAATTGATTATGCCCAACATCAACAGCAATGACATGAAATGCTCCGCGCTCTAAGAGAACTTGCGTAAAACCACCTGTCGATGCACCAATATCAATGGCAGTTACGTTATCCGTTACAATTGGAAATGCATCAAGGGCACTGATCAATTTTAATGCTGCACGTGAAACATAATTCTGTGCAGGATCGCAAACTACAATTTCTGCGTCATCAGAAATGACTTGCCCAGCTTTTAAAATGATTTCGCCATCAACCTTAACGGTTTTGCGTATGATAGCGTCACGTGCCCGTGAGCGCGTCGTAAAAAAGTTTTTTTCAACTAAAAGAACATCAAGCCTTTTCCTAACGGACATCTCATACTCGAATGTTTTTCACTGTCCGAATTTCGCTTCCCAAAGCAGTAAAAACAGTGTTGATAATACCTAAAGAATCAAGCCCTATACGTGAGAGAACTTTCTCTGGTGAACCGTGATTCAAATATTCATCAGGAAGCGTTAGTGTACGAACTTTTAAACCACGCTCTAAAAGTCCTTCTTGTGCCAAAAATTGTAATAAGTGCGCTCCAAATCCGCCCATTGCGCCTTCTTCAATTGTCACCAATACTTCATGCTCACGTGCCAAACGACGCATTAAATCTTTATCTAAAGGTTTTGCAAACCGTGCATCTGCAACCGTCGTAGATAACCCCTCTGCACCCAATTCATCAGCAGCCATAAGTACTTCTGACATCCGCGCTCCAAAACAAACCAAAGCAATCTTGCTTCCCTCACGTAAGACACGTCCTTTTCCAATTTCAAGCAACTCACCGCGCTCAGGCAAATCCATACCAACACCTTCACCACGCGGATAACGAAAAGAAAGGGGCCCCTGATCATAAGCCGCGGCAGTACGCACCATATGCATCAGTTCAACTTCGTCAGAAGGCGCCATAACAACAAATTCAGGAAGAGTTGTCAAAAAAACAATATCAAAACTGCCAGCGTGTGTCGCACCATCTGCACCCACAAAACCTGCTCGATCAATCGCAAAACGCACCGGTAATTTTTGAATCGATACATCGTGAATAATCTGATCATAAGCGCGCTGTAAAAAAGTAGAATAAATCGCGACAAAAGGTTTGTAACCTTCACAAGCGATACCAGCAGCAAAAGTCACTGCATGCTGCTCCGCAATACCAACATCAAACATTTTTTCAGGAAATTTTTCCGCGAAAGAATCAAGGCCCGTTCCTGTTGGCATTGCAGCTGTTATACCAACAATCTTATCGTCATGACTGGCTTCCTCTATTAAAGCTTTAGAAAACACCTTGGTATAGGAAAGAGCATTGCTTTGTGTCTTAATCTGTTTACCTGTAACAACATCAAAACGATTAACACCATGATATTTATCAGATGATGCTTCCGCAGGTGCATAACCCTTGCCCTTATGGGTTACTACATGCACCAAAACAGGACCATCAGGATATTCACGAACATTTTTCAAAACAGGCAACAAATGCCCTAAATTATGACCATCTATTGGTCCAACATAATAAAAGCCAAGTTCATCAAATAAAGTCCCCCCAACCAAAAAACCACGAGCAAATTCTTCTGAACGACGTGCTTTATCTAAAAAGAACTTTGGCAATTTCTCGCTTAGTATTTTTACCCGTTCACGCAAATTACGGTATGATGGGCGGGAAACAAGTCGTGCAAGATGAGCGCTCATAGCACCAGTAGGAGGTGCAATAGACATATCATTATCGTTAAGGATAACAATCAAACGTGCATCTAAAGCGCCGGCATTATTCATCGCTTCATACGCCATACCAGCAGACATAGCACCATCACCAATTACAGAAATAATATTCCGTCTTGTCTCTGCCTTCAAAGCGCTAGCCACCGCCATACCAAGACCAGCTGAAATAGAAGTAGAAGAATGTCCCGCCCCAAATGGATCATACACACTTTCTGAGCGCTTAGTAAAACCTGACAAACCACCCTCTTGACGCAACGTGCGAATTCTCTCTCTACGCCCTGTCAAAATTTTATGGGGATAGGTTTGATGACCAACATCCCAAATAATTCTATCCTCGGGTGTATTAAAAACATAATGCAACGCAACAGTGAGTTCAACAACACCAAGCCCCGCGCCAAGATGACCACCTGTTATCGAAACCGCATCAATTGTTTCAGCCCGCAACTCATCAGCCAACCTTACCAAATCAGACTCAGGCAAAGCCCGCAAATCCTGTGGCAAACGAATACAATCAAGCAGTGGCGTTAATGGCCTAGACAAAAAAAGCTCCTTATATTTATTTTAGCAAGAAAATGAAAGGATAGGCACACATTTTCTCCTATTCTGTTCATAGTGTGTCGTATTTTACATTGGAATACTTTACCTATTTGAGATTTTCTACAGCTTTTCTTGTTTCTAGCTCATTACAAAAAAGAAACGCATAAAATTCGTTCTCCATAAATGAGGTCGCTTTGCCTTTTGCAACTCAACAAATACAGAAAAATTACTGAACTTCATTCAGGATCAAGTGGCTCTACACCTTCTGGAGAACCTCCCTCTGAAAGTTGAATTTTTTCAACTTTAGCTTCGGCTGCTTTCAAGAGTCTCTCACAATGCTTTTTAAGAGCCTCACCGCGCTCATAAATATCAATTGATTGTTCTAAAGGAACATCACCGCGTTCCAAATTCTCAACAATCACTTCAAGCTGCTTAAGTGCTTCCTCAAAACTTAACGCTGTAATATCCCCCTTTTTTATCTCTTGTTTCATGCGACCCTCACAAGATATCTGTTCTGGATATACGAATTCCAAAACCTTCTAAACCTACATAATGACGCTCTTTAGAAGCATAAATGATAACAGAACTGATTCCTAAATGTTTCAAAATTTGTGACCCTAAACCAATTTGGCGCCATTCTTCTTCACGTTCAATCGCCTGTACATGGTTTTCTGAACATTCTTTTGCTATTTCCTGAATGTTAATAGCTGGTTGGTGACCAACACCAACTGATCCTTCACGCAAATAAATAAAAACACCACGTTTTTCTTTTTCCATCATACGTCGCATAATAGCAGTAACATCTGATGATTGGCCAAAAACATCATTTATAATGTTTTCACGATGCAAACGCACAGGAATATCCTCACCATCACGAATATCACCAAAAACGATCACAACATGCTGAACTACTTCCCAAGGGAGTTGATAACTCTGAACAATAGCAGGTCCTACTGGTGTTTCAATATGCATTTCTCCAACATGCCTGATCAACATTTCCTTACGCTGACGATAAGCAATTAAATCCGCAACCGTTATCATATGCAATTGATTATCTTGTGCAAATTTTGTAACTTCATCTCCGTGTTTAACACTGCCATCATCATTGACCAACTCACCAATAACGCCAACTGGCGGCAAACCAGTTAATTTACATAAATCAACAGCCGCCTCCGTGTGACCTGAACGCATGAGAACCCCTCCTTCATGCGCAATTAAAGGGAAAATATGGCCTGGACGGACAAAATCATCAGCGCTGGCATTTGGATTAGCAAGATTACGAACTGCCAATGTGCGGTCGTGTGCTGAAATACCCGTCGTTATCCCATGTTTAAAATCCACAGTAACAGTAAATTGGGTCCGGTGCGCTGAATTATTATCTGGTACCATAGGAGAAAGATGAAACCGTTGCGCTTCTTCTTTTGGCATAGGTGCACAAACAATGCCTGTTGTATGGCGAATGATAAACGCCATCTTTTCTTCTGTACAATGGACAGCAGCAACAGTTAAATCACCCTCGTTTTCACGGCCATCATCATCCGTAACCACAATAATTTCACCGCGTTCAAAAGCCCGAATCGCAGAAACAACTTTTTTTTGGTCATACATCATTCTTTACCTTTCGAACTAGCCAACCTGACCGCGATGTCTTAGATAATGGTCAGCAATAGCACAAGCGACCATCGCTTCACCAACAGGAACAGCACGTATCCCCACACACGGATCATGACGGCCCTTCGTTACAACATCGACATTATTACCATCAATATCAATTGAACGACGGGGGGTCAAAATTGATGCTGTCGGCTTAACCGCAAAACGTGCAACGATTGGCTGTCCGCTCGATATTCCACCTAAAATACCGCCAGCATGATTGGATAAAAAAAGCGGTTTCCCATCACTTCCCATTCGCATTTCATCTGCATTTTCTTCTCCCCTCAGACGAGCTGCTGCAAAACCGTCCCCAATTTCCACCCCCTTAACCGCATTAATCGACATAAGTAATGATGCAATATCCTGATCAAGTTTTGCGTAAAGAGGTGCCCCTAAACCCGCCGGAACATTTTCTGCAACCACCTCAACAAGAGCGCCAACGGATGAACCATCTTTACGGACTTTATCAATATAATCACTAAAAACGTGCACCATCTCTGCATCAGGCGTAAAAAAAGGATTATTATCAACCTCTACCCAATCCCAACGATCACGATTAATATTATGAGGACCAATCGCTATTAAAGCTCCCCGTACAATCAGATTAGGAACAATTTTACGCGCTATAGCACCTGCTGCAACCCGTGCTGCTGTCTCACGCGCCGAAGCACGCCCTCCACCTCGAAAATCACGAATGCCATATTTAATATCATAAGTATAGTCTGCATGACCTGGACGATACTGATGGACAATTGAACCATAATCTTTCGAGCGTTGATCTGTGTTTTGAATAAACAGGGAAATTGGTGTACCAGTAGTCACCAATGTCGTCCCATCATCTTGAACAATAACCCCTGAAAGGACCTCTACTTTATCTGGTTCTCGGCGCTGCGTTGTGTATTTGGATTGTCCTGGTCTGCGTTTATCAAGATAAGATTGAATCTCTGAAAGAGTGAAAACAATTCCTGGAGGACAACCATCAATAATACAGCCCAGAGCAGCACCATGACTTTCCCCCCATGTTGTTACGCGGAACAAATGACCAAATGTATTATGCGACATGAACAACGACTCGTTTCTCTGTCAAATATACGCAACTATAGCGCATGTTGAACTGTGTACAAACAGCCTCCACCTCAAAATACCATTTCATTGGCCATTTTAAATTCAGTCAAATCACTACTGTTAAATAAAGCCTTATAAATAAAATTTATTCTTTAACGACGGAAATATCTGGTGCGTCAACAGCTTTCATACCGATGACATTATAACCTGAATCCACATGATGCACTTCACCGGTAACAGAACGAGACAAGTCTGAAAGAAAGTAAAGAGCAGAATCACCTACCTCTTCAATTGTTACCGTACGTCGTAAAGGCGCATTATATTCGTTCCATTTTAAAATATAACGGAAATCACCAATGCCAGAAGCAGCTAGCGTTTTGATTGGCCCAGCAGAGATAGCATTAACACGAATATGCTTAGGACCTAAATCTACTGCAAGATATTTCACGCTCGCTTCCAGAGCTGCTTTCGCAACCCCCATTACGTTATAATTGGGAACAACCTTTTCTGCACCATAATAAGTCAGCGTTAAAATTGAACCGCCATCTGACATTAATTCCTCTGCACGCTTCGTTAAAGCTGTTAAGGAATAAACAGAAATATTCATGGTCATCATAAAATTTGATTCGCTAATATCAACATAACGACCGCTTAATTCGTCCTTATTAGAAAAACCAATAGCATGAACTAAAAAATCTAATTTGCCCCACTTCTTCTTTATTGCTCTAAAGACCGCATCTATTGATGCACTATCAGAAACATCACAATGACCGCAAATAAACCCCTTTACTTCCTCAGCCAAAGGCTCAACACGCTTTTTCATCGCCTCACCCTGATAGGTGAAAGCAAGCTCTGCCCCCGCGTTACTCGCCGCTTTAGCTATCCCCCAAGCGATAGAACGATTATTGGCCAATCCCAAAATTAAACCACGCTTGCCATACAATAAACCATTACCCTTAGCCATCAGCACTGCCCCATTGTTACTTCAATTAATATTAATTATCTGCCTATGGCATAGGTCAACTTTTTCTTCAAGCAATTGCTTTAAAAGAAAACAAAAACTGCAGCTTTTATATAACCAAAAAATTATCCCTTCTGCATTTGCAAAAACTGTTCTAATGCAGTATCTCTACCTTCCGGCAACATGATACGAACATGCACATAAAGATCATCTCTTGTGCCATTTTTTAAACGAAGTCCTTTTCCCTTAAGCCGTAAAACACGATCAGAACTGGACCAAGCAGGAATCGTTAAAACCACACGCCCCTCCAAAGTCTCAACCTCTTCTTTTGCTCCTAAAACAGCATGTTTAAGGGAGACTGGTAAATCAAGATGGAGCGCCCTTCCCTCAAGCCGCAAACGAGGATGTTTTTGAATATGAATCGTTACCAACGCATCTCCTGCTTGCCCATAAGCCACCTCTTCTCCCTGACCTTTTAAACGAATGGTTTGTCCATCTTCAACATAGTCTGGTAGCTTAATTTTTAGCCTTTTTCCATTAGGAAAAACGGCTTCCACCTTTTCTGCACCAACCATCTGTTCCAATGTTACCGCAAGATTGGCACGAACATGAGCCCCTTGTTGAGGCCGATTATAGTGTGCAGAATTTGAAAAGCTCCCTCTTCCCCCAAACAGATCACGAAAAATATCACTCGCGTCAAAACCTGCACCACCTGAAGAACTAAAATCAAACCCCTTGGCTCCTCCTGAAAAAGGATTGTGTCTATTGCTAAAATTTTCACCAGCACCATAAGCTTGATAAAGTGGTTTTCCATCCATATCAATTTCACCGCGGTCAAATTGTGCTTTTTTGTCTTTATCACCTATAATTTCATAAGCTTGATTAATTTCAGAAAACTTTTCTTTAGCTTTTGCATCATCCATATTATGGTCTGGATGATACTTCTTTGCTAATCTTCTGAATGCTGCTTTAATCTCTTGCGGTTTTGCGGTACGTGCCACACCCAGAATCGTGTAGGGATCACGCATATTGTCCTCTTTTCAATTTTTTTGTTTTCAAAATATCAACTGATATATTGTTCAGTATTCCTCACAGAGTTTCATTAGTTTATTCTAGAGAATAATTTTTCTCTGTCTCTTTCGTTTATATGTCTATAAAGAAAATAAAATACCAGCTAAAATAGATATTTTTTTAATATAGCGCATTGCATTCAATGCTAAAGAAAAAAATAATTAAAATGCCATAAAAATATAGAACGGAATTGATTTTTTAAATAGAGAAAAAAAGCACTTTACTTCTCGATGATAAAGTACACTAAAATAAACCAAGGAATGCCTCACTCGTGCTCACTGACGTTCGGAGATACTATGAACAACAAAGTACAAACAGACAATGACTTCATGCAAATGGAAAAACCTTTCGCACTTTTCGCAAAATGGCTTGAAGAGGCAACTATAAGCGAAATAAATGATCCCAACGCTATGGCATTAGCAACAGTTGATGAAACAGGCTTGCCTAATGTTCGTATGGTTCTTCTCAAAGATTACAGCTCCCAAGGCTTCGTCTTCTATACCAACTATGAAAGCCGTAAAGGACAAGAAATTTTAAAATCAATGAAAGCATCCTTAGGGTTTCATTGGAAATCGCTTCGCCGTCAAGTCAGAATTAGAGGAATTGTTGAAAAGGTCACACCTCAAGAAGCAGATGCATATTTCCAATCGCGACCACGTGGCAGTCGAATTGGTGCATGGGCATCCAAACAATCCCAACCATTAGAAAATCGTTTTGTTCTCGAGAAAGCAATTGCCAAATATACTGCTCATTATGCAATAGGCAATATCCCACGCCCACCTTATTGGTCTGGTTTCCGTGTTAAACCCCTTTCTATCGAATTCTGGAGCGATCGTCCGTTTCGTTTACATGACCGTCTGCTCTTTACACGCAATTCTGTTGAAAATGTCGATTGGCAAAGACAAAAACTTTATCCCTAATCCTTCAAGCTTTGAAGCATGAAAATTGTGTTTGTATAAGGATTAAACAGCTATTCGCAAAACTAAGAATAGATTATTGACTTCAATTTAAATCTGAGAATTGCATTTTCACTCTAAAACTTGGTTAAGAATAATCTTTTACCTACGTTACTGTTTGAAGAGTAGTTACAGTTATCAGCCTATCCAAGTGAAAATACTGTATTCAGCCCCCCCCCCATAAGGTAATCAACTATGTTCAAACGGAGCTAAAAAAGGTAAGTTGATCTTCCATGTTCTGAAATAAGGAAAACTAAGCAATTTGAATTAAGACAAGAATCGTTGCTTCAAACGTTCTAAGCAAAATCTATTTTTAATTTATTTAAAAAAACGGCAATTGCATATAGAAACAAGCTCTAAAGTTAAAATAAAAAATTTTAAAATCAGTGATTGCATCCTTAGATTCTCATTCCTTTCACTTTTAGCATTACATAACATAATGATTTTATTTTTTAAATTTTGGTTTTTAAGCTGTAGGACAAAGTACCATCCATATACCACCGCATACCAAACCAGCGAAAATTGCAAAGCCAATAAACGAATTAGATTTGAAAAGATGAAGGCATTGTGAACTGTCATCTATATCAATGATTTTAATTTGAATAAACATGTGGATACTTGCCACAAAAAGCCCCAAAAAACTGAGAATGGGGACTTGCGCCAAATAAAATGCTAAGCTGACGAGCACCAAAAAACCACTATATAAAAACACCAGAGCACGTTTAGTGCTTTTACCAAAGAGAAGTGCCGTAGAAAGCACGCCAACAGTAGCATCATCTTCCTTATCTTGATGCGCGTAGATTGTATCATACCCTATCGTCCACAAAATTGATCCCACATAAAGTAAGATCGGTGGCCAACTCAGACTTCCGCACACAACTGCCCATCCCATTAATGCTCCCCAATTAAATGCAACACCTAAAAAAAACTGCGGCCAATATGTTACGCGCTTCATAAAAGGATAAAGTGCAACCGCCACCAATGATGAAATACCTAGAAAAAAACTAAATCTATTAAATTGCGATAAGACGCCTAAACCAACTAAGCACTGCACAAATATAAAAATTTTTGCTTGAAATCGACTCACATGTCCTGTTGGCAATGGACGAGAACGTGTTCTCTCTACCTGAGAATCAATTTTGTAGTCAATAAGATCGTTCCAAGTGCATCCTGCACCCCGCATAGCTATAGACCCCAGCAAAAAAAGAAAGAGATACCAAAACCAATTCATTAACATTGATAAAAAAGGATATCGATGCATCTCATAAGAAAGAAAAGCCATTGTCGTTGACCAGAAACAAGGCCACATCAATAATTGCCATCCTACAGGCCGATCCCAACGTGCCAATTGAGCATAAAACCATAAAGAAGGAGGCAGAAAATGATAGACCCATTGGTTGGGGGAGGCATCTACAACCCGTCCTTGACTCTTACAGGATTGAATATGTGTAATATTTTTATTTTTTTTCATTAGATGACTTCACCTTTAGTCTTGCGATGGAAGCATTTCACTCTTATGACAAGAAAACTAATTGAATCATCTTCTGTGATAGGAGCAAACAATGAACATTCTTCTTATCGGCTCAGGCGGACGAGAACATGCTTTAGCATGGAAAATAGCAGCATCGCCCCTGCTAAAAAAATTATATTGTGCTCCTGGAAATCCTGCAACAATAGAATTTGGTGAAAACATTGATTTAAACATTAATGATCACTCTCTCGTCATTGATTTTTGCAAAACACATTCTATTGACCTTGTCGTTATTGGACCAGAAGCACCACTGGTTGCCGGTATAACAGACTCTCTTAATCGTGCTAACATCTGTGTATTTGGACCTACGCAAAAAGCTGCTCAGCTAGAAGGTTCAAAATCATTTACAAAAGATTTATGCCGTAAGAATAACATTCCTACAGGAACTTACCAATGCTTTAATGATGCTTCAGAAGCTAAAGCTTATATTCATCAACAAGGTGTCCCTATTGTCATTAAAGCCGATGGCTTAGCTGCTGGTAAAGGTGTTGTTGTTGCAATGACAATGGAACAAGCATTTAACGCAGTTGACGCCTGCTTCAAAAGTGCATTTGGTGATGCAGGAGAAAAAATTGTTATAGAATCCTTTCTTGAAGGTGAAGAAGCAAGCTTCTTCTGTCTTTGTGACGGTAAAACCGCTATTCCCTTTGGATCCGCACAAGATCATAAACGCGTTGGTGAGGGCGATACAGGAGCTAATACCGGTGGTATGGGAGCATATTCACCAGCCCCCATCATGACCCAAGAAATGGTTAATCGTACCCTCAAAGAAATTGTTGAACCCGCTTTATGCAGCATGAACAAAATGGGAGCTCCCTTTAAAGGCATTCTCTTTGTCGGATTGATGATAACGCAAAAAGGACCAGAATTAATTGAATTTAATGTACGATTCGGTGATCCTGAATGCCAAGTTTTAATGATGCGCTTAAAAGATGATATTCTTCCTCTTCTTCTTGCTGCTGCTCAAGGAAACCTTGAAAATAAACCCCTTGAGTGGTCTGAAAAAACTGCCTTAACTGTTGTTATGGCTGCTAACGGTTACCCAGACTCTCCCCAAAAAGGTACGGTTATTCGTAATGTTGATAAAGTGAACGCTCTTTCTCATGTGAAAGTTTTTCAAGCTGGCACAGCATTACGCAATGGAGAACTCATTGCTAATGGTGGACGCGTTTTAAATATAACAGCAATAGGAGAAACCATTAGCCAAGCGCAAAAACGCGCCTATGAAGCAGTTGATTGTATTGATTGGCCAGAAGGCTTTGTTCGCCGCGATATCGGTTGGCGAGCCGTTGCGCGAGAAAGCTAAATCGTTTTAAGGTTCCTTTTCATGATTTGATAACTTTATTTGGTAGCATGATGCGCGAATTTGCTCACTGTTTTGTATTACTTATAATATTGAATTTCCTTCTGATATGCATGCCCATCCCAAAACAGACAAAATGAAAAAGTTTTCTCAGTATGAAATTGTGATCACAACCATGTAATCATCTGTTGCCATGTTTGTTTAAGATCCACTTGCTTATCATTTTTCATAAATAGCCTTCCGCTTATTAAGCTTGAAACAAACATCTTGTATTGTCATTGCCTTTGTATGAGAAAGCGCTGAAATTCTTTTTACTTTAAATACCCTACTAATTTTTTAATTACGCCGCAAAACTAAAGCCTGTATTCGTCAATGGTGTTGTCATTATTCTTAAAGCCAACGGCTTATCTTCCAAAAAAAGTGTTGGTGTTGTAACAGCAATGGAAAAAGCATTTAATAGTTTTGATTCTTACTGTTACAAACGTATATTTCAAACAATACAGAAATCATAAAAATAAATGCATCGAGCAGTACAATAGAAAAAAATGAATACATATCAACACTACTGCAGCGCAATCCGATTCGCGATCGTTAAACGCAAACCCAAGGGATTGCTATAGCGGAGTAAAAAGCGTTTTTGTTTAGAATGCAATGTTGTACAAAAAAATCGACGTAAATCAGAACGATCTTTAACAACCATAATGCTATTATCTTCATTGATCATAAGCATAGGGAGGTCATAGGTATCTGCCCATAATCGCCAATCCAAAAGAACATTATTTAAATCTCTAGAAACTAAAAGCGGAATACAAGCCTCTTCTTCTGTATGAAGCAACTCTAATGCAACTGCTCTTTCTCCTGAACGTGTTTTTACTATACGTGCTGCAATCCCTCTGAAATGATAAGCCGGTATTAAACGGGATAAGTTTGAGGGAGAGTCAGTTTTAAAAAAAATCCCGCGCTCACTCAACGAACAAATTATTTGATTGCCCGTTTTCAATGAAAAATATGTCGTTGTTTGTGGCAAATGACACGGATCTAACCGAAATTCAAGCCCCGCTTTCGCCTGATTAAAGCATTGATTAGCCATATTAAAGTGTCCCAATTTATCTTAATAATATACACCCTCTAACAGCTTTTTCCCACCGGATTATTAAAAGATTGAATAAAAAACAATTGATTTATTTTTTGGTTATTGAAATCTAAACAAAAACACATGACACAGTTTACCGCTCTTGAACTATAAGATTTTTCCAGGATTCATAATCCCTAACGGGTCAAGCATTTCTTTAATCTTCTGCATAATGTCCAGTGCAATAGGTGATTTAAAAGTGCGAAGTTCCTCACGTTTAAGCTGACCAATTCCATGTTCAGCAGAAAATGTCCCCTTATAATGCATCACGAGACTATGAATCCGGTGATTCATTTGTGACCATAATTGTAAAAACGCAGTGGGATCAGCCCCGACAGGCTGCATAATATTGTAGTGAAGGTTCCCATCGCCTAGATGTCCAAAACAAACCACTCGCGCACTTGGAACAATTTCTTCAACAATAACAGCTGCTTCAGAAATAAAATCAGGAATCGAAGCAATAGGTAGCGCAATGTCGTGCTTAATAGACCTTCCTGCTAACTTTTGTGCATATGACATATTTTCACGCAATTGCCAAAAAAAATCTTGCTGCTTTAACGATTGCGCAATAACCGCATCTTCTATCACAGCATTATTTAAAGCGTCTTCCAAAATAATACTGAGCACTGATAATGCCTCACCATCACCCTGCAATGATGAAATATTAATCAATACATACCATTCATGCTCATGTTCAAAAGGAGATTTCTTGCACATATTATAGCTTAAAGACATTTGCAAGCTAAGTTTTGACATAAGCTCAAAACACGTCAACATTCCTCCCCCATGGGATTGCGCAAGAGATAAAAGTTCAAGAGCCTTCACTGCACTGCTTAAGCCTACAAAAGCAACAGCTTTTCCTTTGGGTTTCGGAAAAAGCTTTAAAACTGCCGCAGTTATAACTCCTAAAGTGCCTTCAGCACCAATGAAAAGATTTTTTAAATCATAGCCGCTATTGTCTTTCTTTACAAAACGCAAATCATCCAAAATACGTCCATCAGGCAAAACAACTTCTAAACCAAGACAAAGCTCCCGCATATTGCCATAAGCTAAAACAGCTGTCCCTCCAGCGTTAGATGAAAGATTGCCCCCTATCTGACAGGAGCCTTCCGAACCCAAAGAAAGAGGGAAAAAACGACCCAATTCATCTACTTTTTTCTGTAAGTCCTGTAAAATAACACCAGCTTCCACCACAGCAAAATTACCCTCAAGACTCACACATCTAATCTTATTCAATCGTTCCATGGATAAAAGAACACCACACCCATTTTCATCTGGCTGCCCCCCCCCCACAAGACCTGTATTTCCCCCCTGAGGCACAATCGGTGTGCATGTTTGGCTGGCCAACTGCATAATTGATGATACCTCTGCACTAGAAGATGGCCGTAAAAGCAACGGTGTTTTTCCATGAAAAAGTCCACGCTCTTCGAGCAAATATGGTGCAATGAATGTTTGATCTGTTATAGCATGTTTAGCACCAACAATTTTTCTAAATCTCTCAATTAACTCCTGCTCCATCTTTATTTCTCCTTTGGAGCTGCAGCACGTATTAAACGATCATTAACAGCCTCACCCAATCCGTACGATGGGATGGATTCTACTGCAATACACCTCACCTTGAGTGAATCCAATTGCTTCATATATGCAAATAAATGAGCGGCGGCCTCTTCCAAGTGCCCACTCTCGCTAAGATTTAAAATAGAAACGGCATTTTCAACACCCATAATGCGTTTAGGACCAAATGCTAAAAGCGCTTCACCGCTTTCCACCTTTTGCACATTCAAACGAACCGCGGCATTGGGCGCATAATGTGACTTTAACATACCTGGTGCTTCAATCGCTGTCCTCTGATCCAGCCGTTTCAACGATTTCCCCGCGACTTCTTCAATTTCTTCAGCAATCAGCCCCCCGGGACGCAAAAGATAAATATTGTCACCACAAACCTTAATAATCGTTGATTCAATCCCGATTTTAGAAGCCCCTCCGTCAAGTATCAAGGGAACAGATGTCCCTAAAGATGCAAAAACAGCTTCAGCCGAAGTAGGACTAAGGCATCCTGATTGATTCGCGCTGGGAGCAGCGAGAGGACGTCCAAAATATTGTACAATTTCTGCAAAACCACTCTGAGGAAAACGGACAGCCAATGTATTAAGACCAGCAGTGGTTAAAGGATGGATATTATGATGTGCCTTTAAAGGCAAAACTAATGTCAAAGGTCCTGGCCAAAATACCTCCATCAATCGACGTGAAAGAAAATCAATTTCTACATAGCGTTCCGCCATTTTAATACTGCTTACGTGGGCAATAAGAGGATTAAATTGCGGTCGCTTTTTTGTAGAAAAAATAGAAGCCATTGCCTTTCCATTGGTCGCATCACCAGCCAATCCATAAACAGTTTCTGTCGGCAAAGCCACTAATTGTCCCTGTTCAAGCAATGTAATTGCTTCTTTTATTGAAGCGCTATTGAGAGGCAAAATCGTCATGACATACCATCCCTGTAACCCTCTTTGAGTGATATTATACTCTTTTTCATCCATATATCCCATTGATTTTATATGTTTTTTTCAAGGTGCGGGGTTCGTAAATAAAGGTTAGGGAATAGGATTTTCCAACATGCTTCTACAAGACATATCTTGTTTTGCAAACTTTCTCTAATAACTTTTTGAATTCTGCTAAGTCTTCTTGTGAAAAGCTATTCAATGATCTCGCAAACATGCCAACAATTTCACGGCTAAATGGACCAGAAGGCTTTATTGTAAAACTTTTGCGGCAAGCATAAGCCTCTTTTCTTAAGAGAGAAGCCATATCTTGATCTAAAGCGTACAGCTCTATGATCTTTTCTTCCATACCAACAGGTACAGATTTTTTGCCAATCTCAACAGAAGATAAAAATGCTACAGATATATCTAATTTCTTAGCCATATCTAATAAACGTTCTGAATGATCAATACGAAGCTTGCGTAAGGTTTTACCAAAGGGTGTTAGCATCTAAAAAAAATCCTTTAGAAAAAATAATTATTTCATTGTGATTCTAGCATAAATTCTCAGGTTTTGGTTAGCTCCGTTTAAAAATTGACTTCCTACCCTCCTTAATACACAAGGTTGTATGGCGTGACGGATAATTTCTTGACAACAGCTTGAAGTGTAGTACATTGTAGTACAGTTAAATAGGAGATTGAGCAATGGGAAAAATTCAAGCCCGCATACCTGATGAAGTTCAAGAAATTGCAAGTGCAGTTATTAAGTCCACAGGCTTGACTGTATCAGATGCAGTGCGCATGTTTATGACCCGCATTGCTAGAGATAGAGCATTACCGCTTGATCTATTCCAGCCAAATCCGGAAACATTACAAGCTATCGAGGATGCCGAAATGGGACGTGTCGAACGTACATCATTAGACGGCTTAAGAACCATGATACGCGAAGATAGAACCAAAATGCGTAAATCTGAAAAGAAAACCTAAGCTTGCTATGCGAGAAATTGTCTATACGCGTTCATTCCGACGCGACCTTAAACGTGAAAGCAAAGGTAGATATGCTAATGCACTAGAGGAGGATTTGCTGCTTGTGGTCAAAGCGTTAGCGGAGAATGCACCGCTAAAAGCGCATTGGAAAGATCATGCACTAACAGGTCAGTGGCGCAATTGTCGTGATTGTCCCATAAAACCGGATTTAGTTTTGATCTATCGAAAGCCAGATGCCAAAACACTAGAGCTTTTACGACTTGGCTCCCATTCTGAACTACGTTTATAATTGGATCTCCAATTCATAGTAAAAAGAATTTTACGAAATTTTTTCTTTTATGACAGTTGTTCAATTCTTTGAGAACCATTGTTTTAAATGTGCGAAGATATTGTCTATCGCATCCATGAGGCGTGCAAAATCAAGGATAATCAAAAAGATAAAAAATGCACCCCACTTCATAAAGCGAGACATCATTTTCACACTTTGGTAGGTAATGATCATTTCTTGAAGCATTGCTTTTTCTGCTTCTGTAAGCTCTGTGTGTTTTTCAGTTTTCTTTCTAACCATGTTTCCATCCACACAAATACTCACCCTGTTTATTATGCTTTAAGATCTCTCTTGCTAAGTTGGCACTGATGGCGTTCAGATCTTGCCGGCTTAAATAAATGGGTAACCAACCAACACAAGAAGAAATATATTTATTTGTCGTGCAACCAGTCAGAGAGAGCAGCACGCACATCAGCATCACTTTTTTGATTAATTTCATTTTCCACCTCAAGCCGTGCCATTGCTGCTTTTAAAGCTTTTTCTGTTTGCTTTTGCTGTTCAACCTTTTTTCCAAGGGTAAAGGCTCTTGCTAATGCAATAAAAAAAGCGGCTAAAGCCGCACCTGTTAGCATCAAATTTCTTTTCATCCATAAGATCATAGGCGGTGCTCTTGAAAGCGTTTAGCAACAAAAAAAATACCAGCACATGCGGCTAAGACCATAATGGTTGCCAAAGCCCATTGAACTGGACCATTGCCTGCTAAAAAACCGCCAAGACCTGAGAAAGAACCAATAATCGGTGCAAGTGCTTCGACTTTGAGAAACCCCGTTGGTGCTTGCGTTTCTACTGTTTGATAATTAGAAGAAACATAAGCCCCTTTCGCCCATAATCCTGCTTCTGCTACACGCCGGTGTACAAGACCTTGCAAACGTTTGCCTCCTGCTTTGGTCCATTTTTGTAATTCGAAGGGAACTGCTTCATAATCCCCCTGATTAAGCCTTTTAAGCAGTGTAGAGTTTTGGAAAGCTGCAATACCCACATTATAACAAAAGGAAACAAGAGCGCCAAACTGCTCGTCGCTTAAATTCACACAAACCGCTTTTTCTACCGCCTTCTCATATTGTCGCAAATCTGCTAAAAGCATAGTTTCGGCTTTTTTTTCTGTAATCACCATACCTTCAATAACTGTTGGTTGACCAGCTTTTCTCGTATGACCATAGCCAATGGTCCACACACCAGAGACATCTTGATAAGCCTGCAAGCGCAAACCTTCCCACTTTTTTAAACAGTATAGACAGTCTTTACTTATTTTCCGTGCCATTACTTCATTCCACCCTATAAATATATCTTTATGAGTACTGCACCATCTCCACCATCACCGCCAATTTTATCACCGCCGGGCTTCCCGTCGAAATATCCACCGCCACCGCCGCCAGCTCCATTCCCGCCACGACCACCTTTACCACCTTTGTAACTCTCACCACCCTGCCCCATGATAGACCCCTTGCATTTACCGCCGCCGCCGCCGCCGCCAAGAAAAGAGCTTCCACCAGTACCAGCTCTCTTGCCGTCACTTCCACTCCCTCCACCATTCCCACCGGAAAAAATAAAGCTCTCACCACTCGTACCGCCTCTGTTTCCTCCTCCATCCCCGCCTTTTCCTCCAAAGTTAACAAAAATCATGGAGACGGAATATCCTCCTTCTGCAGTAACAAGCCTTTCTTTTGCAGAAACAAGCCCTTTGATCATTGTCCTACCACCATTGCACAAAATATTGCTATCATTGCCTTTGCCACCACGACCAATGTAAGCTGTTTTTAATTTATCTAAATCAGAACCTTTCATTTTAACATGCACACATTGACCGCCGCCGCCGCCGCCATCCTTGACACCGCCACCGCCACCACCCCAAGCCCATATTTCAATCTCAGTTTCATCCGTGATTCCTTCCGGCCAAGGAATATCTCCACTTTCTGTCATAAGGATTTCTATAGGTTTGCTAACCCCGCCACCATTGTTGCTGCCACCGTTATTGTTTGAGCTATTGGCTTTAATTGAAGCAAGTAAATCAACAGGAGATATCAATGCATCAACTGTTTTTGTGCCATCAATCCAGTCTTGTTTTGCAAGAGGTTGAATGAGATCAACTTTTTTCTGCACACTATGCGCTGTATCTTGCGCTTTATAGGCTGTCATTTGTGCAGCAGCAGCAGTAGCGTTTGCATCCGTAGCATTCGTTTTTGCAACTTGAGCAGCATCTAATGCACTCTCTGCTGTCTCTTGCGCTTTGTCCGCAACACTGAAACATGCTTGAATTGTGTTTTGTGCTTTATCTGCTGTTTCTTGTGCAACACTTGCCACAGATTTTGCACTGTCTGCTGTTTTTTGCGCAACCTCAGCAGTCGTTTTCGCATCTACAGCGTAAGCTTTTGCATCTTTCGCTGTCCTTAATGTACTCTCTGCAACGTCCTTTGCCTCACTTGCTGCATGAAGCCCTTGTTGTGCACTTTCCTGTGCCTGTTGTGCCTCATCTTCAATTTTATCAATTTTTGCAACCTGTGCACGTTCTTGAGATGTGAAGATAAGATGCGTGTTCCCCTCTCTCATATTCTCCATATCAAAAACATCTTTTGCTATTTTGTTTGGATCATAGACCGATTTTGACATGCCAAGAGATTTTGATAAGGAAAAATAATTGATGGTATTCTTCAGTTCTACAGGAGAGATAGGATAATGAACGCCTTCTTTTCCCATACGCCACTTTTCCATTGTGGGTCCATGAGGACTGAGCCAGTGCAGCTTTAATCTTTCCTCTTCTGTCAAGATCTTTTTGCTAGGTCCCTCATGCATATTCTCCATGGAAAAGGCATTTGATCTTACATTGTTGGGGTCATATATATCAGCCTTCATATCACCAATCCCTAAAGGCGATATTTTTACCCATCCAGCGCCTGATAACAGAGTATCTGCGCTAGGATTCCCACTTGCTTCAATATCGTGGATTGTGACCTTATCTTTGTAAGCAAGAGCTCCAATATCTCTCTTTGCAACAGCATCATCAGCCTTTTTCCCTTGAGCAGCAGTTGCAAAATATTCTACCTCATAAGCTGCTGCACTCCCCACTGAAACAGGTGCAAGAGCCTTACTATCTAAAACACCTTCTTTGACTTCTTTCTTTGTTGCTGGTTCAAGCTTAAATATATGCGTATGATAGGGTAATGGCATCGCGGTTCATTCCTTAGTAAGTCTGTTTTTGAGATTTTTGGGGATGAGAGACTGTAATTCATCAATAAGTTTTTGCATGGTCTCTATGCGTTTATCTGTTGCTTCTTTATATTCTACCAAAGCGCTTAAAAGATCATGCTGTATGTCGCTTTTGACAATATCAAGAATCTTATTCAATGGCGCATGAACCATTCTATTGCTTGCATAAAAAAGGACGCGGATTTGCTCCGCGTCCGCAATATCATCAATAGCAGACGGATTATTCATCATCAGAAAAACTCACGATTTTATAGCATAAACAACGGCGACATTGACAGGGCGTGTTTCACCACCACCTGTTTTCTCCAAGGAAAGTTTGTGCGTGTGCGCCCCAGCAAAAGTTGTCGGAGACTCTATCGAAGTATTATAGAACATCACCTTCGCTTGTCCTGAATAAAGGCGTGCCAAATCATATTGCATCCCGGGCATATGATGCTGATGTGCACCTGATGAATCTGTTTTTCCCTCATGCGTATGCGCTTTAAAGGAATCTTCTTGCCTGCTTCCTAACACACGCCCTTTATCAATCTTGTTTCCACTATCCAGCCCCCGCAAAAACATTCCACGCAAATCGGGAACATTAAATGTTGTATCGCTATCTTTTCCCCATTTATCGCCTATTGCTTTGAACAATTGCGGATAATCTTTGCGCTTATAAGTAGCACCATCACATAAAAGCCAACCGTTTGGGACTTCTTGCATAGCAAAGGTCGCAATAAACCCACAAGGAAAGGTTTCGACCTTTGGTGGTGGAATAGGAGTGGGATTTAACAGATACCAGCCCTCAAGATCTTTTGTTGATGCGCCATCATTATAAACTATTTCATAAATACCGCCTCTTTGTAGTTCACTACCTTCTAATGGTACTATCCCCATGTTGGTAGCTTTATAGAGTAGTTTTTCTCCTATATTATTTATATTTATTGTCGTTGTGCCAATATTCATACCACGCGCCTTAAAGCGGATAATGATATCGTTTTTATATTTCACTATCGGTGAAACTGTCGTCAGCGTGATTGATGTGGTTTGTTCCTTTCCATTCACAATAAACTTTGAGTCAAGAGAACCACCATTATCGGCAAGATATTCACGTATACGCTGCATCATAGCCCGTGCACTATCATTGACAGAGCTAGGCGGCTGCCCTTCAGCCCAATTAATGATACTATCTGAATTCGCATTTTTATCAGCTGCGAGTGACCAGTCGTAAATATCAGACATGATAAGCCCCCGTTCTTCTTAATAGCTCTTCGCGCAATTGCTCTTCTTTTTGCCGCCCATAGGAACCAACAGATTGCCGCCTAGAGGGATCAATCAGAGGTGTTAAATCTATAGGGCGCCCAGTCGATTGCGAGAAACCCTCCATGACTGGTTGCTGCATCATTTGTTGTTGTGCCATCTGTGCCTGCTGTTTTTGTCTTTCCCCATTCTCTCTTATTAAATGAAGCAAACTAGCGAACCCCTTTTTAAGAGAGCCAGCATCAATACCTTGTGCTTGCAATGGTGTGGTTTCCATAACCTGTCCTGTCAGATTCTCTCCACTTTCAGGTGCCATCATTCTATTTGGCAATGGCGTGTTATATGCCATCAATTGGCTTCTCCCTTGATCATCCTGCCCCACTTGATTACCTTGAAGTGTCTTTTGAAGCCTCTCAACCCCACGCAAAGGACCCACCTCGTTTGGTGCTGCTTGCCCATTGCTTTGGTTTTGCTGTATCGTTCTCTTCAAAGCATCTCCCGTTTTATTATAAAGCCTATAAATATGATTCATAAAATCCTCTGCTGTAGCTTCCATGTTGCCACCGTTGAGTGTGACTGCTTGACGCCCTAAAAGCTGACTTGCTGGAATATGTGGATTTTTGATAAGTTTTACTGCCCCTGCTGGTCCTTGTTGGTGTGCGAGGTAAAGCTCTGCCTCTGATGGCTCTCTGCCTAATGCTGTAGCTAAATAACGCGTATTATCCTTCGTTAACCGTGCCATAGCATCGGTTGCTTGAAAGGGATCAAACTTGTTATTGAGTTGATAGTATTTTGCTGTTGAATCTAAAAATTGATACAGTCCTCCCGCACTGCTATTCTTATTTCTTGCATGTGGATTACCATTACTTTCTATCATAGCAACACGTTCAAGAAAGCTCTCTGGCAAACCATATTTTTGTGCTGCCTGTGAGATAGCACGCTTCACATTGGGATGAAAATTGATCATTAGTTTATAACCGTTCTATCAGCGCTGCCATTCAAAAGAATGCCAAGAAAATTGAAGAATTTTGTGTGGTCTTCTTTGGTTATTAAGCGTTTCTTTTCTGCTTCATGAAACTTCTTAATTAATTCAACGGCTTTTTCTCTTGCTAACCCAAAATCTCCTTTTTCCCGCGCTGTTATAAGCGCTGCAATATCTCTCTCAGTATCTTTATGGACGCTTGAGAGTTTGCGTCCAAATTTCCCTAAGAAATTTTTTACAACTGCCTTGATGAAAGCAATCTTTCCTATACCCATAGTCTGTTGTGCCCCCCTCTCTTCTACTTCACCCATATGGTTTGGCAATCGTGCAAAAAGCTTTGTTCTTTCCACTTCTGGTCGCAACACTTTCATAAGTTGCTTGGCTTTATCCTCACCAAAACTCTGCCGTAATTTTTCTTGACCATTCTGCGTGTCAAACAAACTCAAAAGACTGTGTTCAAAATTCTGTGCATTGCCTGCCGCATGTTCTACTTGCGACCGCATCCCTTTTTGAAACGCATCTTTTTCCATTAGCCCCAAATCCGAAAGTTGACTGTTGATTGTATCGAGATTAACGCTCTTCTTCAGCGCTTGCTCTCCCTGCTCGAGGGCATCACCAATAGTACGCTCGTCATAATAAATTTTCCGTGCTTTAGCATAATCTGGAGATGACGTATCCAAAACGTCTAGAATGCGTTGTTTGAAATCAGTCAAATCTCGAGCATATCCCCATTTTCCTTTGATACGTGCAGAATTAATTTGATCATCAAAAACCTCTTTCATCTTATGTAAAATCCGCATATTCAGTTTTGGATATCCATTGCTCCCTATAACTGTTGCATCCGCTTCATTTGGCATTTGCGCAATTGCTTTTTTATAGGCTTTTTGGAAGGCAGGAGTTTCTTGCAACCGCGATAAATCTTTACTGACAGCATTAGAAATAGGAGAAGCTTTCGCCCTCTCATAAAATGGTTCAGCCTTTTTCTGTGCTTGTTTGATAATCTCTTGCTTTAAATTAAGCGTATCTACTTTTGGACCCATCACATCTGTCAACGCATCCTTTACCCGCAGTACACTTGCACCTTGCCTTTCGTTCAAACGATTACTCACAAGTGAATATGTATCATAGTCTTTTTTTGCTGCCTTAAAAGCTCTTGTAGCAAGCCCATCGTGAAGATCAATAATCATTGAATCAGGACCACGCTGTTTTAATGCCCTTTCAAGCTTATCAACACCTTCATCCCCTAAAGTTTGGCTTACATCCCTAAGCGCTCTATCGCTTATCTGAAATGCCTCTTTTTCTACACTTTGTGTTACTGGTTCAGTTTTACCAAACAATTTTCCAACTGTGTTTTTGAGAGCCACAGGTGTTTTTTTAAGTGATCTTGTCGCAAAAGATGTTGCTTTTGATACACCACTGGCAACAGCTGGAGTTACAGCACCTAACCCAGCACCAAACCCAGCAGACACTAGAGTATCTGCAAGCCCTTCCCCCTCACCACTGCCTGCTATTCCACCATAAATGGCTCCAGTTTTTGCTGCACGCCCCAAGCTAAATTTTGCCGCCCCTTTACTTGCTACTGCTTTCATTGCTGCTTCACCTGCAGCTTTTGCCGCTGCCCGTTCCGCACCCTCTGCTAAAGCAGATTGCACCGCCCTTTCTCCTGCTGCTAAAGCTTTACTGGTTATTTGTGCTCCTGCAACACCAGCTCTTCCTCCCAGCACAACATCAGCCCCAATTGCCGCACGAGTAGCAGCAGTAGCCCCTGCCGCGGGTGGAAAGAGGGCAGAAGCAATTACGGGTGCTGCAGCACCCGCTAAATTCCCCGCAAGAGATAGATAAAACTGATCTCTATCTGCTGCTTTTTGATAATCTCGCCATCGCTTTGTCACTTCATTATATTTTTTGACTGCCTCTTTATCTCCCGTCCAATAAGCAATAGGACCTGCTTCTAATATTCCGGCTAATTCATCATCATACCCCATGGTTAACCCATGAAGAGCACCCCATCCAAAAGCACCCGCTGCACTTGGATGTGGATCATCTTCTTCTGTTGCACCATTATTTCCTGTAATGGAATCTCTTAGCTTTTCCTTATTCTTCGCGAAAAGTTCTTGAAGCTGTTCTGGTGTATAGTCACTTATATGCCCAATGACTCTTGTGTTTTTACGATTAATAAGAGGAGGAATTACTTCAGCCATTGGTTTGTTTCTCCTTAATGCGTCCATCACTATCAACGAACAGCGTGCCTTCTGGCAATGCTTCTATCTGTTTTTCTAGTGGATCATTTGACTGTGCATGATTCCCCTTATTCCCTTTATAAGCATCTTTCCCATAGGCGGCTCGAACGAGCTCGCTTGTTGCTTCTGCGCCACCAAAAAGAATTGCGCGCGTTGCTGCATTGGATTTGTTGAAAGTGTCAATAACTGTTTTTAAAGATTTCTTCATTTGCTCTGCGGAAAGATCTTGATACAGCGCCGCTACAGAGTTTTGCAATGCTTGCAATTCCATATTAGACAAGTTCCCAAAGCCAGATGCGCCATTTGGTGAAAATGCTTTTGCTTTTCTCAAGGCATCAATCCCAATATTCGCCTTTAATGAATCAAGCATATGCCCGAAATCTTTTGCCTTAAAACCAGGTATGAATGACTCCCAATAACCAAGGAAACCAGTAACATGCGGGTTCTCCTCAACAATTTTCAGCAATTCTTTAGATACCGAGAGTATACGATTTGATATGTCCTCTGTATCCAGAATTTGCATTTGTGTTTGTTGGTTTTTACGCTCCTCCTCCTTCTGTTCTTGAATTAATTTATGTTCTGCACCACTGCCTGCAATTGGCACCGCACGTATGCCACCAAGTGCATTTTTATCCTTAACATACATATAACCTGCTTCAGGCTTTGACAGCATGTTATCAGTATTCCCCTCTAATCCAGAAGCAGTGGAACGCTGTCCCCCTTGAACAGGTATAATTTTCCCTGTGCTTGTTGAGACTTGGAAAGTCATATCCTCAGGCAATCCCTGTTCCGCTTTTTCTTCTGATGTCAATGTTCTATAACCTTCTTGAGGGCTTAACGTGTTGCCTATAACTTTCATGGCAAGATCTGGATATTGCACGAGGGCTTGTGCGTCTTTATCACTATATCCTTTAGAGCGTAAAAACTCAAAAATTGGTCTATTTTGTGCACGTACATTATTGCCCTGCCGCATAACAAGCGCCGCATTTGAAAAACTTTCTTGCGGTGTTTTTCCTGATGCAAGCCCTGCAAAAAAATCCATTAAATGCTCGGAAAATTCTGATTTTCTAAAACGCTCCCATAAGCTACTTGGGTCTGCATCTTTATGGATAAAATTTCCAACTGCGTTTACATAATCCGTTGCCTGTTCGGGCTTAGCATTTGCTTTTAAATGTTCTTCTTCTGGAATGGGCGTATGAGAAAGTTTTTCTTGATTGACAGGGCTGCTCTCCTGCGGATTTTCTGCCATAGATCTGTTGTTGATCTGTGCGATATAATCCATCACATTTTTCTGCTGTCGCCCAGCTTCATCTCCACTCCCTTTATCAATGTTCCCAACAAATGGAGATTGAGGGATCATTGAAGCAACACCTCCCTGTTCTGAGAAGTCATGCTTTTGTTGCTCTGGCGCCTCTTGTATCCTAACAGTATCCTTTGAAACATCCGGCAAGGGGGGCATTTGGCGCTTTAAATCATCTGTAGACATAATCAATTCTGCTGGCGTTTTTTTTCCAACTTCTCCTCTTCCTGCTTGAGCACCGCGAATAAGCTCTGTAGGACTCAATTTTTGTGGAGTATTATCCCCATTGCTCGCATCAAAAGGATTTGTGCTAAAAGCAGCGCGTTCTAAAAAACTTGGCTTGTATCGTCCTTCTAAAGGCATGCTTGGAGGCGTAGAAAGCTGTTTGAACAAATGCCCTGGCAATTGAGGCATGACCTGATACATCAAAGGACGCAAAAATTTTGGATCAAACAACTTTAAAAGAGAATTTGTGTTTTCTTGTTCCATCACTGCACCCTTTCCATCTCAAAGCCAAGCTTGCCATAATCCACATGCAAAAAACCTGTCGCGTTATTGTAAAAAACAGCTTCAGGCTTTGACTTTAAAACGTCTTGCGCCATCACCCCGCGATAGCGCTCTGGATAGCCCTTGTAATTATACTCATAGAGTTTTTGTCCCTCTCGCTGCCCCACTTGCACGATATTTTCTTTCGCTCTGATGTCGCTAAGCCCAGCAAAAGTACCAAGTATGGTTCCCACATTTCCAACAATCTCCCATGGATTAGGTCTTGGCGGCGGAGTAAATGTCGTCATTTGTCCTGTTCGTGTTCCATAATTTCCAGCAACAGCCCCACCAACAGCAAGCAACTTACTTAAATGATCCCAATCAAGATTGTTCTGCTGCTCCCATTTTTGCCGCTCTTCATCCAATTGCCGTTGATGATTGGCATCAAGTACACTCCCTCCCGTCAACGCATTAAGATTTGCCTGACCTTGACCTTGAAAGAAGTTATTGGCGCCCGCCAACTGATTTTGGTTTGCTTGATCAATTAAGCTATTGGCATTCATCATATTGTTGACATCTTGGTTATATTGCTGTGATAAAGCTTGTGTTGCTATGCCCCCCAATTCATTAGCAAGAACGCCGGTATGTGCACCTGAACCATAACGCCCTGCCCCTGCTAGCGAACTGTTAATAGAGTTTGTCGCTTTATTTAACGTATTTTGAAGTGCTTCATTAAAATAAGGGTTGTTGCCTATCTGCTGCCCTGAAGCCATATTTTTTAAGTTTTGGCTTGTTGAATTTTGCCCTGTGGCTAATCCATTTAAATAATTGTTATCATAGTTATGCGTATTATTGGTAAGCCCATTAATCGCATTCTTTGTTTGATCACTTAAACCCGCAACACGCTGTCCATCATAAACCGCTTTTCCACTGCCTTGATTATAAAAAGTCATGGCATCTTGAGCTGCATGTTCAAAAATACCTTTTGCCCATGCAGGCGGTTCATTTGTTTGCGTCGTATTTTGGGTATTCTGGATTGGTTTAGACCTTTTTCCCATATTAAAGCTGCTTTCTATATTCTAAAAGATTAACGAGATATCCATGCGATTTAAGAGATTTTTTCCACCCACGCCTGCCTATGATGACAAGCTCTTTTGCCCCTTTTTCCTTGTAATAAGCTTCAATCTGAGTGATAAGCTTCGTTAGGGGCGCTCCTCCTTTCCCACCAAGCGTGACAATAACCGCCCTTAATGCTCCAGTGACGAGTTCCTGTAACTGTGTTGTGACATGCGCCATAAAATTTTCATGCGCATCAACGATAATCCAAAGAACTTTTTCTCCGTTCAAAATATCGTTTAAAATGATCTCTGTATTATAATCATCAGGGAATTTTTGATTAAAATACGCTATTGATTTTATGACATTGTCAAAATAAGGCGCCATTTGTTCAGCGCTCCATTTTTCTGTATTATAGATCTTAAAACTCATCTTATGCCTGCGGGTTTAAGGGTCACATCAAAGCCTGTTATATGCGTCCATGGCGTGCCTTCGGGTATTCTCAGACGCAAGGCGTGATAACGCGCTCGTGAACGGATATTATACATCCCATTATTATAGCCGGCATAACGCTCTCTAGCCCAATTTAATTGGTTCTTGTCATCAATGATAAATGCCGCCCCAACACTTAAAAGACCATTTGTTGTGTCAGCTTGAACAAAAGCCTCACTCATCAGGTTGATTTGCCTCCCCGTATCCCCCACAGTTTGTGAAGCAATGACTGCTTCCATCGGAGGACCTGCAAAAAAACCAAATGTGTTGTCTGGCGTAAAGGCTCCCAAAACAGGCGCGCCATTTTGCCACATTTTACTATCAAGAGAAGCTGGTAAATCTTTCAAGCTCTCTTCGACTGCATCTAAGCCCTCTAATGTATAACCAGCTGCAAAGAGGGGAAATAAGAGAAGGCTCTGCCCTTTAATGACACTCCATATCTGCAAGAGCCAATCATAAACATAAATATGCATCCCTTCCGTGTTGTCATTGAGAGAAAAATAAACACGAGAATAGACCGGATCAATACATGCCCTCATCTCATCAATGGCAAAATTATTGTAAAGTGTGAAGATAGTTTTATCGACTTTACCAAAACCAATAGGAAGCATTTCACCAACACTGTTGATTTGATAAAAACCATCATCAGATGCAAAGAAAGTACAGTCTCCACGGCTTGCAATTGCTGTACTGCTTTTCGCACCTATTTTGTCTTTTATTTTTGCAAAACTGAATATAATTTTGGATCCGGGCACAAAGGTTGCGTGATAAATAGCAGAGCGCATAAAAATAAGGGGATTGGTTGATTCCGTAGACCCTTGAACATATTCTCCATCGGGAAAATCTTGATAATCACAACTTTTCTCCCCAACTGTCCAGTGTGTTGCATCATTCAAACCTGACCACTGAACACGATTTGGCTTATCTGTTAGTTGCATCAGGCAAACAAAATCACCCCATACCCGCACAAGTCCAGCACGCGGCGGATTGCCGCTCAAATCACAAAACCTTTCATCCATTTTTAACGAAAGCATTTGTGGTGGGTCATTGCTATTAACAGCAATGATATGATCACCAAAGGAGGCAAAAGACCAAGGTGCGTTCTCATTGGCGTGATATTGTGTGTGAGGCTTGCTAATGTCTTTCCAGCCGCGCGTACTGTTGTCATATTCGTAAAGCTTTGTTGGTGCACCCACAATGATGCGCACACCACCCAATGAACGCACAGCATAAACCCCCAAAATCACATCCGGAAAAGGATCTGAGACCGGCACAACCATAGGAAACGGAATATACGAATTTGGTGCAGGCAAAACATTCACTATCTCATGAGAATAACCGCTATTAATAAATGCAACATCTGGTCTATACTCAGCAATAGGGATAAAGGTCATCAGAAATCCGTGTGTTGAATTTTGAACAGATTTTTGCGCCGCGAAGTCTCAATTCTCAATGCATCTAACTGCTCTTGGAACATGGCAAAAGCTGCCGCTGCCATCTGTGGTTCTTTAATAATATTGGTATAAATTTCATATTTTGCGCGGGTTTTGATCAATTCATAGGCTTCACAAAACCATATCGACGCTTCTTGTGCGCTCTCAATGTCTTTTATTCTCACAGGATCAAGAATAAGCCTAATGGAATAAACTCGGTCTGGTGTTGGATACAAGACAAGCTTTTGTTCAAAATAAGCATAGCGCATAGGCATGCCATTGTTACAATCATTCTCAAGATTCTCAATAACAAGCGGATCTACCTGCAAAAGCTTTGCTTTGCTGTGATTATTTTCATAAACGTAAGCATCAACAATCCGAACAGCACCTGTTACAGAGGGATGTGCCTCTGCACCATAACGGCTTTTGCCCTTTAGAGTGGTGAAAACAATTTCACGGCTTTCATTGAAATAAAAAGGCAATCGTTCACAAAAGCGAATGGCCGAAAATATTGCTCTTTGTACTTGATCAACATATTCATCGGTTTGATCATCTATTTCATCCTGAATATCGTTTAACATCTGGATAAAATTTTTATCCCAAGGAACAATGGTCTCTTTTTCTCCAATCGGACCACCTGTCTGTACTATTATTGTCATATCACCCTCTGCCAAATCTCTTGGGGCATCTTGTGTGGGAAGGGGACGCAAACAATAAACGCCCCCTTGCCTTTAACGATTAGTGTAAAACTCAACAATCACCTCAGCATCACCTTTGGTGCTTTTCTTGTCTCGTGTCATGTAAATCGCATTTTCAGCCTCTAGCGGAACATCTCGTTCCTCCATCGGTAGGTACAGATTGCTATTGGTAGATTGCGTAAGCCTTACATCTCCATAATCATTGCCATGAGGCTCTTTTCCAAATGTAGCTGTTACATCTTCAAAATCCGTCATGACATAAGCTGTAATACTTTTTATAAAAGCCCCACGGGGTAGAACGCCAATTTTCGTTATCAACCCTTGGTCTGTACATTTAACACGCGCCCGTAAAAAACTAACCTGCTGCGTAGAGTTGTTGCGTCCTTGCAAAACAGGTGGCAATCCCTCATCTATCATGCCAACAGTTTCAACGGTCTCAACGGTTTCATCAGGTTCCTGTGTAATTAGCGATTTTTCTGCCATAATTGTCATCCTTTAATAATTAGCTTGCTTCGGCAAAAGAAGGGATAACAATCGTGCCAAAGTCTTGTCCCCCTTGATCAGAATGCGGCAAGGTGTAGCGTGACTTTTTCATGCCGATAATGGTTTTTGCTGCAACCCCAAATTCACGTTGATAATCAAACAGTTCTTCAACAAGTTTATAGCGTGTTCCCCCTTTTCCATCACCTCCTGTTGCTCCATTACCAACGCGCCCATAAGCCATGATAACGCTTTGTGCACCAAGCAACACGGCACGGTGAACAGATGTTACAGGCTCTTGTGTCTTTGAATTGATACCATTGGGCACATGTTCAGCTTCACGTAAGATGACACCATTATACATCCCCAAAGAGCCCTCAAAAATTGGGTTCTTAGCTCCAGAGCCATCATAAGCCGCCTTGGTAATGTCTAACCATTGCCCACTCTTTGTATTGGTACGCAATTGAGTTACCTGTGTTGGGTGGAGATACATCACATATGCCGATTTTCCATCAACACGAACAGGGCGCAAACGTGGATTAGCAAGTTTAGCGCGTTCAACAGCCTGATCTATAAGATCTAATGTAAAAACATCGTCTTTTGTAAGTTCTTCATCAGTCTTTTTCTTAGCAGGGCGAATAATACGCAATTTGCTTGGCTCTAATGGAGCATTAAAACCATAATGTACGGGTTTAAGGGTTATGGTGCGTCCTTCGAAGTGAATCCATGGTGCTGTATAGCCTGCTGCCTGAATGAAGAACATCAAACTTAAGCGATCTGCATACCAATCAACAAGCCCATCCTTTGCTTCTGTTCGTAAATTAAATAAAACACGTTGTTGATCAATGGTGCCTTCATATTTTACACGTACAGCATGAGAAAGCTCATTGATGCGCACCTTTTCATTCATAAATTGGAGTGCTTCTTCATTGCCTTCCAGCGTTTGTCCCTCGCTAACGCCATCCCCCATAAGTTGGACGCGTAATCCGCTCGTCACAGAGTCACCAGCGGATTTTCCTAGCATATCCAATACTTGAATAATGCTGTTTTTGCCTTTTCCCATCAGCGGTGCAATGGGCAACGCTTTTGAAGTTTCTGTGTTTAGCATCTTAGCCCAAACGCCAACGGCTAATGGGTCATTAAGATTTACTTCTGTTACTGCCATTTCAATTAATGCCTTTCTTGGTTTTTAAAACTCGCCTTGCGGCACCCCCAAACGATAAAAATCACTTGGTTCTCTCTGTTGCGTCACCACGCACATCTTCATGCTCTGCTCATAATTTGTTCAAATTTTTCGGGATTTTTCTCAACCCATACAGCAAATTCGGCTTCTGGCATGGAAAAGAGCGTTCTCACATCCATACCGCCTGTTGGAACTTGTCCGCCGCGCGCTGTAAGCGTCCGCGCTGCTTGAGAGCGCTCTTGAAGAGCTCCTACTTCGTCCTTAACGGGCGCACCACTATACCCAAAAGCTTTTGCTTTTTGCACCAGCACCTCAATTGGGTTTATACCGGCTTTCTGACACTGCTGGCATATTTGGCGCAATTCAGCACCAATTTGCTGTTGCCGTGCCACAGGATCTTTCCATTGCGGATAAAGGCTTGCTTGCGCTTGGAGAACATTGTCTGCTCTTTCATAGAGGTAGTCCGTGATACTATCTAAATCTGGATATTTGTCTTGTACCTGCGCTTTGGCTTCCTCGAAATAATCCCCTAACTTTTGGCGTTCATATTCCTCTTGACTCATGCGCTCTTGGCTCTCTCTCATCTGAGAAAACTCATCAAGCAATTTCTGTTGTTCCTGTACCTTATGACTAAGCCATGCAACATGTGCTTTTGGGTCGTCTTCTAGGGAGGGAATATTTTTCTCATGGCGGCGCGTGATTTCTTCCTGCATTGCGGCATATTTTTGTGCAAGTTCAAGAGCCAATTCACGCGCTTCAATGGCGCTTTGTTCTGCCTTTTGGCGTGCTTGCCGCTCTTGCTCTAGTTTATCAAATTCTATTGCATCAGAATTTGGCTGCTCCTGAAGTGGTTCTACAGGTGGCTGTTCAGAACTTTCCTCTGCATCAAAAACTTCCTCAACTTGTTCAGGCTCGACCAACTCAACAGCATGATCACTGGCAAAATGTTCATCATAGATTGCTTGTTCTTCAGGCGTAAACTCTTCTTTCATCTTCTGTTCCTTCAATGTGCTATTATATTTTTTGTCAAAATTCGATAGTGTTCCAACTGTGCCTGTAAAGCTTTGCGTTCTAAATCACGCTGCGCTATCTCATTTTTTGCCTGTTGCAACTCAAGCTGCATCCGCGCTTGTTCTTGCTTCAAGAAAAGTTCAATATTTTTCTGCTGCAATGTCGCTTGTTTCTGCTGTGCGTCGAGTTGATAGAGTGTGCTCTTTGCTTGTGCTTCCTGCTGTAAAACAGCAATCTTTGCTTGTTGCTCTGGAGTTAATTGCGCCCCTTGGCTTTGTTGCATCATCTGCTGTTGCTGTTGTTCTTGTTGTGCTTGCTGTGCCTTTGCGGTTAAACTTGCTACAAGTGTTGCTGGCAATGGTGAAAGCTTAAGAAGATCTGGAATCATCTCCGGTGTTAAGAACCCACCAAGCAAAGGCAACATCTGCGTAATTATCGCAAAAGTTTTCTCTTTTTCATTGGGGCTTGTCGGTGAATCATCAACAATAATGTCATACTCAAGCGTCGTAACAGCTTCACGGGTTAACGGCACATATTGCGCATTCTCTTGTCCAGAAATACGCACCAAACGCCCATCAGAGAGATAATTCTGGATAAGATAAAGGATAATCTTTCCCTGTCTGCACCGATAAAGCTTGAGATTATCAAACAGCCCCGCAAGCAAATTAAGCGTTGATTGCCGGCGTGTATTTTCCAACACATTGGCTTGGTTGACCTCCCGTGTTCCGATAAACTCAGCCGATAACCCTGTTACATGCGTTATCGCTTCACGCGATTCATTAAATAGCTGGAAAAATCCATTGGGAAATTGTGCACTTGGCTTTGGTTGAATTTTCCCTCCTGTAAGCGCGCCATTTTTAACCCAAGTAATTGTATCCGTTCGCGCCCAACTTTCTAACGCTTGGCGATCATCATCGAAAGCGCCTCGTTCTGCCATCAAGCCACCCTTAGACTGGCTATTAAGGATATACATCACTTGGCTAAAATATTTATTCGACCATTTTTGTGGGTCTTTTGCGGGGCGAACAATCCCATAAAACTGGTTTTTAAGCTTATCCAACGTGCCTGTAATACATTCCCACCCAAGCTGTCCATCAGGCGTTAATGGCTTATCGGGCTTTGCTAAAAGGCGCCGTCCCAGAAAGGCTCTCCTGACCACTTTTTTATTAAATCCCACCCCTTGTAACTGTGGCATTACCCTTTGAAGCTGTTCAAACTCCTGTTTGCTATAGTTGCGCATCTGCCCTGTTTGAAGATCTAGCGCCTTGTAAGTGGTCTCATATTCAAACCAACGGCATTCAACCAGCGTAACATAGCGTTTCCCAGAACACGGCTCTGAGAGAGAATTCGCATTAGAACCATCATGATACGCATCAAGCGACACATGAGAATCCTCACAAGCGGTTGTACTATCGATAGCCCAATCGGCGTTAAGATCTTCAACAGCCACATCAGGAAAAAGACTTTTCGCATCCGCAACGGATTTGCGATCAACATACCACATACGCTGTGCATCAATGAGATTTGGTCTTACAGCATTGGCATCCCAAACCATTTTCAATGGGTCTAAACGTTGAACAGCGGGGGTTCCTTCAAGATCTGTTTCATAATCAAGCCGTGTATCTGTCCAGCCCATACCGCAAATAACCATATCCTGAAAAGCATCCGAATCCGCATATTCCGCCTCCGCCTCATCACGAAACCATTCTGCTGCTCCGGTTAGCAATTCATTGGATATTGCAGCTCCTACTTGCCGTGGTTGAAACTGCACTTCACGCTTGTTATTACGCTCTGCCCCAACAATTGCATTAACAAGGGGTGCAATACGGTTAAAGGTCATGACGGGGCGCCGCTGCGCCTTTAAAACCGCAAGATCTTCCTCTGCCCATTGACGACCATTATAAAAATCAAAATCTTCACGCGCCTGTTCACGCCATTCATTAACATGTTCAATATCTTCTGCGTACCAAGACTTTAAACGCTTATAGAGTTCATATTCATCGAGGATTGTCGTTTTTTGAAAGTCTTGATCTAGAATGCCATCCATGATGCCGCTTCTCTTTCCATCGTGCGATAACGCTCTTGCTTGGGTTTGACACGTGGTGCTTCATAAACAATGCACATCAATCCAAAGGCATCCGCCCCATGACTGGACCAATCATGCTCTGCCCCTAATCCAATACCCCGCTTCTCATCCCATTTCTCATGATACCAGTTCAGTGCTTTGCGCCCTGCTACCGTCATCTCTTCATTAAACCAAACAGACGGCAAAATACGCCGCACCGCCTCTATTCGCATCTTAACCGCCCCTGCCCCTTGATTAGGAACAACTTGCGTTTCAAAACCCGCATCATTTAAAGCACTCTCAAAACTTACATTGTGCACACGGTCTCTCGTCGCACCGTCATGGGGGAGAACCATCAATGCCTTCTCATAACCATTGCACCGCAACCACCCTATATGCTCCGAGAGCGGCTGTCCTTGCGCTTCGTAGTAATCAAGCACTCTGATTTCCTTGCCAATAAATTGTGCTATCCATATCGCTGTGGCATCTGCCTTAGCACCCGTGCCCCCAATGTCCCAAAAAGCACGGATTTGCATCAAGGGGTCACGAGCAACACGCCCTATCCGCCCCTCCTGCTCGGCTGCCAACATCTCTTTTTGATAATAAGCGCCCTGAACAGCCTTGAGATAATCCCCTTCCCAGATATGCTTATAGGTCTCGGGGCGGTTTCTCAGATCATCCAACCGCGCTTCATTCAAGATCTTGGGAAACTTCGGATTGTCTGACCAATTGATCTCAACACGCTTAATTGCCTCATTGTCTGAAAAGCGAAACCGCTTCTCAACGGGGGCATTCTCTCGCAATGGGTTCCATGTCACCCATAATTCTGCTCTCCACCCCTCTCCTTCTTCACGTAAAGTCGGTATAAGTGTTTGCCAAGCGGTCTCAGTGACGGGCTCCGCTTCATCAACCCAACAAAGCAAAATACGCCCCATAGACTTGATACTTGCAATATTGCGGTCAAGACCAGAAAACTGAAAGGCTATACGACCATCTATCGACTTAATCGAAGATTCCCCAACCTTGTAATAATCCTTTAAAAAATCATGCGCTTCAATGGCGCGTTTAATCTCCTCTAATGAACTTTCTGCTAGCGAGTTTTGAAACTGCCGTGCACAAAGGAGTGTGCCTGATATTCCTCCCATACCAAACTGATAGCCTTTTAAAGCAGCCATCAAAGCAAATGATCTTGTCTTTCCAGACCCTCTCCCTCCCCAAGCAGCACGCACCAAAGCCGTACCTGTAAAAATCGGTATAAGCTTTGGAACAATATTAATCTGTCGTGTTGTCATTGACCAAAGGCGCGATTTCTACACGCGTTATCATCTTAATGGCTCCCCCATCTTCTCCTGTCACTTGAAGAGGCAAAATCTTCCCCAACAATGCCAAATAAGCAGCGGGACATTTGAGTGCCTGTTTTTCTAGATAAGAGATCAAACCATCATCACCATATTTCTTACCAGCGCGCTCTGCTGCCTTAAGCACTGCCTCTTTCAGAATACGTGTCGTTTTATTTGGCACGCCTTTTACCCGCCCTTGACCTGCCTTTGGGGGCGTTCTTTTTGCAGGTTTCTCAGTGGTTTTCATGTGTATTTCTTTTTGTGAACAAGATAATAAAAAACCCCGCAAAAGCAGGGCTCTGAACAATCATATAAACTTATAAGAGAGGTAATACCTTTACCGTAATTCTAGACACAGTTCCGCTAGTACAGCAGCACCATAAAACACTATTTTTCATATCCTGTCAACAAAAAAATCACGATATTGTGTATTTTTTATTTTTTTCACCTAAATCTAGTGTCTTTAACAACCAACAACTCACAATTGTATTATCTAAACGAATCAATTATACAACTGATAATTAATAAAAAGCGGGGGCATTAATGTTATTTTTCAAAAAAGCTGCTTTATGCAGAATTAAAAAGATATTTACAAAAATATTTGTATTCAAAAAGAACATATTAACGATTGCGTTTTTTATGGCATATCTTTTGCTAACGGCACATGGTTATGCCAGTATAAATGAATTATTTTGTTCTAAAATAATTGAAAAACTGGATCTAGAAAAAAATGCAAAAGAAAATGCGGAAAGGGGATGGAGTGACACGCTGAAGTTTCTAAAAATCACTCTTAATGAGTGGGAAACAATAGCTCAAGAACAGGATGCCCTGACTATAAAACTACTCAATATGAGTCCAAGGCAGGATCAACAAAAAAATTATGGATTGTACACTATAATTCATACACGAAATAAAGCAATCAAAGCAAGACATGAGACAATACAATCCATTTTTAGCCTTGTTCAAAAGCGGCACATAGTTCTTCAAGCCATGGCAAAAGCATCTAAGTCTAAGCACACATCTGATGTGTTGAATTATGAGGCACAATTTTTTGAACTTCATCAGAATATTGAAAAAGTAAATAACATGATTGATGCACTAAGCAATGAAATTGATAAGATGGATCACCTTATTAAGAAAACTCTTAATCTTTAATATATACTTAAACTCCAGCCATAAAAGAAATAAATAATGAATTACTTATCAGCAAAAAAAATAAGTTACTTATTAGTCATAGTAATCAGTGGGCTTTTTCTTACCAACTGCGGACAAAAATCAGACGCAGATGAGAACCGCATTCCAAATAACCTAGCTGATGCAATTGATATGTTTGATGTTGGTCCTCGAAATTTATATGATCTTCCAAACGAAGTGCTCGAAAAATTTGATATTAATCGATACAATCTATGTAAAATGTTAAAACAGCAACATAAAGATTACTATGGTTATGATAAATTTCAAGATGTTGATTGTAATAGCTATAAGTGAAGAATAAAAATACTAAAAATCATAAAACCAAACAAATACTTTATATCTTTCTTATTTTTAGAAACAAAAAGAGGTACTTCTGCGTACAATAGAATGAATTATTTTCCTTAGTCTTTTACAAGGCGTTATACAGAGAAACGTTTCACGTCACATTGCTTACTTTAGCATCGTTCTTAAAGATGCATAAAGAAACTATGTGAGAAATGTTGATAACTTGGCGAGCACTTCGTTCATAATCATGGAAGGAACTGTTTCCATTTTCCTTCCCTGACGCGCTGCTATATCGAGAGCTCGTGGTTGATCACAACGTATCACACCTGTTGTATGTAATCCTGTTCCTGCTAATGAGACAGCAAAACCTGCTGTTCTCGCAAAATTTCCTCCCCTTGTAATAGGTAAGACAATTGGTGTTTTCGTGACACGATTAAACGCCTCCGGTGACACAACCAGTACAGGACGCGTTCCTTTTTGCTCATAACCAGAAGTTGGGTCAAGCGATACAAACCAAATTTCGCCCCGCTTCATTACAAGAGCTCTCTGCCAACAGGCTTGGCATCAAACCACTCCATATCATCATTCGCAAAATCGTCCGAAGGATTACATTGCGCTAACAATTCTTCAAGAGTATAGCTAGGGAATGCCTGTGGTTTTACAACCAATTGTCCATTGTCAATAGCCAAACCCACTTGCGTGTTTTCAGAAAGATGAAGAACATCAAGCAATGCGGGCGGTATAGAGAGCATAACTGACCCTCCAACTTTACGTAATTTTGTTGTGTGCATAAAACACTCCCTTTAATATTATATAAAAATATAACATTCTAGTGCATATTCTTCAAGAGCTTTTCATGCTTTTATGGGAAAAGAACAATACAACATTTACCATTTAGTTTTTCTGTCAAAATATTTATGAAGCGCGTTAAGAGCGACCCGCAATGAATTCACAAGATGTGGTAATGTTTTGTCTTAAAGAGAGCGAAAGAGGCGGAAAACCACCCCTTCGCACCTGACCCCTATATTACAAGGGAGCGGTCACTGTTTGCTCACAGCGCCGTATCTGAGCTAAATATACATCTATCGCCTGCAATTGTCAATGATTGGGGTGGGGAAGATATTCCCACATTAAGCTAATAACCTTATTAAACTCTTCTTCTGATAGCCTAGGAATCCGATCAGTTGCACTTAATCGACTAACAGCAACTGTCGTCAAATAATTACATATAATCCATGATGATTTCATACTTGGAAGTGATTTTATGAGATAGGCTGCATGGTTATCAGGCTGTGATTTAGACGTTAGAGGCAAAACCGTTACACATATCCATTTAACTTGGAGGTCTTAGAAATAACCAATATAGGACGTTGTTTCCAGAATTCTGGTAATTGAGCATCCTCTGGAAAATCACACCAAAGAATTTGCCGAATACGTGGAGCTGCTTTCAAGCGTGGCTTTAAACGTGGTGGTTGTATTTCTCTCATAACCGATTTCATCCATTGAGAATAAATCTTGTATTCCTATGATTCCAATATCCATAAAGAGCATTAAGAGCAACCCGCAATGAACTCACAAGATGCGGTAGCTCCTGATCTTCAACAACAAGATATTGTATTGCTGCATAAAGATTATACTGTCTATAGAGGTGTTGTGTTTCTTTTATCACCTCTTGCATGTTTGAAAACTGTTCTGTTGCAAATTCAACCCATTTTTCTCTTGCTTTGTCATCAGAAGATGATGGTATTTCATCATAAACAGCGCTTGGTAAACCTTTTGCACACAAATAGTCATTTTTCACTTCAAGATATTTTTGTGCAGCATCATACTGATCTTGAGTAAGCACGTCTTGCAAACAAAGCCGCCCAATATAGGTGCCAGAAAGCGGATTTTTAGCATCTTCAATCGTCAAACCAAAGCGTTTAGCACGCATTTCAATCGCCAATTGATTAACAGGATCTTGACGTACTTTCACTTGTGAAATGTAAGCATCTTTCTTTTTCATACATCCCCTAATCTGTGGGAGCCCACATGCTTCTCTTTGTTATATTTTATCAATCAAAATGGTATGCTGTCATTAAGAGATGCACTATGATCAGCAGCACCTGAAGCGATAGCATAATTTTGAGAAGTAACGGAAGAAGGGGCAGATTGCTCTTTCTTTGCATCAAGCAAATACAACTCGCCTTTGAATTGTGGTAAGACAATCTCTGTTGTGTAACGGTCATGCCCATTTTTATCTTGCCATTTGCGTGTTTGTAATTTTCCTTCTACGTAAACTTTTGAACCTTTATTGAGATACTGAAGCGCTATTTTTGCTAAATGTGGATTAAAAATCACCACGGAATGCCATTCAGTTTTCTCTACTTTTTGATTGGTATTTTTATCCGTATAGCTCTCAGAAGTTGCCATACGAAAATTAACCACCTCTGCACCAGAAGCCATTGTTTTGCTTTCGGGATTAGCACCTAAATAGCCCATTAACATCACTTTATTTAGCATGTTTTTTCTTACCTTAAATTTGTATTTTAATACATACAAAATCTTAGAAGAATTTGCGTATTTATTCAATTATTTCAAAAGGATATTATTGTTTTTTAACATATAAAATTATGTTTACGGTGTATAAAATAAGGAGATCAAGGTATTCTATTCTGCAAGCACCGTTTTTTTTCTACTTTCTCCATGAGTTCATTGCACTTTGTCAGATCTTGTTGTGAAAGAGACTTAAAAATTCTAACAAACGTGTTAGAAATTTCATGGTTAAGTGGGTCAGAAGAGTTCATTGTAAAATTCTTACGACAAATATTTGCTTCTCTTCTCAAGATAGAAGCCGTTTCTTCATTTAAAGCATATTTCTCAATGATCTTTTCTTCCATGTCAGCAGGTATAGGCTTTTTGCCAATTTCTACAGAAGATAAAAACGCTATAGATACGCCTAATTTCTTAGCCATATCTAATAAACGTTCTGTTCGATCAATACGAATTTTACGTAAGGTTTTGCCAAATGGTGTAAGCATTTGATTCAAGCTCCTATTAATGCAATCAAGCGGTTTTCAATGATTTTTTGATGTTTTGGTTGATTTCATCTATGAACGTTGAGAAGAGACGACGCCATTTAATCTAAACAGTTTTATAAAATCGGAAATTTTACTATGGCTTTATAATGGAACACTGCAGCGTAAGGATAGATATGTTTATTAAACTGCGTGTATGTAACATAAGAAACAATACACAAACTAAAAAGTAATACCAAAGAGCAATATCTGAGTACCAAAGTACAGTATCCAATGAAAAAGAAAGCTTATGCTCCACGTAATTAGAAATAACAGATAAAGAAACCGTTTCTTTATAACTACTTGGGAAAATTAAAACGACAAGCGCTAAGCTTATTAGCTTTAAAAGTCTATGCATATACTGTTGTAAATCACGTGTTAATATCTTCCAACCTGTTGTATTTCCGCATTTGTATTTTGGGTTGCTCTGCAATTCAGAAGGAATATTGGAATTGCATAAAATTGCAAAAACCGTTGTGACTATTACCAAAGAAACAGATGCGAATGTCAAAATACTCTGAATAAAATCAAGATTTTTTTTAATTCCTAAAAAACATAAAAATATAAAAGTTATAATACCAAACAAGGCTCTTAGCTGTTTATCTGTAAACATATTTATTTCCTGCGGTTTTCGATAATTTTTTGATCTCTTTATTGATCTCGTCTATAAGAGGCTCGTAATTCAAAACGCTTCTAGGAACATTACCACCGTAAATCCACGCTTTTACTTGCGCCTTGGTACTAAAATCTGCATTTTCTGGTATGGTATAATACTGACCGCCATCAAACTTTTCACACTCTCTTGTGCCATCAGGATATTCGTAGAGGTTGTAAAAATACTCTTCCGCTCCATCACCCCAAGGCACATAACCAACAGCCGTTGCAATAAATTTTTTGTGCATTAATTGCATTGATTGTTTACGTTTTTTAAAGAATCGTCGTTTTAATATTTGCATACTTAATCCATAATTTTACCAATGGGTTATTTACCTCAAATTTGACCGTGCAGAGCATTTAATCTCTAATGTGGGTTTCCATCAAAAAACTTCAAATCGCTCTGTACGGTGCCTTTTTGTCGATTTAAATGTATATCTAATCACAAAATCATCACCTCTTTTCACTATTTTGCTGTTTTAAGCCGCTTTTGAATTGCTACTGTTATGTTGCTCTTCACTAGGCTTGCCTATTCGCATGCATGAAATGCGCTTGCCTCCTAAGGCTAGGTTACGCGTATTTTCAACTGCTATAAAAACCTTCTTAGCAACACCATAAAGCCTGCTTTCTAAATCACGACAATACTGCGCCAGATCAGCACATGAGGGGACAAATGTTGTTGACATGCCTTTTGCTTCACCACGTATAAGATTTTTAACAGCTTGCAATAAAGACCAGAGTGAAATGCCGTTAAGAGCAGCGATATAAGCCTTTGCACGCGCTTCTACATTCGAAACTTTTTGCATTGTCAAACCACCTTCAAGCACATCAAGAGCCTCTGCTATGTCTTCAACAGACGCTTTCAAGGTAAGTAAGTTTTGAACAGTCTGGTAAGCTTCTAAAGCTTGTTTCTCTAGGGTTTTTGTCAATTGAATGCCATTTCTCAAGGTCCATGGGAACTCCAGAGTTACACATTGCTCTATCTGTTGCACGGTATCTTGTAGAGGCGTCACTAAGCTGTGTTGCACCGATAAGATTACGGATTGTTTCTCCGGTACCACCGCGAGTTTTTTGATCTTTTGAAAAGTTTCCATTGTTTCCACCATTGTTGTTCGTATTTTTTGTTTTTTCTAAATCATCAACCGCCTTGCGTACCCAGTTTCTCCACGTTGCTTGCCAATCGATTTTGGTTGCATTTGCTCCAGCTTTTGAACGCCAATAATCTCGAAATTTTGCGATTTCGACTTTCACGCGCTCCGGAGGCAAACCTTCTTCGATGGCAAAATCGTAATCGGGTTCAAAATCCGTAGGCAATCGACAACCGCGATTAGCTTTTGCTCGTTTTGCTTTTTGGGAAACGTTCTCTTGCTCGTGAATGGGAGGTTGATTGTCTGATGAGGTTTCGATTTGCTCTGATGTGGTCTCAACAGCAGCAACCTCTGTTGGCTCGTCAACCTGTTCGTTTGTTTCTAAACTTTCAGAACCAATTTCTTTTTTTGCTAAAACGATAGTTTTAGTTTTTTTATATATATTCTTATTCTGGTTCTTTATAGCTTGATTTTGCTTAGCGTTTGCTTCAGCAAAAAAAACGTTTTGCTTGTCATTTGCTTCAGCAAAATTATTAACATGTTGTTTTGTATTATTTTTTGCTTGCGCACCTTTTTTACCAGCCTCACTACGAACTTGCGATATGTGCTCTTTTTTATCAGCAAAATCGTTTAGCTCTTCTTCAACGCGCGTATTCCACAAACCATTATCTGTCTCAACAAGTTTATTATTTCTCATGAGATATTCGACAATAGCTGCAAATTTTTTCTGCGAACAATGACAAACGCGTGCAAGCGTTTCAAAATCTTCTTTAATTGGTGCTTTTTTAGCGTACATGCGAACGAGAAGCGTCATATAAGCGCCCCTTTGCTCTAACGTCATTCCGTCTGTACCACTTATCCAGTCATACAAATGGAATCTTATCCATGGCATACCATTAGACATGCGCATCCCCTTCTTTCATTAAATATAAATTAGTGATCATAATCCCCCCTTAAGGCTGTTGCGTATTTATGCGTGCATCATGACAAAGCGTGTTGTGATTGCCTGTCTTGAAAAAATTTTTGTAAAAAAGTACCTTCTCAACGATTCTAAAAAAGTGGGGGGAGTTATGATGCAAGAATGGATAAAGATATTTCTTACAGGTTTTTTGTCATTTATTGCATCTCTTTTAGTGGCTCTTATTTTAAGAAATAAAAACCGTAAAGAAGCAGAATTTTCTTTCACAGTTCGCCACCTAAAACCAGATATCGTAAGCACACCAATCTTTATCATTGAACACACTTCATCAAATCATGCAGAGAAAATACTTGAAACTACTTTTTGGCCCAGCTTTTTACTGCCACTCGAGGAGAGTAGTCTCAAAAGCGGTTAATTTTTTCCATTAAATCTTTTTGTGTTTGAATTAAATCTTTTTGTTTACGTATTATGTTTTCCATTATTTCATCTGTCTCTTTTTCATGCGTTTCCGTCGTTTTATAAAAGTAAAAGCCAGCAAAAAACATGATTACATTGACTATAAAAAACACAATCATCGCTGCCAAACCGTAATCCATTCCCATTCCATACCTCACTTATTTTTCTTCATATTATTTAATGCCTGTTTAAGAGTGTGAATGCTGGTTGATGTTCATTCTTTTCTTCATATTGAGATTGCAACATTTCATTTTGTTCACACGGCTTCATGCAAACAGTGGAGCCCTTGACAAAAGAAGGCGTTGAGAGCGTTGCTTTTTCTACCTCCAACAAATGCTGCAAACGCTCAGGATAGAAAAAATCCTCTGGACGTAGGTCAATGTTGTGCCGTTGAGCATAAGTGAGTAGTTGTGCCTGATAAGTTGAAGGAAACAACCCACCGGCACCGCCTTTTTTCTTGGAGTAGGTTATACGATAAACAGCGCCTTTACATTTATGTAAAATGCGTGCAACCTTTGTGACACCCCCTAAATATTTTATAAGCGTATATGCTGGCTCTTGTTTCATAATAGTATAATTTCATAAATTATGAATTTTATCAATAGTAAAAATTCAGAATTTATTGAATTGATTTTTCACTCAATCTGAAAGAATTTAATTATATGGAACGTGAACAGTTAAGATTATGGCTTAATGAGCAATTAGTAAAAAAAGGACACGGCAGCAAAAAAATGCTGGCTAAGCATTTAGGTGTGTTGCCTTCCACTCTTACCAGCATATTAAATAACTCAGGCACAAACCGCTCGATAAAGGCAGATGAATTAATAAAAATTATTAATTTTATTGGCGAGGTCCCACCTTTTTTAATCGAGGGGTCTGGACAATTTGTTAGTCTTTTTTATCAAGCAAAGCCTGAAGTTCAGCAAGCCGTTTTAACGATTCTTCAGAATTCTGGCCAATCAGACAAAAAATAATAGCAGCTATCACCTTTTTATCCCCATAATTCCAAAGTTTTTTTAGCGTTTCTTCATCCACTATTAGCCTCCATATGCAAAATATTTCATATTTTATGAAATTTATTATTGACATTTTTCATTAAAAATGAAATACATATATTCCATAAACCAAACACAAACAATCGCCAAGAGGCGTTAGAGGGGGGCATTATGGATAAGCCAATTCTTATAAATTCCGATGAAATTTTATTAGTTCATTTAGTTTACTTCGATAGAGATCAACACATTGCAGAGTCTGGACCGCTTGATGCAAGTCAAATTCTAAGCATTATTGATGAGGGAGATGATGTCTTCCAAATCTTTCGTATAAATCCTTCTGAAAATAGTTGTGAAGATATCTCTGAAGAAATTGCAGAAGTATATGTAGAAAAAAATATCGAACATCTCGATGAGGAGAGTGAGGTTCATGACTTTGTACGTGAAAGTGTTGCTTATCATGACCTTTTATCTGATTTAGCAGACGAAAAATATAATGATGAGATTTACGGTACTTACGAACAACAACACCGTTTGCGCCCATGTGATGTGCTTTAAATTCTGAAGGGCGCTTTTAAAAGCGCCCCCTTTAATTCATCAATCCCATCAATATGAGGTTCGTTATGGAAAAGCCTATTGCTATCCAACAAAATACAATCAAACACGAAACCGTTCAAACGGTCAACGCACGTGAGTTACATGCATTTTTGGAAATTGGGAAAGATTTCTCTACTTGGATTAAGGACCGTATTCATCAATATGAATTTGAAGAGGGAAATGATTTCATAAAAACACAAGATTTGCGGTCCCCAAAATTGGGGAGCGCAAAATCTAGAGCTGTTACAGCTATAGACTATCACCTCACATTAGACATGGCAAAAGAGCTCGCCATGGTAGAGCGTAATGAAAAAGGTAAAGAAGCCCGCCAATATTTTATTGAATGTGAACGGTGTGCAAAGAAACCTTTAGACCTTGCAAACGCGTTAGAAGACCCTCTCTTTGTGAAAAAACTGCTTTTAGAAAGCGTCACACAATTAGAGACTTTAAAAAGTGAAGTGAGTACCCTTAAACCAAAGGCAATGGCACTTGAAAGCTTACAGCGTCATGACGGACTTTTTGGTCTTACTGAGGCGGCTAAAATACTCGAGATGCAACCAAAACAGTTCATTCTCTTCTTACAGCAAAAAGGTTGGGTTTACCGGCGTGCAGCAGGTGGAAATTTGCTTCCTTATCAAGACAAAATCCAAAAACAACTTATGGATTGTCCAACCATCACACTTAAAACCGCAAGTGGAATAGAAAAGGTTATTCCTTGCGCAAAAATCACAGCAAAAGGAATTGGTGTGCTGTCTCAAGAGCTTAAAAGACAAAGCATGCATTAAGAGGAGGTTATTATGATAAAAAAGAAATACGAACTGACTGATGAGATAGCTGATTTTTTCGGAAAAACTCTTTACCGCATTCGCGCCTTACGAGACTTTAGAAATATTAAAAAAGGTAACCTAGGCGGCTTTATAGCAAAAGAAGACAACTTAAGTCATGAGGGCGACTGTTGGGTTTGGCATGATGCCGCGGTTTGTGATAACGCTAAGGTTTTTGGTAATGCACAGATATTCGAAAAATCAATAATTAGAGATAATGCCAAGGTTTATGATAATGCCAAGGTTTGTGGTGATGCTGGTGTTGAATACAATGCGCAAATCTTCGGCAATGCACAAATTTATGACAATGCACATGTTTATGGTCTTGTTTATGATAATGCTCGTGTTTTTGGAAAAGCCGTTATATGTGAAAATGCACACATTTCTGGAGATATTAGAATTCAAGATAAAGTATATGTTTTCGATAATATAGATATTTCTGGTAATTTTGAAATTCGTGGAGAAACTTCAATCATCTCCAAAAGTGAATATTCAACAATCTACCCAAGCTACATAAGCCGTTTCTAACCACACAAACAACTTTTAAACACAAGCGTGATTCACGCCACGGGGGAATTGCGCTCAAATAGGAGGAAATCAAGATGAGTGAACAAAACACTAACCTAACAGAAGTTGAAGAAACACATCATGTAGCCGTCAAACCAACTGCTATGGAACGCATTTTAAACAGAGCCTTAGAAAATGATGTCGATATGGACCGTCTCGAGCGTCTCATTGCCTTACGAGAAAAAGAAATAGAACGACAAAACTACGAAAGATTTGCCTGTGATCTTTCGAATATGCAAATAGAATATCAAAAAATACAAAAAAACTCTAAAAACACCCATACAAACAGCCAATATGCAACCCTTGACCAGTACATTGATGCTGTAAAAAATACTCTTGCAAAATACCGATTTGCTTTGTTTTCTCGTATCAAAGAACAGAGTTCAGACAATATAATTATAGAAATGACTTTGACGCATCCGTCTGGAAATAAAATCTCAACAGAAGGAAAGTTTCCTTATGACACTAAAGGATGCAAATCAAATATACAATCGGTTGGTTCTGCAATCACATACGCACGTAGATATCTGTTAGGTATGCTTCTTAATGTTGTGAGTGAAGATGATGATACGGATGGCAACACACCTCTTAAAAAGGCTTTTCCACAACAGATCAATGAAATCAGAAGACTCATCGTACAAACCCAAACAGAAGAAGAAAAAATACTTACTTATGTCAACGTCAAAAAGCTTGACGATATGTCTGAAGGACAAGCACAGACGGTGTTACATCTTTTGAAAGATAAACAAAACAGGCAAAAGGTAGAAACAGATTCTCCTATACAAGATGCCGATATAGCAACGCCACACGAACAGGGAACGGCGGTGTGAAATGGAGCAACGAACAGCAGAATGGTTTCAAGCGCGGCTAGGGAAAGTCACTGCTTCAAACATTTACAACGTCCTGAGTAAGACAGCTAAAGGATTGCCTACCAGCAAATATGAAGACTACAAAATCAAACTCATGACAGAGCGCTTAACAGGGGAAATAAGCCAATCTTATACAACACCTGCTATGCAATGGGGCATTGAACATGAAGATGATGCTCTAAAAGAATATGAATTTATTTATGACACAGAAGTCACAAGATGCGGGTTTATCCCACACCCCAAAATAGAAATGGCTGGTGCAAGCCCTGATGGACTTATTGGTGATGACGGTTTAGTTGAGGTCAAGTGCCCACAATCAATCAACCATCTTCGTTTTTTTATGGATGATGAAATCAAACCTGAATATCTCGCGCAAATGCAATTCCAAATGGCATGCACCGGACGCAAATGGTGTCATTTCATTAGCTATAATCCGCAATTTGTAGGCAGGTCTACTGGTTTGAGAATGAAAATCAAACGCATCCACCGTGATGAGAAACAAATTGAAGAGATTAATAAAGCAGTAGAATCCTTCTTAGCAGAAATAAACCAAGACATGAAACAGATCTTGACAAAAGCTGCTTGAAGTTTGGGGGTGCTCTTCCCCCAGCACCCCCACCCATTTACCAAGGAAATTAAACGTGTGTAACACCAAACATATTATCATACAGCCTGCTAAAGATGAGGAATTTTGTTTTTTTACCATTGGCTATGAAGGGAAGTCCCTTGAGAATTATCTTAAGAGTCTCATAGAAAACAATATCAAAACTTTATGTGATGTTCGTAAAAATCCAATAAGTAGAAAACACGGATTTTCGAAAAGACAATTAGAGAAAGCTGTAAGCAATATTGATATTGAATATATGCATATGCCTGAACTTGGAATTGCTTCTGAAAAACGAAGAAATTTGAAAACACAAAAAGATTATGACCGCCTTTTTGAAGATTATCAAAATACAACTCTCAAGAATAATTCTTGTGCAATAAACAAATTATATCAAATTTTTTTAAATAAAAAGCGCGTTGCAATCACCTGTTTTGAAGCCAATGTATGCATATGCCATAGAGGACAACTCGCATTAGCTCTTACTCAATTGCCTGATTGGAAATATGAAATTGAACACATCTAAAAAATAAACTTACAAACTTTTTACATATGGGGGTGCTCTCTCCTCCCAGCACCCCCGCCCTTTCCTAACAACTTTTAAGTAATGCATGATTCACGCTACGGGTGGATTGTACGCAAATCAAGGCAATAAACCATGGAAAAGAAATACGAAATGACTGATGAAACAATTGAGGTTGATGGCAAAACTCTTCACCGCATTCGTGCACTGAGAGACTTTTCTGATGTCGAGAAAGGTGACCTAGGCGGTTATATAGAGCGTGAAGGCAATTTATCTCATGAGAACTCCTGTTGGGTTTATCATAATGCCAAGGTTTATGGTAATGCACGGGTTTATGGGCATGCCTCGATTTATGATGGTGCAGAGATTTATGACAATGCTTTAATTTATGACAATGCAGAAGTGTATGGTGACGCAAAAGTTTACGGGGATGCGGTAGTTCATCTTGGTGCACACGTTGGCGGCTATACCGCCATATCAACTGGAGAAAAGACCAGATGAGAAAATACGAAATGACTGATGAAACAACTGAGTTTGATGGCAAAACGCTTCACCGCATTCGTGCTTTAAGGGATTTTGATGATGTTAAAGCAGACGACCTAGGCGGTTTTATACAAAAAGAAGACAACTTGAGTCATGATGGCAATTGCTGGATAGGTGATGATGCAAAGATCTATGGTGATGCCAAGGTTTTTGGGGATGCACGTGTTTACGGAAAGGCTCGTGCTTATGGTTGTGCAAGAATTTATGACAAAGCCAAGGTTTTTGGTGAAGCTTATATTGATAATATTTCTGATATTTACGGAAACGCATGTGTTTTTGGTAGTGCATCTGTTACCGGAGAAACCAATATTTTTGGCAATGCGCAGATTTTTGGACATGCTCGTGTTTTTGCCAATGCACAAATCTACGAAAATGCACAAGTTTCCGGTGGTGCATTTATTAGTGGAAAAGCTAAAGTTTATGGAAATGCTAAAATTTATGACAGTCCATTGATTTCCATCAGAGCAAAAGTTGGGGGAAATGCCAAAATCTACGGTTATGCATTTATTCATGGAAACGCAGAGATCATCAATGATGAAATCATCACAACGGGCGAGAGGCAATAAACCATGGAAAAGAAATACGAACGACTAATCTTATAGTGTCTCTATAAGCCGTTTCTAACTCCACAAACCAACTTTTAAACACAAGCATGATTCACGCCACGGGTGAATTACATCTAAAATGAAGGGGAATAAACATGCCACACCGCCCACCTACTATCACGCAACCAGCTATTGCTCGTGCTTTAAGAGAAGCTAAAAAACAAGGGTGTGAACTTATAGAGATAAAGCCTACGGGTGAACTGCTCATTTATCTTAAAGCAGACATCCCAATACCAAACTCATCCGCAAATCCTGATAAATTATTAGATTTGTCAAAAAATGAATATTACGAAGCTTTGCTGTCTAAGATGTGAAGTTGCCGATGCCAAAACCACGCCCCCCTCATCTTGTCAAAGAAATCACACGCCATGGTAAAATTATATGGTATGTGCGTATTGGTCGTGGTCAACGCGTTAGAGTACGTGGAATCTATGGAACACAAGAGTTTGTTGACAACTACAAAAGCGCGCTTGCCCAATTACAAGGGCTTATACTTCCTAAATCCAAAACCGGTAAACTTGTTGAAGGGTCTTTTGCATGGCTTCTTAAACAATATTTTAATAGCATCAATTGGCATAGCTTCTCTAAAGTCACAAAAAGACAGAAAGAACTCATTCTTATGAAGGTGTGTGATTCTATAGGTCACATTCCATACCAAGCAATCGAAAAAAAACATATCTTAGCCGGTGTTGAACGGCGTAAAGAAAAACCTGGAATGGCTAGAGACTTTTTGAAATCCTTAAATGGACTTTTTAAATGGGCAATTGAACAGGGACTTTTAGAAAATAATCCAGCTTTAGGCATCAAAAGACCACCTCTCAAAAACAAAGACGGCTTTCCTGTTTGGACAGAAGAAGATGTTGAGAAATATTATCAAAAATGGGCTTTAGGAACCCATGAACGCGTCTGGATTGACGTTCTTCTTTACACGGGCTTGCGTCGTGGTGACGCCGTTCGTATCGGTTGGAAAGACGTAAAAGATAATATCATTCATCTCAAGACAGAGAAAAGTAAATTCCAAACAGATGTCTTTCTTCCTATTTTACCGGAATTAGCAGAAACACTTAAAATCGGACCAATTGGTGATGAAACATTCATTTGTGGTAAAGAAGGCAAAAAACTCACCAAAGCAAGTTTTGGCACTATATTTTATCATACGTGTACCCAAGCAGGTATCAAAAAATCAGCACACGGTTTGAGAAAATTAGCAGCTACACGCGCCGCAAATTCTGGTGCAACAGTCTCACAATTGAAAGCACTATTTGGCTGGACAGATGATAACATGGCATCTCTCTACACAAAGAGTGCAGACCGTAAAAAACTTTCCCTTGAAGCTATCAAAAAGCTTCAAAAAGGTTAGGGATAGACAGCAAAAAAACGTAATAGAATCAATGATTATAAAATCCCTTACTCTTATAATAAGTTATTGATTTTAATCACCTTTCCTACCCTCTTTGAGTGGTGCGAAACTATAACGATGCAATCCTACAATCGGCCCATATTTATCAAGAGCCACACGGTGCGCTAACGTTGCATAACCTACATGCTTCTCTAAACCATAACCTTTATAAACCTGCCCAGCGCATTTCATCATCCGATCACGGGTTACTTTAGCGATAATAGATGCTGCCGCAATTGAAACTGAACGCTGATCGCCTTTAATCAAAGCGGTTGCAGGACATGGCAACTGGAAAGGAATATCGCGTCCATCAATCAGTGCATAGTGGGCTGGAATTGCTAGTCCTGTAATACAGCGGCGCATTGCTTCTAAAGTTGCTTTTCTAATATCAGAGTGATCAATCGTAAAGGCACAAAGACTAGCAATCGAGACTGCTAATGCACTTTGCAAAATTTCGTAATAAAGTTCAGTGCGTCGTTGGACAGAAAGCTTTTTTGAATCATTCAATCCATCTGGAATATGCTCTTTATCTAAAATAACTGCTGCTGTTACCACAGGTCCAGCAAGAGGACCACGCCCAACTTCATCAACACCCGCTATATGAAAAAACCCCTGTTTCTGCAAATCCAATTCGCATGAAAAGTTTGGTTTAAGCGGTAAATGAAACATATTTGATAAGTTATCGATACGATGAGACATGCATTTATTTTTGCACTCCCACCCGTTTTCTGCAAGCCCTACAGCAAAAATAGCTTACCAATGCATCCCGATGTACCCCACGCAAATGCAAAAAAGAAGAACCGAGATGCATAAAATATCTAACAGAGACCCAATCCCTTAATATTATCCACCACATCTTGTAGCCCATCCGTAAAATTGAAAAACACAAATTCCACGAACTCCCAGCTCTTGCATAAAACTCCAGCATTACTAGACAAATTTTCATTTTATATCATCCAGCCTAGAGTGTTCCTAAAGTTATAACAGGTTTAACAAACCAGTCTGGATGCATCGATTTAATAAAAAGAGCTGCCTTTTGGGCTGCTTGCTGATCTTTAAAAATACCAAAACAAGTCGCACCAGTACCGGACATACGAGAAAAAAGAGCTCCGCTCTCATTTAATGTATATAAAACTTCAGACAGTTTAGGTGCAATTTTTAATGCAGGCACAAAAAGATCGTTACGCGTTTCTTGTAAGAATTCAACCAACGAATAAACCGTCTTGAGAGCCGCTCGATCAATTTTCAGGGGAGGATGATCACACTTCTCTAAAGCCTTAAAAACAGCTTTCGTTGCAATCTGTTGTCCATGGTTAACCAATACTATCGCAAGAGAACAGGCTTCTTTTAGTCGTGTTATATCTTGTCCAATTCCTTTAACAAAAAGCGGTTGCTGATATTCCAAAGCAAACAAACACATGGGCACATCAGCACCAAGGACTAAGCTCATTTCCGCTAATTTGTCACAAGAGCAATCAAGGTTCCATTGCTGACGCAATAGGTTCAAAACACCAGCAGCATCGCCCGAACCACCACCAATCCCCGAAGCAATCGGCAACATTTTTACAAGCCGAAAAAAGGTAGGTTTAGCATATTCAGGAAATGTCTTACGCATAAAATCATGTGCGCGAACAACTAAATTGCCTGTATCAGAAACGAGCCCATCAGAAAAAGGACCTGTTAAAACAAAGTGATCACTCTCAAAGGGCCTACAGCTCAAACAATCACCGCTGAGACTAAAATAGACTAAACTTTCTATTAAATGATAACCGTCAGTGCGCTGCCCCACAACATGTAAAGCTAAGTTCAACTTAATGGGTGTAAATACATAAGAACACCCTTTGAACAAAGCTCGTACATCCGATATCATCTGACGTAATATTCACCAGTGCGAGGATCCTTTACCAATGTGCTTCTTGTATCCACATGTGGTTTAGCTTCTAGACGACAAATATGCTGTAATATCTTCTGTAATCGCTCTCTAAACAAACAAAAAATGTAAAGAGCTATAATACAAATCAAACTCAATACAACCATTCGTATCATTTCAAGTCTTTTTCTCTTTCATAACTGTTTTTAGGCAAAACTATCAAATGAATCTAATATCTATCAAATCATACTTCTAGTTACAAACCATAACGCTGCCAGAGAGCCCGCTCTTGTGCTACCATCAATGCACTATCAACCGCCGTATATACCGCGTTAGCAGTAACTCCTGAAGGCACTTTTGGCCCTAAAAAGCTTTTCGGAGGAGAAATTAATCGAAGCTTAGTATCCTTACCAAACCGCTCTTTAACAACAGAGCGTATATCACTCAACCCATCAATTAGGCCTAGTTCAACACCTTTCTTTCCGCTCCAAAACATTCCTGTAAAAATATTTTGATCATCTGATAGCTTTGTGGCACGCCGCTCCTTAACCAAATCGATAAAAGTTTGGTGAACTTCGAGTTGCAAAGATTTTAAATGTTCAATATCTGCCTTCTTTTCTGGCTGAAATGGATCCAATGTAACCTTGTTTTTTCCTGCTGTATAAACACGACGCTCCACGCCAATTTTCTTCAACAACTCAGGAAAACCAAAAGAAGCTGAAACAACCCCTATAGAACCAACAATCGAGGAAGGATCAGCAAAAATTTCATCCCCAGCACAAGCAATCATATAGCCACCCGATGCTGCTACATCTTCAACAAATACAAAAACCTGTTTATTATTTTCCTCTGCCAAATCACGAATACGCCTGAAGATAAGGCGTGACTGCACCGGTGATCCACCTGGTGAATTGATAACCAGAGCGACAGCCGGCGCTTTTTTATAAGAAAAAGCCTTATCTAAAAGATTCGCACACCTCCCTAATGAAAGTGTACGTGCCACAGGTGAAGCTGACTCCATAATCGCCCCTTGAAGGCGCACTACAGGAATTTCAAGTTTATTAGAACAAAAACGGTGCGGAATAAGATTTTTGATAAAGTCAATCAAAATAAAATTTCCTTTGTAAGTTAGAGGACGCCAAATAAGCAAGGGCACAAAAAAGGGAGAGCATAGCTGTACACAAAAGTGCCAACAAAAGCCCAAATTATATACCCAAGACCAAATTCACCCAAAATTAAAATCTCCTTTAAAAAACTAAAGGTTTACCCTGAATTTAAATAATATACTGGAAAATACAAAATATCACTAAAAAAGTTCCCACAAGCTTATACGCCCATTATTAATTGCATCAATCCGCGATGAAAAAGCATGACCATTACCCTCATGTACAACTAACGGCGGTAATACAGATAAAGCTGCTCGACTTCCTCGTTTTGCATAAAATAAAACACGAATTGCAACTGTGGCAGCTCGCGCGTGAATAGGAATTATATGAATATTACCAAAACGCCCCTCTAAAGCAAACAATATATCACTCAACGATTGCGGACGCGCAATTAGCCCCAAGTATCCACCTGGCTTAACAATTGCTGCTGCACTTCGCAACCAACTCTCAAACATCGCCTCAGGCATAACATGGGCCTCAGACTTCTGCTCATCAGGTGTTTTGCGATCAGCAGGATTATTAAAAGGCGGATTCATAATCGCAAAATCAAAAGTATTATCTGCTAGACCTGCTTTTAAGCGTGCTTTACCTTTAAGGGTAATATCTGCTTCTAACAAGCAAATTCGGTCAGCAAGTTTCTCATTTTGTTTTAGCAGAAGTGTTTTTTGAGCATAAGATGCCATAAAAGCCGACCGCTCAACCAATGTAACATGAACCTCTAAACAACGTGAGGCAACAGCCAATCCTGCAGCACCTGCACCAGCACCTAAGTCAACAACCTTACCCTTAAAATCATTAGGGACTAAACTAGCTAACAACATAGCATCCATACCAGAACGGTGACCATGTAAACGTGGCTGAACCAAATAAAACTTCCCACGATGAAATGCATCAATTGTTTCATCGCTATGATTCGTTATTTTATTCATTTGCAAGCTCAATATTCATCCGCATAACCTAAACCTTTACCTGTAAACCGTTGTCTAAACACAGCTGTTTCAAATTTCTCCCATAATTTCATAACAATGACATTGACCTACGCCTAAAAAAATATTCCTTGCAAATATCATTCAAAACTTCTGCTTCAAAGCGGTATCAAAGCTTGAGTCAAAGTAAAACCCCCTTTATGCTATGGGCAAAAATAAAATTCATATATGTCCACTGCATTGCTCTAGGAGTAAATATATTGAGTGCTGCCATAAAACCAAATCAAATAAAAAATAATCAAACTTCTCTTCAATCCCTTGTTAATCTTACCAGAGATGATATGGAACGTGTAAATCACTTCATCCTCTCTATGGCAAAATCAGAGGTTGAAATGATCCCTGAAATTTCTAACCATCTTATTTCATCAGGTGGAAAACGATTGCGCCCAATGATCACGTTGGCTTCCGCTCATATGTTTGGTTATCAAAATGAAGGACATATAAAACTCGCAACAGCAGTTGAATTTATGCATACCGCAACTTTGCTACATGATGACGTGATCGATGAAAGTAATTTAAGACGCGGAAAATCTACTGCAAGAATGGTTTGGGGAAATCAAGCAAGCATACTGGTTGGTGATTTTCTGTTGGGGCAAGCTTTTAAAATGATGGTCGAAGTTGGTTCTATAGAAGCGCTCTCTGTTTTAGCAAACGCTGCAGCAATTATTGCTGAAGGAGAAGTTATGCAACTTTCTGCCGCAAAAAATATAGAAACCAGTCTTTCAGATTATCTCAAAATCATTAACGCAAAAACAGCTGCACTTTTTTCAGCAGCCGCTGAAGTTGGACCAATTATTGCCGAATGTGAACATGAAGAGCGTTTTGCATTGCGCGAATATGGAACATTGCTAGGGTTAGCTTTCCAATTAATTGACGATGCACTTGACTATGGTGGAGCTGCTAAACATATGGGGAAAAATACAGGTGATGATTTCCGAGAAGGTAAGATTACGATGCCTGTTATCCTTGCACATGCTCGGGGCAATACGATAGAAAAAACATTCTGGAAACAAGTTTTTGAAAACGGCAATAACAATGATGAGGCCTTCGCATACGCGCAACATTTAATAGAAAAATATGATGGTCTCACAGATACAATAGAGCAAGCGCGCACCTATGGAAAACGTGCAATTGATGCTCTTGCTTCAATGAACGAAAGCCCCGCTCACAATGCTTTAGTTGAAACTGTCGACTTTTGTATTGCACGCGTAAACTGATTATTTGCAAGAATCAAAATATTTTTCAACAAAGTAACCAGATATGATTTATAAACTGTACAGTCGATTGATTATCTTAAAAAGGATTAGCTCTATGCGCAATGCGATAGTATCCCGTTTTTTTACTCTCTTTATCGCGGGTATTATGCTAATATTATCACCCACCTATAGCACAATTAATGCCGCAATCAATACAAGCTCATTTACAGGTGCCTATCTGGCTGGGAGGGTTGCAAATCATGAAAACAAAACAGATCTTGCAATCAATTATTTTAAACAAGCTCTCGTTCATAAGCCTGATAACATTGAAACACAAATAGAAATACTCGAAGCGATGCTCTTTTCTGGTGCTTTTAAAGAAGCTGTTAAACAGGCCCGAAAATTGAAAGAGCAAGGTGTTATGACACCCTTTGTTTCTTTGACGTTATCGATTCAAAACTTCATCCAAAAAGACTACAATAATGCCAAGCTTCTTCTGCAATTAAAAGCACCTCCTACACCCAATAATCCAATACCTGAATTAATTCATGCTTGGGCCACATTCGGATCTGGGCAGCAATCTCAAGCAATCGCTGTTCTTGAAAAAATCCAAGGACCTGCTTGGTATGATTTTTTTATACGTTATCATCTTGCACTCATGTGTGACTTAGCAGGACGTAAGCAAGATGCAAAAAAATATTTCACTCAAGCACTCAATAACAAACAGGGGACTCTTATAGCCCCAAATACTTATGAACGTATTATTATGGCCTATGCGTCATTCCAATTGCGTCATAAAATGCGCAATCAAGCTATTGAGACTCTTAAACATGGCGAACAGGTGCTATCAAACCGAGAAATACTCAAGAACATTCGAGAAAAAGTTGAAAAAGGTACTTCCTTAGAAAGGATTGTAAAAACACCTCAACAAGGAGCTGCAGAGGTATTGTATAACTTTGGAACAGCCCTCAACCACAAAAACTCAGGGCGAATTGCACGTATTTTCAAACAATTATCTTTAGCCTTATACCCTCAAAATGATGCAACACTGTTTCAATTGGCAAATATTTCTGCCAAACTGAATGATCGCAATCAAGCAATTAAACTTTACCGCGCTTTACCATCAAGCTCTCCTTATTATAGAATCGGACAATTACAGCTTACTTTCATTCTTGCAAATAACAATAATTACAATGAATCTATCAAATTACTTACGTCATTAAAGAAAAAATTCCCCAATGATCGCCATATTTTGATAACGCTCGCTGCTTTTTACATGCAAGACAATAAATTTAACGAAGCTACCAAAATTCTGGATCATGCTATTGCAAAGATAAAAAATTTTCAACGCGATGATTGGAAACTCTTTTATCAGCGCGGTATCGCTTTCGAGCGTTTACAAAAATGGCCACAAGCTGAACTTGATTTACGAAAAGCGCTTGAATTTTTTCCTGATCAGCCGCAGATCCTTAACTATCTAGGCTATTCACTTGTTGAGCGTAATCAAAAACTTGAAGAATCGCTCCATATGCTGCAAAAAGCTTCTGCGTTACAATCGCAAAATAGTTATATCTTGGATTCTCTAGGGTGGGCTTATTACAAGCTTAAACAATACAACAAAGCTGTTCAAATATTGGAGACTGCTGTCAAGTTACAGCCTGAAGATCCAACATTGAATGATCACTTAGGTGATGCCTATTGGCAAGTTGGACGTAAACGTGAAGCAATATTTCAGTGGAACCATGCAATTGATGGAGAAGCAAAAAATTCTAAGAAAATCCAAGAAAAACTGAAATTTGGCTTGCAATAAACAATGATGCTTGACCATAAACATATGAAACAATAGACAAGTATAAAGGTTGAAATTTCTTTGGTCGCTATCTGTAGATCGAACATTAAAGAGTGTAAAGCGTGAAACTGCCTGAATATCTAAATCCTACACGTTCCTTTCAGGGACTTATCTTAACTTTGCAAAATTATTGGGCTCACTATGGATGTGCGATTTTACAACCTTACGATATGGAAGTCGGAGCGGGAACTTTTCATCCAGCAACAACACTACGCTCATTAGGACCGCGCCCTTGGAAAGTGGCTTATGTTCAACCCTCTCGACGCCCAACGGATGGCCGATATGGTAAAAATCCAAATCGTTTACAGCACTATTATCAATTCCAAGTACTTCTCAAGCCTTCTCCTCCTAATTTACAAGAGCTTTATATAAAGTCTCTACAAGCTATCGGGCTTGATACAAAACTTCACGATATTCGCTTTGTTGAAGATGATTGGGAAAGCCCAACGCTTGGTGCTTGGGGTCTTGGATGGGAATGCTGGTGCGATGGAATGGAAATCTCTCAATTCACTTATTTTCAACAGGTTTGTGGCATTGAATGCGCTCCAGTTTCAGGAGAACTCACTTACGGACTTGAACGTCTCGCAATGTATATCCAAGGTGTTGATAACGTTTATGATCTTAACTTTAATGGTTTGGATGGAGAAAACCAAATAAGTTATAGAGATATTTTTTTACAAGCAGAACAGGAATATTCATATTATAATTTCGAATTTGCTGATACAAAAATGCTGCACCAGCATTTTATTGATGCAGAACGTGAATGCATCGCACTCCTTGAAGCTGGAAAACCAAATAAAGAAAATGGTTCACATCTGTGTGTTTTTCCAGCCTATGATCAATGTATTAAAGCTAGCCATATCTTTAATCTTTTGCAAGCACGTGGTGTTATTTCTGTGACTGAACGACAAAGTTACATTCTTCGCGTTCGCGATCTTGCACGCCGCTGTGGAGAAGCCTTTTTACTCACTGAAGCTGGCCAAATACACACTAACGGAGAAGCATAATGTCTGATCTTCTTCTTGAACTCTTCAGTGAAGAAATCCCTGCTCGCATGCAACGAAAAGCTGCTGTCGACCTCAAGAAATGTGTTACGGATAAACTTACGAATGCAGGCTTGACCTATAAAGCCGCTCGTGAATATTGGACACCCCGTCGGCTAACATTAGACATACGCGGTCTTTCTATGCGCTCAAAAGATATTCATGAAGAACGCAAAGGACCTAGTACAAACTCACCACAGCATGTTATTGATGGCTTCCTACGTGCAACAGGACTGAGAGATATTTCTGAAGCACACATTGTGCATGATCGTAAAAAGGGTGATTTTTATATCGCTAAAACCATCAAAAAAGGGCAAAATGCAGAAGAAATTATTGCCAATATTTTACCAGACATTATTCGCAACTTTCCATGGCCGAAATCTATGCGTTGGGGAAAGGATTCAGAAAAAAGTGGAGCGCTGAAGTGGATTCGATCTTTACAAAACATTCTTTGCGTTTTTGGACCGGAAATTGGTGAAACGCAGGTTATTCCGTTTACAATTGGTTCTCTCAAAAGCAATAATCTAACCTATGGTCATCGTTTCTTAAGTGATGGAAAACCACTTCAAGTTCGCCGCTTTGACGACTATATTACTCAACTTGAAGTCCATAAAGTTATTCTGGATGCGGAAAGGCGAAAGAATATTATTTTGGCAGATGCTCAAAATCTTTGCTTTGCAAACGGCTTAGAACTCGTGCAAGATAGTGCTCTCTTAGAAGAAGTTGCAGGACTCGTTGAGTGGCCTGTTGTTCTTATTGGCGATTTTGATAGATCTTTCCTTGATATTCCTCCAGAAATTATTCGCTTGACCATTCGAGCCAATCAAAAATGTTTTGTAACCCGAAAACAAGGTGAAAAGATCAAGCTTTCTCATCATTTTATTCTTGTTTCTAATATCCTTGCAAGCGATGAAGGCAAAGAAATTTCTAAAGGAAATAGCAAAGTTGTCTGTGCTCGTCTTTCCGATGCACTCTATTTTTGGCAAACAGACCAACATGATTTGCCTGATATCGAAAATTTGAAACCCTCTGTTCAAAAATTTGATCTTGATTTAAAGAAACCTCTTGATCAAAGAATGGCACGGCTTGATCATTTGAAGGTGATTTTTCATGCAAAATTAGGTACGCAAGGTGCAAGAGTAAAACGTATCGCTGCCTTAGCACAAAAAATTGCACCTTTGGTGCAAGCAGATCCTCTCTTAGCTAAGCGTGCAGCAATACTCGCAAAAGCTGATTTGCAAACAGAGGTTGTTGGAGAATTTCCTGAACTGCAAGGACTTATGGGACGAAAATATGCCCTCCTTCAAGGAGAAGATCCTCGCGTCGCTGAAGCAATCGAAGACCATTATAAGCCTCAAGGTCCCAAAGATCGTATTCCACAAGAACCTCTTTCTATAGCAGTTGCATTGGCTGATAAAATTGACATACTCGTCGGTTTTTGGCTCATTAATGAGAAACCAACAGGTTCAAAAGATCCCTATGCGTTAAGACGAGCAGCATTAGGAATTATTAGGCTTGTGCTTTTGCGTGATTGGAAAATTAATCTTATGCCACTGTTTAATCTGGCAATGGATCTTTTCTTACAACAGAAAACAAAATATGAAACATCTCGAATAGAATCTGTACAATCACAGAATCAACTTCTGGAAAAAAAAGAACGTATTTTATCAGACCTGTTATTCTTTTTTCATGAACGTTTGAAAATCTATCTAAAAGAGGAAGGTGCTCGTTATGATGCTATTGAAGCAATCTTAAACAAAGATGCTGATGATTTTTTATTGGTTGCGCGGCGTGTCGAAGCACTTATCGCGTTTATCAATACAAATGATGGAGGCAGCTTTTTAGCTGCTGTAAAACGTACTGTAAACATTCTTGAGAATGAATGCCAAAAGGGTTCGATAATAGCAAATGAAATTAACCCTGAATTCTTTATTGAAGCAGAAGAAAAGCAGCTCTATCAAGCAACCATTGAAATAGAAGAAAAGGTTCATGAGCACATTAATGCCGAGAATTTATCACGCGCACTCAACACGCTAGCGCAACTAGGCAAATTTATCGATACATTTTTTGAAAAAGTATTGGTGAACGATAAAAATTCTCATGTGCGCACTAACCGTCTCGCTCTTCTTAAACGTACCCACACCATTACACAAGCAGTTGCAGACTTTTCAAAACTTGCCGTTTAAAACTTAAATACTCTGTTGAACTGAAAAAAATAATGAAGATAGAATTCTTCTCTTTCTTAGCACTTTTATCAAAGCATTATGAAATCACTTCACCGTGAAGTTTGAGATAAGTTCAAAAATAGCAGAATTTGTAGCGTAAATAATATTTTATTTATTGAGAAGCAAGCTGAGTAAATTATCAAATACAAAAATTGAGAGAGATGAAAACAAAAAGATCCTTGCTCATTTCGAAAAAAAACTCTTTTCCCCAATATTGGCTCTTTGAACTCATCCAATATCTCTAATTAAGATATGTTTTCATCTTTGTAAGAGATTCTTCAACAAGAGACTCCTTAATAAGTTCATTCGCTTTGTTAGAATCTAATTCCTTCGCGATAAGCATGCGTGCTGCAGAAAATGCTAAATCGATAGCGGATGAAGAAACCATGCGTACCGCATCAGCTTCTGCTTGGGCAATTTTTTGCTCTGCCAATTTATTGCGATTCTTAACATACTCTTCTGCTTTTGTACGCGCTTCAGAAACAATAGCCTCAACTTCACGCTTAGCAGCAGCAATAATCTCTTGCGCATCCTTTTCTGCTTCCGCATGTTTGCGCTGATATTCGGCTAGAATTTCCTGAGCTTCTTCACGAAGACGAAGAGCCTCATCAAGTTCATCCTTGATACGTTTTGCTCGTGCATCAAGGTGGCGCACAGCCATTTCTGGAACTTTGAAATAAACCAAAAGAACCAGAAAAAGAACTAATCCAACAAAAGCCCAAAAAGTATCTGTCATCTTTGCAATCCTCAGTAACCTGCTGTTTTAACAGCTGAACGAACAGATTCTTTGCTAACATCAACATCAATTAATTTTTTTACAATTTCAAGAGCTACTTCTTCAGCAATTGAGCCAACATTTTGCATAGCTTTATCCCGAATTTTTGCTATCTGTTTTTCAGCATCTGTTAGCTTTTTCTCTAAACTTGCTTCAATTTCTTTTCGTTCAAGCTCAGCCTTTGCTTTTATCTCCTCACCAGCTGCCTGCGCTATAACATAGGCTTGTGAACGCGCTTCCGCTAATTTCCGTTCATAAGTTTCAACTACGCTATCTGCTTCTTGTTTCATGCGCATTGCTTGATCCAAATCAGACGCAATTCGATCCCGACGTGTTTCAATAACACCACCGATACGTGGCACAATCACACGAGAAATAAAAAGATAAAAAAGCCCAAAAGAAATCGCTAACCAAAAAAGATGTGAACCAAAATGCACAAAATCAAAGGGTGGAAACACACGATCTGCATGCTCTGCTGCATTTTTAATATGCCTCACCGGTGTTTCAGCGTTCTGTGCATAAGCGCTAGAAATAAACATTCTATCTCATCCTTCAAACAGCTTACTAAAACTCTTTATTGAAAACAAATGATAGCTCATTAACGGTTTCTTCCAATAACGGTTTTTTCTAATGCAAAGTCAAAAGAGCATGCCCGCCTTTCATAAAGAAAGCAGGTATACCCCTTTTTAAAATGATTAAACCGCAAAAAGAAGTAACAAAGCAACGAGCAATGAAAAAATGCCCAAAGCTTCCGTCACAGCAAAACCAAAAACGAGACGACCAAACTGACTATCTGCCGCTGATGGATTGCGTAATGCACCAGAAAGATAGCTCCCAAAAATGTTTCCAAGGCCCAAAGCTGTCCCCGCCATACCAAAGCAAGCAAGACCAGCACCAATATATTTTGCTGCAAGCACTAATTCCATATTATTCTCCTTTAAAGCGAAATTGTACCATTCGACGGAAAACCGCCAATTTTATTAATGTCCTGGATGGACCGCATCATTAAGATACATACAAGTTAAAACTGTAAACACGTAAGCCTGAAGAAATGCAACCAAAAATTCAAGAGCAGTAATCGCTACGGTCATGATAAGCGGTAAAATTGAACCACCAACACCCATAATACCTACTCCAATCATTGAAACAATGAAACCAGAAAATACTTTGAGGGTAATATGACCGGCAAGCATATTAGCAAAAAGACGAAGTGAAAGACTAATAGGACGAGAGAAAAAAGAAATAACCTCAATCATCGTAACCAGAGGCAAAATCACAACAGGCACACCACTGGGAACGAATAGTTTCAAAAAACCGATCCCATGCTTATAAAAACCATAGCCAATCACCGTCAAAATCACCAACATTGCAAGTGAAAACGTGATCATAATCTGAGAGGTAATCGTATAGAAATAGGGAAAAAGACCAATAAAATTCGCAACTAAAATAAAAGTAAAGAGGGAAAAAACTAAAGGGAAAAATTGCATTCCCTGCACACCAGATGATTCTCGCAAAGTCGATGCTACAAATTCATACGCCATTTCCGAAAGAGATTGCATCCTTGTCGGAACTAACCCACGACTTGATGATGAAATGAAAAGAAAGACTGAAGTTACAACAACAGTAGCCACTATAAAAAATGATACATTTGTAAACGACAAATCCATATTTCCTATAGAAATATTAATCAGCCGTGAAATCTCAAATTGGTGGATAGGATCTGGAGCGTGCGATGTCACTTAAACCTCATTTATCGGGCCTCTTATCGGCCCCTTTATCTTGTTTATCTTGGCGCAATGCACCTTTTTGCCCTAATTGACTGGGAGCAATGTACCCCACAGACCGAAGAATACTCAATATACCCGCAGCAAATCCAAGAAAAAGAAAAAACACTAACCCCCATGGCAATGAACCTACTAGCTTGTCAAAACCCAATCCTAAAACAACACCCACAATGATACTTGCCAAAAACTCACTGGAAAGCTTAATCGCACGGGCTATCGTCCCTTGTGGCTCTTCTTCCTCATTCTTGTACTTCCGCTTCTTTAATGCTTCCTTGCGCATTAAAGCTAAACCTAAATTCTGACTACGACATTCCAAATCCTCTGAATGAAAACTGTCTTCTTGCCTTTTCTCTTCAGCTTCCTTTTCTGGTACAACGGGTTCGTTGCCCTTCGCCATAATTGGCTCCTTAATCAAAAGCAAAGTCAAAATGCATCTCACAAGACCGTCGAGTAACATATTGTTCTCAAATTTGTTCGTCAAGCCACTAAAAGCAATCTATCACAATTTATCGCATAAATAATGTATCCTTCAATTTTATGAACTCCAGCAATTCATGCAGCTTCAAACAATCACCCTCATCTGCATGATAATACGTTGCTCCCTCATCTTAAAATAAAACCATACTCATCCTCATGTAACAACTCTAGAAACATATTGAATAAATATCTCCTAAAATAGAACAATTGTCGTACATTCTATCCATCGTTAGCAAGTGAAAGTTAGCATTAAGATTTGTTCATCTTTTGACCCATGCACTTCTTCCTGTGCTTGAAATGGATAGCTTTGTAAATATTTCCGTTCTTCATTCTGTATAAACGGCATTTCTGCCCAGCAATAATTCTTACTGGCCGATAGCAAAATGATAAAAAGATTCTTTTGGCAAAAAAGAAATGGTTTTTTTCTTTTTATTGAAGAGACGGTCATTATCTTTGAAGATGATCAATTAATTTTCGATATTAAAACTCAATAATTCATGAAAATGCTTATTTTTTTCAACTCGCTTTTCAACGCAGCTTTCATGAACTTAAAAAAATAGAGAAAGCTTATTTCTTTTTGGAACGCGCTGCAAAAGGGTTTTCAGAAGCTCGTAATGATATGCGAATTGGTATACCTAACATATCAAATGTATCGCGCAATCCATTAGAAAGGTAACGCAAATATGATTGGGGCATTACCTTTGGCCGCGAGCAAGAAATCACAAATCCAGGAGGACGTGTCTTAACCTGTGTTATATATTTAACCTTCAGTCGGCGGCCAGAAATTGCAGGCGGTGGATGATGTGCAACGACAGTTTCAAGCCATCGGTTGAGTTTGCCAGTGGAAATACGGCGATTCCACACACGATGCATCATCATGACATTTTCCATCAGTTTATCGATCCCTTGGCCATATTGACCCGATAAAGGAACAGCTCTCAAACCACGAACTTGAGGAAGAAGGCGAGCACATTTCTCATACAAATCAACCAATGTTACTTGGCTATTTTCAACAAGATCCCACTTATTGAAAGCAATAAGTGGAACACGCCCTTCACGAATCACAAGATCAGCAATTTGTAAATCCTGCTTTTCAAAAGGTGCCGTTGCATCAAAAACGATTACCACCACTTCCGCAAAACGGATTGCTCGCAGAGTATCTGCAACAGAGAGTTTTTCTAATTTTTCTTGAATTTTTGATTTTCGGCGCAATCCTGCAGTATCAAAAAGTTTAATATGACGACCATGCCATTCCCAATCCACAGAAATAGAATCACGTGTAAGCCCCGCTTCAGGTCCTGTTAACAAACGCTCTTGCCCCAACATCCTATTAATAAGGGTTGATTTTCCTGTGTTTGGGCGACCAGCAATTGCAATCCGAAGAGGTTTGCTTTCATCATAAACAGAATCCTCTTCATCGCAATCATTCACATAATCATCAATAGATGACAGCTGTATAGCAACATGTTTTTCTTCGTTCTTGCTTTCAAAAGCTCTCTCTTTACCAAGAGAATCCACAATTGCATCACGAAGATTTGAAAGACCCAAACCATGTTCAGCAGATATTGGACAGGGCTCACCAAAACCTAATGACCACGCTTCATACTCTCCCCCTGATGCCGCTTTTGACTCAGACTTATTAGCAACAAGCACAATAGGTTTTCCCGACTTGCGAACCAATGAAGCAAAATTTAAATCACTCGGTGTTATCCCACTTTTTGCATCAAACATGAATAAAATAAGATCAGCCTCATCAATAGCAACTTTTGTGTGAGAACGCATACGGCCTTCGAGTGTATGATCACCCGCTTCTTCCAATCCAGCTGTATCAACCACATCAAAACGCAGATCATGAAGTTTCGCCGCATGAATACGCCGATCGCGTGTCACACCTGGCTTATCATCAACTAAAGCCAATTTTTGCCCAACCAAACGATTAAAGAGCGTTGACTTCCCAACATTGGGGCGACCAACTATAGCAATGGTAAGGCTCATCAATTTATTCCTTATTTGCCTTGCCCTCAGCTTGCATAAGCTCAAGCATAATTCGTGCCCTATCTGCTATTTTTGATCCCAGAACACCTTCTTCAGAAATCTTCCTAAAATAATAAACCGCATCATCTATTTTATTCGCTTTATAAGCAGCTAAGCCCAAAGCCTCTCTTGCAGACATACGCATAGGGTCAACATCACTTGCCATATCTTTGACGCGCTTTTTCACATCATCCAAGGTCCCTGTATCAACCAAAATATAAGCCGCCCGAATTTTTGCAACTTTGCGCAAAATTTGCGGTGCTTTTTCATCATCCGCGACAGAGTCAAAAACCTCTACTGATTTAATAGAATCACCTCGTTCCATAAGTAAAGAAGCTTCACGCAAACGAGCAAGAAAAGGATACCCTCCAAAGTTAGAAGCTTTAATATTTTCCAATTGCTTCATTGCTTCATCAAAATGATGTGTCTCCGCAAAATTAAGGACTTTTACGAATGCATCACCAATATGGCTGGCTTTCTTCATTTGATGATAATGGTAAATTTGATAAGTAGCTATCACCAGCACAAAAACAACGGCTGCAACAATAACTGAAAAACCGTAACGTCTCCAAAAAGCAAGAGCCTTTTCCTGACGAAACTCTGCATTCACTTCAGCAATAAAACTATCATACGACATGTAATCATACCTTGAAAAAAATTACTTTCTTTGCTTTTACGCATAAATGAACAAAGATGGTAGCCCTCATTTAAGTCAAAATCTTAAATTTGCCAGTCTATGAGTTTCAAATCAATGTCATCCAATTGGATTTTTTCAAATACATCACCCAAAACAATATTACTACCTTTTGGTCCACATTATAGCCTTTACATATCTTTATTTCATAAAAATAGAAAAGTTATATCACTGCCTTAATGTCTACCCTGCATTCTTGCCTATAATCTCGATAGCGTATCCCTAACCCCTCTATTATATATGTACGGAAACACCCTTTTAAAAACTTAAAAGCAACCGTTGCATTGCACTTTTCAAAATCGTTAATTGTGAAATTACATTGGAAAGCCAATTCATTAAAAAGCTTTTTAAAAAAGATATGGCTAAATTTCCACGATTAGAAATAGCTGCATATAAAGAAATGCTAAAACTCATAATAGAACTTGATACAAATCTAAATTCCAAACAAAATTCTTTGCACAAAGTAATCTCTTCAACCTACCTTCATCCGATTAACAACCTGTATAATAATACTTAGAGATTCCCAAATGTTCTATTACAATGGCCAAATCCACATCAGCATTGGAACTGCAACAATTACTATTAATACCGCCAACGGAGCACCAAAGCGTGGATAATCACTAAAACGATATCCTCCTGGCGCCATCACAAGCATATTACTTTGATGTCCAATAGGGGTGAGAAACTCACACCCCGCACCAATTGCAACAGCCATCAAAAAAGCTTCAGGCTTATAATGAAGAGAATGAGCAAAACTTGACGCAATTGGTGCTACCATCATCACGGTTGCTGCGTTATTCAAAAATGGCGTTACCAACATAGCTGTAATCAACATAAGTGCTAACGCACCAGATGGTGGAAAAAATACCGCTAATTGACTAAGCCACTGACCTATGAGATCCGTACACCCTGTCTTCTCTAGTGCTTCACTCACTGGAATAAGAGCTGCTAATAATACTAATATTTGTCCATCTAATGCCTGATACAAGTCACGCGCTGGCAAAACCCGAAAGATAACCATTGCAGCAGCAGCAGAAAAGAAAGAAAATGCGACTGGAACGATCTGAAAAGCCGTAAAAATGATCGCTATAAAAAGGATAGCTAAAGATGTGAGCCCATGTCGTAAATTGCCAAACACAATATTACGTTTTGCTAAAGGCAAACATTTCAGTTCCCGTAACAAAGTTGGAATAACCATATCCTGCCCCTGCAAAACGATCACATCTCCAAGATGGAAAATAATATCACCAAGTCTTCCCCGCACCCTTTCATGCTGACGACTTAACGCAAGCAAATTCACATCATAACGATCAAAGAGCGAAAACTGTTTCGCACTGATTCCAATAAGAGGCGAATTATGTGTGATAACTGCTTCAACAATATCAATGTCGCTGTCCTTATCACCCGTGGAAATAGTTCGATTAGTAGAAAACTCTAAACGAGCAGCACTCATCACACTATCTAGCCCTGTATGTGAGCCTTCCAGTAAAACAATATCGTTTTCAGACAAAACAAAATCTGGAAGTGGCGAAATAGAGACTTCATTTCTGATGATTTGAACAACCATGACATCACCGCCTGACGGCTTAACGAGATCAACAATGGTTTTTCCTACAATCGGTGAATTTGTTGGAATATGCACTTCCGAAACATAATTACGAATATCAATAGCATCATCAAACGAGACACCTGAACGTACACGCACAGGTAAACGCCAAGAAAAAAAGACCAAATATAAGACACCAGCAGTAGCAACTGCTGCACCAACCGGTGTAAAATCAAACATGGTAAAAGGAGTACCCGTTAAACGTTCTTGCATAGCTGAAATAACGACATTGGGAGAGGTCCCTATCTGAGTCATAAGACCGCCCAACAAAGAACCAAATGCCATTGGCATTAAAAAGACAGAGGGTGAAATCTGAGAACGACGAGCAAATTGAAAAGCAATCGGAAGCATAATAGCCAAAGCGCCAATGTTTTTAACAAACATTGATAAAAACACCACAGAAATGACCAAAAAAGCCAATTGAAGGCGCACTGATTTCACTTCTGGCCATATCCGTTGAATAATAAATTCCATTATTCCAGAACGCGATACAGCCGCACTAACAACAAATACGCTCCCCACAATAATAACAATATCATTACTAAAACCGCTAAATGCTTCCTTCGGGCTGACAAGGCCAACGGTGCAAGCAATCAATAATGTACAAATAGCGACAAGATCATAACGGAATCGATCCCAAATAAAAACGACCATCATGAGACCAATGATAGAAAAAGCCATTATTTGATTTTCTGTCATGATTCCCATCTCTCCCCATTAAATTACAATGAACGAAACTATATCTTCTGTTTTGTGTTTTAACTGTTCCTATAAACAGCGGCAAGATAAAAGCAGACATGAGGTCACTTTGAGAGTGATTTAATGTGGTAAAAAATTATGACCAGTACATACTTTCCTTTTTGTAATAAGTGCTTTTCCATAAAATGTTGAAGCCAAAGAAAATTGGGGGCAATTGACAAAAGCGTATTGCAAAAAAAATTAGAATGACTCTACACGTAAAAGAAGATAAAAATAGATAACTGTTGAACTGGTGCATACTATAGTTGAGCCTTTATCGTTGTTTAAAGAAATTTGTCTACATTTTCGCATAAAGTGATAAAAGCGTCACATAGAATGATAACAATGAAAGAAGAATAATGGTCAATTTTAATAGTGGGTACCGAGCAAATATAAAATACTGGCTGACATGTATTATTGGATTTGTTGTTATTCTGACAATTATAATTGTCGGCGTTTTTTATATGGTAAAACCCTATCTTGACAATTTTGTAAAACAAGAAATAGCCCGTCGTTCTATAAAAGCACTAAGAGCTGAAGTCAGCATCATAGGCAAAGTCAACTTGACAAATGTCACTTTTCCAGTCCCTGCCGACATAAAACTTAAAATTGGTGCTATTTCAGCCCGTCCTCCTATTTCCTTTATTCCTGGCGCTTTCACCCTTTATAATGTTGACTTAAGGCGTAATAATATTCACATAAAAATTCCCAAAATTTCTCTTAACAGTGTATACTTTAAAAAAAAGGATACCACCGTCGCATCACACCTTTTGCAATCAATTATGCGTCTTGAACTTTCCTCAATTATTGCGCCGGATATACTGCTTTCTGCAGAAAATGAGAACAAACTAATCGAAAAAATTGAAATAAAGGACTTTCATCTTTCTGGCTTTAAAAATGGTCATATTGGTTCTGTTGGCTTCAAAAACATGAACCTTAAAATGACAGCTCCAAACAGTGATAAACAGACGCATATTATTACCAAAAGTGATGCAATAGAAGTACATGATATTGACATCAACTACGCTCATTCTCTTATTTCGGGAAAAAGCAATGCTCTCAACCAAGTAAAAAGCGTTATCGGTCCTATTTCTCTGGATAATGTAATGGTCGATGTTTTCCAAGAAAAAGAGAAAAATGCTTCTTTCTTTCTTGGTAAGTTTAAAACATCTGGTCTAAAAATGAAACCACTCAACCAAACACCTGAGAAATTGGTCAAAGCTTATCTTAACGCAAGAAAAGAAAATAACCAAGAAGCTGAAAAAGCCGCACGAAATAGTATTCTCCTAAACACCCTGCTCGCCATTACCTCAGCCGATGCCAAAATTGATAACGCCACCATTGATATACCACAGTTAAAGGCAACGCTTAAGTCATTCCAATTCAAGCCAAAACAATGGGAGCAGCCTATACCAAAAAAACTTCTGCTCTCTCTTGATAGCCTTTCGATTATACCCCAAAAAATGGAAGAAAAAGACTTAGCTTTGCTCAAAAACATGGACTTTGAACGCCTTGATCTTTCAGGGAAACTTGATATCTCTTATGATGAGAAAAAGCGTACCCTCCTTCTTAATCCAATGTCTTTCAACATAAAAAACATTGGTTCTGGAGAAATATCTGCTAAAGCTATGGATGTTGATACAAAACTATTCTCTGGACAAAAAGAGGCAATGATCGCTGCTTCTCAAGACTTTAGTATAAGCGAAATCAACGTACGTTATACGGATGCTGGATTCATTGATAAGCTTTTTTCTTATCTCGCACAAAATCTTAATGACAGTCAACATAATCTAAAAGAAGAACTTTATAACGATTTCTATCTTATGATGACGCAAACCCCAAAAATATTGCTAAAAGATAATGAAAAAACTGAAAATATTTCAAAGTCCTTTGGCGACTTTGCTAAAAATCCACAAACATTGATCATTAAAATAACTGCAAAAGACAACAAAGGTCTTACAATGGCTGATCTCGAAACCGCACTTCAAAATGATTTGTCCACTGCTCTGAATAAAGTAAATCTAACTATCAAAAATGAATCATCTCCCTAAAAAACATGTTCAAATTTTAAAAGTAATGATCTTGCCCTTAAGATGTAAGAGCTTTATTCCTGTTTCTTCTTTTGTATGATAAAATGCAGTCACATGCATAACAATCTACGCAAAAGATCTATATTAGCAGAACTGTTGATACTTGGAGTTGTTTATGTCTGCCTTATCCTCAAATCGTTTGCCAAATCGCGCTTCTCTTGTTACAAATCGAGCGTTCTCTGCTCTTGAGCGTTTTCTCCATATTGAGGCTCTCAGTGGTATTGTTCTTTTATTAGCTGCTGCTGCCGCACTCATTTTTGCAAACTCTAAGTATGCTTCTCTCTATGAGTCTTTCTGGCATACCCCTCTTGGTTTTAACTTTGGCCATTTTACTCTCTCATGGGATTTGCATTTCTGGGTGAACGATGCTCTCATGACTGTTTTTTTTCTCGTAGCTGGAATGGAAATTCGGCGAGAAATTCATGAAGGCGCTCTTGCTGATTTTAAACAAGCAATTTTGCCAATTATTGCAGCAATAGGTGGAGTTTGTCTCCCCGCAATTATTTATCTTAGCTTTAACTTAAATGGTGGAGAGACTCATGGTTGGGCTGTGCCAACAGCAACAGATATTGCCTTTGCGCTAGGCATTCTTGCTCTTCTTGGAAAAAAAATTCCTGCTAACCTTCATGTCATTCTCTTATCATTAGCGATTATTGATGACATTATCGCTGTTCTTATCATTGCTTTCTTCTACTCAACAAACATTGATCCTAGTGGTTTAGCCATTGCAGGAGCAGGTATTGCTTTGGTGTTATTTTTTCAATGGATTGGACTCGCATCGGCATGGCTTTATACTCTACCTGGTGCAATCATCTGGTGGGGTTTAATGATAACGGGTGTTCACCCATCACTGGCTGGCGTGATTCTAGGTATGATGACTCCGGTTTTTCCTACTCGCACCCTTGTAGCTCCGCTTACAATATTGAGCAACGCAATGCAAATCCTTCAAGAAAAAAATGTAAAAACAGACCTGCATCATATCTCAACTGCATTGAAAAAAATGCGCAAAGGACAACGTGATATGATTGCACCAGTAACACGTGTTCAGAAAGCATTGCATCCATGGGTTGCGTATGTTGTGATGCCAATTTTTGCTTTTGCAAATGCTGGTGTTGGTTTTGCAAATTTTGACCTTTCTTCTGACAAATCATTCTTGGTTGTTCTCGGTGTTGTCATTGGTCTGTTTATCGGTAAACCTTTTGGTATTATCACTGCTAGTTATCTAGCTGTAAAATCAGGACTATGCCGCTTGCCTCCTCATATAACATGGACAGGCATTTTGCTGATTGGATTTTTAGCAGGAATTGGTTTTACAATGTCTATCTTCGTTTCAATGCTTGCTTTTAAAGACATGATTTTGCTTGATTCTGCAAAAATTGGTGTTCTTTGTGGTTCTGGTTTATCTGCTCTTTTAGGACTTGGGTATGGGCTCATTTATATCAAGCGTAATAAACGCAATAAAAAAGTGCCTCATAATTCTCAATGAACCAAATGAAATCCACTTTGTTATAAAAACTGCAGTTTGCCTAATTATAGGGATGATGAAAATTGAAGCACTGGAAACTGCCAGCTACAACCTTGGTAAAAAAATGGTGATGGATAATTTATCCCATATCTCCTGTTTGTCAATTATCCTCTATATACCGTTTATCTACATTAACCGGTCAGGCTCTCAATGATGAAATCAGATGAAGACATATTATTTATGCAAATCATACATTATTGTAATAAATCTCTTTCACGCAGCTTTACGGTAAAGTTGAATAGACTTCAAAAAAGGAATGCAGTTTTTCTATTTATCCATCGCTGAAAGCGACAAAATATGTTAGAGTGCTTTTTCCTTGTTTGTTTTTATAATTATGATACACTTACAATGTAACAAATTAGCCAAACCGCCTTTTTAAAAGGTGAGTATAGAAAAGTGCATTATCGTTTGCTTTATGAGAATAATAAGGCGCTTTTTTATTGTGCTTGATATAAATAGACCTATATCCAAGGACTATAAGAGCAGGTAAATTAAATCCTTTCCAATCCGATATGCCAAAGAAAAAGAAAGCTCTTTTCGTATTCCCTAAATTGACAGTATTCCGTTATTAGCAATCGCTGAGAAAATCCTCACTCTAGATGTTTATTCACCCTCGAAAAGAATAGGATGCCCCCACGCGATAGACATAAGGTTCCCAATGAATATTTAGGAAAAGAAAAGTATCAATAGAAAATATTTCATAAATTATATTTTGCGTAATTGTATGAATAATCTGATGCAACCAAACTTTGTAAGCGCTCTCATATTAACCTCTGCATCCACGAAGCTCTCCTCACGTAATATCTCTCTCTTGAACAAGAGCCCAAACAAGACGCACTTCCCCTCTCTTACTAAACGCGCTTATAGGGAGTTTTCCACGCTCCTACACATGAATATGTTATGTTATTTCGAATTCCTTTAGCGCTAAAAAATGCTTATCCCTTATCAAGTCCATAAACAGCATGTAAGGTTCTAACAGCAAGTTCAGTGTAAGCGCTATCAATCAAAATAGAAATCTTAATCTCTGAAGTCGTAATTGCCTGAATATTAATACCTTTTTCAGACAGAGCCTTAAATGCTGTAGCCGCAACACCGGCATGGCTGCGCATTCCAATACCAATAACAGACACCTTGGCGAGATCGCTTTCAAATTGAATAACGTCAAACCCTATCTCTTTACGATTTTTCTCAAGAAGCGCAACGGCTTTATCTACATCTGCTGATGGTACAGTAAAAGTCATATCAGTTTTTGAGCCATCTTCAGAAATATTTTGCACAATCATATCGACATTAATCCGCTCTTCAGCCAAGGGTCCAAAAATTGCTGCGGAGATCCCTGGGCGATCTGCAAGTCGACGAAGTGAAATTTGCGCTTCATCTTTAGCAAAAGCAATACCAGTAACAGTCTGTTGTTCCACGATTTCATCCTCATCGCAAATAAGTGTTCCAGGAAAATTCATTGGATCTCCCATGCCTAAAGCATTGGGATCCTCAAAACTTGAGCGCACGAAGGTACGAACTTTATGAACCATAGCCAGTTCAACAGAACGAACCTGTAAAACCTTCGCCCCAAGAGAAGCCATTTCAAGCATTTCTTCAAAAGCCACTTTGGGTAAACGGCGTGCTTTAGGTTCTACGCGTGGATCAGTTGTATAAACACCATCCACATCTGTATAAATATCACAACGATCAGCCTGTATAGCTGCCGCTATTGCAACAGCACTTGTATCTGATCCACCACGCCCCAAAGTAGAAATCCGATTATCTGGTGCTAACCCCTGAAAACCAGCAATAACTGCTACCTGACCTTCCTGAAAACGCTGTATTAAAAAAGATCCATCAATATCTGTAATACGTGCACTGCTATGTGCACTATCAGTATGAATAGGAATTTGCCAACCTAGCCATGAACGAGCATTTACTCCCATCGCTTGCAGTGTAAGGGCTAATAAACCCGCCGTTACTTGCTCACCAGAAGCAACCACCACATCATATTCGTAAGCATCTCCATGCATTGGAGAAGCCTCACACGCCCATTGAACAAGTTCATTGGTTTTCCCCGCCATTGCTGATACAACAACCGCAACCTCATTGCCTGCATCCACTTCTCTTTTGACATGCCGTGCAACATTATGAATACGTTGAATATCTGCTACAGATGTTCCGCCAAATTTCATGACAATCCGCGCCATCAATAATACTCTCACCTTTATGTTTCTTATCTTAAATGGCAATGAAAATAAGGCTTCGCCACTATATCAACCAATTATCTTCCGACATACCCAATATCTATTATTTATGCAAGTCTAGCATATTCACATTAATTTACTCTTGACTTCAGAAAAAAACGTCTGACTTGATTATTAAAAAATAAAAGGAGAGCGATATGATAAATGAAACGCGCACCACAATTGATCAGAGTGAAATTGATCACTTTTCGCGTATTGCAGCTGAGTGGTGGAATCCACAAGGGAAATTTCGACCACTTCATCAATTTAATCCAACACGCCTTTCTTATATTAGAGAGAAAATCTGTTTAGAATTTAATCGTGATCCTGTTTCACTTATGCCCTTCGAAAATTTGAAAATTCTCGATATTGGCTGTGGGGGAGGTTTATTATGCGAACCAATGGCACGTCTTGGCGCTACGGTTATAGGAGCTGACGCTGCGCAAACGAATATTGAAGTCGCAAAAATCCATGCAACCCAAAGCGGACTTTCAATTGATTACCGTACGACTACTGCAGAAATGCTAGCCAATGAAGGAGAGAAATTTGATATCATCCTCAATATGGAAGTTGTTGAACATGTTGCTGATGTCAATCTCTTCATAGCAGCCACAGCAAAAATGCTCAAACCAAAAGGGCTGATGTTTGTCTCAACACTCAACCGCACATGGAAAGCATGGGGATTAGCTATTATAGGTGCTGAATACGTTTTACGTTGGCTTCCTAAAGGAACGCATGATTATAAAAAATTCCTAAAACCTCAAGAACTTAAAGATCTCTTATCAAAAAACGCCCTAACCGTCATTGATGAGATAGGCATTACTTATAATCCCTTAAACGACAGCTGGAATCGCTCAAAAGACATGGACGTTAACTATATGCTTCTCGCAAAACGACCTTCATAGAACATACCATAACCTACAGCTCTTTCATGTCTTCCAGCAACGAATTAAGCTTCCCCGCAGCATCTAATGCGTAAAGATCATCGCAACCGCCGACATGATAATCACCTATAAAAATTTGCGGAAATGTATTACGCCCGTTCGCTCGCTGCACCATTTCTTGGCGAAGTGAAGTTGATGCATCAATATCTGTATATTTTACACCTTTTTTATCAAGCAAATCACGCGCTTTTGTACAATAAGGGCAGTTAGGGCGTGTATAAAGTATTATCTCTTTCATAATATTATTTTCCAATCTTTTTTAAATAGTATTATTAGCTCTAAGTCCCTCTCAATAATTAGGAAAAACAGAGACTTCTTCTAGAGCACGCGAAAATGTTAAAACATCAACCTGTCGTGCACCTGCGCGTTTTAATGTTGCAGCCGCCGCTGTAACTGTTGCACCTGTGGTGAAAACATCATCAATTAACAGAATAGAACGTCCCTTTAGATATTTTTTAACTTTGCGCGGCACCTCAAAAGCATTCAGCACATTAAGTTTTCGTTCCCTAGCAGAGAGACTAACCTGTGGACGTGTATGTCGACAACGCACAAGCCAGCCTGGTTTAAAATTTTTTTTCTGTGTTACTGCAATATAGCGAGCAAGCTCAGCAGATTGATTATAACGTCGCCTAAAAAAACGACGAAAATGCAAAGGAATGGAGATAATGACATCACAATCATCAATAATCTCGCGCCCAGCAAATACCATCCAATTGGCCATAAAAGATGCCAGTTCTACATGATCACCATATTTCAATCGCGTTACCAAAGCTTGCGCCACCCCTTTATGAACAATAGCGGAACGAACACGCGAAAAAGGAGCAGAATTTTGAAGTGCTTCACCACTGAGAAAACCATCCCCCATATCACAAACAAAAGGAATCCCCATAACAGGGCAATAAGGTTTCGTGATAAATTGAAGACCTTTCCAACACTCAGAGCAAATCGTACCATAAGCAGAAACTCTTTGCTTACATCCAGGGCAAATCGGTGGATACAAAACTGTTAGCAAGCGTTCAACAAACTTACTGAATATATCTCCGCCACTTAAAGCCATTTCTCGAAAGCATAACATCATCAATTTAGGCTTTTATAGCTTCCCTACACAACAAAGTTTCTTTTGTATTTTTTAAATTTAATTCCTTTAAAAACTCTTACTTTTTATAAATTTGTTTTTCTTTCACATCATAAACTTGACAGAGCTTGCGCAAAAATGAACCTTTACAAAATATAGTTTGAATCATAGAGCAAAAGATCTTAACAACATGTCATACTCTTTAATTTTTGATCATGCCCGTATTGAACAATTCCGCAAACGTGCTTTCCAAAAAGCAAAAGAGGGATATGATTTCTTATTGTCCTCTATGGCTGAGGATCTCTATAAACGTCTCAGTACTGTTGATCGTCGCTTTACATTAGCTCTAGATTTACACAGCCATACAGATCTTGCCGCGCAAGTTTTAATGAAATCTGGAAAAGTCCACTCCATAGAACGCGTCGAAACCGACATACTCTATCAAAGTCATGACAAAAAATTTCATTTACGTCATCGAGAATTCCTTGATTTTCCTCAACATTATTGTGACCTTATCGTTTCACTACTTTCATTGCAATTGACCAATGATACCCCTGGTGTTCTTAGTCAAATAAAAAATATCCTTAAACCAGATGGCTTATTTCTTGCTGTTATGGTGGGAGCTGGTACGTTAAGAGAATTGCGAGAAAGCCTGCTGCAAGCTGAAACTGAAATTTATGGTGGAGTTAGTCCAAGAGTTTATCCTTTTGCGGATATTCGTGATGCTGGGGCTCTTTTACACCGTATTGGTTTTGCCTTACCCGTAGCAGATGTTGAAGAGATTACTATACGCTACAATACAATGTTTGATCTTATGCATGATCTTAAAGCTATGGGGATGCAAAATGCACTCATCAATCGCTCACGACGCCCCGTATCGAAGCGTTTTTTCCTTCGTGCTGCTGAAATCTATGCAAAACGGTTTAGTGATCCCGATGGCCGTATTCGCGCACATTTTTCTTTCATCTGGCTCTCGGGTTGGGCCCCTCATCAAAGTCAACAAAAGCCTCTACAGCCGGGCTCAGCCCAAATATCTCTTGCAAAGGTTTTAGTAAAACCATAGAAGAAACTATAGTTTTCACTTTGAAAATTATTTTTCAAAAACACTTTTATCCGCTGTACGCAACATCTGACTGGTTATAGTTCCAGCCACCATTGAATCACTTACGTTTAGGGCTGTACGTCCCATATCAATGAGAGGTTCAATAGAAATGAGTACAGCAACCAAAGAAACAGGAAGCCCCATAATTGGTAACACAATCAATGCAGCAAAAATAGCACCACCACCAACACCAGCAACACCAATAGAACTCAATGTTACGACACCAACAAGGGTAGCAATCCAAGTAGGATCGAGAGGATTAATACCCACTGATGGAGCTATCATGGTTGCAAGCATCGCTGGATAAAGCCCTGCACAACCATTTTGTCCGATTGTTGCCCCAAAAGAGGCTGCAAAACTTGCAATTGATTGTGGTACACCGATCCACTGCGTTTGTGCCTCAATATTTAAAGGAATACTTGCAGCACTTGAACGACTACTAAAAGCAAATGTTAAAACCGGTAAGACCTTTTTGAAAAAACGGAAGGGATTAATCCCCGAGATACCAAGCAATACACCATGAACTCCAAACATAAGGATAATACCAATATAAGAAGCAATGACAAAAACCAGCAATTTTAAAATATCTGCAACATTTGAAGTCGCTCCTACCTTAGTCATAAGTGCAAAAATACCATAAGGCGTCAAAGCAATCACAATACGTACTAACCGCATAATCCAAGCTTGTGCAACCTGAATAAATAAAAGCGCTTTTTCCCCTTGATCTGAATCATCCTTCTTTAAAAGAGTAACCGCAGCCCCTAAAAATGCCGAAAAGATAACAACACCGATAATTGATGTACGCTTGGCTCCACTTAACTCAGCAAATGGATTTTTAGGAATAAAGGATAAAATCATCTTTGGTACACTCATATCTCCAAGTTGAGAAACACGCGTTTCAAGAATAGCAGACACATTTTGCCCTTCATGTACCAAACCGTTCACTGTTAATCCAAAAAAGTTAACGACCAAAACGCCAACTAATGCTGAAATAGCTGTTGTAAAAAGTAATATTGAAATTACCATTACACTAATTTTGCCAACAGCATAAACAGAATGCAAATGAGCAACTGCTGAAACGATAGAGATAAATACCAATGGCATAACAATCATTTGCAATAATGAAATATAACCATCACCAACAATATTAAACCATTCGACAGATTTCAACAGAGTGGCGTCCCCTCCCCCATAAATAACCTGCAAAACAGTTCCAAAAATCAAGCCAAGAATAAGTCCTAGCATAACACGCAAAGAAAGACTCCATTGCATTTTCTTACTTTGAGCAAGCCATAACAAAAAAATAACAAATAGAAATAAATTTATAAAAAAATTAAATGTCATTGTTTATGCCTATTATCGTTGTGCTTGATAGTAAAAAACAACGCATAGCTCAAAATGAATGCGCTGTATCTGAAAACGAAATATAAAGCTTGCAACGCTTTTATAAAATCATTATTTTTTAATTTATAGGCTAGAAGAGAATTTTTTATCTATGAATAGTTCTTTAAAGGCGATAAAAAATCAAACAAGCTCACTTTCCTATTATCCATAATTTTTTTCAATAGGAAAAAATATTGACAACGCTTATTACATGCTCAAGGCTAAAAGAGTAATTTCAATACATCTTATCACATGAATAGTATTATTATTCTTCCTTCTCCGTAAAATGATAAGCCCTTTAATAATGATAAACAAACTTCCACACAATTCCATGGCTTATTTTTCTTAACACTACGATATCAAACCATCTTCACCAATTTTATTATCGACATTTTTAGCAGCTTTCATCACCACCTCTTTTAAAGTATGTGTCAGTTTGTTGGAAATAGCTTCTACACTTTCTTTCCTAGTTTTTGATGGAAGCCTCTTTTCTGTTATTTGAAACATCTGTTGTGATCTCTAGTGTTATAAAATATTCCTTCTAAATACAAACACGAAGATTTTTGGATTCATAACATCATATTGAGACGCAATACGATACGTGCTGTACGTATCATTAAATATAATTTGGAACAAATTATCAACATAAACAACACATAGCATATAATCAATGTAGCTCGATTAAGCGTCATCAATCGTAGGAATGGTTGTATTTAAAATTCGCCTGTTTGTTAAAAAAGAAGCTAAATTTTCTATAATGCGTATTATAATATTTATAGCTTTATCTTCTGTATTAATATTGTTTGCATGCACTAAGACGAACAATCTTAATCAGTACAATAAACTTTATCAAACAAATATAAATAAAAACTATAAAGATTTAGAATATCGTGAAAAGGTGGAAATAGCAAAAGAATATATAGAAGTGTTCAAGAAAGAGATAAAGCCTGTCATACCTACAGAATATGATAAGGGACAGTTTTGGAGATATTTAATAGAGTTGCGAACTGATCCTCCAGAATTTGATATTCTAAAGCATTATCATATAATGCTTGTTTTTTGTGGACGCTTTGCTGATTTGTGGCAAGAGAATACAAAAGAAACAACGCTAGTATCTAACAACTTAAAAAGGAAACTTAAAGCTTTTCAAGCTAATGCAATCAAATCCGATGCTGATTGGAATAACTTAGAAGGAATTTTCTTTCTAGCGAAACGTGATAGAGACTTGCATGATCCGATGTTTGAGTACGCACAAAAGTTTCTAGATTCTCCAACTGGCATTAGTCGAGAAGAGCAGATTAGGGGTATAGAGAAAATGATAACACAGAATTCTATAACTCGTTTTAAAAATACAGCTACTGTTTGCGCTCTTGCTGTACAGGTATACCGTATTATGACGCGAAAAGAGAGATAATATCACCAATAAGATATTACCATTTTAGAAAATCGGAGCAGCGTAATAGATGTCTTTAGCCAAAAAAAGAAGTGCTTTTTACCTTATCAGCACAAAGATCTAACTCTTGTATTCTTATTGCAAATAACAGGACATCATATATATCCATAGCCTATAAAATAAGATGTATTGATACAAAAAGAAAATTATAAGGCAAATACAAATAATAAAATAAGTAACAGAATAAGCGTTAATGTTGAAAGCGTATTTTCAAAAAATTTCTTTATTAGCACAGCGCCTTGATTTATAAAGGTAATTCTCCGTTTTTCCACTTGAATAAATGTACTAAATACTGTCAGCTTCTCTCATTTAATACGCGTCTTAAAGTGAATCAAAATAATCGTTTGCTTGTAGATCACAAGCGGGATCAGTTGTGGAGATAAAAAACGTTTTAAAAAGGGCTAAATATACCTCTTTAATGAATCCGTCTTAATGCAAGAGAAAAATACAACCTTAGATTGCGCTAATTATTAAGATAATACTGATCTGTTGCTTGTATAAGTAAAGATGACAATGCCTTGTAAACCTTGCATTATAACCTTCATGAATGGCACTGGAAGATGCAATGTCTCTTTTTAAGATAGTCCGTGAATAAACAACACAATGACACACACTTTTCTAGAAGTGCAAAGCGTTTTTCTTGCTTCAAAATCCTAATAAGCGTATTCTAAAAAAACTGGTTCAACAGCCTTTCCCCAAATAGAATGATAATGGGATAAAAGTTTATCAGCATCTGTCTGCCCCATAACAATCATTTCTTCTAAGGGATTGAGAAAATTTGTCTCATCACACCCATCAACATTATACTTCCGACGATTTTCTAAACCTTTGCGCGAAATCGCAACAACTTGACGTGCTAATTCTAAAATTATGGTCTGACGAAAAGGTGTTTTTAGACCTTCTTTTGGAACACGTTTGCGCAACTCTAAAACTTCTTCAAAACACCAATCTTTTGTTAATGCCTCTGCCTCATTTAACGCCTCACCATCATAAAGAAGACCAACCCAAAAAGCAGACAATGCACAGATACGCTGCAAAGACCCCCCATCAGCGCCTCTCATTTCTAAAAATCGTTTTAAGCGTACTTCGGGAAACAAAGTCGATAAATGATTAATCCAATCTCCTATATTTGGTGTTGAATTTACAACCTGCTCTTTTAAAGCCCCATTCATAAATTGGCGAAATGTTACATGTGTACAATCATGATAATGACCATCGCGGACAATAAAATACATTGGCACATCAAGAGCCCATTCAACGTAATCCAAAAAGCCAAAATGCTCAGAAAATATAAAGGGGAGAACTCCAGATCTCTGATTATCCGTATCGCACCAAATTTCAGAACGCCAAGATAAAAAGCCATTTGGACGCCCTTCAGTAAAAGGTGAACTGGCAAACAATGCTGTTGCAATGGACTGCAATTTCATTGATACTTGCATTTTCCTCCGCATATCAGTTTCAGATGAAAAATCAAGATTAACCTGAACTGTTGATGTTCGATACATCATATCAAGACCACTTTTGCCAACTTTCGGCATATAATCGGTCATAATTTGATAACGTGACTTGGGCATCCTTGGAGTTTCAGCTAACGTCCACTTTGGGCTAGCACCCATACCGAGAAAACCAATACCCAATGGCTCTGAAATTTTCTTGAGAAGAGTTAAATGCTCCATTACCTCGCGATAAGTATGACCAATTGTTTGTAGCGGTGCACCAGATAATTCAAACTGCCCTCCAGGTTCCAAAGAAATAGCACCTTGACCAACTGATCCTACGAGCCCAATAATATTCCCTTCATCTAAAATGGGCTTCCATCCTAAAGCTTCTTGCATTCTCTCTAGAAGGGCACGGATTCCTTTCGTGCCATCATAGGGAACAGGACGGAAACCATCTCTATAAAATGGAAATTTTTCATGTTCTGTACCAATACGCCAATCATTTTCTGCTTTACACCCCCCTTGGAAATAGCTAACCAAGGAATCTAAGTTATAAATTTCACTTTCATCAGTTATATCAAGCGCCATAACTTATTTTATCCTATCATTTGTTCCATCATTTTAAATGAACCATTTAGAATGATTTCACAGACTTCTCAATCAATTGACCAATCTCCTATGCTGGCATTAAGAAGGGCCAAAGCAGCAACAGCTGCAGTGTCAGCACGCAAAATACGCGGACCTAATGATATAGGAATTACAAAAGGATGTTTTTTTAAAAAGCTCCGCTCTTCTTCACTAAATCCACCTTCTGGTCCAATGAGGACACCCAATCCCCTAATTTCATGCTTTTTAAAAAAAGGCAATGGATTATGCAATTTGTGTGCTTCATCACAAAAGAACAAAGGTCGTGTCTCATCCCAATGTTCTAAAAGCTCTGCTAACGACACAGCAGGTACACATTCAGGCAGAGATAAAATGCCACACTGTTCAGAAGCCTCAATAACATTAGCCTCCATACGCGCCATATTGATACGGGTAACCTGCGTGTGATGTGTTATGACAGGCTGCAAAACTGATACCCCCATTTCTACAGCTTTTTGCACCATATAATCCAAACGCGCATTTTTGAGCGGAGCAAAACAGTAAATAAGATCCGTATGCGCCGTTTGCAATCTTTCTTGATGGGTAAGCTGAACCACAACAAATTTTTTCCCAACCGTGGTGAGTTTAGCAAGCCACTCACCATCCTGTCCATTAAAAAGTAAAATTTCAGCTCCTTCTTGCATGCGCAAAACATGGACAAGATAAAAAGCTTGCGAATCCTCTATCTTTATTTCTTTATTCAAAGCAAGTGGCTGTCGAATGAATAATCTTTTAAGTTTATAATTTATGCGCATAAAAATTGTGCCAGAACTAACTATACTCATCAGAAAATGAGGGAAAACATATAACAAAAAGAAAAAATTATATCTATAGAACTATCATCTATAAAGGACTATAGAATTTTTTTAGCTTTATGAGATAATGCTTGGAACAAATAAGATGCTTAAGTGATTCTGCTCTTATGCAAACTGATAATAACAGATCATTCATCATTGCGCTTTGTGATTTATTGCATGATTGGAGGAAAATATGTCTGCAAAAAAAGCTACAGTTATTACTATTACTACCCTTCTAGCTTTTATTCTGATTACTGTAGGAATTGGCTCCGTTGGAGCAGACGGAAAACATACCATCGCTGAAGATGGCTATGGAATCTCCTCTCAAATCCAATAAGTATAAACTACATATTTTTCAAATTTTTATATCTATCAACATAATATTTTTTAGTAATTTTCTAAGATTCTCACCAACAATGCAGAACAACGATTAATCTGCATCGATATCTTTTTTTACCCAAAAATTGCCGCTTTTTTGCCCTTTAGAATTAAGAGAAAAGGCAAAAGGCCATGCAAGGCTGTTAGCAAGACATTGGATATTTCTACATAAAGTTTCTGAACTGTTACTTTTTCGTAATTGTGCTTGCAGCGTAAATTCATTCTGCCTTTCCTGGGCAATAGAAGCTGCAATCGTTCCCTGAATTGATAAATTCCAGTCTGCTGTACGCATCAATGATTCTGCTATCGTCATTGTGCCTTCTGAAAATCTCGTCTTAAGATCCCAATGATCAAAGGCTGTAGATAATGAGTCATTACTCTCTAATAGAAACTGTTCCTTTTCTGAAAGCCTTGTTTGCAAATCATTCAAATCATACCCTAACAGCCGGCCAGAAGACATATTCAATGTTAATTCACCCTGCATTTTCGCAAAAATTTCCGACCAAAAACGAGCAAGCGTGCGGATTGTCATGTTAAAATTGGCTTTGCTCTGTGCAAATGGAATAATTTTCAGAGCCTCTGAAGCAACTTGTGTATCAATGGAAACACCTGAAGCACGCCCTTCAATATGCACTTTCTTATCAACTGATGCAATTTGAAGATTACTTTGAAATGATCCCCCAAAAACATTCGCATGTCCAAGGTCAAAAATAATATGCCCATTTCTTATTTGTATCGCAGCAGCTAAATTAGTCAGCGCAATATTACCTACTTTCGCTTGAGGAGAAGAAAGCCGTACATCTACTCCAATGCGATCAAAAATCGTCATATTAAGGGGTATCTTCTTTTTTTTAACTAAAGAAAATAGCGATTCCAAGGGTTTCAATTCTAGATTATCAAATGCTAAAGATCCGATTACGATTGGTACATAATCCTGAAAATCAAGCTCTAAAGCTCCACGTGCACTTGCTTTACCCATTGTAAATGTCACATTATTCATTTTGATATGCATTGGCTGCGCTAAAAAATGAGACTCCCATACAATAGGTGTTTTCAATCTATGACCCCAAAACTTATTGTTTCCAATCCAAGCCAATGTCTGATTCCACCCTGGAGAACGCATCGATACCTTCCCATCAAAAATGTAATATTCAGATAATCGTGCCTGCCCTGCAAAGGTTATACCACCACGTACAGAATTGATGCTTGCCTTGATATGACTTTTCCCTCCTGCTAAAAGCAACAATGCTTGGTCGGCATCAATCGATAATTTTGTCAACTCTCCGCGCCAACGGGCAGCTGCACGAAACCGCACTGCCTGCGTTGATTCTGGCCAATCGAGAGTTGCATTTAATCCCGTTATTTTCTCTGGCACACCAGAAATACTATCATGATAAACGAGCGTACCATTTTCAATAACAATCCGCCCAAAAGGTTGGTTCAAAAGACGTTTTACATCTGGCTGCTCAGGGTTATGTTGAATTATTTCACGAGCATTACGTATTGCTAATCCTAATGTACCTTGTGACCGTGAAAATCTATCAAAAAAATCAGCTACTGTTTTAATGGGCTTATCCATAACAAATTGTGGATGCACAATCCGCGTCTCTGAAAAAGAAACATGTCCCCAAAGAAGATCTACTAAAGAAAGATCAACTTCTATCGATTCAGCTTCCATCAATGGTACAATATTATTAATTTTTGATGTTAAAGTAACGCCGGAAAGAAATGCTTTAGGATAAGGAAAGAGACTTAACTGTGGTGGATCACGTAATTGCACATTATAACCTGTCCACGCACTCAAATCTTGAGCCAAACGAATACGAATCGCATCTGTTGACACAAGATAAGGTAAAATGAGAATACCAACTCCAAACAAAAAAACAATTGTAATAAAAATCCCACTCAAAAATTTTATTATTCTGACACGCACAATCTTCCTCTACACTTTCACTCCTATAACAGATTAAAAACACAGCTAAATTATCGTTAAAAAATTTTTTATCATCCTAAAATCCGTCATATCTTATTTAATAATTTAATTATTTTTGTTCTTATCCAAAGTTTATTGAAACAGCAATGTTGCTGCTTCTTAACAAAGCAATTATTTTAAAGTCTTCTGAAAAACCAAAAATATACAACATTATCGAACCACTCTTAGCATTCCCAAGATTAATACTGCTACAAAGCTCTATTGTATCGTCAGCAAATGCTTTACAAAAAAACAAACAGCCCTACTGAAAGGACCGCTGCCATGAATAATATTATAGATGGAAAAAAGCTCGCTGAAGAGATTATTGTGAAAGTTAAAGCTGAAACAAAAAAACTGCGCAACAACCATAAGATACAACCTGGTATCGCCGTTATTATTGTTGGAGATGACCCCGCAAGCCAAGTATATGTCACATCAAAGAGCAAAAAAGCCGAAGAATGTGGTTTTTTTTCAATCAAACATATGATTTCTAAAGAAGTAGAAGAAAAAGAGCTCCTTCAACTCATTGCAGCATTAAATTCTGATCCCAAAATCCATGGTATTTTAGTACAGCTTCCCTTACCTGCTCACATTAATACAAATCGCATAACACAAGCCATCGCTTTCCAAAAAGATGTTGATGGTTTTCATTATATTAATGTCGGAAAACTTGCAGCAAACGCACTTGAAGATGCCATCATTCCCTGCACACCAGCTGGTGCCATGATGATGATTGAACAACAATGCGGACAAGATTTATCAGGTCTTGATGCCGTCGTTGTTGGACGCTCTAATATTGTCGGCAAACCTATGGCCGCACTCTTAACAGCAGCTAATGCTACTGTGACAATCGCCCATAGCCGTACCCGCGATCTTGATGATGTATGTCGTAGCGCCGATATTTTAGTAGCAGCTGTAGGACGCCCACAAATGATTAAAAAAGACTGGGTTAAAAATGGTGCTGTTGTTATTGATGTTGGCATTAACCGCATTGCAGCACCAGAAAAAGGTATAGGAAAAACGCGTCTTGTCGGTGATGTCGATTTTGAAGAAATAAAAGAGAAAGCCGCTGCTATTACCCCCGTTCCAGGAGGAGTTGGACCTATGACAATTGCTATGCTTATGGTTAATACGCTCAAAGCTGCTACTCGATTACATAATTTGCCCGTACCAAAATTCTAAGGATTTTACGTACTTTTATTGCACATGTATTCCTTTTCATCTTTTCGCACTTTCTTTAGGCTTTAAACGATTCAACATCCTATTTAGAGAGGCTCTAATCATCTCACGTTTTCCCCTGCTTATCTTAAAAAGGCACTCTCTATTTGAGATCACTAAAATCATTTAATTTAAATTTGAATTCATTACTTTTAAACTGTAACTTTCAAAACATCTTTTGATAGCTCGCTCGCTTTATGCCATTAAAAGGCTTTCTCTTTCATAAGAGAAAACATTATGACTTTCATTACCCGCCGTGATGATACTTTATCTATAGTGCATACCTAGGATTTTACTAATTTTTTAGTAAAACTTATAAATCGATATTTTTTCAAAATCCTTTTATGCGTTCTTTACAGACAGTTTCAAACTATCCCTCTTTAAAAGAAGTTGGTGTTATAAGGATATTTCTATAACATCTTTAGTTTTACGCTCACCCGTGTTGGTAACCGTAATTTTAAATGCGTTTAACAAACCAACCCTTAAAATAAGATCTGATCTAAAAAATGAACCTCAGTTTATGTTATCTACAATTCAAATCACTGAACGTCTTAATACTGCTTTCGATATTATGATAAAAACGTTTCATAAAATTTATAAACTATTATGAATAATAGTTGCTTTGCATTTCATTTGATTGCTTACATGCGTTATAACATTTGCATCATGATTTGCTTTTTATACTCCTTTATACATGGCAATTTCTTATAAAAAGTAGTCAATTCAATCGTCATCAAAGTGTGGATTCTGATGGGGATTTAAATAAAATCAATGTATATAATGTATTGATTTTTATACTTTTTATGTAAAAAGTGTTGCTTTACTTATGCTATAATAACAGATGCTCCTTGATCCGCAGGCTTCACTAATTGACGAAAAACACGAAACAGCTCGCGCCCAACGCCATATTCATTCTTTGAAAGATCAGGAGGCATAATCGTTCGTGCATTAAACTTCACCATATCTTCTAAAACAGCTAATTTACCCATATGAGCATCAAGACAAACGATGTCACCGTCCTGCAAACGCGCAATGGGACCATTATCTAGAGCTTCTGGTGTCACATGGATTGCAGCAGGAATTTTTCCTGATGCACCTGACATACGACCGTCCGTTACCAATGCCACCTTTTGCCCCTGATCTTGTAAAACACCTAAAATTGTCGTTAACTTATGAAGCTCTGGCATACCATTCGCTTTTGGCCCTTGATAACGAACAACAGCAATAAAATCTTTACCATTCAATATCCCAGTTTTAAAGGCTTCTTGCAATTCTTCTTGATCATTAAAGACAAAGACTGGAGCTTCAATCCGCCAATGCTCAGACTTAACGGATGAAGTTTTTATAATAGCTGTCCCTAAGTCTCCTGATAAAACACGAATACCACCATCAGGCTGAAATGGCTTTCTCCACCCTGCTAACACCCTATGATCACCACTTTCCTTTAAAGCAGGATCCCGCACCACATTGCCATCAGCACAAAGCTTTGCTTCAATTGCATAAGCATTGAGATCTTTACCAAAAACTGTACGAATATCTTCATGCACTAAACCAGCCTCAATCAGTTCGCGAATAATAAATCCCATACCGCCAGCTGCATGAAACTGATTTATATCGGCCAAACCATTCGGATAAATCCGCGCTAAAAGAGGAACAACGGACGAAATTTCTGCAATATCCTGCCATGTCAATTGAATACCGCCAGCAGCTGCCATAGCAATTAAATGAATCGCATGATTGGTAGACCCTCCTGTTGCATTTAATCCCACAATGGCATTCACGAAAGAGCGCTCATCAATCATCTTGCCAAGTGGCGTATAATCATTACCAAGAGCTGTAATTTTAAGTGCACGCTTGGTAGCTTCCTGTGTCAAAGCATCACGTAACGGTGTATTAGAATTAATAAAAGAGGCTCCAGGCATATGAAGCCCCATCATATCCATCATCATCTGATTTGAATTAGCTGTCCCGTAAAATGTACATGTTCCTGGACTAGGATAAGAACGTGCTTCTGATTCCAGCAATATCTGCTGATCTATCTTATTTTCTGCGTAAAGCTGGCGTATCTTCACTTTTTCGTCATTGCTTTGACCACTCGTCATAGGACCCGCAGGAACAAAAATTCCTGGTAAGTGACCAAATGTTAGTGCTCCAATGACTAAACCAGGTACAATTTTATCACAAACCCCGAGATACAGCGCCGCATCAAACATATCGTGTGATAAGCCTATAGCTGTCGCCATTGCAATCACTTCACGGGAAAAAAGAGAAAGCTCCATCCCCGCATTCCCTTGTGTTACACCATCGCACATTGCAGGCACACCACCTGCTACTTGTGCCACACCACCAGCCATACGGGCAGCCTCTTTAATTAAGTGAGGAAAAGCCTCAAAAGGTTGATGTGCTGAAAGTATATCATTATATGCAGTGATAATCCCAATGTTTCCAACAATATTACGCTTCAATCGCTTTTTGTCTATTGGACCACAGGCGGCAAAGCCATGAGCTTGATTGGCACACCCCAAAAAGCTCCTCTTGGGACGATTTTCTTGCGCCTTTTCAATACGGTCTAGATAAATTTCTCGCGTTGGAAGAGAACGTTCATAAATTCTTCGTGTAACCGTAGCAATTGTCTTTGAAAGTGCCATGTTTATTCCTTATTTATATGCACGTTTCAACACCTAAAAAATATTAAGTATCAACAGCTTCACTATCATGTTCTGCTTCACTTATTTCATCTTCTGTAGGCGACCAATAAACCTGAACAAGATGATTGGCATTGCGTAAAACTGCTCGAACCGGCATTTCCGTTTCAGATCCGTCCCGACAAACTGCTTCAAAACAATCACGTTTCTGAAAACCTTCAAAATGAAGAATAATGCAACGAGATTGCATTATGACCGGCAAAGTTAGCGTAAGTCTTGGCTCAAGAGCACTCTTCGCATGAAGGGGTAAAACAAGTGCCTGCGTCTGAAGATCAAGTGCTTGTTGCAAACGATCAGCATCAGGAAAAAAAGAAGCAGTATGTCCATCACCCCCCATTCCCAAAACAACCACATCAAATGGTCTAGGCAAAGTATTGATACGACTAGCCGCTGAAAAAGCAGCAAGCTCTGCAGTAATTGCCTTCTGATAAAGCCCTACAAAATGCGCTTTAGCCGCAAAATTTTGTAATAAATAGCGCCGTACAACATGCTCATTTGAACGCTCATGATGGGCAGGTACAAAACGTTCATCGACCAAAGTGATAATGATATTTTCCCAATTAATATCAGCTTTTGACAAATAATGAAAAAACAATTCTGGTGTTTTTCCACCAGAAACTGCTAAAATTGCTCGCTTACGCTCAAGAATAGACACACTAAGCTCTGCTGCGACTCGATCAGCTAATGCCAAAGCTAAATCCTTGGGTGTTTCAAAATTTAAACGGTCGATATTCATTCCATACATTGTTATTATCGCTCTAAACTAAGTTGTTCCATATGCGCCCATCACGTTCCATCAAAACAGTCGAAGCAGATGGTCCCCATGAACCAGCACTGTATCCATGAATAGGCTGTTTTATTGCCTCCCATCCCTCAAGGATTGGATCAATCCAACGCCAAGCAATCTCAACTTCGTCACGACGCATAAACAGTGTTTGATTTCCGCGAACAACATCCATCAATAAACGTTCATAAGCATCAGGATTACGTTCAGAAAAGGCAGATGCGAAACTCATATCCAAGGGAATATGACGAAACCGCATACCGCCGGGACCTGGATCCTTAATCATCAGCCATTGTTTCATCCCCTCATTAGGCTGGAGACGAATAACTAATCTGTTAGAAAAGATTGCATCTAAATCCGTCTCAAAAATATTATGGGGAATGGGTTTAAAAACGACAACAATTTCAGACATACGCGTGAACATACGCTTACCGGTTCGTAAATAAAAAGGTGTATCCGCCCAACGCCAGTTATTAATTTTAATCTTAAGCGCCACAAATGTTTCGCTCTTACTGACCTTTTTTCCCAAATCATCAAGATAAGATTTTACAGAAATACCATCGGATATACCCGCAAGATACTGCCCACGCACAGTATTTTTCCCTACATTATGAACATCGAGAGGCATTAAAGAATGCAAAACTTTAAGTTTTTCATCACGCACAGCATTTGCATTGTTGGAAAAAGGTATTTCCATAGCAACCAAACAAAGCAACTGTAACATATGATTTTGTACCATGTCGCGTAGCGCACCTGCACTTTCATAATATTCTACACGCCCCTCTAATCCTAGAGATTCAGCAACCGTTATCTGGACATGATCAATATATTTGGAGTTCCATAACGGCTCATAAAGTGTATTAACAAACCGCAATGCCATTAAATTTTGAACAGTTTCCTTACCAAGATAATGATCAATGCGGAAAATTTGATTTTCATCGAATACTCCTGCAAATGTATCATTGAGTTCAACTGCTGTTTTTGCATTGTAACCAATAGGTTTTTCAATGATAATCCGTGTTTGCTGCGTCACCAAACCGTTTTGTCCTAATCGCATTGCGATATCACCTAAAAGTGATGAACCAACTGCTAAATAAAAAGCCCGAATATCAGCAGGTTCTTTCGAGAGCAAGAGAGCTAAATCTGCCCACCCTCGGTTTGAGGTAATATCAACAGAAACATAGGTTAAACGTGAAAGAAAACGATTAAGCTCAATTTGGTTAAGATCCTTGAGATGAACATATTTCTCCAGAGAAGCACGAACAAAATTTTGATACTCTTCACTACTCAACGAAGAGCGCGAAACTGCAATGATACGTGTTGGTTCACTAAATTGTCCAACACACTGACAATGATATAAAGCAGGTATAAGCTTACGTGATGCCAAATCACCATTGCCACCAAAAACAATACAATCAAAGGGAGAAACTGGAATAATTTTACTAACCATAAACTTATCTATTTTCCCATTCGATTATAAAAGTTTAAATAGTTTGTAGAAGCTCTATTCATTAAAGCAGACAGATACTAAACAAGGTGTTAATTTTCTTTATTTCAAACGATATCCAATTAAAAATGATCCATCAAGGAAAACCAATGCATTGCTAAAAATACAAATGGATAACGAAAAATTTTTCCACCTGGAAAAGTTGAAATCTTTAAATCCTGAAAATACGCAAAACGTTCACGCTTTCCAGTTAGCCATTCAGCATATAATTTCCCCATAAAAGGAGCAAGCATAACCCCATGCCCTGAATATCCACCACAATACGTAATACCTGGCATAATTGACGAACATAGGGCATACGTTCAACCGTGATGGCAACCGTTGCACCCCAACAATGAGTCAGATTTATAGATTGGAGATGAGGATAAATTTCAGTGATTTGCCGTCGTATACGTTCATCTAAATTCGTAGGATGTTGATTATCGTAACTTTCCACTCCGCCAAATAATAAGCGATTATCAATGCTTTTACGAAAATAGCGAACCATAAAACGAGAATCATCTACAGACTCGCCCTTCTCAAGAATCGAACTCTGCTTTGATAACGGCTCAGTTGCTCCAATATAAGAGCGGATAGAAACAATATTTTTCTCAACAAAACGCTGAAGTCCAAGCTTATACGCATTGGTCGCCAATAAAACATGCTCAGCCTTTACGTTGCCTCGTTTTGTTCTTACTAGACAATAGCTACCATTGCGTTCTACAGCATTGACTTGTGTTTTTTCATAAAGCCTAGCGCCAGCATTTTTTGCTTTTTTTGCCAACCACACAATCAGCTTTAAAGGATTTATATGGCCAGTGTTCATATCATAGAGACCACCATAATAAAAAGACGATCCAAGCCGTTCAGCTGTTTCAGTTCTATTCATAAAGGTTAATCCCTTATACCCATAACGCTGCATTGTCTCAATATGCCTCTGATAGGCACTTATTTTACGTTTCTTATGGATAACCGAAAGCTGCCCTGCCATAAAGTCAATAGAGCAATCAGGTAGCGCATTCCAAGATAAAACATCACTTTTAGCTTCCTCCGCTAGATCAAACAGCACCTTACTTCGTTCAAAACCATATTGTTTTTCTAATATTTCTACCCATTGACGGTGACCTGTTCCTAATTGTCCACCATTGCGTCCCGACGCACCATCGCCAAAACGCGAAGCTTCCAACAAAACAACCCTCACTCCAGCCTGAGCTAAATGATAAGCAGCCGAAAGCCCTGTAAACCCGCCTCCAACAATAACCACATCGCACTGTATTTGTTCTTCTAAAAACGGATAAGAGGAGCGCTCTTCTAAAGTATCCTCATACCAAGAAATTCCTGGAGAAATTTGATTATAATCAATCATTGTAATAAAACTTAAACATTAAGAAGAAGATATTCACGCTCCCACGGGCTAATCACTTCCATAAAAGTTTCAAATTCTTGTCGTTTGATAGCAGCGTAAGTGCTTACAAATGTATCTCCTAAAATAGCACGCACCGCTGTATCTTGTTCAAACAAATTAACAGCCTCAATCAGTCCACGCGGTAATTCGATATTGTCAGCATTCATAGTTTTTGTTGCCGGCTCATCTGGTTCAAGCTTTTGCTGCAAACCAATGAGACCACACGTCAAAGAAGCAGCAAGCGCTAAATAAGGATTAGCATCTGATGAAGGAAGTCTATTTTCAACACGCCGTCCCTGTGGAATGGAACGTGGTACCCGAAAAGCTGTGGTACGATTATCATATCCCCATCGCAAATTAACAGGTGCTGAAAGACCTGGCATAAGACGCCTATAAGAATTCACATAAGGAGCAAGCATCACAAGGACTCCTGCCATATGTCTCTGTAACCCACCAATAAAATGGCGAAAACAGACACTTTCACTACCATCCTTTTCTGTAAAAATATTAAAACCAGTTTTTTGATCAATAACTGATTGGTGAATATGCATGGCAGATCCAGGTTGTCCCTGTATAGGTTTGGCCATAAACGTTGCATACATATTATGCTTAAGTGCTGCTTCACGAATTGTTCGTTTAAACATAAAAACTTGGTCGGCTAATTCGATAGGGTCCCCATGACGTAAATTAATTTCAAACTGACCTGCACCTTCTTCATGAATGAGGGTATCAATTTCTAATCCTTGCGCTTCTGAAAATTGATAAATATCATCAATGAGTTCATCAAATTCATTAACACCAGCAATAGAATAACCCTGTCCACCACCAATCGAACGTCCAGAACGACCAACTGGTGGCACGAGAGGATAATCAGGATCAGGATTCTTTTCTACCAAATAAAACTCAATTTCTGGTGAAACAACCGGCTTCAAACCCATTTTCGTGTAAAAATCAATTACTGTCCGTAAAACATTTCGTGGCGTGTAATCAACCATCTGCCCATTTTGATAGACAAGATCACAAATCACCTGTGCTGTGGGCGCGTCCTCCCATGGCACAATGCTTAATGTAGAAAGATCAGGCTCAAGGCGTAAATCACCATCTGTTTTGGGGTATTCAAAACCACGACCATCTTCAGGATAATCTCCTGAAATTGTTGTCATAAAAACTGCTGAAGGCAATGCCAATGATGTCTCCGATATGAACTTTTTAGACAGCATCATTTTGCCACGTGCTACACCTGCTTGATCAGGTGTAATACACTCGATATCCTCTACCTCTCGGAAGGCAAGCCATTGCGCAACTTGTTCCCAATTATTTACACCGCGTAAGTTTTTTAAAAAATCGGCAATAGGCTTACATTTCTTTCTTTTCATTTGTTCATTATTTCTTGCAGCCATAAAACACCAATTCAGAAAACAATTATCCCCATTTTTATAGAATCATTCATGCATAAATACCATGCAAAAAACTCATCCCTATTAATTGTTGAAGAATGCCATAACCTTTATCAAGATAAATATACTGTGCAATCATTACAAGCCGTTTATTATATCCAACAAAGTGAAAAAATTGGTACTGCACGCGATACATCGGTGCTAACGTTCTCTTTAAAAACACACAGATAATTACAACCAGCTTCAAAAAACAGCCTTACCAATGAAGTACTAGCTAGAGGATTGCGTGCACAACGCAATAATGACACACTGATTCCCGCAAGCGTGCTTCACATATTGTACGCGTAGCCTGTACGGAGTTTGCCGCTCCTAAATCCTCAGACGTAATGCTACTGGGTCGTACAGTGACCGCAGTTGCACCCTTAAACACCGATTCCTACCATATCATAATGCTTGACAAAAGCATCATGCCATCATAGCAACCGCTTTGCGTATGGGTTCCACAACATAGTTCTACAAACTGTTGACGCATTGCCAAGCTAAGAGTTTTCTTGCCCACCTACGCCAATGAAACCATCACTATCCTCTTTTTGAATTGTAAAACAAAATGATTTACCATTAGCGATAAACCATCTGCTCAAAGTCCAGCTAGCTTAAACTCATAGCATTCTAAACCTTTAGGCTCGCTCTTCCCCCAAGGGGGCATAGTCAGATATATCACTTCCGTCACGTATTCACACGCTGGGACAAAAAAATCTGAAACTATGAGGCAACGCTGCGTTTGTATGCAGCGTTGTTGTTAGGAATAAGCTTCTATTGAGATAGTTCTGGTGGGAAACACCCACAGCTAATGCTATAGGGATTAATTTGGATTCTTTCGAAATGTTATATATAAATTTAATGTGCCGCCCCAAAACACACCACCAGTGAACCCACTTAAAAGACCAAAAAGAAGGTTAAAATCAAATGCATATTTCAAATCAGGTTCAACCTTGAGAAAAGCAGTCAATGTGAATTTGATGACAAAAGCGATAAGAATAAATATCAGCGTCAACGGCGTACCAGGCTGAATAATTAAATCCGTTCCCTCTTTGATTTTTAAACGCGGAGCGGCACGCCAGAGCAACCAGCCAACACCAACGCCGATCATCAGCCCCGCCAACATTGAGATTGCTCCCCAGCGCGGGAACGCCAGCTCGTTAATCACATCGCTTCCGCCCAAAAAAAGAAAGATTAACGGCAACAGAAAAAGGCGGTTAACCCCCATTTCCCTATCTTTCAATGCGCTTATTCCCCTCGTAATGAGAAAAATAAGCAAAATCCAGGCCCATAAAGGGGTTCCGGTCAGAATGTTAAACAATGACATATTATGCTCCATAGTGTTTGACGCGATAAAAATGATGTAAATTTTTTAGAAAGCATCATCTTACCACGCGCCACACCTGCTTGATCAGGTGTAATACACTCGATATCTTCTACATTTCGGAAGGAGAGTCACTGTGAAACTTGCTCCCAATTGTTTACACCGCGTAAATTCTTGAGAAAATCAGAAGCATCCTTAGAATCTTTGCTTTTCATTTATTTACCATTTTTTACAGCTATAACACACAAACTTAAACAGGTAAACAAGCACTGTTCTTGTAGTATCGTCTCAGATATGTCATGCATGAACGTCACAAAAAACTTTATCAAGTTAATTTGTAAAGAATGCCATAACTTCCAGCAAGGTCAAATAGACCTCGCAATCATTACAAGCCGTTTATTATATCAAACAAAGTGAAAAAATTGGTACGGTTGGTGGGATTTGAACCTACGACCTCTGGTGCCACAAACCAGCGCTCTAACCAGCTGAGCTACAACCGCATAAAACAAACAGCAAATGGCTCATAATTTTCACTGTTTGATAAATACTTAACTCTTTATCTTCTGTGACATAAGGAAGATCAAAAGAGTTTGCAAGCCCTTTAAAAAAAATCCTACATTTTTTTATCAAAAAAGCACAATTCTATTCCACAGAAATCGCACGTTTTGCCCAATCTTCGGTACTGTGATCACGATAAGCTTTTATAGTATCAACACCATCTTGCTGCATAAGCTGCAAAACTTCTTTCAGAATAGTTACAGCAAGGTGCGGTCCTTCATAAACCATTCCACTATAAAGTTGTATCAAATCTGCACCAGCCTTAACTTTTTCCAAAGCCGTATAGGCATCCCGCACGCCCCCAACACCAATAATTGCAATTTCTTTACCCAATTTTTGACGCATTTTGGCAAGTACAATCGTAGAACGCTCAAACAGTGGACGCCCTGATAACCCTCCTTCTTCGCTAGCTAATATACCATTTGTAAGTCCTTTACGTGAAAGAGTGGTATTGGAAATAATCAATCCATCAAAATCAGAAAGTCTTATTTCTTCAGCCACATCATCCAATTCCTTCTCTGACAAATCAGGAGCAATTTTTAAAAAAATTGGAACACGAAATCCGTGCTTTTCCTTTTGTTCACTGCGGGCTTGCGAAATCGCATTTATCAAAAGCCGTAAACTGTCACGCATTTGTAAATCACGTAAACCCGGCGTATTAGGCGAAGAAATATTAACCGTGAAATAATTAGCTACATCATAAAAATAGGCAATACCAGCAGTATAATCATCGATCCTATTAACCGTATCCTTATTAGCTCCAATATTGATCCCTACAATACCAGACCATTTATATGAACAAAGTCTGTTGTAAACAATCTGGTGCCCATCATTGTTAAAACCCATTCTATTAATAAGCGCTTCATCTTCTATCAAGCGAAAAAGCCGTGGCTTCTGGTTTCCAATCTGAGGTCGTGGCGTAACTGTACCAATTTCAGTAAAACCAAATCCTAAACGTAAAACAGCCTCTATAACCTCTGCATTCTTATCAAAACCTGCAGCAAGACCAATAAAATTTGCAAACTCAATGCCTGCAACAGTTACACATAAACGCTTATCAACAACCTTCTTACAACTGTTCAACCCACTTTTAAGACCAACAATTGCTAAACGATGTGCATACTCTGGATCTAACATAAATAAAGCAGGACGCCCAATACAACGAAAGAAACCCATAAATCTTTCTCCACACAATAAAAACTATCCTTTGCATCTTCTTAACATGAAAAATACAGATCAAGATAACACACTATTTACATGAGAAAATAAATCTCCAATGCAAGAAAACTCATAATGTTATTAACAATCAAGTTCATGTTTGCAAATATTAACCGACAAAAACTTTTTTGCCTTATAACGCACTCTCTTTTTCCAGAATTTCCAAACCTTCAACATTGAATAAGCCATCAACAAAATCAAACAAACAATCAAAAAATACACATTATTTTCAATGTGTTATAATAAGTCTCTTAAAATAACTTCATAAATTAAGCACATTTTTTCTTTTGTATTTGAAAAGAAGAGAAAATATAGCTTTTTGATAAAAAGCTTTTCGTTAGTTTTAGCTCTATAAGATACTCAAGTATTAATCAAAATAAAGCGCCTCACTCACGTTATTTAACATATCATAATAAGCTTGGAAAAGAACTTTAATATTTGTATTATAACACTATAAGAAAATAAAAACGGCCCTTTCCTTTTTTATCAAAAGCGATAGTTAAGCTTATCATATGTCGCATACTACATAAGGGGAAAACGCAATGCTTAAAGAATTCAAAGAATTTGCTTTAAAAGGTAATATGATTGATCTCGCTATTGGTGTGATTATAGGGGGGGCTTTCGGTGGCTTAGTCAATTCACTTGTTAATGACATTTTTATGCCAATCATTGGTCTTATCACCGGTGGAATTGACTTTTCCAACATGTTTATTCAGCTTGCTGGTGACAAACAAGCTACATTGAGTGCGGCCAAAGAAGCTGGAGCAACCATTAGCTATGGCAACTTTATAACTTTACTTATCAATTTTCTCATTATTGCTTGGGTTCTTTTCCTCTTTGTTAAAGGCATGAATAAAGTACGCCGAAAACAAGAAGAAGAAGAAAATTCAAAAACAATGTCTCCAGAAGAACAACTTCTATCAGAAATCAGAGACTTGTTGGCCAACAAAAAATAAATTTATGCGTAGCTTCACTCATGGAACACGGGGAAAAACATTTCTACAGTTGTTCCATGATTGGGTTTTGAAAATAATAAAAATTGGCCGCCACTCTCTTCCACCATTGCCTTACACATTGGCAATCCTAAACCAGTTCCAACAAAAACGCTGTCACCAGATCGACCATCTTTACGCTTTACCTGACCATAAGGTTGCAGTGCTTGCACAATCTCTTCGTCATTCATCCCTATACCATTATCACTCACTGAAATCTTTACTCGCTCATTTTTTCCATAAGAAACGTGGACAATAATTTGCCCACCCGATGGTGTAAAACGGATGGCATTGGAAAGAAGATTCCATATAATCTGTCGAAATATCTGTTGCGATACACAAATAAATGGCACATGAATCGGTGCAACAATGCGCATAATGATGCCATTATGATTAGCCTGCATTTCAAGAAAAGCCATACTAGAACGCAAACAAGACATCACATCAAATACTTCAACTCTAAGGGGCATATTGATCTGTTTATTCGAGGCAGAATGATTTGCTTTCGAGCAGTCTAGTAATTGATTTACCAGCGATAATATATGTTTTCCAGATGAGATAATATCGCGTAAATATCCACGATAACGCTCGTTATCTATCGAACCAAAACGACCATCCCTCATAATTTCTGCAAAACCAATGAGAGCATTCAAAGGTGTTCGTATTTCATGAACAACTCCAACCATTTTATTTTCTTTTGCTTCTTTGTCTAATGGGAGGATCGTTCCTGTCAGATTATGTAGCATAACAGCATAATTGTCTTGTCGTGCTAAAGGCACAATTATCATAGAAACTGTTATACTCTTATGGTTTTTTGTCAATAAATCAGCTGTTTCTCCGCGATTAAAAAACTGACTTTGTCCCTTAAAACGAATCAACTCAAAATATTTTTCAACCAAAGATCGGCTTTGCAAAGTAAATAATGATGATAATGGCTGTGCTAATAATTCATTTATTTCATAGCCAATTAATACCAAAGCCGCACTGCTAACAGATTGTATGCAACCCTGTCCATCCAACCACAAAACACCATCAGTAGCTATATCCAACAATGATAAAACAGCTGCTGGTTCTTTTATGAGAGTTTGCTCTATGACATTTTTAGGCAATGTCTGTGGACATGGCAACTGAACCGACGTTTCTTCAACCAAATGTTCCCCCCCTCCTGCTGAAACCAATTCACCACGCAATCGTTCTGCAATCTCATGAAAAGCCAAACACTCACTCTCTGAGAGACTCGATGTTTTTGTATCCAGCTTTACAACTTTTTCATCTTGTACTTTTTCTTGCATCTTCAAAACACCAAAGCCACGAAACCCTTTAAGCCGCTGTTTGGCATCAAAAATTGGCAAAGCAGACACTTCAACATCAAGCCACTCTAAACAACCATCAACGGACCATTCAACGGTCTGTTCACTCCAAGGCATAACAGCCTCAATAAATCCACTGCGTACACGATATCGCTCATCATTAAATCAATCGGCAAGTTCATGAAAATGAGATCTTAAAATAGAGGAGGATAGAGACCCAATAATTTCCCCTAAATCTTTTAAAACATTACAAGATCGACCATTTTTATCCATTTTGCAAGTAAAATGTCGTAGCAAAAGCTTAAGCGTAAAACGAAAAAGTTCTTCTTCACACTTCAAATCATCTGCCTTTAATGATGCGCATAAAACCAAAAAGCTTGCCGGTTTTATTTTCAAGCGAATAATGCTAAATCGTTTACTGATACCTCCTATGGATAAAATGGTCTTGACAGACACCTCATTATCAATCGTCTGTAGCAAAATTTTGACCATTTCACCAACAAAACAAAAATGAGATGAAGCCTCTAACACAGTTGCGTTTTCATCAATCACCGCAACGGATGTTGCTGCATCATCCAAACCAGCGAGAAGAGAAACATCTTCTTCCCGAGCAGCTTCCAGCACAAACACTTTTCCTAAACCAATAACATTAATAGAAATTACAGAAAATTCAGCGGTGCACTTTACTCTCCCCCCAATGCAACAGAGTTTGCACATTGCACACCCTTTAGTATCTTGTGCTGCTCCACTTGATCAAAAAAAGAGTGTTCTTGCATCATAGCCACGACAGAAGGAAAACCCAAAAAATACGCCGCTACACCATTTGATCAAAGAATATTTTTACAATCAGAAGAAAGAACAAAAGCCATCTGTCCTCGTATAAAGGCCTGTTTAATTTCTTTACATTCCAGATAATCTAAAAATGCCAAAGGTATCTCTGACCTTTCTTTGTCTTAATCTAACCTCCCTGCCGATATTTTAATATAGGATAGCATTCTTGCTTAGTCGCTTCCGATTGAACCTTTTTAGTATTTCACAATAAAAAATAAGCGCGAGATAACTCCCGCTCTTACCAACCAAAATAAAGCTTTAGCCTTTTAGATTACTGGTATTATATACTCTTAAAAGAATCTTGATACTTATTACATCCATCAAGCAAAATTTCACGTTTCCCAACATGATTTGCAGCCCCTACAATACCTTCTTCTTCCATCCGCTCAACAAGAGAAGCCGCCTTATTATAACCGATTGCAAGCCGACGCTGGATATAAGATGTTGAACATTTCTTATCACGCATTACAATTTTAACAGCTTGTGTATAAAGCTCTTCACCATCCTCACCAAAGTTTTCTGTTGCAACAATTTTAGCAACAGAATCAGCAGCTTCCAAATCGTTATTACTGTCTTCACTATCCGTTACCTTTGCTAAATAATGAGGTTTTCCTTGTCTTTTAAGATGCGCAACCACAGATTCAACTTCCTTATCAGAAACGAAAGGACCATGGACACGTACAATGCGCCCACCACCAGCCATATGAAGCATATCTCCTTGACCCAAAAGCGTTTCAGCACCTTGTTCTCCCAAGATAGTACGGCTATCAATTTTTGAAGTTACCTGAAAAGAAATGCGGGTCGGAAAATTTGCCTTAATCGTACCCGTAATAACATCAACAGAAGGACGCTGTGTAGCCATAATAAGATGAATACCAGCAGCACGCGCCATCTGTGCTAAACGTTGAATAGCATTCTCTATTTCTTTACCAGCCACCATCATGAGATCAGCCATTTCATCAACAATGACAACAATATAAGGAAGCTGCGTTAAATCCATCGCTTCTTCATGATAAAGCATTTCGCCACTTTCTTTATCGAATCCCGACTGTACAGTGCACATAATCGTTTCACCCTTTTTTACAGCTAGAGCAACTCGTGCATTAAAACCATCAATATTACGCACACCTAACTTAGCCATTTTACGATAACGCTCTTCCATTTCACGCACGACCCACTTTAAAGCTGTCACAGCTTTTTTGGGATCAGTTACAACAGGCGTTAGAAGATGTGGAATACCGTCATAGACAGAAAGCTCCAACATCTTAGGATCAACCATAATGAGGCGGCACTGCTCTGGTGTCATGCGATAAAGGATTGATAAGATCATTGTATTAATCGCAACAGATTTTCCTGACCCTGTGGTTCCTGCAACCAATAAATGGGGCATTTTTGCTAATTCTGCAATTACAGGTTCACCGTTAATCCCCTTCCCTAAGGCAAGCACCAATTTAAAGTGGCTATCACGAAAAGTATTTGATTGGATTAATTCACGCAAATAAACAGTTTCACGAACTGTATTTGGTAATTCAATTCCGATAACATTGCGTCCAGGAATTACAGCAACACGAGCAGAAATAGCAGACATAGAGCGGGCAATATCGTCAGAAAGACCAATAACCCGTGATGATTTTACCCCTGCAGCGGGTTCAAATTCATACATTGTCACCACTGGTCCTGGGCGAACATGAATAATTTCTCCCTTAATCCCAAAATCTTCTAAAACGCTTTCTAAAAGCCCAGCACTGCGCTCCAATATTTCTTGGGAAATAATTGTGTCATCCTGAAAGATAGGTTCCTGTAATAAATCAATTGGAGGAAATTCATAAGTTCCATAGTCAAGAGATTGAGCATTTGGTATAGAAGTAATGTCAGGATTACACAATGGCACCTTAATGGCTTGCCGTATATTTTCTCTTTCTTTCATTACAGGCAAATCTAACGAACTCTTTGCTACACTAGCTACCATACAATCAGCAATATTATCAGCATCATTGGCTAACTTAGCAGCCTTACTTGACTCATGAACAGATAACTTTTTAATCTTCTTAATATCTGTATTATCTTCAAAAATAGGCTTAGCACTATGCGTTTGAACCTCTTTAAGAGTTTCATTCTTTGGATGAGGCAAAACAGAATTTTTTTCAGTTTTCTTAGTATCTTCCCCTGAAGCTTCTGATAATATCGAATCATAAAACTGAGGAAAGCGGTATTCAAGAACACGGTAAAGATCAGTAATTGATTCATCAAAAGCAGAAGCAGTATTGGACACAACCTCATCACTTGTGAAATCAATCGGTTTTACGTCTTCTTCTGAAATTTTAGTGTCGATCTGTTCTAATATAAAAGATTCACACTCAAAAAAGGCGTAATCGGAAAGATGAAAAACAGCTTTTGTTTTTTGCACAACATTTTTTACTTGTAATTTATGTTCCCCTACATCCTCCTCAAGCGGCGGAAGAACAGTTTGTTGTGACAACTGCTCTAAAACTGCTGAATGACAAATTGACGCTTTATTCTCTATTGATCGAGGATTAATCACCCTTTTAGCCGATGGGGAATTTGTTGTTTTCTTGTTACAGTGTATAATATTCGTAGGATTTTTTTGTTCTTGCTTTGCAAAAATTTGAAACTGTTTTGCAAAAACTGGATCTGTTTCTATGCGACGACGCAGAATTTCAACTTCTGGGGTTCGCGTAAAACGCACATTCTGTCCAAGGGTAAATGCCTTTTTCCATACTTCCGGATAAGGAAATATTTCAGCAATATTGGCAGATGAATTTTTTCCTGATGCACCTTGTGCACCCTCATCAAAAAAAGAAGACCTAGAAATAGATTTTGTTTTCGAATTATGCATGACACCCAACAACATTATAGCAATGAGAACAATTGCCTCTTCAAAAAGGATGCATAGAGACTACCGTACGAAGGTTAATAACCTTTTGCCAACAACCGCTTTTAAATAAAAAAATGATACCATAATTCCTCTTTATGATGCTCCTTCTAGATTTAATGCGTGCATTGTAAAACTCATAGTGTTACATAGCTTTACTGCATTGATTTTAAAGAAAACTCTATTATAAAAATTACAGAAAAATCACCAATTATTCTCTTTTTTTCCACTTTCATAAAAATGATTAATACAAAGATTTAGGCTATATTTTTTCAACTTTCCATGCATCGTTGACATAAAACAGTTCTATTTCTTTACTTTCAATAAGATTGTCCTTGTTATCCTGCTTAAAAAAGGTTCAAATAGAATACAATTTAACAACACAGAAATAAAAAATAGGGAGTGTTTCATGTTTAATAAGCGGAAATTTTATATTAATGGTCTATGGGATGATCCAAGCACTCCTCATGATTTACACGTTATCGACCCATCAACAGAAGAGGCTTGTGCTGTCATTAGCATTGGCAGCACAACAGATGCAGATAAAGCAATCAATGCTGCTAAAAAAGCTTTTCAAAATTGGAAAACAACCTTGCCTAATGAGCGTCTTAGCTTCGTTGAAAAAATTTTAGAAATCTATGAAAAACGCTCAGAAGATATGGCGAAAACCATTTCAATGGAAATGGGAGCACCTATTGATATGGCGCTTAATGCGCAAACCGCAACCGGAAGTTCCCATATTCGCAACTTTATCAAAGCTTACAAAGAGTTTTCGTTTCAAAACATTTTAGTCAAAGAAAATGAACAAGCGATTCTTCATTATGACCCTATCGGCGTCGTAGGATTAATTACTCCTTGGAATTGGCCGATGAACCAAGTGACTCTTAAAGTTATCCCTGCTCTTTTAGCTGGCTGCACTATGGTGTTAAAACCCTCTGAAATTGCTCCTCTTTCTGCTATGCTCTTTGCTGAGATTTTGGATGAAGCCGCCCTACCTGCTGGCGTTTTTAATTTAATCAACGGTGATGGGGCGAATGTCGGCTCTTATCTCTCTGCTCATCCAGATCTGGAAATGATCAGTTTTACCGGCTCCACCAGAGCAGGAAAAGATATTTCTAAAAATGCTAGTAGCACTTTAAAACGGGTCTGTCTGGAACTTGGAGGCAAAGGAGCTAATATCATCTTTGCTGATGCCGATACAGATGCTATTCAACGTGGTGTACACCACTGCTTTTATAATAGTGGGCAAAGCTGTAATGCACCAACACGTATGCTTGTCGAAAAAGCCATCTATGAAAAAGCTATCGAAATAGCAAAAGATCTTGCCGAAAAAACAAAAGTGGGATCAGCCCACCAAACAGGAAATCATATTGGCCCCGTAGTCTCAAAACAACAATATGATAAAATTCAAGATCTTATTCAATCTGGAATTGATGAAGGTGCAACTCTTGTCGCAGGCGGAACTGGTTTACCGAAGGACATGGAGCGTGGTTATTATGTACGCCCAACAGTCTTTGCCGATGTGAAACCTCATATGCGTATTTTTCGAGAAGAAATCTTTGGTCCAGTCCTCTCAATTCTTCCCTTTAATACAGAAGATGAAGCCGTAGCGTTAGCTAATGATACTGAATATGGTCTTACAAATTATATACAATCGCAAGATCGTAACAAATGTCGCCGTATCGCTGCGCAAGTGAGGTCTGGTATGGTAGAAGTTAACGGACATGGTTTACCCAGTGGGAGTTACTTTGGAGGCGTAAAATTTTCTGGACGTGCCCGTGAAGGTGGTCACTGGGGAATCAAAGAATTTCTTGATACCAAAGCAATTTCATACTGGTAAAAGAGTCTTTGATTACAAACTTAATAGCAATCGTATGGTAACACAGCAAATAACGGATGAAGGTGCTCTTGGGCAAAGGCTCGATCAGTGGCTTGCCAAACAATATCACCATGAGTTGTCACGTTCACGTTTACAAACCCTCATCCGTGAAGGCTATGTGAGAATTGATGGTCAACGCGTAAAGGAGCCAAAAACAAAATTAAAACCTAATCAAATCATCGAATTGAAAATGCCTGTTCTTCGTGATGCCGCACCTAGCGGTGAAGCCATTGCGTTGGACATTCTTTTTGAAGATGATCATGTTATTGTCATCAATAAACCAGCTGGTCTCGTTGTTCATCCTGGAAATGGTAATTGGACAGGTACATTGGTTAATGCCCTTATCTACCACTGTGGTGATAGTTTGTCTGGTATCGGTGGCGTTAAACGTCCCGGCATAGTTCATCGTCTCGATAAAAATACAAGTGGAGTCATGATTGTCGCCAAAAATGACCTTGCTCATCAAAGCTTAAGCACCCAATTTTCTGATCACGGACGCACGAGGGCATTAGATCGACGCTATCATGCCTTGATTTGGGGAGCCCCTAATCGTAATATTTTGACAATTGATGCATCCCTTGGCCGTTCTCCTCATAATAGAACAAAACAAGCTGTCGTCCATAAGCAAAATCCTCATGCTCGCCACGCTGTTACACATCTTTCCCTCCTTGAAAAATATGGAACTCACGCAGATACAACATCTTTTGCCAGTCTTCTGGAATGTCGTCTGGAAACTGGACGCACGCACCAAATTCGTGTTCATATGGCCCATATCGGACATCCACTCGTAGGTGACACTGTTTATGGAAACGCTTTTAAAACAAAATCAAACACTCTTAATCCCATAATTAAAAATGCAATCGATCAATTCAACCGACAAGCACTCCATGCATTCAGTCTTACTTTTGAACATCCTGCTACAGGTGAAATTATGTCTTTTTCTTCCCCACTCCCACAAGATATGGCTGAACTTATCAAGCATTTTAAAAAAATGAAATGAAACTTTTAGCCTTCTCATGATTTCACAATAAAATGTCTCTTTTTGAACAAAATTAAAAATTATGGTAGGGTAAGGCGTTAAAGGTGTTTATAATGTCTAAAAATCGAATTTGCCTTATCAGGGAATTCATGCAAAAGGAGGGTGCTATATGGCCCATATGAATCTGCTATCAGTGACGACAGGTGACGGAGGTTTGAATCGTTACCTAGAGGAAGTGCGTCATTTTCCAATGCTTGAGCCAAAAGAAGAGTATATACTGGCTCAACGTTATCGTAAACATAATGACCTAAAAGCTGCACATAGATTGGTAACAAGTCATTTACGTCTCGTAGCCAAAATCGCAATGGGATATCGCGGCTACGGACTGCCTATTGGAGAAGTTATTTCAGAAGGCAATATTGGACTTATGCAAGCTGTTAAGCGTTTCGAGCCGGAACGCGGTTTCCGTCTTGCAACCTATGCAATATGGTGGATTAAAGCATCAATCCAAGAATATGTATTACGGTCTTGGAGTTTGGTCAAAATGGGGACAACAGCCAATCAAAAGCGCTTATTTTTCAACCTTCGTAAGTTAAAAAGCAGAATTCAAGCTCTTGACAGTGGTGATCTTAACGCAGAGCAAGTGAAGGAAATTGCAACCCAATTGAATGTCACAGAAGATGAAGTCGTATCGATGAACCGTCGACTTGGTGGTGACACTTCGCTCAATTCACCACTTCGCACAAAAGAAGGTGAAAGTGGACAATGGCAAGATTGGTTAGTGGATGACTCCGACAATCAAGAACAAATTTTGATCGAACAAGATGAATTGGAAAATCGTCGTTCCATGCTGACACATGCCATAGATAATTTGAATGAACGAGAAAGGCGTATATTTAAAGCACGTCGTTTAAGCGATACCCCACTGACGCTAGAGGAACTCTCAAGTGAATTTAACATCAGTCGCGAACGTGTAAGGCAAATTGAAATGCGTGCATTTGAAAAAGTACAGAATTCTATCAAATCTTCTACTCTATCTCAAAGTCAAGTGTAAAATCAATTATTTGCGCATTCCTAAAATGAGAAAGAGCCAGCATTATGTTGGCTCTCTGCTTTTGCATTAGACTGCTAAGCATTTTTTGTAGTGCGAGTTCTATTTATAGTTTTCTACCTCACCGAAACCGTACTTTATTTTTTCTGTCCAAGAACTGTTACCTTTTCTGATTTTGTAAGCCATTGTCCGATAACTTCATTAAAAATAGACTCACCTGTTGGTCCTTTTGCAAAGGTCAATTCGTTTGTGCGTCCGTTTTTGTCAGTCAATACCAAACGCACCCAATCCAATTCCCGCATCAATTGTAAATTTCGGTCAAGAAACGGATGATTGCCGCTCAATGCAACAAGAAAAAAATTATCATCAATCTTTGCTGCAACAGTCCTTGTTAAGGCCTGACCAATAGATTGTTCACTTGCTTTAAAAGTTAATGCTTGCACATTGCTTACAGCTTGACCTGAAAATTTATCAGAAAGAATAAAAATAAGATCCATAATATACGCAGCAGGAAAAGATAGATCCGTATTACGACGTAAAATTAACCGTAATGATAACCCTTCATCTGGAATTGTTATATCACCTTGTATAGCCGTTTCTTCTGGTACCCCCTTTCCGCGAGACTCTTTTATAAGCGTCCAACGTGCACTCCCCGTTGCTACTTTTTCTGCATCATAATCCGTACGCGCTTGATAAAAAACAGCCTCACCTAGTTGTTCACTTGACTGCGAATTACTGGCAATAACTGTTGAAGTTCTTTCTTCATTTGAAGCATGTACTGTTTGATCTAAACCGGTCTCAACTTCGCTCCCATCCTCTAATAAGCGTTGCGTTAACTTTCGGTTAACCGAAAGTGTCTTTGGTAACACATGAGAAACTTGAACATTTTCCCCTGACGATTGATGATCATTTGATACAAACACACGCCCACAAATGAGATAAATACCTATAATTAAAGTGACAAAACCAGCAACAACAGCAGCACTTATCACAATACGCTTTTGCACCGATGACCTATTAGCACGACGCAAAGCTTGAGAAAAAATATGCGAAACAATGTGCGTATTATCTCCTTGCGAAGAAGAAGCTAAAGGTAAAACCTTTAACGTATTGCCATCAACATGCTGAGAAGACAAATAAGCTTCCATATTGACAAGCTCTGCATCTGGCACCCCAGACACAGAAGATACATCAATTGTCTCATTGTCCTTTGATCTTGTAACAGAGCCTCGTCTTCCTTCTGTTTCTACTACTGAAATATCCTTCCCTTGTAGCAATACAGAATGTTGTATGTGTTTGTTATCTTCCTCTATACGTGTAGGATTCCATCCAATAACGGAAGAAAGCAACTTTTTTTCAACCGCTAAATACTCTTCTTCAACAGTTGCAATAGCACTTTGCAAAATCTTTCTCTGCTTATCTACCATCGCTTGTGGTATTGTTGCTGCTATAAATTGATGCTCTAGTGTTTCGATAGCTCGTTTATAAACCCGCTTACGCACTTGTGGTGTAATATTACTTTGCGCATTGATTGCCTTTTTTAAGATTCCAACGAAATCTACCATATTCTCTATAATCTTTCTCAAACTGAGAAGAACAACCCTAGCCCCTCAGGCTAGCCCTTATTTTAGCCTTCTAAATTGATTGTCATTTATATTGATACAACTATGACCGTAGTTTAAAGTGAATATGGAAAATAAACAATGCTATTTTGTACCTTTCTTCCACTCTCTTAAGTCTCTATTCATAAAAAAACACAGAGCCAAAGCGAAAATCAATATGAAAATAATGATTAATCTGCAAAGGGATCAGTAACAAGGATGGTATCTTCACGCTCTGGACTGGTGGATAATAAAGCCACCTGCGTATTGGTCAGTTCTTCAATATAGCGTATATATTTGACAGCCTGCACTGGTAATTCTTCCCAGCTTAATGCGTGTGCTGTTGCGTCCTTCCAGCCTTCCAATGTCTCATACACAGGCTTCACACGAGCTTGAGCTCCCATAGAAGAAGGTAAATAATCAATTTTTTTCCCATCAAGCTCATAACCAACACAAATTTTAATTTCATCCAAACCATCCAAAACATCAAGCTTTGTCAGTGCTATACCGTGAACACCGCAAATCGCTACCATTTGACGTACTAAGACAGCATCAAACCAACCACATCGACGTTTTCGACCAGTCACAACACCAAATTCTTTACCCCGCATTCCAATAAATTCGCCAATATCATTTATCTGCTCTGTTGGAAATGGTCCTTCTCCAACGCGTGTTGTATAAGCTTTTGCAATACCCAAAACATAGTGAATTGAGCTAGGCCCCATACCTGAACCGGTACACGCCTGCCCAGCAACTGTATTGGATGACGTCACATAAGGATAAGTCCCAAAATCATTATCTAATAAAGCACCTTGCGCACCTTCAAAAAGAATGTTCTTTCCCATCCGATAATTTTCATCCAAAAGACGCCACGTACAATCCATAAAGGGTAGAATTTCATCCGCTACTTGCATCAATTCATTGTAAAGCACTTGAGAATCAATCTCTGCAACACCCATCCCACGACGCAAAGCATTATGATGGCCCAAAAGTCGTTCGATCTTAGCCATAAGTGTATCAGCTTCCGCCAAATCCATCACTCGAATAGCTCGACGGCCTACCTTATCTTCATAGGCTGGACCAATACCACGCTTTGTCGTACCAATTTTTAAACCAGATAGACCACTTTCTCGGATTGCATCAAGATCGCGATGCAAAGAAAGAATTAATGGAGCATTTTCAGCAATACGTAAAATTTCCGGTGTAATTTTTACACCTTGATCACGTAGTTTTTTTAATTCTGCTACAAAATGATGGGGATCAACGACAACGCCATTACCAATAATTGATAACTTACCACGAACTAAACCAGACGGTAAAAGCGATAATTTATAACTAATCCCATCAATAACCAATGTGTGACCTGCATTGTGCCCACCCTGATATCTCACCACGATATCTGCCCGCTCAGACAACCAATCTACAATTTTACCTTTGCCTTCATCGCCCCATTGTGTACCGACAACTACTACATTGGCCATAACTTTCTCCATCGTGTTTGGTCAAACAAAACCCGCATTCAAAAACAAACGCTCCTTTATAACGAAACCTTAGAGAAAGTGCGACTCTTCATTTCAGCTTTTCCCAATCTTCAAGTGACTTAAATCTTTAGCTTCATGATAATAAAGGAAAACAATACTTAAGATATAAAATATATCTTCATTCTAAATCAGTCATTTTTTCTATAAAAAGTAGAAGGATTTAGAACTTTTTGTTGTTGCTTTTGCCAATATCTGACAAATCATCCATAGTCTCCCCGTAATTCCTTACGATCTGCGCGATATGATATTTGAAGATCGTTCGTCTTATATGAGAATACGAGAGACCATCATGGACTCCCGTATTTTTCTTGAAAAAGCTGCGTTATAAAATTGCCAACAATGCTTTAAAGTTGAGCTTTTTCAACCTGAAATGCCCATTCAAGCCATTGCGTTAAAATTTCAAGATCGGAAGCCTCAATAGTTATCCCTGTCCAAACTCGAAGACCTGGAGGAGCATTTCGATACGAACCAATATCATAAGCAGCACCTTCCTCTTCAAGACGATTGACGACCGCTTTTATAAAAGATGCTCGTTTTTCAATATCCAAAGCAGTAATAATTGGATCGACAATATCTAAACAAACAGATGTATTAGAACGAACTTGAGGATCCTTTGCCAAATATTCTAACCACGGTGTTTTGCGAACAAAAGCATCAAGTACAGAAAAATTTTTATCAACGCGCGCCCTTAATGCCTGCACACCCCCCAGTGACTTTGCCCACTTCAACGCATCAAGATAATCTTCAACACATAGCAGAGAGGGTGTATTAATTGTCTCGCCCTTAAAAATATTTTCGTTTAATTTTCCATCTTTTGTCATACAGAAAATTTGGGGTATGGGCCAAGCCGGAACATAATTTTCAAGCCGTTCAACGGCACGAGGACTTAAAATCAATATACCATGTGCAGCCTCACCTCCCAAAACTTTTTGCCAGGAAAAAGTCACAACATCTAATTTTGAAAAATCAAGATTTTGCGCAAAAGCTGCTGATGTTGCATCACAAATTGTCAATCCTGCCCGCTTATCTGGGATAAAATCTGCACTAGGAATACGCACACCAGAAGTCGTTCCATTCCATGTAAAAACAACATCACGATCAAAATCCATTTGTGTTAAGTCTGGTAATTCGCCATAAGGGGCTTCAAAACGACGCACATCAGAAAGCTTTAATTGCTCAACAACATCTGCGATCCACCCCGAACCAAAACTTTCCCACGCAGCCATATCGACACCACGTTCGCCTAATAAAGACCATAGAGACATCTCAACAGCACCGGTATCGGAAGCAGGAACAATTCCTATACGATAATCAGAAGGTACTTCAAGAACCTCACGGGTTAAATTGACGACCTCAGCCAGTCTTAATTCTGCTGCTCTAGAGCGATGCGAACGCCCAACTAATGCCTTTTTAAGGACTTCGAGAGTCCAGCCAGGCCGCTTACTACAAGGGCCTGAAGAAAAATTAGGATTATTTGGACGATAACTTGGTTTTTTAAACATTATCATTATTCTCCCCTTTTAGATGGCTTGCCTTTCTTTAAAGAAAAACGAATTATTATAAAGACTGTGCCAATAGTCCCCTTAGACAAAGATCAAAAATATTTTCTATTTATTCCGTAAGCTTAAAATACATGGAAACCTGGTAAAAACATTCCTCTCAATTATGTTCTTAGATTGATTCTTTCAAAAGGTTTCCTTGCGTCATCACTACGATAAGATAGTATTTTGATAGCAATACACTAGCTTATCACAATATACCTATCAAGTTGATTCTATGGAAAGAACAATTGTAATTGCCCGAAATACGGAAATAAACTTATAAAAAATAAATTATTTTTCTTTTGATGACTGGACAGAGAAAATTTTAATGTTATAACCGCACACGTTTCACGTGTTTTGTGAAACGTGCCCAGATAGCTCAGTTGGTAGAGCAGCGGACTGAAAATCCGCGTGTCCGTGGTTCGAATCCGCGTCTGGGCACCATATGCTTTTTTATCACACATAACCTACTATTTTTATTTTATCTTTTTTCAGGTGGGAGATGCGTGGATACAAAGTGGAGGGAATATTTTTAACATTTCTCCACAACATTAGCGTTTTCTTTTTGCTTCAGTGTCGCTTAACAGCGGGTTTTGTACAATTTGACACCTAGTTTTGCAGCAATTTATTTTTTTCACAGGATTTTTAAAGGGTTCTCAAAGGGTCTTCAAAGACCTTTCAAAGGGTATTAAAAGCCCATTTAATGATTCTTTTTCTCTTCTGCTAAAAAGCGCAATTTGTGATGATGAGTTCTTGAGCCGGAAGCGCATTATTTAAAGAGTTACACGAATAAACTGTTCTCACCTCTTTTAGGATAAACTGGCTGAAAGTTTTTCGAACTTCAAGCACATCATTGAGAGAAAGAAGAAACTTGCCCTTTAATTATGTAAGCAACCTGGAACATCGTCTGATAATCCTCTCGCTTAAACAAATCCTTTCCATAGTAATTCTCAACACCAAAATAAGGCGGATCAAGGTAAAACAAAGTGTTTTGACGGTCATAACGCGGGATAAAGTCAGACCAGTCTAAATGTTCAATGGTAATACCCGCTAAGCGGCGGTATATAAGCTTTAATACGCTTTCAAGTTTCAACGAATTAAACCGTGTACTACGATTAGGATCAACGCTAAATGTTCGTTTGGGCACCTGACCAGCGAAACTCAAACGCCTCACAGCTGCCTATCTGGAACTCTAACAGCCCCATAAAAGGGTGATAATGGCGTTGCAACACCAAAAAAAATTCACCACATCACCTGAACGATCATTGATGACTTCATATAAGGGAATCAATTTTCTCTCGCAAAACACCCCACCTATTCCAACAAAAGGCTCAGCATAAGTGTGATGGGGGATAGCTTCTATGATTTTGATACAGCTATTGATCACTTGTCCATGCAATAACGCCGACTGATCCCCAAGCCAATTAGACCACCTGTGGGAACAAGCAGGTTGTGGGGCTGAAAGTAATAGAACAGTACCAAACGGATAAGCCACGCGTCGGAAGTAAGCCTCTAGCGTGCATAGCTTATAGGTTTTGGAAACAGACAATTATTATAATTCAGGCGATTAAAGATCGGGTCTAAAGCTTTTTAATCCAGTGGACAAACACGAATAATATGGCCGTCGGGATCTTTGATTAGGAAGGTACGTCCAAATATGTCAGTATACGGTTCCTTTAAGACATTTATCTCAACGGTAGTTTGCTCTTGCCATTCCGCATATAGCTTATCTACGTCCTCTCCATTAGGCAACATAATGCCGATTTCTGAAAAACGAGGTACATTTTCCTCAGGTGCATCGCCCCCAGACCAGATAGCAAAGAGTGCATCACCAGAAGAAGCAAATGCAACATAGCGTGGCGAAATGAATACAGGTTCTTTCTTGAAGATGAATTTGTAAAAAGCGGTAGAATATTCTACGTTTGATACGTATACCAACTGTAGGTTTGGGGTAACAGGATAAGTAGGGATATTACTCATAAATTCTCCATGATTTAGTAGCGGTTACCTGGCATGATATACCTATTAGAGAACATTTCAACAAGAGTTTGTGATGCTTCCGTTCACGGTGTGCTCTATTTATATGTTTTTACTCTCTTATTGCTATATGCTAAAATATCGAAACCGCTACTACATAGTCTTCACCAACTTGATTTTGCCACCAACATAAGCAGCGGCTGGTGCGATTGGATCAACAGATTTTAATGTTTCTTTACAAAGTGTATCCATCATTTTTTAACACTCTTCCATCTATATTCGCCATCTTTTCATTGCTTCAAGTAATAAGAAGTGGCTGCGATGTTGAGTTCTGTTACATCGGACGGGTTTGTCGCAAAACTGTCCCCGTTGTCTGGGCAACCAGCCCAGCCTCTATTCTTTACTGCTTTCCTTTCCCTTCTTTGGTGCTTCTAGGGTGATTTCTGTTGTATATCCGCTTTGTTTGTCATAACGATGAGTGACGGTAGCGGCTTTCCATGGACCATCGATTTCAGCCCTAAACCCTTGCAACAAGAGAGGTTGGTCGGCCATGATTTCTGGGCGCCCCGCAAGCGACAAAGAACCGCTTCCCACAGCACGGCAAAGTCGGTCTGATTCTGATGCGGCAGCAGCCAGAGCCTCTTCCTTACATGGATAGCAACAGCGGAATCGCCGCACCGGACCGCTAAACCCTGTCTGATGTTTGACTTGGCATTGTTGCCCTTTTGAGCGATCAAAATAAGAAGCTTCAATGGTGCCATATTGCGTGCGTGGCTCAATGGTAAATTCCCAACTGGAACAGTCGTGCTTATGAAGCTCTAGTGCTGGTAAGTTATCTCCGCTTAAAAATAAAAACTTATTGTCTTTGATTAAAAAACGCGCCTGCATGCGGTCTGCAAGGCGGGTTAAAAAATCAACACTCGATTGGTCCGTGCGCACCACATAAGGCAAAGAGTGTTGATAAAATTCTGGACTGACCTTTGCTTGATAGCCATGGCGTTTGGCGAGTGTCTCGACAATCTCACCAATGGTTTTATGGTCAAAATGTTCACTCATCTGTTCTTTGATTTCCCCACGCATAGAAGCGCTTTTGCCACAAAGGCGCAAAATCTCTCCAGCGCTGCCCCCACAACTCACAACCGATTCGACAACAAAACACCCCATAAATGCACTAATGCTGTTCTCATAGCCAAAGATCACCTGGAGTGTACTATTGCTCTGTGGAACCTCTAAATCATTGTTACCATCATCAAACTCTGCCTCGAATGTATCGGCTTGATTGCCGGCATGATCGGTAATGGTTGCACTTAACAGACGCTGGTAAAAAACCGCGTGAACAGGTTTGTCTCCCACCTTGACCACAATAAAGGGGTATGTCCGCATTAATCCCATAACCGTGTCACCGTACTTTGGGGATTGTGAAGTGCAAATTCAGGCAGAACAACAGTTAAACCCAACGGTAAAAGAATACCATATCCTGCAATACCCGGATTGGCTTCCAAGGTGGCTTCTAGATAACCACTCAGTAACCCAGCCCGCGTGCGATCTCCTAACACAGCCATGGCATGGTGAAAGCATAGGAGATCGAGACTCATGTCCTCTAGCTCTACAACAACATGCTTTTCTGGTATCTTCATGGAGTTTGTCCCACTTGGTATTGTCCCACCTGATATTGTCCTTGTGGTTTTCCGCCATCAAAAAAGGGCAAAAGACTGATGGAATAGCGAATGCGCTGTGATTGACCAGAGCCACTGATAAAGTCGTGGTCTTTAGTGATACTGGTAATCACCACTGGTCCATGGAGAAGGACACTATAGCTCGTATCATTGATCCAACGAAGCATCTGGACCGGCTTTGCTCTTTTGATAGTTGTGGTAATGGCATCAATGGCTACACGATCACCAAATTCTTCTGGGAACCAAACGCCATGGATGGTCTTTGCATCATTGCCATAGCCAGTAAATTGCAAACTGGGGGATCTGCCAAAACGCTCTAGGCAAACCCATGAGGCAGAAAACTCTTCTTCAAAGGATTGGAAATTCAGCCAGTCCACATAAAATTGATGCGGACCTAACATCATCAAAGGATCTCTCATGACTTCCCTCCCCTCATTCTGTTCCCCCATGCAGAGCATTAGCGCGTGCCCGTTGAATGGCGTGACTTACCGCATGACCGGTAGCAACAGGATCACGAGCACCATTGACATGCACCGTAACATTTTGAGTGTGAGAGGTGGTGGTGCGGTCTTTCTCTCTTTGTTCTGTTAAAGGAGAGTTTGCATGACCAGCCCCGGCAAATTGTGCAATGGGTTGAATGGATGTTTTGCCGCCAAACCAACTTGGCAAATGAAAGAGGTCTGATAAATCAATGCTGCCAATCCATTCTCTGATACGGCTTGGCAAAGATTGAAAAAAATCCTTCAACTTTGTGATGGGTACCATAAAGCCATCAACAATCCAATTGGCCAAGTCTTCCCCTGCTTGTTCCACGCCAGCCTTGGCATCATCAGAGAGCTTTTCCTGTGTAAAAAAGCTCCCCAACCACCCCCAAAAACTGGAGAGACTTTGCTTAAAACCCTCCCACACATTGCCAAACCAACTGCCAACAGCGCCAAGCCCTTGTTTGAACTTTTGCCAATGTTCAGAGAAATCGAAAGCAGCAGCAATGATGTTTTTCCATTTGGTGATGATTGCGGTATCAGCACCAAAAAAGCGCATGACGGCTTCAAAGGCACGACCAAAAGCGCGTGCCAACCCCCGTGCAAAACCTTTGACAAAAGAAGAAAAACGGTCCCAATATTTCCATAAAACAAAACAGGTAGCAAGGATCACCGCCACAACAGCAGCAATGAGCGCCCCTATCGGGCTAAAAACAGCACCGACAGCAGAAGCTATGCCAGCAGCAAACACTTCTATCGCTGTCCCTATCCATCCAAAAGCGGCAGCAAATGCAGAACCTGAGATCATAAGCCCGCGAAAAGAAGCTACGAGTAATGTCATCGGCCGCAAAAGACGCAGCGCACTGCCACCAATACTTGCCGCCATGATTCCAAGCGAACGCCCCGAAGCTGCTAAGCCTCGCCAACTTGTCGCAAGAGTGCGACTGAATTTGCCAAGATTGATAAAAGAACCTAGCAATTGAAGAAGCCCGAGGCGTGTGCCAGCCATGGTAAAGCGCAACACGCGCAAAGCAATATTAAAAGCCATCAGAGCAGCAATGGTTTTGATGATGGCGCTTGTTAAGGCTGGATGCGCATTGGCCCATGCCATCAACCCATTGGTAAAATTGCCAACACTTTCCATCAAACTGTTGACAGGAGGCAATAAGACTTCACCAATGGTAATGCCCAAAGCCACGATACGGTTTTGCAAAAGTTCAAATTGCCTGATGGCACCGGTTGCTTGTTTGTCTGCCTCTTGCTCTACTGAGCCTTTAAAGACTTGTGGATCTTTCACATATTCTAAAGCTTGCCCTAACAATTCTGGATTGCCAACCAATTTGGCAAAATCACCAGTAAAATCCTGCCCAGCAATGGCAATCAAGGAGCGCATCCCCTGTTCGGATTTGGCTAAAACATCAAAAAAGCGTACCAAGGTACCGGTGGCATCTTTATCCAGATCTTGCATAAATTTTTTGCGGGAAAGCCCAATATTGGCAAATGCCTCTTCAATATGCTTACCTCCTGCCTGAATGCGGGCACTCATCGCATTAAAACCACGCGCAGCGCTCTCAGGTGCAATCCCAGCAGAAATCATCGCCGTACCAAAAGCTGCCGTTTCGCGCGCGGTGAGTTTAAACATGGTAGCAGCACCGGTGGCACGATTGGTAAAATCAGACACTTCACTTGCCTTAGCCGCCATGTGGTTAGAGAGATGATTGATGGCATCACCTAAATCTTCAATGCCTGCTTGATTCAGCTTAAAGACATTGCGCAATTTGGCAAAGCGTTCACCAATCTGATCACCGGTCATATCAAACGCCACAGCTGCTTTGGCAGCATAAATGCTAAAAGCTTCTAGATCTTGTTCGCCAATGCCTGCTTGGCTGGCACTGGTCATCAGTTCCAAAACTTCACGCGCTGCGAGCGGAATTTTTGTTGAGGTCTCAAGTGCAAAACGACGCAATTCCTTTAAACGATGAAAAGGGGCATCGAGAACCTTTTCCAAGCCTTTCATCGATTGGTCAAACTGCATGGCTTTATAAAGCGGTGCAATTAATGTTGCCGTTTGGTCAATGGTTCCCACCATGCGCCCACGTGCATGGCTAAAAGCAGTTTCCGCATTTCTTGTTGCATCCTCAAGATGTTTAGGATCAAACCAATTTTTAAAGTCCTGCCTTGTCTTGTTTTGCAAATGCGCAACATCTGAACTAAAGGCTTGAAGATCCCGCTTAGCAGAGGCTATTCCTTCTTGCAGATGTTTAACAAAACGCACAACAAGAGAAACATCCATGACAGCTCCTTATCCCAACATGTGGTGTTCATATTCTTGGCTTTTAAGGCGTGCTAATTCGCTGCGAGAGGAAACAACTTCCAGCCAATCCATCTGGTTGATCTCTGAAGGCGCCCAGTGATAATAGAGCGCTAATTCAGCTGCAAATTGTCCGGCAAAGAGGATTGGCGTTCCATAAAAAAAGCAAAAAAAGCCTTCAATATCGCGATAATATCAACAACATCCACACGATCAATCAGTTCAACCGATTCATGCGACATATCGGCTAAAAGCGCTGTGATACCTTCTGTCGCCTCACTGGTCAGCACTGCTTTAAAAAGCTTGCTGATGAGAACATCATTGGTAAGTGTTTTCTGCTCGCCAAATTCAGGAGAAAGCAATTCTATAAACTGCGGTCCAATCAGAACGGCTAATTGCTTGGCATGTTTGAAAGTCGGGCGATAAAAGGTCAGTTTCTTGCAGAGAGTTTCTTTGCCGTCTTTGTCCTGATAAAGAAGTGGAACAGCTAATTCCACATCAAGGCTGGTTTGTAAACTTGTCATAATCAATTCCTATAAATTGAGAATAGAGCGGCGACGCCCACCGATCTCTTGCCCGTTGCGTACAAGCCAACCGCCTCGTTTAAAAGAAAAGCGATGCAGCACAGCACCATCCCAAAACTCCGTATAGTCCCAAATATTTTTAATCTCGCAATCATAGCCTGTAGCTTTCCCAGCCGTTAAGCCTTCGCTATCCACTTTGACCAAGCGCCCTGTGACATCAATGGAATGTTCATGCTCACGCCCATCTTCTTCAGACACCACATGTTTTTTGCCTGTAAATTTATGACGAAGCCCAGGAGGACCACCAAAGATGCCGATAATTTCGGGGGTGTGGCTGCGGATTTTCATTTGCATGCTCAAAGCTTTCACACCAAGACCAGCAACATCAATTTGCAGATCAGAACCACCTGGTTGATAGGTTTCTGTGATTTCTTCTAACGTGGGCAGTTTCAGCGTCTCAAGATCGAGGTGAAGATTGACATCATCATCAACAATCAGGGTAAAACCGCGTACAATGCGTAAAGTCATGCTCTAACTCCTTGCTGCTTTGCGATAGCTCTCAAGCGTATCGCCAAATGCATAAGTCATTTTCTTTTGGATATCTTCAGAAAGACGGTTAAAATAAGCGCTATTGCGCCGGCTGCCGAAACTTAAGTTTTCCAGAGGAGGGACTTCTTCCGCATCAAACTCGACCCGCAACTTTCCCAATTGCAAAGTGCTGTTGGAATTTAAATCACGGTCAAACCAAACACGCCCACCTAGCAGGGCACCGCGCGCAATCAGATCATCAAGAAACTGTGTGAGGCTGCGCGTAATAGCAATGACATGTTGACCGGTGAGGTTTTCGTCATTGGCCCAAGGGCGGAAATTGTTAATGATGGTTTTTTCTAGTGCCGCACGGGTGCGCACAACATTGACAAAGCGCCAAAGTGGATCACTGGAAGTGGTATGGTTACCCCATAGAATGCGTCCATTAGCAGCTATTTGTCCCACAGAATTATTTAAATGCGCATTTTGGCTCAGCCGTGCTGGAATAAAGGTAGCAATATCGGCTTGGTTGAGACGATTTGCCTCATGATCAATTTCGCCATCAAAATAGCTAATAGGGCGCGCCGTGCCTAAAATGCCTTTGACATCTTGGTTGGAAGGCGACCAAAAAACACCGCCCCTTTGCTTATCGCGTTTGAGAAACATCGCTGCTGCAAAAGGACTTGCCGGTTTTATGCTCCACCCCCCCTCAACATTTGCCACCCGTACAAAGGGATCAATCAGATAACAAAAGCGTGAGGAAAAATCCGCTCGAAAGGCAAGGCTTTCTTCCGTATTTTTACCACCCGTATCAAAAACCGCAATCGCTTGCAGCTTTTCTGCCACTTGCTCCAAGGCGTCTGCCACGGGATTTTTACCATTCTCAAGGCGTCCAGCACTATAAGCCGGTGCTAACAAAATCCCAGGCTCCACGCCCAAATGGCCACGTGCATGTTTTAGCGCATGCACACCGGTCAGGCCAGCATTTGATCCCACCATCTCGGCTTGTGTCTCGGCAATGGTCGATTTTTCTTCCACACGCACAAGAACAAAAAGCATCTCAAAGTGACCAGGCAAGGACACGCGCTCCTCTATAGCGCTGTCGTAACAACCCATACAAACAAGCAAGCCTCTTAAAAACAACAATTTTCCATAACGAGAGTTGTCACTTATGACATGCAGTGGATTGTAGTCAACTTTTACCTGATAAGGCTCGTTGTGGAATATTGTTCAGCTTCTTTTAAAAGCACATTAAAGCGATCATTTAAACCATTAATTGGAATCAATGGGATTATAGCTGCCATTGTCTCTTCTCCACTCTTCTGGTTGTTCAAATTCACTAGACCACAATCCACTTTGTGCTTTTTGCGCGGCAGATTGTAGATTTTTATAATCTGCTGGTGAGGGAAAATGGTCCTGATCTTTTGTCAAAACCATCATTCCTTCTGCAAGTCCCAAGCGCGCTAAATCAACCCCATCAACAAAACACTGTGCATAATAAACCTGTTGAATGACACGCGCTTGCCGACAAGTAACATTTTTATCAATTGTTTTTGAAACAAGCCACGCCGTAACAAAAGCACCGCACGGCCACTTAATTCCATTGCGTGAGGCAAATTGCCGTGTTTCACAGGTTTCAACACCATATAATCGGATATCGCGAACAATTCTCTTTCTCCAGCCCTCATCTATAGGTGTGATCATTTTAAAAGTAACACCACTTGTCACCTGTATAGCGCCTGAATAGATAGGCACGTTTTCTTGATAAAATTGCGTTGACAATAATTCTGAATGTACAGGCGTTTCTTGTCTAGAAGCATGATCTGTCAATTTTAAATCAGGCTCTTGGGACTGTTTTTCCACTATTTTTTTCATTTTTTGCACAAAAGGATTTTGAATAAAATTTTCAGGATTTTTACTAAAATAAAAAATACCAGCAAAAACAATATAAATGAAAATCAGATATTTGAATGATGATCGCAGAGATTTTCTAAAAAGTATCATTTTGAATATTATAAATATTTCTGTTTATTTTATAAAAAAAAGAAAATACTACACATTAAACAGTAGCGCTTGTTATTTTTTTCAGTTATTAATTAATAATTATTTCATATTGGGAAATATTTTATTTTTTTATTTAATTAATACGCGGGGACATTTCCATGCTAAAAATAAACAATCAGTTTACTGATGGTCGTACTTTACAAAAATTAACCTTTTCAAAATCACAAAAGAAATGGTTAACGACAATACTTATGTTTCTTGTTGCATTTATAGCACTGAGTGAACCAGCATTTGCAGACGGCTTCGGAAAAATCGAAGGTGCTCTTCAGAAGATGGTAGATGTTTTAACAGGGACGATTGCAAAGTCAATTGCCACAATTGCGGTTGCTGGTATTGGGCTTGCATGGATTGCTGGTTATGTCGAAATGCGTAAAGCATTTTTCGTTTGTGTTGGCATTGGCATTGTTATGGGTGCAACGCAAATCGTATCAATGCTTTCCAGTTGATTTGACTCCAGCATTTCAAAATCATGCAAGAGCACGATAAGCTAACGGAAGATACGCTATTTCTTGCCTGTACACGCCCCGCAATGATTGCGGGCGTGACAGTGGAAGCTATGGGGTTAAATGCTATGGGAACGATGATCTTGTTTATTATGACAAGCAATTTTTTTCTTATCACCTTTGGCGTTACTACACACTTCATCTTCAAGGAAATTCTCAAACATGACCATAATAAATTTCGTATTCTTCTTACTTGGCAAAAAACACGTCTTTTTGCCAGAAACGCTCAACTCTGGGGTGGGGCAAGTCTTTCTCCATTGCGCTTAGTTCGTAATTATGAGGAATTGAAATGAAAACAATAGAGCGCAAGCGTGAAAAGCAGCCAGAATCGATCATTCCTTATGTACGTCATGTAAACAAGCATGTGATTGCACTGGAATCGCGTGCGCTCATGACTGTTGTTAAACTTGAAGGCATCAACTTTGAAACGGCTGATATTATTGATTTAAACGTGCTTCACGAACAGCTCAACAATCTGTTTAAAAACATTGCTGATGAACGCGTAGCCATTTACAGCCATATCATCAGGAAGCGTGAGACGGTCTATCCGGATGGCAGTTTTAGATCTGCCTTTGCCAAGCAGTTAGATGACAAATACCGTGAGAGGATGATTTCACAAGAGCTGTATCGGAATGATCTTTATCTTTCCATTTTGTGGAATCCCCACGTGGATAAAGCGGATAAATTGGCTGATTTTTTTAAGCGTTTGGGCAAAGCGAAAGAAGCAAAGACGGAAGTTGACGCTGAGTCCATTCGAAAACTTGAAGACATTACCACAGATATTGTACAAAATTTAGAGCGCTATGGTGCGAAGAGACTTAGTCTTTATGAACATGACGGCAATATTTTTTCGCAGCAAAGTGAGTTTATTCACCAATTGGTCGGAGGTCGTCGTGAACGTGTTCCTCTTACATGGGGAACGATAGCCTCCTCTGTTTATTCAGACCGTCTTATTTTCGGCAAAGAAATCATAGAAATACGCACCGAAGCGGGTCGTCGGTTTGCCGGAATGCTTGGTTGGAAAGAATATCCAGCAAAGACCAAAGCGGGCATGACAGATAGTTTGCTCACCCTTCCCTTTGAATTTATTTTCACGCAATCTTTTGTTTTCAAGAGCAAAAACATTGCCAAGCAGATTATGGGGCGCAAACAAAACCAAATGGTCAATGCTGGAGACCGTGCTGACTCGCAAATTATAGAATTAGATGATGCGCTAGATGATCTTGAATCGAATCGTTTTGTTTTAGGCGAACACCATTTATCATTAGCGGTTTTTGCTGAAACGCCGCAAGAGCTTGCAGATAATCTTGCCAAAGCCCGTTCTCGCCTGACAGATGGTGGTGCGGTTATTGCACGGGAAGATCTTGGGCTGGCAGCTTCTTGGTGGGCACAATTGCCTGGAAATTATGCCTATCGCACACGTTCTGGTGCGATAACAAGCCGCAACTATGCAGCGCTTTCTCCTTTTCATTCTTTTCCAGTTGGCAAAATAGATGGCAACGCGTGGGGACCAGCCGTAGCGCTGATGAAGACCTCTGCTGGTTCGCCCTTTTATTTTAATTTTCACTTTGGTGATTTAGGGAACACGTTTGTTTGTGGTCCGTCTGGTTCTGGGAAAACGGTTATTGTCAATTTTCTCTTAGCGCAACTTCAAAAGCATGACCCTCATATGATCTTTTTTGACAAAGACCGTGGAGCGGAACTTTTTGTCAGAGCGGGCGGCGGCACCTATATGCCGTTGAAAAATGGTAAACCAACGGGGATAGCGCCGCTAAAAGGCTTAGATTATAACAATCCAGCAGAGAGAGTCTTTTTACGGCAATGGATTACCAAACTTGTTTCTGCTGAAGGTCAAACGATTAGTGAATCAGAAAGACAAGATATTTCAGCAGCGGTTGACCAACTTGCATTATTACCCAAGGAGCAACGCACAATTTCTGCTTTGCAAATGTTTTTTGACACCACCCATCGAGAAGGCATATCTGGGCGATTAGAGAGATGGTGTCGTGGCAATGCATTGGGGTGGGTTTTTGACAATCCTGATGATGACATTGGCATTGATGCCAAATTCATTGGCTATGATATGACGGATTTCTTGGACAATGACGAAATTCGTCCCCCGTTAATGATGTATCTTTTTCATAGAATTCTTTCTCTCATTGATGGACGTCGTATTATCATTGTCATTGATGAATTTTGGAAAGCCTTAGAAGATGATTCCTTTAAAGCCTTTGCACAAGATAGGTTGAAGACGATTCGTAAACAAAATGGCTTAATGTTGTTTGCGACGCAATCGCCCAAAGATGCGATCAATTCGACAATTGCGCACACCATTATAGAACAGTGCCCAACACAGATTTATTTTCCCAACCAAAAGGGCAATCATGCCGATTATGTGGAAGGTTTTAAACTCTCAGACAGAGAATTTAACCTGATACAAACAGAATTAAGCCGCGAGTCACGGCGTTTTCTGATCAAGCAAGGTCAAAGTTCTGTTGTCGCAGAACTGAATTTACGGGGCTTTGATGATGAAATAGCGATCTTAAGCGGCACCACCAAGAATATTGAACTCTTAGAAACCATTATGGATGAAGTTGGTAAATCTCCAGAGAAATGGCTTCCCCTTTTTCAAGAAAGGTCAAAACAATGAAAAAACTTTTATTAGCAACAGCCCTTTGCACAATTTCTTTTGGCTTAACAACAAATACCTTCGCCATCATGGTATATGATCCCGCGGCTGTTGGACAAATAATGAAACAAGTCCAGCAAGGCACACAACAGCTTAACAAATTGCAAGAACAAATTCAACAAGGCAAACAACAGCTTGACCAATTAAAAAGCCAACTCGATCAAGCGAAACAATTATATAACTCTTTAAATGTCAAGCCTGATATCTCGGGATTGAAAGAAATGTTTAACAAGCAAGAGAGTAATGGCGCCCTACCCTCTGATTTTAATCATTTTGAACAATCGATAGGGGGCACCGGCGGCGGCGGCGGTGGCAAAAACACTGAAAAATGGAAAGAAAAACTTTTATACAAAGAGCCATCAGGAGGTGCGGGCTCAAAAGCCGCCGTTGATGCTTTTTATGCCGAAGAAGTCAAAAAAGCACAACAGCGCACGGTAGGACAAGCAGCAACAGGACAAGCCGTTTACGAAGAAGCGAGTGAAACACAAAAAACCATTAAGCAGCTCACTGACAAACTTGGAAATGCCCAAACTGCCGGTGAAGTTCAAGAAATTCAAGCGCAATTAGCAGCAATACAAGCAAAACTCCAAACCCAAGTTTTGCAAATGCAAGCCAACGCGCTGATCCAGCAAGCAGAAGACAAAGCCAAAGAGGAACGTGGTTACGAAGAATTTGCAGCGCGATATGCAGATTATGCAAAAAAACTCCGTAGTCATTAAACGAGAAAACAAAAGAGGGACAAAATCATGAATAAAACCATCATTACCACACTACTACTTTGCACGGGACTTATCACTGCTGGGTGTGAAAAAACCTACAGCGTAGAAGAATTAAAAAAAGATAAAAAACTGATGGAAGAAGTATTAGTGAAATGTTTGACGTCAGGAAATTTAGACTCAACAAATTGTAAAAACGCAGAACAAGCTGAACTTGAAACCCGTAAAAAATGGGGGGGCTTTGGCTCTACAAATGACGATAAACAAGAATCTGAGAACCAACAGGATAGTCATTAAACCATGAAAAAAATCATCATCACCACACTACTGCTTTGCACGGGGCTTATCACTGCTGGTTGTGAAAAAACCTACAGCGTAGCAGAATTTAAAAAAGATAGAAAATTAATGGACGAATGGGGTGCTAAATGTGGATTCGCAGGGACTTCAAAAAATTGTGAAAACCTAAGATTAGCCGCTTTAGAAATTGAAAAAGAATATCAAGCAAAAGCTAAAGAGAGAGCTCGTCAAGCTCAAGAAGAACTAGATAAAGCATTTAAAAAAATTGAAGCTGAACAAAAAGCTGAATACGAAAAATGGGAAGCCGAAAAAAAAGCAAAAGAACAAGCTAAAAAAGAAGCCGAACAGAAACAGAATAACGATTAAATTATAAAAATACACAATGAATAGTGGAGCATCTAAATGGCAATAGAAACCAGAGGTGTATTTACTTGGATAGACAATATGTTAATGGAGCCCCTTAAAACGACAATCGATAGCGCCATTACACATCGCTATTGCGCTTTAGCTGCTCAACTTAAAGCAGTTTTGTTTATTCTATAAAATATTTATGGCAACATTATGTCATTGCCCTAGATATATCATCATTTGCTACAAAAAACCTATAGCGTAGCAGAATTTTAAAATTATGCTCAAACCTCAAAAACTGAAAGAAGGGGAAAAATCATGAACAAAATCATCATCACCACACTGCTGCTTTGCATGGGGCTTATCACTGCTGGGTGCGAAAAAACCTACAGCGTAGCAGAATTTAAAAAAGATAGAAAATTAATGGACGAATGGGGTGCTAAATGTGGATTCGCAGGGACTTCAAAAAATTGTGAAAACCTAAGATTAGCAGCAGCTGAACTTGATAGGGAATATCAGGAAAAAGCCCCAGAAAGAAGGCGTGAAGCGATGGATAATTTTCATAACACGATAGAGAAACTTATAGCTAAAAAACAAGCTGAATACGACAAATGGAAAGCCGAAAAAAAAGCAAAAGAACAAGCTAAAAAAGAAGCCGAAAAACAACAGGACAACAACTAAATCAGAAATGATTATATTTTGCAGACATTAAGATAGAACGGATATGCAATGGCATTTGAAAATATAACTGTATTTACAGATATAGATAAGTATTTAATGGGAACCATTGTAACAACAATGGATAAAACTATTGACCATCTTTCATCGTCGTTAAGTGCTCCGCTTAAGGTATCTTGTACAATCTACATTATATTTATTGGTTACAATGTTATCTATGGGCGTTCTTCCATGCCTTTATGGGAATTTATAGCAACAGTTTTCAAACTCGGCATCATTGTGGCACTCACCACAAATGCTGCTAACTATAATGCTTGGGTCAGGGACATATTTTTCAATGATCTGCCGAATGCTATTTCAAATGTCACACAAGGAGCACATTCGGATAAAAATGTATGGGACAATATGCTAGAAAAAGGTGCAGCACATGTTTTTGATGCTGCAAAAGCTGCTTCATGGTATGCAGTGGCTACCTATGTTGTTAACTGGATTGCTGGTCTTTTCTGCTTAGTAGTTGCCATTGTAGTTTCTGCAACTGGTTTTATCGTCTCAATATTTGCTAAAATGGGTTTATTTCTTGTTATATCGGTAGGACCTCTTTTTATAAGCCTTTATATGTTTTCAACAACGAGGCGTTTTACAGAAGCATGGCTGAATCAAACTGTAAACTTCATTATTTTGCAGGTCTTAGTCGTGCTGCTTGGTGGTCTGTATGTCGATCTTGCAACGGACATTTTCTCAGAAAGTGTCAAAGATATGATGTTTTCCTTACTTAAATTCATGGTTATTGGCTTTTGTGGTTGTTATCTTTTCACCCAATTACCTGGCATTGCCTCCGCTTTAGCTTCTGGTGGAGCTTCTCTCACAGGAGCAATCGCTGGAACACAGCACGCTGGAAAAATTGCTGGAAAAGGAACTGTCCTCGCTGCTAAAAAAGCCGCTCACTTTGCTAATGTAGGTGGTCGGGCTGCTCGTAAGGGGATACAAAAACTCATCACAAAAATGCGGAGCGGAGGTCATAAGGTTTAAAATGCGGGAATTAAAAAAAATTAGGATTATTTTGCCGTTTCTCTTTCTAAGCGGTTGTATGTCTTCACCACACACCCTGAAGGCATTACCAAAATGCGATGGCTATTCTAAGCGGCCATTAAACAAATCAATGTGGAATTGGGAAGGGAAAAAACCCACGCCCACTCCTGTCGTCATCAGTAACAACACAGACGTAAAATCATCCACTCAAGAAGGCGGCTTGAAAGCGCTTCTGGCACAAAAACTAACCACTGAAGAAATCGAAGCATCTTACAAAAATTGCGGGTAAAAAGCATGAAAGAAAAAGACATAGAACAATACATCGCTGAAGCGCGCTTGTTTGATCAAGACCGCATGCTCGCCTCACGCCGCATCACCCGCGTGTCACTCGCCATTGCTGGTATAGCTGTTACAGTCGCTCTGCTTTCCTCCTTAGCGGTTATAACACTCACCCCCCTCAAAACTGTCGAGCCCTATGTCATCCGCGTTGACAATTCAACAGGCATTGTCGAAGTTGTCGAAGCTTTAAAAGAAGGTCCTCAAAACGTTGACGAAGCGATTACGCGCTATTTCACCGCACAATATGTCCGCGCCCGTGAAGGCTTTGAAGCAGAAGAGGTCCAGCATAACTTCCAAACCGTCTCTCTTCTCTCCTCTCCTGAAGAGCAAGCAAGATTTGCTGGTTGGTATGGTGCTCGAAATCCGCAAAGCCCACAAATTCTTTATAAAAACGCCAGCGTTACGGTCACGATAAAATCAATCTCCTTTATCAATCAAGATGTTGCCCAGGTGCGCTACTACAGAACCGTTCGTGAAAACGATAACAACAGAGAATTCATCACCCACTGGGTTGCAACACTCACCTTTGAATATATCAACGCCCCCATCTCTGTACAAAACCGTTTGGTAAATCCTCTAGGGTTTATTGTTAGTGAATATAGAACAGATCCAGAAGTGGTCAACTGATCCATGAAAAAAAAATTCCTTTTTCTTTTTCTCAGCACTCTTGCCTTTTCTTCTACACATGGAAGCTATGCAAGTGTTTTTCCTACCCGTGCTCCTAGCGATAGCCGCATTCGCTTTGTCAATTATGATGCGTATAATGTCACGAAAATTATTGGCTCGATACGCTCATCCGTCCAAATAGAATTTTCTGCCAATGAAGAAATTGCCCATGTCGCCATTGGCAACAGCGTTGCCTGGGAAGTTGCTCCAGCAGGCAATATTCTTTTTCTCAAAGCACGAGAAGTTCAACCTATTACCAATCTCCAAGTTGTCACCACACGCCGTGATGGCTCCAAGCGCTCTTATCAATTTGAATTGATGGTTAAAGATGGCGAAATTGCAACAGGCAATGAAACCTATTTCCTTGTGAAATTCCGCTATCCACAAGACGAAGCAGAACAAAGAAGGCTTGAAGCACTTTTAAGACAAGCAAGAAAACAAGCACAGCGGATTGATGGTGTTTTTGATGTTTACGAACAATATGGACCACGCAATTGGGCTTATTCTGCTCAAGGCTCTATCACTCTTGAACCCTCCTCCGTTTATGACAATGGGAAAACAACAACCTTTACCTTTCCTGACAATCAAGAAATTCCCGCCATTTACATTGTTGGCAATGACGGCACAGAATCGCTGGTTCCTAAAACGACAAAGGGCAATATGGTCATTGTCCACGCCATTAGTGCGCGCTTCACGTTAAGGCAGGGAAGAAATGTTTTATGCGTTTTCAATGAAGCCTATCAACGACAAGGCATAAATCCAGGAACCGGAACAACTTCACCATCTGTTGAACGCAAAATCGCATCAGATCTTTAAATTAAGCGGGAATGAAGGGGACACAGAAGATGAGTGATAAGAGCGAGACACCAATTAATGAAGATCGTGGTGCAATTGGCGATGCAAGAAACAACATCTCAAAAACAATAGGAACAAAAATAGCTGTCGTTATAGTCTTTTTAGGATTTTGTGCCTATGTCCTCTGGAACATTTCTTCAACCCCAACAACACCAAAAGACACAGCAAAACCCCATAAAAAACAAACACAAAACTTTCATAATTCACTCACCCCTCTAGAACTAGCGCCGTCTAGCCCACGTGCAAAAGTAGGCAACATTGTTTTACCGCAACCCCCACTTGCACAAGAACCGAAAAAAGAGGATCCCCTCCTTGATGCGGCAAGACGCGCTCCAGTTTTAGCTTTTGGGCGAGACTCGCGATCTCAATTAAAGGATATCGTAAAAAACAATTTGACCAATGCAGTTAATAACGCGCTTGATAGGTTTAACCCTCTCGACAAATTTGGTGCACTTGAAAGCCTCAAGAACACACAAAATTTTACCGCTCTGTTAAAACCGACAACAACAGAAGAGACAAAAGCAAGTTTCATCGGCAATAGAAACTTTATCATCGCCATGGGAACATCGATCCCCTGTATTTTAGAAACAGCATTGAACAGCGATCAACCCGGATTTGCAAGCTGTATTATCAATCGTGATATCCTCTCTGACAATGGTCGCGTTGTTCTACTTGATAAAGGAACACAAGTGGTTGGTGAATACAAAGGAGGTATAAAACAAGGACAATCCCGCCTCTTTGTCCTCTGGACAAGAGCAAAAACACCAAGCGGTGTCATCATCCCGCTTGCCTCACCAGCAACTGACAGTTTAGGCAGAGCCGGTTTTGATGGCAACATCAACACACATTGGTGGGAACGCTTTGGCTCTTCCCTTTTACTCACCGTCATTGACGGCGCCACCACAACCCTCACCAATAAAATGGTAGGCAATTCCAACACAGGGGGTGCCAACAACGCTGGAGGCGGAGGTTTTGGAGGTGGCGGTGGAAACTTTGGTGGAGCAAACAACCTTGGAAAAGACGCAGCAAGTATCGCCCTTGAAAACCAAATAAACATCCCCCCTACCCTAGAAAAACTTCAAGGCGAACTCGTCAACATTTTCGTAGCCAGAGATTTAGATTTCTCATCCGTTTATAAACTAACCGTTAAGGAAAGAAAAAACAGAATCCTCACACGCTCTATTCCAGGAAATTTCTTCCTTCACTCTCAAATGCGGCAAAAATAAATCATGGCAACAGCAAAAAATTCCGAACGCGCCTCTATTGTTTTAACCAAGTTAAAAATATTAGAGACATATCTCAATGATGAAAATTTATTTGAAATTGTTATCAACCGTCCTGGTGAAGTCATCGTTGAGAGTGCCAACGGTTGGAAAACCCACATCCTTAAAGAATTAACATATGGTGAATTAGAAGGAATAGCAAAAGTTGTTGCCGCTTATACCACACAGAAAATCAGTGTAGAAAATCCAGTCCTCTCAGCAACACTGCCCAATAATGAACGCATACAAATTGTCATGCCTCCCGCCGTTGCCCCCAACACGATTAGCATGACAATTCGTAAACCTTCATCACGCACTTTTTCTCTTGAAAGTTTACACGAAAACAATCTTTTTTCCGTCACAGCAAACACCAGTTTCACACCCACGCAACAAATGGCTAACCGCATAGCCGAACTCTCTCCCACGGAAAAAGAGCTCACAGATCTCTTTATTGCCAAAGATTTTTGCACCTTTTTAGAAAAAGCGGTTATCACACAGCAAAATATCTTGATATCGGGCAAAACCGGTTCGGGAAAAACAACACTCTCTAAAGCTTTGATTGCAAAAATCCCGGAATATGAACGGATTCTCACCATCGAGGATACTCCAGAACTTGTTGTTCCTCATACAAACAAAGTGCAACTCTTTTACTCAAAAGACAACCAAGGGCTAGCAAAAGCTGGAGCAAAAGAACTGCTTGAATCCGGATTACGCATGCGCCCCGATAGAATTCTCTTGCAAGAACTTCGTGATGGCACAGCTTTTTACTATATCCGCAATGTTAATTCTGGTCACCCAGGCTCCATCACCACAGTTCATGCCTCAACAGCCCTTTCTGCCTTTGAACAAATGACCCTTCTTGTAAAAGAAAGTGACGGTGGTGGTAACTTAGAACGTGAAGATATTCGCGGCTTACTCATCTCAATGATTGATGTCATCATTCAATGCAAACGCCTTGAAGGAAAATTCCGCGTCACAGAAATCTATTACGATCCCTTCAAACGCCGAGATGCTTTTTAAAAAAAATGATCTCAATCACATGAAACAAATCCACATGCATTCCCATACACTCAAATCATAATTGATTACCACTAATTTTATAAACTAAAAGCCAATCTGGTGCGATCTGTATATTTCCAAAAACCACGCCAATCTGCTCTCAGTGCGTGATCTCTATAACGCAAAGGAAGAGCTCTCTTTTTTGCAATCACAGCATTCCTTTTTAACTTTTGCTAAATCTTTTCCACGCTTCGCAACTATTTTAAGCCCCCGTCAATTCCTTTGAGTGAATTACCTAAAACATTAAATATCTAAATTGCGAAACAAATCCTCCATATCTTTAGCAACGTATACATCTTCGCCTCTTTCACTCTTCTCAAAAGTTTCAAGCGTTTTCGTATTAGGAACATACATATCAAACGGCAATCCTCTTTCATAAATCCCTTTAGTTAAAGCAATTCCGATGAAATCAGACACCGCAAGCCCTAGAGTAGCGAATATTTCATGGGCTTCTTTTTTCAAATTTTTATCTCCGCGTGCTCGAACGACATCTTTTGCATCTACGGCTACAGACATGATAAACCTTTTCTGGGTTAAACACCTTTGGTTGCCTCTTTATATATAACCCCATTGGGGACTACAGAAAAAAGTTTTAATGCTTTAAGTTTCTTTACCGCGTGACTTCCGTTGACTTTGTTTGCGCTATCGTATTGTTGAGCTCTTGTTCATGCCTCTGTTGCAAAAATTTAACCGCTGTTTGAAGCTCGTCTATACGCTTTATATCATGAAGCTGGTCGAGTGGTATCGCTCTTGACACGTCAAAATCCCGTTTATAGATTGCATCCTGTCCAAATCTCCTCTCTAAAGCTCTTTGAATCTCCCAAAGTTCTTTATGAATGCTTTCAGGCATATTGGAATGAATATCAAGACCAGCTTCTCTATTTTTCATATAAGTAACAGCCTCTTCTGAAAGAGACGGTATCTCAACTTTCAATTTCTCATACTCACGGGTAAATTTATCTATCTTTTGTTCATAGGCGTTTTCATAAAAAGATTGGAGTTCTCTAACGGTAGAAATGACAAGAGGAACATTATAAAGTGCTTCTTTACGTTCTCTCCCTGCTATGTTGAACCGATCTATAAAACGATCAGAACCACACAGTTCACCAAGGCTATCAGGTGACCTCTCTAAAATATCAAACAATTCATCGCACTGCCCCGTTAAAATTGCTTGTTCAATCCTCAGCGCCACAGATTGAGGGTCCTTATAGACAGATTTCAAACGATCATTTAATTTCCTCAAAGTATCAATATAAGATTTTTCCTTTCTCACAGCACTTAGCGCCTTCTGCTTTAGATAAAAATCCGTATAAGCCGCAAGGTAAAGAGTTTGTTCTGTTGTTTTTAAAACGATATCATAATCTCTCTGCCATTGCTCAATCTTGAGATCTTCTTTTTCCAGTTTGCTAACAGCAGTCTTTGCTCTCTTCCAAAGAGCTTCGATCTTTTCTCTTTTTTTTTGTAACCATTCATTATTGAGATAAATATAAGAGAAAGCTCGTTCACTAGAATCTTGAAAAACATCATCCCTTCTCTTTTCCGTAAATTCGATGAGATTCTCACGAATGAGTACAGACAGGTATTCAGAATTACCAAAATGTGCGGCAATTGATGCTTTTACCATTTCTTGTCGTTTAATACCCTTCCAGATGATATGATAACCAGCTTCACGAGCAAGTTGCCCGATAAATTCACGTAGAGTACGCCCATTCCCCTCTCGAAACGGATGCAACGCATTCAACTCGCCCATGTAATATCCAGCCCTTAAGCTAAATTCATCAGCGTCAAGACCACGCAGATACTGCTCTCTTGCAAGCTGTTGTGTAATCTTCGGTGCATAACTTTCAATTTGATTATAACTAGCAAACAGACTATTGCCTTTGGCAATATCGAGAGAACGGATTTCTCCTGCCCATTCATAGACGTCACCAAACAGTTTTCTATGGATCTCTTTCATATGATTGAAATCAAACTTCCCACCCATAGAAGCTTGCATTATTTCGAAAGATCTTACATAAGCAAAAGTCGATTCGACACGCTCCAATGTGTCGCGGTCTTTAATACCAAGCCGATTATACATCACACCAGTTTCAGGATCAGTATAAGGATCACCTCTCCGCTCATACTTCTCCACGTTTTACCCGCTCCATATAATCTTTGATTACATCACTTATTTCAAGCTCTCCGATAATAACACGCTCCATTTGCGCAACGACTTGTGGATCTGGTTCCAATCCCTCTAAACGTTGACTTGCCAATGCATTTTCAGCATAGTGTCGACGGCGTTTAATTTCCTCTTCACTCAACATATCAAAACCCTCCTTTATGCCAATAACGCTTATTTAAGAGCACGATTTACCCCTTCTGGTTTATCTTCAATGACAAAAAGCAATATCCAAGAAGACGTATCGAGAATATCGACCTTGTTCCCACGCACGAATACGACCGCCAGCAAAGCCAAACTTTGCCGCAAATTATGTCTATGTCAAAGCAATATTTTTTCTCATTTTTTTACATCAACATTTGCGGAAATATGGATACCAAACTTTGCGCTCTCAACTTCATCTTTAGCATAAACAAGAGCCTCACCTGCACCGTGTATACACGCAACCCTGCTTTATTTGCCTTATCCATCATTTCTCCTTTCGATATTCATGTAAAAGTGCGGTTAAAATCCATTTAAGTTCATTTCTTTCTACCTTTGCCAAATTTTCTTGAGAAGACAGACTTACTGTAAACATCTAAAAGGAAAACCAGAATATCTTGACCACCCCAAAAAGCAATCATTCTAATATCCCCCCTTTTACCTTTATGTTGTGTTAAAAACCGAACTTTCCGAGCACGCCCGCACCTTACATAAAACCACCGGCATTTGGATAAGCAGCAAGAAATAGAGACGATACCAAATAATTCATCCAAACGATAGACCTTTCTCTTTCGCAGAAGTAAAATAAGCCGTTGTTTTAATGACCATTTGCATAGATTTTGAACATACGCGATACCGGTATTTTATCAAGAAAAAAGAGAGAGCACCCTTAAACCGCGTGCCATCTTTTGACTTTGCGCGCGCTATCATCGCGCTATCGTATTGTTTAGCTCTTGTACTTCTCTCGTATTGCAGAAATTGAACAGCTGTTTGCATACATTCATAAGCTTTTTATCATAATGTTAAACGGCTCATATTAGTTCTTCTGAAAATTTAAATGAATGACTACGATCTTTATTCTCAACAGATTTTATCGCGGCTAAAACTTTTTTAGAAGGAACACCATGCCCGAACCTTTGCGATAAAGAAACAATACACCGTTCCATACCCTATTCAGTTTTTTCAATGTCCTTATATTTAAGGAAATCACCTGATGAAAAGGCGATGCTCTTTCATTTTCACAAGATAATCACTTTTCTCTAAGTGCACCATATATCATTAAAGCCATTGGCATGATCAACATATCGGTTAATGATCTTAGCAAGATCACCACGCCTAACTGCCGATTTCTCAAATGCAATTCCCTTCAAGACTTGATGAGAGTTTTCTTGCATTCTTTTTAAGAGAGCTCTGTTTTATTTTTTCATTGGCGTGCACCGCATTGCGAGCAAGTCCTTTTTAACTCCTTGCATAAACAGACTGCTCCAAAAGAATGGTTCGCTCTCTATCAATAAACCAGGCTCTTTGTAAGAATACATATCTATTTTTACATCATGACCAGCAAACGCAAAATATCTTGTCGCAATTTCCCCCATGCGTTGCGTAAATCCTTTCATATATCTTTGTGACCTATACATTTTCATAAACAATCCGCTCTTCTTTTTTATTGCATTTCTTGCCTATCACGAAGAGTAACGAGAGATTTTTTCCCTTTCCTCTTCATTGAAGCAAGAACAGTATAAAACAGGCAATACTCTTGAGAACTCTATACAATCATTAAGATACAAAGATGCATATGAAAAAATGAGTTTAGGGAAGGTTTATCCGTAAAGGTGGATCTTAGAAAAATCGATAAGACATTTATTCTGTTATATTATCTTAGGATGTTTGCTTTATGCATCAAAACTTGATAACAACTCCCCAAAATAGAAAACAAGCTTTTACTGAAACGCGGGGAAAAATGACAAATAAATTAGACAAAAAACAGATTATATTTTTAACTTTACCATTCATTTTTTCCATCATTGTCACTGTTCTGGTCAATATAACCATTAATAAAATTACAAAAAATGGCACCATCCCTGATGCTGATTGGTTGGTAAGATCAAAGCCACTTGATATTCTCATCCTTGTTGCACTTTCCTGTTCTTTTTTCATCTTATTAAAAAAAAGACATCTAAGAAAAAATATCACTCTTTCATCCACACTCATCTTTAGTTTGTTTGTAGCTTATTACAGTACCAAGGAATATCTGAGATTAAGTGCTTATGTAGGGCAGAATAACATGACATGGTCAGATGTTCTCTCCCTTTTCGATAGGATGGTTTTAAGTGGTTCTCTCATTGGATTTTTTATCCTTCGTATCGCTAACAACCATTATTCAGCAAAAGCATCACCTCTGAAAAGCGCAAAAACAACGATCTTCGGCGGTGCCAGATGGATGGATATGCAACAACTTGAAGAACTCTTTCCAAGCAATGGAGGAATAGTCATAGGAGAACGTTATCGTGTTGACGCAGATATTATTCAAGATATCGCTTTTAATCCTCAGGACAAAACAACCTGGGGGAAAGGTGGTCGCCAGCCATTGTTAACCTACAACCTTGATTTTGATTCAACGCATATGCTGTTTTTTGCTGGTTCTGGTGGTTATAAAACAACAAGCAATGTTATTCCTACTTGCCTTAAATATACTGGTCCACTCATCGTTTTCGACCCCTCAACAGAAATCGCACCAATCGTTAAAGAAACACGAGAACGTATAAACAAAAATACCGTATATGTTCTCGACCCACATGGAAAATCAACGAAAGCTTTTAATCCTTTGGATTGGCTGTTAAATGACAATCTCCCTACTTACGAAAGGGAAGCTGGTTTAGTTGAAATTTCTAGACTTCTTCTTTCAGAAAACCATAAATCAACTTCAACGGATCAATTTTTTACATCACACGCCCATAATTTATTAACAGGACTCCTTGCGCACATTGTTTTTTCTGATGAATACCCATTAGAGGAAAAAAACTTAAAAACTCTTCGCACTCTTGTATCAGAGCCAGAACAGTCGGTGATTGGAAAATTGCGCTCTATACATTCTTCATCACCATCGCTTTTCATTCGTGAAACTCTTGGTGTGTTTACAAACATGGCAGAGCAAACATTCTCTGGTGTCTATGCTACAGCATCAAAAGATACACAATGGCTTTCACTCTCTAACTATGCCAACCTCATCAGTGGGAATGATTTTAAAACGACAGACATCACAAAAGGTAACATAGACATCTTTTTAAATATCCCCTCAAAAATTCTAAAATCTTACCCAGGTGTTGGACGTATCCTTGTTGGCTCTTTTCTCAAAGCTATGGAATCTGCTAATGGTGACTATGCAAAACGAGTACTCTTCGTTTTAGATGAGATTGATCTTGTAGGATATATGAACATCTTAGAGGAAGCGCGTGATCGGGGACGTAAATATGGAATATCTCTCATGCTCTTTTACCAATCTGTTGGACAAATTGAACACCATTTTGGTCCTTCTGGTGCTATAGCATGGTTCGAAAGTTGTGCTTTTATTAGCTATGCTGCCATAAAAGATATTAAAACAGCAGAAAATATATCTAAAGCATGTGGTAAAATGACTATCGAAGTACAAGGATCAAGCAAAACTCTAGGAACAGCAGGTACAAAAGGTACAGAGAGCCTAAGTTTCCAGCAAAGACCTTTAATCTATCCACACGAAATTACACAAGAAATGCGAAAAGACGAACAGATCATCCTCGTACAAGGGCACCCCCCTATTCGTTGTGGACGCTCCATCTATTTCAGACGAAAGGATTTAATAGCTCTTGCTAACAAAAATAGATTTGCCCCTAAAGAATAATGTCTCCTAAATGGAACGCACTTCGTTCGCCCATAACTCAATAGAATGAGAGGCTACCCGCCTCTTAAACTCTCCGGAACGCTCACCAAAATCATGACATCAGACCCGCGTTTGTTGAGAGGACTAACAATCTTAGCTTCTTAAGCTCAAGGAGCCCCTTACAGGGCGCCTAACGGCGTCCTTGACCCACAATAACCATAACGGATTGTTTTGTCCTTCTCACGCGGCTCCGAAATCATGATTAAAGGGGAGAGCTTATAGGGAGACCTAAACAACACCTTATAGTATGAAAAAAACATTTGATTTTTTTAACGACAATGAACAATTTCTTCTTGCGTTCTGTAACGATACACATTACAGTAAATCATGATTTTGGGATTTAAACATAAAGGGCTTGAAGCCTTTTACAATGCTGGTACCACAAAAGGAATTCAGTCTGCTCATACTCAAAAGTTAAGGCGCATTCTAGGTGCTCTTGATGTAGCTATATCACCAATGATTTGAATTATCCGTCATTTCGATTACATCCTCTAAAAGGTGATCTTAAAGGTTATTGGTCAATTACTGTAAATGGAAATTGGCGTGTAATATTCCGTTTTGTTGGTTATGACAAAAAGAAAAAATGTGCAAAACGCGAACGTCCATGGATTAAGTGATGTATAAGAGAACCAAATGGACGCATCTCAAGAGCAAAAACACCGCATGAGCTTGTTGATCAATTGGCTGTAGAAATGATGCTAAACGCTTTTGTTTGATGCTACAAGACGCAAAAAATCCGCTTTCTGGTAGTTATATCAGGCGGCTTTATTTGCAAGGCGAGATTAATCAAGATCAATATGATGCTGCACAAAAATATCTTGAAGTGAGAAATAATTACTTGTGTGCAAAAGCCTTATCTGCTGCTGTTTATGAAGATTTCACTCCTTCATCAAATGAAGAGGCACAAAAACGGTGAATTGAACGAGCAGAAAAAAATTTAATCGCAAATGCAACAGGAGCACTTCAAGTTTATTGTGAAGATATGGATACGTTGCCTGTACCCTTAAAATTTGAAGAAGTCATACAACGGAAATCTGTCAAAACAGCTGCATCGAAATGAACTTTTTTAATACAAGTTTCCTTTATTGAAAATGATGCAGAAGTGGCACGTATGAATATATCTATTGAACGAGGACTTTGCATACAATTGATGATTGTGCACAAGAAAGAGACTTAACAAGATCTGCTTTTTTGGCAACAACAGCGCGTCACGCGCTTAATATTTAAGTAATCCGATGTAAACAAGCTTCTCACTTTAGAGTTTTTTGCAACAGTGTGTAATTGTGTATGCTCACAAAGCATTAATGAAGATCAGAATATGGAAGGCAAAATAAACACTATAATTACGATAGATATAACTATCATTGATATGCTGTATATTACATCTAATATTTCTATGCCTGACATTTTTTTCTCCTTGTAAGTTGCTTCATAATCATTGCCTGATCAATTTATCAAGATTTAGGTAAAAAGATAAAAAATACACAAGATCCTGATTTTTTGTTGAGATGATATAGAAAATGGTATTTTATTGATGCTACACAGTAATTGTCTTGTATCTAAAATTTAAAAAAATTCCCTCAAAATTCAGTAAAATATGAGCCTTCAATGTGGCTCGAAAGCCAGATTTTCCTGGTAGTTCCAGCTAATCTATTTTTCAAATAACAAAAATCATTCATTGACCGATTATGTTATTAATTTTGACGCAAAAGGAGCAATAATGAAAGCTGTTATCACTAAGCCAATATGTGTTGTTGGCGACAATAAAAGCACTGTTCGTTTTGGACCTTCAAAGGAAAATAGCAACACCGCAAGTTGACTACTCCAAGCCCAAAGCATTGCTTGGCGTCTTGAATCACTTACAAAGCCAAATAGAGCAGAAATATCATGTTATTGCAGAGTTAACTCCTAAGGCACAAGCGTTTGAAGGTTTAAAACGCTCTGATGGTCTGTTTGGTCTTATTAAAGCAGCAAAGATGTTAGAGGCACGATTAAAGGATTTAACAAACTACTTACGTAAAAACTATTGGGGTGTATCGCCGTGCTCCGGGTGGTCCGTTGTTGCCCTATCAGGATAAAATCAAGAAAGGATTCATAGATTGCCCTGCTATCACTATTCAAAGACCGGATGGTACAGATATAAGGTTCTCCCTTCAACTAAACCACATCTATAGGATTGGCATGTTTGAGAGAACAAATTCATGAAGATAGGCAATGAATAATAGTATCAACTTTTTGTGTGATTTATGGATAGTGTTGTCTCAACTTTCCAATCATCAAAACATTGGAGAAAATGACTGTAATGCTATAGTGGAGGTTATGCAATTGGTAGTAGAAGTTTTAATTTTAAAACTTCAAAATGAAGTACCCAATATTTTGGCAATTCTTACAGATTTTGGAGCTTCAGAACTGTCACATCGTATGGATTCTGTATTGCGAGCTTATGAACCAAATGTGGAGAACCCTGTTGTGAAAGCTGCTTAACTTGAAAAATAAGACTCCCCTTCCCGCCTGCAAAAATGGGGAGAAGAACAAGATACTTCTTCTAAAACTGCCTATTCCTTACAATTATTTTGGATGAGCGTTAAGCTAATTTGCAAATCTAACGCACTCAAAACACTGCGAAAAGTAAAAAGCCATAGATCATCCTTGTCGCTTGAACGACAAAAAAATTCGCTGAGCTTCAGGCATCTTGAAATATTCACTTACATCAAATTTAGTAATTCCCATGTCTCATTTCCTTTACTAATTGAAGAGATATTATTAAAAGCATATTCTTATCCGAAAAGGAAAGACATTAATTTTCATTTTACTATTCCTAAAAATACAGCCAAACAGCGTTCAATTTCTACCATTGTATCTGCCTGAATAGAGCCAAAAGCTGGACTAACTTCTTCACACCTTACCGTCATAATCTTATCAATCATTACTTGCGAAGGCTTTTGTAAACCATTTTTGGTATCTGGTTGGATAGTAATGCGGAGTAATGGTGCCGCAACAAGTGTACTTGTAATTGGTAAAACTGTTATGCTTGTATGTTCACTGAATTGATTAGCTTGAATTATTAACGCAGGTCTTGGTTTACCAAAATCGCCTTGCATAGCTATTGTTACCAGAGAACCACGCATCATTCTGTCCAGCCATCAACATCCATTAAAGATTGATCCATAAACAATTGTATAGATGTATCAGCTTTATCCATTTTTGCTACTAAGCGACATTGGCGACGACACTCTTCTGCAAAATTTGGCTGGCGTGTATCTGGAACCCAAATCTGCATTAAGCGCAAACCTGCTTTTCTTTGCGCATTGCGATGTTTTTGAACCCGTTCATTAACGTGCATTGTACCCATAATAAAATCTCCATTATGTTTCATGTAACGTATAACACAGAAAAAAGTTACATGAAACGAGATTCTTAATAAAACGCAATAAATACAATTTTTAATATTCACTCATCCCTGCCTTGTGTGGGGCTTTTTTTATGGAGAAGCATATGCGAAAAATATCATCAGAAGGACTTGCACTTATCAAACAATGGGAAGATTTGCGTTTGAACGCCTATAAAGATGCCATTGGTGTGTGGACAATAGGTTATGGACATACAAACAGTGCTGGAAAACCTTTTGTTCACAAAGGCATGACAGTCACTGAAAAGCAAGCAGAAGAACTTCTTTGCCAAGACTTAAGACAATTTGAAAATGCTGTTGAACACGCTGTTACGGTTTCATTAACGGATGAACAATTCGCGGCGTTAGTGTCGTTTTGCTATAATGTAGGAACAGGAGCCTTTTGTAATTCGACACTGTTAAAAAAGCTCAATCACGGTGAATATGAAGCTGTCCCTGCAGAGCTACAGAAATGGACCAAAGCAGGCGGGAAGCGTTTGCAAGGTCTAGCTCACCGGCGTGCGGCAGAAACAGGCTTATGGGCAAAAGGGGCTTATGTTTCCTCCAATTATCAAACAGTTGAAACGCAAGTACCAACGGGTTTTTTCAAAGCAGAAGCCCTTGCACCGATTATTGGCTCTTTCTCAGGTCTTGGTGGTTTGTTAGCAGGCAATGGACCAATCCAATGGGCATTGGCCACCATTATGGTTTTAGCCGCATGTGCTGGTATTTTCTTTGTTGCTAAACGCTTTCAGGAGCACCGCCTATGATCTTATGGATGAAAAGAAATCTGATGATAACAGGCGCGGCTTTAGCCGCTTTTTTTATAATTTTAGCAAGAGCTTTTACTCTTGGGAAAAAAGCAGAGCGACAAAAGCAAACAGAAAAAGCTTTAAAAGCAGCCACAACATGTCTGGAGGTGGAAAGTGAAGTTAATCAAAAAAGTGATGCTGATGTGCGTGCTGCTCTCTCTGACTGGTTGCGCGACAAATAAATATGCTTCTTCTTGTGTTGGCTGGTTGCCAATTTATGTAGATAAGCAAGATCTGAACACCATCAGTTCAAACTTAGCAAGAGAGATCTTAAAGCACAATAATCTAGGGGAACGCGTGTGTGGATGGAAACATGGCTAGAAAAAAAATACAAGACGATACAGAACTTACGGAAGCAGAAAAAGAAATCCTTCAAGAAATCATCATGACCTACAAAAGTGTAAAAGTGATGTCGCGTTATACAAAATGGATTGTACTCATTATACTCTTATTAGCGCTTGATTTTTCACGTATTATGGATGCGTTTATAAGTATTTTTACACAAAAACCAAATATCCGACTCTAAACATACTCTGAGACGCGCGAAATTCTTTAGAAAATAGATTATCAGTTTTGCACGTCTTGTGGAAGCGATCAATAATGTCTTTGCACATTTAAAATAGTGGTTTTCAAAAAATTAACCTTTGAATTAGCTTGTTTCATGAATTTAAAGATTCTAATAGCGTATATTAGGTATGACCAGCTTCGGAATTTTGGTTCTTTAAAGACGAGAAGAAAGTCAGATTTTTATAAAACAACACGATTGCTTATCTTGTATGGATCAGGGGGGATAATGAAAACAAATTTACGTGGTCGCGTAAGAAATACATCTTTACCAGACAATCATGCTCTACTGCCTCTTTTTGAAGCAGTTGTGAACTCCATTCATTCTATTGAAGAAACAGGAAACGATTTTTCCTCAAGTCACATTATAATTTCAATCATAAGATCGGACCAAGCTTTACTACCAATTGAAAAAGACACAGAAAAACTAAACGAGACAAAAATTGTAGGTTTTAAAGTGATCGACAATGGTACAGGCTTTAATGATCATAATTTGCAATCATTTGAAACTTTAGATTCAGATAATAAAAGAGAAAAAGGCTGCCGTGGTGTAGGACGGCTTCTATGGCTTAAAGCTTTTGATAATATAAAAATCAGGAGTATTTATGAAACAGATAGAGGATTAAAAGGGCGCACATTTTTATTTGATGCTGCTGCAGGTATAAAAGAATTAGATGAATTTCAAGATAATTGTACGAAGAGAGAAACTATTGTTGAGTTAACAGGTCTAAACCAAAAATATAAAAATCATATTCCTAAAAAACTACAATCTATCGCAAAAGCACTCTTAGAACATTGTCTCTGGTATTTTGCAAGAACTGGTGGTTGCCCTTTCATAACTATTGAAGATGACACAGAAAAGATATTATTAAATGATCTATATGAACAATGCATGCATGGAGCCGTTTTAAATGAAAAAATAAAAATAGAAAATTATAATTTTTCTATTATGCATATTAAATTTAGATCCTTACCTTTAGAAAATCAGGCTTTATGTTTTTGTGCAGGCAATAGAGCTATTACAAAAGAAAAGTTATCTGAGAAAATTCCGGGTATGCAATCAAAACTGCAAGATGATATAGGTGAATTTATCTACTCTTGTTATGTAAGCTCTCTTTTTTTAGATGAAAGAGTACGTTCTGAAAGAATAGGCTTTGATATTGAAGAAAATGTTGAAGATAAACAAGAAGATTTATTTAAAAGAAAAAAAATATCATTTCCGATAATACGACAAGCCATTTATGAAAGCATTCAAAAATATTTAGCTGTAGAATTGAAGCAAAACATTCAAAACAGTAAGGAGATAGTTGAAAAGTTCACACATAAAGTACCACGCTATCGTCCACTCCTAAACTATTTAACAGACAATGACTATATGATTTCACCTAAAATAAATGATAAAAAATTGGAACTACATTTGCATGAATGTCTTGCTAGAGTAGAAAATGAAATTTTAGAAGAAGGTTATAATGTTTTAGCAGTTCAACAAGGAGAAAATCCAGAGCGGTACGCTGCAAGAATTAATAAATATGTAAACGCTGTCGGTGATCTTAAAAAGTCCGATTTGGCTAATTACTTATGCCATAGAAAGACTATTATAGAGCTTTTGAAAGAATCTTTAAATTCTCTTTCTACAGATGATGGTAAAGAAAGATATGTTAAAGAAAATGTTATTCATCAACTCATAGTGCCCATGAAGTGCGATTCTGACTCTGTTGCTATGAATAATTGTAATTTATGGTTGATTGATGAAAAATTAGCATTTCATGATTATTTAGCTTCTGATCTTCCATTAAATAGAGTCCCTTTTACAGGGTCTACGAATAAGGAAAGACCTGATATATGTAGTTTAGAAGTATATGACAATTCTACCTATTGTACTCCTCTATTAGTATCAGACAATAAAGAGAATTCAACATCTCCTACTTTGGCATCTCTTACTATAGTGGAAATAAAGCGTCCAATGAGAAATGATGCAGAAGCTGGTACCGACAAAGATCCTATTGAGCAGGTCTTTACTTATTTAGAAAAAATTCGTGAAGGTGAAGTACGTACCCCAAAGGGGCGTCCAATAAATTTGGATGGAAAAGTTGTTCCCGGTTACTGTTATGTCATCTGTGATCTAACTGAAAAAATACAAGAGTGTTGCAAACGTTGGGATTTAACAGAAGCGGGTGATCATATGGGATATTTTGGTTATCACAAAAGATACGAGTCCTATATAGAAGTGATTTCATTTGATAAACTCATAGCTGATACTGAAAAAAGACATCAACGCGATTCTTTGAAGCTTTAGGATTGCCATTACGATAAAGCAATAGCGATTATATTTCTGATTTAATGATTTTGAATATTTTGTCAAACCACTCCCGATATAAAGCTAGCCCACAGCTCTAAAAGAACACGCCGTTGCTCTAAAAAATCCGTTCGCATGTAAGCCTTTGTCACTGAACTCCCAACTGAATGGGCAAGAATAGTTTCGGCAATCTCAAATGGTGTTGACGTTGTCTCTGCTATCCAGTCCCGTAAGCTTGAACGAAAACCATGGGGACGATAAGTCAAACCACAAACTGTCATATACTTTGCCATAGTGGCATCAGAAATTGGCTTGCCTTTAAGACCAGAAAAAAGAAAACCATTTTTTTCAAAGGTCAAAGGGGAGAGTTTTTTCAATGACTCTCAAAGCTTCATCACTTAGTGGCACGCGAAAGTCTGAAACTTTCCCTACAATCCCTTTCATATTTTCTTTTGGTATCGTCCATATATTTTTGTCTATTTGTTTAAGACGCAAATATCGCAATAGATATGACCGTGCTCCCGTCAAAATGAGTAACTTCAATGCTAAATTTGAGAGGATATCATCCTTTAAGTTTTGATAAAAAACCGGTACTTCTTGCCATGGCATAGCAGGAATATTTGTTGGTGTAGCACGGGGCTTTCCTAAAAGAGCGCGTGCCTTCATACAAGCTTGTAGATCAACGTCCAAACCAAGAGCCGCTGCATATTTCAAGCAAATGTTAATACGATTAAGTGCTTTTCTTGCCGTATCTGCTTTTTCATGCCAAAGGGGTGAGAGAACATTGCGAATGATATTTGCTGTTAATTGTTCTATAGGCAAATTCCCTATGTGTGGGATAACATGTAACTCCAGCGGAGAAAACCAACGCCCATTTTTTCCTTCATTTTTTAACTCAGCTTTTTTACTTTCAAAAGCCGCTTTTGCAATTTCTTGAAAAATATTGCTTTGCTGTTTTAAAATAGTCTGTTCTCGAAAGACAATAGGATCATTGCCTTCTTTAAGAATATCACTATAATATCTTGTAAGCTCACGCGCTTCTTTTAAAGAGAGTTTCGTAACAGGACCAAGTTCCCATTTCACGGCGCTTATTATGGTACGTATAGCGAAAAAACCAAGAGCGTGTATTGTCTTTTCGGACATTCAACCACAACCCTGCCCCGTCACAATATTTTCCTTGTGGAGAGGACTTTACAAGTAATGCTGATAACCGATGAATCGCCCTCTCTTAATTTACCTTCTCGTCTACCTTTTCACACATTGCCCATCCACCTTTTAGACCACCTTTAATTTCTGATTTGAGACTTTTTCTTTAATTCTTAATTTTTTTATTGAATCATAAAAAGCTATAGACATCAATACATCCTTGCGCTTCTTTATATAATTTGATTCTCGCTAATAAAGCTTGCTCTGTCGGCATGCGGCATCATTTCTTTTTATTAATATATATGGGTTTTTGTAAATAGCTGTTTTCAGATCATCCTTTATGCTTTATACAATTTCACCTAAATTGTTTTCATTTGTTCCTTATTTTTCTTTGGTATAAATACCAAGATCCCTTTTGTCTCCACCTCACTGCTCTACCTAGCTTATAGGGTTCAAGCAATATTCCTTGAAGCACCCAATTGCGAATAGTTGTTTTTGATACGCTAAAAAGCTGTGTACACTCATGTTTTGTTATATATCTTATACCAGATTACCAACGTAGTGGAAGAGGCAAGATCCAGTGTACATCTGCCCACTTTATATTTGCACACATCCTGAAATGCTCTTCAAAGCAGTAGCTATGAGCGAAATAAAGATACTACGCCACGGACTTGTGCAACCAAATGGTTAAGATGTGTGTAATACCTTTGAGCAGCCCATCATCTACACTCGTAAAAATAATCAAGAATCTTTTTATAGCATAGTGACTTACAGAATCAGCATTTAGAATCGGAAGCTGATGATAGGATAGTCACAATAATTCTAAAATTTTAAGAAAAAACTTGATGTTTGTATTAATGAAATTAATAGATTGCACAAAAACCTAAGGATGGTATTGTTGTTATGACTCCTAAAAATACTGGAAACAATAAAAACACCTCTTCTCAAAAGCGTTTTTTTGCAGCGGATATACAAGCTTCAGAATCCAATGTACATAAACTTATTTTACGTAAAAAAAGCAGATGCACCCCAAAAATCAAAAAAAGCTTTGTTGCCTGATCAAAGCAGCAAAAAAAGCTGCTGGCGAGAATGTTTTCAATATGTGAGATTTCAACTTTTCCCCTGAAAACACGCCCACGACTAATATTTCAACGCAAAATAAACGATCAAAGATGGGCATGATTATGGCTTAAGACAGCGTATTTTAACGATTAATATGCAATATATTAATATGCAATATTATGTATGAAAGAAGATGGTGCATACTGTGTTGTTTCATTAGCATGGAAAGTTGAAGAAATTTTTCATGCCAATCTCAAAAACACGATTAAAACCTTTTGCTTACAAAATATTACTATAACATTTGGTGATAATGGCTTACGAGCACTTCGTAGTACAACTTTAACCATTAAAATCACTTAGCTGACAAATATCCCTACCATAAATGAAAGAAATGTAACAACAAGAGTTCTAAGCCTTTCATAGGCTTTGAACCAAACACAGAGATAAACAATGAAGATAAATACACAAAAATTGAAACCCTATACTTTTTAACAACACGACAAAGAAATCAACGATCTGAAACCTCGTGTAGCGAATATGCTTGTAGCGGACAAAAAAAGCCATACAGATCACTAAAATGCACACTATCAGATAAAAAGTGGCAATCTGATCAGTGATTGGATTCTAGATATACAAACCCGCGCTGGCAAAATACATTCCCATGAAGGATGTAATATTGAAGTGTAGATTCTTGTTGTCTCTTCATCAGGAAATTTATCACAAGAGGTAATCTTTTGCTCCTTCATACGGATGCCAACCAAGCTGTCGATAAAGGAAGAATTCATTAAATCACCCACCCTAATGGAACAACCGTTGCATATGATGATGAATAAAACACCTATGTACTCACGATCAAATCAGGAGGAAGTTCATCATCATAATTTCTGGATAGCCTATCGATAAAAGGCAATGCTGCTGCGTCAAGACTTATAACACTAGAGGGTATAAAGATTGCCCCAGAAGATGAAGTCAATTTAAGCGCACAGGGAAGCGTTATTTTCTAAGTAGGTATTGAAGTTGCTATCCATTCAAGTGATGGCATTTCTTTTCATTCAGGTGATAACATTACCATACACTCAAGTAAATTAAAGTAACAGCATAAATATAAAGGCAACACATGTTCACAGCATTTTTTTAGTTGCTCTATAACAGGAAATCCAAATTGAAGACGGAAATAGATCGTGCAGCAGAAAAGCTGCTATCGGCATTGATATCTTGTCAACATAGATTGGCACACGTGTGAAGCAATTATGCTACACACATTGCAAAACTGACTGATGCATTATTTTAAAAGTATTGTTGGCTTTTATATATTATAATTTTTCAAATAATGTCATTTTTTAAACTAAAAATGCTACAATAGAATGATAAAACATATATTATACTTATTTTTACTTAAAAATATTTTTTTATAGCGAATTTTGTTTAAATATTTATTTAATATCATAACAAAGTTAGTTTTTTAAACAATTGTAATACAAAATGGATAATATTCAAATTAACTGTAGATTTTTTTAACAAGATATGTATAATACGTTATGTGTATTGAGTGTTAGTTTTGCGTAATTTATGAATATAAAGCGGTATGTTTTTTCGGTTTGGTAGCAACTTCTGCAGTACAAGCAGCAGATGTTATAATTCTTAAAGAATAAATACCCATTATTTAATAACACATTGTAATACCTGTTTTTCTTGGATAGATTTTTATTTTGATGGGCAAATTGATGGCTTTTCAAGTAAAGCTGCTTTAAATCACTCTAAAGGTGCCAATACTGGAAAATGGGTGTGAGTTGATAAAAATTCGTTTCATAAACCTTCAGGGTCTATGAATGGGTTTTGTGCAAATTTTAATATTGACCTCGGGGAAGAACTTTCTTCTGGATGATGGTTCCAATGCAGTGTGGTATTGTAAAGAGAATATAGATTATAAAGGATGGAAGAAAATGGAAGAACAATAATTTAATACCAATTTGTATTTATAACGGCTTTACAATAACTCTAAATGTTGTCATGCGCCCTGTGTTTATTTAGGTTTTTTGGAAAAGTTCTCAAAGGAAAGACTTGGGATTGGCTATAAAATCAATGATTTCCTTATTTGTATACCTTCTAAAATTCTAATTTATCTGACTCTTGCCGTGAAACTTATCCTTTAGAATAGTGATATGAGGTGCGTTCAACGTGGTTGTTGTAAATATGTTTTGTCTTTTAAACAGATAAATACGCAAAACAGTATTTTTCCATAAAGTTTTATGAGGTGAAACGCACAAGAAGCAGTAGAAACCCATCTAGAGAATTTTTTGATTACGGCATTGAATTCTATCGAAAGTCTTTGCCTTTTAACCTGAGCGGAGGTTGATGGTTACAGAGTAGCTAATGATTAACATATCTTTTGTTCCAATGAGAAAACAACATAGGTTTTAATACTCCCTATCGCGGGAATCTTTTAGCTTTAATAGAGCACTTTACTATCCCGTTCTTTTAGAATGCGGAAGGTAAGTTTTGAATTTTTATTTCATGTCCTGCTTTGTGTGGGGCTTTTTTATGGGATTAAAAATAATGCGGAAAATATCAAAAGAAGGACTTGCACTCATCAAACAATTGGAAGGTTTGCGTTTAAGTGCTTACGAGGATGCAATCGGTGTGTGGACGATTGGTTATGGACATACAAGCGCTAGCGGTGCTCCAGATGTCTATCAAGGTATGCAAATTACAGAAAAAGAAGCAGAAAAGATTCTTCGTCAAGATTTGAGACAATTTGAAAATGTTGTTAAACAAGCTGTGACCGTTCCTTTAAGCGATGAGCAATTCGCAGCACTTGTGTCGTTTTGCTATAATATTGGATCAGAAGCTTTTCACCGCTCTACACTCTTAAAAAAGCTCAATAAAGGGAATTATGAAGCTGTACCTATTGAATTGCAAAAATGGACAAGAGTAGGAGGAAAACGTCTCCAAGGTCTTATCAATCGTCGGGCAGCTGAAGCGGGGCTATGGGCTCAAGGGGCTCATATGTCTCCAAATTATCAAAGAGTAGAAGCGCAAGGTGTAACAGGTATTTGCAAATTAGAAGCTCTTGCACCAATCATAGGTTCTTTCTCAGGGCTTGGAGGACTTTTCGCGGGAAATGGTCCTGTTCAATGGGCTTTAGCAGGCATTATGGTTTTGGCTGCTTGTACGGCTATGATATATATCGCTAAACGCTTTCAGGAGTACCGCCTATGATCTTATGGATAAAAAAATATCTGACGATAATAGCAACAGTCTTAACAGCTTTTTTTGTAGCTTTAGTGAAAGCTTTTTTTCTTGGAAAGAAAGCTGAACAGCAAAAACAAACAGAGAAAGCGTTACAAACAGCAAAAACACGGCTTGAGGTAGAAAATGAAATTAACAAAAAAAGTGATGCTAACGTGCGTACTGAGCTTTCTGACTGGCTGCGCAACGAATGAACGAACGTCTTGTCTTGGATGGATGCCAATTTATTTAAACCGACAAGATCTCAATGTGATTAGCCCAAATTTAGCGAGAGACATCCTAAAACATAACAAGCAAGGTGAACTTCTTTGTGGATGGCAACGTGGACAGAAAACAAAATGATAGAAACACAGAACCCACAGAATCAGAAAAACTGTTTCTTCACGAGATAATCAATACCTACCAAGATGTGAAAAGTGTCTTGTTATGTGAAATGGAATGTGTTTATCTTATCCTTATTGTTTTTGCGCATTTCATAGATACGATAGATGATATCCATGCACACTTGAAGCAGTGGTTCTCAAAGAATTGGAAATCTGTTATGATAAAGAGGAAATTTTCACAAGAACTCTCCTTCTATAAATGAGGTGCCATAAACGCAGTGCAGAGTCCGTATAAAGCGATCCAAACTCTAGCGTTTTGGCATTTGATTTGCGATAGATCAAAACCAAATCTTTTATCAGTTCTTGTTATCCCTACTTTTGGGGACAGCTTTTTACCTTGGTGAACAGATTGACGGTTTTCCAAGTAAAGATATTCTAAGTTACTTGAAAGATGCTAACACTGGGAAATGGGCTTGGGTCGAAAAAATTGTTACCTAAGCCTTCAGTCTTTATAGCTGGTGGGTCTTTTACTGGTTCTAATATTAACTCTTGGAAATAGCTTTATTCTAAGTGTTGATATGAACTATGTATGGCATGGTAAAAGGGTAAAAATAGATAATGGAAAAAGGATTTCAAATGATGATGATCTAAACATCTTCGATAGAGCTTTTTTTCATCTATTCAAGCCCAAACACTTTCCTTATCACACACTCAAGCCAAATGTGTGGAACTCATAGCTCAAAGCGATTTTCTTATTGCTCTCATAGTTATCAAGAAAGTTTATGTGATTGTATGATAGAAATAACTAATATGCCATTAAAACTTTTTTCAAGCTGTTCCTAATATGAATGCAATCTCCCGCTCCAAGAGGGTGCATCGTTATTCTATAAAAGCCCGTTCGCGTATAGCTTTTGTCATAGAACTATTCATTAGAGAGCAAAAATAATTTCGGCAGTCTCCAATAGCACAAACATTGCTTCTGCTATCCAATCCTGTAACCTTGAGTGAAGGCAATAAGATAAATCACAAAGCATCATATATTTTGCCATAGTTGCATCCTAGAAATCGGTTTGCTTTTAAAATCAGAAGACAGAAAACCATCCTTCCAAAGAGAAGAGATTTTTTAATCACTTTTAAGATTCCATTCAAAAGCACTGGAAAGTATGAAACTTCACTAATAATACCTTGCATATTTTCTTTTGATACGTCCATATATTTTTATCAATTTACGCAAAACACAAACATCTCAATGGATACAACTGGAGGATATGACTGGGCTCTAGTCAAAATCAGTCATTTCAGTACTAAATTTAGAAAAGATATCATCCTTCCGGCTTTGATAAAAAGCCGGAACCTCTTGCCCTGATATAGCAGGAAGATTTGCTAGTTTAGCACATGACTTTTCTAAAAGGGGACGTGCTTTCATACAAACTTGTAGATCAATATCTGAACCAAGAACCGCAGCATATTTCAAGGAAATATTGATATGGTTAAGTGCTTTTCGCGCTGTATATGCTTTTTCATGCCAAAATGGAGCAAAAATATTGCGAATAATATTGGCTGTTAATTTTTCTATAGAGAGGCTGCCTATGCGTGAAATAACGTGCAAATCTCGTGGAGAAAACTAACAATCATTTTTACCTTCACATTTAATTCCGCTTTTTTGCTCTCAAAAGCTGCCTGAGCAAATTTCTTGAAGGATATTACTTTGCTTGTTTTAAGATGATTTGTATCTCTAGATACAATAGGATCATTACCTTTCTTAAGAATATCACTATAATGTCTAGCAAGCTCACGCGCTTCTTTTAAAGAAAGTTTTGCTAGTGAAACAAGCCCCATTTCACGGTGCTTATTGTGATGCGTATAACCAAAAACCAAGAGCAGGTATAGTCTTGTCAAACATTCAACTATAGCCCTGCCCCACCACAATATTTGCCTTGTGGAGACGACTTTACGAATGGTGCTGATAACCTATGAATCACCCTTTCTTAATTTACCTTCTCGTCTACCTTTTGTTGCATGATTAAAATAATCTCTTCAGATCTGGCTGTCATCATAAATTTTTCCTTGATGATAAGTTTAGAGATATAGCCAAACTATTTTTTCCTCCTACTCTTACTTGTGTTCTATCATGTTAAGTCTTTGTAGCATTTAGAATAAAATAGTTTTTTTGTATTTTCCTATCCTAGTCAAATTTTTACCACGGTTTAAGAATTGTGATTTTTAGGAAAAAATACTGTACAATGCGATCTTGAGCTAATTTGTTAATTTAGCACTTTATCCCCCAAAAACGCATGCAATTTATATAGATTGGTTACTTTTAGAGGACCACAAAAATAAGCAACCCGTACTTCACTGCCCGTTGAAAGTGAAATACCGAATAACTTACTCTCTAAAGTACATTGGTCACTAATCTTCAGCTAAAAAAATTTATATATTTTATGCTACAAACCTAAAGGCTATTCTTACGTAAAATCATATTCTATAAAAGACAATATCTTTTAGTATTATACTATAAACTCAACATAAACACTATGTTAATTATAGAAATTATTAAATTTAAGTATAATTATAAAATTAGTAATACATATTGTTGCATATTTAATGTTAAATTAATGCATTGACAAATACAAAAAAAATAATTAAATAAACATATTGTGTTTTTTTATAAATAGAAAGTAAAAAAATGTTTACATCGTTACTTATATTAATTTTTTCTATATCGACAGTTGCTGTCCCTGTACTGGCAGCAATCATTCCTTTTTACCCTTAGTTATAAGCCTTATAACTAAAGTAAATAAATAAAAGATATATACCGTAGTATTTGTCTTCTTTTCTGCGGTTATTATTATTTAAATTCTTGTCCCTATTATTGTTATATTGATAGGGACTTTTTTAGATCTTACTAAAGATTTGTTGATTTTTTTACTTTCCAACAACTATTAATATATCTGCAAAATCTACAAATGTGTTTCTCTATAAAAAAGATTTTCTTTTCCCAAAAAAGTAAGTATAGAGCTCTTCTTTCACCAATCAAGAGCGTCTGTACTTGCTAAACTCTCGTGTGTGATTTCTTTAATTGCGTGCACTCCAATCAATGTCATAGCCACCCGCATTTCATTAGCAAAAAGATCAAGCAGATGAGCAACACCTTTCTCACCGGCGGCTGCAAGTGCATAAACAAAAGCACGACCAATCATAACGGCATCCGCACCTTGTGCTATCATGCGCACAACATCAAGCCCAGAACGAACACCAGAATCAACTAAAATGGTCAAATCACCCTTTACAGCCTCCGCAATGGTCGGCAGTGCCCGTGCCGTTGACAATACACCATCAAGTTGACGTCCACCATGATTGGAAACAACAATACCATCAGCACCAAATCTTACTGCTTCTCGTGCATCTTGTGGATCAAGAATACCTTTCAAAATCATTTTTCCCTTCCAAAAATCTCGAATCCATTGCAAATCAGACCAACCAATTGAGGGATCAAAATTTGCACCAAGCCAACCAATATAATCTTCTAATTTAATCTTCTTTTGAAGATAAGCAGAAACATTTCCAAGATCATGCGGACGCCCCATAACACCAACATTCCAAGCCCAATGCGGATGGGTAAAAGCTTGTAAAATCCGACGCAATCCAGCATAAGGCCCAGACATCCCAGAATGTGCATCACGATAACGTGCACCAGGGACGGGCATATCAACTGTAAAAACCAATGTGCGCACACCAGCCGACCAAGACCGCTCTAATGCATTACGCATGAATCCGCGATCTTTAAGAACATAAAGTTGAAACCAAAATGCGTTTCCAACCGCTGCTTGCACTTCTGCAATGGGGCAAACTGAAACCGAGGATAGCGTAAAAGGAATGCCTTTCGAAACTGCCGCACGCGCGGCTTTTACCTCACCACGACGCGCATACATGCCTGTTAACCCAACAGGGGCAAGAACAATCGGCAAATCAAGTGTTTGATCAAAAAGCTTTACTGCAAGATCAACTTCACCAACTTGTCTCAGAATCCTTTGACGCAGTGCAAGCGCTTGAAGATCCGTATAATTACGCCGCAACGTTTCCTCAGCATAAGCACCGCCATCAATATAATGAAAAAGAAAAGGTGGAAGCCGACGTTTTGCTGCTTTGCGGTAATCAAATGTTGAGGAGATAATCATAAGCCATTGCTCCATAGACAAAAAACTAAAGCACTTTAAAAACCAAAAATCTTAGATCGGGCGCCTCCTTTTAGACGTCCCAACAGAACCATTCCAGTCAGTAGATGTAGACAACAGAGATTGCAACTTTAAAAAAAACTAATTGATAAAAACAACATCTTTATTTCTCTTTTTCAGATTTGAAACCTAATTAAGTGTCTATCCTCAATTAATAACCTATACATTCATATATTGTGTTAATATGTCTCTCAAAAATTGAGATGTTACACCCCTCTTAACCAATACTCCTTTGAAAAATATTGCTTTTCTCACTTATTTTAATTTTAAAGCCCTCCCTCCTACAAAGATACCTTACATCATAGCTCATAAGAGTGTAGAGCCAATCATTGAGTATATACCATAATCCCCTCCTACAAAGATGAAAAAGGTTATTACTAGAACTAAAGAAAGATCAAACCGTTGAATACATCCAAGTAATTTTCTTATATCAATTATCTAAAACATAGCAGTTTCCCTGTTTATTGAATTTTATCAAAACACGCGCTTGCGATTTACATAGGACATTTTAAAGAATATTAAATATTAGCATCTATTAACAGAAACACTTCATCTTATTATTTGGCAATTTTCTAATCATACTATAAATTTATTATACGCAAAGAGAGTGGCTTAATAAAATTATTAAAATATCTTTTGGATCAGGAATTAGACATATTAAAAAAATTTACGGACAATACTGAATTGGAAAATTTTTTGATTTTTTTAAAAAACTCGTTTTGCACTATAGCTAAAAACTTGTTTGTTTGCCCTTTAATGGACATTTTATACAGAACAAAACACACGATATTGTCATTTAAATCCTAAAAAGAAAGTAAGTGGTGACGATTAATCTTGCATATTCTTTCTGAAAAACAATAAATTATGACTATATCACATCCGTAAAAAATCAAAGCTTTCCCTTCAATGAAGGCACTTTTTGTGCATACTTTATAAAAGTTCGCGTTTTAAAAATCATTTAAAATGCTTAGATAACTTTAATCCCTGCGCTTGATAATGCGAGCCAACATCGTGCCCATAAAGTGCTAACGGCCGATTAAGCATGTGCTCATACACTAAACGACCAATAATTTGACCATGCTCCAAAATAAAGGGAACTTCATGGCTGCGAACTTCCAAAACCGCCCTTGCCCCTTTTCCCCCCGCTTCCATATGACCAAATCCTGGATCAAAAAAACCTGCATAATGCACCCTAAACTCACCAACTAAGGGATCAAAGGGGGTCATTTCAGCAGCATAAAGCGGAGGAACATGGACAGCTTCTCGCGAAACTAAAATATAAAACTCATCAGGATCAAGAACCAATTCCCTTTGACCACGATCAAAAAGAGGCTCCCAAAAATCTAAAATATCAGCAACAGCGCGTTTATCAATATCAATAACACTTGTATGACGTTTACTACGATACCCCATAAGCCCGTTTTCGTTCCCTTTCAAATTAATTGAAAGTCCAATACCGCCATCGCTAATATTAGGAAGATCATCCGATATAAGTGTTTCTTCCCTCTGTAACGCATGTAGTTCAATTTCATTTAAATAACTTTTCCCCTTGCGAAACCGAAGCTGAGATAAATGCGAACCGGTGCGTACTAAAATTGGAAATGTACGTGGACTAATTTCAAGATAAAGTGGACCATGATAACCTGCACAAATTTTATCAAACTCCTGTGCATTATCCGTAATCACACGCGTGAAAATATCTAACCGTCCCGTAGAACTTTTTGGATTCGCAACAGCAGATAAAATTTCTGGTAAAGCCAAACTTTCCAAAAGAGGCACAATATAAACACAACCCGTTTCCAAAACCGCCCCCTCCCGCAAATCAAATTCGTGCAGCTTTAACCGTTCGAGCTTATCTAAGACTTTTGCATCAGATCCCGGCATAAAAGAAGCACGTATACGATAGGCTTTTTCTCCCAAACGCAAATCAAGACTTGCAGGTTGTATTTGGGCTGCATCAAATGGCCAAAGAGCCTTGAGAACACCATTGTCAATTAAAGCCTGTATATCACTATCTGCCAAAATACCACTCATACGTACCATATGATCTTGCCTTCCTCTTCACTTTAGTTCTTTTGTGAGCCAGATGATTGGTTGATGCAAATGTTTTAGGATGATAAAAATCATTTTGCTACCACAATCAATAAGTAGATACCACAAACAATGAAGCAGCACTTGGTAAAACATTCTTTGAAAGCCAATACAACTTTTGAGGATAACACCTTTACACTCTCTCATCCTTGAATGTTGAGCAAATGATGTTATCATGATTTAAGCTTCTTTAGAATCTTCAGGAATCTGTTCAGAATTTATTATGATCATACGCCATCTTAGCGAAAATATTATTAATCAAATTGCCGCTGGCGAAGTTATTGAACGACCGGCAAATGTTGTCAAAGAACTGGTTGAAAATGCTATTGACGCTGGAGCAACTCGAATTGAAATTGTCACAGCAAACGGTGGAAAAAATTTTATAAAGGTAAGTGATAATGGCTGTGGCATTCCTGCAGATCAGTTAACGTTAGCGGTTTCTCGCCATTGTACATCAAAAATTACAGATGATGTCCATAATATCTGCTTCCTAGGGTTTAGAGGAGAAGCTTTACCCTCTATTGGTTCTGTCGCTAAACTCAAATTAATTTCACGAACGCAGCACGCTGAAAGTGCTGCTGAAATTGCTGTCACAGCAGGAAAAATTGTCGGACCCAAACCAGCTGCCGCCAATCCCGGAACTATCGTTGAAGTTCGTGACCTCTTCTTTGTTACTCCAGCACGACTAAAATTTATGAAAACTGATCGTGCTGAAACAAACGCCATTACCGATATGATGAAACGAATTGCTATTGCATTTCCACATATCCGCTTTTCTCTTTCTGGCCCAGACCGAACTTCTATAGAATTACCTGCTACGGGAAATAATACCCAAGGACAATTACAACGTATTACACAGATTATGGGAAACGAATTCGCTCCCAACAGTATCGTGCTTAATGCTGAACGCGAAGCTGTTCGTTTGAGTGGATTTGCTTGTTTGCCATCCTTCAACCGTAGCAATAGCCTTCATCAATTTGCTTATGTAAATGGGCGTCCAGTGCGCGATAAGTTTCTTTGGGGAGCAATCCGAGGGGCCTATGCTGACCTCATGGCTCGAGATCGTCATCCTGTATGCATCCTTTTTATTGATCTACTACCCGCTGATGTGGACGTCAATGTGCACCCAACCAAAGCCGATGTGCGATTCCGTGATCCAGGGTTAATTCGCGGTTTAATCATTGGGGCAATTCATGAAGCATTGCATAAGACTGGGGTTCGTCCAACTTCAACACGCTCTGAAGCAATGTTGACAGCATTTCAGGCACCACAACCGTTGGGAACTTTTAAAAGTACTCATCGGCCTTTTTCTTACAGCTCACAGCACCATCAGCTTGCTTCAACATCCGCATCAATGATTCATAAACCATTAGACGCTGCAAGTTCAGTCAATTTAAGAGAAGACACCACCCCAATTATGGAGTGTTTAGATATGCCAAGTGGTGATGTCTGCACGACAAACCCTCCACCCTCATCGGAAGAATTACATTATCCACTTGGAGCTGCTAGGGCACAAATCCATAAAAACTATATTATTGCTCAAACCCAAAACAGTTTGATAATTGTTGATCAGCATGCTGCTCATGAAAGGCTGGTTTATGAAGCACTCAAAAATGCGCTTTACTCTAAACCGCTTTCTTCGCAATTGTTGCTTATCCCTGAAATTGTAGAACTCTCTGAAGAAGATGCAACATGCCTTTTAACGCACAAAGATGCTTTGCAGAAATTTGGATTGAGTATAGAACCATTTGGACCTGGCGCAATCGTTGTGCGCGAAACACCTGCTATGTTAGGAGAAATCAACGTACAAGCCCTTATTAAGGATCTTGCAGAAGAAGCAGCTGAATATGATACTACAAACAATTTAAAAGAAATGCTTGATTATGTTGCAGCAACTATGGCCTGTCACGGTTCAATACGATCAGGTCGTCTTTTGCGCCCTGAAGAAATGAATGCACTGTTACGACAAATAGAAGCAACTCCCAATACAGGCACGTGTAATCACGGTCGTCCTACTTATATTGAACTTAAATTAGCCGATATAGAGCGGCTTTTTGGTAGAAAATAAGCTATCGTCGTTTTGGCAAAAAAGAATTTTTTTAATTCACTCTCGACTTTATAATGTATCTTATGGCATTTTATTTCAATCATCTCTCACAAAGATAAAAAGGGAATATAAAGAATGTTTTCCAACGATGAACGTGAAGCAAAAATCCATTATTCCAATAATGGATATAAAATCGTAGAATACGGGACCTATACCTTTTGTGCTGTCAGCGGACAAAAAATTCCTATCGACGATCTAAAGTATTGGAATCATCACCGCCAAGAAGCATATGCCAGTTGTGAAATTTCCTATCATCGTGAACTTGAATGTAATCCATATCTCAGCCAATTGTTAAAAAAACAGAAAAAATAACCAATTGAAATAAATTCAACCCTCATCTTAAAAAGTGCAATTTAAAAGAGGTGTTTGCGTTCTCTAAAACGGGTCATAACCTCCTCAAGGAGCATATGGCAAAAATCTTTTTGAACAAAATCGACTTTAACATCAAATACAATAAGATTTTTTAAATCTTTTTGCACGCCACTTGTCTGTATGCGTGTATAGTCCTTAGCCGTTGTAGCCAACCATAAATTATGCATTTTAGCCCTTTGTGCAAGATTTGTTAAATCAGTGTCGGTAAAAAAATAATGGTCAGGATAAGAGTGAGCTTGCACAACATGACCAGACAGTTCTTTAATGGATTTAAAAAATTTATCTGGATTGCCAATGCCTGAAAATGCCAAAAATGATTTTCCTGCAACCTCATCAGATACGAATGATTTAAGATAAGCACGATGCAAAGCTTTTCCAGTACGAGTAACAAGAAAAGCGAGATTATCACACGCATCCGAACGACCAATCAATAAAACACTGTCCATAAAAGAAAACTGTGTTTTTAAGGGTACACGCAAAGGCCCTGCTGGAAAAACAGCTCCATTACCCAAACCACGCATTGCATCGACAACGAGCAACGCATAATCCATGTAAAGACGACGGCTTTGAAATCCGTCATCCATTAAAATAAGATTACATCCTTCTTGCTTGAGCCGTTGTGCCGCCGCATAACGGTCTGGCGATATAGCAACAAAAGCATGCCGTGCAAGTAAAAGTGCCTCATCACCAACATCGCGCGCATTATCACATTTCTCATTTACAAGATGCACCCTTTTAACCGCCCCACCATAACCACGCGATACAATACCAGGCACTAAACCAAGCTCTTTAGCTATTTGCGCAAAAGCAATGACAACAGGCGTTTTTCCTGCACCACCCAATGTAAAATTTCCAATACATAAAACCGGAAGATCAATAATAAGCGGTTTCCTTGTCATACGGACACGAGAAAAATAACCATACACCCAAGAAATTGGAGCTAATAAAAAACGTAAAAAACTTCTTTTTTTCCACCAAAAATGAGGGGCACTAATATGCATATCTCCCCCGATGCTGCCTTAAACTTGTCTGTATAATAAGGGGTTGCAAAAATGGATCAAGAACCTTTAATGTGCGCTCGAGTGCTCCTGCCATAGCTGTCGCTACTTCATTGGCTTTATCAACCATTTCTTGCCGTAATGCTTCATTTGTTAAAAGCCTATACACCTGAACAGCAAGTTGTTTTGTATCTTGAACCATACATGCTGCATCACACTTTAAAAATTGTTCAAACATTTCTTCGAAATTTGAGACATGTGGCCCTGTCAAAATAGCTGAACCTCGCAAAGCCAACTCCAATGGATTGTGTCCACCGTGTGCACACAATGACTTCCCAAGGAAAGCAACTTTCGATAAGCGAAGAAAAATTCCCATTTCTCCAATCGTATCCCCCCACAAAATTTCTGTCTTCGCATCTGGAACAGTGTTTTCGCTCCTACGAATGAAACGCAAATTATTATCACATTTCTTGATAAGATCTTCTAAACGTTCAGGATGACGGGGCACAATGATTGTCAGTAAATCTGGCAAATATTTTTTAAGAATCTTATGGACCTCAAAAGCAATCTGCTCTTCTCCTTCATGGGTTGAAACAGCTGCCCAAACTGGACGATTACCAATAGCATCCCGATAACGTGCAAGCACTGTTTTATCTTCAACCAGAAAAACATCAGCTTTCAGATTGCCAGAAAGCACAACAGATTTTACCCCAAGCGCATGGAAATAAGACACATCTTTCTCGTTCTGAGCAATGGCTAGGTCAATATGCTTAAAAATATGTCTAGCAAGAACACGCCGTTTTTGCCAAGCTTTAAAAGAACGTTCCGACATATGAGCATTAACTAAAATCTGCGGAATACGCATTTTGGCAAGTTCTCTAATGCGTAAAGGCCAAATTTCCGATTCACAAATCAATGCTAAATCAGGCTTCCAATGGCTTATAAAACGGCGTACTGCCAAGTCTAAATCCAACGGGGCATATTGATGAATTAACCGACTACCAAAATGCTTTTTCACAAGGGAAGAAGATGTTACAGTACAAGTTGTGAGTAATATATTGATTTTCAATGATAAAATATAATTAATGAGCGGAACAAGAGCAAGCGTTTCTCCAACACTTGCTGCGTGTAACCAAATTAATGGACTTGGAGGACGTGCTTTATGGCTTTTACCTAGACGTTCTTTTTGGCGACTCCGCTCTTCTTTTCCACGAACAGCACGAAAAAACAAATAAAAAGGGATCACAGGACGCAAGAAAAAACCAATCATCCGATAGATTAAAAGAGCCGCCCGTGCCTTTAATTCTAACATTTAAAATTACCTCATTCACCTGTTTTGAAACAATTATAAGCTTCTTTTGTTCAACGATTCATCAGCTCTGTTCTGTTCATTGTATTCATTTTTCTTCTCGTGAAACACTCTTCGCATTTTGGGAGATAAAAAATTCCTCACTTATGAGATCAATTGGATATCCAAAAAGAAAAAAATCACAGTTTTATTCCATGTTTTTTTCAAGAATTTTCTTCCCCATAAAAGTGCATGTACACAAAGTATGATAGGGCAGGTAAATAATTTGGCTAATAAAATAATTCCTTTCACAATTTTACACGTTTTTCCACGTAAATATCTGCAATCATAGTATATTTTGCCAAACTTAAGAGCATTTTAGTTAATAACATTCTTCCCCATTTTTACTAACATCATGCGTTTTATCTCGTCCCCTCGAACCACACACAAATTCAAGTCCTCACTTTTTTGCAAATTTTGGATTTATTCTTGTATGAGCAGAACAAGAAAACATAGGAAAAACTTCTTCACTTTAAGACCGAAGAAAAGACCCATGATATGCCACTCATACAAAAAAACGATAATAAATTGATTATCAATGTCCGTGCTTTCGCAACATTATCTAAGATTCTTAACCCGAGATTTGTCTATTAACAAAACGCAAATAACCTACTTATACAACAAAAAACTCTGCAAACCATGTCTTTATCGGTAAAGACTTCTCTCACCAAAAACGCTTTAAAGCCACTGCTTCTTTTTCTGAATTATTTCACTCATCCTGATATTAACTCTAGAAAATTCAATCTTACTGGATTCGCATAACCAAGAAAATAACAATCGAAGATTCAAACTTTACTCTGCATCACCTCTTTCAGAATCAAGAAGCTTATGCAAATCTAAGATGTAATAACGTTGCAATGCGTTATCTACACTGCTCTGCGCTTTCGCCTGCCATGCCGCTTGCGCTGATTGGTAATCTGGAAAAATACCAACCACATCTAAATCATCCAGATTTTTAAATTGATTACTCTTAAGATTTTTCAATTCCCCACCAAATACAAGATGTAAGTATTGTTTTTTTTCGTTGGTTTCAATCATATGTGCCTCCATATAATTCAGAGATTTTAGCGCGCTTTTATGTGATTAAACTAACTTTGCTTGACGAACAATATCTATCATATTTTGACAGCAATTATTTTTACCAGCAACTAAAAGTCCATATTGATAAGGTTCAATCCCGTAAGATATAGAAGGTGCATCAAGTGGTAAAAAACATCCCCCACATTCCTGTAAAATAAGATCAGCAGCAGCAATATCCCATTCATGACAATTCGGACGAACCAAAACGATATCAATCTCACCTTGAGCAACAAGAACAATACGATACGCAAGAGAAGGAATATATTGGTAAAAACTGACTTGATTGCAAAAATCATCCGGTAACTTTTGCACTAGCGATTTATCAAGCGAAACCTTATATTTGCGATTAACCTGAGATGCCAAAAGAGGAATCTTTATGCCATTTAATGTCGCCCCTCCACCAGTAACAGCTGCATAAGTATCCCCCAGAGCCGGACACTGCAAAACCCCTATGATAGGACGCCCATTTTCAATAATGGCAATTGAAACACACCAATAGACACTGCCAGAAAGAAAACCACGAGTTCCATCAATAGGATCAACCACAAAGGAACGTTCATAGATCTGTTGTCCTCGATCATCTTTTGTTTCTTCTGAAATCCATCCATAATTCGGACGCGCTCTAAGAAGCCTTTCCTTTAAAAGGTGATCCACTGCAAAATCCGCCTCACTGACCGGTGAATTGCCATCTTTGATCCAAACGTCCAATTCACATCCAAAATACTTCATTGCCACGTCGCCTGCCTCTCGACAAACATCAAGCAAAAGATTTAGATCAGAAGAATGATGCGTCTTATTTGCCTGCAAGTGTCATCCCTTCAATTAACAATGTAGGAGCAGCTGTACCATAACGCCGATCAATATCGCTCGCAGGCGTTAAATGCGCTAACATATGCAGCAAATCAGAACCTAGCGTTACTTCACTCACTGGATAAGCAATTTCGCCATTTTCAATCCAAAAACCGGAAGCGCCACGACTATACTGACCCGTAACAAAATCAATGCCATGGCCAAATAATTCTGTAACATAAAAACCACTCTGCAAACTTTTTATTATATCATGAGGTGATACTAAACCAGGTTCAATAGCAAAATTTGTACTCGCCGGCTGAACTAACGATGCCGAACGCACGCCATGACCATTGGTTTTAAGACCCAACTCACGCGCTGAAGATGAGGAAAGAAGCCAATTTTTTAAAACACCATTTTCAATAATATTTAATGTTTGCCCCTCTACTCCTTCACCATCGAAAGGACGAGAAGAATTTCCACGCAATCGTAAAGGTTGATCTGTCACATTCACATCAGGTTTCATCACTGCTTTGCCTAGAAAATTTTGTAGAAGACTTGTTTTACGAGCCACAGATGCTCCATTAACCATACAGGCGATATGACCAGCAATTCCACGAGCTGTACGCGGATCAAAAATAACATCAATTCCCCCAGTCGCTGCTCGAACTGCGCCCAAACGTCGAACTGCACCTAAGCCGGCATTTCTGCCTACAGTTTCTGGTGCTTCTAAATCAGAAAAATGTAAAGCAGTTGTGTAATCATAATCTCGCTCCATCGCCGTACCTTCCCCAGCAAGCGCACTGCAAGAACGCGAAAAATAACTAGAGCGATAATCCCCGCAGAAACCATCACTCGTCACAAGAACAAATCCACTACGACCATAAGATGTTGCAGCTCCAGCAGAATTGCTTACCCCTTTCACATCAAGAGCTGCTGCTTCCATTTTCAAAGCATCTTCTGTTAAAAAATGACTGTCTGGAACAAAGTGATCAAAAAGATCAAGGTCTTTAGGATGCGTAGCCAAATATTCTTTATCTGCCAAACCTTCAAATAAACTATCTGGAGAAGCTTTAGCCATCGCAACAGCACGTTCTGCTAGTTCTTGCGGATAAGCTGCCAAATTAGCAGAAACACTTGCTACTTTCTTGCCAACAAAAACCCTCAATGTAAAATCATTACTCTCTGAAGCCTCTGTCGATTCAACTTTTCCCAAACGAACCGATACACGGGTAGAATGCGTGCGAAGAATAACAGCATCAGCGGCATCTGCTCCAGAACGCCTTGCCGATTCAACCAACGAAGCAGCTTTATCAATCTGGTTCTTATCAGTCATCATAGCTCCATCAAATATTAATCATTTACATTGGTAAGCAATTTGGAAAATCTATACAAAAATGTAATTCTCGTATGCTTATTAATAAAAAATTATGCACCCTCCATACACTCTTTTTTTCAATGAATCGAAAAATCTCTCTTTTAATTTTTTTTTGAAAAAGCACAATATGTTGTATTTTTTTTGGCTTCAACCTTGCCAATCCACTTTTATCATTCCACAAGCCAAATCCGCACTTACAATCAAACCAAGAGAAGATCATGCAATAACATTTGATTTTAACCTCAATTTCTAAAACACTCAAATAACCAAAGAATGACCTAAACCTCATGTCCCTCTGCTACTGAAGCGCTAAACCAATCTTGCTGTTATCTGCCCTATAGAATTCTTGAATTTGCAAGAAAGCATCAAGGAAATGCTTCATTCTATATGTCACACTCCTTTGCTTTTATAAACTCTCTTATCACAAGCACAAATATTTTGAATGAAACAAATCGTAGACAGAATAAAAAATATTTTCTTTCGTTATGAGTTTACCAAAATTAGCAGCTATAAATCTCTTTAACGCTACGTGAGTATGGAGAATACCATCACCGCCCCTTTCTTTATATATTTGTCGAAAATAAATTATGATCATAGCATTCTTTCTGAATACTTCTGCGCATAAATGATAGGATATTGCCTTTATCTATATGTGTCATAGTTAATCGTCTACTTTGTCATTAAACAGAAAAAGCCTGATCAACAGCCTCTTTTCAAAACACAAATCTAAGATTACTAGAAAGATCTTCATTTAAAAATTGGCACGTTTTCCCTTAGCCGTTTATTAAAATTGGCGATACTTAGTGCTATGTTGTCATAAGCTGATGCCATCATTATATTTACCTATATCCACCCGCTCTCAATGTTGCGAAAGCTCTTGCATTGATACAGTCCCATAAGAGGTATATTTATTCCTTTCTTAAACAGTTTTCTCTCCACACTCCAACCTAGCTTGTGACGTGCAAGAGAATAGTTGTGATTGATTCAATATAAGAACGTTTGAAATGAGAGAATTTTACGATATTTCGGAGACACATTCAATATGAAAACAATTAATTATCATTATAAATCAATATCTTGCAACAAATTCATGATAAAGAATTGAAACTTCTAGAGGAATCTCAAATATTATATCTCTCCCTTGATTCAATTTGCAAATAAGAGCGTCTACTCCCTTAATTTTAGAAGAATCATAGTCCATAATTTTTTAACAGCCACAAAGGTGTTTGCCAGTAACCAAACATTTGCACATAAAAAACAATTATTTTTTGAATAGATATATCCTATAAAACCACATCAATCTTTATGGTATAGAAATTAAGCTTATTTTATTACCTAGAGCCTTTTAAATTATGCTCTCAAAAGAGCAACTAAAGAAGAAATTATTTGGCTTTGTAAGCTCCTATGCAGTGTAAAATTAGCGACTTACAACTCTCTCATTTTCAAAGAAAGAAGCACCTATCCGCTTTATAGGATAAGATATAACTAAATGATTTCTATAAGAGCTTTAGTGTAAAATCGATCCCATACTAGGGGTCTCATTAGATTTAAACGAATAACTAAGAAATACCCCGCAGATACATAATTGGTTTGTCAAATATCAACGGCTCAAAGATTTGATTCTAATGTTGAATACAACTCCTGCATCGTCTCTTTTTGAAAAAATATCAATTTTCTTCGGGAATAAACGTAGTTATAGAAGAGTTTTGTTTTCAATAAGAGCACGGCGGTTCATTTCCATCATTGCATTACGAAGATGCATTTTAATTTTTGATCCAATAATGACTCCAAATAAGGGAGCAAGTAAGCCAGACATAGTTACCGTATGACGAATTTTATTGTTCGAAGAACCAGATTTTGTTGAACGAATATACTCATGATCGAAAATCATGCGTGTAAAAGGAAGTCTAGCATAATCAGAAAAACAAACATTTTTTATAACTTTATCAAGTGTAAAGGTCACTTTCGGTCCTCTTTTAGGCTTCATTTTCCCTACAGCCCCTACTTTAAAAGCACCAGAAAGTTCTACCCACTCAAGTTCGTGATCCCAACAAGGCCATGTTGTCACGTTTTCCCACATAGCCCAAATTTGCTCAGCACTTGCTTCTGTATTAATTTCTTCGCTATATATCCATTGAAACATTAAGCCCCCCTTTTTATAAATAATTGACGTTTAGGTATACAAAGGATAATATAAAATTACCATTAAGGCTCACAAAAGTGATAAACAACTGAGCCTCTCCAGAAATTTATTTGCACTGTAGTGATTAAACTAACACGTGATACTCTCCTATTAAACGTGTGAATATTTAGTATAATAGAAATTTTAAATTTAAAATATTCTTTTCTATTGCTGCATATTCCAAAATCTTGATTGTATGACCTCTCCCTGCTTGTCTCTAGCATGAATAAAAATGAATATTTTTCGCTTTCTTTACATAATAAGCAAAGATCTCATCTCTCTAAAAACAAGAATTCTCAAAAAATATTATAAGAAATAAGATGCCACCAATCTATTATATCAGATTATGCTTTAATCAAAGAAAACTACTCAAGTTTTTCAAAATTTTTTTTAGATGCTTGATCAAAAATAAACTGAATCATCAACCATTAGAAATGCCCATTGCTGCACGAATGAGCGCTGCATCATAAGCTGTAATTTCAAAAAAACCTCGTCGCGCTAACATCCCCCAATGAGGATTGGTTAATAATTCAAGTCCTTGAACCGCTTTTAAAACAACAGGGCGTGCTTGTTCATTAAAAATAACATCTTTACGAAAAGGCATAAAATTAGGATCCTGCTCCACTTGATAAATGTGGTTATCTTTAAATATACATTGAAACTCTATTGTTTGAAGTACCTTCCCAGAACGTATTTCGCACCGCGGACAGTAAATGAAGACTTCATCTCCCTTAGATGTTTTTCGAAGTGGCCAAGCCTTACCGTGACAAACTTGAAGAAAACCAAATTTAGCTGCAAGGCGTGCATGGGCTTGAGAAATCACTGCTATCCAATGTTTCATTTTTATATTTTCTCTTTCATAAAATGAACTCTACTCTAAGAGAAATATCTCTTTTAAATTTATTTAATAACAAAGGTAAACACTCTGCACCATTGAGAGTATAAAGACGAGCCAAGTAGATTAAATCGATCAATTGCTGATGAGCATTTAATAATACTGTATGACTGAAAGAAATTTAACCAAAAAGAGTCATAACTGTTGTAGTGAAAAGTATATTTGATAAAGAAGATCAGATAAAAAGCTGTTGAGTTAGGAGAAGATTTCAAGATTACTAAAAAATCTTTCTTAAGAAATCAGCTACTCTTTAGTGCATTGTTTTCTAAAAGAGATACATTTCATCGTTTTCACCCCTTTCTAGCACACACTATATTTGTCATACCTTTTAAGGCATAAGACATAGAAAATCTGTAATATACGAAGAAATAATTTTATCTGGCACAATCACAAAACTCTTGATGAAAAGATAAAGTTTTTATGGTTTTTTGCTCTGTAGTTTATGTTAACAAAGCAACCCACTCTAAAAGAAGAGTGCAATGAAAAAGCTATGTAAAATGAATTTTCTTCATTCTATTGGATAAAAATGAAATCTTTCTCGAGCCTAAAGCTATGATCGCAGTTTATAGAAACGTATTGCTGTATCACCATAAAAACGCTCATCGTCTAGATAAAACACATCAGGTAAATTGATAATCGCATCTTTCTTTTCTTCAAGCACGAAAAGTGCCCCAGCTTTTGCCCACCCTCCTTTTAGGGCCTCCACAAAAGCACGTTCACCTAAACAATAGCCATAAGGAGGATCGGCACAAATAACATCAAATGGAAGCATTGTTCCAATACTGCCAAGTTTAGTTGCATCACGACGCAAAATCCGCCCAATTGACTGTAATTCAAAAGATTCAATATTTTTTTGAATCAGTCCACGTCCCTCAACGGAGTTTTCAACAAAAACAGCAGCTTTTGCACCACGAGAAAGCGCTTCAATGCCTAAGGCACCCGTACCAGCAAAAAGATCAAGAATACGTTTGTTTGTCCAAAATTGTTCTTCTCTACTAGCAAGAATATTAAAAAGGCTTTCGCGCGTACGATCACTCGTTGGGCGAATCGACTGATCAAGAGGCGAAAACAAAACACGCCCAGCAAATTTACCGCCGATGACCCGCACGTGATCCTCCAAATCGCTTCGATGTTTTTGCACCACCACTATATGATTTAGATTTTTTCATGGCACCATCAAATGATTTTGCCTTTCGTTTACTCTCAAAAGAACGCCCATCATGCCCCTCTTTAACAACCTTCCCTTCTTTCTTAGAAAAATAATCCTTCTTGCCAGAAATACGCGCCTCACCATAAGATGTTTTGCCCCGTTTTTGGTCAAAATTAACGCCTTTATCCTTCCGTAACTGCCCTTCTGGCGGTTTTTCTTTACCTCTATGGAAAGATCTTTTACCGGCCAAATCGCTTTTCTGATCACGAGGATTATCCTCACTATAGAAAGACTTCTTACGCGTACTCTGCGGACGTGCACCAGGAGCCATCCAAACATTAGAACGGCGAGAACGAGGCAAAAACCGCTCTGCTTTTTCACCCTCGTTTTTATCTTTGCGCATAACTTTTTCATCAGACTTTGTGCTCAATCGTGTTCGACCGTGTTCAAGAGAGCCGCCTCTCTGTCTACGCTGTGCATCTTTCCCACTTGAAAAAATCCAGCCATCATTCGTGACAGTAAGATCTTTATGACTTCTTTTTTCCGGAACAACTGCAGAATTTGAAAATGGCTTAAAAATAGGAGCATCAAAATTTGCATTGGCTTGCATAATTAAACGCTCACCCAATTGATCACGTAATATCCGACCTTTAAGCTCACGAACAGCTCCTTCTTCTAAGTCAGAGAGCTGAAATGGACCATAAGATACACGAATTAAACGATTAACCGATAATCCTAATGCGCCCAAAACATTCTTTATTTCACGATTTTTTCCTTCACGCAAAGCCACAGAAAGCCATATGTTAGAACCTTGTTCACGTTCAATCGATGCCTCAATCGAACCATAGAAAATACCATTAATTGCAATGCCATTTTTAAGGTTCTCAAGCGCACTCTGTTTCACTCTTCCATGAGCACGAACCCGATATTTCCGTACCCATCCCGTTAACGGAAGCTCTAATACACGTGCTAATCCACCATCATTTGTTAACAACAAAAGCCCTTCTGTATTAATGTCAAGCCTGCCTACAGAAAGGACACGGGGCATTCCTTTCGGCAAATTGCCAAATACTGTTGGTCTCCCTTCAGGATCACGGGTTGTGGTAACAAGTCCTGCCGGTTTGTGGTAAAGCCATAACCGGGTTCGTTCTATAGGAGATAAAGGTTTACCGTCAACTGTAATAACATCAGAGCGTGTAACGTTAAAAGCAGGTGTCGTCACAACTGTACCATTAACAACAACACGACCTGCGACAATCATCATTTCTGCATCACGCCGTGATGCAACACCAGCACGCGCTAATCTTTTTGCAATCCGCTCACTTTCATTATTTTCGTTCATTTGCTTTTCACACCAACCTCTTCCAGTACGTTCAGCAAATTTTTCACACGCACTATATTGCTTACCCTGAAAAGGGGGAGTAGCATAATCATTTATCATTTTCTATCCTTTGACAGCAATAATATACCTATTTACTTGCAAGTCGGTTTTAAACATTTTAAAAAAGTGATGTCTGCATGATAACGGCTTATTCACTTTATAAGCATTTCTCTATAAGAATATAAGAATGTACCTTTTGGCTCTTTAGGTTTCAGTAGAAAAAACACTATGATTTTGACTCCCATGGAAATAGCTCTTTTAGAAGCGCAATTGGCAAAAAAAAAAGATGAAGTCCCTATAGGAGCAGTCATCACACGCGGAGCAGAAGTCATTGCACGCGCTGGTAATTATACAAAAACCCCACATGATCCTACAGGACATGCAGAAATGCGCGTTATCCGTATGGCCTGTGAAACACTCCAAAGCGAAAGACTTCCTGATTGTGACCTTTATGTAACGCTTGAACCTTGTGCCATGTGTGCAGCAGCTATTTCATTTGCACGCATACGACGCCTTTATTATGCAACAAGCGACCCAAAAGGTGGTGCCATAGAATATGGTCCACGCCTTTATCAACAGCCAACTTGTCATCACAGACCTGAGGTCTATCTTGGCTTCAAGGAAAAAGAAGCTGCTCAACTGCTTAAAGATTTTTTTGCACAAAAGCGCTGTTAAAAAGAATTGCTCTTCTTATCCAACACATCTTAAACAGTATCAAGCTTCCTTAAAAAGACCACTAACTTTTTTTACCGGAACCCCTTTTCGAAGCACTTTTTCTCTCACGCTCTTTTAATGCTTCGTCTTTCCCCAGTTGGCCAACAGGCGCAGTTTTTGCCGGTTGACGATAACTTAAAGGTGGCTCTGTGAGATACCGACGATACTCCGCACTTCCAACTTGTGCTCTCTGGCGACGTAAATATTCCTGCCGTTGCTTCGCATTCAACCGTGAAATATTTTCTGAACCATCAATAGATGACACTTTTTTTGGAAGAACAGAATTCCTCCCTCTACTAGGATGTTGCTTTAATGTTGCTGTTCCAGCAAAAGAGCCTTCCTGTGCTACCTCTTGTTGAGGTAGTGGTAAAATCACGCGCGAACCGGGGCTTGGTATCACAAGTTTGGGACGAGATTTCATAACAATCTGACTAGTGTTGTTTGTCGGTGTTAGCGAGGTAATGTTAGCAACATCTTCAAAAAATTGTAACGAAGCCGGCTTACCTGTACCATAGGTAGGAGCAGATAAACCACATCCCGTTAAGACAAGGCACATACCCAAAATGCTCGTTGAAAATATTTTTACTTCACGTTTTTTCACTGCTTATCCATTTTTCTAAGTATCTGGCTGATAAATATTCCCGCGATTTATTGGAGACCAACCCTACACACAAAATTACCCCCCAAAAGATAAAACAACGGAGCCTACCCCTATCATAAAAGACCCTACGCATCAATGGCAGAATTCAAACACTAATAACGCTATTTATAATCTTGGATTTCTTCCTTTGATCCTAAACTTTTCAAATTTTGCCAAGCATCTGCAATTCCCGCAAAGTATCCGCATCGCGAGCAGATACATCAGGATAAGCGGGATCACTCCCAACATCTTGTGTATAACGCCATGATCGAGCACATTTTGTACCCAAGGCCTTTTCCGGATATACACCAACGCCTTCAACATCGCTTAGAGTAAAAGCATCCGAAGGCGGTATATCCTGAGTAATTGTTAGAGCACTGGTGATACAAATTTCCGCCATATCCAAATTTTCTAACGCCTCCAGTAAAACCGGATTAGAAATAAAAACAATAGGCGCTGCTTCTAAAGATGATCCAATACGTTTGTCAGCGCGTTCAAGCTCTAAAGCACCTGTCACAACTTTACGGACCTGTCGGACTTTTTTCCAACGTTCAGCCAAAGATTCGTTCTGCCATTCCCTTGGTGCAGAGCGAAATTGTTCCAAATGCACAGAATGACTTTCTGGATAACGTTCTAGCCACGCCTCTTCCATGGTAAAAGGCAACATTGGAGCAAGCCATGTTACCATACGCTCAAAAATCTCACGAACAACCTGCAAGGAAGCCTTGCGCTTTTTTGATGAAGGTGCATCACAATAAAGAGAGTCTTTGCGGATATCAAAATAAAATGCCGATAACTCAATGATCGAAAAATCCAATAACGCGCGCATAATCTTCTTAAAATCAAACTCGTTATAGGCTTGATTAATCAACTGATCGAGTTCAAAAAGCCGATGTAATATAAATTTTTCAAGATCGGGCAGTGCACAATAAGGTATTTCTTCTCCTTCATCATGCGCGAGAGTCCCAAGCATCCAGCGAATCGCATTACGCAATTTACGGTATGAATCCACATTCGTCTGAAGAATTTTTTTACCTAAACGCTGATCTTCCCAATAATCAGTCGTCATTACCCAAAGACGAAAAATATCAGCACCAGATGTTTTAATAATCTCTTGCGGAACAACCGTATTCCCCAAAGATTTAGACATTTTCTTGCCATTCTCATCCAAAGTAAAACCGTGTGTGACCACTGCCTTATAAGGTGAACAAGCGCGCGTACCACAGCTTTCCAAAAGAGAAGACTGAAACCACCCACGATGTTGATCAGATCCTTCAAAATAAATATCAGCAGGCCATTTCAAATCAGCCCGATCTTCTAGTACAAAACTATGGCTTGCCCCAGAATCAAACCAGACATCAAGAATATCATAGACTTGAATCCAAGGCTCATGGGCACGTTCACCTAAAAAACGTTCGCGTGCGCCTTCAGCAAACCATGCATCCGCCCCTTCTGCTTCAAAAGCCTGCAAAATACGCTCATTCACGCGCTCATCTTTAAGAACGATACCATCCTCATTGGCAAAAATACAAATTGGAACACCCCAAGCACGCTGGCGAGAAAGGACCCAATCAGGACGATCTGCTATCATGGAAGCCAAACGATTTTGACCAGAAGAGGGCACAAAACGCGTCATCGAAACAGCCTCTAAAGCTCGGCTCCGTAGGGTCGAACCATCGCCAAGATCTTTATCCATTGAAATAAACCATTGTGGTGTATTACGGAAAATAACAGGTTTTTTCGAACGCCAACTATGAGGATAGGAATGTTTTAAGCGACCACGTGCAAACAATCGATCTGCTTTAATTAAAGCATTAATAACCTCTTTATTGGCACACCCCATTTTCCCATTATCATCAATAACGCGCACAGCCCCCTCTTTACGGTCTGGCCCAAAACCAGGAGCATCCTTTGTATAAAAACCAGCATCATCAACAGGAAACGGTATAGACGAATCAATACCAGCCTTCTCTAAGAGGGGTTTATAAGTATTCCAGATTTCAAAATCCTCACGTCCATGGCTAGGTGCTGTATGAACAAAACCTGTACCAGCACTCTCTGTTACGTGCGAACCATCAAACATCGCAATCTTATAATTATAACCTCCAGCTAAACCTTTTAATGGATGAGAAAGAAAGAGCGTTTTAAGCTCATCAGCTGAAACAACACGCAAACGCTTCAAAACAAGTTTCGCTTTTTCTGCACAACTTACAGCCAAAGCATCAGCAAAAAGAAGCTTTTCCCCTACCTGAGGACCAAACTCATTTTCCGCGCTTTCAACTTCGTAAACACCGTAAGAAATTTGCGAAGAATAACTCACTGCACGATTACCAGGAATTGTCCATGGAGTCGTTGTCCAAATCACGACATAAGCACCATATAAATCACTAGAATCTGTTTCAAAAACAGGAAATTTAACCCAAATCACCTCTGATTCATGATCATGATATTCAATCTCTGCCTCTGCTAAAGCCGTACGCTCCACGACAGACCACATCACAGGCTTTGAACCACGATAAATCTGATCTGACATAGCAAATTTCATCAATTCACTAGCAATCCGTGCTTCTGCATGAAAGTCCATTGTAGTGTAAGGAGTGTTAAAATCCCCAATAACGCCAAGGCGTTTAAATTCTTCACTTTGCACAGTTATCCAATGTTGTGCGAATTCACGGCATTCTTGACGAAATTCGTTAAGGGGCACATCATCCTTATTTTTTCCTTGCGCACGATATTTTTCTTCAATTTTCCATTCAATCGGAAGTCCATGGCAGTCCCAACCAGGGACATAATTTGCATTAAAACCACGCATTTGAAATGAACGGACAATTACATCCTTTAAAACTTTGTTCAAAGCGTGCCCGATATGAATATGGCCATTTGCATAAGGTGGACCATCATGAAGAATGAAAAGTGGGCGGTCTTTTGCTTGCTGGCGCAATAGGGCATAAAGCCCCATATCTTCCCATCGTGCCATAAGTTCAAGCTCTTTTTGCGGCAAACCGGCACGCATAGGAAAATTAGTTTGCGGTAGATAAAGAGTTTTTGAATAATCTATTGTTTCATTTTTCACATTCATTGTGAAATGTTCCCGTTCACTTTTACGATTTTACTTTGCATAGCTTTTTTTGAATCTTATAGCTCTGTTTTTTATCTATGGAAAAAGCCGAGCTAATAATTCATATTAAGCAGTGATCAAGAAGATATATCATCACGTCTCATCGGCTTTATCATGAAACTATCACGAAAGGGAACCCCAAAATAATTCTCTCAAAAAAATAAAGGCCCCACCACTGGCAGAGCCTCTTAATAACTTAATCTTACAACAAATCAGAATTTGTAAGCTACACCAACACGGAAATCATTGGTTTTGTAGTTAATTTCAAGTTTTTCCTTTGCAAATTTCTTTTTACCAAAGTCTGAGTAACGATATTCTGCACGTACCAAAACATTGTCGGTCACTGCAAAATCAACACCACCACCAAGAGTATAACCAATCATTGTTTTTGTTTCATTGGTTAACTCCTTAGAAGAATTTTTTTCTTCACCGTGTTTCTTAAATGATATTGATACAGTGTCTTGGAGCTGCGTATAAGCAATACCGCCAGCAATATAAGGCATAATACGATCAGCAGCAAAACCAATACGTACCCGTGTAGCACCAACCCAATTCTGTTTTAAAGTATGACTTAAAGTTTCAACGTTGCCCTCTTGGTTCAGACCAAGATCAGCAATCTCCTTCTTCACTTGCTCTATACCATATACACTAGTACCATTTTCATCTTCAGCTTGTGTGCCTTGTGCACTGCGTCCAGTCACATTGTGTGTACCATGGGGAGTGGTACCGTGGGGATTAGCACCACTACCATGGGGATGTGGATTATTACCAGCACCGTGTCTAGTTCCATTATACGCACCATGCGAATGAGAACCATGTCCACCACCATTATTAGGTGCACCATTATAACTGTGAACACCCCCTCCTGCCCCATTAGCAGAGGCTGTTGGTGCTGGTGTTGTTGGTGTTGTTGAGGATCGCGCTAACACTAATTCCCCTCCTGATTCTGCTGTTGTTCCTACTGACTGCGTCCTTACTGGAACTACTGATTCCGTTGAAGGTGTTGTTGATGCGGGTCTTGTCAGTGACGACGTTGTTTCTAGTTTTACTTGTACTGGTTCAGATCTTCCTAGTGAACCTGATGTTACTACTGGCACGACTCGAGTTACTTGCCTTACTACTGACTCCGCTCCAGATCTTCCAGCTGTTCCTTGTACTCCAGATGCTCCAGATGCTCTTGCTGTTCCAGATGCTCCAGATGCTCTTGCTGCTCCAGATGCTCCAGATGTTCCAGGTGTTCCAGATGCTCCAGGTGTTCCTGATACTGCTGACTCCACTACTTTTGGTGTTGCTGGTGGTGTTGCTGGTGGTGTTGCTGGTGGTGTTGCTGGCTTCGCTGCTGCTGGCTTCGTTGCTGCTGGCTTCGCTGCTGCTGGCTTCGCTGCTGCTGGCTTCGCTGCTGCTGGCTTCGCTTCTGCTGGCTTCTCTGATGCTGTTTGTGTTGTTGTTGATGCTGTTTGTGTTGTTGTTGATGCTGGTTGTGTTGTTGTTGATGGTGATGCTGGATCCCCTGATGCTGATCTACGAGATCTTGTTACCAAATTGTCTACTGGATCAGTATCAGACCTGCCTATAATGATAGTCTTTGTGTGTTTTTGTCCAGACCAATTTAAATCCGTATCGATACCAAAAACGAAGTTATCGCCGAGATCAATATTAGAACCTGTGTAAAGACCACTTACAAAACCTGAAAGTTTAGGTGACCAATCTTTACTCAAGGGAATACCTTTTTCCTTACCAGCAAAACTCATATCAATTTTACCCGAAGAATGACCAACCTGGCCACCGAAATAAAAACCTGTCCATGTGAAAGCTGGAACTACAACAGCTGACGGAACAGTCCGTGCTGGCTGATGAGGCATTACCACATCTGCTGCCTGCGCCGCAGAAGCTGAAATTAAAGCAAAAATAGAAGCCGATATTAAACGTTTCGTGTTCATAAATTATCTCCAAATATACAAAACGGATTGTATATAGGTCATCCATTTTAAAAAATCTGTAGTAAAAATGACACATTCACAAAAAATCACAAAAAAATAGAGGCCTCGTCAAAGACAAGGCCTCTTAATAATTAATAATTTAGTTTTGTACTAAATTAGAATTTGTAAGCTACACCAACGCGGAAATCATTGGTCTTGTAGTGAAATTCAGGTGTGCTATCTTTGAATTTCTTTTTACCAAAATCTGAATAACGGTATTCAGCACGCAACAAAACATTGTCTGTCATTGCGAAATCAACACCACCACCAAGGGTATAACCAACCATTGTCATGGTTTTATCAAATTCTTTCTTAGACGTTTCTTTACCCGATGCATCTTTTGTTACCGAAGCTGCAACACCTTGCATCTGTGCATAAGCAATACCACCAGCAATATAAGGCATAATGCGATCAGCAGCGGCAAAACCAATACGTACCCGCGTAGCACCAGACCATTTTTCTTTAAAAGTAAAGGTGTCCTTAGGCGTTACACCCGCTTCATTAACTCTGGTAAACTGCGCAGTTTTAGTAGCAGTTGTCTCAGTATGAGTGCCACCAGCAGTTGTCTCAGTATGAGTGCCACCAGCAGTTGTCTCAGTATGAGTGCCACCACCAGTTGTCTCAGTATGAGTGCCACCACCAGTTGTCTCAGTATGAGTGCCACCACCAGTTGTCTCAGTATGAGTGCCACCACCAGTTGTCTCAGTATGAGTGCCACCACCAGTTGTCTCAGTATGAGTGCCAGTACCAGTGCCAGTGCCAGTACCAGTGCCAGTACCAGTACCAGTGCCAGTACCAGTACCAGTGCCACTGTTAGCGCCGCTCAAGAAAGAGAGTGATTTTGTTTCTCCACGGTCAGCCCAAACTGCATCCGTTTCAACACCTAGAATGAGACCATTTCCAAGATCTACGTTGGAACCAGCATAAATGCCCCCCATGAAACCAGAAGGCTTAGGTGTATCATCTTTACTGAAAAGTTTATTTTTTGTAGCTGGGTCAGTTATCTCAACCTTACTCGAAAAGTTTCCAACTTGAGCACCAAGATAAAAACCTGTCCAAGAAAAAGCTGGGGCAGTAATAACTGGTGCGACCTCACGTGGAACGATAACATCCGCTGCCTGTGCCGCAGAAGCTGAAATCAAAGCGATAACAGAGGTCGTCATTAAAGATTTTATATTCATAAATTTTGCTCCTCATTTATTTTATGACGCGATGCTATACACTTGAGCAAAAAAAATCTGTAGTAAAAATGACACAGTCACATAAAATAGAGATTTCATTCGAAGACAAAGCCTCTTAATAATTTTGTTTTGCACGAAAGATTGTAAATTATATATAATTAATTCATTGAAATTACAGTTAAATCATTACTTTTCATTTACGACCCCCCTTTTACCAAAATCGACGAATAACAACATGCAGCATGCATAATACTATGAGCAATGTGATAATAGAGCAACACAAAAACAAATGAGGCTCCGCCAAAGACGGAACCTCTTCTTAATGTAAGCTTATAATACATTAAAATTTGTAAGCTACACCAACGCGAAAATCATTAGTTTTGTAAGAAGTTTCATATTTATCGTTTGAGAATTTCTTTTTACCAAAGTCTGAGTAACGATATTCTGCACGCACGATGACATTCTCGGTCATTGCTAAATCAACACCTGCACCAAAAGTGTAGCCAACAAATGTCTTTGTTTCATCAGACAAGTTACCAGAAGCTATTACTTTGCCTGTATCCTTATCCATTATTGATACCGACGCGGTATCTTGAAGTTGTGTATAGGCAATACCACCAGCAACATAAGGCATAATGCGTTCAGCAGCAAAACCGATACGCACCCGTGTAGCACCAGCCCACTTTTCTTTAAAAGTAAAACTGTGTACTCGTTTATTGCCCTCTTTGAGTCCATTTTCACCAATCTTAATCCCAGCGTCGCCCAACATCTTCGTAATATATGCCACATGATTTTTATCAATCTTATATGCTTTCCCCGTTTTTGTGTCATTTTTATCAGTCCAAATGATATCTGTATCAACACCTAGAATAAGACCATTGCCAAGATCAATATTGGAACCAGCATAAAGACCACCCACGAAACCTGACAGTTTAGGCAAAAAGTCATCACTCACTGGAATGGTTTTTCCATTACTGATAATATCCATTTTCGTTTTACTTGAAAAACCACCAATCTGACCACCAATATAAAAACCCGTCCAACTAAAAGGTGAAGGAACAATAACAGGAGTAACTGGTGTAGGCTGAGGGGAAACCATAACATCTGCTGCCTGCGCTGCTGAAGCTGAAACAAACGCAAAAGCAGAAGCTGTTATTAACCATTTTATATTCATAATTTTCTCCATACATAGCTGATATTTGAACACACAGCCTCATATAGAGCCCCCACTCTAGATATCTGTAGTAAAAATGATACACCCATTAAAAAAACAAGCAATCTGCCAAAGCCCTCCCCTTTTAGTTTTTTGATTTGTAATATTGGTAAGTTCTGCTGCCACATAAATCTTATAAAATCCAATGCTGTTCTTTATGGTCTTCTCAAAAAGCCCAAATAAAAACCCTCTCCGTTTGTAAGAACACTGTCAATCATTGCAAAATGCAATGCCCCCGATAAATGTATACGAAAAACATCTTTGGTCTTACCTATCGTATTGCCCGATTCAATAGCTTGGCCTGTTAGTCAACTAAAAAAGAAACACGCCTCTAGGCATAAACTACATCACTAACAACACATAGACTTCAACATAACCGTAATAACCGTATCCCGCCTCGTGACTATGGCTCTTTTTTTCTTTGAATAAATACTCTCCGCAATTCATTATTTTGAAATCTTACTATATTTACCTTCTGCTTATTCCTACACTCTAGAAAATCTTTTTCCAGAGAATCTGCGCAGTCTTACATAATGTTTTGCCCTTTGTTTTAAGCTTTTAAACTAAACCACAATATCTAAAAATTAACCGCTGAAGGCAAAAAACTGAGGTATAAACTCTGCAAATGAGAAAACAGGCATCACCCTTAAACTGCTGTAGTAAAAATAACACACTCGGCTATAAAAAATAAAAACTCATTAGAAATACAACGCAACATGTTAAATCGCCAATAAGCCAACATCTACTGATTACTCACCTACAAAAACACGGATTTTGTACTCTGCATTACTATCCCTATCACCCCTCACGCATCATTTAATCCCAATTGAGATACCTACCTCTTCTCTTACATGAATGATACCCTCCGTCACCACAAACCGATCAAAACTAAAAGTCCAACTTAAAAGTGCCAAAACTGCACTTTTAAGCGAGCAAAACACCCAAATTCTACGAATTCACTGATGACCGAGAGTAGACACCACATCTTAATATTGCTTCTTTAGCTTACTAAAAACTCACCGGACCTCGGGAGGATAATTTTGGGCGTCCTCTTGGTTTTCCTCTTTTTTTAGTCGGAGATGATACCGGTACCAATTGAGCAGCTTGTTCCCGTTGATGCTTACTAATAGAAGAGAATTTCGTTCGTAAAACTTCACCTAAAAGATTTCCCGTCTGTGCATCAGAAAAAACACTTTTAGAAGAAGGACCTCCTTCTCGGAGCTTTTGAGTAGCTATCAAACTCGCTGCCTGAGCCAAAGAAATTGAAGCAAAAGTAGCACAAGCTGTAATAAAATATATCATTTTCATAGATCTATCTCCACATAATATCCATAATGGATTTTACATAGTGCGCTCACTTTAAACTTCCATAGAAAAGTGATGGGGTTATAGGTAATAAAATGAATCGCTTGCAAAACCGAATTTTTAGTGCTGGGACTTTAAAATAAATAGATATTTTAAGCTATGCTAACGCAGAAATTACTCGTTTTGTATCTCATAAAGAAAACAATGCATCATCATATATAAAATAAACTAAACGAGTGTTTACCAACGTACTTCTCTAGCAGGAATATTTCACTCAGTATACTCACGATGCAATTTCGACTGCTCCAATAAAGAAGCTTCTCTGTAGCACTATTACTCCTGTTTTTCTGCTACCATCCCCATCAAACTGTCTATCTCTTTTTTGTTAACCTTAAAAAATAAAACAATTACAAACACAAAAAATGACATGTAATAAATGTACTTTTATTGTGCAATCTCCAAATTAAAGAGCACTCACCCCATAAGAATTTTGTCATAAAACCTAGTAATTAAAACAGATGAAAGAATAAAAAAAGTAAATGCCCATAGATTATGGGCATTTCTTCTGTCGCATTAATAATTCTCTTTACCCCCAGATTTAAAAGCAAGCTTTTAAACTCAGCTATGCGCAAAAATATCAACCTCTGACCATCCTAAAAGATCAAGTTTTGCCCTCATAGGCAAAAATTCAAAACATGCCTTCGCAATATTTTCCCGCTCTTCACGCTTTAAACGTTCTTCAAATACATCTTTTAAACGATGCAAATATAAAACATCCGATGCAGCATATTCAATTTGCGCACGCGATAAAACTTCTGCTGCCCAATCTGAAGACTGTTGCTGCTTAGAAAGATTAACATTTAGCAATTCACTACAAATTTCTTTTAATCCATGACGATCCGTGTAGGTACGGGTGAGCCTTGAGGCAATCTTTGTACAAAAAACAACATCTGGCATAACGCCAAATGTATGCGCTAAAATAGCAAGATCAAAACGCCCAAAATGAAATATTTTGGTGATTGCTTTATCTTCAAGCAATTTAACCAAATTGGGAGCACTCTTTTGTCCTTTAGCAATCTGTATAACGTCAGCAGTACCATCTCCAGAAGAAAGCTGAACAACACATAAACGATCACGATGTGGTTGTAATCCTAAAGTTTCAGTATCAATAGCAACAGCATCAATTTGATAATTATCTAAGTTTGGTAAATCACCTTGATGAACGCGGATCTCTGTCATTTACCCTCCTTTGCTAAAGCTGCAAGAATACGCGCCCAAGACCGCTGCCCTTTATGAAATGATTTTAAATTATATTTTTCATTAGGCGAATGAATACGGTCATCAGCCAATGCAAAACCAACCAAAATACTTTCCATATCAAGAATTGATTGGAAGTCTGCTACAACTGGAATCGACCCACCCATAGCTGCCAATACAGCAGGAACTTCCCACTCTTGTGATAAAGCATCCTTTGCCAACTTGATAAAAGATGAATCATAAGGAAGCTGCATTGCTGGAGAAGAACCGTGATTCTTAAATGTCACTGTACAGTCAGCAGGAATAAGACTGCGCACATACTCACGAAAGGCTTGACGTATTTTCTCTGGATCTTGTTTATGTACTAAACGACATGATATTTTTGCACTTGCCTGAGAAGCAATAACCGTTTTAACCCCTTCTCCTTCATAGCCTCCACTAATACCATTGATTTCTGCTGTAGGACGCGCCCATACTTGTTCTAGAATGCTCCGCCCTTTTTCCCCAAAAGGAACGGAAAGGCCTATAGGACCAAGAAAGTTTTCAGCAGTGCAATTAAGCTCATTCCATGATTGCAAAATATGTGGAGGTGTTTCTTCTACGCCATCATAAAAACCAGGAATTGTTACCCTATTATTTTCGTCATGAAGTCCTTCTAAAACCTTAGCTAAAATACGAATGGGATTAGCTGCTACTCCTCCAAAATAACCAGAATGCAAATCACGATTAGCTGCTGTGATAATAATCTCTTCTGCCATAATTCCCCGAAGAGAAAGAGCAATAGATGGTGTATCTGCATCCCACATCGACGTGTCACAAACCAATGCACAATCAGCCCTCAACTCATCACTATTCGCTTGCAAAAAAGGAACAAGGGAAGGAGAAGCACATTCTTCTTCACCTTCAATTAAAATGGTAACTTTAACAGGAAGATGCCCCATTTCTTTCTTAAACGCACGACATGCTTCAATAAAAGTCATGAGCTGGCCTTTATCATCTGAAGCTCCACGAGCACAAATAACTTTCTCTCCATCTCTCTCTTTTAAAGAAGGTGTAAATGGATCATCCTCCCATAAACTCAGTGGATCAACAGGTTGAACATCGTAATGTCCGTAAAACAAAACATGTAAACAATCATCTGAAGGTCCTGGATGATGTCCAACGACCACTGGATGACCTGGCGTCTCACGACGTGAAGCCTCAAAACCAATGCTTTTTAAATCTTCTACTAGCCAATCAGCTGCTTTACGACACTCATCCTTATAAGCCGAATCTGTTGAAATCGATTGAAAACGCAAAAGAGAAAAAAGGCGTTCAAGGCTCTTTTCTATATTCTCATCAAGATGTGTTAGTACTTTATTTAGCATAAAAAAAAACCTCCCAAGCCTTATGTAATTGTAAATGTGACTTTAAGCCTCTTGTAGGATTTTGCAAGAGACCTTATTCATTTTTGACACTTTGAACAGTAAAAACTTGAACGCCCAGACTGTAAAATACGAACAATAGGTGTTCCACATTGCAAACATTCCTTGCCTTCTCGTCCATAAACTGAAAAGGCGTGTTGAAAATAACCAAGTGAGCCATCTACCTGCATATAATCACGTAAAGAAGACCCACCAGATAAAATTGCTTCAGTAATCACATTGCGTATATTTTGTGCTAAGGAATCAGCAAATTCACGTGCACGGACAGTTTTCAGTGCCAATGTAAATGCACCACGCTGTGGTGACAGCCGGCTGCGCCAAAGCGCTTCGCAAACATAAATATTTCCAAGACCCGCAATAATTGACTGATCAAGCAAAGCTGCTTTAAGCGATGATTTCTTATTGACAAAAGCCTTTTGTAAATAACAACCAGAAAACGCATTATTCATAGGCTCGATCCCTAGCTTCTTTAAAAGCGGATGCTCACAAAGCCTTCTTGTATCTGCTAAAAGTATAAACCCAAAACGACGAGAATCATTATAAATGAGACGGTAAATTTTACCGCTCGTCGCTTGAATATTTATTACAAGGTGATCATGCGCAACCAATTTACTCGTATAGGAATCGGCTCCTCTTAAAACTTCATCCTCTATGCGCCATGATCCTGACATTCCTAAATGGCTTAAAATCGTTTCATTCTGTGAAAGATGAAATAACAAATATTTCGCGCGCCGATCAAGATCCATGATCTTTCTGCCCATAAGTCGCTCCGAAAGCGCCTCTGGGAAAGGAAATCGCAAATCTCTACGATTAAGCGTGACAGAAATAATCTTTGCACCCGTCACAACCGGCTTAAGTCCACGACGAACCGTTTCTACCTCAGGAAGTTCTGGCATCGCTCTTCTTAAATAAATTATGCGCTTTCCAACAAAGTACCATTAAAAAACAAGAATATTAAGCCCATTCACCCTTACGAAATACAGGAACTCTCGCACCATCCTGCGTAATACCGTCTATATCGATTTCACCTGATCCAATCATCCAGTCAATATGAATCACACTTTTATTACCGCCACGCGCTGCAATCTCTTCTGCTGTCAATGATGCTCCATCCAAAAAGCACTTCGAATAACACTGCCCTAAAGCAATATGACACGCAGCATTTTCATCAAATAATGTATTATAAAAAAGGAGATCACTCTTAGAAATCGGTGACGAATGCGGAACGAGAGCAACTTCTCCTAATCGACTAGCCCCCTCATCACTTTGCAAAACCTGTTGCAAAACTTCCTGCCCCGTTGAAGCACGTGCATCAACAATACGCCCTTTTTCAAAACGCATCTCAATATTATCAATCAATGCTCCTTGATAAGAAAGTGGCTTCGTCGAACGAACAAAACCTTCAACCTTATAAGCATGAGGAGTAGTGAAGACTTCTTCTGTCGGAATATTAGGATTGCAAACAACACCATTTTGAGCAGCTGATGCACCACCATGCCATTCATGATCATCTGCCAAACCAACTGTTAAATCGGTACCTGGTCCTGTAAAATGCAAAGCAGAAAAACGCTGCTCATTAAGCCAAGATGACCGTTGCTTCAAAGTCGCATTATGTACACTCCACGCATGTACTGGATTCTCTTCTGTAACACGTGAAGCAGAAAAAATTGCATCAGCTAATTTCTTAATCGCCTCATTAAGCGGCAAAGAAGGGAACATCGCCGTAGCCCATCCTGCCGTTGGATAAGCAACTATTGACCAGTTCATAGCAAAATTCGATATTTTTTTAAGAGCAGGCTGGTAAGCCATCGAAGTAGCCTTATTCAGTCGCACTACCTTATTCGAATCTTGATTGGAAAGAAGAAAAGGATTATCACCAACAATAGCTAAACGCGCAGCCCCATTTCCAAAAGCTTTCGCCATTCCCTCATAGAGCCAAGAAGGTGCACAATCAAAACTAGCAGTATGCGCATTTTCAAAGCGCGTAAGTGACAACACATCATCACTAAAAAGTGGTGTAATCACACCGGCACCAACCTTATAGGCATGATAGGCAATACGCCGAACAAAAGGCAATGCTGAAACTGGAGCAGTCAAAACAAGATCCTGCCCTTCTTGTAAATTCAACCCAACTTTTACCGTAAGTTCTGCAAGACGATTAAGTTTTTCAGGTGAAATTGTTTCATGAATATCAAAGTACATTACCAATACCCTTCCTTGATGATGAAAAAATTACCGGCTTCTGTACCGTTCTTCTAACACTGTAACAATTGCATTTAACTGATCTGATGAGGGCATAGCATATGCCACAACGTGTTTAGTCTCCTCTTTTTTATCTGTACGATTAGGAGCATATGTAGGAATCGGAACCTTATCAAGCTGTGCCATAACAAAAGGCGTGGTAGGTGCTTTGTTTGCTTGCGCTACCTCTATTGAAGCAGATGTATTTTGCTTTTTCTCTGCTTTTATTTCCTTACTTGCTAAGCCTGCATCCATGAAACTCGGTGCATTGCCAGAACGTTCTTGGGCAAAAGCGTAAGCAACATCATAAGGGCGATTATTGGCAGGAACCTGAAGTGATCCATCACGCGCACGTTTTTCATAAAAGGCATTGCCTCCTGCAACACGAACATAGTGCATGTTTTTATAAGGGAAAGATAAACCAGCAGTATGAAAAAACATGGCATTTTTAACTTTCTTATCCCGTTCACCGCGTAAAACAGCATCAGCTGCCTCTCTAACACGAGCAACAGATGCCGGCTCCGTCATAGGACGCGTTAAAACACCGGGAGCAAACTGTTTGTACTGACCAACAACACCACAAATCGTCTTTGGATAGGCAGTTGAATTAACACGATTCATAACAACCGTTCCAACTGCAATCATTCCTTCACGACTTGTGCGATTCGATTCAAAATACATTGCACGCATAAGACATTGGCGCTCTGTTAATGGATACATCACTGTTTTTGTCTTCTTCTCATCATTCACTTTTCTAACATCAAAATGATTTGAAGCACACCCCACAATAACCAACGGTGCTACACAACAGGTAACAAAAACAGTCCAACGATTTTTTTTCATCTTATGCAACACATTTCCATATCTTTGAGTATTCAAAATTTGAATAAGTTTTAAAGGTATCTTCACAGAAAGTATACGATTAATTGTTACCACTTAGTAAAATTTTAATACAAGCAGTAATTAAAAGGCATTTATGCAAAATAAAAAATGAAAAAACTCTTAATTTAAAGCACAGATCATTTCATAAACTGTATAAATTAAATCAATATTTCCCTTATTAACGACCAGATGTAGCCAATACAATATCAACTCTCACGCTTCGCTTGTAAAAAATACTACACCTCAAAAAAACTATCCAACAATTATACATACAAAAAAGAATGGAGAACTAAAACTATTTGCATTCATATTGAAGCTTCTAATACAAATATCGCCTTTGCTACGAATTTTAACAAAATGATCAGAAAGAAGCTTTCCCTCTGACTAAAGAGTAAATGATGACATATCTCAAAATATGAGAACATAGTTAAACCAAGCAATAAAAATCCATAATATCAGCTTTTAAAAACCTTTCCGCTTTTTTACCATTACTCATAATGTGCACATCACATTCTTCTCCCGATTATACCGAAAAAAATACCCAATGTTTCCTCTCTTCAATAACAAAAGCATTTTACGCGTCTGAGGGAAAAAATTTTAATCTATTTTCTTCTCATCGATCCCAACCTTATATGTAAGATCATCGCGAGGACGATCAAAAGACATATGGTAACCTGTTATGATATAGTGCAGTGTCTCAGCAATATTGGTGACATGATCACCAATGCGTTCAATATTTTTTATACAGAAAAGTAAATGTGTGCAAACCGTAATATTGCGCATATCTTCCATCATATAAGTTAAAAGTTCACGAAAAAGAGATGTATACAGAGCATCAATTTTACCATCTCTTTCACGTACTGCATCAATAGGATCCAATAAGCGGCTCGTGTAAGCATTCAATACCTCTTTTAACTGATTGAGTGCTAAAGCTGTAATCGTTTCAAGCCCACAGTAAAAGGCTTTGGGTTGACGCGTTTCTGAAAGTGCTACCGTTCGTTTAGCAATGTTTTTGGCCATATCGCCAATCCGTTCAAGATCAGAAGAAATACGAATAGCACCAACAATTTCACGCAGATCAACAGCCATCGGTTGGCGTTTGCAAATAATGGTAATCGCTTTTTCATTGATGTCGCGTTCTGTTTCATCTAAAAATAAATCATCGGCAATAACTGTAGTAGCAAGCTGCAGATCATCACACACTATCGATGCTATAGAACGCTCAATCATTCTTTCTGCATGCCACCCCATTTCTATGACTTTTGTTTCCAAATAGTTTAGTTCTCTATCATAAGAACGGACAGTATGGTTCATAGACATATCCTATACTCCTCAATTCGCCTATCCAAAACGCCCCGTAATATAATCTTGCGTACGCTTTTCTTTCGGTGAGGTGAATATCGTTTCAGTTGCACCGACTTCTACCAAATGCCCCAGATGAAACATGGCTGTATATTGAGACACACGCGCTGCCTGCTGCATTGAATGTGTTACAATGACAATTGTGTAATCTTTTCGTAACGCATCAATAAGCTCTTCAATACGTGCCGTTGCAATGGGGTCAAGAGCGGAACAGGGTTCATCCATCAAAATAACTTCAGGACTAACGGCAATAGCACGAGCAATACATAAACGTTGTTGCTGTCCTCCTGACAAACTCGTCCCTGCCTCATGAAGACGATCTTTTACTTCTTCAAATAAACCCGCCTGCCTTAAACTCTTTTCAACCACATCATGCAGTTCGGCGCGCGATTTTACTAAACCGTGAATGCGTGGACCATAAGCAACATTCTCAAAAATAGATTTTGGAAAAGGACTAGGCTTTTGAAAAACCATCCCTACACGCGCACGTAATTCTACAACATCAATCCTCTGATCATAAACATTTTCCCCATCTAGGGTAATAAGGCCTGTTATTTTGGCGCCTTCAATTGTATCATTCATACGATTAAAACAACGCAAAAAGGTCGATTTTCCGCACCCTGAAGGACCAATTAAGGCAGTGACCTGATGTTCAGGAATATCAAGAGTAATACCATGCAGTGCTTCTTTACCTCCATAAAAAACTTTTACATCCTGTCCACGCATTTTAATCTTCATTACAGAATTCACCTTATTTTAGAACACAAACTTTATCGAAGTAACTGGTTTATCCAAGTTACTTTTATCTAAGTTACTGGCGCCGTTCAAATCGTCGACGTAAAAAAACAGCAGAAATGTTCATAACAGCGAGAAAAATCATTAATACGATAATAGCACCCGATGTTTTTTCAACAAAAGCGCGTTCTGCTTCACCCGCCCACATAAAAATTTGAACCGGCAAAGCTGTGGCCGGATCCATCGGTGTAGCAGGAATATTTGCAACAAAAGCAACCATTCCAATCAAAAGCAAAGGTGCTGTTTCACCTAGAGCCTGAGCAATACCAATAATCGTACCAGTCAAAATACCAGGAGCGGCTAAAGGAATAACATGATGAAAAACCATTTGTGTTTTCGATGCTCCTAACCCTAAAGCTGCCGCACGAATAGAGAGAGGCACAGCCCGCAAAGCAGAACGTGTCGCAATAATGATCGTTGGAAGCGTCATAAGAGCCAAGACAAGCCCACCAACAAAAGATGCTGAACGTGGTAATCCAAAAAAATTAACAAAGACAGAAAGCCCTAAAAGACCAAAAACAATCGAAGGAACAGCTGCAAGGTTATTGATATTAACCTCAATAAAATCTGTAAATTTATTTTTGCGTGCATATTCTTCCAAATAAACAGCTGCTGCTATCCCTATTGGTAGAGAAATCATTAAAACTATGGCTATCATGTAAAAAGAGCCAATTATTGCAACACCTAATCCTGCAATCTCAGGGCGACTTGAAGCACCAAATGTAAAAAAACCAAAATTGAGTCTTTTATAAAGCGTACCATCATGAGCCAGGCGTCTCATCCATTCTATCTGACGATTAGAAACTTTTCGGTTTTTTTCTGCTACATGCAAATCAATTTGCCCTTTATAGGCGGAATCAATATCTGCCGACGCCAAGACTTTTATTTTTTGTGTTGTTCCAATGAGCTTTGGATTCTTTGTCACCATCTCACGGAATTGAACGCGTACGCTGTTTGAAAACATGCGGTTAACATCCCGCAGTGATGCTCGATCATTTTGATCTAGATCAAGCTTTTTTGCTAAAGCATTACGTACGAGAATCGGATAATTGGCAGTTATTAATAGCTGTGGATTTGTCTCACGTTGGCCACTTGGATCGATGATTTTTTCATCTAAATAAACCGATAATGCCATTTCACTTTGAAAAAAAGCTGTATAACCCTGACTGATAACAGACCATAAAAGAGCAGCTAAAAAAAACAAACCAATAAAAATGGCAATCAGACCATACGCACGAAAACGACGTTCAGCCCAATATCGATGTTTCAGGCCAATATTGCGACGATGCGAAAGAAAAACCTCATTCATTCATATTGTTCCCGGTATCTACGCACGATGTAAAGAGCAAGGATATTCATCAAAAGAGTCACAATAAAGAGCGTCATCCCCAAAGCAAAAGCGACAAGAGTTTGGGGAGAATTAAACTCAAAATCACCCGTTAATTGATTAACAATTTTAACCGTCATTGTGGTCATCGCTTCAAATGGATTAAGCGTTAAGTTTGCTGCAACTCCTGCCGCCAAAACTACAATCATTGTTTCCCCAATTGCACGGGATGCTGTCAACAAAATCGCTCCCATAATCCCTGGAAGCGCTGCCGGTATAACGACTTTTTTAATGGTTTCAGATTGCGTTGCTCCTAAACCATAAGACCCTTCGCGCAAAAAACGTGGAACAGCTGTAATAACATCATCCGACAAGGAAGAAACAAAAGGAATCAACATAATTCCCATCACAGATCCAGCTGTTAAAACACTTTGGGCCATAATAAAACCAACACCACCAGAAAGAGAAACAGAGAGATCCTGTAGAAATGGTCCTACGACCTTCAAAGCAAAAAAACCGTAAACAATAGTTGGAATGCCAGCAAGCACTTCCAACAATGGCTTTACAATTGACCGTAATCGAGGAGAAGCATATTCAGCCATATAAATGGCAGAAAATAATCCTATAGGAACAGCAAAAAGCATTGCCACAAGCGCAATATAAAGTGTGCCAGCAAGGAGTGGTATGAGACCAAATTGTCCCACTTCATTGCCTGAACCACTGGCTGAAAAACGCGGATCCCAAATCGTTCCAAAAAAGAAATTGGAAAAGGAGACAGACTGAAAAAAACTCATTGTCTGAAAGAACAGAGAAAATGCAATGGCAGCTGTTGTCAAGACTGCAACTACAGACGCGCAAACCAACCCAATAACAATTAAACACTCAACTTTATTGCGCGCACGCTGGCGCGGAGCAACTTGCATAATCCCACAGATAAAGCCACACAACGCAATGATAAAAAGTAAACCATGACCAATAAACCGCAGCTTTTCAGAAGAAGAAACCCATGACTTTGCTATCTTTAAAACATCATCTGGTACTTCATAGGGCAAAATAAATCCCTTCGTAAATAATTGTGCCCGCACCTCTTCATATGAAGCGATGGCAAGATCTCCTTCAAAAAGATGAATGACTTTTACCAGACTGCGAATAGTCCCCCAAATAAGGTCACGATTAACAACCTCTGTTACACGCGCAATATATGCCGCAACCTTTCGCGAAGCACTATACTCCAAATAAATTGCGCTCCCACCATGCCAAAAAATTAAAAAAACAACAGCTGGAATAACAGTTATCAAAAATGTCCACCAGCCGTAATAATACGCACGAGAGTGCATCCTATATTGTGCGTGCTCAAGAGAGCGAGCTCGCAGATAAGAAATATAAAAACCAATAAAACTAAGAATCAACAGGAGAAAAATAATGAAGGAAATGCGCATATTATCTTTCAATTTTTACAAGAAGCAGCCTCAAAAACTCTTACACCGCAAATTTAGAAAATTATTTCAAAACCATTACTCTACCAGCAGAAAAAGCAGAACGCTGCGCTTGCCGCTCTTTTTCAGAGGCAACAACTAAACCATATTCAGCCAATGGGCTATTTGGACCAATCATTTGATCTGAAAGAAAAAATTCAACATATTCTCGCAAACCTGGAACGATACCTAAATGCGCTTTTTTTACATAAAAGAAAAGTGGACGAGAAACCGGATATTTGCCATGAGAGATTGTTTCAACGGTTGGCGCAAAACCATTAATATCTGCAACCTTTAACCTATCAGCATTATTTTCATAAAAAGACAAACCAAAAACACCAATTCCTGTTTTATTAGAAGTCAGACGAGCAAAGGTTTCAGAATAATCACCATCAATATCAATGGCTTTTCCATCCTTACGCACAGCAACACAAGCAGCATAAATCGCCTTATCATCCATCCCCATAGATTTCATTGCATCAACTGCTCCACTGGTTTCACAGCCCACAGCTAGTAATTTTTCTTCAAAAACTTCACGCGTTCCATGTTTTTCTCCAGGAATATAAGCTGCTATTGTCCAGTCAGGAAGAGTGCTATTGACTGCGCTCCATTTCGAAACTTTGTTTGGTTGCAATTTCCCATCCACAACAATCTGTGCAGCGAGTGCCCTATAAACATCCACTTGCTGCAATTTCCAATCCGGACCATTTATATTTGTTGCAAAAACAATGCCATCATATCCAATGCGTATTTCTTCAACATCTTTTACACCAGCATCAAAACAAGACTGCAATTCACCAGGCTTCATTGCCCGTGAAGCATTAACGATATCAACTGTATTTTCTCCAATACCACGACAAAATTCTTTAATACCAGCACCCGAACCACCCGATTCGATAACGGGAACCTTAAAATGAGGGTAAATTTCTCCAAATGTCTCAGCAACAATTTTTTGATAAGGTAAAACAGTAGATGAACCAGTAATCTGAATTTGATCGCGTGCATTGCCAACACTCACTGACAACAAAATCGCGAAAATTAGTCCCACTCCAGCTGACAACAATCTGCTCATCCATAAACTCCCTAGAATGTAAACCAAGTTCCCTTGTTCCGATCATACGATCATCAGGATTTTAATTCACATTTGCATTATGACAAATATAAAAAGTGATATTTATAATTTTTCTTATGAAATCATCTTTCACTTTTTGTTCAGAAAAATTTAATGTGAACGTTTAAACTCAACCACATCCCAAAAAAGATGCGCAATATCCGGACCACCAAAATATTTAATTTCACGAATTCCAGTGGGAGACGTAACATTGATCTCTGTTATATAATCTCCAATTACATCGATCCCTACAAGAAAAAGACCACGCTCGCGCAAAGCTGGAGCAATACGGTTACAAATTTCATGATCACGTTCTGTTAAATCAACATTTTCTGCCCGCCCTCCAACATGCATATTAGAGCGTGCATCCATTTCTACCGGAACACGATTAATTGCTCCAACAGGCGTACCATCAAGCAAAATAATGCGTTTATCTCCTTTTCGCACTGCCTCCAAATAACGCTGCACAATAAAAGGTTCGCAATAACTTTTTGCAAACATTTCTAAGAGTGATGATAAGTTGCGATCATCTTGTTTTAAATGAAAAACACCTGCTCCTCCATTGCCATAGAGTGGTTTAATAATGATATCGCCAAATGTAGCTCTAAAATCCGTTATTTCTTCAATATCTTTTGTAATTAATGTTTCTGGCATCAAATCAGAAAATTCTGTAACAAAAATTTTTTCTGGGCTATTGCGCACCCATGCTGGATCATTCACAACGAGTGTCTTAGGGTGAAGGCGTTCTAACAAATGTGTTGTGGTGATATAATTGAGATCAAAGGGCGGATCTTGGCGTAAAAGAACTACATCCATATCCATTAACTGTGTACGTGCCGACTCTCCTAATTGATAATGGTTTCCCACTTCATCACGTACAGTCAACGGTTCTAACCGTGCAATCACACAACCATCGCGCATCGATAAGCAATCTGGTGTATAATGAAAAAGAGAGTGTCCGCGTTCTTGCGCTGCTAATGCGAGCGCAAATGTTGTATCTCCTTGAATCCGAAGCGTTGAAATATGATCCATTTGAATGGCAATTTTCATGAATAAAACCTCCTATGACTCACAGTGATTTATTCTATGTGCCATAAATTTTTAGTAAACAATAAAAGAACTATGACAAGAGAAAGCCTATGATACAAGAAGCTAATAAAAAATTAAGCAACCAAGAAATTGAACGCTATGCACGCCATATCCTTTTGCCTGAAATTGGTGGTGCGGGTCAACAAAAACTCAAAGATGCACGTGTCCTTGTTGTTGGCGCGGGTGGTCTTGGTGCTCCTGTCCTCACCTATTTAGCAGCGGCAGGCGTTGGAACCCTTGGAATTGTTGATAATGACATCGTTTCACTTTCCAATTTACAACGCCAAGTTATTCATAAAACAAATACAATTAACCAAAAAAAAACTGAGAGTGCCAACGCCTCTATAAAAGAAATAAATCCCCATATTACGGTTGAAAAACATAATCTACGCTTGAATAAAAGTAATGTGGATAAATTATTAAATGCCTACGATATCATTGTTGATGGCAGTGATAATTTTACCACACGCTACCTGCTTGCTGATCACGCTGCCCACTGTGCAAAACCTTTAATAAGCGGTGCTGTAGAACGTTTCAACGGCTCTCTAACAGTGCTCATGCCTTATAAAGATAATAATCCACACTATCGCGATTTATTTCCCAACCCACCAGCGCCTAAGACTATCCCAACATGTGCTGAAACCGGAATCATAGGTGCTTTACCCGGAGTCATTGGGACACTGCAAGCGATGGAAGCCATTAAACTTATCACAAATATTGGTGAACCGTTAGTGGGAAAAGTTCTTCTCTATAATGGATTATTAGCACAATTTAATATCATTACCTATAAACGGTCAGATTCCAATGTAAATGCAGCAGCCATCAACCTCTGCATGTAAGAATTTTTGAGGACGAGAAAAAATACGATAAGCAGAATCGTATTCTGTTATTTTTTATAGCCCATGACAATCACTTCATGTGCAAGTTCTTTGACAACATTCAAATTATGATTCATAAACAAATAACCCAAATGATATTTTGGCTGCAGAGAAAGTAAAAGGTTAATGATTTATGCCTGCACACTTACATCAAGAGAAGAGATTGGCTCATCAAGCATGATAGATAAAGTGCAGGGGACAAATGATTGCGCGTGGAAGGGCAACCCACTGTCTCTGCTCAAGAAAAAACGCATGTGGATAACATAGCGGAGAAAAGGTACAAGACCAACCTCATGCAAAGCTTCAATATAATATCAATGATCCCTTTTTTCTATATCCTCAGAACCCCTAATAATGAGGGGTAGCGTTTGTGAATATAAAGTTCTTTTCTCTATACGCTAGAATAAAAGCAAAGTTACCGTTTTTGAGAGAAATCTCAGAAAGTGTGTTTGATGAAATAAACCAGATTTAGCACTACAGAATTCTTTATGATTTCAATGCACCTCATTCAGTAATTTACGACATAGAAAAATTTCTGGTAGCCAATTGTCCTGTTTCTTTAGTAAAGCAAATCCTAATAACCTTTCCTGATCTATAAAACTTCGAAAGTAATCACTTTTTCAACTGTATTTGTCATATAGTTTTTTTCAAAATAGATTTACCAGAGAGCGACATCCACCTAATGGTAACCAAACCGCACATGAAAAAAGTTAAAGTTGGTAGTATAAGGTAAGAAGACGGTGAAATTTTTGCAGGAAGAAAAGAGATGGCGCTTAATACCGCTATTGAAAATATTCTTCCGCTAAAAGAGACAGCACCGACAATGCTGGAAATATGCTCAGTTTGTTCTTTCTTAAGCTCTGAGAAAAACAGGCTTTTTGCACCTATTGGTACGGTGCAAATAAATCCATGAATTAACGAAAATGCGATGACTGACGCAGCAATTTGATTGCTCTGAACGAAAAAATAAAGAGCAATACACATAAGGGCAGAGAAGAATGAAAAATACTTTATAAAGTTCTTATATTTTTTATCAAATACGTGATACTTAGACATCAGTGAATTGGAAAAATATTGCGCTGAGAAGGCTCCGATATGGCAGAACATGAGGACTAGCATCTGCAAGCTATTGAGGTGGTCAATCTTTCCACCGGAAAGTATGATTGGTTGCCAGAAGTGATAGATAACCTGAATGCCAGCGCTGAAAAGACACATCAGCAAAATAAACCATGCTCCTCCCACAGTGTTTTGAAATATCCAGAGCGTTTCCTTAGCATTTTGCAGAATAGTTTTTGTTTTTATTCCTTCATTCACAGATGTTTTTTCTTCAGGAACAATAAGAAATATAAAGAAAATTATTCCCATCATCAGACATGAGATAATATATCCCATGAAATATTGCTTGGTATAATATATCGTTGCAATTCCTATGATACCGCTGATAATGCTACCAAAAGAGTTTATTTGGTGAGAGAGATGCGCATAATACGAAAAGCGATCTTGTCTGTTGCCTAGAGAATGGTAAATCCAGCCGTCAATGGCGCTGGCAATGAGGCAAATTCCTGCTGCATAGAGAATTTGTGCAATCATAAGCACTATCATATTGGGGGCTTGAAGACAGAGAAGATAAAACACTCCCGTCATAAAAACTCCAGCCGAGACTGAGTATTTACGTCGATATTTATCAGCAAAAACAGCACAAGGAAAATCAAGAAGCAAAACAGTTACCGAAAAGGCGACTTGAAGCAAAGCCAATTGGGAAAGGGTAACCCCCATAGATATTAGAAAAATGGCGTGATAAACACCGATTAGCATCCGTATTGCATGGTAAGATCCATGGGTTACAGAAAGTGTTCGAGGTCTGTTCATTGTTTTGTTCCACAAACTTTACAATGAGGGTTCTTTTTTAAAGAACGCTCTTGTGTGAAAAGTTTGCTACTCCATATCCCAAACGACGATCAATGGAAAGTAGATCACCATAACCACCCCAAAATTTAAGAGCATCATTAGCACACATGGCAGCTGAAAGAGCATTCACGGGAGGAAACGTCGCAACTTTAAAATTATTATTAATAGCAGCGCAAACCTCATAGATTAAACCGTCACTTTTTGGAGGAAGAGTTCCTATGGATGAGCTGCATGCATAGCAACCTGTTTTTCCAGGTATATAAAAAGGTCCAAACACAGCGATATCATTGACATAACCGGAATTTATATAAGCTTGTTGATTTTTTACACACCATTCATTGAGCCATGGTACCAGCTGATCAGGTGTATCAGCAGAAATAATCCACAAATCGGCTCTAGGCAATTTGTTGATATCTTCTTTTGCAGTGATCGACATTTGTAATTCACTAATCTCACTTTGACTGTTTCTTCGTGTCAGCTCACGTCGAAGAACGGTTGTCTTAGGAAGTCCAACATCTTGTTCAGTAAAAAGAATTTGTCTGGTAAGGTTGGTTATCTCGATCACATCATTGTCGACAAGAATTAATTTTCCCACGCCCGAGGATGCAAGTATCGCTGATACATGATTACCGATTCCGCCACACCCTAAGATGACCACCACTTTTTGTGAAAGGGTATGTTGAACGGACTCTGGATCCATACCGTAACTTTGATAATGGAGATGATTTCTGGAATGCCGATTATTGAAGATATTGTCTGATGTCTCTGCTAAAACAAGGAAATGGTTAGAAAAAAGAAAGTCAAATGCGTGGTTAAAATCTTCTCTCAACATGATGGATGATAGTGCAGTGTAAGCTTCTTCCACCGTCTTTTTCTCGATCCATTGTGCAGCGAGACGTACAAAATTTTTCCAGTCTTTTTTCTCGTTAATAACAAATTGGAACTCTCTTTTGCATTCAAAAAATAAGCAAAGCTTATTCTTGTCGGGCTTTATTTTCTATGGCACTTAGTTGGTTAACTGCAACAAAATGCAAATAACGTACTCAAAAGTATTTATTTATTCTCTTTGATGTTGCTCTCATATGGAGATCACATCAATTTTATTTTCAAGAAAAATTCTCAATGGAGTTTTGCCTGATGCTTATATTTTCCAACTTTGATTCAACAAATCATAGGCATATTTTGTTGCATTACCAATAAGAGAGAAAAGGAATACAGACGCAACCTTTGTCACCAATGCACAATTAATTTTAAAGTGGTTATCGAATTCAACGCATCCCCTCGCCTCTTTAATGGATAAATTTCGGGTAATACGTTTTTACTCTTGAGTGAGAATAAAAATCTGCTGATGAAACAATGCGTTCTGAAAACATTAAATTGCTTCTCTAGGCATCATTAACTGCATAAATTTCAAAGTTTAATGGAATAGTCTTTGATAATAAAAAAACTACCGTGTGCCAATGATAAACTAACGCGTTAAAGACAAATACCTGCATATCTTTGTGTCATGTAGTAGATCTCACTATGCAGCAAAAAATACATTAAACCCTCAAGTCACAAATAAAAATCTAACAAACAATTACATCTCTTTCTAAAGTGATTTACTTCCGGAAGAGTTTATCTTTTGTCTAATCTGGTTCGCCTTCTTCATTATCCATTGGCAAAGGAACAGGATGATCGGATAAACTACGTAAATAAAGTAAAAGATCAGCACGATCTTGGTCATTTTTGATTCCACGAAAAGACATAATTGTTCCGGGAAACGCTTTACGTGGTGATTGCAGATAACGATCTAAAGTCACAAAGTCCCATTTTTGATCAGAATTTGCACGCAACGCCCGTGAATAGGCAAAACCTTTTCCAGACGCCAAAGGGCGATTAACAATCTCCCAAAGTGCTGGACCAACACGACCAGGTTCATTCCGTCCAGAAGTGTGGCATATGGCACATTGGCGAAAAACTTTACGCCCATTTTCAAGATTACCCTGTTGAAGACGATCACTCAATGACAAAGAAGAGGATAAAGAAGGAGAAGATGCCTGTTGTTTTTCCTTGAGCACATCATTTTCTGTAGCTGTATGAGAAGGTTGAACCAATGTAGAATTATCGTAGACCATATCACTGAGTGTGGAAATCCCCACCACAATAAGCAACACAAAAAGACAAGCAAAAATAAAATAGGCAACTGTCGAACGATTCATAAAAATTCAAATGTTTATATTTTCATTACCGCTTTCAGTTTAAGCTTTTTCCATATAAGACACAACATTATAAACACAGTACAACTATAAACACTGCACACATGGCATTTGGAACTTTGCAATGGCACTTGAACCGATTATTCTTATTCCCGCCCGTATAGGCTCAACCCGTCTCCCCAAAAAAGCTCTCGCTGAAATCGCTGGAAAGCCAATGATTGTTCATGTTGCGGAACGCGCTAAAAAAGCCGCACTGGGTCGGACTATCGTTGCAACAGATCATAATGATATCGCCAAAACCGTCACAGCTTATGGGCATGAATGTATCATGACATGTAGCAACCATAAATCTGGCTCTGATCGCATTTATGAAGCTTTAACCCATATTGATCCTGAACGACGCTATAATGCCATTTTGAATCTACAAGGTGACCTGCCAACAATAACGCCTCATGAAATCATCAATGCTTTACGCCCTTTAGAAAATAGCTTAACGGATATTGCAACTTTGGGTGCTAAAATCGTTGAGGAAGATGAAAAAATAAATCCAAATGTCGTCAAAATTATTGGTACACCGCTTTCTCAAAACCGCCTTCGTGCTCTTTATTTTACGCGTGCAACAGCGCCTTATGGAAATGGTCCTCTTTACCACCATATTGGAATCTATGCCTATCGCCGTGAGGCACTTGAGCGATTTGTCGCACTTAAACCCTCACCACTTGAGGAACGTGAAAAGCTTGAACAATTACGTGCATTGGAGCATAATATGCGTATTGATGTAGAAATAGTGGATACAATTCCCTTAAGCGTCGATACACAAGGGGATCTTGAGAAAGCACGCAAGATTTTAGCATGAAAACACTTCAAAAAACTAATAAGATTTCCTTCCAAGGAGAATACGGCGCCAATTCCCATATTGCTTGTTCCAATATGTTTCCCAATATGGATGCCATACCCTCTGCTACTTTTGAAGACGCGCTTAACTTAGTGGAAAGTGAGCAAGCTGATCTTGCCATGATTCCTATTGAAAATACCCTTGCTGGTCGCGTTGCGGATATTCATCACCTTTTACCACAATCATCCCTCTATATTATTGGTGAATACTTTCTACCTATCCATTTTCAACTCATGGTTTTACCCGGCGTTACACATAAAGAAATTAAAACCGTTCATAGCCATACACATGCCCTTGCACAATGCCGTAAAATCATACGTAACAATGGCTGGAAACCTGTCACTTTTGCTGATACAGCTGGAGCTGCAAAATTTATTAAAAAAGATGCTAAACGTTCACAAGCAGCCTTGGCACCTCTGATTGCAGCAGAACTCTATGGACTTGATATTCTTGAAAGAAATGTTGAAGATAGTCCTCATAATATTACGCGTTTTGTTATCCTTTCACGTTCTCAACAACACGTGCCAAAACCTCAAAACGGCGAAAAAATCATCACTAGCCTTCTTTTTCGAGTCCGTAATGTCCCAGCTGCCCTTTATAAAGCTATGGGAGGATTTGCCACAAATGGTATCAATATGACAAAATTAGAAAGCTACCAAATTGGCGGAAATTTCAATGCAACACAGTTTTTTGTTGATATTGAAGGGCATCCCGAAGATCCCATGATGCAACTCGCCCTAGAAGAACTAGCTTTCTTCTCTGCTGAATTTCGCATTATCGGCATTTATCCGTCTAAAAACGATCGGACACCGCAAGTATGAAGGACAATTAAATTGCTAAATTGCATAACTACTCTTCACAATGAGCACTGAAAAAGAAAATCAGTGATAACATCTACTCATGGATCCTTTAATTATCCGAAGAGCATTCCTTCACGAATTTACAAAATAATGAATCCGAGTTCAGCCAACACAAAAAATGACACAAATAGCAAATATTGGAAACAAAAGTTTCCTTTAGCTATTATATCACTCATATAAAAAAGAGGAAGTGCATTGAGAACACAAACGATCTTCCATAATGATTTATCCCAAAGGGATAACTGTAAAGCTTTAAAATAAGGTCAAAGACAATTAATTTACCATACGAGAACATCAAATATAAAAGAATACTTTCAAATGCCACGGTTTAGACGGTTCTCAAAATGGTTTTTATAAAGCTAAAAAGTGTAGTTTAACTCTGCATTTCTCAGTTAAATTCAACTTTTTATATTTATCAAAACCGATTTACGAATTAATTGGGTTGTAAGCTAACAAGGGAAAACACAATGAAAAAAATTTTCACTCAAGGATTATTGGCTGTAAATATGCTGGCTTGCTCCACTGTTGCATTTGCTGGATTTGGTGAAAATGAATGGAACTTTGCACCTAATGAAAGTGTTACAATTGGTACGCCTGGTATAATAGAACAAGGCTTTGAGTGCGGTTGTGAGAGATTTAAACCCGAGAAAGTATCGTTTACTTTATCGTACACAACGCCTTCTGATTTAGACAGATTACAAATTGTTGCTGACGATGAAAATAAAATAACGCATGATAAAGAAAAGAAAATATTTATCCTTAAAGATGTAAAGTCTCTCGTTTTAGGCTTTCCTGCTGGAGGAAACTATATTTTAAAAAACATTACTCAACAAAATGTTACTGGCATAAAGTGTGATGCAGGGGATTTTTAATTATCTTTTCTATAGTCCCTAAATTTTGAAGTAGTCCACTCAATTGCTTAAATAAAACTTTTTTAAGCGGGCTTAGTGAATTATCAAGGCTCGATTTGTTATAAATCTGAATTTTATATGTATTTTGCAAAGTCAAATTGCTTGGCAAAGCCGGCTATCGTACAATTTTAAAGAAGATGGAACTGTGCTGTATTTTCGTAAGCTGTTAATCATCTACAAACTAGTAACAAGCCACAGCGTCTATAAATCACATCATAGCAAAATAACAGAAAAATAGTAAAAAGCTCCACTTTTAGGGTCTGTAAGTGTATTCCATACCTTGCCAAAGACAGAAAAAATGTAAAGCATGCGTGCCGATTCAGCAACTAGCTTCTCCCCCGATTTTCTAACTTCAACTCATTGAACAACCTGTATGCTTCCTCTTCCGCTTTTTTACTGCTGCAAATTTTACTGCTGCAAACTAGCTATAATTCGGTGAGCAGCTTCAGCGAATGGATCTTAACCCCTGAGCATCTCCTTATAGCCAATCATTATGTGGACAAAGCAAATACCTTGTTCATAACAAAATACAATGTAGAATGCTCTTCCAATGGAAAATGATAATTCCACCAATATATTTGTAGTTCATAGTATGAAAATTCAGTTCAAAGGAAAAATTTTTGGTTTTTCTTTCCATATTTTTCGTTTCTTAGCTTGATTTTCTATTTTAAATCGACAATATGCGATTGGGAGGTTGGTGATGGACGAACCGCTCGCCAACTGGGTCAGGTCTGGAAAGAAGCAGCCCTAACGAGTTCTGGTACGGGTCATCGTACCAGCCTCCTCTCTTACTTGATAAATCATATTTTTGTCGTTTTTCAATATATCAACCTCAGTCATCATAGCGGCATTTGTATAGAGTTTTTTTGTCGTCTTTAGGCCAATGATCCTGTTTCTTAAAAAAAATAAATTGATTGAGAAAAAATCCTTTTATATTAGAGTGCAGTGTTAGCTCGTTCCTGCGTGTTATCAAAATGTACTGAAAAGAGCTTCAAAATTGGAATTATTGATGAAAAATATGCCGGTAGAAACAACCTATCGCGTTCTTGCTCGCAAATATCGACCTCAAAATTTCTCCGACCTCATTGGTCAAGAAGCAATGGTGCGCACCCTTACTAATGCCTTTGAGACAGGGCGCATTGCACAAGCGTGGATGCTAACGGGAATTCGTGGAGTGGGTAAAACCACAACAGCACGTATTTTGGCACGTGCACTTAACTACAAAACAAAAGAGATTGACCAACCAACTACCATATTGAACACACTTGGTGAACATTGCACACAAATTATTGAAGGACGCCATATTGATGTTATAGAAATGGATGCGGCTTCACATACGGGTATTGATGATATTCGTGAAATTATTGAACAAATACGTTACCGTCCTGTTTCTGCACGCTATAAGGTTTATATTATTGATGAAGTGCATATGCTTTCAACACAAGCATTTAATGGTTTATTGAAAACACTCGAAGAACCACCGCCACATGTAAAATTTATTTTTGCAACGACAGAAATTCGCAAAGTTCCGATTACAATCCTTTCCCGTTGTCAGCGTTTTGATCTACGGCGTATTGAATCAGAAGTTTTGGTCGCTCATTTGCGCCAAATTGCTAAACATGAAAACGTGGAAGTAGAAGATAAAGCGCTCTTTATGATTGCACGTGCAGCAGAAGGATCTGCACGCGATGCACTGTCCATTTTTGATCAAGCGATTGCTCATAGCAATGGCAGCGTCAGTGCTATTGCAGTGCGCACAATGCTAGGATTAGCTGATCAAGCACGTATTATTGATCTCTTTGAATTCATCATGAGAGGCAATGTTGTAGGTGCATTGAATGAATTACGCAGCCAATATGATGCAGGAGCTGATCCCCTCACTCTATTGACAGAATTGGCTGATTTCAATCATTTGGTCACACGTTTGCGTTTCACACCAGAGATAGTAGAAGATCTCTCCCTTACTGAAGATGAGCGTTTGAGAAGCTTAGATTTTTCACAAAAACTTTCTGTCCCTGTTTTGTCCAGAAACTGGCAAATGTTGCTCAAAGGCTTACAGGAAGTTAGTCAAACCGCGCGTCCGCTTCAAGCGGCCGAAATGCTCTTGATTCGTCTTGCTCATACTTCAGATCTACCAACTCTTGATGAAGCTTTAAAAAAGCTTGAGAAAGAAAAAACATCTCTCACAATTGTCGAAAATTCTTCTCATCAAAAATCCGCAAATGCAAATAATACAACAAAAATAGCAGCTGTAGATGCCCATCCTTTTGCACGCGTTTCAAACGCACCAATAGATCAACCAGATTTTAAAATACCCTTGAAAAACCAATTGGACTACTCCTTACAATCAGAAAGTTCATTGAAAGTTCAAACTGCTAAAAGCACTAACTCACCTAAAATAACAGAAGTTCTTGAAGTTTCTCCGTCTGTTACTCCTCCTGAAAATACTGCCAATTTTCCCTATTCTTCTAAGCAAATAGCAGAAGAAATCACTGAACCCAAAACCATAGTCATTGATTCTCTACACGATATTATTAAATTAGCTGAACAGTATAATGAGATCTCTTTTAAACTCCTTGTTAAGGAATTTGTCCATCCTGTTTCTTTTGAACCAGAGCATATCACTTTAAGACTTGCTAAAGATGCTCCAAGTTCACTTGCCAGTGATATTAAAAAAATGCTGTCTCAATGGACTGAAAAACGCTGGACGATAACCTTTGTTAATGAAGGAGGAGGACCAACATTACAGGAAGAAAGTGTGGCTATCCAAAAAACTCTTTTTTCTAATGCAGAAGAAGATCCTGATGTCGCCAAAATTCTTAATTATTTTCCAGAAGCAAAAATTGTCGATATTCGCCTGAATAAACAAGAAAACGATCTTGATTTACTCACCGATACCTTTAAAAATGCCAATACCTTTAAAAATGAAAGTGATATCAATGATGAATAAGGATACCTATTCCTATGCGTGATATGATGAGCATGATGAAAAAAGCCAAAGAAGTGCAAAAGAAAATGCAGACAGTTCAAGAGGAAATCGCGAATTTGCAAGCGACTGGTATTGCTGGAGGTGGACTTGTCAGCATCACATTAAACGGCAGGAATGTTATAACTGCAATCCAAATTGACCCTTCATTACTCACACCTGAGGAAGCTGAAATTCTTGAAGATCTCGTTATGGCAGCCTATAATGAAGCCAGAGCAAAACTTGAAATAGCTATAGAAGAAAAAACAAAAAGCCTAACAGCAGGGATACCACTCCCATCAAGTTTCAAACTTCCGCTCTAATGAACTGGGGTTTGCTTAATCCCTTGGAATAAAAGTATGTCTAAACACATCGCAGGACCTGAGATTGAACGTCTCATTCAGCTTTTAGCGCGGATACCAGGTCTTGGTCCACGTTCGGCACGTCGTGCTGCACTTCATCTTATCAAAAAAAAAGAGACATTGCTTGAACCTTTAGGAGCAGCAATACAAGCAGCTGTAGAAAAAGTCTGTATTTGTTCTGTTTGTGGAAATGTAGATACAACTGATCCTTGTTCGATTTGTACAGATCCTCGCCGCGATGATACAACAATTATTGTTGTTGAAGATATTGCTGATCTCTGGGCTCTTGAGCGTGCAAAAACTTTAGCCGCGCGTTATCATGTTTTAGGCGGACGGCTCTCCCCACTAGATGGAATAGGACCTGATGAACTCAACATCAACTCTTTAATACAGCGCGTTGTACAAAATCCAATTACAGAGATTATTCTCGCCGTGAATGCTACAGTTGAAGGACAAACAACAGCCCATTACATCACTGATCAACTCACCAATTTTCAAGTTAAAATTACGCGGCTCGCCCATGGAGTGCCCGTGGGAGGTGAATTGGATTATCTTGATGATGGAACCTTGGCTGCAGCCTTACAAGCAAGGACCAATCTTTAAAACTCGCTGCTAATGCTTGTTACCTTTTCTTACCTACTCTTGTTGCTTTTTATGGGGGAATATCAAAGTGCCAAAGAAAAAGCTTTCACTTGTGAACGATTTTGCTCCGGGTGTCCTAGTATGTCTGCTTATATCCGCCTTAGCTTATGGTTTAGAAGTTATAGAAAAACAGCTTTTCTCAGAAAAGTGGCTCGAAAGCCTTGTTTTAGCAATCTTCTTAGGATCCATTACCCGGAGCTGTTTTAATCTGCCAAAATATTTGCAAAAAGGTATAACCTTTTGTGCAAAAACACTTCTTGAAATTGCTATTGTTCTTCTAGGAGCAAGCATTAGCATCCATGCAGTTCTTTCAGCCGGTTGGAATTTACTTGCTAGCATCATATTCGTTATATTTATAACTATACTTATCAGTTTTGCTATAGGCAGACTTTTTGGACTTTCTGCAAATTTAGCAATGCTGGTCGCTTGTGGTAATGCTATTTGTGGTAATTCAGCTATCGTTGCAACTGCACCCGTCATCCATGCCAAGCATGAAGATGTAGCAGCATCAATTGCTTTTACCGCTCTTTTAGGGGTTCTTATTATTTTACTTCTACCCTTTTTACAGCCACTTTTGAATTTATCATTTAGCCAATACGGTGTGCTTGCAGGAATGGTTGTCTATGCTGTACCACAGGTTTTGGCAGCAACAACATCTGTCTCTTTTGTAAGCCTTCAAATCGCAACAATTGTCAAGTTGGTGCGCGTTTTAATGTTAGGCCCTGTTATTTTCACCCTATCAATCATCTACCGCCGATCAGCACAAACACATTTTCGTCTACACACTCTTGTCCCATGGTTTATTATCGGTTTTATTATCATGATGCTTATCCGTTCAAGTGAGCTTATTCCTGAAACGGCACTCAACCCGATAAGACTTATTGCTCAATTGTTCACAGTTGTTTCAATGGCAGCTCTAGGATTAGGTGTTGATATCCGTTCATTAAAAAAAGCAGGGTGGCAAGTTATTTTAGCTTCAACTTCCTCCATACTCCTTCTCGGTATTTGTAGTCTTATCATGATAAAATTGATTGATCTGAACCATATAACATTTTGAAATAGTACTCTTAAACACTTTGTTCTTTTTTGCAGGCAATTAACCCAAAAATTTTTCAATATTGAAACAGTTTTTCACCAAACTAGGGTGAAAATTCAAAAAATTCTCTATCATCCTATACAAAAAATCGAATGTCTTTTAATATGGCATAGAAAGTTATCAAATTGCTTGTTCAACTGGTTTTTCAATACAAAATTGCCTGTGTAACAGAGCAGCATAGTACTAGAATATATCATTCATCAAAAAATTCTATTCTAACCAAAATCAAGTTTTTACAAAATAATAATGGAATATGCTTTTATTGAGAAAAAACAAATGTGATCTCATGATTTCTTCCCTTAAAATGGTTGTTACTTACTCTGTTATGCTACAGAGTATAATGAAAATTAAATACCCCCACATTTAATAAAAAAAGATATTACGTTTTTGCAAAAAAACTAACTCTGTTTTAATGGTTGAGCTTTTTCGTATAGACGAGAAAATATGGAGTATTGACTGCACATAATAAAACACTTCAAAAAAATGTTGTCTATTCGTTATGTAAATTTCTGAAAATACTGCAACATGCACCAACAAAATAAAAAAGAGTAAAAAATACAGCAGGCCTTTTGTTTATCATATTATTCAACTACAATATTTTCATGCTTATCCTTGCCATAGACACTGCTTCAATTTATTGCGCCGTTGCACTCATTCATCATAAATCTGTGCATCATAAATCTGTGATTGCACATATCAGCGAACGCATGAATAAAGGACACGCTGAAAAACTTATTGGATACATTGCACAAGTAACCAACCAAGCCAATATTACTCTTAACCAGGTTGATCGTATTGCTGTCAATATTGGACCTGGATCATTCACCGGTGTGCGTGTCGGTGTTTCAACAGCAAGAGCTTTAGCACTAGCGCTAGAAATACCAGCGATTGGAGTAAGCGCACTTGAAGCATTAGCCGCTCAGGCAGCAAATAAAAATACTACGTTAGCAATCACTGTTGTTATTGAAGCCGGTAGAGATATGTTCTACCATCAAAATTTTAAAGAAGATCTCACCCCTTTGGGAGCGCCTAGCTTAAAAACAATTGACAATATCATCGAAGATTTACCACAACAAACGAGACTAACCGGTCCAGCAGCTAATATCGTTGCGCTCTATATTAAAAACAATCAGATAAACAAAAAAGTTGTACTAGATCAAATCTTATGCGAAGCAGCTGATATTGTAAGCTATGCTCACCTTGCTGCAAACAAACAACCACAAGAACACCCCCGTCCGCTCTATCTACGCAATGCTGATGCTAAACAACAAACCGGTTTTGCTTTACCACGAAAAAAATAATGTCCAAATTTTTATTAACAAAAAAGCATTTTCGGATTGATCAGCTACAAACAGATGACAGCGCTTCCCTTTCTCAAATTCATCAACATTGTTTTGTCCCTTCTTGGGAAAAACAAGCATTTGATCATTTCTTACAAGATCACTCTATCTTTGGATACAAAACCTCTCTCATCCGGCAACCTGATAAAATCTTAGGCTTTTGCCTATGCCGTCTCATTCTTGATGAAGCAGAAATCATCACAATTGCTGTCCAACCTCATTGTCGTCGACAAGGAATTGGCTCCCTGCTTATCGATAGTACACTTCGCCATCTTCAACACAAAAACGCTATAAAGCTATTCCTAGAAGTAGAAGAAACTAATCTTTCTGCTTTAAATCTTTATCAACATTTCGAATTTCAAAAAATTTCTAAACGTCCTGCATACTACCAGTCTAAAAATAGTCGTATAGATGCAATCATTATGCAAAAAACTTTTAAGCAAACAGATTGAGATTTGCGTAAAAAACATTTAGATATGCGCTATGAAACAAGAAAACTCTAAAAAGACACCCCCTGTTGCTCCTAAAAAGGTTTTTATCAAAACCTATGGGTGTCAAATGAATGTTTATGACAGCCAACGGATGACTGATAGTCTTAGTTCACAAGGTTATGTCGCCACACAAACACCAAATGACGCAGACCTTATTCTTGTCAATACCTGTCATATTCGTGAAAAAGCAGCAGAAAAACTCTATTCTGATCTCGGTCGCTTGCGGGTAATGCGTCAAGAACGTACGCCTGACAAACCCTTGATGGTCGGTGTGACCGGTTGTGTTGCACAAGCGGAGGGAAGTGAAATTTTGCGCCGTGCACCAATGGTGGATCTCGTTGTTGGACCGCAAATGTATCATCGCTTGCCAGACTTGCTAGAACAAACCAAACAAGGGAAAAAAATTGTTGCAACAGACTACGCTGTTGAGGATAAGTTTGCTCATTTACCGCCTCATAATAAACGTGCTGTAAGAAAACGAGGCGTTAGTGCATTTTTAACAGTACAAGAAGGCTGTGATAAATTTTGCACTTTTTGTGTTGTTCCCTACACACGGGGTGCCGAAATATCGCGATCCGTCGAACAAATTACCGAAGAAGCTCGCCAACTCATTGAAGCTGGAGTCAAAGAAATTACACTTCTTGGACAAAATGTAAACGGTTGGCACGGACAAAGTGCTGATGGTAGAACTTGGCGTCTTGGTGATCTTCTCTATCACCTCGCAAAACTTGATGGCTTAAAGCGTCTACGTTATACAACTAGCCACCCGCGTGATATGGATGACAGTCTTATTGCCGCACACCGAGATCTGGATATATTGATGCCTTATCTGCATCTCCCTGTCCAATCGGGTTCGGATCGTATCTTAAAAGCAATGAACCGCCAACACAAAAGCGTTCATTATCTTCATCTTATCGAAAAAATTCGTAACGCACGACCCGATATTGCTTTTTCAGGCGATTTTATTGTAGGATTTCCAGGAGAAACAGATGAAGATTTTGAAGAGACCATTAAACTTATTAAACAAGTGCAATACAGTTCGGCCTATTCTTTCAAGTATTCACCTCGACCTGGAACAATTGGTGCGACAATGAAAAATCATGTTGATGAAGCTGTGAAAGATGCTCGGCTTCAACATCTACAAATCCTTCTCCTTGAGCAGCAAAATGCATTTTTGCGCTCTAAAATTGGTCATACCACCGATGTTCTCATCGAAAAGGCCGGTCGTCACTCTGGGCAAATGGTAGGTCGTTCACCTTGGCTTTTACCTGTTGTGGTAGATACAGAGGCTTCTACAGGTACTGTGATGCCAATTCATATTAAAAATGCGAGCTCAAACAGTTTTGTCGGTGAAACAGCAAATGTATAAATAGACTTCTGGCATCTTGTTCAAAGCATGGATTTTGGAAAACTTTTTTATTTTTGAAAATAAGTGCCACATTTCAAGTTTACACTTTATACTAAAGAGTAGATGTTTTTTATAAAGTTCACTCAAAAGAGTGTATCGCACTGTGTAGATATGGGAGAATAGGTTGAAAGATTCAACCGAAAAAGTTAAGCGCGTTAAAGAGAAAATAAGTATTTTCCCTGAAAATATTGTTATCTCAGAAAAAGCAAACACATCAGATGTTCATCATGTTGTTTTAATTTTTGAAAATAATCAATATGCGAAAGCAGTATTTGGTGAATTCGACAAAAATCTTGCTTATATTGAACAAAAGCTCGGACTCAATATTCATCCACGTGGCAATGAAGTTTTAATCCATGGGAAAACTACTGCAACAAAGCACGCGCAAGATGTGTTACAGCAGCTTTATGAACGCGTTAAAACACATCAAGAGCTCACTTTATCGGATATAGAAGGAGCGATTGCCATGGCAAATTTGCCACACAAACAGCAAGAATCGCCAACAACAACCCAACCTGCAAAAAAACATATACCAGCACGATTGAGTACACATAAAAAAACAATCCACGCTCGGACTCCGACCCAAAATGCTTACATACACGCAATGGAACACACTGAACTTGTTTTTGGTATAGGGCCAGCAGGAACAGGCAAAACATATCTTGCTGTTGCTCATGCTGCAATGCTTTTAGAGCGTGGTATCATTGAACGAATTATCCTCTCACGTCCGGCTGTTGAAGCTGGAGAGCATCTTGGTTTTCTTCCCGGTGATCTCAAAGAAAAAGTCGACCCATATTTACGTCCACTTTATGATGCTCTCTATGATATGATGCCCGTCGAAAAAGTAGAACGCATTTTAGCTTCTGGTGTCATAGAAATTGCTCCTCTTGCTTTCATGCGCGGACGAACACTTACTCATGCTGCTATCATTCTCGATGAAGCGCAAAATACTACGCCCATGCAAATGAAAATGTTTCTCACACGTCTTGGAGAAGGAGCACGCATGATCGTTACCGGTGATATCAGCCAAATTGATTTGCCTGCAGGACAAAAATCAGGTTTAATCGAAGCAATACGTATTCTTTCAAATGTAGAAAATATTGCAATTATTCGTTTTGATGAAAAAGATGTTGTGCGCCATCCCCTTGTTACAGCTATTGTGCAAGCTTATGATCGTGATTCTGGAGCACAAAATAAAAAAGAAAAGCCACTCTCATGCGGTGCATCAGAAAAGTGAATTTGATTTGTCATGATTACTATTGATATAACTGTTGAGAACGCAGCGTGGAATGATGAGAAAATGCTTTATAATATCACTGAAAAAGCATTAAAAACGACAATGCATCATGTTTCATTGGAAAATGTTGTAAGCGAAATTAGCCTGCTTTTTACGGATGATAAACATATGGCAAAGATCAATGCGCTCTGGCGCAATAAAAATAAACCTACAAATGTATTATCTTTTCCTGCTTTTCCCCTTAAAGCTGGAGATCCTCCTGGACTCATGCTTGGTGATATCATTATTGCGCGAGAAACTGTTGCTCTTGAAGCAGAAAAAGAAGGAAAATCATTTCAGGACCACTTAACGCATATGATTGTTCATGGCGTCCTCCATCTTCTTGGCTATAATCATGAAACAGATGATGAAGCGTATTACATGGAAAAGCTCGAAAGAGAAATTCTCCAAAAGCTTGCCATAAAGGATCCCTACGTTGAATTGTCTTAACAATATCAAAATCATACAATTTAAAGTACCCAAAAAGGTCTAGAAGATTTCAAAATCATGGCAAACAAAGTAAATACACAAAATAACAGTCAAACGTCTTCTAATATTGAAGAACATCCCTCTCAAAGAACAAATCATACGGAAAAAAATTCTCTGATGAGTCATTTGTTTTCGTTCTTACGTGGCCGTAATTATACTTCACTGCGCGATGATCTTACCGTTGCACTCACGGCTGACAATGAAAAGGATACTGCCCTCTTCTCACCTGAAGAACGTACTATGCTGCATAATATCTTACGCTTGCGCGAAGCACGCGTTGATGATGTCATGATTCCACGTTCTGAAATCGAAGCATTGGAAATAAACACCCCTCTCGGGGAAGCCCTTAAATGTTTTGCAAAGATTGGTCATTCTCGCATCCCTGTTTATGCTGAAACCTTAGATGATCCGCGGGGAATGATTCATATACGCGATATCCTTAATTATATAACACGCTTTATTATGCAATCCGTCCAGACAGAGCAAACATCCGATTCACTGCAGTTAAACCACGCAGATTTACATACTCCAATCGGTGATTTGGATCTGATTCGAACAGTTCTTTTCGTTCCTAGCTCCATGCTTGCAAGCAAATTACTAACACGAATGCAAGCCACACGAACACAAATGGCTTTGGTAATTGATGAACATGGTGGAACAGATGGTTTAGTTTCTATGGAAGACATTGTCGAATTAGTCGTTGGTGATATCGAAGACGAACATGATAATGTCGACAACGCTATCGTACGTGAACCCAACAATAAATGGCTCGTTGATGCAAGAACCGAACTAGAAGATGTGGAAAAAGCTCTTGGTCCTGATTTTATCGTAGGGGAATATGGTGATGAAGTCGATACTATCGGTGGGTTGATTGTCTCTATTCTTGATCGCATTCCGGCAAAAGGTGAAGTCATTGAAGCAGTACCAGGCTATCGATTCCGTATTTTAGAAGCTGATAAACGTCGAATTAAGCGATTGCGCATTTTTCGTATCTCGGAGAATGAAAATTTTAAACAAAATGTCATCTCCAAAGAATAGCCTAGTATTTTTAAACAGTTTTATACTTTTCTTGCTTTCCGTTACGGGTTGGAAACGGCAAGCGGTTCTCTTTTTGTGTGGTGTGTTCACATCTTTTGCTCTTCCACCCTTTTATTTAACACCTCTCTGCTTTTTAACTTTTCCAACCTTTATTGTTTTACTTGATACAATAAGTACCATCCAAAACAATAAAAAAAACCTTCTGACCTACGCTTTAAGCTGTGGGATCTTTGGCTTTGGTTATTTTCTTTGCGGCCTTTGGTGGCTATGCAATGCTTTGTTGACAGATCCCGTTGCTTTTGGTTGGGCAGTGCCATTTGCCATTTTTTGCCCTCCCCTCTACCTTTCTCTTTATTGGTTTTTTGCCGGTTTTATTGTCGGTTTATTATGGACAAAGGGAATAGCACGCTTTTTTGTTTTAGCCTTTGCGCTGGGACTAGCGGAATGGTTGCGCGCACTTTTGTTCACAGGATTTCCGTGGAATGCTCTTGGCTATACAGCTATGCCAACCCCTATGTTCATGCAATCAGATGCAATCGTGGGGCTTTACGGAATGAATATTTTGGCCGTCTTAGTTTATAGTTTGCCCGCTGTTTTACTGACAGATGAAAAAAAGAAATCCGCACTTTCTCTTTGCTTAGCGCTTATATTACTTCACAGTGGTTTTGGATTTTATCGTCTCAATGCTGCACCCAACATAGCTGATTATCAAAAAAATAGTTATTGGGTGCGCATTGTTCAGCCCTCTATCCCACAAAACACAAAATTGAGCAATATTACACGAGAAGCTATATTTGCAGCTCATATGAATCTGACGGCAACACTCACAGAGGATAAAAATCCAGAACCTGACTTTATCGTATGGCCCGAAGCATCTATTCCTTACCTTCTCGATGATACCTCTGATATCACAATGCGCATTGCTTCTCTTCTCAAGCCCAAACAATGGGCTATTATTGGTGCTATACGTGCCAGTAATGATCTTGCTAATGCACAAACGCACTATTTTAATACAATTGCAGTCATTAATGCTAAAGGTGATATTTTAAACACTTCTGATAAACTTCACTTGGTTCCTTTTGGTGAATATCTTCCCTATCAGAATTTATTGAAAAAAATTGGATTGCATATCCTTGCTGATAATATTGGTGGATATAGTGCTGCAAATGTGCGCAAAACTGTCATGATGCCGAATGGTTTTTCTTATCTTCCGCTGATTTGTTATGAAGCAATATTTCCCAATGAAATGACTTTTAAAGGTTCCTCTCCTCAAGCAATCATTAATGTTACAAATGATGCATGGTTTGGCGTAACACCCGGCCCATACCAACATCTTCAACAAGCGCAGCTTCGTGCAGTTGAACTGGGAATCCCTCTCATACGAGCAGCCAATAATGGAATATCAGCTGTCATTGATTCTTATGGACGAATCGTTGTAGCTCTCCAACAGAATGCTGTTGGCATTATTGATTCGCCGATTCCGTCACCCATTACCCCCATAGGAAACAATGAATACAGAATATTCTCTACTTTTATCTTATTCATTCTTATGTTATTGTGCCGTGTTTGTTTTGGTTTTACAAAACAGTTTTAATGATCGCATGCCCATGTACGGTACCATGTTATATGTACCATGAGTGTTGGGAAAAAGTGTTACATATTACTTTATTGTATGATAAATCAACCTCACATAAATCTGATGTTGATTTTGAAGTGTTGGAAATTTAAAGAGTTGCATTATGACCGAAACTAGAAAAAAACCCGATCCTATAGATATCTATGTCGGAACCCGTATTCGTTTACGTCGTAATATTTTAGGACTAACTCAAGAGAATTTGGGGGAAAAACTAGGTATTACTTTCCAGCAAATCCAAAAATATGAAAAAGGTACAAATCGCATTGGCGCAAGTCGTCTTCAAGCGATTGCGGAAATTATGGATGTACCTGTTTCTTATTTTTTTGATAAAGGCATCAATACTAAACATGCGGAAGGCTTTGCTGAAAGCGATAATAATTTTATGGACTTTTGCTCTAGCAGTGAGGGAATCCAACTCATGCGTGCTTTCACTAATATATCTGATGCTAGAGTGCGTCGAAAAATTATTGATTTGGCAAAAGCACTCTCTGAAGAAGATCTAACAAACAAGTTATAAATAAAATATATCCTTTCTCTCACTCATATCATAAATCAGCATTGACGATTTGTCATGAGATTGGCAAATAAGGGCGACTTTAATGGAGTGCAGTTTTCTTTTTTGAAGGAGTTCCTATGCCGCATCAAGATTATCTTTTTACAAGTGAATCAGTATCGGAAGGACATCCTGACAAAATTTGCGATCGCATTTCAGATGAGATCGTTGATATGATCTATCAAGAGTCTCAAAAAACTGGTACTGATCCGTGGCTCGTGCGAATAGCTTGTGAAACTTTAGTAAGTGTGAACCGCGTTGTTATTGCCGGTGAGGTACGTGTTCCTGATACACTTTTAAAAAAAGATAAAAACAAGCAACTTATCTATGATGAAGCTGGGTTCCCAATCATTAATCCTACTCGTTTTCGTACAGTAGCGCGCCGTGCTATTCGTGCAATTGGTTATGAACAAATAGGCTTCCATTGGAAAACCGTTAAAATTGATGTTCTTTTGCGCCCTCAATCAGCTGACATTGCACGGGGGGTTGATAACGCTGTAGATCGGCATGGCGAAGAAGGCGCAGGCGATCAAGGTATCATGTTCGGATATGCTTGCCGTGAAACACCAGATCTCATGCCCGCGCCAATTTATTATGCACATAAGATTCTAAAACTTCTTGCTGAGGCTCGCCATAAAAAGGAAGGAGAAACCGGAAAATTAGGACCAGATGCTAAAAGCCAAATAACAATACGGTATAAAAATGGAAAGCCTATAGAAGTAACATCTATCGTTCTTTCGACACAGCATTTAGATGAAAGTTGGGATTCCAATAAAGTGCGTACAGTGGTTGAACCTTATATTCGTCAAGCTTTGCACGATATTCCTATTTCGGCTCAATGCAGTTGGTACATTAACCCAACAGGAAAATTTGTTATCGGTGGACCTCAAAGCGATGCTGGGCTAACAGGGCGTAAAATTATTGTTGACACTTATGGAGGTGCAGCCCCCCATGGTGGAGGAGCTTTTTCAGGCAAAGATACAACAAAAGTTGATCGTTCTGCAGCTTATGCTGCACGCTATCTGGCTAAGAATATTGTTGCAGCTGATTTAGCAGAACGATGCACTATCCAACTCTCCTATGCAATTGGTGTTGCACAACCCTTGTCTATTTATCTTAATCTCCATGGAACGGGAAAAGTGGATGAAAGTGTTCTTGAAGCAGCAATCCGCAAAATAATGGACCTTTCACCGACAGGGATTCGAAAACATCTTAATCTCAACAAACCGATTTATGCAAAAACAGCTGCTTATGGTCATTTTGGACGCAAACCAAAACATGATGGTTCGTTTTCATGGGAAAAAACCGATCTCATTAAAACACTTCAAACAATGATTAAAATACCATGATTGTACAGAATACACGGACACGTGAAGCCTTTTTTGGTCGCCGGCAAGGAAAACGGTTACGAAATAGTCAACTTACGCGTATCAAAATGCTTCTCCCAACTCTTAACATTGATTTAAATAACTCTGCGCCTTCAGACCTAACGTCCTTATTTTCCAGAAAAGTAAGAGAAGTCCGGCTTGAAATTGGCTTTGGTGGAGGTGAACATTTGCTCCATGAAATGGAACATTTTCCACAAACCGGTTTTATCGGCATCGAGCCCTTCATCAATGGCATAGCAAAAATGTTAATGTCACTTGAACAACATGAACAGTATCAAAATCATCTTCGTCTTTATGATGATGATGCCACACGCCTCCTTGATTGGCTCCCAAATGCATCACTTGATGGAATAGACCTCTTCTATCCTGATCCATGGCCTAAAAAAAAGCATTGGAAACGGCGCTTCATTAACATAAAAAATCTTAACCGTTTTGCTCGCGTTCTTAAAACAGGCAAAAAATTCCGCTTCGCCAGCGATATAGAGAGTTATGTAAACTGGACCCTGTACCATTGTACACAACATCAAAACTTTGAATGGGAAGCAGAAAGCCCTCAAGATTGGAAAACACCTTATCCGCTATGGCCAAGTACCCGGTATGAAGCAAAAGCTTTACGCGAAGGACGCACACCTACCTATCTCACTTTTATCAAGAAATAAATGATGAAGCGCTTTTATCATAAACAACTTGAAAAACTCTAAATTTAAGAGTATCAATAGATAAATTCTTGGTCTTATGATGAGGAGTGGGCCGTGTGGACCCGCTTTTTTTTATGTCATAAAACTGATGAAGCTGACTTGGATAAAGTGTATGAATGAAACTGAAAGAATGAGCGATATTGATGAACCGCGTTTGTTTGAAGAAAACGGCATCGAAGCACATGTTGCTGCTCTTGTTATACCAGTGCTTAAGCCTTTAGGTTTCCGTTTGGTTCGTATAAAGCTCCTTGGGCAAAATGGTTTAACGCTTCAGATTATGGTTGAGCGCGCTGATGGCTCCATGACAATAGAAGATTGCGAAATTGTTAGCCGAACTGTTTCACCCCTTCTTGATGTGCAAAATGTTATTGAACGTAAATATCATTTAGAAATTTCATCTCCTGGAATTGATCGTCCATTGGTAAGAAAATCTGATTTTTTTCATTGGCAAGGGCATATTGCAAAAATTGAAACTAAAATCACAATTGATGGACGTCGAAAATTTCGTGGAATACTCGCAAATATTACGCAAGATGGCTTTACCTTAAATACCGATAAAGCCGCCTATGGAGAAGCCATGTATATTTCTATTCCTTTTGATGACATCGTCGATGCGCATTTGGTGCTTACCGATGAACTTATTCGCGACGCATTGAAAAAAAATAAAGATTTAAGTCAACAATTCATTCCAGAAGATAATCCTGACGTCTCAAAACAGGAAAAAAATTACAAGAATTAAGATCACTGGGAAATGCCCATCGTGTGGCACAAAGAAGGAGAAAATCGATGGCTACAAGCGTTAACAGGCTTGAAATTCTGCAAATTGCAGATGCTGTTGCACGTGAAAAGTCGATTGACCGTGAAATTGTCATTTCTGCGATGGCCGATGCTATTCAGAAAGCGGCGCGTTCTCGTTATGGTCAAGAAACCAATATCCGTGCTGAGATCAATGCAAAAACAGGCGAAATTAAATTACAACGTCTGCTTAAAATTGTTGATATTGTTGAAGATTATACAACTGAAATTACTTTGTCCGACGCTCTCAAACGTCAAGCAGACGCAAAAATAGGGGATTTTTTTTCCGACCTTTTGCCCCCTATGGATTTTGGACGCATCGCAGCGCAATCTGCTAAACAGGTTATTGTACAAAAAGTACGCGATGCAGAACGTGATCAACAATACGAAGAATTCAAAAATAAAATTGGTGAAATTATTTCCGGCACGGTAAAACGTGTGGAATATGGCAATGTTATTGTCGATCTAGGTCGTGGTGAAGCTATTGTGCGACGTGATGAATTAATTCCACGTGAATCCTTCCGCTATGGAGATCGTATTCGTGCCTTTGTGAATGATGTACATCGCGAACCGCGAGGTCCGCAAATTTTCCTTTCACGCACACATCCTCAATTTATGGTAAAACTTTTTACCATGGAAGTGCCAGAAATCTATGATGGTATTATAGAAATTAAATCTGTTGCCCGTGATCCAGGTTCACGAGCTAAAATTGCTGTTGTCTCACGCGATGGTTCAATTGATCCCGTTGGAGCATGTGTTGGAATGCGCGGAAGTCGCGTTCAAGCTGTTGTTGCAGAATTGCAAGGAGAAAAAATTGATATTATTCCTTGGTCACCTGATGCAGCAACATTCATCGTCAATGCACTACAACCTGCCGAAGTTTCCAAAGTCGTTCTCGATGAAGATGCAGAACGTATCGAAGTCGTTGTACCTGATGACCAGCTTAGTCTCGCTATTGGTCGACGTGGACAAAATGTTCGTTTAGCTTCGCAACTCACAGGATGGAACATTGATATCTTAACAGAACAAGAAGAATCTGAAAACCGTCAAAAAGAATTTACCGAACGCAGCAAACTGTTTATGGAATCTTTAGATGTTGACGAAATGATCGGACAGGTTATGGCGTCAGAAGGCTTCTCTTCCATTGAGGAAATCGCTTATATTGATCCTGAAGAAATTGCTTCCATCGATGGTTTTGATAATGAAACTGCCGCTGAAATCCAAAGCCGTGCACGTGAATATTTAGAACAAAAAGAAAAAGAACTTGATGAAAAGCGCAAAAAACTCGGTGTCTCTGATGAATTGCGAATGCTTCCTGGAATGACAAGTGCTATGTTGGTTGCTATTGGCGAAGATGGCGTAAAAACAATGGAAGATTTTGCCGGCTATGCAGTTGATGATTTGGTTGGCTGGAGAGAACGTAAGGAGGGTCAAACACAAAATTTTCCTGGTATCCTGACATCATTTGATATTACACGCGCTGATGCCGAAACTATGGTTTTGACTGCACGTGTGCAAGCAGGCTGGATAGACAAAGCTAATCTTGTTACTGAAAATCCTGCAGAAAGTGAAAATCCTGCAGAAAACGAAAACATAGATAATTTGAACGCGGATATACTTTAAATGAATGAACGGACCTGCATTGTGACAAGAAAAAATGCTTCAGTAAAAACGCTGATCCGTTTTGTTATTGGTCCCAATAATCAAATTGTCCCTGATCTTAAATCCAATTTGCCTGGACGTGGCGTTTGGGTCTCTTCCCACCATTTAGCCATTGAGGAAGCAATCAAAAAGAAAGCTTTTAACAAAAGTTTTAAAACAGATGTTGAGGTTGCGCCAAACCTTGCGCATATTGTGGATAAACTTTTGCTAAAAGCCGCCCTTGGAAGCCTTTCCATGGCGCGAAAAGCAGGCGCCGTTGTCATGGGAGCAACCAAAGTTGATGCAGCTATCCGTTCTGGTCAAGTTATCTTTGTACTGCATGCCAAGGAAGCTACAGAAAATGGGAAACGAAAAATTTCACAAGCCATCCATACAATACAGAAACAAACAAATCAGAACATAAAAACTACATCTTTATTTACAAGTGATGAAATGAGTGTGGCTTTTGGAACTAATCTTGTGATGCATGCGGCCTTATTGAACATGAAGGCTGCAGAGGGGTTTCTCAAAACAATACATAAGCTGATCGCCTACCGTGATGGCAACCACAGTAAGCCTGGTGAGATGACGGCAAAAGCCGTGAAGGAAATACAATGAGTGAAAATAATAACGACAAAACAACAGTCAAGAGGACTCTGAGCTTAAAACGGTCAGTCCTAGAAACCAGCACGGTCAAACAAAATTTTAGCCATGGCCGTACAAAAGCTGTCGTCGTCGAAACTAAGCGGCGCAAAATTACGCGACCGGATGAAAAAACTGAAATATCACAGCCAATTACTAAACCACATGTGGCCCCTCAACGTTCTAAACCACGATTCGAAGAAGCTAAACCAAGTGAACCTATAGCCAAAAGCAATCTTTCATCGACTGAAATGGAAGCGAGACTTCGCGCTTTAGAAGAAGCACATATCCAAGAAAGAATAACGCGTGAACAAGCCGAAGAGCAAGCAAGACTTGCCAAAGAGCGTGAAGAAAGTTTGCGGCAAACAATTCAAGAAACCGAAATACATCAAGAAGAAGAAAACCCTACGGTACAAACTCCACCTCTTCCCCCTGTTCACTCCCAAATAGAACCGATAGATATCCCTGTAACGCCTAAAAATACAACTGTAATTGAAAAACGCAAAGTAGATGAAATAAAAGATGACGATCGGCATAGCCGACGTGCTAATTCTGCTAAATCAGAAGTGCGTGCACCTAAAGTTGTAAAAGGTACCGATGAACGGCGTCGTGGAAAAATTAGCCTCAATAGCGCACTGGACGAAGAAGGGAGTGCACGTGGGCGCTCAATGGCTGCAATGCGCCGCAGGCAAGAGAAATTTAAACGTACACAAAACCAAGAACCAAAAGAAAAAATTTCTCGCGAAGTTATTCTTCCTGAAACTATTACCATTCAAGAGCTCGCACAGCGTATGACTGAGCGCTCCGTTGATGTAATTAAATTTCTCATGAAACAAGGACAAATGATGAAACCTGGCGATGTCATTGATGCAGATGTTGCCGAGCTCATCGCCGTTGAATTCGGCCACACTGTTAAACGTGTTTTAGAATCTGACGTAGAAGAAGGCATCTTTAATATAGCTGATAATCCTCAAAAAATGCGGCAGCGTCCACCAGTCGTAACAATTATGGGGCATGTCGACCACGGAAAAACTTCTCTTCTCGATGCTATTCGAAAAGCAAATGTTGTTTCTGGTGAAGCAGGTGGTATTACACAGCATATTGGCGCTTATCAAGTGGAGCAAAATGGTCAAAAGATTACCTTTATTGATACGCCTGGACATGCCGCCTTCACAGCTATGCGTGCTCGTGGAGCCCGTGTTACGGATATTGCCGTTCTGGTTGTAGCCGCTGATGATAGTGTCATGCCGCAAACCATTGAATCAATCAATCATGCCAAAGCCGCTGGTGTACCTATTATTGTTGCAATCAACAAAATTGATAAACCAGCCGCTGATGCGCAAAAAGTGCGTACAGAACTTTTGCAACACGAAGTATTCGTTGAAACTATGGGCGGAGAAACTTTGGAAGTCGAAGTTTCTGCTAAAACCGGTCAAAATCTTGATAAACTTCTCGAAGCGATTCTCCTTCAAGCTGAAATTCTTGATCTGAAAGCAGATCCAAAACGAACGGCAGAAGGCGTTGTTATTGAAGCCAAACTAGATCGGGGGCGTGGATCTGTTGCAACAGTTCTTGTGCAAAAAGGCACATTGCATCCTTCTGACATTATTGTTGCAGGCAATGAATGGGGCCGCGTACGCGCCTTGATTGATGACCATGGTCGCCATATTAAAGAAGCACTCCCCTCTACACCCATTGAAATTTTAGGCATGCAAGGAACGCCACAAGCTGGTGACCGTTTTGCTGTTGTCACACATGAAGCAAAGGCACGGGAAATTTCTGAATATCGGCAGCGATTAGCACGTGATAAAGCTGTAGCCCGCCAAACGAGTTCTCGCGGTTCTCTTGAACAGATGATGACCAAATTACAAACCTCAGGCGTCAAAGAATTTCCCCTTATTGTTAAAGGAGATGTGCAGGGATCAATTGAGGCAATCGCCTCAGCATTAGAAAAACTAGGGAACGAAGAAGTGCGTGCACGCATTGTGCATTCTGGTGCTGGAGGTATTACTGAAAGTGATATTTCTCTTGCTGAAGCTTCCAACTCTGCTGTGATTGGCTTTAACGTTCGAGCCAATAAACAAGCACGTGATTGTGCTAAAACACAAGGAATTGAAATTCGCTATTATAACATCATTTATGACCTTGTTGATGATATAAAAGCTGCTATGTCAGGATTACTCTCACCAGAGAAGCGTGAGACTTTCCTTGGTAATGCCGAAATTTTGGAAGTCTTTAATATTACAAAAATTGGAAAAGTCGCTGGATGCCGCGTTACAGAAGGTAAAATAGAAAGAGGAGCTGGAGTCCGCCTTATCCGCGATAATATCGTCATTCATGAAGGAAAACTTAAAACACTCAAGCGCTTCAAGGATGAAGTCAATGAAGTACAAAGTGGTCAAGAATGTGGAATAGCATTCGAAAACTATGAAGATATGCGTGCAGGAGACATTATTGAAATCTTCCGCGTCGAACATGTTAATCGCACATTATAAAAATACTCCAATGCCTTTACTCTTTCATAAAATGAGAAAAGTGAGTGAAGTTTATATGCGATTGTTCTTTCTTATCCTTAAGGTGATAAAGGAAAGAGAGATTGTAACAAGGGTAAAGCTTTGATGAAAAATGCAAATCCATCACAACGGCAATTAAGAGTCGGAGAACAAGTACGCCACGCTGTAGCTCATATAATGCAGAGAGGGATTTTATTTGACGATGTCTTGAAGAATATTGTGATTTCTGTCTCTGAAGTACGTATGTCACCAGATTTGAAAATTGCCACCTGCTTTGTTTCTCCTCTCAGCACTTCTAATAACGCTTCTCATAGTGATGTTGTTAATGTCCTCAATAAACATAGCCGCTTTATCCGTGGAGAAATCAGTCATGCGTTGCGACAAATGAAATACATGCCTGAACTGCGTTTTCGGCTTGATAGCAGTTTTGATAATTTTTCAAAAATTGACGCCCTGCTCCGCTCTCCTGAGGTAGCACGTGATCTTCGTCGTACTGATGAACATGAGGATTAAAAATATGACACGGCAACGCAAAAAAAAAGGCCGTTCTGTTTCTGGCTGGCTAATATTTGATAAACCAAAAGGAATGAGGTCAACAGAAGCTGTCTCACAAATCAAACAGCTTTTTCATGCACAAAAAGCAGGACATGCAGGTACGCTTGATCCCCTTGCTTCTGGCCTCCTGCCAATTGCATTGGGCGAAGCAACCAAAACTGTTCCCTATGTCATGGAAGGCACAAAAACCTATCGTTTTAAAATCGTTTGGGGAGAGGAGCGCTCAACAGATGATCTAGAGGGTGAGATAACGAAAACCTCTCTCAAACGTCCAACTCAAGAAGAGATACTCGCCCTTCTCCCTAAATATATGGGGATTATTTTGCAAACGCCCCCACAATTTTCGGCAATCAAAATTGCTGGTAACCGTGCCTACGATATAGCGCGTGAAGGTAAAGTTGTTGAAATTCCCCCACGCCAAGTGGAAATAGAAACTTTCAAATTGATCGAAAGCACCACCAAAGAGTATTCTATCTTTGAAATAACCTGCGGAAAAGGAACCTATGTGCGCTCCTTAGCACGCGATATGGGGCGTGATCTCGGTTGTTATGGGCATATTGCTGCCTTAAGGCGTATCGCAGTAGCACCTTTTTGTGAAGATGATCTCATTACATGGGATGAGCTAAAAGCGGCAATACTGGATAAAAATACAACAAATGAAAATGGTGTTCTTCCCGAAAAAAATTTTACAATACTTGATGAATTCTTAATTGAAACAGGTGCTGCTTTGGATTCTCTCTCTCATTATACCCTTAGTGAAACCCAAGCACAGCGAATCATGAAGGGCAATCCAGTGTTCCTATGTAATCACAATGCGTCCATTGATGAAGATGAGGTTTGTGTAACCTACAAAAGCCAACTTCTCGCTATAGGTACTCTTGATAAAAGCCTGTTTAAACCAAAGCGGATTTTCACAATTTAATCTGTTCTCCTTACAAAAATCTCTTGTAGAAAAATATTTTCCTCTATCGATAAAGGGCATAAAGTTTTTCTCATTTCTTTACATTTAGCCTCTTACCATCAAGGCAATTGGTCAGCAGAGGGCTTTAAATGCATCTCACTGGCATGTGGTATTGTCTGCCGCTCAATCATACGGTGTACTCTTATACCGTTAGGCGCACGATTTAAGTGACGCAAAAGCTTATTCACCTCTGCATCCGCTTTTATACGACGATGATTATGGCGCAAATAATCCACCCATGTTGGCATATGATAAGCTTCTGTCCAATATTCAGGCCTTTCAAGATCACGCAAAAGAACCCATTGGCGAGCGCCATCACGTAACCGAATATGGCGACGACGTGTCATCACTTTGAGAAATTCTTCGAGATCATTTTCATGAATTTGATAATCAATCATAATCATGATCGGACCGCTTTGCGCTTTTAGATCTAGTAAAAGCTCTGGTTCTCTGAAATGATCAAGCGGATCCAGATCTATTTGGGGAATCTCCTGAATTCTAAACTTTACCCCCGCAAGAGCTCCAAAAATCAAGAAGAGAGAACAAATACTCAAAGCAATTGTTGGAGAATAACCATCAGCCAGCCCCCCCCAAATTGCGCTTCCGACAGCCATACCCCCATAAGATGCCGTTTGATAAAGGGCTAAAGCACGTGCAACAACCCAGCGCGGTGTAGAAAGTTGTACGGATGTGTTAAACAGCGATAACGCCAAAACCCAACATAAACCAGCAGGAAACAAGGCAATATGGCTTATAATCAGCGAACGGCTCATAGCTAAAGAAAAGCAGGAAAAGGCAAAACCAATAAATGCACTTGCAATAATCGTCTCTAAACGAAAATAATGCCGTACAGATGAATTAATAATACCAGCTGTCATTGCTCCTAAACCAAAACAACCGAGCAATGTCCCATAAAGAAGCGCATTTCCCTCGAGAACTTTATGCACAACAATTGGTAAAAGTGCCAAAATTGAAATCGCCCCAATACCAAAAAGGAACGCCCTAACCATAATATTAAGGAGATTAGGCGACATCGCAACATAACGCAAACCATCGGCGACAGCTCCTAAAAGTCTCTCCCGTGGCAACGTGTTGTTTTTATGGCTCTGTTTCCATAAAAACAAAGCACCAATTAAAGGAATGTAACTTATTGCATTAAACAAAAAAGCTGCGGCTGCGCCTAAAGTAGCAATGACAGCGCCACCAATAGCAGGACCAACACTACGCATCAAATTAAAACCGACACTGTTCAAGCTAACGGCAGCAGGAATATTTTCCCTGCTCACAATATCTCCTATGGTTGCTTGCCAAGAAGGATTATAAAAAGCAGTTCCACACCCAATCAAAAAGGTAAAGCATAACAAAAGCCAAGGTGTTAGAACCCCCATATAGACTAAGACAGCCAAAATCATTGATATAACCATCATCATAATCTGCGCGCACAACATAATTTGGCGCCGATTAAAATTGTCAGCTAATGCCCCTGCCATCAAAGAAAACATAACAAGTGGTAATGTTGTAGCACTTTGAACAAGCCCAACCATGGAATGCGAAGAACTAATCAACGCCATTAACCAACCTGCCCCTACAGCCTGTATGAGCCCCCCTAAATTAGAAACGAGTGTAGACGCCCATAAATTTCGGAATACCGAATTACGAAAAAGCTTTAATATTGAAATGCTCTGCATCTTTTGCCTCCAAATCGGTATTCTATCGCTTTTGTTACCACACACACTCTGTAAAACAGCAATCTTTGTATCAAAAGGATGCATAATTCTTTAAAAATTTTCCATAAAACATCCTTAAAATCAATCTTTCAAAACATAACTCTTTATTGAAGAAGCTCTTCAAGATGATTTCAAGGACTAGTATTTTAACCTTCTTTCCTATATAAATGCCAGAGCAGGTAAGAGTCTTTGACTTTTCTTGTTCCATCACAGACCCTTGCTGAACGACATCTCGGCTGTGGGTGACTTTTTTCTTCGTTTTTTGAAAGGATAATACGATGTCGATTACAGCTGAACGTAAACAAGCTCTTGTCGCAGAATACGCAAATAAAGTTGGTGATACAGGATCACCAGAAGTGCAGGTTGCTGTACTTTCTGAACGTATTGCTAATTTGACTAACCATTTCAAATCTCACAAAAAGGATAACCATTCTCGTCGTGGTCTTTTGAAGATGGTATCTCAGCGCCGTCGTCTGCTTGATTACCTTAAAGGAATTGACCAAAATCGTTACCAAACACTTATCAGAAAGTTAGGTTTGCGTCGCTAAAAGAAAAATGGGTGGATAGTATTTCTAAAAAAATCCACCCATTTTTTCAGTTTGCTGCTTTTAGTGAAAAACTTAAAAAAACTGATGAGTAACTATCATGGGGCAGGATTGCTAGTTGCTTCGCGTTTAAATTGCGATTTATTTCTCTCTTTTCGCAAAAAGACAGAAGTGTCTTGTTGTCCTGCCCATAGCTTTAAAATATGCTACGTAAAACCAGAATGTGAGCACTGGTCATTAAGGATAAAAAATGTTCAAAACGCACAAGATAGAAATTGAATGGGCCGGTCGGCCACTCACTCTCGAAACAGGGAAAATAGCGCGTCAAGCTGATGGTGCAGTAATTGCCACCTATGGTGAAACCATTGTCTTAGCCACCGTTGTATCGGCAAAAAGTCCAAAACCAGATCAAGATTTTTTTCCACTTACCGTTAATTATCAAGAAAAATCCTATGCTGTTGGTAGAATACCTGGTGGTTATTTAAAACGTGAAAGCAGACCAAGTGAAAGTGAAACTTTGATTTCACGTTTGATCGATCGTCCAATTCGTCCACTCTTCGCCGACGGTTATAAAAATGATACGCAAGTCATCGTTTCTGTTATACAACATGATCTCGAAAATAATCCCGATATCCTCGCGATGATTGCATCTTCTGCTGCATTAACTCTGTCAGGTGTTCCTTTCATGGGCCCTATTGCTGGTGCCCGTGTCGGTTATTGCAATGGACAATACGTTCTCAATCCCCATATCGATGAAATGCCCGAATCAAAACTTGATCTTGTTGTTGCCGGTACAGAAAGTGCTGTGTTAATGGTTGAATCAGAAGCTCAAGAATTGCCTGAAGACATCATGTTAGGTGCCGTTATGTTTGGACATAAAGGTTTTCAACCTGTTCTTGATGCTATCATCGAACTTGCCGAAGTTGCCGCAAAAGACCCACGCGATTTCGTTCCCGAAGATCTTTCTGAACTCGAAAAAGCTATGCTGGAGATAGCCGAACAAGATATAAGAAAAGCTTATACAATTACTGATAAACAGGAACGTCACGCCGCAATTGATGCACTTAAAACAGAAGTCATCAGTAAATTTATGCCAGAAACAGAAGAAGACTGTAAATTCAGTGAAGAGCAAATTGCAACCGTTTTCAAACAATTGCAAGCAAAAATTGTTCGCGGGAACATTCTTGATACCAAAAAGCGTATTGATGGACGTGACCTTTCAACAGTACGTCCCATCCAATCAGAAGTTGGTATTTTACCCCGAACACATGGATCAGCACTCTTTACCCGTGGAGAAACACAAGCAATTGTCGTTGCAACATTAGGAACCGGTGAAGATGAACAATATGTGGACTCCTTAACGGGTATGTATAAGGAAACATTCCTTCTCCATTACAATTTTCCACCATTTTCTGTGGGTGAAACAGGACGTCTTGGCTCTCCTGGCCGCCGTGAGATCGGGCATGGCAAACTGGCATGGCGTGCTCTTCATCCCATGTTGCCGACCAAGGAATCTTTTCCTTATACCATTCGTGCTGTCTCAGAAATCACTGAATCCAATGGCTCCTCTTCAATGGCAACGGTTTGCGGAACTTCACTTGCTCTCATGGATGCCGGCGTTCCTCTGGCACGCCCTGTCGCAGGTATTGCCATGGGATTGATTAAAGAAGGTGAACGCTTTGCTATTCTGTCTGATATTTTAGGGGATGAAGATCATCTTGGAGACATGGATTTTAAAGTTGCGGGAACAGAAAATGGTATTACTGCTTTGCAAATGGATATCAAAATTGATGGTATTACCGAAGAGATTATGAAAATTGCACTTGAACAAGCCAAAGGTGGTCGAATCCATATCCTTAACGAAATGGCTAAGGCTTTAACCAGCGCGCGTGATGAACTTAGTGAATTTTCTCCACGCATTGAAATTATGAACATTTCTGTTGATAAAATCCGCGATGTTATCGGCTCTGGTGGCAAAGTAATCCGGGAAATTGTCGAACAAACTGGAGCTAAAATTAATATTGAAGATGATGGAACAATTAAAATCGCTTCTACCGATGCTAAAGCCATTGAAGCAGCAAAGCGCTGGATCCATTCGATTGTTGATGAACCTGAAGTTGGTGTTATCTATCAAGGAACAGTTGTAAAAACTGCAGAATTTGGTGCATTTGTAAACTTTTTTGGCTCACGAGATGGGCTTGTCCATATCTCTCAACTTACATCAGAACGCGTCACAAAAACAACAGATGTTGTTAAAGAAGGCGATAAAGTTTGGGTTAAATTAATGGGCTTTGATGAGCGTGGTAAAGTTCGGTTATCAATGAAAATTGTCGACCAACAAACCGGAAAAGAAATTACTGATGACGCTTCGATACAAGTAGAAAAAGACAAATCCATGGATGAAAAAAATAAATCCGAAAATAAACGCCGTCGTAAGAAAAAAGAGGAATAATCTTCCCCTCTTATCATGAAACAAAATGCCATTCCGATATTGGGATGGCATTTTCTTTGAAAGAGCTACATGTGTTATTATTTTTGCCTTTTGAAAACTATGGACTCCCCTATCCTGATCCGAGCCAATCTTGGCTGAGTTTTGGTTTAACCGAACTCCCTTCTCCAAAATGGGCACAAAACTTAGAAGTTATAACACCCTGGCGACCAGACTTTTTAAAATTTGCTAATGCTCAGTTTCGTTGTTCTCCTCAAATAGATCAAACTTTCACCTATGATGGTGCACTTTTGCATTTAAGCAAATATCGTGGTTTTAACCAAAATTGTTTTCTTGATCTCTTAGAACGTGTAAAACCTGGTGGATGGATTGTTATCGGTGGGAATAAAACTACCGGTGCCGCTTCAATGATGAAATGGGTTAAAACAATTGTACCCATCACCGATAAATTGTCTAAAAATCATGGTCTTGTATTCTGGCTTCAAGTCCCACAACAAATAGATAAACAGAATATTGTATATTTGCGCTCACCACCGCTTACTTTTGAAAATAAATTTCAAACAACTTCTGGCATGTTCTCGCACGGTCGTATTGATCCAGGCTCTGCTGCGCTCGCTTTGCATGTGCCAAAAATTATTTCAGGAAAGACTGCTGATTTTGGTGCTGGCTGGGGCTTTCTTTCTCACGCAGCACTTGAAAGAAGTGAAAAAATAACCGCTCTCGACCTTTATGAAGCCGACTACAACGCTTTGAGAGCAGCCAAACAGCATCTCAAACACGTAACGGCCTCTTGTTCAATTCATTTTTATTGGCATGATCTTGTGCATGAACCGATAACAGATCTGTATGATACCATCATTTCAAACCCACCGTTTCACACGCAACAAACTACAGATATTTCATTAGGACAGCATTTTATTATAAATGCTGCAAAATATTTAAAACCAGGTGGCAATCTTCTTCTTGTTGCTAACCGCCACCTACCTTATGAGGCATTGTTAAAAAAACTTTTTCGCACAGTTTTGATACATGAAGAATCCCGTGGTTTCAAAGTTATTGAAGCACGCCGATAGACGAAAACAAACAATAACTCTAAAGAATGAAACGTGAAAGATCGATATCAGCAGCAAGATCACCTATAGATTGTCTGACATAAGCAGCGTCAATTTTAAACGATGTTCCAGGTTTATCTGGCGCAGTAAAAGAAATTTCATCCAAAACGCGCTCCATCACCGTTTGCAAACGACGTGCCCCTATATTTTCAATCCTTGCATTTAGATCTACAGCAATATCTGCTAAAGCATCAATCGCATCATCGGTAATTTCTAAATGAACCTCTTCCGTTGCCATTAAAGCAATATATTGTTTAATCAAACTCGCTTCAGGTTCAGTCAAAATACGTCGTAAATCTTCCCTTGTTAAAGCATTTAGCTCGACACGAATAGGCAAACGTCCTTGAAGCTCTGGCAATAAATCAGATGGCTTAGAGACATGAAACGCGCCTGAAGCAATAAAAAGAATGTGATCTGTTTTAATTTGCCCATATTTTGTACTAATCGTCGTTCCTTCAACCAGAGGCAAAAGATCCCGTTGAACTCCCTCACGCGAAACAGCAGCACCCGCCCCACCATCCCGAGTTGCAATTTTATCAATCTCATCAATAAAAACAATTCCGTCATTTTCGGCAACACGGAGTGCTTCTTGAATAATTTGATCCTGATCAAGGAGTTTCTCAGATTCATCATCAATGAGTGGCTTAAAAGCATCCTTTACTGTTGTTTTGCGGATCTTCGTACGATTCCCCATTTTGCCAAAAATATCTGATAAATTCATAATCCCCATTTGTGCACCAGGCATACCAGGAATATCAAAAGTTGAAGCACTGTTGCTGTTATTATCGGCTACCTCAATTTCAATTTCTTTATCATCCAATTCACCTTCGCGTAACTTTTTGCGAAAGCTATCACGGGTAGCAGGACTTGCTGTCTTACCAACAAGGGCATCTAAAACGCGCTCTTCAGCATTAATATGCGCCTTTACTTTTACTTCATCTCGTTTTTTTTCACGCACAAGAGAAATTGCAATCTCAACAAGATCACGAATAATTTGCTCAACATCACGCCCCACATAACCAACTTCAGTAAATTTAGTCGCTTCTACTTTAACGAAAGGCGCTCCAGCAAGTTTTGCTAATCGACGTGCTATACCCGTCTTACCAACACCTGTTGGTCCTATCATCAAAATATTTTTGGGCATAACCTCTTCACGCATCGGACCATCAAGCTGTTGCCGACGCCACCGATTGCGCAGTGCAATAGCCACAGAGCGTTTGGCATCATTTTGACCAATAATAAAACGATCAAGTTCAGAAACAGTTTCGCGAGGGGAAAATACAACACACATTTAAATAGCTTTCTCTAAAGAAGATAATTCTGCATCCAATGTTTCAATCGTGAAATGATCATTGGTGTAAACACAAATTTTAGCGGCAACATCCATAGCTTTACGGGCAATGGTTTCTGCATCCAAATCCGTATCCATGAGTACCCGCGCAGCCGAAAGGGCAAAATTGCCTCCAGAACCAATTGCCATAATTCCATCTTCTGGTTCTAAAACATCACCAAGCCCTGTTAAAGCTAAAGTTATTTTCTTATCAGCCACGAGCATCATTGCCTCGAGACGACGCAAATAGCGGTCTGTTCGCCAATCTTTTGCAAGTTCTACACATGCACGCATGAGCTGATCAGGATATTGCTCAAGTTTCGTTTCTAATCTTTCCAACAATGTGAAAGCATCTGCTGTAGCACCTGCAAAACCAGCAATAACCACCCCGTTCTTTCCAAGACGACGCACTTTACGTGCATTACCTTTCATAATTGTCTGCCCAAGTGAAACCTGACCATCACCAGCCATTACTACCTTGCCACCTTTTCTTACAGTAATAATAGTGGTACCATACATTATATCTGGCTTATGCTCTGCCATAAGGAAACTCCTTAATATTGACCTTTTTTCTTAATATTGATTTCTTTTCATCAAATGTAAAATCCAATCACTATTGTCTCTATTTAAGAACATATCCAGCAAAACACAATGTTTCAGGATAACTCAATTTTGTTGGAATAAAAAAAAATGATATCATTGTTGTCAATGCAAATTGTTGTTAAATAACTTTATGTAAACAGTTTGCGCCTTTTAAAGGAAAAATCATGAAAAAAATAGCTATAGGAACCTTAGGCGGAACAATTGCAATGACTGCTGACAGTTTTGGTCAAATGCAACCGACTTTAACCTCAGATAACCTCATCAAAAGTGTTCCTGATTTAAATCAGGTTGCTGATATTCATGCACAAACATTAATGCAATTACCAAGTGGATCTTTATCTTTTAAAATTCTTTTTGAAATAATAGAGTGGGCAACACAACAAATAAAAGCTGGCGCAGAAGGTATTGTTTTAACGCAAGGTACTGATACACTAGAAGAAACAGCTTTTTTTCTTTCTCTTTATTGGGATAAAGCAGAACCGCTTATTATAACTGGTGCTATGCGTATACCTTGTGAAGCAGGTGCTGATGGACCAGCTAATGTTTTAGCAGCAACCCGCGTCGCTGCAGATCCCCAAAGCCGGAATAGAGGCGTTTTAGTTGTAATCAATGATACCATTCACTCACCTTATTGGGTCCAAAAAAAACATACCGTCAAAATTGAGACATTTCAGTCAGGTCTGGCAGGTATTTTAGGCACTATTTTGGAAGGAAAACTGATTTATTTTAATGATCGAAATTTTTTCCCGACAACATTTGATCTTCCGCAAAACTATCAACACCAAGTGGCACTCCTACACTCCTCTTTATCCTCTGATACACAGTTAATGAAATTCTGTTTTGAAAGTGGGCATTATGCTGGAGTTGTCATTGCCGGTTTCGGATCAGGACACTGTAGTTTTGAAGAAGCAGATATTGTGCGACAATATACACACAAGATACCAATCGTTATCGCTAGCCGTACCTGCACTGGCTCAACAACCCGTACAACTTATGGTTATAAAGGTTCAGAAGTAGATATGATCGCCTCTGGCGCCCTCATGGCTGGTTATTTATCAGCAGTAAAAGCACGTTTACTGCTATGGGCTTTTTTGGCTCAAGGACACTCATTGGCACAAATCAATGCACACTGGAATAACTGGACTATAAGCTAAAAAAACACTATCTATTATTTTAAAGAAGAAAACATGCAAAATAAAATTCATTTGAAAACAAAACAGCCCGCCTGTCTGTCCTTAATTAATTGCTGCGGCAAAAAAATTCTCGACCAATACAAATGATTGATACGATTCTCTCAAAAATTGATCAGGAAGATAAGCTGGTCAAACCCATTTCTGATCAGCATTCGCCCTATAGCGTCTTTACTGCACAGGAATGGTCTCAATTTCGTGCGGATACACCCCTCACTTTGACCTTTGATGAAATCAAGCGTTTACGCTCAATTGGTGATCCGATTGATCTTGAAGAAGTACAGCGCATTTATCTTTCCTTGTCGCGTCTGTTATCATGCCATGTTGAAGCAGTACAGGGACTCTTTCAAAAACGTCAACAATTTTTACATCGAAAAGAGACTCCGAAAACTCCCTTTATCATTGGCATTGCAGGCTCTGTTGCTGTCGGAAAATCAACGACTGCTCGTATTCTTCAAGAACTTTTGAAACGTTGGAGATCTAGTTTTAAAGTTGATCTGATTACAACCGACGGTTTTCTCTATTCCAACGCTGTCTTACAGCAAAAAAATCGCATGAATCGTAAAGGATTTCCTGACTCCTACGATATTAAAAAATTGCTGAATTTTCTTTCTGCTATAAAAGCTGGTATTGGGAATGTCAGCGCCCCGCTTTATTCCCATATGACCTATGATGTTCTGGAAAATCAAACACTTACCATAAACCGCCCTGATATCTTAATTATTGAAGGTATTAATGTATTACAGGTTAGTGATCTTCCTAAGGATGGAAAAATCATTCCTTTCGTTTCAGATTTTTTTGATTTTTCAATCTATGTCGATGCTGAAACAGAAGTGATTCGCTGCTGGTATTTAGAACGTTTTAAACGTTTACGCAAAACAGCTTTTAAAAATCCTGAATCCTATTTTCACCGCTATGCATTGTTGAGTGAAGAAGAAGCTTTAAAAATAGCTGAAAATATTTGGCAAACGATTAATTTGAAAAATTTACAAGAAAATATATTGCCAACACGACCACGGTCTAATCTCATTTTACGAAAAGGAAAAAATCATTTAGTCGAATATGTCGCACTTCGACGACTATAAGGATTCTTTAAATATGCATCTACATCCCATTCATTTCACCTCAACACGTATCGACAATAGTTGTCCTATCTTCTTGGTAAACCCAAAAAATCTTGCGGATTTATCACTTGATGCGTCAACAAAAATGTGGATGAAAGTAAATAATTTCACTGGCAAAGCGGGACAAATATTATTCGTTCCTGATGAAACTGGGCATTTTAAAAAAGTTTTATTTGGACTAGGCAATGGTGAAGAGCCTTTTATTACAGGGCTTCTTGCTAAAAACCTTCCCGCTGGTCAGTGGCATTTAGAAGGAGAAGCCTCCCATGAAATCAATACTTATCTTGGGTTGGCATTCGGAAGTTATCAGTTTAACCGCTATTGTCAAAATTCCTCCCTCAAATCACTTTCAATTCATGTCAATGACACGATTGATCTCAATGAGCTTCAGCGTCTTTATGAAACTGTCTTTTTTGTCCGTGATCTCATTAATATTCCAGCCAATGATATAAATCCTGACATCCTCGAGAAAGAAGTACGCAAACTGGGAGAAACATACAGTGCTCATGTCAAAAGCATTCGTGGAGATGAACTCTTAACATATAATTTTCCGATGATTCATGCTGTGGGACGCGCCAGCAGCACTGCACCACGACTAATTGAGCTACACTGGGGACAAGAAAACCACCCTAAACTAACGTTGGTTGGTAAAGGCGTAACATTTGATACTGGAGGACTTGATATTAAATCAGCCAATAACATGTTACTCATGAAAAAAGACATGGGAGGAGGAGCTCATGTTTTAGGACTGGCTAAACTTATCATGGATGCTAAATTGCCCTTCCGTTTACGGGTTTTAATTCCAGCTGTTGAAAATGCAATTTCTGCCAACGCCTACCGACCAGGCGATATTCTCCAAAGTCGTAAAGGTTTAAGTGTTGAAATTGGCAATACAGATGCTGAAGGTCGACTTATCCTTGCTGATGCACTCACCTATGGTGATGAAGAAAGTCCGCAATTCATGCTTTGTATGGCGACGTTAACAGGAGCAGCGCGTATAGCATTAGGACCAGATCTTCCCGCATTTTATTGTAATGATTCAATATGGGCGCAACAAATTATCCAATCTGCTTGCTCTGTTTCCGATCCTCTTTGGCAAATGCCACTTTGGAAACCCTATCAGAAAATGTTATCATCACCAATTGCTGACCTTAACAATATAACTGGAAATAACTTTGCTGGCTCCATAATCGCTGCTTTATTTCTTAACTTTTTTGTTGAGAAAACCAAACATTTTGCACATTTTGACCTCTATGGATGGGTTCCAAAGGAAAAACCAGGTCATCCAGTTGGTGGCTCTGCACAGACTATTCGTGCTCTTTATAACCTTTTTAAAAATCAAGTTTGACACAAAATATCCACAAAGATGGATAATTTATGACAGCTAGAATCAGTTATTTACCTTCTTGAGTTGTGATTTTGTGCTCTATTCAGAGACAAAAAATTTTCCCAAGAGTTTTTATGCACCTGTTTAAACATAAGCTAAATAAAGGAAAGAGAAAACAGATGGTTTCTAAAGATCCAAAGTTGTATGCATTCAGAGATGATCTAGCAGATAAACATCTTGAAACAGAAATTACAGCTCAACGCTTTGTTCAAGGTGAAAAAAAACGCGTGAATACAGCTGTTGCTGGACTGTTTAAAGAGAATAATAAAAAAAGTGAAAGACAAACAGAATGCTTATTAGGAGAAGAACTTCTCATCCTTGAAGAAGGAGAGACCATGTCTCGGAGTCAGTCACTTAAAGATGGTTATATCGGTTATATTGATACAACCGTTCTTTGTACATCAACGATAAAACAAACGCATATTGTTTCAGTACCACGTACTTTTCAATATTTACAAGCTGACTTACGTGGCCCAATGGAATACGCTTTATCTATGGGAAGCAAAGTAAGTGTTGTTGGGGAAACGGAAGTGCGTGACACAATGTATTCTATCCTTGAAAGCGGCAGCGCAATCATTACCAGCCATCTCAGCCCCATTGAGCACATGTACGAGGATTATGTTACAGTTGCGGAAACTTTTATTCACACACCTTATCTTTGGGGAGGTGTCAGCGGTTTTGGAATTGATTGCTCGGGACTTGTTCAGCTCTCCATGATGATGACTGGTAAAATGGTTTTACGTGATACCAGCATGCAACAAAAAACTATAGGTAGACCACTTACAGAGAGCGACAAACTTCAACGAGGTGATTTAATTTTTTGGGAAGGCCATGTTGCCATTATGGTTGATCACGACAATATCATCCATGCAAATGGTTACTCTATGGATGTTATGATCGAACCATTAGAAGAAGCAATTACACGTATCGCTAAAAAGCACAAATATCCTGTAGAAAAACGTCGACCAATTTAAGAAATCTGATCATGCTCTTATATAAGCATGATGGACAAACGCCACCATTATATTCTTCCATGAATCCATTTTGGATTCTTAAAAATAGTAATGCAAACCACAGCTAGTTGCTTGATTTCGTATGAACAAAAAAGCACTTGCATTTATTTATGTCTAATAAGGTTAAGCGCTTGATCTTTTCTTAAATCTCATATTCAACATTCACATGTTTTTTAGATATTGGAAAAACTAGTTAACTGATCTACTGAATAGCTTTTACCAAAGCACCGCAATAAGCTAGCATCATCATACTATTTGCTAGCTTTCCTAATATTGCAACATTGAAACGGTTCTTAAAAAGATAAATTATCATTATAAATTAATACTTTAATTCAATTTTAAAACTGCTTTTCAGGTTACACGTCCCCTCTTATAGACCTGTGCCCCTTATAGACTTGTCATTAAAAAATTCCTTCCGTTTCAGAGCGAAAATGTTTGAAACAATGAAATGTGACAATATCAAGAAATCTGATTCAATATGTGTAATGATAATTTATTGTGTAAATCAATGTCTTGACATAGAAGTGCCTTACGATAATGATTAAGTAGTTAGTCACATAAAAAAGCAAAATCTCCAATAAAAACTATAAAACCTTTTGTTCGAAGGAATCTTTTCGCATCTCACTTATCATCAATGTTCTATGAAACGGACGCTTCTTATTTGTAAGCGGTATCTCCTTCTCACAAACATATTAGAGAAGGGTATTTTTCAATACCTGAACCAATGGCTTATCAGCATCAGGCATAGGATATTTATCAAGATCGCCAATAAAAACCCATTTTAAATTTTGCCCTTCTCGCCCTTGCGCAACCCCCTTATAATGGTAACAAAGGTAAAATGGCATTAGGAGATGAAACGTTTTGTAACCATGACTCGCAAATGTTAAGGGTAATAAATTATCTGCCTGAACATGCACACCAAGCTCTTCCTCTAACTCACGAATCAATGATGCTTCTGGAGTTTCACCTGGCTCAACCTTCCCGCCAGGAAACTCCCATAAACCAGCTAGTGATTTTCCTTGAGGACGTTCTGCAAGCAAAACACGATTATCTTGATCTAATAATGCGCATGCAACGACAAGAAGAAGTGAACTTTTCATACGCATACCACTCTCCAAAAGAGATAATAAAAATAACTGCCTCTTCCCTCATTCCTCTCCTCCTCCAAGACGAAAGAGTTCAAATATCTAATCTTCTCCGAAAAATATACAGATGCCCCATGTCAAGTTTATGGTGCATCAGTTAACTTCTGTAATCACCATTGATCATAACGTACTCCTTCGTCAAATCGCAAGACCAAACCGTTGCCTTACCAACGCCCAAGCCTATATCAACACGAATTGTAATGTGTTTACCTTGCATGTAAGCACCTATTGTCTCTTCACAATATTCCGGATCTCGTTCGCCATTGATCGCCAAACGATGTTCACCAAACCAAATCGTCAACAAATCGCGGTCTACTTCAACACCTGCCTTCCCCACTGCCATAACCACTCGTCCCCAATTAGCATCTTCACCGGCAATGGCTGTCTTTACAAGTGGTGAATTTGCAATTGATAGAGCAACAGTCTTAGCAGCACTCTCTGTTGTAGCACCTGTCACATTAACTTCAATTAAATGACGAGCCCCCTCCCCATCACAAACCACTTGCAATGCAAGCTCACGCAAAAGCTCACTCAATTGCTTTAAGAATAGCTCATAACGCGGATCAGATTTACTCATGAGGCGCGGGAAATTTTTCTTTTTTCCTGTCGCAAACATCATCAATGTATCTGATGTTGAGGTATCACTATCGACGGTGATCGAATTAAAAGACCCCTGGACTGCCTCTGATAACATGGATTGAAGTATATCCGAAGAAATATCTGCATCACTCACCACAAAGGAGAGCATCGTTGCCATATCTGGTGCAATCATACCAGCACCTTTTGCAATCCCGTTAATGGTGATAATCTCTCCCCCACAATCAAATTTGCGTGTAGAAAGTTTTGGAAATGTATCAGTTGTCATAATGGCTTTTGCAGCATCCAACCAATTTCCTTCTTCTGCTGTCGCCGCCATAGTTGGTAAACGATTGACAACACAGGCAGCATCCATCGGTTCACCAATAACACCGGTAGAAGCTATAAAAATCTCATTCTCTTTAACCTTTAAAGCGCTCGCCGCAGCACGCACTATCGCATCCGTTGTTTGCTTTCCTTTACGTCCTGTAAAAGCATTTGCATTCCCAGAATTAACAACAATACCCCGAGCAACTCCATGGGGAAGTGATGCACGACAATGATCCACAGGAGCAGATGGGCATTTTGAACGGGTAAAAACACCTGCCACACTCGCTGGCGCATCGAATACGATAAAAAGAAGATCTGTACGACCTTTATATTTAATCCCAGCTTCAGCTGTTGCTATTCGCACACCAGATAATAGTGGAAGTTCCTGTATGTTTTGGGGAGACAAAGGAGATATTTTTAAAGCCACAGCATGTTTCCCATAAAAACAGATAAAATGATTGCAGATAAATGGCCTTTTAAAAAAAGCAATCTATCAAGTCTCCCAACTTGAAGATACTATTCCGTTTCTTCTTCATCAGATGTCTCATCTGAAAGTGGCGTCTCATTTTGATTAAGCGATTGCATGAGTTTTATAATATGAGGATCAGGATATTTCACATCTATCGTAGTGCGCAAATCAGAAATCAGTTTTCGGTAGCGCTCTTTTATTAGCTGTGTACGCAACATCTCTTTAACATCGTCAAATACAGGAGGTTGTTTCAAACGGCGATCTTCTACCTTGATAACATGCCAACCAAAAGGACTTTCAACAGGCTTTTTTGTATATTCACCAACTTTTAAACCAAACGCAGCATCTTCGAAAGGCTTGACCATTTGACCATGACTAAAATAACCAAGATCGCCTCCAACAGCAGCTGAACCATCTGTTGAATTCTTTTTTGCAACCTCTTCAAAACTCTCTCCCTTATTTAAACGCTTGATGACAGCTTCTGCCTCTTTTCTCGTTTTGACCAAAATATGACGTGCTTTAACTTCATCCTCTTTAGGTAAAGCAGCAACTTCTTTATTATAAAGCGTTTCCAAATCAGTATCTGAAATTTGATCAACGACCATCTGTTTAAAATAAAGCTGCTGAAGAACATTGTCACGCATAACTGCCATACGTTTATTGTAAGCTTCAGTTTTATCAATACCCTCCTTAATTGCTGCTTTAGCAAGTGCTTGCATATCTAAGTAAGCTTTTAAGACTGTTATACGGCGCTGTTCATCAGGAAAACGCGCTAAATTAGGATTTATTTCGAGCGCTAACTCATCCAATTGCCCTGCTGTAATATCCTTACCATCAATAACTGCCATAACATGAGAAGGAGAAACTGTTTTTTCAGAAGCTTTCTCCAAAGTCTTTAAATCATTCGATGCAGACTTCATGCTTTCTTGGGCCATCGCCCCCAAACTCGTGCTCGCTAATAAAGTTGATGTCAAAAACAGCGTGATAAAATTGAATTTCATAATATACTCCTTAAAGTGAACGCATGTCCAAGATCACAATTCCCCTTATCATAACATTTTAAACTCTAAACATAGATAAATAAACTGATAATTTTGTTTTAAAAAAAACACAAATATTTTAGCTTTTCTATCCCACCTCATGATACTGAAAAAAAATGACAATAGAGAAAATGTCATATGACACTTTAAAATTACTTTGTAATATGCCAACTAAACAGCATTACTAAAGTTGACATGGTGCACTTATCCCCTTATCTCTACTCTATCATTGAAGTGAAAAATTGTGTACCAACAAGTATAATGATACCATCTGCGTTTGGTTATATTAAATACCTTAGGGGATGTGGAGTATGGGGACAGCATATGGAGTGCCCAACAATAGTGATAACTAATAAAAGAAAGGGCCAGAGATGGTCGGTTTAGGTGTCTTTGCACGTAAATTTTTTGGTTCAGCTCATGAACGACGCCTCAAGGCTCTTCGCCAAAAAGTCATGCAAATTAATGCTTTGGAAGAACAGTTCCAAAAATTAAGCGATACGCAACTCTGTCAAAAAACAGATGAATTTCGTAAACGTCTCATGGAAGGTGAAACTATTGATTTACTCCTACCAGAAGCTTTTGCAACTGTTCGTGAAGCCGCAAAACGTGTTTATGATATGCGTCCTTTTGATGTACAGCTCATTGGTGGAATGGTGCTTCATAATTGTGGCATTGCTGAAATGCGCACGGGTGAAGGTAAAACATTAATGGCAACCCTGCCAATTTATCTCAATGCATTGGAAGGAAAAGGCGTTCATGTTGTTACAGTAAACGATTATCTTGCCAGTCGTGATGCTGAAACAATGGGAAAAATCTTTGGTTTCTTGGGATTGACAACAGGCGTAATCTTGCATGATCTTGATAGTGATGCCCGTCGAAAAGCCTATGCATGTGATATCACCTATGCGACAAATAATGAATTGGGTTTTGACTATCTGCGCGATAATATGGCTTTTGATCGTAATCAAATGGTTCAACGTGGACACCATTATGCAATTGTCGATGAAGTCGATTCGATTCTCATTGACGAAGCGCGTACTCCCCTTATTATTTCTGGTCCTCTAGAAGATCGTACTGACTTCTACAACCTTATTGATACATTTATTCCTGCCTTAACTCCTGAAGACTACGAAATAGATGAAAAACAAAAAACAACAATCTTTACTGAAGTCGGTACTGAAAAAATTGAGAAAATGCTTGAACAGGCAGGACATCTTAAAGGTGAAAGCCTCTATGATATAGAAAATGTTGCTATTGTCCATCATATCAATAATGCCCTAAAAGCGCATAAGCTGTTTGTCCGTGATAAAGATTACATTGTTCGTAATGGTGAAATTGTTATCATTGACGAATTTACAGGTCGTATGATGCCAGGACGGCGTTATTCTGAAGGGCTGCATCAAGCACTAGAAGCTAAAGAACATGTTGCTATTCAACCAGAAAATCAGACTTTAGCTTCTATCACTTTCCAAAATTATTTTCGTATGTATAGAAAATTGTCTGGCATGACTGGTACTGCTACAACAGAAGCCGAAGAATTCAGTAATATTTATGGTCTTGACGTTGTCGAAGTCCCAACAAATTTACCAGTACAGCGTCGTGATGAAGATGATGAAATCTATCGAACAGCAGAAGAAAAATATCGTGCTATCGTGCGTGATATCCGTCAAGCACACGAAAAAGGACAGCCTATTCTTGTTGGGACAACTTCTATTGAAAAGTCAGAACAATTGGCAGAACGTTTACGAAAAGAGGGCATTACCGATTTTCGAGTTCTGAATGCTCGCTATCATGAGCAAGAAGCTTACATTATTGCCCAAGCGGGGGTTCCTGGGGCATTAACCATCGCAACGAATATGGCTGGGCGGGGTACTGATATACAGCTTGGTGGAAATGTCGAGATGCGCATCCGGCAAGAATTACAGGATATGCCTGAAGGTCTAGAGCGCACTGCTAAAATTGAAGAAATAAAAAAAGATGTTAAGCAACTCAAGGAAAAAGCATTAGCTGCTGGTGGTCTTTACGTCATTGCTACTGAACGTCATGAAAGTCGTCGTATTGATAACCAGCTCCGTGGTCGTTCCGGCCGCCAAGGTGATCCTGGTCGCTCAAAATTCTTTCTCTCCCTTCAGGACGATCTCATGCGTATCTTTGGCTCCAACCGTATGGATAGCGTGCTGCAAAAGCTCGGATTAAAGGAAGATGAAGCTATCATCCATCCATGGATTAATAAAGCCCTTGAAAAAGCGCAAAAGAAGGTTGAAGGACGAAATTTCGAAATTCGTAAAAATTTATTAAAATACGATGATGTGATGAATGATCAACGTAAAGTTATTTTTGAGCAACGTATGGAGGTCATGAACGCAGATGATCTAACTGAAATGATCCTTGAAATGCGTAACGAAGTGGTTGAAGATCTCGTAGAAACTTACATTCCAGCTGGAACATATTCTGAAAAATGGAATGTAAAAGCTCTACAAGAGGAACTTCACCAACTCTTCAATCTTGAACTTCCAATAGAAGAATGGGCAAAAGAAGATGGAATTGCTGAAGAACAAATCTTAGAACGTGTATCAGATGCTGTTATTAAACTCGAAAATGAACGTGCTGAACGCTATTCTCCAGAAATTATGGCTTATTTCCACAAAGCTATATTACTTGAAACCATTGACACGTTATGGCGTGAACATCTCGTCAATTTAGACCATCTACGTTCCGTTGTTGGTTTTCGTGGTTATGCACAACGAGATCCGCTCAATGAGTATAAGACAGAATCATTTGAACTCTTTCAGACTATGCTCAGAAATCTACGCAGAAACGTTACTTCTAAGCTTATGCGTTTCGAGATTATTCAACAACCCACAGAACCACTCACTCCCGTGCAAACAGATGCTGACGACTCTCTCTTGAACACTCAAGGAAAAGAAAATGATCCTGCTTTGTGGGCAAGATCACAAGAAAATAAGTTTGTTGACCCAAAAGATCGTGACCCAAATGATTTAACTACATGGGGAAAAGTTGGACGCAATGAGCGGTGTCCTTGCGGTTCAGAAAAAAAATACAAACACTGTCATGGTGCCTTTGTCTGAAAAGCAAATAGTGCAGATGAATAAAGAGCGAAATTATGAACAAGAATTACGCACAGCGGGTTTGAGAGTAACCCGCCAAAGACGTATTATTCTTGATATTTTGGCCGATACAAACGACCATCCAAATGCATTTGAAATCTTTCAACGCGCCAACAAAATAGATTCTAGTATTTCTCTTTCAACTGTTTATCGGACCATGAAAACATTAGAAGAAAACGGAACGATTCATCGTCACATTTTTAGTGGTGGACCGTCTCGGTTTGAACAGGCAGATGGGCAACACCATGACCATCTCATTGATGTAGACACAGGAAAAATTATTGAATTTCAATCGGATATCATTGAAAAGATGCAGGAGGAAATTGCTAAATCTCTTGGTTATGATATCATTCACCACCGTCTTGAACTTTATGGAAAAAAACGCAATTCTTAAATTAATGATTTCGTACATATAACAAAAAAGCTCTTCATAAAAAGAAGACTTTAGGCACGTTCACCTTAATAACTTATACTTTTCATGGACGAGAAAGTTTTTCTACTTTATTACCCCTTTTTATAGGATGCTATAAAGCAATCAATCGTTAAATATTACTATAACAAATTAGGCCAATATTGTCATGGTTTCTTTGCCACAAGATCGTATGAAACAGCTTGAAAAGCGCTTTGAAATAATTGAAAGCCAAATGGCTGAAAACCCCAATGCTGAAACATATGTAAAATTAGCTTCTGAATATGCAGAATTAGAGTCAATTGTTGCCCCCATAAAAATATTAAATGCTCTCTATAAAGAAAAAGCAGAGATCAAAACCATGATCAGTGATACGCAAACAGATATGGAGATGCGTAATCTTGCCCAAGAAGAATTGCCACTCTTATGTCAAAAAATTGAACAGCTTGAGCAAGAGCTTCAAATTCTTCTTTTGCCAAAAGATGTTGCTGATGAAAAAAGTGCTATTATTGAAATTCGAGCGGGTACAGGTGGATCAGAAGCAGCACTTTTTGCTGGTGATCTTTTTCGCATGTATGAACGTTATGCCAATACTCATAAATGGAAAGTCGAAATTGTTTCTCTTAGTGATGGCGAAGTTGGCGGATATAAAGAAATTATTGCTACCATTTCAGGAAAAGGCGTATTTTCTAAACTAAAGTTTGAATCAGGTGTCCATCGTGTGCAACGCATCCCTGAAACAGAGACAGGTGGACGTATCCATACGTCCGCGGCCACTGTTGCAGTTCTTCCAGAGGCGGAAGAAATTGATATTGAGATTCGTCCCGAAGATATTCGCATCGATACAATGCGTGCATCTGGAGCAGGAGGACAGCATGTCAATACAACCGATTCAGCTGTTCGTATCACGCATATTCCAACAGGAATTATGGTTGTACAAGCAGAAAAATCGCAGCACCAAAACCGAGCACGGGCGCTCCAAATTTTACGTGCACGCTTATTCGACATTGAAAGACAAAAAGCAGAACGTGAACGCTCCGCATCCCGTAAAAACCAAGTGGGCTCTGGTGATCGTTCAGAGCGTATTCGTACCTATAATTTCCCGCAAGGACGTGTTACTGACCATCGTATTAATCTCACACTGTATAAACTCGACCGCATCCTAGAAGGAGATCTCGATGAGATTATCCATGCACTCATATCCGATTACCAAACTGCACTCCTTACTGAAATGGCTGATAATGGATGAATGATTCTTATTCTCTCAACAAGATCATTCGTAAAACACAAGAAAAATTATGCACTCAAGGGATTTCTGAAGCCAATCTTGATGCAAAAATACTTGTTGAATGGATAACAGGTACAAATGCATTTGATAGAATTTCTCAACCAGATATGTGTCTATCTCCTGAGCAAATTACACAATTAGAACAAGCTATACAACGACGGCTTGCTGGCGAACCCGTCTATCGTATTATAGGGATACGGGAATTTTATGGTATACCCCTCGCATTATCTCAAGATACATTAGAACCACGCCCTGACACAGAAACGCTTGTGGATCTTGTTTTACCATTTCTCAAAAAAAATGTAGAAAAATCAAGAAAAGTAACACTGCTTGATATGGGGACAGGAAGTGGCGCCATTGTTATTGCGATTCTTAAACAAATTCCCCAATCCTATGCAGTAGCTGTCGATATTTCTGAAGATGCCCTCAAAACAGCTACAAAAAATGCAAAAAATGCAGAGGTCATACAACGCTTTACCCCCCTGCTCAGCGATTGGTTTGATTCTGTTACAGATCGGTTTGATCTCATTATTTCTAACCCACCCTATATTCCAGAAAAAGATATCAAAAATCTTGCAAAAGAAGTACGTCTGTATGATCCATTGCGCGCTCTGATTGGTGGAAAAGATGGTCTTGATTTTTATCGAAAGCTCGCTCATGAAGCAGCAAACTACTTAAAAGAAACAGGTTTTGTCGCTGTTGAAATCGGCTACTCTCAAGAAAAAGAAGTCTGCAACTTGTTTGAAAAAAATGGCTTTCAGTGTTTAGAAATGCGCAAAGATCTGAGTGGTATTCCCCGCGCACTTCTCTTTACATATAACCACTAAAATTCCCAATCATCATCCGTGGTAGCAACCGCCTTACCAATAACATAGGAAGAACCAGCTCCTGAAAAAAAGTCATGATTTTCATCAGAATTGGGTGACAAAGCAGCTAAAATAGCAGGATTAACACGACAAACCTCAGGTGGGAAAAGAGCTTCAAACCCAAGATTCATTAAAGCTTTATTCGCATTATAATGAAGAAAAACTTTTACATCTTCTGTCAATCCAAGTGAATCATAAAGATCCTCAGTGTATTTGCATTCAATATTATAAAGGTCAAAGAGCAAGTTAAAAGCAAAGTCTTTAATTTCCTGCTTTTTGACTTCGTCAAGTTTTGCAAACCCTAATTGAAATTTATAACCTATATAATAACCATGTACCGCTTCATCACGAATAATAAGCCGAATGAGATCGGCTGTATTACTCAATTTAGCGCGGCTAGCCCAATACATGGGTAAATAAAAACCAGAATAAAATAAAAAGCTCTCAAGTAAAGTCGAAGCAATTTTCTTCTTTAGTGGATCATTCGCTTCATAACGCTCAAGCACTAATCTAGCTTTTTTTTGCAAATGAACATTTTCTTCTGACCATCTAAAAGCATCATCGACTTCTACCGTCGAACACAAAGTTGAAAAAATAGAGGAATAAGAACGTGCATGAACCGCTTCCATGAACGCAATATTTGTCAACACTGCCTCCTCATGCTCGGTTATTGCATCAGCCATAAGCGAAATGGCTCCTACGGTATTCTGAATCGTATCCAAGAGAGTTAACCCTGTAAAAACACGAATTGTTAGTTTGCGTTCTTCCTCTGTTAAACTCGACCATGAAGGAATATCATTGGAAAGTGGGACCTTCTCAGGCAACCAAAAATTTCCAGTCAAGCGATTCCAAACTTCAAGGTCTTTCTCATCATGCAATCTATTCCAATTGACAGCGGAAACAACAGGATTTTTGGTCGTAATCTTTGTCATATGATTATCTCTCCTATAGACTACATGAAACACAGCCATCCACTTCTGTTCCACTCAACGCTACTTGCCGCAACCGTACATAATAAATACTCTTTATACCCTTTTTCCAAGCATAAATTTGCGCGCGGTTAATATCACGCGTGGTGGCAGTATCAGGAAAAAATAACGTTAATGAAAGACCTTGATCAACATGCTGTGTGGCAGCAGCATAGGTATCAATAATTTTTTCAGGACCAATCTCATAAGCATCCTGATAGAAATTCAAATTCGTATTATCCATGTAAGGAGCGGGATAATAAACGCGTCCAATTTTTCCTTCTTTGCGAATCTCAATCTTTGAAGCAATCGGATGTATAGAAGATGTCGCATGATTAATATAGGAAATAGATCCAGTGGGTGGTACAGCTTGAAGATTGCGATTATAAAGCCCATACTCAATAACTAATTTCTTGAGTTCTTGCCAATCCTTTTGGTCCGGTATAACGATATTATTACGTGCAAAAATTTCTTGTACAAGTGAAAATTGTGGTTTCCATTCCTTCTCAATATATTTAGCAAAAAAACGACCATCTGCGTAAGCTGATTTTTCAAATCCTGCAAATACTTCTTGACGTTCACGTGCAATCAAATTGGAAGCACGTATTGCGTGATACGCCACAGTATAAAAATAGATATTGGTGAAATCAATCGCTTCTGGGGATCCATAATAGATCTGTTCACGCGCTAAAAAACCATGCAAATTCATTTGTCCCAAACCAATCGCATGACTTTCGGCATTGCCTTTTGCAATGGAAGGCACGCAAGCAATATTGCTCATATCGGAAACAGCAGTAAGAGCACGAACAGCAGTTTCTACCGTCCGCCCGAAATCATCACTTTCCATTGCTTTTGCAATATTCATTGAACCAAGATTACACGATATATCACTGCCGACAGTGCGATATGTTAAATCTGTTTCCAGTTCACTCGCTTCACTCACTTGCAAAATTTCTGAACATAAATTGCTCATGCTTATACGACCGGCTATCGGATTGGCTCGGTTAGCAGTATCCTCAAACAAAATATACGGATAACCTGATTCAAATTGGATTTCCGCTAATGTTTGGAAAAAGACACGTGCACTTATTTTCTTTTTACGAATCTTTGCGTTATCAACAAAAGATCGATAATGCTCCGTTAAAGAAATATCGCTAAAAGGTTTTCCTGTTACGTGCTCGATATCATAAGGTGAAAATAGGTACATATCTTCATTATTACGTGCAAGCTCAAAAGTAATATCAGGAATAATCACACCAAGCGAAAGAGTTTTGATTCTGACCTTCTCATCAGCATTCTCGCGCTTTGTATCCAAAAACTTCATAATATCTAAATGATGCGCATGCAAATAAACAGCACCAGCACCCTGCCGCGCCCCAAGTTGATTAGCATAAGAAAAAGAATCTTCTAAGAGTTTCATCACAGGTAAGACACCTGAAGACTGGTTTTCTATTTTCTTGATCGGCGCCCCTGCTTCCCGCAAATTTGTCAAACAAAGCGCTACACCTCCACCGCGTTTTGAAAGTTGTAAAGCTGAATTGATCGAACGACCTATCGATTCCATATTATCTTCAACACGCAACAAAAAGCACGATACTAATTCGCCGCGTTGCTTTTTCCCCGCATTCAAAAACGTCGGCGTTGCAGGTTGAAAACGTCCGGTAATAATTTCATCTACGAAACTCTCAGCAAGAGCCTTATTTCCTTGTGCTAAATATAAAGACACAACGCAAATACGATCCTCATAACGCTCAAGATAGCGCTTCCCATCAAAAGTCTTCAGTGTATAGCTGGTATAATACTTAAATGCGCCCAAAAAAGTAGGAAAGCGAAACTTAAATGCGTAAGCGCGCTTAAAAAGCCTTTTGATAAAAGAAAAATCATAAAGCTCAAACAAAGCCTTTTCATAATAACCTTCCTCTATCAAGTAATCTATTTTTTCTTTAAGATTATGAAAAAAAACCGTATTTTGATTAACATGCTGGAGAAAATACTGCCGTGCAGCAAGCCGATCCATATCAAATTGGATATGACCATTTTCATCATAAAGATTAAGCATTGCATTCAACGCATGATAATCCGTAATCTGATCCGATTTCTGCGATTGTTCTATACCAACTGTTTCCAAAATCTTTCCAATCCCTTCTTTACAAAAACAACGTCTTCATCAGTTCCGCGCAACTCAAAGCGATAAAGACAAGGCACAAGACACTTCTCAGCAATAATCTTACTCGCTAAATTATAATAGCGACCAAAATTACGATTCCCACCACCAATGACACCGCGAATTAATTGGCGGTTTTCACTTTCATTGAGAAAATGAATAACTGCTTTCGGCACAGCCATTCTTCCTTCACCATCTGCATACGTAGGAACGACCAATACATAAGGCTCATCAACTAACACAGACGGCTTTCTTTTATCAATTTTGAAGAGCCTTTGACCAAGCTGAGAAACAAAATATTCAGTATTACCCGTTGCACTCGAATAATAAACAATAAGTCCCATTAAACACAAAGACCACTAATCATATCTGGTCTAAAACCAGACCAATGATTTTCACCACAAACGACTACAGGAACCTGACGATACCCCAAGGATTGAACAAAACTGTATGCTTGTTCATCACAGGAAATATCAATGACACGATAATTAATGCCTTTAGCATCAAAGGCGCGGCGTGTAGCGTCACATTGGACGCAAGATGGCTTGCTATAAATAGTAACCGGCATTTTCTTCAACTTTCATAATTCCAAAAAAATCAACCCTATCAAGAGTCAATTCTAACAAGTTTATAGATACTCAAGAATAACAAAAAAACAGCAACCGCACACGCAAGCACGTGTAGCTATACTCTCGTTCAAATATACATAGCTTTCTGAACGCAACAGAAATCCTCATCAAATAATTTTAAAATTATAACGAGAATAAATGATTATCCCACAACCTAAATTGTAAAGTCGCCTAGTTATAAAACAATCTTCTGCTTGCACTATAATTCCCTCCTACGGCATAAAAAACTAACGACCCCTAAAACGCCTCCAGCAGCCGCTCCTCAACACCCTAAGTTTACTCTTTTATGACAAAAATCAACTCACAAAAATGAAAGGAAATTCCCCCTAAAGAGACTTCAGCAGAGATGCTGCTCTCCTCTTGGTCAATAAACCTTTTGCTATCACATTATGGAAATAACTTAGATACCAAACGAAACACACTATACCCTCACTTGTGCTTATTCAGAATCACCAATCATTTTGATACTATATATAGTATACACACACTCTCTTTCGTCAAGGAGAATTCAAACATTATTTTGAATTTTCCACGATCTTCCCACCAAAATACTCAACTCCCAAAACGTATGTAATAATATAACGTTTTATTGACAAATGTAATTATATAACATAACTATCTTAAGCAAAATAATAAATATGGTAATATGATTATGGGACTGCATTTCGATCGTGCAACATTAGGCTACGTGAACAGGATAGCAATAAATAGCTTTTCAGCAAAACTGAAGGCAGGCTCTTTAGTTGCAATAATAGGTGACAACGGTTCTGGAAAATCCACACTGCTTAAAGCCATTGCTGGCTTGATTAAACCTATTAGTGGTAAAATTACAAAATCAAAGAAAAATCGTATTGCTTATCTTCCTCAGCAATGCGACATTGACCGAACATTTCCTATTGATGTAAAAACACTCATAAAAATGGGACTGTGGTCTTTCTGTGGAATGTGGAAAAATCAGCGCCCTTATCAATACAAAATCCAAAACGCACTTGAAATGGTTGGGCTCACGGCGCTTGCCACCCAATCACTTGAAACACTATCAGGTGGTCAATTACAGCGCGCTCTTTTTGCACGTATTATTGTACAAGATGCCGATATTATCTTGCTCGATGAACCTTTCAATGGTGTGGATCGTCATACCCAAAAGGACCTTCTTGCGTTAATCACTCATTGGCAACAGCAAGGGCGAACAATTCTTACAGCACTCCATGACCCCCTTATTGTGCAAGAACATTTTCCTCAAATGATTCAAATTAATCAACAAAATGCCTTTTATGGAAAAACAATACAATTTTTCAACGACAGTGCTCATCATGTTATACCATCTCTCACATCCAACTCTTTTTATATCAACCCGCTAAAACAATGTCTTTCCATTAATGATTCTAACCATATTGGATTATAATACGTGTACGCATTTTTTCTTGCACCCTTCGTTGATTTCTATTTTATGCAAAATGCTCTTATTGGCTCGATTCTCTTGTCTATCAGTGCCTGTCCTATTGGCGTATTTCTAACGCTGCGTGGAATGAGTCTAACAGGAGATGCTATATCCCACGCTATTCTTCCTGGTGTTGCAGCTGCTTTTCTCCTTTGTGGCTTTTCCCTTATATCTATGACACTTGGTGGAATCTTAGCTGGTATCATTGTTGCGGTAGCAACTGCCTTGATTTCACGGAATAGCTTCCAGAAAGAAGACGCATCAATGACCGTCTTTTATCTTATTGCGCTAGCAGCAGGCGTCATTCTTGTTTCACTGAAAAAATCAACGATTGATCTTCTTCATCTTTTATTTGGCTCAGTGCTTGCACTTGATACACAAGCTCTCTGGTTAATTACCACTATAATGCTGATCACAGTATGCAGTTTATGCATTTTCTGGCGTGCTCTTGTGGTAGAAAGCGTTGACCCCCTCTTTTTTAAATCACTCTCTCCCTTGAGTAAATATGTTCATATCTTATTGCTTATCCTTGTAGTGTTGAATCTGGTTGGTGGTTTCCAATCACTAGGAACATTGCTTTCTGTTGGCATTATGATGATTCCAGCTATTACAGCCCGTTTTTGGCTTTCGCGTCTTGTCCCTATTTGCATCCTCTCTATCTTTTTGGGAATCATTTCTAGCATATGTGGCTTATTGCTTTCTTTTCACCTGTCACTTCCCTCCGGACCCGCTATCATTATTGCCGCAGGATTTATTTATCTTCTTTCCTGCCTTATCAGTCCACGCGGTTTTATTGTAACGTGGTTTCCCTACCTTTTTTATAGTTCTTCTCTTACCTTAAGGAAATAATATGCCTAAATTTGTTCAACAATTTATTGTGTTTGGGGCTCTCTTGTTACTTGCACTTTCCCCATTTTCTGCTTCTGCGCACAATAAGATCAGGGTTGTTGCGAGCTTTTCTATTCTTGCAGATTTAATAAAAAACGTAGGAGATGATCATATTTCTATAACTACTTTTGTCGGTCCCAATGCAAACACCCACACCTATGAACCTACTCCCCACGATGCCAAAGCTCTTAAAGAAGCTCATATTGTTTTCATCAACGGACTTCATTTAGAAGGTTTTATCGATCGACTCATTACAGCAAGTCGCACAAAGGCACTTGTTGTCGAAGCTAGTGCCAACATCCCCCCCCTCAACATTACAAATCAAGAACATGGTGTGGAACCACATCACCACCACAGCAGTGTTGATCCACATGCTTGGCAAACTATCCCGAATGTCGAAATTTATGTCAAAAATATTGCTACTGCTTTTTGTAAAATCGACCAACAATCCTGTGCAAGCTACAGACAAAATTCCAACGCTTACATCCAAAAGCTTAAAACAGCACAAGAAACTCTTAAAGCAAAAATTGCCACCATCCCACAAGATAAGCGTATTATTATCACATCTCATGATGCCTTTGGCTATTTTGCCCAAGAATATGGTTTCACCATACTTGCACCCCAAAGTGCTTCAACAGAAGCTGAAGCTACCGCAGGCGATGTCGCCAAACTTATCAAACAAATCAAAGCTAATAAAGCAGCAGCATTGTTTGTTGAAAATATCTCTAATCCTCGTCTCATAGAACAGATTTCAAGGGAAACAGGTTTAAAAATTGCTGGAAAACTGTATTCCGATGCATTGTCAGACGAAAATGGCCCCGCTGCAACTTATCTTGATATGATGGAACATAATGTTAACACTATCACCAATGCAATAAGGAAAAATTAAGACACATCACAATAAATTGGAATGCAAGCAAATTTCCCTTGATTCTACCGCTTAAAAATTACAAGATAGATAACATAAAAGCTAAATGTTACCTCCCTGAGAACAGTAAATCCAAATATTGTACTGTCTCAATCGTATAGCATTTACTGTGTGTATGCTTAAGCTTTCCTTCTACTCCCATCTTAACAACCACTTCCGTTATTTTGTCTGCTGTTTATGCAGCCATATTAACACACAATAACTATCACAAAGGAAAAACTGACAAGTTTAAACAAATTCGTTTGACCTTTTAGTGGTTCCTGTTTAAATGAACCAATATATTTATTTCTGGAATAAAATCGTCACGGGATGTTCATGTGTAATACTATAAATCTAGGGGAAATCTGTATTCCATCGCTTCGGAAAGGGTGAGCCATGAGTCGTTTTTATCTTTCTATAGCAGCATTTATCGTTGCTACTAGCGTGATAACAGTGAGTTTTGCGCAAACAAAAATCAGCTTTTGGCATTCTATGAGCGGCGAGTTAGGAAAACAAACTGAAAGTCTCATTAACGACTTTAATGCTAGCCAATCTAATTACAAAGTTGTTCCTTCATTTCGTGGTGAATATGAAGAAGGTATGGTTTCACTTATTTCGGCATTTCGTGGAAAACAACAACCGGTTCTTGCTCAAATCTATGAAGTTGGCACTGGAACTATGATGGCTGCAAAAGGTGTAGTTTATCCCATTTATCAGCTTATGACTGACACAAAACAAGAATTTGATTCTGCAGATTATTTGCCTGCTATAAGTGGTTATTACTCGGATGTTCAGGGACGAATGTTGTCTATGCCATTCAACGCTTCAACGCCAATCCTTTATTACAATAAAGATATCTTTAAAAAAGCAGGACTGGATCCAGAACAGCCACCAAAAACATGGCAAGATGTCGAAAACTTCTCTAAAAAGATTCTTGAAACTAAAGCGGCAAGCTGCGGCTTTACAATGGCTTATGCATCTCAATGGATTGGCCTAGAAAATTTTTCAGCTTTGCACAATATTCCTTTTGGAACGAAAGAAAATGGATTCAGCGGACTTGATTCAGAGCTTACCTTTAATGGTCCTTTACAAGTGCGTATGTGGACTGACCTTAAAAAATGGTCTGATCAAGGTATTTTCCGTTATGGTGGCCCTGCCGGTGCATTAGATGCAACACCAATGTTTATGACACAAAATTGTGCAATCTTTATACAATCTTCAGGATCACGTGTTGGTATCGTTTCCGAAGCGCAATTTAATGTGGGATTTGGTATGCTGCCCTACTATGGCGACGTAGAAGGTGCACCACAAAATTCAATTATTGGTGGCGCCTCTATTTGGGCTTTAAAAGGTCATACTCCTGAAGAATACGCAGGTGCAGCCGCTTTCCTTAAGTTTCTCTCGCAAGCGAATAATCAAGCTAAGTGGCATCAGACAACAGGTTACCTTCCAACGACAAACGCTGCTTACGAACTGAGCAAAGAACAGCATTATTACGATAAAAATGTCGGTGCAGATATCGCTATTAAACAGATCACTCTCAATCCACCGACTGTTAACTCAAAGGGTATAAGATTTGGTAACATGCCGCAAATTCGTTCCATTCTTGATCAAGAACTAGAAGCTGTTCTTAGTGGATCAAAAACACCTAAAGATGGATTAGATGAAACCATTAAACGTGGTAATAAACTTTTACGTGAATTTGAGAAGGCTAATCATTAAGATTTCATTATTGTTATTAAAGATTAAAAACTCAACCAAGCAGTTGAGTTTTTTTCAATTTTTTTGTTCATATTTCTAAAGACTCTATATTTAAGAAGCCTCTACGAATGCAAGAAAAACATGCATATTTTAAAAACAGTCTACTTTCTTACTGGCTGCTTTTTCCTCAGCTCATCGTGACTTTTTTGTTTTTCTTTTGGCCTGCTGCCCAAGCAATAAAATCATCTTTCGAACGTGAGGATCCTTTTGGCTTTAAGACAACCTTTATCGGTTTTGAAAATTATGTGACAATTCTCTCTGACCCTACTTATATACAATCCCTACTCACAACCGCAATATTTTCCATTTCTGTCACTGTCGTTGCTATGGCGATATCACTTCTTTTGGCTGTCTGTGTTGATCGTGTTATCCGCGCAAAAAAAGTCTACACAACGCTCTTACTCTGGCCTTATGCCGTTGCTCCTGTATTAGCAGGTATATTATGGTTGTTTATCTTTCATCCAACCATCGGGATTGTCCCTTTTCTTCTTGGAGAAATAGGTATTATATGGAATTATCGTATTAATGGTACTCAAGCAATGATCCTTATTGTCATTGCAGCCAGCTGGAAACAAATCTCCTACAATTTTCTCTTTTTTCTTGCAGGTCTTCAATCCGTTCCACGTTCCCAAATAGAGGCAGCAGCAATTGATGGTGCTAGCCCTTTTAAACGATTTTGGACTGTGGTTTTTCCGCAAATTTCACCAACTACCTTTTTCCTTCTTATCGTTAATATCCAATATGTTATGTTTGATACATTTGGTATTATTGACAACATAACCTCTGGAGGCCCTGCACGTGCAACAAGCACTCTCGTCTACAAAGTATATGATGATGGTTTCAAAAACCAAATAATTGGTGCATCATCAGCACAATCAACGATATTAATGTTGATGGTTATTGTCTTAACGTTTATCCAGTTCCGCTGGATTGAACGTCGTGTACAATATTAGGAAGCCAACTATGGTTGAAAATCGTCCTATTTTGAAATTTCTAACCCATCTCACTCTCATTGTTGGCATTATCATTATTTGCTTTCCGGTTTACGTTGCTATTATTGCATCAACGCATAGTTCAGCAGCATTTAACTCAGGCACACTTCCTCTTTTACCGGGGAAATATGCTCTGGAAAACTATAAAACAATCTTTGGCGATGGTCTTGTGCAGCTTGGTCTTCCTAATCTCTGGCCGCTTTTAATAAATTCGCTCATTATGGCACTTGGTATTAGTATTGGAAAAATCATTATTTCACTTTTTTCCGCTTATGCAATTGTCTACATGCGCTTCCCCTTCCGCAAAACTGCTTTTGCCCTCATCTTTGTCACTCTGATGCTACCTGTCGAAGTTCGGATTATCCCAACATATGCAGTGGTCGCACAGTTAGGGATGATAAACACCTACAGCGGAATGATTATTCCACTTATTGCATCCGCAACTGCTACATTTTTATTTCGCCAGTTTTTTTTGACTGTTCCTGATGAACTTTTAGAAGCTGCTCGTGTTGATGGTGCAGGACCATTTAAATTTTTTAAAGATATTCTTCTTCCTCTTAGCAAAAGCAATATTGCCGCTTTATTTATCATTATGTTTATTTATGGGTGGATACAATATCTCTGGCCTCTTATAGTTACGACTGATCAAAATCATCAAACTATTCTTATTATTCTAAAACAGCTTGTTGTAGAATCACTTCAACATGACCCTCAATGGAATATACTCATGGCAGTATCGGTCGTTGCCATGGTACCACCTGTTCTTGTCGTTATTTGCATGCAACGGCTTTTTATCAAAGGCCTTATTGAAACGGAGAAATAACTGTGGCCATAATCCAGTTATCAAATATAAAAAAACAATATGACAACGGTATTTTGGTCATTGATGATTTAAACTTAACTGTTGCCGATAGTGAACTTCTTGTCCTTGTTGGCCCTTCAGGATGTGGCAAATCAACTTTATTACGCATTATTGCAGGACTTGAACAAGTCACCTCGGGTGAGCTCTATATTGATAACGAGCGTATTAATGAGCGTGAACCAGCTGACCGCGACATTGCTATGGTTTTTCAAAATTACGCACTTTATCCCCACATGACGGTTCGTGGAAACTTAGAATATGGTCTTAAAAATCGTAAAACACCGAAAGATGAAATAAATAACCGTATCGCACATGCTGCAAAACTTTTGCAGATAGAGCCATTTCTTGATCGTAAACCACGACAATTATCAGGGGGACAACGACAGCGTGTTGCAATGGGGCGTGTGATTGTGCGTCAACCGCGTGTCTTTCTCTTTGATGAACCGCTTTCAAATCTTGATGCAAAATTGCGTGCGCAAATGTGTATTGAGATTAAAACACTCCAGCGTTCATTGGGGACAACTAGCCTCTATGTTACCCATGATCAACTAGAAGCGATGACATTGGCCGATAGAATAGTCGTTATGAATAAAGGAGCTATCGAGCAAATTGGAACGCCAATGGAAATTTACGACTTCCCAGCAACAACATTTGTTGCTGATTTTATCGGTTCTCCTCCTATGAATTTTCTTGATCGCAAAACCCTAGAACAACACTTAGGTCACTTATTATCTTGTAGTGGAGAAACTGATCTTTTAGCATTCAGACCAGAAGTAATCTTGTTGGGCGAATATCCAGATCAAGGACCTGTCTTTCACACACAAATTGAGCTTATCAAGCCTATCGGGACAGGATGCCATGTTTTAACGCGTTGGAATAACAATATTTTTACCATTGAAACCAAAGAACGTCTTACAAGCGACTATGGCGAAAAACTAAGCTTCACTGTTGCTTATCAAAACTTTCATACTTTTAACAAAAATACTGGAAAACGCACAAGTAATCAGTCAATAAAGTAAAAATCTTGAACTTATAAGCAACCTCAGTAAATACCTCTCGTATTCTCCTTAGCTTCATTTCGTTAGGAAAGATGGCATCTTTTGTATTATAGATGCATGGTTTTTATCTTTGTGCACGCAATTGTAAAGCAAGGTCAGGTTGATCTGTTGTGATATAATGTACAGGCATATCAAGCCAATGCGATAACCGGGCTCTCCCGTTGATTGTCCACACTCCCACAGTAAAGCCAGCTTCAAGCGCAGATTCAATAAAGTCTTGTGAAACAATGGAGCCATATAAACTCAGATCAGAATATCCCAATTGTTTCCATTCAGAAAAACGACGATGCATATCACTTTCAAAGCTATCAATACATGGACCAGATATTATTCCTGCTTCAATAAAGGGACGAAGACTCGTAGGATCAAAACTGATGGCAGAAACCCGTTTTTCTAAATTTCGACTTTTTATCAACGCAAGCGCTTTTTGAGATAGAATCGTTTCGCGCTCAACTTCACCACATGTTTTTATTTCAAGATGCAGCGCAACATTGGTTGGTTTCAAAAGATCAAGCACCTCTTCTAACAAAGGAGGAGCTTCGCTACTTCCTTTCACGCAGAGTTGTTTGCGTGTTTCATTATCAATATCATGAATATATCCTGTTTTCCCAACCAATTGTTCTAAACGAAAATCATGAAATACAACCACTTCACCACTTTTAAGCAGATGAACGTCACATTCAATTTCATCGACTCCCAACGCAATTGCATGGCGAAATGCCGAAAGTGTATTTTCAGGAAAAAGATGAGCTCCACCACGATGTGCAACAATTTTTTTTTCAGACATGCAAAATTCCACACTTCTCAATTTTAAACGATATTGGTTGATATAGATCAGATAATGAGTTTTTAAAAATTATACTAGATAGATAACTCTTTTTTAAATTGTTCCTTTCTGTCCACTCTCTCGAATATCAAATTCTAAACAGCACTCTTTTCTTAAAATATTCGCACTTAAATTCCAATCATTCCCACTCAATGGTACCAGGAGGTTTTGAAGTTACATCATAAACAACACGATTAATACCCCTTACTTCGTTAATAATACGCGCAGCTGCTTTACTTAAAAAATCCATACTATACGGATAGAAATCAGCGGTCATTCCGTCTACAGATGTCACTGCACGAAGAGCACAAACAAATTCATAAGTGCGTCCATCTCCCATAACACCAACAGTCTGAACAGGAAGAAGAACAGCAAACGCCTGCCAAATTTCATCATAAAGACCAGCTTTACGGATTTCATCAAGATAAATAGCATCCGCTTCACGTAAAATTTCTAATTTCTCACGTGTAACTGCACCGGGACACCGAATTGCAAGACCGGGACCTGGAAAAGGATGACGGCCAATAAATTGTTCCGGCAATCCTAACTCTCGCCCTAGCGAGCGAACCTCATCCTTAAAGAGCTCACGCAACGGCTCGACAAGTTTCATGTTCATTCGTTCCGGCAGCCCCCCTACATTATGGTGGCTTTTAATTGTTACTGACTCACCAATAGCTGATACACTCTCAATAACATCTGGATAAAGCGTGCCCTGTGCTAAAAATTCTGCACCTCCTATTTTTTGGGTTTCTTCTTCAAAAACTTCAATAAAAAGGCGGCCAATCGTTTTGCGTTTTTTTTCTGGATCTGTCTCACCTTCTAAAGCATTGAGAAACATATTGGCAGCATTAACGTGAATAAGCTCTATATTATAATGATCTCGGAATAATGTAAGAACTTCCTCAGCCTCATTCTTACGCATTAATCCATGGTCTACCAAAATACATGTCAGTTGATCTCCTATTGCTTCATGGAGAAGCACAGCCACAACTGATGAATCCACACCACCTGAAAGACCACAGATCACACGACTTTTGCCAACTTTTTGCTGTATCTTAGCAATTGCCTGTTTGCGATAAGAAGCCATTGACCAATCGCCTTTAAGTCCAGAAATTTTACGAACAAAATTTTGTAACAGCTTTTCGCCATCCAGTGTATGAACAACTTCAGGATGAAACTGCACTGCATAAAGGCGCCTTTTTTCATCAGCAATGGCAGCATAAGGAGCACCTTTTGAGGTTCCTATTACACGAAAACCTGTTGGCAAAGCTGTTACACAATCACCGTGACTCATCCATACTTGATAACAGCAGCCTTTTTCCCAAACACCATCAAAAAGTGGACTCTTTTCTCGCACTTCCAAAAAAGCCCGCCCAAATTCACGCTCATGTCCAGCTTCAACTTTCCCTCCCAGCTGAACACACATGACTTGTTCACCATAACAAATCCCAAGAACTGGGACACCAATTTCAAAAATTTCTATTGGAGCACGCGGAGATCCATTATCAAGAGTTGAATGGGGGCTGCCTGATAAAATAACAGCTTTAGGTCTTATCCGCTTGATCCACTCTGAAGCTAATTGAAAAGGAACAATTTCACAATAGACACCCATTGCTCGCACCCGCCGTGCTATAAGTTGTGTAACTTGTGAACCAAAATCAATAATAAGAACAGTGTCTAGATGTGATGTGTTCATAGAAAACCAATCAATAATTGTAAAAGAGAACCAATAAGATTTATTATTCAATCTTCCTCTTTTCACAAGCCTATTTGTTTAAGAAAAAAGTTATTCTCGTAAAATTTAAAATAAAAAATGCGAAAAAATATATATCAATGTTTTTTTTGCAACACAGATAAAAAGAAACCATCTGTTTTTGTTGTTGCTGGCGATAAAGTAAGTCCATAATTTGAAAAGTTCGGTTGGACAGGCGAAAAACTAAAATGTTGCTGCCAAAGTGCACGCATGTTTATTGGATAAAAATTGGAATGCTGCTGAAGAAAACGAGAAATTTGTTCCTCATTTTCATCTACAAAAAGAGAGCACGTAATATAAACTAAGCGCCCGTTTGGTTTAAGATAGTCTATAGCCTCATTCAAAATAGCCCTCTGTTCCACTTGGCGCTGTCTTACCTGTTCTAACGTCAAACGCCATTTCGTATCTGGATGCCGTCGCCATATTCCTGTACCACTACATGGTGCATCTAGCAAAACGATATCCATCTGACCTATTAATAGTTTCAATTCTTCTATATGGGCCCGTGGCTGTACATTACGAACACCAGCACGTCGAAGACGATCAAAAATAGGAGCTAAACGAAATTTGTTTGAATCATAAGCATAAATTTGCCCTTGATTTTTCATACTAGCAGCTAAGGCTAATGTTTTTCCACCAGCCCCAGCACAATAATCCAACACCTGCATACCTGCTTTTGCTTCTACAAGGTGAGCAACAATCTGAGACCCTAAATCCTGTATTTCAAAGTATCCCTTTTGAAAAGCAAGTTCCACCTGAATATTAGGATGACGGCCAAAGCCCTTAATCGGTGCAATCCTTAAGGCTTGTGGAAACCATGAAAAAGATTCGACTTTGGTTTTTGCTAATTCTTTAAGTACCTTTTCTGGCGTTGCTCTCAAGCTATTCACACGTAAATCTAAAGAAGGGCGTGTTGCTAATGCAGCAGCTTCAAATACCCAACTATCAGCAAATAAAGGACGCAAATGCGCTTGACACCATTGAGGAATATCAGCACGAATATAGTCTGGCGCATCAACTAATTGCCGTTTTTGCCATGATTGACGCTGCCTAGCCCCTAATAACTGCGGTGCAAAACGATCTCCTTCTAATTCACCATCAATTTGCTCAATCGTCATTTTTCCAGCATCTAATAAGACACCGAAAACGACATCACTCATATCATCACTTTCCATACGCCATTGTAAAGAATAACGCCGTCTTAAGACATCATAAACGATTGTACCAATGGCTGCGCGATCACCTGCTCCAGCAAAACGATGAGAAAGCCCCCAAGATTTTAAAGCTTCACCTGCAGGACGATGCCGAGATTCTATCTCTTTTAGAATATCTATCGCCGCCTGCAAACGCCCACCTAAGCGCATTCATTTCTCCCATTCAATTTCTAAAAATTCTAAATAATTTAAGCAGAAACAAAATTATTTTTTCTACTGCCAGTGACACTTCTTTAAATTTATCCCAAATTTGTATTAGAAATGGAATGGTTATGATTCATGCGTTTTCATAGTATTCAAATTCCTTATTTTATATGCTGCATATTCGCATTTTCTGTTCTTCTAAAAGATATGAAATCTCTTTGACTCTGCAAAATAGGCTGTCATCCATAAAATGCTTCTTCTCGTTATGAATACGCAAAAATCATAAAATCCTCATTATTCAGTAAAATAAGTGTTTAGCAACCTTCTATAAACAGCATTCAGTATCAAATATCTCATATTTTAAAAATGCTATCTTCTTTAAAGTCTAGAAAAATACTCCTGCTAAGACCACGCACATTCATCTTATTGTCAACAAAACGGAAGGCAACTTTTTAGAAAATGCTTGGAACTACTCATTGGCATGACCGTTTTTACTTGACTGGCCCTATGCCAGATAATTTAAAAGGAGAAAATAATGAACACTTACAATAATGAGAAAACAACTTCATCTAAAAGCCGCTACAATACAACACCCTCAAACAATGGAAAGAAATCCGTCCAAAGTGATCCGGCAAACACTCGCCAACGCGCGTCAAAAATGGAACGGAAAACGACAAAGAGCTAATCTTTTCAATTTCATATAACACAAGGAAGGAATTGGAACATTAGCCTCCAATTCTTTTCTTTGCACTTTTGAAATTATTGTAAAAAATCATAAAGAGAAAAAATAGTAATTTCCGGATATTTTCTAAAGAGTTTTTCTATGCTCTTGCGCAATGACTCTAAGCTTTTACATATCAAACAGGACGCCGATAGTTTGGGCTTTCTCTTGTGATAGCAACATCATGTGTATGGCTTTCGTGAAGTCCAGCATTCGTAATACGAACAAACGTTGCTTTTTCGCGAAACTCCGCTAAATCCTTTGCCCCAACATAACCCATCGAAGCACGTAATCCACCAGCCAGCTGGTGCAGAACCGATGCTATAGGCCCCTTATAAGCAACTTGCCCCTCAACTCCTTCAGGAACCAATTTGAGCACATCACGGACTTCATCCTGAAAATAACGATCTGCCGATCCCCTCGCCATAGCGCCAACTGATCCCATACCGCGATAAGCTTTAAAGGATCGCCCTTGATAAAGATAAACTTCGCCCGGGCTTTCTTCCGTACCAGCTAAAAGAGAACCAATCATAGCAGCGCAAGCCCCACCTGCTAAAGCTTTAGCAAAATCACCCGAAGCTTTGATGCCACCATCAGCAATAATGGGAATGCCTACCTTATCAGCAATTTCTGCAGCACTCATAATGGCTGCAAGTTGGGGAACACCAACACCTGCAACAATTCGCGTTGTACAAATAGAACCAGGACCAATACCAACTTTTACAGCATCAGCACCACTATCAATCAACGCCTGCGTTGCTTGCGGAGTCGCTACATTACCAGCAATAATAGCTGGAGAAAACGCCATTTTTTTAATACGCTCAACTGTTTCTAACACACGTTGAGAATGTCCATGAGCGGTATCAATCACCAGCACATCAACGCCTGCATCAATCAATCGTTCAGCCCGCTCAATGCCATCATTCCCTACACTACTTGCAGCTGCAACACGCAAGCGGCCTTGCGAATCTTTGGCAGCATTGGGATTTAATTGTGCTTTCTCAATATCTTTAACTGTTACCAAACCAACACAACGATCTTGTTCATCTACAACCAATAATTTTTCAATACGATGATGATGTAAAAGATACTTTGCTTCATCGAGTTGGACATTTTCACGCACTGTGATCAAATTTTCATGCGTCATTAATTCATAAATTTTTTGTTGTGGATTTGATGCAAAACGTACATCTCTATTCGTCAAAATACCAACAAGTCGACCAGCAACTCCACCTTTAGCACCATCTTCAACAACCGGAATACCAGAAATACCATGAGAGCGCATTAAAGCTTTCGCCTCTTCAAGTGTTGCATCTGGCCCAATTGTCACCGGATTAACAACCATACCGGATTCAAATTTTTTCACTTGACGGACTTCCTCAGCTTGCTCTGCAGGAGACATATTGCGATGGATAACACCAAGACCACCAGCTTGAGCCATAGCAATTGCCAAACGCGATTCCGTCACGGTATCCATTGCAGCAGAAAGCAATGGCAAATTCAGTTCAATATCAGCTGCGATACGCGTTTTAAGATCTACCTGGCTAGGCATAACAAGAGAATGACCCGGCTGTAAAAGCACATCATCAAAAGTCAGTGCCAATGCACCCGTCCCTGTTTCAACAATCTTTGCCATAGCCAAATTCCTTTAATAAAAAAGCACCGCAAGTGGCTTTAAATACAACTGCGGCTCTCATAAGTTGCGGATTGGCAGCGAATTATGCCATGCTAAAAATAAAATGAAAAGAAAAATAATTTTTTAACGTATAATTTGTTTTGTACGGTCTATAATTGCGATTCAATGGGTAACCAACTCACTACTTTTGCAAACACCCGACGCCAAAAACTGCTTTCTGGTTCATAATCAATACTGTGGTGTCTTTCATTTTCGATAAAATCCCAATAAATACGGTTATTATCACCAAGACGGAGATGATAACTCATTTCACCTGTCGTTTCCTCAGAAAAAAGTAAATCTAGCCTCGCTGCAATCGGTGCACATTCAAAAAGAATGCCCATTTCTGTATTTAGCGCAGCTGACCGAGGATCAAAATTTAAAGATCCAATAAAAGCAGTTTTACGATCAACTAAAAAAGCTTTGGTATGTAAACTTGCCCTACTTGATCTAAACAACCGCAATCCGTGGTTATCTCCATCCGGTTTTAACTCATAGAGTTTAACACCACCTTTCAATAATGCCTTACGATACGACACATAGCCACCGTGCACGAGTGCTACATCAGTGGCTGCTAAAGAATTTGTAAGAATTTTGACATCAACACCTTTTGAAACCAAGTTGCTAAAATTCCGTGTACCTACCTTACCTGGAACAAAGTAAGGTGATGTAATTTGAACCGTTTTTTTGGCATCTCTAATAACTTGGGAAAGTGCCTTCATAAGCCAATTTCCTGCTTTTTTACGCAATGCTTTTTCAGGAGGATCAGAAAGAACAACAACTTTATCTGCTAAAAATAATCGCTTTCCTGTCTCGATAAAACATTTAAAATTAATATGTTCGTTGACATAGTCTAGATAAACTTTTGCAACTTTGGAATCACGAAATTTCTGTAATTTATCCTTCCAATAGCCAAGATCGCTTGCACTTTTAGGAGCAACCAAAGTATGAATCGGTAAAACGACAGCGCTATTCCAAAAGTCATCAAAGATGTTTTCCACCTTTTTAACCGAGGGACCAATTAACATCAGATCTAAATCTCGAAAATACGATTCTTCACCAGCATCAAAATAAGAATCTGCAAGATTGCGTCCTCCTACAAAAGCCACGCGCCCATCCACAATAAAAGCTTTATTATGCATTCTACGTGTTACAGTGATTGCCCGCAATATAATCTCTAAACCACGGCGTAATCCACCTTTACGTGATCGCCCTGGATTAAACATTCTCACCTCAATATGAGGATGTTTATCTAGCGCAATATAAGCTGGATCACGCGCCTGAGCATTAATATCATCCAAAAGAAGGCGTACCCGAACACCACGATCAGCTGCCTCCACTACTTGGCTTAATAACAAACGGCCTGTTAAATCATCATCCCAAATATAATACATCAGATCAAGACTACGCCCCGCTTGTGCTGCTCCTATTGCACGAACACAAAACGCATCCAAATTGCTGATGATGAGTGAAAGGGCATCTTTATCAATCCCTAGTCCATCAGTTTCCTCCGCTAACTGACTTACTATACGGTCAAGCTTGGTTTCATCTTTTTTAACATTAAATGCATAAGAACACTCCCCCTTAGCATTTTTAATAAAACGCCCATATGTATAGATCGCCAACATAGACGCAATAAAAAAAAATATGATAAAACTGATAACAATCTGTAACAGAGTCAAAGAGGATCAACTTTCCATTTTTAAGCCACCGCACCACCATAGACACGAACAACAACACTAAAACTAATGTAATCAATGATTCTATCTTAATCGTACAACAGGTAGAATGCCATCTCTTGCTTAAGAGAATATAAACCCAACATCAATGTCCTAGAGTTTTAGCTTTAAGTGCTAAAAAAATGGAAAAGCTCTCCCTCCCATCTTAAGGATAAACTTAATTAAAGTCATGAAAATTGAAACAAGAAAAGAGAGTTGAAAATAATTCTATCAAATAAAACCCATACGCATTGAGTTTACAAAATTACCCCCAATGCTAAAGCTCTGCAATAAACGATATTCCTTTTAAAAGCTCACCCCTCCTTTGCTTTACCAAAAGCACAATATTCTTCTCGACAATCGGGCTTCTCATGAATAGCGATTTGTCGTAGATTTTACTTCCGTTCTTTACTATTTATCACTCTTAAACCCTCTATTTTGCGATAAAGCGTAGAGCGCCCTATACGAAGACGGCGAGCAATTTCACTCATATGTCCCTTATAATGTTTAACCGCTTTCTCAATGATATCACGTTCCATCTCAGAAAAAGTACGAACATGGCCATCAGCATCCAAAAATTTTACCACTTCTTGTTCATGATCTTCTTGCATATTACTCTCAATAATATTTGGAACACTCATCAATGAATTTCCCATTAATTGTGGGAAGTCCCGAACAGTTAACAATGGCCCTTCGCTAAGCAAAACAGCACGAAATAAAAAATTCTCAAGTTCACTCCGATTACCAGGCCAATCATACTGCATAAGCAATGAAAGAGCTGATCCTGCTAAACCATGTACATGCGATCGCCCTGTTTCCGTAATAATGCGGTCAATCAAACGTTGTGTAAGATCTGGAAAATCATCCCTCAATTCCCGTAATGCAGGAACGCTTATAGATAATTGAGAAAACTGTTCAAACAAACTACGCAAAAAAAAGTCTTCTTTAACCAGATCCGTCAACCGCGACGTTGAAATAGCAATGATCCGAAAAGGAAAAACGTGATCTTTTGTAACCTTTTCCCTTTCTTTAAGATAATGGGCAAAACGCTTTTGTTGTATGGGCTCGAGTCGATCAACATCACAAAGGCAAAGTGTCCCCTTTTCAAGAGAAGCAACGAGTGGTAAAAATTCGTTAAACCACTGGCGGTTTTCTTCTTCTGGATCAACGATAGCTGTACATTGAAAGCGAATAAAAGCTCCCTCCGATAACAAGCCCTCATGATGAATAATGCGTGCTAATGTTTCACGACCAGTTCCAACTTCACCTTCTATTAAAAGATTTTGTAAAGAAGCAGCTGCTCTCTTTGATTGCTCTAAAACTATCTGCATCGCCTTACTTTTTATGCAAAGGTCAGAAAATCGCAAATGATTCTCATTTTTCCGCCGAATATAACGAACTTCACGCTCCAATGCAGAAATGAGAGCAAGAGTATCTAGAGTCACTCTCAACCGCAGTAACGTAACTGGATGAATCCAATAATCAATAGCTCCAGCTGTTAAAGCTTTCTGGAGTAACTCTTGATTCTCTTGTTGTGCTATCACAACAATAGGAACAGAAACACCAGCAACTCTAATCATTTTAATCAAATCACTCACACTCAAATCGCTCATGACAACATCAAGGAGAGCAAACACAATATTTTTACGTCTGTGTAAAAGATCAATCGCACGGAGGCCATTTTCTGCTTCAATGACACGGTAACCAAAACCTCGGAGCATAGCAGAAAGCTCTATACGCCTCCCATAATCTTCACTCGCAACAAGAATGGGACCAACCATAATTTTAATAATCCCCTTTGAGACTACTAAGCAGCTTAATGTAAAAATTATTGTAAAGCATAAGAAATATTTCACCTCTTGTGTTTCACGTACCAAATTCATCAAGCTGTTAATTAAATACAACATTAAGGCATTTTTTTCCATTTTTTTGCTTTTTCATTGATTTTCATCAAATTTTTCATATTGACTAATGGAATAATTTAATAATGTTATAGAAGCTAAAAGAGCAGAGTAACACAAATAGAGTGAAAAAAATGAAGCACACTTGCCGTATTTTATGTCTTACAATGATAACTTTGGTATTAGGTGCCTGTGGCATTTCGGAATATTATGGACAAAATATGCCAAGTGGAATTGATGGTAAATGGATTGATGAAAATGGTATTATTTCTTCTTTCCACAATGGTGTTTTTGAAACGCGAGCAGCAGATACAGAAGAAAAACTATCAGAAGGCACATATAATTATGTCAGTGCTCAACATATAGAAATTGAAATACGTTCCATTCTCCGTGGAACAATATCTAAAGTCAGTTGCATGATATCGCATAACGCAACACAACTTCTCTGTACATCACAGACAGGATCACAATTTTTTCTTAAACGGAGATTTTAAATAGAATAAAAGCTGTTTTTTTATAGAGATATGGAGGTCATATACATAACAGCAGATGATAAAATTTCTTCTCCCGATATGAAGATCCCCAAAATATGTGAAACACTGATATCATCATCTGTCAGGAAAGTTTGCAATATACTATGGAATACATAAAATAATTATCTTTTCAACAGACACTTCAATAAAATTGCTTCACAAAACAACTTTACCTTTGCCATTATTGAATCCGTATAGCACTAAAATAAATTTTATCTGATATGGATATTCATAAACTTAAGCAGCACCAATGCGCAAAAGATCATGAAAATGAACAATCCCCACTGGTTTCTTATCTTCAACCACGAAAAAAGCACCAATATGGTGATCATTAATAAAAGCTGTTGCCGCCCCAACCAGTGTATTTGGCTCCAAAATTTTCGGATTCTTCGTCATCACCTCATCAACATTAAATTTTGATAAATTAAAGTGAATGTTTCGTGCAAGATCACCATCGGTCACAATCCCGATTAATTCACCTTCTTGATTCACAACGCCAACACAACCAAAATGTTTTTCAACCAAAACCTTCATAGCTTCAGTCATGGTTGTACCTTGCACAACTAAAGGAATACTATCGCCCCCATGCATAATATCGCTTACGTATTTAAGATTTGCACCAAGAGAACCGCCAGGATGATAAATCTTAAAATCCGTTGCTGTAAAACCACGCATTTCTAAAAGCGCAACAGCTAATGCATCTCCCATTGCCAATTGCATCACTGTTGAAGTTGTAGGAGCAAGCCCATGGGGACAAGCCTCTTCTATCTTCGGCAACAAGAGTACAATATCAGCTTGTCGCCCTAATGTAGAGTGCTCACCGGATGTCATTGCAATAAGTGGCGTACGAAAACGCGCTGCATGGTTTATAATACCACTTAATTCCAAGGTTTCGCCTGACCATGACAAGGCAAGAATAACATTATCAGACCCAATCATACCAAGATCACCATGATTGGCTTCTGCGGCATGTACAAAAAAAGCAGGTGTCCCCGTTGAAGCTAAGGTTGCCGCAATTTTTGTACCTATATGACCACTTTTACCAAGACCAGTAATCACCACATGACCATTGGCACTTCTAATGGTTTGAACAGCAGCTTCAAAAGAGGAAGAAAGCCGTCCAAGAAGAGCAGTTTCAAGGGCTTCAAGCCCCTGTTTTTCACTCGCAAGCGTTTTAAGCGCCGATGTAACGGAGCCCTGCGAACCCAATATAAGAGAAGACTGTATTGTCATGATCAAATTCGATAAACAAAATTAAATGAGAAATTTATATCATTTTTCAACTTTAATGGTTTCTAGTAAATTTTTCAATGAAGCAGAAACTTGGCTATGCATATCAGCGCGTGCCAAAGAAAATGCAACGTTGGCTTCAATAAAACCAACTTTAGAACCACAATCAAAAGTAAGTCCCTCTAACTGATAACCAAAAAAATCTTGCTCTTTTGAAAGCCGCACCATCGCATCTGTTAACTGAATTTCATTTCCTGCTCCCCGTTCTTGATTGGCAAGGATTTTAAAAACTTCTGGTTGCAAAATATAACGCCCGTTGATGTACAAATTTGACGGCGCTGTCCCTTTCGCTGGTTTTTCTACCATTTTTGTGATTTTAAAACCATTTGCAATCTGTTTACCTTTACCAACGATACCGTATTTATGTGCTTCTTCAAGATCGCACTCCTGAACAGCGATGATATTCCCTCCTCCTGTTTTTTCATAAAGATTGATCATTTCAGAAAGACACCCCTTTTTAGCTTGAATCAGCATATCCGGTAACAATAAAGCAAAAGGCTCCTCTCCCACTAATTCACGCGCACACCAAAGAGCATGCCCTAGCCCCAAAGGTTGCTGTTGCCTTGTGAAAGAAGTCATCCCTGGTGAAGGTTGTAAATCTTGTAAATGCTCAAGCTCTTCTCTTCTGCCACGTTCAGCAAGCGTTGTATATAATTCAACTTGGGCATCAAAATAATCTTCAATTACTGCCTTATTTCGTCCAGTGACAAAAATAAAATGCTCAATACCAGCTTCACGTGCCTCATCTACAACATATTGAATAACAGGCTTATCAACAATTGTCAGCATTTCTTTAGGAATTGTTTTTGTTGCAGGAAGAAAACGCGTACCAAGACCTGCTACGGGAAATACTGCTTTACGGATTTTATGCACTCTCACTATCCTTATTAACTCTATAGATTTCTGATTTTATTTATCATATGTCTTAATTAAAGTATGAAAAAAGATGTCTCACTCTTTTGACTATCGTTATAATGCATAGCAAAAAGGTGAAAGAGTAGGGAATTTATTGAAGAGTACTTTGTCAACGCAAATAATCCATTTCAGTTTTCTGATTAACTTGACAATATATTCAATGAAACCAAATACAAAAATGAAATCATTCTACCATAAAAATATTTAACATTAGCGGGAATTTTAAAATGCAAAAAACAGAATTTAAAGTACTCTCCTCTTTGGAGAAATACATAAATCGAAGAACTTATATCATTGGTTCAGCGTTTATTCTTTTTACCTTTTCAATGTTTTTTGCTTCACTTTCACACGCTGATAATGGCTTTAAACACTGGATTACAGAATTTAAAAAAACAGCTTTAGCCAACAATATTTTACCCTCTACATTCGAAATCGCTTTTAAAGGCGTCAATGCAATTGACCCAGAAGTTTTAAAAAGAGCGACATATCAACCAGAATTTGTTGATCCTTCATGGAACTATTTTGATAAACGGGTTAACGATATCGCAATTATGGAAGGACGGCGTCAAGCCCAAAAATGGGTAAAGTGGATTCCAAAAATTGAAAAGCGTTTTGGTGTTAACCGCAATATCCTTCTCGCTATTTGGTCAATGGAAAGTAACTATGGAAAAGTTTTAGAAAATAAAGCTGTGATGCGTGATGCCATCCGTTCATTAGCAACCCTAGCCTATGCAGACCCAAAGCGTAAAAAATATGCACGCGCGCAACTTATTGCTGCGATGCAAATTTTACAAAGTGGTAAAATTAATCGCTCTCAGCTTATTGGATCTTGGGCAGGAGCTCTGGGACACACGCAATTTATTCCAACCAGTTACCTTGCCTATGCTGTTGACATGGACGGCGATGGATACAGCAATATTTGGACATCAATTCCAGATGCTCTTGCTACTGCCGCTAATTTACTCCATATGAATGGTTGGCGATCTGATCTTCCTTGGGGAGTTGAGGTCAAATTACCACACGGAAAAACATTTCCTGAAGATTGGCTTTCCTTTAAGCAATGGAAAAAGCTGGGAGCTCGGCATGCGCATGGAAAGCCTTTTCCTTCTCCATCTGAACTCGCAATATTGAAATATCCTGATGGCCCTAAAGGACCTGCATTTTTAGTAACAAAAAACTTCTTTGTTATTAAACGCTATAATAATTCAGATCGTTATGCTTTAGCTGTTGCCCTATTAGCTGATCGCATTGCTGGACATCCTGGATTAGTCCAAGATTGGGAACGACCATTTAAGCCTATTGCTTTTAAAGAGCGTATAGAATTACAATCTCGATTAACTGCTCTCGGTTATTATGACGGAGAAATTGATGGAAAAATTGGTCCAGCTTCTAAGCAAGCAATTAAAGCTTTTCAGCTACACCATGGTTTAGAAGTAAATGGCTACCCAAACTATGAAGTTCTTTTTCTTCTTAGAAAACAATAATCTGGAGTAAGCTGCTTGTCCTATTTCCGCCCAATATTTTTAATTTTCCTGCTTTTCTCTCTCTTTTCCGTGAGTGTCCTACACCCTCCCCCAAGTAAAGCAGCAAACTTTTTTAAGTGGTTGCTCCAAAACAAGGAACAAGAGCAACTACAACAACAACCGCAAATTACGGAAAAAAAAATATATAAACCACAAAAGAAAATTGTAAGACAAAAATCCACACAAACATTGAAAGACATAAATGCAAAGCGAATTCTCGTCATAGGTGATTTTGTCGCTTCTGCTGCTGCCAATGAACTTACAAAACTTTTTACTGATGATAACAATATTATCATCATAAACAATGCCGTACCATCTTCTGGCTTAGTTCGAACTGATCACACTTCTTGGAAAAGGAGTATTCCTGAACTCATCGATAAAAATAAACCTGATACCATTGTTATGATAATAGGCGCAAATGATAACCAACCAATCGCAGACTCTCATGGCGTATTCAGTCCTCTCCAACCAGAATGGATAAATATCTATAAGCAAAGAATTATCGAAATTACTGAAAGCCTGCATAACTCTGGAAAACCATGGATATGGATGGGACAACCAGCCTTTGAAAGTAATAATTTAACACAAAAAATAAAAACCTTTAATGCGCTTTATAAAAATGCAACAGAAGCCGCAGGAGGATACTTTATCAATATTTGGGACGGTTTTATTGACGCACAAGGTCAATTTTCTTTTTCAGGCTATGATATCAATGGAAAGATAACCAAACTTCGCACCGACGATGGCATTAATTTTACTTTTGAAGGAAAGCAAAAACTTGTTTCTTATTTAAAAAAACCATTGGAAACTATTTTAAATCTTCATGTCTTTTCGCATGAAGATACCCCCCTTACCAACGCAACTCCTCTGCAACCTGTACAAGGCTTACATAATATTGAACGCCAACCACCAATAAGCCTCGATGATATGGCGCAACAAAATACCCACTTACTCAACAAAATCGATCAGGGCCTTATAAAAAAATCATGGTCACCGCCAAATGGCCATCAGAAAGAGAGAGCTGATAATTTTTCTTTTCCATGATATCTTTTTAAAACACAGAATCTCATTTTCTTCACAAAGCAAAAGCCCAATAAAATAAAAGCCCTATTTCCATATGATCATAATAGGAGTTCGTCTACACCTCACCAGCAGAAAGACAAAAGGAATATAATGGTATGGCCGAAACCATACCATTATAATTTACAGTCCACGTTTTTTAATCATTGCTTCTGGTGAGGGTAGCTGTCCCCGAAAAGCTTTATAAAGCTCCTCTGGATCACGGCTTCCCCCAGCAGAATAAATAAAGCGTTTTAACCTATCAGCAAGCTCTGAATTAAAAACATCTCCCGTCTCTTCAAAAGCCTGAAAAGAATCGGCATCAAGCACTTCCGACCACATATAAGAATAGTAACCAGCGGCGTAACCATCACCTGAAAATATATGCGTAAAATGTGGAGGACGGTGACGCATAATAATTGTATTAGGCATTTGCAGCTTTTCTAATTCCTGACGCTCAAACATTGTTGGATCAGTTATCTTTTTTCCTTGATGAAAAGCCATATCTACGAGAGCTGATGAGGTAAATTCAACGGCAGAAAAGCCAGCATTAAATGTCTGTGCTGACAAAATCTTATCCATTAACGCTTGCGGCATAGGATGTCCTGTTTTTGCATGCGTAGCATAAGACTTTAAAACCTCTGGTACGGTTAACCAATGTTCGTAAAGTTGAGAAGGAAGTTCAACAAAATCGCGTGAAACAGATGTTCCTGCTACAGATGGCCATGTTACAGCAGAAAGCAAACCATGCAATGCATGCCCAAATTCGTGGAAAAGCGTACGTGCATCATCCAATGATAAAAGAGCAATTTCCCCTTTAGGTGGCTTAGCGAAATTACAAACATTATAGATAATAGGCTTTTGTCCGCCATTCAAGTTATGCTGTGATTGCAGTCTGCTCATCCATGCTCCAGACCGTTTTGAAGAACGCGCAAAATAATCACCAATAAAATGCCCAAGGAGGCTTCCATCAGATTTTTTTACTTCCCACAAACGTGCATCAGGATGCCAAAGCGCAATAGCGTGTTTTTCTTCAAATGAAATCCCAAAGAGTTTTTCTGCTACCGCAAAAGCGGCTTCAATTATGCGATCAAGCTGAAAATAATGTTTAACTTCAGCTTCATCGAAAAAAAACTTTTCGGCGCGTAATTTTTCAGCATAATAACGCCAATCCCAAGCTGCTAAGGGTTCATTACTTCCCTGATTTTTTGCAAAATCTTGTAATTCAGTTTGTTCATTAATCGCTTTAGCTCTTGCTCGTTCCCATACCGGCATAAGCAAATTCATAACTGAATCAGTATTCTTCGCCATGGTATTATCAAGCTTTAAATCTGCAAAAGATTTATACCCTAGCAATTTAGCCTGTTCATCTCGAAGAGCAAGAATCTCCACAATAATCGCTCGATTATCATTCGCGTTGTTATTTTCACCACGTTTAGACCAAGCTTGGAATGCTACTTCCCGCAAATCGCGGCGATGAGAAAATTTTAAAAAGGGTTCAATAATTGAGCGTGCCAACGTTAATGCATAAGCTTCCTCATTGCCCCTTTCACGCGCTATTTCCTTCATTGAAGCAATGAGATCATCCGGCAAACCAGACAAATCTGTCTGATTAAAGAATAAAATCCACTCAGCTTCATCTTTTAAGACATGCTGACCAAAAGTAGCACTTAAAAAAGCAAGCTTTTCATTAATTTCAACGAGCCGTTTCTTACCCTTTTCATCAAGTTTTGCGCCATTACAAACGAACTTTTTCCACCACAATTCAAGCACACGTGTTGTTTCACTATCATAAATGCCCTGCTGCGACTGTTTATAAAGCACATCTATTTTCGCAAATATCCGTGCATCCATCATAATTTTCGAAGTATAACGAGAAAGTTTTACAACAAATTCTTGTTCTAACTGCTGAATCAAAACATTACTATGCGCACCTGAACGTAAGAAAAATATTGAACATACACGATCAAGCGCTTTGCCAGAAAGCTCAAAAGGTTGCAAAAAATTCTCAACTGTTGGTGGTTCTTGCACAGTTGCAATCGTCTCTACTTCCTCTTCTGCTTCTTTAAGCGCCTGTTCAAAAGCCGGTTTGAAATCTTCATCACTTATTAAAGAAAAATCAGGAAGCCCTGAAAATCCCTTCCAGTCCAGCACTGCTGCTTTTGTCATAATATTCTCTATCTCCATTATAAATTTAAGATGTAACAATTGTCTTTACGACACATATTGATAATACTATAAAATTATTTAGTATGCTTCAAAAGTGCCTTTCAGAGCTCTATTTTAGTAGAAGAAATAAAGGATGTTTTTTGTCATAAGGAGATAAACTGAAATAAAATCCCTACGTACCTGATTCATGAAATTGTTTATAACCTGCGACCTAACCTTGACTTTAGTTCAAATATTAACAATTGGAAGTGCAATTGGGAGGGGCTTTTTCTTAAATCTTCCATCACTTTTAGTCTATCCTATCCATATATCTGAATTCATAATTCACCAATCCTTCGGAAGGTATTTTATCATGACTGAAATCAAAACGACCTTCGACTTCAAAAATTCTTCTCCTGAAGCTCTCGCCGAAGAATTAAAAAATTATCATTTTGCTGATTCGATTGATATTATCAATGATCTCGATATCATGGAACGCGTAGCTATTCTTAGCCTTCTACCTCTTGAATATGTTATTGAACTCTTTGACAAACCAGAACTTGAACAACCAGCAGCTATTCTTGAACTTCTCCCTGTGAACCGCTCTGTGGAAATTCTTGACGGTATGTCCGCAGATGCCGCTGCAGATGTCTTTCAAGAAATGGATAAAGAAACCCGCACGCGGCTTTATGCCTTGCTCAAACCCTTAACGCGCGCCGAACTCAAAAAACTCACCAGTTACCCTGATCATACAGCCGGTGCGCTGATGACAACAGAGTTTATAGCAGTGCCAGCAAACTGGAGCGTAAAAAAAACTCTAGATCACATTCGCGATGTCGAACGTACACGTGAAACAGTTTACACAAGCTATGTCATTGATCCTAAAACGGGAACCCTCCTCAAGGCTATTTCGCTGCGTAATTTGATTCTTGCTTCACCTGATGAACAAATTCTAAACGTTGTTACACATGATACCCCAATTACAATATCCCCCTTCACACATCATGAAGACATCGCTCGTCTTTTTCAGCGCCATGATCTTCTCTCTGTACCGGTTATTGATGAAGGAAACCATGTCATTGGTATTGTAACAGTCGACGACGTTCTTGATACAATGGTTGATGAAATGAGTGAAGATGCCTATAAATTCGGAGGTATGGAAGCTCTCAATAAACCCTATATGCAGATCAACTTTCTTGGAATGATGAAAAAACGCGGAGGCTGGCTTGCTTTACTCTTCATCGGTGAAATGCTGACAGCCAGCGCTATGCAATACTTCGAAGCAGAACTTGAAAAAGCTATTATCCTTACACTGTTCATTCCCCTCATTATGAGTTCAGGAGGAAACTCTGGTTCACAGGCTACATCCCTTATTATTCGTGCATTAGCTTTACGTGAACTCACGCTTAAAGACTGGTGGAAAGTCATCATTCGTGAAATTCCAACAGGATTGTCTCTTGGTCTTTTACTCGGAATCATTGGAGTTATGCGTATTGTTTTCTGGCAACAACTGGGTATCTATGACTATGGCAAACATTGGGTTGCTATTTCCATAACAGTAGGCACAGCTTTGGTCGGAATCGTTACATTCGGTTCCTTATCTGGCTCCATGCTTCCTTTTATTCTGAAACGTTTGGGTTTTGATCCAGCAAGTGCTTCAGCCCCCCTTGTCGCAACTTTGGTCGACGTCATGGGTATTGTAATCTATTTTTCTGTTGCTGCCTTCATTTTATCTGGAACTTTACTCTGAACACAGGCAGCAAAAAATGCCTCTCACGCAACTTAAAATCTCTTCATATTAGAAACTTTTGAGCAACACCTTGATTTTTTAAGAATATAAAACAGCATTACGCATTTTAAATTAGATCCATGAATACTGTCATATTTTGCTCTTTCAAATACTCTTATCATTTTCTACTTTTAGGGTGTCTCTTAAATGATAGAGTTATAATAGAAATTTTTTCCTTAAATCTTCTGGACCTCATTAAAAAATTTTCTCTCATTTGCAAGAAGGTCTTTCTCTTTCACCATTTCTTTAATTCTGTAGCATTTTCATAAATGTTTTTTACTGGTGACAATGAAATAACTTGATCTACTTCTTCAACACTTCATTTTGTTTTGAGATGGAATCTAAACATTTCAAAAATTCCTCTACCAACTGTCACAGAATGTATTTCCATAATCTTTATATAAAAATAACACATTTACAAAACCTGTTATTTTGTCACCAATTCTTTTATCTTCATAAAATAATTTACATTCTGCAATTTGATAGCCAATAACCTTTATCCTTAAACCCGCTTTATTCAGTGCTTTATATTAATAGTGAAATATGAATAAGCAAAAACTGTTTAATGAAAATTTAAGAGAGGAATTGATATATGCAGTCTTTTCTTAAATCGGTTTTATTAATAGGTTAATCTTCGTATGACATACAATAAATGATTTTTTGATTCAAAATTAAGAAAATATCACTGTAATTAGCACTCTAACTGAATAGAGAAAATGATGATTATATCATAATAAATCAATCACTTGCTAGAAAAGAACCGCATTGGGTCTTTAATGTTAATTTACAAGCAACAGCTAGAGCACGCGCTTCATCGTAAAATTGTATTATGTTTTTCTTAGTATATACCTTATGTGAAATGCTCACAAACTCAAAAGTTTTTGGAAAAACCTCCCGAAGATCATAGAGCATCAAAAACCTTTCAAACACTTTTCCATAAAAATATTTCCTCCCCTTCCAAAATTATAAAAAAACATGTAAAACGTTTTGTAATAGTAAGGTAAGGGACGCAAAAGCTTTACCTCAAATGAAATTTCATTAAACGAAAAGAAGAAAATTGATGCAATTGCGTAACATTGCCATTATCGCCCACGTTGACCATGGGAAAACAACGCTCGTAGACGGACTGCTCAAGCAATCAGGAAATTTCCGTGATAATCAGCGCACCAGCGAGCGTATGATGGATTCAAACGATATTGAAAAAGAACGCGGAATTACAATTCTAGCAAAGGTAACATCTGTTGTTTGGAAAAATACCAGAATTAATATTGTTGACACTCCTGGCCACGCTGATTTTGGTGGTGAAGTTGAACGTATTCTCAACATGGTAGATGGAGCAATTGTACTTGTTGATGCTGCTGAAGGTCCTATGCCGCAAACCAAATTTGTTGTTGGCAAAGCATTGAAAGTAGGATTGCGCCCTATTGTTGCTATTAATAAAATTGACCGCCCTGATGCACGCGCTGACGAAGTTATTAATGAGGTTTTTGACCTTTTTGCAGCTCTTGATGCAACCGATGAACAGCTTGATTTTCCTATTCTCTATGGGTCAGGCCGTGATGGATGGATGGCTGAAGCCCCCGAGGGACCGAAAGATCAAGGATTGAGTCCTTTGTTTGATCTTGTAACGCGCCATGTCCCTTCTCCGAGTGTAGCAGAAGGACCATTCCGTATGATCGGAACTATTCTTGAAGCAGATCCTTTTCTGGGACGAATTATTACAGGCCGTATTCATTCGGGCTCTATTAAACCCAATCAAAATGTCAAGGTCCTTGGACAAGACGGAAAACTTTTAGAAACTGGGCGTATTTCAAAAATTTTGGCATTTCGTGGATTGGAGCGGCAACCCATTGAAGAAAGTGTTGCTGGTGATATTGTAGCAATTGCGGGTCTACAAAAAGGCACAGTTGCTGATACTTTCTGTGATCCTGCGGTCAATGAACCTCTCATTGCTCAACCAATTGATCCTCCCACTGTTACTATGAGCTTTCTCGTCAATGATAGCCCCCTTGCTGGAACTGAAGGCGATAAAGTAACAAGCCGTGTCATCCGTGATCGTTTGTTAAAAGAAGCTGAAGGCAATGTAGCCCTAAAAATTGAAGAATCAGCCGATAAAGATTCTTTCTATGTTTCAGGACGAGGGGAATTACAACTTGCAGTCCTCATTGAAAATATGCGTCGTGAAGGGTTTGAACTTAGTGTTTCACGTCCACGTGTCGTTATGCAAAAAGATGAGAACGGAACAACTCTAGAACCAATCGAGGAAGTTGTCATTGACGTTGATGAGGAATATTCAGGAACTGTTGTTCAAAAAATGTCCGAACGTAAAGCCGAAATGGTTGAATTGCGTCCCTCTGGCGGCAATCGTGTACGTCTTGTCTTTTATGCACCAACGCGAGGTCTTATCGGCTACCAATCTGAGCTTTTAACTGACACACGTGGTACAGCAATTATGAATCGTCTCTTCCATGCCTATGAGCCTTATAAAGGAGACATTGGTGGACGTACCAACGGTGTTATGATTTCAAATGATAATGGTGAATCTGTTGCTTATGCTCTTTTTAATCTTGAAGATCGTGGACCTATGATAATCGATGCTGGTGTTAAAGTTTATCAGGGAATGATTATTGGTATACACTCACGTGATAACGATTTAGAAGTAAATGTTTTAAAAGGAAAAAAGCTAACCAATATGCGCGCTTCCGGAAAAGATGAAGCCGTAAAATTAACACCTCCACTTAAAATGACGTTAGAACGTGCTCTATCGTGGATACAGGATGATGAACTTGTAGAAGTAACCCCTAAAAATATTCGTCTACGCAAACTCTATCTAGATCCTAATGAACGTAAACGTTTTGAAAAAACACGCTTATCAATTTCAACCTAATTTTATGACTCTCTCAGTCAAATATTTTCTTGTATCGCGTTTCATTATACTCCAGAAAGGATATTTACATGAATATTAAGGAAATACCCGTTGGCAAGAATCCGCCAGAAGATATCAATGTTATCGTTGAAGTCTCTGTTGGTGGGCAGCCAATAAAATATGAAATGGACAAAAAATCTGGAGCGTTATTTGTTGATCGCATCCTGCAGACATCAATGGTCTATCCTGGTAACTATGGCTTCGTTCCACATACACTTTCCGAAGATGGTGATCCAATTGATGTACTCATCTGTAACACTCGTCCACTTATTCCTGGTTGTGTTATCAATGTTCGCCCAATTGGCGTCCTCATGATGGAAGATGATGGAGGTAAAGATGAAAAAATTATTGCTATCCCTACTCCAAAAATAACACAACGCTATATTAACATTCATGATTATACAAATCTTCCCGAAATTACTCTAAAACAAATTGAGCATTTCTTCAGACATTACAAAGATCTTGAGCCTGGCAAATGGGTTAAAATTGAGGGGTGGCGTGATAAAGATTGTGCACGCGAATTAATTAAGAAAGCTATTGAGCGCAATAAAGAAATATAACTACTCTAAAGAATAAAGCCTGTTTTTTGAACAGGCTTTTTACTCATTTTTATGGAGAGGTATATCTGTTAAAGACTGTAATATCTTCTTTAGCTCTTCTAAATATCCTGAAAAATAAAGCTGTTTGTAGCGTGATGTTGCACCACTCTTAAGAGAAATACAAGAAGATGGAATTTTCCATTGCTTGGCCAGAAATTTAATGAGTGCTTTATTTGCTTTTCCGTCTTCAGGAACAGCGCGGAGGCGTATGACCAACTGCTGCTTTCCATCATCCCTGCATTCAACCCCCATTATTCTGTCAACTGAAGCCTTGGGAATTAAGTATACAAACAGAATCAAGCCATTCTTATCAACTAGATAAAACATCTTTGTTCACCTAATGTAGTCCTTTTATAGGTAAATGCCTGCATAAGCGTGCCACATAAAGGTGCGAATAAAATAAATAATTATGAACACTACAATGGGTGAAATATCAACCGCTCCAAGGTTTGGCAGAACCCGCCGGATACGGCCCAAAATTGGCTCCGTAACGCGATATAGAAAGTTGCCTATCAGAAAAACAAAGCGATTGCGTGTATTAACAATATTGAACGCACAAAGCCAAGAGAAAATAACATTTGTGATTAAAATATCAATATAAATTTTGAAAATAAGATCAATCACCTGAAGCAATGCATAAATCACTCTTTATCCCTCTTTTAATCAACAGAACAAAAGATCACATATAAAGCATTTATTAAAATAAACCTATTTATCAAACAATGGTGTTTTATACCCCATACGTTAATGCCTTTTTTCTATTAACAAGAAATGCGAACTCATTCTTCATCTCTGTATCATAATGATGATAAAACCTAAGAAACAAATTGCGGAATAAAAAATAGCTGATCAAAATACAAATAACAGCAAACGCTCTAAGAATCTTCAAAAAACTTTGAACATCTCTTATAGAATAGCTTTGCCATTTTAGCTATAAGCTTGCTGCAAAAAACACTTAAACTAAAAACGGCCTTTTAAGGCCGTCTTTGTTTTATTTTTAGATTATTTCTGCAAAGCAGTCAAACGGTTCAGCGCATTGCTAAAACCATTCAGCTGAACGAACAAATCATTCAAAGCTGGTTCACCTGGAGCAGCAATGGTCATAGCTAACTTCAAATGCTTTCCAGAACGTAAAGCTGTTACATAATTTTTATCAAAAACTATTGGAACAATGCAACCTGCTGGTACACAAGTCCGAATACCGGTTTCGATAACAGCTTTCCCCTCATCTACTTGTAAACGAACAGGCTTGGAAACCAAAATGCCAAAAGGAACCGTCAAATTACCAGATACAACACCATCAGCATTAAGAATAATGTTCATAGCCAAAACGACACGATTCTGGTCATTTACTTCCTGACGGTGCATAAAACAAATTTTTTTCCCTTCCTGTATACCACAGTTAATACTCCACAAACCATAGGTCTCGCTTAAAGAAGAAGCACCATTTGGCAATGTAGCTGCTGGAGTTTTCGTTGCAGCAGACTTTGAATCTGATGCAAATGCCACAGAAGAAATACTCAAAAGAGTAAAAACTATAAATAAATTAAATAATTTTTTCATTTTATATTCCAGTTCTTTACATAAAAGAAAATTACGTTTATTCTTTTTGAAGATTTATGCATAATAATATAAAGTATCTTTACACATAATATAAAGCTCTCTTATAAAAAAAGCTTTCTATAATTATATAACTTTTATAATCCTATAAGGCTACCTCGAAATTCGTTAACAACTTTCATATAAACATGCTTTTTAAAAGAAATAACGATCGAAGGGAGAATTTCCAAATCAGCCCATTTCCACTGATCAAATTCTGCTTTATTACCCTCTGGTGGTGGATTGACCATAATTTCAGAACGCTCTCCTGTAAACTGAAAAGCAAACCACTTTTGCATTTGTCCACGGTATTTATTGTTTAATACACCTCCAATAAGTTCTTGTGGAAAATCATAATGGAACCAATCCTGTGCTTCCTTGATCAGCTTTATAGAACGAATACCCGTTTCTTCGTAAAGTTCACGACGCGCTGCATCTAATGGCTCTTCACCCTCATCAATTCCTCCTTGAGGGAGTTGCCAACGATTAGATATTTCCGTCTCTATATGAGCGCACGTCATTAAACGGCGCCCAACCCAAACTTTACCCTCATGATTAAAGACAAGAATTCCAACACATTTCCGATAAGGAAGAGTTTTCAAATTAACGACTTTATCCATTCAATCATCCCCCCAAAAACATAAACTGTACGCACTCCTTCTCACTTTAAAACATCCTTATTGGGATCTGGTGGAAATGCTGCATGTGCCATCTCACCCCGTAACAGCTTATAAGCCTCATTCAATTGGGTATCTTCCTTAGGATCTTGCGGAACGAAAGCAGCTGAACCAGATCCTTTATTACTTTCTCGTTTCCCTTTGATATGCCCCTTTAACTCAGATTCACCAAGTTTTACATCATAACCTTTATATTTTTCAGGGAGGGGTTGCTCTACAATAATATCAGGTGTGATCCCAGTTCCCTGAATTGAAGTTCCAGCTGGCGTGTAATAAAGTGCTGTTGTTAAACGTAAAGCACCATTTTCACCCAAGGGAATAATCGTTTGAACAGATCCCTTGCCAAAAGATTGGGTACCCAAAATTGTAGCACGACGATGATCTTGTAATGCACCTGCGACAATTTCAGAAGCGCTTGCTGAACCACCATTAATGAGCACAATAAGGGGCTTTCCATTGATGATATCCCCTGGCTTAGCATCAAATCTTGTGACATCATCCTTTTTGCGCCCACGGGTCGATACAATTTCACCTGTATTGAGGAAGGCATCCGAAACACTCACAGCCTGATCTAAGAGACCACCTGGATTAAGTCGCAAATCAAGAACATAACCCTTCAACTTATCTTGAGGAATTTTAGACTGAATATCTTTAATTGCAGTCTGAAGATTGCCAAAAGTCTGCTCCGAAAACTGGATAAGCCTTAGATATCCAATATCATTTTCAACGCGATATTTCACGGCCTTCACCTTAATGATATCACGAACAACCTTAATTTCAAGCGGTTTATCGACACCAGAACGAATAATTGTCAACGTAATCGGTGTTCCAGGAGCGCCTCGCATCTTATTAACAGCTTCATTCAATGTTTGGCCATTCGTCTGTACACCATCAATTTTTGAAATGAGATCCCCTGCCAAAATACCCGCTTTTGAGGCAGGTGTATCATCCATCGGGGAAACAACTTTAATTAAGTTTTTCTCCATGGTCACCTCAATACCAAGTCCTCCAAATTCTCCTTTCGTAGAATCACGCATCTCCTTAGCTTCTTGAGCATTCATATAAGATGAATGGGGATCAAGCGATGTGAGCATACCATTGATAGCATTTTCAATAAGCTTTTTATCATCTGGAACCGTCACATATTGCATACGTACGCGCTCAAAAATATCGCCAAATATGGCCAGCTGCTTATAAGTATCACCTTCATTATTCGCAGCAACAGACTGCACCATGATCATTGAACTGGCGCCGAGCAATACCCCAGCGACCAAAAGAATAACTTTACGAATCATTTTGGTTCCTTTTCGTTTTTTCAGTCCGCCACCAAGGAGTTGGATTCACAGGTTTACCCTGCTTTCTAAACTCAATGTAAAGTATTGGAGCAGTTTTTCCTATATCCAATGCGACACTGTTTGCAATAAATTGCATCCCCATAGTACCAAGAGGCTCACCTGAAAGAACAAATTGCCCCTGCGTTACGTTGATTTTCGACATTCCGATAAGGACAATATGATAACCATTTCCAACATTGAGAATCATTAACTGTCCGTAAGAACGAAATGGACCAGCAAAAGCAACAAGAGCATCAGCAGGTGCTATAATAACAGCTTCTGATTCTGTTTCAATCATTTCACCAAAGCGTGTAATCTGCGAACTATGATTAATGCGTTGAATTTTTTTTCCCAAAACAGGGAAAAGTAAAGAGCCTTTTCGGCTTTCGAAATTGCTCTGCTCTAACAATTGTAAATTTTTTCGTACCTGTACTGACACATCAGAACTCAGTTTTGACTGACGATCAAGCTCTAAAATCAATTCTTCTAAAGACTGCGCTTTTTTAACAAGAGCAATGTTTTTTTGTTGTTGCTCTATAAGTTCTTCTTCAGATTTTTTTTGTAGCTTGGCTTTTTTGTCTAATAAAAGCTCTAGATGCTTTCGCTGCTCTGCTTGATTTTGCATTTTAGTTTTTAAAGCCGTATATTCCATAGTAATTGCATTGCTCAAATTGGTCAACTCCTTAAGGCTCTCTGTTAAAGCCTGTGTTTTCTCTTGCATTTGAGGTACGATAGCCCCTAATAAAACAGAACTCCGCACAGAAGCTAATACATCCTCAGGACGCACCAGAAGAGCAGGAGGAGGATTCAATCCCATACGTTCTAAGATGGCAAGAACTTCTGCAAATTCAGCACGACGATTTTTTAAGCTTTGATGAACTTGTGCCCGCTTCACTATCATTTTTTTAAGCTTTTCTTCCCTTTCGGCAATATCATTTGCTACTGTACGTTCTATTTTAGCAGCTTTTATTAATTCGTCGCTTAAAGCGCGTTGATCTTTTTTTAAACGCTCAACTTGATGAGCAAGGAAAGCAACACGCTCACGCGAGAGAGAAATACTTTGGCGAATTTCTTCCAACGCTTTATGTGCTGTTGCACCACTCACTGTATCTTCGGCATGCGATACAGACAAGAAAAAAACCATACTCAATAACAGCACGACAAATATCACGCATTCCTCATATAAACATTGCATCTTTTTATGAAGAAGCTTCTTCATTTGTCTAACCATTAAGCCTCATAGTATACAGTAGAGATGCTTTAAATGGTGTCAGCTAAAACAATATTAATAAATACATAAATAAGTGCTAAAAATTGCACAAAAATGTTAAAAACGATGATAAGGATGATTGCTTGCAATTGTTACAGCACGATAAAGCTGTTCTGTAAGAAGTATACGCGCAATTTGATGCGGCCACGTCATAAGACCAAAAGACAAAAGAAAATCAGCGCGATTTCTTATCTGTTCATTATGTCCATCAGGCCCTCCCAAAGCAATGATTACATCACGAACACCTTCATCTCGATAAAATCCCAACTTTTCAGCAAAAGCAGATGATGAAATCGACTTTCCACGTTCATCTAAAACAATTAATTGACACTTTTCAGGCAAAAATCCAATAAGTCTTCTCCCCTCTTCTTCCATGCGCTGACACGCTGTCTGAGCACGACTTTCTGATATCTCTTGGAGTGTTTTAAAATGAAACCCTACTGCTCCAGAACTTTTAGAAAAACGGTCCAAATAATGGTGCACCAATTCGTGCTCCGCTCCCTTTTTCATGCGACCAACAGCAAAAATAGAAATTTGCATATCAATGATCTCCAAAGAGAACCGATTTTGTATTGTTTAATTCAGGAGCGAGCCACATCTTTTCTAAATTATAAAACAGACGAACTTCTGGACGAAAAAGATGAACGATAATATCGCCTGTATCAATCAATATCCAATCACCTCCCGCAAGCCCTTCTACGCTCGCTCGACCATATCCATTGTCTTTCCAAGTACATAACAAATGGTCAGCAACAGAAGATACATGACGCTGTGAATTTGCGGAAGCTATGACCATGTAATCAGCTAAGGACGACCTCCCTTGGATATCAATGGAGATGATATCTTCTGCTTTTGTATCCTCTAAACTCTTGAGAATAACTTTGAGACCAGCAGCTACAGAAAAGATTTTTTTTCCTGTCGCAGGCACAATATTGTAAGAGTATTTTTGTGAAATGTTTTCCAGATTAATATCCTTTCTTATCATTTAGACATAGAGAAAAAAGAAGAACTTTTCCAAAAAGAGAAGCAGAATCTTATAAAATGTTCAAGAAAAATAATTCTCCTTTAAACGAAGATTCGTTGAAGACTGAAAAGACAAAGGACCATGCAAATAAGTCCACGCAGGTGGTTTCATAAAAGGCAACCGTATACTTTCTCTCTCATCTAAACGAAAAGAACGGTAAATGTGTGCCATAGGAGAAGAGAGTGCTGACATATGTGCAAAAGGACGATTGATAACCGCAATAGGAAGCATAGATACGATATCACGCCACCGAAACCAATGATGAAACGTTGCCAAACTGTCTGCACCCATAACCCAAACAAAATGTACCCCATGGTAATGCGCAAGAATATGGGAAACCGTATCTACTGACACTGTACTGCCTATCGCCTGCTCAAAACCCGTTACGCGAATCTTTGCATGATCAACGAGCCCAACACTTAATCGCATTCTCTCTTCTAAAGATGGTAAATGTGTACAATCTTTTAAGGGATTGCCTGGAGTTACCATCCACCATAATTGATCAAGACGCAAACGTCGAATTGCAATTTTTGCAACAAGAAGATGCCCTGCGTGTGGTGGATTAAAGGACCCGCCAAAAAGACCAACAACATTGGACCTTTCCACATGTGGCATACGATCCTTCCATGGGAAAAAGGGCTGTTTCAAGGTCTAACCTGTCCATTTCCTTTAATATGATACTGAAATGATGTCAGCTGTTCAACGCCTATGGGACCACGCGCATGCATTTTTCCTGTCGCGATACCAATTTCCATTCCAAAACCAAATTCACCTCCATCAGCAAATTGCGTAGATGCATTATGCAGTAAAATGGCTGAATCCAAATGATTAAAAAATTTCTCCACCACTTCCATATCCTCAGCAATAATCGATTCAGTATGTCCTGATGAATAACGTTTGATATGGGCAATGGCTCCCTCAACACCCTCAACCGTTTTAACAGAAAGAATTGCATCAAGATATTCCTGCGACCAATCTTCTTCACATGCTAATTTAGCCTCTGGCATTAACGAAACGATGTCTTCTGTGGCGCGAATTTCACATCCCTTCTCTTGTAAAGAAACAAGAACGGAAAAAAACTTGTTTAATGCTTGCCTGTCAATTAAAACTGTCTCAACAGCTCCACATATGCCCGTACGCCTCAATTTTGCATTCAACACAATATCACGCGCCATACTTAAATCTGCTGATTTATCAATATAAATATGACAAAGTCCCTCTAAATGTGCAAAAATTGGAACACGTGCATCAGACTGAACACGTGCAACAAGATTCTTTCCCCCACGAGGCACAATCACATCAATTGCTCCATCTAATCCCTTGAGCATTTCTCCAACAGCATCGCGATCTTTCGTTCCAACCATTTGAATGGTATCTTTAGGTAAACCAGCTTCTACCAATGCTTTCACCAATACCGAATGAAGTGCATGAGCAGAATGAAAACTATCCGAACCACCCCGTAAAATTGCAGCATTTCCAGCTTTTAAGCATAAAACACTTGCATCAATGGTAACATTTGGTCGACTCTCATAAATAATACCAATTACACCAAGAGGTGTGCGAATACGGCTGATATGAAGCCCATTTGGACGTGTCCATTCACTCATCACTTGTCCAACAGGATCAGGCAAACACGTAACTTGGCGGACACTCTCTATAATTGAACGCAAACGCCCTTCATCTAACTTCAATCGATCAATCATCGCTGCCTTTAAATTATTCTGAGCAGCAGTCGCTAAATCTTGACGATTAGCCTTTAAAATTTCATCTGACTGAGCCTCTAAACCCAAAGCTATCATTTCCAAGGCTTGGTTTTTTTGTTCAGAAGACATAACTGCCAACGCCGCGGCGGCATGACGTGCTTTTTTCCCCATCTCCTTCATTTGTTCTTCTAAAGTCATAGTATTATCCACTCTGCGAAAACAATAAACAAGGTAAAAGATACCTTTTTTAAGCAGAGTGGGTCAAGCAGCGTAAAACCATATCATTACGATGCACCATAGCAGAACGCGCTTCATATCCAAGTATAGATTCAATTTCTTCGCTTTTACGCCCCATAATGCGTACAGCTTCATCTTTGCCATAACTCACAAGTCCACGAGCAATCTCAATCCCATTTGCATCAACAATTGCAACTGTATCTCCACGATGAAACATGCCGCCAACCGCTACAACTCCTGCAGCTAATAAGGATTTTCCAGATTCAAGAGCTTTAACTGCTCCCTGATCAATCGTCAAAATACCAGATGGTTCTAAATGACCAGAAATCCACGTTTTCCAAGCGTTGATAGGCTTTTCAGCAGCAGCAAAAAAACTTCTGCGCTCTCCCTTGTCAATCGCCGCAAGAGGATTCATACGCTTACCTGAAGTAATAATCATAGCCGTTCCAGCCGAATTCGCTATTTTCCCAGCATCAAGCTTTGTCTTCATTCCTCCCCGAGAAAACTCTGAAGCAGCAACATCTGCCATTTTTTCGATATCACTCGTGATTGATGCAATAAAGGGGATAAATTCAGCCGTTGGATCACGCTGTGGAGACTTCGTATAAAGACCATCAATATCTGATAAAAGTATTAAGAGATCTGCCCCCATCATCGTTGCCACACGGGCAGCTAAACGATCATTATCACCATAGCGAATTTCACTCGTGGCGACTGTATCATTCTCATTAATAACGGGCACTGCTCCAAAACGCAAAAGCACATTAATCGTAGCACGTGCGTTGAGATAACGTCGCCGCTCTTCCGTATCAAATAAAGTGAGCAAAATCTGACCCGTTTTTAACCCATATTGAGCAAGCGCATCACCATAGGTTTTAGCTAATTCAATTTGACCCAAAGCAGCACATGCCTGACTCTCCTCCAACTTTAAAGCACCCTTAGGGAGATGGAGTAATGTTCTCCCTAAAGCAATAGCGCCTGAAGATACTAATAAGATCTCAACGCCGTTTTGACGCAACTCAACAACATCATTTATCAAACTTTTAAGCCATTGAGCTCGTAAACCTGTCTGTGGATCAACCAAAAGCGCAGATCCAATTTTGACCACAATGCGTTTATAGTGTGAGAGCTTCTGCAATCCAACTGCCATCTTACTCAATCCTGATATCCCCATCGATATCCTCTTTGCGTGCCATTTCAATAATCTGTGCACCAGCACGCAGCACATTTTCTAAACCTTCGCGACTCACCGCCGAAAACATCATCACAGATTTACCCGTTACTCTTTGCAGGACCTCTTGTTTGGTTTTACGCTCGTCAACGGTGAGAGTATCTATCTGACTTAAAGCTACAATTTCAGTCTTATCACTCAGATTGTTTCCGTATGCTTCGAGTTCATGACGCACAATCTGGTATGCTTTTGCCACATCTTCTTCTTGAGCAGAAATCAAATGAAATAAAACACGACAACGTTCTACATGCCCTAAAAAACGGTCTCCAATCCCCACGCCTTCATGTGCCCCTTCAATCAAACCAGGAATATCAGCCAAAACAAATTCCCGAGCATCAACACGTACAACACCAAGATGAGGATAAAGAGTGGTAAAAGGATAATCTGCAATTTTTGGCTTTGCAGCCGTTACTGATGCTAAAAAAGTTGACTTCCCAGCATTTGGCAAACCAATCAATCCCGCATCAGCAATTAACTTTAAACGAAGCCATAATATGCGTTCTTCTCCAGCCAATCCCGGATTTGCACGGCGAGGTGCTCGATTCGTAGATGTTGTAAAATGAAGATTCCCAAAACCACCATTCCCACCTTTTGCAAGACGGTAACGTTGTCCAACTTCCGTTAAATCACAGATTAATGTCGTATTATCTTCTTCAAAAATTTGCGTCCCAACCGGCACTTTAAGGATAATATCATCACCCTTTTCACCCGTCATGTTACGCCCCTTGCCATGCCCCCCTGTTTTAGCTCTAAAATGCTGCTGGTAACGATAGTCAATCAGTGTGTTAAGCCCGTCAACAACAAGAGCCCAAACATCACCACCACGTCCTCCATTGCCCCCATCAGGGCCCCCAAATTCTATGAATTTTTCACGACGGAATGAGACTGCCCCTGCTCCCCCATTACCAGAACGAATATAGACTTTAGCTTGATCAAGAAATTTCATTGGAAACGCTCACCGAGGAATCAATCCCTTTACCTCTACAGGCAATGTATCAGTTTTACCAGTTTTTCATCATTTACAAAAGAAAAACTATAAATAAATTCACTGAAGACTGGTTGAAAATATCCTTACATTTAAATTTGTAAGGGGAGTTAAAACTTCTGAAAAAAGAAGTTACCGTTGAATTTGTGTTTTTGCCTTAAATTCAAGTGCTAGAAGATAAAGCTCAACTGATTCTGTTCGGCTTGCAGGCGGCTTAACATGATGGACTGTTTTAAAATTCTGTTTCAATGTAGTGAGAAGGGTATTTTCTGCTCCACCTTGAAAGGCCTTTGCTAGAAAATGCCCTCCAGGTTTGAGAACCGAAAGAGCAAAATCGGCAGCAACTTCACATAAATAAATTGTTCTTAAATGATCTGTTTGACGATGTCCTGTTGTTGGTGCAGCCATATCAGAAAGCACGACATCCGGCTTTGTCCCTAAAGCATCAATTAATTTCTGCGGTGCATCTGCATGCAAAAAATCCATTTCCAGCATCACAACCCCAGGCAATGGGTCAACATGCAAATAATCAATACCAACCACGCTAGGCTTCTCGTCACTTGACCCTACTATACGCCCAGCTACCTGACACCATCCTCCTGGCGCTGCCCCTAGATCAATAATCTTTTGACCTTTTTTGAGAAACTTATAGCGCTCATTAATTTCGATTAGCTTATAGGCTGCACGCGAACGATAACCATCTGCTTTCGACTGATGGACATAAGGATCATTGAGATGCCTCTCTAACCACCGCCGCGACGATGCTTTAATGGTTCCTGCTTTTTTCTTTACGCGCTGATATAATTCATGTGATCCTGAGCCACCATATCCACCAGTCGGTGTTTTCGTTGTTTTTTTCATAAATATTCATTTTCTCCATATTCTGATAACTGGCTAACGCTTGAAGCCTCTTCTCTTCCTATGGTGACACCATACACCATCGCGTAACATTAGCTCTATCAAAATTCCTTCTCTCAACCCACGATCTGCAACTCTTAAACGCTGACTGGGCCAAACTTCTCGAATAACGTCTAAAATTGCGCAACCAGCCAAAACTAAATCCGCTCTTTTTCGCCCAATGCAAGGATTTGCTACGCGTTTTTTTATATCCCATGACAATAAGCGTTGCATCATAAGAGTAATATCTGCATCATTCATCCAAATGCCATCAATTTGCTTGCGATCATAACGCTCTAGATTAAGATGCATTCCTGCTAAAGTCGTAATCGTTCCAGAAGTTCCCAAAAGATGAAACTTTGACCCCTGAGCCAGAGATCCCAATTTATAACGATCTGAAAATTTATCTAAAAAACCCCGTACATAGTTTTTCATCTTTTCAAAATCATCTAAACTCATATCATTCTCTCCAAAACGTTCAGCAAGTGTAACAACACCAACAGGAAGAGAAGTCCAAGCCCTAATCTGTTCAGCTAAATGCAAAGAACGCTTTTTGGAAACATCAAGGAGCACAATTTCTGATGATCCACCTCCAATATCAAAAAGTACAATTGCATCGGTATTCGGTTCAACGAGCGTGCTACATCCTGAAACAGCAAAACGCGCTTCTGTTTTCCGATCAACAATTTCTAATTTAAGGCCAGTCTCCTCCAAAACACGTTGAATAAAATGTCTACCATTTTTTGCCGAACGGCAAGCTTCCGTTGCAACCAAGCGATAACGCTTAATGTGTCTTTGTTTTAGCTTTAAACGACAAACTTTTAACGCTTCAATCGCCCGATCCATAGCTTGTGCATTAAGAAAGCCATTGCTTACCAAACCTTCTCCTAACCGTACAATACGTGAAAAAGCATCAACAACCTTAAAATACCCTGGTTTACTAGGAGATGCGATAAGAAGACGACAATTATTCGTTCCTAAATCAAGTGCCGCATAAAGAGGTGGAGATTTTAATTGAGAGAACCGTGGAAGAAAAAGTGTTTTTTGACTTTTTGTTTTTTTGACACCCACAACTGCTCGCCCTTGGAATTCACAAACTGTATTCGCTTGAATAAGCACCTGTTTTTGTTTCCAATGTCTTTTCCGCTGTTGTTTCTTTATATCGGCAGAAAGAGAACATACCTTTGTCTGTAGTAAAAATGCAGAATGATTATTTTTATTGCACCCACGGTGATCACGCAATTGCACTGCTCTAGTATCGTACACTCTGCCTCGCTTTGACTCTTTTGGACCGTAATCTAAAGGGGCCATTTTTTCTTATCCCTTGAGGGTTTATCTCCAAATAAACAAACGCGAGAACTTTCCTGCTCATTACTAAAGCTAAGAATGCTGTATCAAATTACCAATATAAAAAAAATATTATTATTTTCTATCATCAAAATTTTCCGTGATAGCATCATTCAAGCGTCTGAAGAATGTTTTGATCTTTAAAAAATAAAAATTTTCCGCAACAGCATAGTTCTCTTTATAGATTTGGAATTATAAATTAATCGTTTATGCTGGCATTCATTTTTGTAACTTCCCAGCTCTTTTTGTATAATTCGCGTTAAATGTGTTTTTAAGAAACTCTCTTGTAAAAAATATTGGAGATATACCCACCAGAAAGAAGATTGTTAAAGGTTTCTCTTTAAAGGCAATTTTATTTAAAAAGGGAAACTTATACTCCAAGGAATTCCTTAAACCACTCTTCTTCTTTGTATCCATAATATATAAGAATTTTGAGGAATTACACTATCACCCTTAAGACTACTAAAGTACTTCAATTGCAACCTGTTGATGTTGGATAAAATAGCTTTAAAAACCGTATAAACTTTTACAAAAACAGAAAAATTGACATATTTCTTGTCCAAAAGTAAGTATTCTTACTTATTTTCAGTTTTAATTAGCTACCCTCAATGATTTTTTACTGTTAATGAATAATGCAATTCACTCTATAAATAAGCCCTGTGGAAAAATCTAACTTTATTTTTTATTATATAAACAACTTATTTTATTGTTATTTTACATTTGTAAAATGTATCTTTGTTTGAATAAAGCATCTCTTAGCATGTCGATGTGAATTTCTTACTCATTGTACTCCTCATTTAGATCTGAAAATACAGCACAACGATTTATGAAAATAAGCCTGCTAAAATTTATCTACGCAGTCTATCGTTGTAAAGAATAAAGTGCTGCACTCAGCCCTTTAAATGGCACCGTAAAAGAAAATATCTTTCCCTCTTTTACCTTGTAGGAAATACGCACTTTTTTATTCTGCTCTATTTGTTTACTAAAAATTGGTCCTAAAGGCGATTGTGCCAAGCAAACCGCTTCATTACATTGCGTATAACGAATGAGGACAGGCTTTTTAACACCTTCAACAAACATTCGGATAGGAACATTTGTATCAGCATTTGGCAATGTCCGAAATAGCATTACTGCTTGGCCATTTTTCGTAGAAACAAGAGACCAACTAAAAATAGTATTATCCTCTTGATCATGGACCGTCTGCGTCACATTGCATATACCTTGCTTAAGCGATTGTTTTTCATCGCAAATTAAAGTCCAATTATCAAATTGTGTAACGACTCGACGTGTTTCACCAGGAGGTCCACTAGGAACAACTAAGTGCGGTGGATGCACCGTATAAACATTGTTTTTTTCATCAGCAAAGCTTCCATAATTGCCTAATAAGACAAGGGCGAACAGAATCTTTGCCAAAAGATTTCGCTTTTTAATAATTGTATTAATTTTCTTCATTATCATCTCAGTTTCAGGATGATCCCTGCCCCCATACCTATGTGACCTCGGGAACTGGTTACAGACAGGTTAGAGCGAATATTCCCATCTTCTGATGTATAACCAGCACCAAACGCAATTGCAGATTGACCTCGCCATATACCACTGCCCAATCCAACACTTAAAGATCCAGGCGTATCATAATAACGCAGGTTAGCTACTGCTAAACCAATAGCTGCTGCTTGTCTTGCCTCTTTGCGTACACTCTCAATGTCATAACTTAATGCTTCAAATTTTATATCGGTATATTGGTTAGCCTGATCAATCGCATTATTGATGCTATTATTCACTCGTTCGTCTGTATACTTTTTCGCATCGTCCAGAACAATCTTCATCTGCTCCTTAGTGAAATCACGCAACTGACCTCCATTAATGGCTTCTTTCGAATCCTTTTCAATGCGGCCATCAGCAACATTATCAATCATTACAGGCTCACCAGGATCTCCACCCGCTAACGTAATGCTATTGGTCTTTTTCCCATCCGCATCTTTGTCATAGTTAACAGCGCCATCTGTTACTACACTTGCAATATCTTTTACATGTTGATCAAGCGTATCTACCCTCTCTTCAACTTTTTTTACCTTCTCATTCGTCGTCCAAAGCTGCCCTCCATTCACAACTTCTTGCGAGTTTTCTGCTATCTTACCATCCAATACATTCGTAATCTTACTCGCTTCTCCTTTATGACTAGCGTCATACGAGCCTTGCTCTTCATTCCAATTCAAACTATTGGACGAGACATTCTTTTCAACATCTTGAATACGCCCGTTGATACTCGTCATACTCTCACTTACACCATCAAACGCACTCGCAACGTCACTATAGCTCTTTTTCTCATCAGAACTACCATCACTCTTGAATTGCGCAACCTTGAATTCTGGTGCACTCCATTTGCCATCACTATACCCAGCTCCTCCACCAAAATATGCAGCTAACGCATTGCTCATCGAATAAAGTTGTGAGCCATTCACTGCTTCTGTTGAACTTTCTGATAGAATTCCAGCCATTACTCCAGATAGAGTCCGTGCTTTACCCCCACTGTTTATAAGAGTAATCTCACTGCCATCTTTTTCTCCACCAATCTTGATAACCTTTGTCTCTTCATCCCACTTAACAAGGTTATCAGCTACCACTTTGTTAATCTCATTATTAACCTTGTTATGAAGCTTCGTAAAAGAACTGCTAACACCATCAAATGCCTCCGCTACATTATTATAGGTTTCCTCAGACGCATTTCCATCGTCATCAAATTTTCTAACCTTGAAGCTCGGAGCGGCCCAATCCCCATTTTCATACTTAGTGCCTCCACCTAAATAAGTGGAAAGCGCATTGCTCACTGAATAGAGCTGAGATCCATTCACGGCATCCGTAGATCCTTCCGAGAGCGTTCCTGCACTGATACCGGTAAGTGTCCGTGCTGCCCCATCACTGTTTACAACTGTGATTTTAGTACCGTCTTTTTCGCTACCAATTTTGATGACTTTTGTTTCTGTATCTTGCTTAACAAGACTATCGCTTATTACATTAGTAATATCATTTTTAATATTCGTGAAAGAAGTACCTACATCAGCAAAGGCTTCCGCTACATTATCATAACTCTTCTCCTCACCAGGAGTACCATCTGAATTGATGGTTTTAAGCTTGAAACTTGGAGCGGTCCATGCACCGTCTTCATACTTAGCATCACCACCAAAATACTTCGCAACTTTCTCACCCATGGAATAAAGCTGCGAACCATTCACCGCATCTGTTGAATCCTCAGTAATGCTTCCATTCTGAAGAAACGTAATCTTGCTATTTGCTTTCGTATCTCCTTCTCCATGCTGCGCAACAAAGGCTTGTTTTTCTTTGCTCCACGACAAAGAATCCTGCGCTACACCTTGAGAGACTTCCTTAATACGCTGATTCACATTCTGGATACTCGTATCAAGCCCTTCAAACGTTTTACCAACATCTTTAAATTCAGTTGGTGTTACCTGACCATCAGCATCAACCTGAGATAGTTTATAAGTTGGGGCTGTAAATGAACCGCTGTCAAATGATGCGTCACCACCTAAGTACTTCGCAACTTCCTCACCCATGGAATAAAGCTGCGAACCATTTACTGCATCCGTTGAGCTTGAAGTAATGTCGCCAGCCTGAAGAGATGTAATCTTACTACTGACTTTTTCTTCTTTGCCGTGCTTTGCTACAAATGCTTTATCCGTTTCACTCCACAACAAAGCATCACCTTGAACTTCTTGAGTAATCTTCGTGATTTTTTCATCAAACTTCTTTACCTCATTTGCTAGATGAGTGTTCACATTCTTGACACTCGTATCAAGACCTGCAAACGCACTACCAACATCGTTATATGAATTCTCTGTTACCGCACCATCTTCAGAAACATTAGAAATCTCGTAAGTCGGGGCAGTCCAAGTTCCATTCTCATACTTAGCATTACCGCCTAAAGACTTCGCAACCTCGGTGCCAAGAGAATGAAGCTGCGAACCATTGATGGCATCATGAGAATCCTTGGCAATAGCGCCATCAGCAACATTATGAAGACCTACGGGGTCTTTATCTTTACCACCCAAGGTTACACTCTTATAATTAATCGTGCTATTTTCATCACCTGTTTTATCGTAATGAACAACAGCAGATTCATCAGACTGAAGACTGTTAGAAAGCTTCTCTAAACTTTCATCAAGCTGCCCTTTGTTAACAGCTTCATTCTTTTGTGTTGCTGCCTTCACTCCGGAAAGTATTCTATCCCCTTTGTCCTTATTGGCGATATTGATTTCACCGCCTTCTGCTGCTGCACCAATAGTGAGAAGATGCGTTGTTTTATCTTGCTGAACAAAGCTTTCGCTTTCCAATTTGTTAACCACATTATTAACCTGCTCAGTCAATTTATTCTGAACATTCGTGAGAGAAGTACCAACTCCAGTCAAAGCACTCGCAACATCAGTATAAACTGTCTCTTCAGAAACACCATCATCCTTAACAGTCTTAACCTTGAAACTAGGATCGGTCCATGTGCCATTCTCGTACTTAGCTCCGCCTCCTAAATACTTTAAAACCTTGCCACCCATTGAGTAAAGCTGACCACCTGTAATGGCATCCGTTGAGTCTTCAGTGATATCTCCATTTGCAAGAAATTTAATCTTGCTATTTGTTTTTTCTGTTCCTTCTGCCCCATGCTGCGCTACGAATGCATTATCAGATTGACTCCATAACAACGCGTTCTGCTTCATATTTTCAGAAACTTCCGTGTTATTTTTAGTAATCTCATTCTGAATATTCGTAAAAGAGGTCCCAACACCCTCGAGGGCTGCAGCAACATTATGATAGTCTTTATCTTCTGTTTTGCCATCTTCCTTGACAGTTTTAACCGTGAATGTAGGAGCTGTCCATTCTCCATTCTCATAGCTAGCGTTACCACCAAAATATGTAGCAACCTTGTCGCCAAGCGCATGAAGCTGCGAACCATTCACCGCCTCTATTGAATCTTTAGAAATTTTTCCCCCCATCACACCGGAAAGGGCGCGGTTCTCATTATTTTTGTTTTGAAGATTGATGATTGTGCCTTCTGTTTCCTTACCAATAGTGATAGGATCAGTATCCTGTTCTTGTTTAACAAGGCTATCACTTTTTACATTGGTAATTTCCTTATTAATCTCATTTTTAATATGCGTGAAAGAAGTCCCTACACCAGCCAAAGCTTCCGCTACAGTATGATAGGTTGACTCAACTGTACTACCATCATCCTTAAATGTATTAACCTTGAAATCAGGTTGGGTCCATTCCCCATCTTTATAGCTAGCGCCACCACCGAAATATTTCGAAATAGTCTCAGCTCCTTTTTTCAGATCAGCTGTTACAGTCGTAACATTTTGATTGGTCTCAAAAAGTTGGGAACCATTGACGGCATCATGAGAATCCTTGGCAATCTTACCATCGGCTACATTATGCAAGGCAACAGGGCCTTCCTTCGGATCTCCAAAAGTCACACTCTTCTTATTCACTTTACGCGCTGATCTGGTAAATGCACTGACTTCTTCGGTATCTGCTTCCTCATCATAAAGAACTGCCACAGAGCGCACATCTTCAATTTTGTCAGAAAGAGTGGTTACATCTTGATCAAGTTGCGCTTTGTTAACGGCATCAGTACCATCAGTACCTTTTGCTAATCCTGTTATCTTTTTACTGCCAGCGCCAATACCATCGGTCATTATTTTCGGACCACCCGTAATTACTAAGCCCGTTGCATCTAAGGTATTATTCCCCATTTTTGCACTACTTAGTTCAACATCTTTAGCGAGATCAAATTTTACTTTATTGTCGTCCTTGCCTTTTGTAATATTCAAGTTGTTACTTCCAGCAGAAAAATCTACATCGCTGTCCATAAGAACATCTTTAGCATTTTCACCACCAACAGACAGTTTCCAACCGTTTTTTCTTACGATTTGTTCTAAGTCCATTAACTGTCTAACATTCACTGCATCGGCAACATCAGAACCAGCTGCTACGCCTGTAATTTGTCTGGTTATACCCTTACTATGATCACCAACACTAACCGCGCCCCGCGTACTTTTCCATTGCGCCTGGGTGTTTGTTGCAGGACCCTGCAACAAAGATGTATACCCAAAAACACCAGCAGCTCTATTGGAATAAGAATTGCTCCCTAGAGCAACACCTCCAGACACTTTTGTCTGCGCCCTAAAGCCTAAAGCTGTACCAGCATTCTCTTCCACCTGTACATAACGACCAACAGCAACCACGTCACTATTTAGTGCTGTTATGTCGGCACCAACAGCAACGGACCCACCTCTATGGATTTGTGATTTAGAACCAATGACAACAGACGATGCTAGACTTTTATCTTGATCGGAAGAGGCTAGAAGCGCCTGTGCTTTATTACCAATAACAACACTCTCTACGGTTTTCTCCTTAATGCCATTACCAAAAACGACACTTGATTCCGATACATCACGTTGCATTTCTGGGGAACGTAGCAGATTCGCGATTGAACCATTCTGCAAAGTATCAGAGACATTATTCGGTTGCAGAGTTTCAGCGCTCGTGATCAAAGTGGCACTCAATGATGTTGGATCATTATAAGATACTAATGCTTGCTCACTTATAGGAACAAACAAGCGTGGGCCAACGAGAGATCTCTTATATTGCTCTCCTGCATCCAATGTCCTTTGCGATAAACTTTTGCCATCCGATACCAAAAAATTCATAATAGGATTATCATTGCTTTTACCCAAAAGAGTATTGATGAGAAAATTTACATAGTCATTGGAAGCATTAACTCTAACTCTTGGCATCACCCCCATATTCAATGCTGTTAAATAACTTTCCGTTAATGTACGAGAAGCATCCAAACCACTGTTATAGGTATTATAAACAGAGATAACACTTTGTGGAGAAGCCACAGCAGTCTTCTTTACGCTTTTAAGAATCACTTTGCTTAAATCTAGATTTGCTGCAAAACTAAGAGAAACATTTGACAAAAAAGCCACCATTGCAGCAAATGAAACACCCTTAACCAGAGAGAGTGGATAAGGAGAAAGAAGAGATTTTACGTCATTGCGCGCTAGTGTGGTATAGAATTTTTTCATAACAAATTCTCCAAGTCAGAAAAACATATTCATAACATCAAAAAGACACATTTCAGCGCTAGTAGGATTTTAGTGGTATGGTTTTTGTCTGTTCTATAAAAAGATTCGGCTTTTTGTAGTGGAAAAAAATATCTAAAACTTCGGTGAGATCGTAATCGATATTAATCGGCAATTCGCTTAATGAAGTTTCTGTTTTTGAGCAGAGTGTTCTTTTCATAATGGAGTCCTTGAATTTAAGAATAAGAAAAAAGACTGGATTGACATAAAAAGAACATATTTTAACACTAGTATTAGATATAGGGTTTGTATTTTTATAAGTTAAAGAATTTATTTTGTTTATTTGAGGATATAAAAGGTACTTGTTTCGAAGGAAGGTTTTTTATTTAGTAAGTTCTTAGAGTGAGAACTTATTGAGTGGTGTTTTTTTATTTTGTAAATTTGATATGGTTCTTTTTTAAAACAGAGTATAATCCTTTTTAGGTGTTGTTTGTTTACAGTAAGGGTTAATGTTTTAATTAAATTTTCTAGATCGTAGAGAGTGGAATTATCTCAGAATAAATACTCCTCTTATTATAAAATGAATGCATTTTGTTTGTACAAAAGTGCTTTACTGCAATACATTAGCTACAGAATATTAGATCTAATAGCAAGAGGAAATTTTTTACTCTGTAAAAACATACTCTAGTTGATATAAGAGTGTGTTTTTTAAGTGAATGTAGTGTAACACTGTTTTTATACCTAAAACTTTCGCCCTTATCTTATAAGACAAGGGCGAATAGAGGTATCGCTGAAATATCTTTTTATCATCTTAGTCTTAGGGTAATTCCTGCTCCCACACCCCAGTGACCTCCGGCACTCGTTATAGATAGGTTAGAGCGAATATTCCCATCTTCAGACGTGTAACCAGCACCAATAGCAAATGCAGATTGACTACGCCAGATACCGCTACCAAATGAAACACTTAAAGATCCAGGTATATCATAGTAACGTAAATTAGACACTGCCAAACCAATAGCCGCAGCTTGTCTTGCCTCTTTCCGAACATCCTCAATACCATAGCTTAGCGCCTCAAACTTCATATCTGTATAGGATTTTGCCTCATTAAGACCATTAGTTACGATATTATTGACTTGCTCATCCGTGTACTTTTTCGCATCGTCCAGAACAAGTGCCATCTGCTCTTTGGTGTAATCATGCAACTGACCTCCATTAACCGCTTGCTTAGAGCCTGCTTCAATTTTGCCATCTGCTACATTATCTATCATTACAGGCTCACCAGGATCTCCACCCGCTAAAGTGATCTTATTAGTTTTCTTCCCATCCGCATCTTTGTCATAGTTAACAGCACCATCGGTAACCGCACTTGCAATATCTTGTACATGTTGATCAAGCGTATCTACCCTCTCTTCAACCTTTTTTACCTTCTCATTCGTCGTCCAAAGCTGCCCTCCATTCACAACTTCTTGCGAATTTTCTGCTATCTTACCATCCAATACATTCGTAATCTTACTCGCTTCTCCCTTATGACTAGCGTCATACGAGCCTTGCTCTTCATTCCAATTCAAACTATTGGACGAGACATTCTTTTCAACATCTTGAATACGCCCGTTGATACTCGTCATACTCTCACTTACACCATCAAACGCACTCGCTACATCATTATAGCTCTTCTTCTCATCAGAACTACCATCACTCTTGAATTGCGCAACCTTGAATTCTGGTGCTCTCCACTCGCCATCCTTATAGCCTGCTCCACCTCCAAAATAGGCAGCTAACGCATTGCTCATCGAATAAAGCTGGTTCCCTGTGATCGCTTCCGTCGAACCTTCAGAAATATCACCATCCAGAAGAGACTTCAGTTTGCTCTTGCTTCTTTTATCTCCCTTCCCATGAACCGCTACAAACGCTTTGTCTTCATCACTCCACAACAACGCATTCTGCTCAATATTTTCAGAAATCTCATTATGAAGCTTCGTGAATGAACTGCTTACACCCGCAAACGCTTCCGCTACAGTACTATAGCTCTGCTCTTCAGAACTACCATCATCTTTGAATGTGGTAACTTTGAAAGTAGGAGCACTCCATTGACCATCCTCATACTTAGCATCACCACCAAAATAAGTCGCTAGCGTCTGATTCAAACTATAAAGCTGGGAACCATTAATGGCTTCTGTTGAGTTTTCAGAAATCTCCCCATTTGCAAGATACTTAATCTTGCTATTGGTTTTTGATCCATCTTTGCCATGCTGTGCTACAAACGCTTTGTCTTCATCACTCCACAATAACGCATTCTGCTTAATATTTTCAGTAACATCCGTGTTATTTTGAGTAACCTCTTTATGAAGTTTCTCAAAAGATGTACCTACACCCTCAAAAGCAGCTGCCACACTCTCATAGCTGTTTTCTTCAACATCACTACCATCATCCTTGACAGTCTTAACCTTGAAATTCGGTGCAGTCCATTTGCCTTCTGCATATCCAGCACCACCACCAAAATACTTCGCAAGTGTAGTATTCAGAGAATAAAGTTGGGAACCATTAATGGCATCGGTTGATTCTTCTGAAACCGAACCTTCCTTAACACCAGACAGGGTCCGCGTTGCATGATCAGTGTTTGCAATATTAATGCTCGTACCACTTTTTTCGCCACCAATGCTGATAACATGCGTCTTTTCATCTTGCTTAACAAGGCTATCACTGACAACTTTATCAATCTCATTCTTAACTTCATTGTGAATATTCGTGAAAGAAGTACCTACACCCTTAAACGCTTCCGCTACACTCTCATAGCTCTGCTCTTCAACATCACTACCATCTTCTTTGACGGTCTTAACCTTGAAACTTGGTGCTGTCCATGCGCCATCTTCATACTTAGCACCACCGCCAAAATACGTAGCAAGTGTAGTATTCAAACTATAAAGTTGGGAACCATTGATGGCATCGGTTGATTCTTCTGAAACCGAACCTTCCTTAACACCAGACAGGGTCCGCGTTGCATGATCAGTGTTTGCAATATTAATGCTCGTACCACTTTTTTCGCTACCAATGCTGATAACATGCGTCTTGTCATCTTGCTTAACAAGGCTATCACTGACAACTTTGTCAATCTCATTCTTAACTTCATTGTGAATATTCGTGAAAGAAGTACCTACACCCTTAAACGCTTCCGCTACACTCTCATAGCTCTTTTCTTCAACATCACTACCATCATCTTTGACGGTCTTAACCGTAAACTTTGGAGCTGTCCATTTGCCATCTTCATACTTAGCATCACCGCCAAAATACGTAGCAAGTGTAGTATTCAAACTATAAAGTTGGGAACCATTAACGGCTTCTGTTGAGTTTTCACCTATATCCCCATTTGCAAGATACTTAATCTTGCTATTTGTTTTTGCTTCATCTTTTCCATGCTGGGCTACAAAGGCCTTATCAGTTTCGCTCCATAACAACGCATTCTGCTTAATATTTTCAGTAACCTCCGTGTTACCTTGTGTAACCTCTTTTTGAAGATTCTTGAAAGAATTACCTACACCCTCAAAAGCGTCCGCTACACTCTCATAGCTCTTTTCTTCAACTTCACTACCATCTTCCTTGACGGTCTTAACCTTGAAACTTGGAGCTGTCCATGCACCATTCTCATAGCTAGCATTACCGCCCAAAGACTTCGCAACACTGCTGCCAAGAGAATAAAGCTGACCACCTGTAACAGCATCCGTTGAGTCTTTACCTATATCTCCAACCGCAAGAGACGTAATCTTGCTGTTTGCTTTTTTATCTCCTTCTCCATGCTGCGCTACAAATGCCCCCTTATCCTTACTCCAGTTCAAAGAATCCTGAGCAACACTTTCAGAAACATCCTTAATACGCTGGTTTACATTCTTGACACTCGTATCAAGACCTGCAAACGCACTACCAACATCGGTATATGAACTATCAGTTACTTTACCATCTTCAGCAACATGAGATAATTTATATGTTGGTTCGGTAAACGTACCGTCGCTAAATGCCGCATCACCACCCAAGAATTTAGCTAAATCTTGAGAGATTGCATCAATCTGGTTACCATTGATAACATCATGAGAATCCTTGGCAATCTTACCATCGGCAACATTATGTAAACCAACTTGACCTTTGCTTGGATCTCCAAAAGTCACACTATTTTTGTTAACTTTACGGGCTGATCTTGTAAGGGCACGGACGTCATCTGCATCTTCTTCTGTATCGTAGAAAACTGCTACAGAACGCACGTCATCAATATCTTGAGAAAGTTTAGTCACGCCCTCATCAAACTGACCTTTATTGACAGCTTCATTGTCATTCTCCGCCTTCTTCACGCCAGAGAGTGTTCTATCCTTACTGTCCTTATCGGCAATAGTGATTGCAGAACCATCTTTTTCGCCACCAATCTTGATAATCTTTGTCTTGTCATCTTGCTTAACAAGACTATCACTTACTACATTAGTAATATCATTTTTAATATTCGTGAAAGAAGTACCTACATCAGCAAAGGCTTCCGCTACATTATCATAACTCTTCTCCTCACCAGGAGTACCATCATCTTTGATGGTTTTAAGCTTGAAACTTGGCGCTACCCATTCTCCCTTATCATTATATCCAGCACCACCGCCAAAATACCTAGCAACCGTCTTATTCATTGAATAAAGTTGACCACCCGTAACAGCTTCCGTTGAGTGTTCAGAAATCTCCCCATTTGCAAGATACTTAATCTTGCTATTCGTTTTTGATCCATCTTTCTCATGCTGTGCTACAAACGCTTTGTCTTCATCACTCCACAACAACGCATTCTGCTTAATATTTTCAGTAACTTCCGTGTTATTTTTAGTAACCTCTTTATGAAGTTTCTCAAAAGATGTACCTACACCCTCAAAGGCTTCCGCTACACTCGCATAGCTGTTTTCTTCAACATCACTACCATCATCCTTGACGGTCTTAACCTTGAAACTCGGTGCTGTCCATTTGCCTTCTGCATATCCAGCACCACCGCCAAAATACTTCGCTAGCGTGGTATTCAAACTATAAAGCTGGGAACCATTGATAGCATCGGTCGATTTTTCTGAAACCGCTCCTTCTTTAACACCAGACAGGGTCCGCGTTGCATGATCAGTGTTTGCAATATTAATGCTCGTACCACTTTTTCGCTACCAATGCTGATAACATGTGTCTTGTCATCTTGTTTAACAAGGCTATCGCCTACTACTTTGTCAATCTCCTTGTTAATCTCTTTATGAATATTCGTGAAAGAGCTACCAACTCCTGCAAAAGCTTCCGCTACATTACTATAGCTCTTCTCTTCATCATGTCCTTCAGAGTTGATCGTTTTAAGCGTGAAACTTGGTGCTGTCCACTTTCCTTCTGCATATCCAGCACCACCACCGAAATACGTCGCAACCGTCTTATTCATTGAATAAAGCTGGGAACCATTTACCGCATCTGTCGATCCTTCTGAAACCTTGCCAGCATGTACACCGGAAAGAGTACGTTCCGTACCATCAGTGTTTGCAATATTAATGCTTGTGCCACCTTTTTCGCCACCAATGCTGATAACATGCGTCTTGTCATCTTGCTTAACAAGGCTATCACTGACAACTTTGTTGATCTCATTCTTAACTTCATTGTGAATATTCTTGAAAGAAGTACCAACTCCTGCAAAAGCTTCCGCTACACTCTCATAGCTCTGCTCTTCAACATCACTACCATCTTCCTTGACGGTCTTAACCTTGAAACTTGGAGTTGTCCATGCACCATTCTCATAGCTAGCATCACCGCCTAAAGACTTCGCAACCTCAGTACCCAATTTATGAAGCTGTCCACCTGTAATAGCATCCGTTGAGCTTTCATTAATTGCTCCATCTAAAAGAGATGTAAGCTTGCTGTTGCCTCTTTGGTCTCCTTCTCCATGAAGAGCAACAAAAGCTTGTTCTTCCTTACTCCACGACAATGAATCCTGTGCTACGCCTTCAGACACTTCCTTAATACGCTGGTTCACATTCTTGATATTCGTATCAAGACCTGCAAAGGCTGCACCAACGTCTTTAAATTCGTCCTCTTCTACCTTACCCTCTGTAGAAATCTTAGATAATTTATAGGTTGGACCAGTAAAAGCGCCATCTTTAAAAGAAGTATCTCCTCCCAAGAATTTGGCAACATCTTCAGAGACTTTATTAATCTGAGAACCATTGATTGCATCATGAGAATCCTTGGCAATCTTACCCTCAGCAATATTATGGAGACCAACGGGAGCAGAATCTTTACCCTTCCCAAAAGTCACACTGCCATAATTAGTTTTACCATCTGAATCCTTATCGTAGAGAACAACCGCAGAATCTTCAGACTGAAGAGTATCAGAGAGTTCCTTCAACCTTTTATCAAGCTGACCCTTATTAACTGCTTCATTATCATTCGCTGCCGCCTTCACACCAGAAAGAGTCCGGTCTTTGCCTTCATTGTTCGCAAGAGTGATTTCTGTACCACCTGTCTCTCCACCAATCTTGATAACCTTTGTTTCTGCATCTTGCTTAACAAAGCTATCGGCTACAACTTTGTCAATCTCCTTGTTAATCTCATTATGAATATTCGTGAAAGAGGTACCAACACCCTCAAAAGCAGCTGCTACACTCTCATAGCTCTGCTCTTCAACCGCACTACCATCATCCTTGACGGTCTTAACCTTGAAAGTAGGAGCCGTCCATGCACCATTCTCATAGCTAGCATCACCGCCTAAAGACTTCGCAACACTGCTGCCAAGAGAATAAAGCTGACCACCATTCACCGCATCATGTGAACCATCAGTTATTTTACCTTCAGCTACATTACGCAGAGCAACAGTGCCTTCCTTCGGATTTCCAAAAGTTACACTGGTTTGTTTAGCTTTACGAGCGGATCTCGTAAGTGCATCGAGACCTTCTGAAGCTTCTTCTGTATCGTAGAAAACTGCCACAGAACGCACTTCTTCAATTTCATTAGAAAGTTTGTCCACGTTTTCATCAAGCTGCGCTTTATTAACTGCTTCATTGGTGTTCTCTGCCTTTTTTACGCCAGAGAGGATTCTATCTTGACTATCCTTATCAGCAATAGTGATTGTAGCACCCTCTTTTTCGCCACCAATTTTGATGAGTTTCTTCTCTTCATCCCACTTAACAAGGCTATCACCTTTTACATTGGTAATTTCATTGTTAAGCTCTTGGTGAACATTCGTGATAGAAGCACCTACACTAGCCAAAGCATCCGCTACAGTTTTATAGTCCTTCTCTTCAGCTTCAGTGCCATCAGAATTAATAGTTTTAACCGTGAAAGTAGGAGCTGTCCATTGACCACTATCATACTTAGCGCCACCGCCAAAATAAGTTGCAACCTTATCGCCTAATGAATGAAGCTGATGGCCTGTAATAGCATCAGTGGAACTTTCAGAAACTGTTCCAGCCAAAATAGATGTAATCTTGCTGTTGGCTTTATTCTCTCCATGCTTTGCAACAAAAGCCTGCGCATCGTTGTCCCATAACAAAGAATCTTGCGCAACACCTTGAGATACTTCCTTAATACGCTGGTTTACATTCTTGATATTTGTATCAAGCCCCTCAAAAGCACTTCCAACATTATCATAGCTAGTTTTTTCTGCAGCGCCATCTTCAGAAATCTTAGATAATTTATAGGTGGGGCCTGTGAAAGTACCATTATTAAATGCAGCTTCACCACCTAGGTATTTCGCAATATTTTGAGAAATCGTATTAACCTGACCACCGGTGATTGCATCATGTGAACCCTCACCAATAGCACCATCTGCAACATTATGAAGTGCAACAGCTGCAGAATTTTGACCTTTCCCTAAAGTCACGCTCGCATAATTAATAGTGTTATTGTCATCACCTTTTTTATCGTAGTGAACAACAGCTGAATCATCAGACTGAAGACTGTTGGAAAGATCCTTTAAACCTTTCTCAAGCTGACCCTTATTAACAGCATCATTGTTATCTTTTGCATCCTCTACGCCAGAAATTACTCGTTTCATACCGCTTTTGTTTGCAACATTGATTACAGTACCATTTGTTTCATTACCAATAGTAATAGGATCAGTGTCTTTATCCTGCTTAACAAGGCTATCGCCTATTACTTTGTTAATCTCATTCTTAACTTCTTTATGAAGATCCGTGAAAGAGCTACCAACACCTGCAAAGGCAGAAGCTACATCGCTGTAAGACTCCTCACTCTCAGTACCATCAGACTTTACGATTTTAACCTTGAATGTAGGTTCGCTCCATTGGCCATTGTCATACTTGGCGTTACCGCCTAAGGACTTCGCAACCCCAGTACCCAATTTATGAAGCTGGTTACCCGCTACTGCATCCGTTGAGCTGTCATTAATTGCTCCATCTAAAAGTGATGTAATCTTGCTATTGGTTTTGCTATCTTTTTCACCATGCGTCGCTACAAAGGCCCCTTCTTCCTTGCCCCACAACAAAGCGTCACCCTGAACTGTGGTAATATCTTTTTCAATCTCATTCTTAATCTTCGCGAATGAATCTTTAACATTCTCGAAAGAAGCACCTACACCTTCAAAAGCAGAAGCTACATTGTCATAAGACTCCTCAGTCGCTGTGTCATCAGAATTGAATTTCTTAACCGTGAATTTAGGAGCGGTCCATTGGCCTTCTGCATATCCAGCACCACCACCAAAATATGTTGCAACCTTATTGCCTAATGAATGAAGCTGATTGCCCGCTACTGCATCTGTTGAGCTTTCAGAAATATCTCCATTTTGAAGAGACGTAATCTTGCTACTTGTTTTTGCTGTTCCTTCTGCCCCATGCGTCGCTACAAAGGCCTTTTCAGCATCACTCCACAACAAAGCATCGCCTTTTACTTCTTTAGAAATATTCGTGATTTTTTCATCAAACTTTTTGACCTCATTTGCTAGATGAGTGTTCACATTCTTGACACTCGTATCAAGCCCAGCAAACGCACTACCAACATCACTATACGAACTTTCTGTTACTGTACCATCTTCAGAAACATTAGAAATCTCGTAAGTCGGGGCTGTAAAAGTGCCATCTTTAAATGTTGCACTCCCACCAAAATATGTCGCAACCTTGTCGCCCAATGAATGAAGCTGGTCACCATTTACGGCATCATGAGAATCCTTGGCAATCTTACCATTACCAACATTACGCAAAGCAACAGTGCCTTCCTTCGGATTTCCAAAAGTCACACTGGTTTGTTTAGCTTTACGAGCGGATCTCGTAAGCGCACTGAGCTCTTCTGCATCTTCTTCTGTATCGTAGAAAACTGCTACAGAACGAACTTCCTCAATATCCTTAGAAAGCTTGTCCACGTTTTCATCAAGCTGGGCTTTGTTAACGGCTTCGTCGTTCTGTTCTGCAGCCTTTATACCAGAGAGTGTTCTAGTCTTACTATCCTTATCAGCAATAGTGATTGTATTACCGTATTTTTCTGCACCAATCTTGATTATTTGCTTATCTTCATCCCACTTAACAAGACTATTACTGACCACATTGGTAATATCATTTTTAATATTCGTGAGAGAACTGCTAACACCAGCCAATGCATCCGCCACATTGGTATAGCTTTTATCCTCACCTTCACTGCCATCTGCATTGACAGTTTTAAGCGTAAAACTTGGAGCGGACCATTCTCCATTCGTATATCCAGATCCACCGCCAAAAGACTTCGCAACCTTATCGCCCAATGAATAAAGCTGAGAGCCATTTACTGCATCCGTTGAGGCTGCAGAAATGCCTCCATTTGCAAGAAACGTAATCTTGCTATTGGTTTTTTCCTCTCCATGTTTTGCAACAAAGGCTAACGCACCCTTATCCCATGACAAAGAATCCTGTGCAACACCTTGAGATACTTCCTTAATACGCTGGTTTACATTCTTGATATTTGTATCAAGCCCCTCAAAAGCACTTCCAACATTATCATAGCTAGTTTTTTCTGCAGCGCCATCTTCAGAAATCTTAGATAATTTATAGGTGGGGCCTGTGAAAGTACCATTATTAAATGCAGCTTCACCACCTAGGTATTTCGCAATATTTTGAGAAATCGTATTAACCTGACCACCGGTGATTGCATCATGTGATCCCTCACCAATGGTACCATCAGCTACATTATGGAGACCTACAGCTGCAGAATCTTTACCTTTCCCTAAAGTCACGCTCGCATAATCAATAGCATTATTGTCATCACCTTTTTTATCGTAGTGAACAACAGCTGAATCATCAGACTGAAGACTGTTCGAAAGATCTTTCAAGCCTTTATCAAGCTGTCCTTTGTTAACGGCATCATTGTTATCTTTTGCATCCTCTACGCCAGAAATCACCCGATTCACACCGTTTTTGTTTGCAACATTGATTACAGTGCCATTTGTTTCTTTACCAATAGTAATAGAATCAGTGTCTTTATCCTGCTTAACAAGGCTATCACCTTCTACTTTGGTAACCGCATTATTAATCTCTTTGGTAATTGCGTTATGAAGATCCGTGAATGAAGTACCTACACCTGCAAAGGCAGAAGCTACATCCTGATATTCTTTATCTTCTTCAGTACCATCAGCTTTGATAGTTTTAAATTTAAAAGTTGGGGTATTCCAGTTTCCATTTCCAAAGTCAGCACCACCGCCAAAAAAAGCAGCCACCTTGCCACCTAGTGTATTTATCTGACCACCATTCACTGCATCTGTTGAGTCTTTACTTAAATCTCCCCCGGCAAGAAATTTAATTTTGCTCCTATTTTTGTTGTTGCCTTCCCCATGCCGTGCAACAAAAGCTTCTTCCTCCTTGCTCCATAATAAAGAATCCTGAGCAACACCCTGAGAAACATCTTTAATGCGCTGATTCACATTCTTGATATTTGTATCAAGACCTTCAAACGCTTTTCCTACCTCTGTGAAAGAATTGTCTGTTACATCACCATCTTTAGAAATCTGAGATAATTTATAAGTAGGACCTGTAAAAGCGCCATCTTTATAACCAGCGCCACCACCAAAATATGTCGCAACCTTATCACCCAATGAATAAAGCTGAGAGCCATTTATTGCATCCGTTGAATTTGCAGAAATTTCCCCATTCTGAAGAGATGTAATCTTGCTGCTATTTTTATTCTCTCCATGCGTCGCTACAAAGGCCTTATCAGACTCGCTCCACAACAAGGCGTCACCTTGAACAGTAGCAATTTCTTTTTTAATTTCATTTGTAATATTCGTGAATGAAGTACCTACACCTTCAAAAGCAGAGGCAACATCATTATAGCTTTTGTCTTCAATTTCAGCACCATCAGCTTTGACAGTTTTAACCTTGAAAGCAGGAGCTACCCATTGTCCATTCTCATACTTAGCTCCACCACCAAAATAGGTAGCAACCTTATCGCCTAGTGAATGAAGCTGGGAACCATTGACTGCATCCGTTGAATTTTCTGCAATTTTACCTATGCCGACATTACGCAAAGCAACAGTGCCCTCACTCGGATTTCCAAAAGTCACACTCTTCTTATTCGCTTTACGCGCTGATCTGGTAAGTGCACTGACTTCTTCGGTATCTTCTTCTGTATCGTAGAAAACCGCTACAGAACGGACGTCCTCAATATCTTGAGAAAGCTTGATCACATTTTCATCAAGCTGGGCTTTGTTAACGGCTTCGTCACTCTTTTCTGCAGCCTTCACGCCAGACAGAATTCGACCCTTGCTATCCTTATCGGCAATAGTGATTGTATTACCACCTTTTTCTGCACCAATCTTGATTATTTGCTTCTCGTCATCCCATTTAACGAGGCTATCACCTTTTACATTGGTAATTTCATTTTTTACATTGGTAATCTCATTTTTTACATTCGTGAATGAATCACCAACACCTTCAAAAGCAGAAGCAACATCATGATAGGTCGCATCAGAGACACTGCCATCATTCTTGAAGGATTTAACCGTGAATGTAGGAGCAGTCCATGTGCCTTCGGCATATCCAGCGCCACCGCCAAAATAGGTAGCAACCTCTGTGCCTAATGAATAAAGTTGAGAGCCATTTACTGCATCCGTTGAGGTTGCAGAAATTTCCCCACTCTGAAGAGATGTAATCTTGCTGCTATCTTTATTCTCTCCGTGCTGCGCTACAAAAGCATTAGCAGTTTCACTCCAGTTCAATGAATCACTTTTTGCATCCGCAATCTCTTTGGTGATTTCATTCTTAATCTTCGTGATAGAATTATTCACATTTGTGAAAGAAGTACCAACACCTGCAAAAGCAGAAGCAACATTATTATAGCTTTTGTCTTCTGTTTTGCCATCTTCTGTGACGCTCTTAACTGTGAATGTAGGAGCAGTCCATGTGCCATTCTCATAGCTAGCAGTCCCACCTAAAGACTTCGCAACCTCGGTGCCAAGAGAATGAAGCTGGGAACCATTGATTGCATCACGTGAATCCTTGGCAATCGCGCCATCAGCAACATTATGAAGACCTACGGGGTCTTTATCTTTACCACCCAAGGTTACACTCTTATAATTAATCGTGCTATTTTCATCACCTGTTTTATCGTAATGAACAACAGCAGATTCATCAGACTGAAGACTGTTAGAAAGCTTCTCTAAACTTTCATCAAGCTGACCTTTGTTAACCGCTTCATTATCCTTTGTAGCGGTCTTCACACCAGAAAGTATCCTATCCCCTTTGTCCTTATTGGCGATATTGATTTCTGCGCCTTCTGCTGCTGCACCAATAGTGAGAAGATGCGTTGTTTTATCTTGCTGAACAAAGCTTTCGCTTTCCACTTTGTTAATCACATTGTTAACCTGCTCAGTAAATTTATTCTGAACATTCGTAAGAGAAGTACCAACTCCAGTCAAAGCACTCGCAACATCATCATAAACCTTATCTTCAGAAACACCGTCATCCTTAACGGATTTAACTGTGAATTTAGGAGCGGTCCATGTACCTTCTGAATAGCCAGCACCGCCACCAAAATAGGTAGCGACATTCTGGTTTGTCTCAAAAAGTTGGGAACCATTGACGGCATCATGAGAATCCTTGGCAATCTTACCATCGGCTACATTATGCAAGGCAACAGGGCCTTCCTTCGGATCTCCAAAAGTCACACTCTTCTTATTCACTTTACGTGCAGATCTGGTAAATGCACTGACTTCTTCGGTATCTGCTTCCTCATCATAAAGAACTGCCACAGAGCGCACATCTTCAATTTTGTCAGAAAGAGTGGTTACATCTTGATCAAGTTGCGCTTTGTTAACGGCATCAGTACCATCAGTACCTTTTGCTAATCCTGTTATTTTTTTACTACCAGCGCCAATACCATCGGTCGTTATTTTTGGACCACCCGTAATTACTAAGCCCGTTGCATCTAAGGTATTGCCTCCAACTTTTGCACTACTCAACATAACATCTTTGGCAAGATCGAATTTTAGCTTATTGTCTTTATCGCCTTTTGTAATATTCAAGTTGTTACTTCCAGCAGAAAAATCTACATCACCATCCATAAGAACAGTCGTACCATTTGCACCGCCAACAGATAGTTTCCAACCGTTTTCTTTTACGAATCTTTTTAAATCTCGCAGCTGAGTGACATTTACTGCGTCAGTTGCTTCACTGCCAGCTGCTACCCCTGTAATTTGCCGCGTTTTTTTGTTACCATCATCACCAACACTTACAGCACCCAGTGTACTTTGCCACTGAGATCCGTTATTTTTTGCAACTTCGTCCACCAGTGAAGGAGCATAACCAAACTTACCAGCAGCCCTATTAGCTACAGAATCTCTCCCTAGAGCAACGCCATTTTCCACCCCAACTACAGAATCTACACCTATAGCGACAGCTCCCTCTTCCTTTGCTTTCGAATAAAACCCAAGAGAAATGGCATACTTACTAATTGCCTGTGAGCGATGACCAAGAGCAGTCGAACCATACCCTAAAGCCTTAGAAACAGCCCCCACAGCCGTTGAATAGTCAGCCTTCGCGGTTGTATAATCGTTCTCCCCACCATTCTCCTCATTATATTCTGAACCTATTGCGACACTGCTTCGACCCATAGCGTGAGCCATGTAACCTATAGCAATGCTATCGACTTGATTTGATGCCTGCGCTTTATAACCTAAAGCAATACCCCTACCCCCCATTGAATTTGCTTCAGCACCTATGGCTATACCATACAGCGCCTCCTTTGTTGCAGATGCATTGTAACCAAGAACAATCCCCTTTTCTGCATAATTCTTCGCGCCGTAACCAAGAGCCATTGCATAATTACCAGTTGCAAGTACTCTATTTTTTTCATCAATATCCTGGGTTGCACTTCCACTAATAGTTCCAACACCACCGATTGCAATGCTATAAACTCCTTCCGTTTTTGCCCCCCGCCCCAAAACAACAGAACCATACGATCCTGGTACTGCTTCTGCCCCAAAACCGATAAGAACATTCCAACCGTTTTCAGCTTTTGCACCATACCCGATAACAACAGAACCATGTGCACCTTTCTCACCATTACTAGAAGCCGCATCGTCACCAATAACAACAGTCCACTTGCTACCTTTCTCAACAATCCCATCACCCAAAATAGTATTGTTGTTTTTAGCACGTTGCATTCCTGCAGTTCCACCCCGCAAAAGGTCAGAAATATTAACAAGCATTGCATTCTCATCATTGTAAACAAACTGCTGGGCTGTAGAGCTATCAGAAACAGACAACTGACGATTAGTGAAGACTCTTTCATATCGTTCCTCTTTACTTACCTCCCCTTTCGATAAATTATCACCCTCTGCCGTCAGAACATTTATTACAGAGCTCTCATCACTCGGACCTAGAAGAGTTCTGGTCAAAAAATTTGCATAGTCTTCAGAAGCATTTACCTTAGATGTTAAAGCAACATTCAGCGCTTTTAAATAATTTTTCTTATCATCCTTATAGCCATCATACGCAGAAAGAATGCTTTGAGGATAAGCAACAACAATACCCTTGGCACCTTCAAAAGATGCGTTTCTAAAATCAGAATTTGCTGAAAAGCTAGGAGAAACATTTGACAAAAAAGCCACCATTGCAGCAAATGAAACACCCTTAACCAGAGAGAGTGGATAAGGAGAACGAAGAGATTTTACGTCATTGCGCGCTAGTGTGGTATAGAATTTTTTCATAAGAAATTCTCCAAGTCAGGAAAAACATATTCAGAACATCAAAAAGACACATTTCAGCGCTAGTAGGATTTTAGTGGTATGGTTTTTGTCTGTTCTATAAAGGTTTATGGTTATTGTGATGAGCAAAAAGGCTCTCTAAAGCTCCACTGAGGTCGCGTGAGATCGTAGTTTATATTTATTGCCCATTAGGGCGATGGAGTTTTGGTTTTTTCCACCTGTAAGTGGGTTGTTCTTTTTGCAACAAAGCCCCTGAATTTTGGGGTGAAAAAAATGTGACAGACATAAAAAAGACATATTTGTACGCTATTATTTGTTAAGTATAGGGTTTGTGGTTTTCGATGTTAAAAAGATTCGTTTTGTGTGTTTAAAGGTTATAAAAGTGTTTATTCGAGAAAAAATGAAGTTGTTTATGGTTTAAAGTACTTTAAAGAAAAATAATGGTTATGTAATTTTCTCATCATTCATCGCTCCTCCCCTTGCGAGAGAGTCTTTTAATATTTTTACCAAAATGAGTCTTATTAATGACTATTTTATGGTCTATAGACTATTAGCTAAAATAGCAAGAAGAAAATGGATTTAATTATTTTCACACAATGAGTCTTTTATTCCTTATAAAATTGATTATAGTTGCATGCACTGTAGGTTTTTATAGAAATACTGTTGTATCGTTGTGTTTTAAATATCCCCGTTTCGATCAAACTGAGTCTTATGTAATTACTGATGCTACTGCTATGTACTTAATCACCGCCACTGCCGCATACGTTGCATACAGAACAAATAAATAAAGCAAATAAATAAAATAGTAAAAATGAGATTTTTGATTTCTTTAAGCATATCCCCCCAATGGATATTTCTATTCATAAAATTATAAAATGTACAATTTTAAAATAACTGTGTGATTACACAATTAAACTACAGTAGCAATTACGCAATCTGTTAATTCATATGAGAAAATTACTCTGCATTTGTAAAATTTTTGTTAAAGTGATTCACTTTAAATAAAATCAGCCTCACTAAGACTATTGCTATAGAATACATTGTTATGAGACTTTATAAATATACGACTCTATCAGTTTCCATGAGGTGCTCATGAGGTGCCATGAGTGCTGGGTAAAATATTCCTTCTCTAGAATAGAAAATTTCGCCCTTGCATCATCAGACAAGGACGAAAATTTTGTTCAATTGCAGTTTCTTGTATTATTTGAGTTTCAGAGTTATTCCGCCACCTACTCCCCAATGACCTCCGGCACTCGTCGCAGATATGTTAGAGCGGATTTTTCCATCTTCAGACGTATAACCTGCACCAAAAGCAAATGCCGATTGACCATGCCATGCGCCACTACCAAATGAAACACTTAAAGATCCAGGATCGTCGAAGTAACGTAAGTTAGACACTGCCAAACCAATCGCTGCTGCTTGTCTTGCCTCTTTGCGAACATTCTTAATATCATAACTTAAAAGATTAAACTTCATATTAGTATATTGGTTAGACCGATCAACGGCATCATCTATGGCATTCACAACGATATTATTCACACGATGATCTGTGTAATGCTTTGCATCATCAAGAACAACCTTCAGCTCCGCTGCTCCGTGTAATCATGCAGTTGCCCACCATTAACAGCTTCTTTCGAGCATTTCAATACGGCCATCAGCAACATTATCAATCATGACAGGTTCACCAGGATTCCACCCGCTAAAGTGATCTTATGGTTTTCTCGCCATCTGCATCTCTTATCACTTCAACCGCATCTTGCACATGCTTATCAATATTATTTACCTTGTTTTCAATTGTGTTGACTTTGTTTTCAACCGCTGTAACCTTCTGATTTGTCTCCCAAAGCTGACCTCCATTCACCACTTCTTGCGAGCCTTTTGCAATTTTACCATTGGCAACGTTATCAATCCTGCTCACTTTACCATTGTGACTAGCGTCATACGCTTTTTTCTTTTCATTCCACTGTAAACCATTAGAGGCTACGTTCTGTTCAACATCATGAATACGATCGTTGATACTGGACATACTCTCATTAACACCATCAAAAGCACTCGCTACATTATTATAGCTCTTCTTCTCACCAGAGCTACCGTCGCCCTTGAATTGCGCTATCTTGAAGGTAGGAGCAGTCCATTTTCCATCCTTATATTTAGCACCACCACCAAAATAAGTAGCAAGCTTGTTGCTCATCGAATAGAGTTGCGAACCATTAACGGCTTCTGTCGAGGATTCAGAAATCTCTCCTTTTTCAAGAAACTTAATTTTGCTCTTGGTTTTTCCTGCTCCATGCTGCGCAACAAATGCTTGCGCATCATCGTTCCACAATAAGGCATCGCCTTTTACTTCTTTTGAAATATTATTTACTTTTTCAGTAAAAGTATTAACCACATTCGTTAGATGGCTATTCACATTCTTGACGTTCGCATTAAGACCAACCAATGCAGAACCAACATTATCATAGTCCTTCTGCTTTGCCTCACCAATAACAGAAATCGTCGATAAACTATACTTTGGTCCCACAAAAGCACCATTCTTGAATGAGGCACCACCACCAAAATAAGTAGCAAGCTTGTTGCTCATCGAATAGAGTTGCGAACCATTAACGGCTTCTGTCGAGGATTCAGAAATCTCTCCTTTTTCAAGAAACTTAATTTTGCTCTTGGTTTTTCCTGCTCCATGCTGCGCAACAAATGCTTGCGCATCATCGTTCCACAATAAGGCATCGCCTTTAAGTCCTTCAGTAATATTCGTGATTTTTTCGTCAAACTTTTTGACCTCATTCGTCAGATGAGTATTCACATTCTTGACACTCGTATCAAGCCCAGTAAAGACCGCACTAATATCGCTATACGAATTATTTGTTACTTTACCTTCAGCATCAACACTAGAAACATTATATGTTGGTTTTTGAAAAATGCCCTCACTAAATGTCGCACCACCACCCAAGAATTGTGCAACATCTTCAGCTATTTTATTAATCTGGCTGCCGTTGACCGCATCATGAGAATCCTTGGCAATCTCACCATCAGCAACATTATGAAGAGCAACAGGAGCGGCATCTTCACCCTTCCCAAAAGTCACACTACCATAATCAGTTTTACCATCTTTTGTTTTATCGTAAAGAACAACAGAAGAATCTTCAGACTGAAGAGTATTCGAAAGACTTTCTAAACTTTTATCAAGCTGCGCTTTGTTAACGGCTTCATTGTCTTTTGTTGCCGCCCGCACGCCAGAAATAGTGCGCCCCGAACCGCCAGAACCTGCAACACTAATTTCAGTACCAGCTGTTGCCTTACCTATAGTGATAATACCTGATGTACCTTTCTCTTGTTGCACAAGGCTCGTTTTTGCCATTTCGGAAATCTTACTATCAAGCCTTGTAATAGAAATATTCACACCTGTAAAAGCAGAACCAATATCGTGATATTCCTCATTCTGAATAAGATAAGACGGTTCTATACCTGCAAGTACATCTGCACCACCACCAAAATATTTTGATGCATTTTGAGCCATCTTGAAGAGTTGCGAACCATTCACCGCATCCGTTGAGTTTTCAGTTGTCTCTCCATTTGCAAGAAATGTAATCTTGCTCTTGGTTTTTCCTGCTCCGTGTTGTGCTACAAATGCTTTATCCGTTTCGCTCCACAACAAGGCATCACCTTTTACTTCTTGTGAAATATTTGTGATTTTTTCATTAAACTTCTTTACCTCATTTTCCAGATGAGTATTTACATTCTTGACACTCGTATCAAGCCCTTCCAAAACGTCACCAACATTATTGTATTCCTTCTCAACAATAGTACCACTCGCGTCACGCTGAGAAATCTTGAAAGTAGGAGCTTGCCATTTGCCTTTCTCATACTTAGCGCCACCACCAAAATAATCAGCAATATCGAGAAACCCAACAGTTATTCTATGATCAACCGCAAAGACATTTTTATTAACCGCATCCAAAGCTGCACCAACATCACTATATTTCAGCTTTTTTACTGCACCATCTTCATCAATAGTAGTCAAATCATATTTTGGTCCACTAAAGGCACCTTCCTTAAATGAGGCGTTACCACCAAAAAACTTTGCAACATCCTGAGATATTTTATGAATCTGACCACCATTTATTGCATCAGTCGACCCTTGGGAAATCGTGCCATCTTTAACATTCAAGAGAGCAACTGGTCCTGGATTATTTTTATCGCCCAGAGTAATACTCTTATAATTAACAGTATTATCACTGTTTTTATCGTAGAGAACGGCAAAATTATTCGCTTCTTTAACGACGTTAATACTGTTAGTAATATCTGCAATTGTACCATCGAGTTGTTTTTTATTAACAGCTTCATCATCATTCTCTGCTGCTTTTACACCAGAGATTGTTCTGCTTTCACCGGATTTGTTTTCAATATTAATTACAGAACCATCTCTTTCCTTACCAATATTGATAAGATTCTGTTCTTTATCCCATTTAACGAGGATGTTGTTTGTAATACTATCAACGACATCTGCAATCTGATCCTCGAGTTGCTGTTTATTAACAGCATCGGTACCTTCCTCCCCTGCCTTCACTCCTCTAATCGTTTCATCGCCAGCATAAATGCCATCAAAAGTCATGCTTGGACCTTGGTTATTAGCAAACAGAAAGCCATCATCACTCATTACGCTTCTTCCTGTCGTGACACTCGTCACTTTAATATTATCAGCCAAATCAAACTTTACATTATTTACATTATTGTCTTGCTCACCTTTTGTAATTGTAACCGTAAGGTTGTCACTGGTAGCTGAAAAATCTACTGTGTTTTCTATACCAACAACTGTAGCATTAGCCCCGCCAACAGACAGCTTCCAACCTTGGTCTACATATTGTTGTAACGCTTTTAGCTGTGCAACATTCACGGCATCATACAATTCAGTACCAGCTGCTACTCCTGTAATCTGGCGCGATTTTTTTTTCTCAATATCACCAACACTGACAGCACCTAATGTACTATACCATGTGAAGCCATCATCTGCTATCGGGTCTGCAAATTCTATCGGGTCTGCATGTAAAGGACTATAACCAGTCTTTCCAGCAGCAGTCTTCGCAACAGAATTACCTCCTAAAGCAACACTTCCTCTCACTAACGCTTCAGCAGAACCACCCAAAGCAACAGCATAGTTTTCCTTTACTTTTGCAAAAGCCCCTACAGCAAGGCCAAATGCACCAGATGCCCATGAACGGTGACCAACAACTGTCGAGACATACCCTAAAGACTTCGAAACAGAACCTAAAGCGGTCGAATAGTCACCTGTCGCCATTGTATGATCGTCCATACCTTTTTCATCTTGACCCTTATCTTTAAATTCAGAACCTATTGCAACGCTGCTCCAACCTGTCGCATAAGCAGTTTTACCTATAGCAATAGCGTCTTGATATAGTGCTTTTGCCCACGGGCCTATAGCAATGGCACTATTACCATCTGTCTTGGCCTCATAACCTACTTGATAAGGGTGGCTCGTTTCAAAATTTAGATGATTTTCTCCCTGTGCTACCTTTTCGTTTCTATATGGGATGATTTCTGCGCCTCCAGATGGGATGCTTATTGCCCTTGCCATTGATTTCGTTGAATAATTATTTGGTGCCATTACTTGCCAAATTGTAGGCGCAAAAGATTCAATAAAAAACTCGGATTTCTTATTCACATTGTTAGTCTGTAAGACTTTAACGTTACCTTGCAAACCTTCAACACTTTCAGTCACATCCACATTCATCACATCGATATTCAATGCCTTTGAATCATTATCCGATGCTGTTTTTTTCTTACTTGCCGGCGTAGAAACTTTAACGGATTGATTTTTCTTATTCATCGTAACATTATGAGAGCGCACACCTTTAGTGTTTACAATCACACCGGCATTGACAAGCGAAATATTTGATAAAAATGCAACAACTACAGCTAACGAAACTCCTACAACTCCAGATAACGAAGAAGAAAAACGGGAATAATTCAAGTTACTCGCCGCTGTTGTGGTGTATAATTTTTTCATAATATTCTCCCCCAGTAATAACATATTTAAGCCATAAAAAGGATGCTCTCCAGCACTACAAAGCTTCTTTAGTTTTGTATGCATCCATGTTTTTACACACCGTGATTTTTTGAAGTGTGAATAAATTAAGGTATAAGCTGTCAATTTCTGCAGCATCTTTAAGGGGATTTAGGGGGCTATTTGTGAAAGTCAATTTTTAAACATAAAAAAATCGTATTTAATTATTTATGCGAATTCCGGCTTTTTCTCTTACTAAAAATGGCGCATAGTTTTTTAGCTATTATGCATTCAGGATCAGTATGGTTTTGCGTTTACTGATCACTCTTTTAATTTAGGAAAGAGTTTATCTTGCTCTAGTAGGATTTAGTCAATATATTGATTTATAATGATAATTTATTGTTTTGCATAATGAGATTCCTGAGTATCGTAGGCTTCTCTCATTTCAAGTCCTTTTATGATAAATCAGACAAAACCATTCTTTTGCACGTCGCAAGAAAGGATGACGTATGGGTAACAACAAGGGATCAACATATGGATGAAAAACTGCTTAAAAAGCAAAGTAAAAATGCCGCTTATGAACCGTCTCAAGCAAGAGCCGTCAGAAATATTGAGAGCTGGCAAATATATTAATAGTGCCGGCTCGTATTTCATTATAGGACTTGTATATAGTTTTTTACTAAAAAATTTTCTGCCCCTGCTTAATCAAAGCAAGGGCAAAAAGTGCGTTTTAAGAAAAGTTTTTATCAATTCAGTGTCATATTAAATCCTGCACCTACACCCCAATGTCCTCCAGAACTCGTTACCGACAAGTTAGAACGAATTTTTCCGTTTTCAGATGAATAACCAGCACCAAGAGCAAATGCAGATTGGTTACGCCATAGACCACTACCAAATGCAATACTTAACTTTCCAGGTGTGTCATTGTAACGCAAGTTCGATACTGCCAAACCAATGGCTGCAGCTTGTCTTGCCTCTTTGCGTACACCTTCTATAGTATAATTGAGCGCTTCAAACTTCATATCTGTATAGTGGTTAGCCTGATCAACAGCATCATCAATAGCATCGACAACGATATTCCTTACTCGTTGATCCGTATAATGCTTCGATTGATCAAGAACAATCTCCATCTGTTCTTTAGTGTAATCATGCAGTTGTCCACCATTCACAGCTTCTTTCGAGCCTTTTTCAATTTTACCATCAGCAAGATTATCAATCATGACAGGTTCACTCTCATTGCCGCCTGCTAAAGTGACTTTATTGGTCTTTTTGCCGTTTTCATCTTTGTCATAACTAACAACCCCATCAGCTATATTGTTAACCGTAGCTTCAATATTATCAACTTTGTTTTCAATATTGGTAACAGTATCACCAATATCGCCAATTGTGTTTGAAATATTGTCAACTCTGTTTTCGATATGTTTAATATCTTTTTCAACACCACTAATACGTTCATTGGTCTGCCAAAGCTGTCCACCATTGACTGCATCTGTCGAATCTTTTGCAATTTTGCCATTAGCTACATTGATAATCTTACTTGGTTGACCATTATGGCTAGCGTCATAGGCATCTTTTTCCTCATTCCACTTTAAAGCATCTGTATCAACTTTGTCTTCGATTTGATCAATGCGATTACTTATGTTTAACATACTATTATTGACACCACCAAATGCATCGGCAACATTTGTATAAGGTTTTTCAATGGCATTGCCATTAGCATAGTATTGCATAACTTTGAATTCAGGATTTATCCACTTTCCATTCTCATACTTAGCGCCACCACCAAAATAAGCAGCAAGCTGGTTACTCATGAGATAAAGCTGGTTACCCGTAATGGCATCCATTGAACCTTGTGCAATTCTGCCATCTTTGACATTGAGGAGAACCACTGGTCCCTCGCCCTGACCACCACCTAAAGTCACGCTACCATAATTGATGCTACCATCTTCATTTTTATCGTAGAGAACAGCAGCAGCATTTGCTTCTTTAATGCTTTTATCAAGTTGGTTTTTGTTAACAGCTTCATCACCCTTCTCTGCTGCTTTTACACCAGAAATTGTGCGAGCATTACCACTCTTATCTGCAATACTGATTTTAGTCCCACCGGTTGCTTTACCAATGGTAATAATACCTTCAGTGCCGCCTTCTTGCTTCACAAGACTATTTTTCGTTATATTAGAAATTTGATTGTGAATATTCGTGAAAGAGTTATTCACACCTTCAAAAGCATCAGCAACATTATAATAAGGTTTCTTAGCGGAAGTGCCATCAGCATTGAATTCGATAACTTGGAAAGTAGGAGCTCTCCATTCTTCTTTATCATCATATCCAGCACCGCCACCAAAATAAGTAGCAACATCCTTTATTGCATGGATTAAATGATGATTAACATTCCTGATATTTGTATCAAGCCCTGTCAAAGCTGAGCCAACATCATTATATTCTTTTTGTTTTTCCTTACTATCTTTATCAATAGTGGTTAAATTATATCTCGGTCCTACAAAAGCACCATTTTCAAATGCAGCACTTCCACCAAAAAACTTTGCAACATCCTGAGATATTTTATCAATCTGGCTGCCATTGATTGCATCGTGCGAATCTTTGTTAATTTTTCCATCTTTGACATTCAGGAGAGCAACTTGTCCTTTGCTTTTACTGCCTCCCAAAGTCACACTATCATAATTGACAGCACCATCTTTATCTTTATCATAGAGAACTGCAAAAGCACTTGCTTCCTTAATGACGTTAATCTTATCATTAATATCTACAATAGTGCCATCAAGTTGAGCTTTATTAACAGCCTCATTATCTTCCACCGCTGCTTTTACACCAGAAATTGTCCGAGCATCACCCGATTTATTTGCAATGTTAATTGTTGTGCCACCTCTTTCTTTACCAACAGTAATAGGACCATCCTCCTTATCTTGTTTTACAAGAATATTAAACTTAATACTGTCAGCGACCTCTGTTATAGTGTCCTCGAGTTGCTTTTTATTGACAGCATCATTATCTTCCACTGCTGCTTTTACACCCGTGATAATTCGATCTCCCTCACTGCCTGCAATATCAATTTTCGTACCATCTTTTTCAGCACCAATGGTGATAAGCTTCTGATCTTTGTCCCATTTAACAAGACCATTTCCTGTTACATTGTTAATCTGATTATAAATATCTGTGATAGATTTATCAACACCACCAAAAGCATCAGCAACATTATGGTGCTCCTTCTCAACAATAGTACCATCCGCATCACGCTGAGAAACCTTGAAAGTAGGAGCTTTCCATTCGCCTTTCTCATACTTAGCGCCACCACCAAAATAATCAGCAATATCAAGAAACCCAACGGTTATTCTATGATCAACCGCAAAGACATTTTTATTAACTACATCCAAAGCTGAACCAACATCAGGATAATTCTTTATACTTACTGTACCATCCTCTTCAATAGTAGTTAACTCATATTCTGGTCCTGTAAAGTCGCCATTCTCGAATGAGGCACCACCACCAAAGTATTTTGCAATTTTGCTACCTATAGAATAAAGTTGGGAACCATTTATTGCATCAGCTGAATTCTCATCAACCCCCCCATCTGCAACACCAGTAATAACCCGCTCATTGTCTGTATTATTTTTAACATTAATTATCTCGCCATCTTTTTTGGCACCAATGGTAATGAGCTTCTCATCTTCATCCCATTTAACAAGACTATTGTCTGCTACTTCTTGTATTTTCTCTTTTACTTTTTCCAACTGATTAAGATTAACTGCATCGAAGGGCAAAATACCTTCTGCTACATTTTTAATCTCTTTACTGCCAGCATCAATACCGCCATATGTTATACTTGGACCACGTTTAATCACTAAGCCATTATCAGTTATAGTAACTTCGTCCCCTACTTTTATTTTATTAACTTTAATAAATTTGTTTAAATCAAATGTTACCTCGTTATCATCGTCTTTTACAATGTTGATATTTTTGTGGCTATCCTTATCCGCAGCAGCTACAAACTTTACTGTACTTTCTGCCCCAATATTTGTAGGCTTTCCATCTTCAACGGCAAGTTTCCAACCTCCGCCTTCTGTTACCAAATCTTTTATATCTTGCAGCTGTTTATAATTCACTGCATCAGTACTTTCAGTTCCCGCTAGCACTCCTGTAATCTTTTTACCGCCAGCATTAATACCATCTACAGTTATTTTTGCCCCATTAGCGAATATAAAACCATCATCGCTTACAGTGCTTCTCCCTGCTGTAACACTCGTCACCCTAATATTATCACCCAAATCAAAGGTTACTTTATTGCCATCGCCTTTTACAATTTTAATATTTTTGTTATTTTCTTTGTCCTTAACTGCAACAAAATCCACTGTACTGCCAGCTTTAACATCTGTGGCACCTTCACCGTCAACGGCAAGTTTCCAACCTCCGCCTTCTGTTACCAAATCTTTTATATCTTGCAGCTGTTTATAATTCACTGCATCGGTATTGTCAGTGCCTTCTAACACTCCTGTAATCTTTTTACCGCCAGCATTAATACCTTCACTCTGTACGCTTGGACCACCAGTAATTACTAAGCCATCACTCTTTAAAGAACTGTTTCCTGTAGTAACACTCGTCAGTTTAAGATTATCACTCAAAGCAAATGTGACTTTGTGCTTATTATTATCTGCATTGTCCTTTTCAATCTTTAAGTTGTCTTGCCCCACGGCGTTGTCATTTTTCACTGAAAAATCTACAATACTGCCTCCTTTAACAGGTGTCTCATTTTTTCCATCAATAGAGAGTTTCCACTCTCCTGCTACCAAATCTTTCATAGCTTTCAGTTGTGCAACATTGACAGCATCAGTGTCTTTAGAACCAGCTGCAACTCCTGTAATCTGTCGTGTTAGATTACCATTACCACGGCCACCAACTTCACCAACACTAAAAGCACCTGTAGTGCTTTTCCATGCCATACCGGTTTCTGTCGCATCACCATCTAGATAAGGGTCATAACCAACAACCCCCTTGTCTCTATCAGAGACTGATCCCCCACCTATAGCAACACCATCAAAAACAGTTACTTGTGCATTTGCACCAATAGCAACAGAATCTGCCGTTTCAGCATACGTGTGTGTACCTATAGCAATCGCATTTTCCCCCTTCGCTGTTACTTTTCTTTCAGGATTAGAAGCCTCTGTTCTGTCAGAACGCCTGCTCCCTATTGCAATAGAACCTGAACCTTGAGCTTCCGCCTCTGAACCTATAGCAATCGCATAATTCTTTTCTGCCCTCGTCCTAGTCCCTAAAGCAACACTATTTTCACCTAATGCAGTTGCAAGTCCACCAATAGCAACCGTAGATTTCTCCTTCGCTTCTGATCCCACACCCATAGCAACACTTGCTCTACCGCTTGCAAGTGCAGAAACACCAAAAGCTTGTGCGCCCCCTGCCTTTGTAGTCGCTCCAGCACCAAAGGCTGTTGAATAATTCCCCGTTGCAGAAGACCCACAACCAGTAGCAAAAGAATAAACACCGTAAGCTTCAGGCATAACATTCATGAGACCATTAGTGATAGCAGTTCCCATATAGCCACCTCTTGGATCCGTAGCCCCATCAGCAAGCCAAGTAACCTTTTCAGTGGTCGTGCCATAAGGATTACGATCATGAAATTTTCTATCTTCGATAAATCTGTTATATTGCTCTTCTGCCGTTATTGAATTATTAGAGCTTTGAGTACTGCCACCACGTCCGACAACATTATCCACACCACAATAATCATCATCACCAGTCAAAACAATACTACCATGACTGCCCTTTTGATAAGACACGCTCGGCATATTCGAACTCTGAACAGTTGCTCCTGTTATCGCGAGGTTTGCCGCAAAAACAGGAGAAACGCTCGATAAAAGCGCAGCCATTGCTGTTCCTAATGAAACAGCTTTAATAAAATTTGGTGTTGAATGTAATTTTTTCATCATACCCCCCTCAAGAAAAATTTAATGCTGAAAACAGAGAAAAACATCATCACAGCAAGCAAAAGAAAACCCATCGCAAAACTCCTTTTGCGCAACCAGAAAACTCATAAAAAATCTAAAAGCCACCCCTTTCGATGCCAAAACCTGTTACGGCATCATCCTAAAATCTTTTTAAAAGAGATTAGATCTGAGAAAAAGCCATCGCCTCTTTAATAAAAAGGCTAAAAAAAATAAAAATATGCACTCTCTTAAATTATTGTATAATCCCTATCAAACATAGCGTAATCCGTTTTTTGTAAAAACGCTTTTTATAAAAAGTAATTTGTCTTTCAGATAAAGCGCACAAACGAAATGACAAGAGTATAATAAAATAATTTCTATTATTTTTTTGCGAAAAATAATCACCATATTGAAATACATTTTGCAATAAACGCTATCCTATAGTATATTTCATATTTTCTCTGGATTTATGGACTTCATACAGAATTTTGTTTTGCTAAATTTAACTTCTTTATTTAATATAATGTGCAATATTTCTTTAAAAAGCTAAAAATATGTGTGAAGATATTGTTGCTATTTTTAAAATACCAGCTAGCATAGCGTGGAGAAGAGAGTTTAAGTTCTCCTCATAGTAAATTTATACATTTTTAGGGCGCCAGATACCTGTAATGTTTCTTTTTAAGCGAATTTTTTGATGTATATTTTAGAGGTAAATAACTTTGTCTATATCAGAAATAACAATGCATTTACCTATTTTTATGAGACGTAAAATACAAAATGTATTTTATGAGTGGTTTTTGTTTTTTAACGAACTGCTGAATGCACAACGAAACTGTCAGGGAACACCATTTTTTAATAATGACACATAAAATAATCCCAAAATATATCATTCAAGCCACAAAAGAAATTATCAATCGTCCAGGTCACGCCGATTTTCCTTTCTTTCTTTTCGATGCCGATAGTGCTCTGGTAAAAGTGAAAACACTGATATTAGCCAGCAAGAAGCACTTTGCCAATGTCAACATTGCCGTTTCTCTTCAATCTTGCTCACTTGGAATCTTTTGCAAATTGTTGGCGGAAGAAGGATTAAGTGTAGAAGTCTGCTCTGCTGGCGCGCTCCAACTTGCTTCTGCCATGGGATTTCCTAATGATCGCATCATTTTAAAAAACCCTTGCAAAAATACTGAAGATTTGTCTCTTGCCCTAGAGAAAAGTGTTCTCATCCACGTGAACAGTGTCAACGAACTTCGCCAGCTTAATAGATTAGCTGCTAATAAAGGCAAATGCTATGGCGTGAGCATTAAGCTTTCTTATTTATACCGTGATGGAACACACTTCCAGCTTGGGATAACTAAAGAAGAATACATCAGAGATATCTTGCCTTTATTATCCAAATCCAAGCATCTTTATCTAAAAGGCTTCCATCTTTACCTGGGTTCTAACCTAGAAAAACTCTTAACAATCTCTGATACTCTAAATGATTGGCTTCCCTTTCTTATCGAATATATGCCACCATCAGGACATCTTTACATAGAGAGTGATTTTCTTGCTCATTGCATTTCATCCGTCTCAGAACCTGAAATCTGTAATCCAGAAGCTATGCTCTGTAGCATTCATAATGTGCTAAATAATCATGATCCAAATCTGCCTAAAAAATGGAAGTTGATTTTTAAGCCAAACTACTGCCTGAGCGAAAAAAGTTGCTACGTGGTAGAAAGAGCTTTTGGCTATGAATACCGCAATGATGCCCAGGTAATGCAGACTTATTTAAGCATCAATCAGATTCCTTTCATACATAATAGACTTTATTTCCCAATATTGTTGGATGATCCGAATAAAAAAATGAGCCAAGAGGAGCAACTTCTGACTCGCTTTAACTGTTTTGAAAATAACTCTCTGGGGCTGCAGGAATGCCATAGTTTAAAAGAAGGTGAGCATTTTTTGATAAGAGGGCTCCATAACTTTGATATGCAAGCTGCTAACGAATGGACACTTAAAAAACTACCGGTATACGTCTGGCTAAAAGGAAATGTGCTCACCGCACGACTGCCCTCCCCCATTTTCGCTAGGGATTTATTCCACCGAGAAGAAAGCATCTCCGTGGATGACAATATCCAATTAGAAACACCATCAAGAAAGTTTTCCTCTGCACTGTATGAAATTATTCACTTCAACAAAGAATATTTCAGTGAATTTTTGGCATGGCCACGTTTTGTTAATCATGAAAATGATACGGCTAACTTTCTGGACTCCTGTTTTCTCGCGCATCAAAAAGACGAGGGAAAAACATATGTTATTTTGTTCAATGAAAATCCTGTAGGTTTACTTTCTTTCAATAGCATCGACAGTGAAAATAAAACCGGATATATTGGATACTGGCTTGATAGAAGAGCTCAAGGTCATGGTATTATGACACGCGCGATAAAAGCTCTTGTTAAGCATTACTCTTCACATCGTATTATCAAGCGATTTGTCATCAAATGTTCTACCGCTAACCAGAAGAGTAATGCAGTTGCAAAACGGTGCGGCTTTGTATACGAAGGAACCTTTAGACAAGCTGAATATTTAAATGGCATTTTTCACGACCAGAATATTTACAGCTGGATTTCGCCTGATAGCTGATACAGCCACAGCGTACCTGTTTGAACCAATTGTTCATTGTATAAATTTTTTCCTGCATCCAAAAACTATAAAAAATGCAGCATAGATAAAAAATAAATTAAATGAACCCCAAAATGTAGTTTTATGTTAGATTTTGTACTCAGTCGGAAAAGATGGAATTAGAGAAGAATATATGATACGTTCGTCGTTTTTATAGATATTTTTGACCACTAAATGCATTGTTTTTAATTGGATTTTCACAACAGAAAATCAAAAAAGATTTCTACTTTTATTTTAAAAGACTGTTAATCCGTATCTTGTGTAGTTGTGAGATGTGCTTTTTCCACTTCGATTTGGCGTTTCAAATGTAATTTTAGAAGCGGAAAAGTCGCTTCAACTTCTTCCATATCATTAATGTTTTGAACAAGCTCTTGCAACTTTCCATAAAGCTCTGCCGCTAATTCCGCTATATCTTCAGGGGGGAGTTTTATGTTTGCATCACGATAGATTGTGTAGGCTATCCCTCCAAGCTTTTTCATCAATCCAGCAGGGATAGCTTGCGGCTTAAAACCAGACGCTTTCGCTTTTGCTATATCTATAAACATTTCACCATTGCCAGTTACAAGCCAATCTAATGAAACACCACAGATTTCTTGGTATTTGGAAAGAGCAGAGGCGGTAGGTTCACTTATACCAGTTTCATAAGTTCCTATGGAACCAGCAGTTACACCAAGATGTTCGGCAAATTGTTTGCGCTCCGCAAAACCAAGGATGCGGCGCACTTCACGAAAACGTTTTGCCAGTTCAGTTTTAGGTTCTGCTTCTGGACGTGCCAAAAAAATTACTCCAAAATCAATATAGTTATATTGATTTATATTCACCACTACTGCCCGTTAAGAGAGGCAGTGATTACACACCGAACCCCACACAAACGAATGTTACAGTATTCGTTTAAGCAGGAGCGAAATTTATGACAATCACATAAAACCGGATCGCCATAGCATTTTTCCGAACTACGCCTCAGGAATATGACCTTAGCGAAACTCGTGAAAGTTTACCAAACACCGTCATCCCGTGTCAAAAACATTTGAACACGGTCCAACGAAAAAGCTGAACGTGCTATTGCCGATCTTATCGGTTTGCTCGTTGAGCAAAGCTTTAGTGACCACTACCCCAAAAGCGGCCATCATATTTTTAAAGTAGCAAAACAGCCCAATACAGTTTGTTCCGTTCACTCCGTATTTACGAGAATGCCGCTTGAATCACATTATCAGGATATGCCTCTTAAACGCATTTCCCATGCGTTTTAATTAAATAAGGTAAAAAGTTTATCAATGTCTAAAAATCAATACGAAATAGGCAAGATAATTGATCTTCTACAAAAATAAGATTATCACCCCTTATTTCAGAGGCTAAATATTTACAAGCCATTCTTGCTTATTGTTAATATCAATGGCACCAATTTAGCCTTGGTTGAAAATAATGAGATCTTAGAGCGTTTTGTTCATCGTCAAAATAGTCCCTTGTGCGTATAAATTAACAGACGTTTGGCAAAGCATATAAAACGTCGCAAGCCCTATAGTAAAAATTTTGTAGCACACATTCACTTTTAGGAGGTTGAAGATCTTGGAATGATAAAGTTTCTTACCGGCATTGGCTTAAAAGCTGACACTTTATGCCAAATTGACAAAATCATAATGTTGGTGCACATGGCAGCTTATGGTAGTGGAATAGGCTAACTCTTAAACATATAAAAGATGCATGGAAAAACCGCACTGTGGAGAAATGAGTATGACCCCTTTATGCGATAAGGAATTATCCGATACACTTGTTGGTCTTTATGACGACTATCAGCGTGGTTTTGATATTGGAGAACAGCTTAAATTGTGTGTGAATTTAGCTCTATCCCTTGAATTGGAACTAAGTATTCATCGTTTAAGCGAAGCAGATGCGGTTTTAAAAGAGGAAATTTTACAAACCTTGCGCCATCGCAGAAACTCTCATTCCAATGAGGATGAAACTGACACTGTTATTCACATGGATTTTGAAGGACGCAAATAATAGAGTATAATTCCTCTATGATGAGAGATTGCTTTGTACTCTGCTTTGCTTAAATAGGAAACGAGAAGAACTGTTAAAAAGCTCAAGACAAAACCGATGCTTTATTCGCTAAAAACTTTAACCTTAGCACTCACTTAATCTATAATTTAAAAGCAAAATATTAAATGTAAAGCATCATAAATGTTTTTAACTGGCTAAGAGCATCGAAGCAGTAATTGCATCAGAATTTGATGGATTTTTTATCGGAATGCATGGAACCTTGGCCTTATTGTGATTGAGGTCCACAACGCATCATTTGAAGAAGGAAGAAATCTAAGCATCAATCTTGGAGAAGGAAAGGTAGAAGGTGTCAAAGGGCAGTTCCCACTTAGCCCTCCTTCGGAATTGATACTTAACATACTGGACAAAGAAGAGCTTCTCAATTACGTGTGTCAGAAATTAGTAAAGAGGGTCCTCCCCTATGATACAAAGCATTCAACCGCAAAATGAAAAGTTTGACGGATTGGCTGATGATTATGACCTCTATCGTCCGCGCTACCCCCTCACCTTATTTGAAACCATGCTGCTTCCTTTCAAGGACAAAAAGCATTTGTCCATCGTAGATGTAGGTGCTGGGACAGGCATCGCATTAGAGGGAATTGTCAAACTTCTGGGAAACAAACACCAATATCATGCTATCGATATATCGACAGACATGATTAAGCAGGGGCAAAGAAAATTTCCTACTGTGCAATGGTATCAAGGTCGAGCCGAAAGCCTATTACCCCAAATTGGCGAGGTCGATTTTGTCATTGCGGCGCAGGCATTTCAGTGGATGAATCGCCCTAAATTGCTTTGCGCTGTCTCAAATCAACTCCGAGCCAATGGTGTAATGGCGGTCATTCAAAACAATCGCGATTTTAAGCATAGCGAATTTCTAGCCGCTTATGAGACATTATTAGAGAAAATGAGCCCTAACTATTCCCGTTATTATCGTAATTTTGATTTTTTACAAGAAATGAGCAATGGCTTTGGGGTAAATCCAGAAAAAGTTGCTTTCCATACACACAATTGGACGATGACAATTCCGTCCGAAGCCTTTATTGGTATGAGCCGCTCCTCAACCCAAGCGCAACGCGCCATTGCTAGCCACGGGGAAGAATATTTGCGGCAATTGATTGCATTGATAAAGCAATATGAAGTGCAGGGAAGTTTGGAGATTTTGTATCGAAGTGAACTCTATATGTATGCAAGATAATCTTACAATCTGTGATTGCCTCCTTTACTTTTCGACGCACCAGAACAAACGATGTTTGGTTGACCATATTTGAGTTCTGCTGAAAATAATAAATTCTCTTGTAGATTAGCAAAAAAAGAATTCATAGCTAAATTATCATGTGTTTATTGGAATAAACTTTGAATTCACCAAAGTTTATAAAACCCAATTTTTTATAAATGCCAATTCCCTCATGAGAAGCCTGCATACCAATAACATGACATTTCTTTCTTTTTAAATGCTTAATAGCAATTTTTGTCATTAATGTCCCAATACCTCTTTTCTGAAAATCTGGATTGGTGACAATATCATACACTCCACCGACTCCATCTGCTTTCATACAAAAACATATTGCTATAGGATTGTTATTTATATAACCAACGAACATATCTACATTAGGGTCTTTTTTATAATAACGACCTATTGTTTCATAAAATATTACCGCCTCTTCATCAAAAGGCTCGAATACTGACGCCATAACATTTCCATAACCTATAAAATCTTGAAGTGATTCAACTTCCTTAATTTTGAAATTATCCAGCATGGAAGTAACATGTGAGTCTATGTCTTGCGCTAAAGCCGCCATTCCTACCTCTGTTTCAACATGCTCTAAACCAATAGATAAGAGAACTTTATCGACGTTATAATGAGACGAATGAGGTCCAACCCACCAAGCTAAAGGTAGTTTCTGTGCATTAAAGGAATCGATTATAGACTTTGCTTGGTCTACATGTATAGTTTCTTGTAAATTTTTAGCAGAGATAATATTGAATGTATCTGAAGCAAATGTTGAATTAACAGAAGATACCCCATTTGAAAAATCAACAACTTTCATTTTAGGGCATAATTTCGGTAAAAAACGTACCTTTGAAAAAAAATTTTTCTCTAATGATAAGTCGATTTTTGATTTGTTTAACATTTGCTCTCTTTGTAATTGTTCATCATGTTAAATTGATCGTTTAATACTGGGGCTGTAAAAAAAATCCGTCAGCTCAAAAGTAATACCAAATTCTTTTAAATAATCCTCTATAATCTGCAAGACCGCAAACGATCCGCCGCCAATACTAAAAAATTACCCTCTGGGACGATATTGTTATTCTCCAATATCACAGACCCTATTGCAATAATTTGCTCTTCAGAAATACGGTTTTGCTTTGATAATTTTGCGCTGTAGATGTTCATAAAATAATCTTTATCTATTTTTCCACTTTTGTTTAAAGACCACATATCAATAGCAATTATAAAAGCAGAAACCATGTAATTTGGTAGTATATCATTCATTTTATTTCTCAATAAAGCTTTGTTTATTCCACCAACGTAAAAACAATACAGCTCTGGGTATGAAATTTTTTGATGATGCACGCAAACAAAAAAGCAGACTGAACAGCTTCTATTGATTCAATAGCGTTTTTTATTTCTTCAATGGATATTCGATACCTTCTAGGAACTTTAATCTGGTGATCTTTTCTGCCTTTGAAGAATAGCTATTATTATAATTTTGCATTAAATCTCCTGTATAAAATTCGCCATTATATAATGTCACACCCTTTTCGTTTATATGACTATATGCGACGTGCTCTCCGCAAATCACTAGCTCGTCAAATTTTGTATCAAGTTTTAATGCGTTTTTATAAAGAGGAAATTGTACAAACCTTACGCCATCGCAGAAACTCTCATTCCAATAAAGATGAAACTGACACAGTTATTCACATGGATTTTGAAGGACGCAAATAATGGAGTATAATCCCTCTATGATGAGAGATCCTCTGATTGTTTTGCACTCTGATTTTTTTAAATGTGAAACTAGAGAACTGTTAAGAAGTTTTAAGACAAAGCTTATGCTTTATTTGCTAAAAACTCCAACCTTAGCATTCGCTTATCTATAATTTAAAACAAAATATTAAATGTAAAACAACGTAAATATTTGTAGAATAACGTAGATCTAAAGCATTTAAATGCAATTTATCGTTTTTCTTATTTTTCATTTTTGTAAAATAAGATGATGAGTGTTCCAATAACTGCAATGATACTTTGAAGAAAGTATATAGACTGAGATGAGATGCCGTTGGTATTTTTTGCTATAAATAGATAGGCTCCAAGGATAAAACATCCAGAAATACCATTAAAACTTGCCTGTAATCTTCCCTGATATTGGGGATCACAAGAAAGTTGTGATAAAGAAATTGAAAGAGCCCAGCTTGAAAGTCCCAATCCAATCATGAAATAAACAGGAAAAACAATGGGTGTGTATGTATTGACAGACAGAATGATAAGACCCATAGCCATAACAGCCAATAAAAATGCCAATGTTTTTCTGATGGATAAAACTTTACAAAAAAGTGGCAAAAGAAGCGCACCAGTAAAGACACCCGCTGAATAAAGCGCTTCCAATATTGCAAAAATCCTGCTATCCGCGTTCAAAACCTCTTGTGTATAGGGAACCAGAATAACAGGAATGGTCATCAAAAGAGTCATAATAATCATCTGGCTCATATAAGGCATAAAAAGAACCGGATTTTGCTTAAAATAACGAAGTGACGATATATAATTTTCCCACCAGTTATGCTGATTTTGACTCTTAGATCTTCGGTTTTTAGGTACCTTCATTGCAAAGTTAAAAAAACTAGCAAGAATAAAGAATATACCGCCTGTTAGAAGCGTTCCTTTTGTTCCTGCATAGGCGAGTATAAATCCACTAAACCCCATACCTATGATAGTGCCAAATTCATAGACCATATCGATTGTTGCATTTGCATTGACGAGCTGTTCTTTTGGAACAATACTTTGAATCAAAGGAACAGCTGATGGCATATAAAAAGAGATAAAAATACCCAAGAGGGCAGATAAGATCATCAATTCAATTTCTATGCCCAATTGCCAAAGTATGACCCAACCCACGAGCACCAAACCTCTGACAAGATTTGAAATAATGATCTGCATTTTACGATTGTATTTATCCGCCAATACACCAAAAACAGGCGCAAAAATAATGCTAGGCATCCAAAGAAAAAACATCAGAAGTGCTACACCACGAATTGAGCTCGTCTGATTATAGGCAAGCCATGACAATGCGATATAATTTAGCCCATTTCCAAATGCAGCAAATAAGCCGCTCAACGTAAAATAGAGAAAAGTTCTATTTTCGAAGAGAGCAACGCGCTCTTTTAAATTTGAAGCAAACATAAATTATCCCCTCGTACACACGTCATGTAGTATGCAGTTTAACCTGTTTTAAAACATATATTTTTTACAATTTTGTGTTTCAATTGGTTAAATTTGAGAAAGCAAAATTTCTAATTTTGATGCTTTTAAATTTTTCGTTTTTTCATAAACACGTGCAACTAATACAGAAACTACAATTTCGAAAATAAAAGCACTTTTTGGCTAAACCTAAGACAACAGGCCATCGCTCTGACCAAAAGTGCAAATCGTAAGAGATCTCACTCTCGAAGCAAGAAAAAACTACAAAAAGGTTCGGAGTAAAAAAAATAAATTAAGAGAATTAAAGCCTCCTAATTTAGATATAATCTTCTGATTTTATTGATAAATGGCGGAGAGAGAGGGAGCGTTATATTTATATAAAATCAATAAGTTATATAAAAGTTCGGGAATTTTGATTCCGTTGATTCTTTTAACTTATTTTATGTCTATCCCGAACCTTTTTATAGCTTATACTCAATCGTTTTATCAAAATATGAAATCAGATTTTACAGTATAGTGCTTGACTCTTTTTTATTGATCGTATAGTGACGATATACGATAAGGGGCGGTAATGGCAATTGTGAGTTTCAAACATAAGGGGTTAAAATTATTTTATACAACAGGTTCCACAAAAGCTATTCGACCAGATCACGTGAAAAAGTTACGCGTTATCTTAACGGCTTTAACAAGTGCTACGACGCCTGAAATGTTGAAAGCACCTGCCTTTAAAATGCATCCTCTTAAAGGCGAACTTACGGGATATTATTCTATATGGGTGAATGGAAATTGGCGTGTTACTTTTCGCTTTATCGGAACGGACGTGGAGCTTGTTGATTATCAAGATTACCATTGATGAAAGGAACGAAAACAAATGATGCATAACCCCGCACATCCGGGCGAAGTTCTAAAAGTAGCTTTCTTAGAAGAAATGGGGATAACAATACAAAAGTTAGCTGATCATCTCCATATGACAAGAGCTTCTCTATCAAGAGTGATTAACGGACATGCCTCTATGAGTACCGAACTTGCAGTGAAATTAGAACTAGCTGGTTTTAGTAAAGCAAAATTTTGGCTGGATATGCAAACGAATTATAATTTATGGCAAACAATGCAACAGACACAACCACCTATTTCTCCTCTGGTTTCTGATTCACCTCAAACGCCGCTTTGATTATACTTTGGTTTGTTTTTAGCCGCTGCCCATTAGCCTAACCTTTTTGTAGCTTTTTGATTGCTTCTATTGCAAGTCGTTTTCTATCAGCTGTTTTGGTATAAAGGGATGCCATTTTATCTTCTGTCCAGCCAAAAAGCGCTTTCATTTGCGAAACTGTCGCACCAGCATTGGCTGCACGTGTTGCTGCTAATTTTCGCAATCCATGGGCTGATTTTTTAATACCCGCCGCATTACATGCTTCACGAAAGAGGTTGCCAAAACTTTCTTTGACAAGCTTATTTCCACCTTTACCACAAATGAATGTTTCATTACCTATGGGACCAATTTTAAGGGTTTCCTCTAGTTCTGGTAAAATAGGAAGAAAAACATCTGTTTTAAATTGGCTCTTTTCTGTTTTGAGATAAATGATATTATCTTTGACATCTTTCCAGCCGATACGAACGGCATCACCACGGCGCAAGCCTGTATAAAGAAGAACATCAATCCAGACGCGTTCATGTGTACCATGTGACCAACGGTGATAATATTTGTCTATGTCCTCTTCTAGCCATGGCAGTAATCCCTCACTGTTCAAAGATTTTGGTGCTTTTATATTAAAGGCAGGATTTTTATTTAAAAGGGCATTATCAACCGCCCAATTAAAGAGACCGTTTAAAGAGGTCAAAAAATGTTTTGCCGCTGCAGGAGTATCTCGCCTTCTGTCTACGGCGTCAAGAATGTGTTGTTTGTTTATGCTTTTATATGCACGATCACCGATATGTTTAGAAACATTATTCAGAATTCGATACTTAACTTTTTTAGTAGATTCTGATTGATTATGCCATTGCATGCTTTGTAAATACTGATGTAACAACCAATCGAAAGACCCTTCTGTGAGTCTGATACGCCTCTTTGTTTTGGAAGAGCCATTTTGCGCTTGTTTAATAGCCAGCGTATAATTGTCAACAAACTCTTGCGTTCCATAGGTTCCTTCAATCCGAAACCGTGATCCATGACCAATACGTACATACCATATAACTTTACCATGGCGTGTACGTTCACGAACAAGATGCGGTGGACGGCGTTTTGGCATGGCTAAAACTTTATACCGTCAACAGAGAGACAGCTTTTGCTGGTCTCGTAGTCTTCTTGTTCATTTTCAAGTGGTGGAAAATCGTTGATGCTATAAGTATTATCTGTCGTTGTTGGTGTTATAGTTTTATTGATATGAATTAATAATTCCCCTGTAGGTTTGATTTCTATAAGTTCACACCCTTGTTTTTTAGCTTCTCTTAAAGCACGAGCAATAGCTGGTTGTGTGATAGTAGGTGGGCGGTGTGGCATGTTTATTCCCCTTCATTTTAGATGTAATTCACCCGTGGCGTGAATCATGCTTGTGTTTAAAAGTTGGTTTGTGGAGTTAGAAACGGCTTATAGAGACACTATAAGATTAGTCGTTCGTATTTCTTTTCCATGGTTTATTGCCTCTCGCCCGTTGTGATGATTTCATCATTGATGATCTCTGCGTTTCCATGAATAAATGCATAACCGTAGATTTTGGCATTTCCCCCAACTTTTGCTCTGATGGAAATCAATGGACTGTCATAAATTTTAGCATTTCCATAAACTTTAGCTTTTCCACTAATAAATGCACCACCGGAAACTTGTGCATTTTCGTAGATTTGTGCATTGGCAAAAACACGAGCATGTCCAAAAATCTGCGCATTGCCAAAAATATTGGTTTCTCCGGTAACAGATGCACTACCAAAAACACATGCGTTTCCGTAAATATCAGAAATATTATCAATATAAGCTTCACCAAAAACCTTGGCTTTGTCATAAATTCTTGCACAACCATAAGCACGAGCCTTTCCGTAAACACGTGCATCCCCAAAAACCTTGGCATCACCATAGATCTTTGCATCATCACCTATCCAGCAATTGCCATCATGACTCAAGTTGTCTTCTTTTTGTATAAAACCGCCTAGGTCGTCTGCTTTAACATCATCAAAATCCCTTAAAGCACGAATGCGGTGAAGCGTTTTGCCATCAACCTCAGTTGTTTCATCAGTCATTTCGTATTTTCTCATCTGGTCTTTTCTCCAGTTGATATGGCGGTATAGCCGCCAACGTGTGCACCAAGATGAACTACCGCATCCCCGTAAACTTTTGCGTCACCATACACTTCTGCATTGTCATAAATTCCAGCATCACCGTAAATCCTTGCATTATCGTGCACAAGTACATAACCACCAACCAAAGCATTGTCATAAATCTCTGCACCATCATAAATCGAGGCATGCCCATAAACCCGTGCATTACCATAAACCTTGGCATTATGATAAACCCAACAGGAGTTCTCATGAGATAAATTGCCTTCACGCTCTATATAACCGCCTAGGTCACCTTTCTCGACATCAGAAAAGTCTCTCAGTGCACGAATGCGGTGAAGAGTTTTGCCATCAACCTCAATTGTTTCATCAGTCAGTTCGTATTTCTTTTCCATGGTTTATTGCCTTGATTTGCGTACAATCCACCCGTAGCGTGAATCATGCATTACTTAAAAGTTGTTAGGAAAGGGCGGGGGTGCTGGGAGGAGAGAGCACCCCCATATGTAAAAAGTTTGCAAGTTTATTTTTTAGATGTGTTCAATTTCATATTTCCAATCAGGCAATTGAGTAAGAGCTAATGCGAGTTGTCCTCTATGGCATATGCATACATTGGCTTCAAAACAGGTGATTGCAACGCGCTGTTTATTTAAAAAAATTTGATATAATTTGTTTATTGCACAAGAATTATTCTTGAGAGTTGTATTTTGATAATCTTCAAAAAGGCGGTCATAATCTTTTTGTGTTTTCAAATTTCTTCGTTTTTCAGAAGCAATTCCAAGTTCAGGCATATGCATATATTCAATATCAATATTGCTTACAGCTTTCTCTAATTGTCTTTTCGAAAATCCGTGTTTTCTACTTATTGGATTTTTACGAACATCACATAAAGTTTTGATATTGTTTTCTATGAGACTCTTAAGATAATTCTCAAGGGACTTCCCTTCATAGCCAATGGTAAAAAAACAAAATTCCTCATCTTTAGCAGGCTGTATGATAATATGTTTGGTGTTACACACGTTTAATTTCCTTGGTAAATGGGTGGGGGTGCTGGGGGAAGAGCACCCCCAAACTTCAAGCAGCTTTTGTCAAGATCTGTTTCATGTCTTGGTTTATTTCTGCTAAGAAGGATTCTACTGCTTTATTAATCTCTTCAATTTGTTTCTCATCACGGTGGATGCGTTTGATTTTCATTCTCAAACCAGTAGACCTGCCTACAAATTGCGGATTATAGCTAATGAAATGACACCATTTGCGTCCGGTGCATGCCATTTGGAATTGCATTTGCGCGAGATATTCAGGTTTGATTTCATCATCCATAAAAAAACGAAGATGGTTGATTGATTGTGGGCACTTGACCTCAACTAAACCGTCATCACCAATAAGTCCATCAGGGCTTGCACCAGCCATTTCTATTTTGGGGTGTGGGATAAACCCGCATCTTGTGACTTCTGTGTCATAAATGAATTCATATTCTCTCAAAGCATTCTCTTCATGTTCAATGCCCCATTGCATAGCAGGTGTTGTATAAGATTGGCTTATTTCCCCTGTTAAGCGCTCTGTCATGAGTTTGATTTTGTAGTCTTCATATTTGCTGGTAGGCAATCCTTTAGCTGTCTTACTCAGGACGTTGTAAATGTTTGAAGCAGTGACTTTTCCTAGCCGCGCTTGAAACCATTCTGCTGTTCGTTGCTCCATTTCACACCGCCGTTCCCTGTTCGTGTGGCGTTGCTATATCGGCATCTTGTATAGGAGAATCTGTTTCTACCTTTTGCCTGTTTTGTTTATCTTTCAAAAGATGTAACACCGTCTGTGCTTGTCCTTCAGACATATCGTCAAGCTTTTTGACTTTGACATAAGTAAGTATTTTTTCTTCTTCTGTTTGGGTTTGTACGATGAGTCTTCTGATTTCATTGATCTGTTGTGGAAAAGCCTTTTTAAGAGGTGTGTTGCCATCCGTATCATCATCTTCACTCACAACATTAAGAAGCATACCTAACAGATATCTACGTGCGTATGTGATTGCAGAACCAACCGATTGTATATTTGATTTGCATCCTTTAGTGTCATAAGGAAACTTTCCTTCTGTTGAGATTTTATTTCCAGACGGATGCGTCAAAGTCATTTCTATAATTATATTGTCTGAACTCTGTTCTTTGATACGAGAAAACAAAGCAAATCGGTATTTTGCAAGAGTATTTTTTACAGCATCAATGTACTGGTCAAGGGTTGCATATTGGCTGTTTGTATGGGTGTTTTTAGAGTTTTTTTGTATTTTTTGATATTCTATTTGCATATTCGAAAGATCACAGGCAAATCTTTCGTAGTTTTGTCGTTCTATTTCTTTTTCTCGTAAGGCAATGAGACGCTCGAGACGGTCCATATCGACATCATTTTCTAAGGCTCTGTTTAAAATGCGTTCCATAGCAGTTGGTTTGACGGCTACATGATGTGTTTCTGCAACTTCTGTTAGGTTAGTGTTTTGTTCACTCATCTTGATTTCCTCCTATTTGAGCGCAATTCCCCCGTGGCGTGAATCACGCTGGTGTTTTAAAATGGTTGTTTGTGTGCTTAGAAACGGCTTATGTAGCTTATATCGCTTGCTGAATAGTCACTTTCGTAGATGATTGAATTGCGTCCACGAATTTCAAGATTACCAGAAATATTTACATTATCGAAAATATATACTCCATCTAGAATTTTCATATTTCCGGAAATGTGCGCTTTATCACTTATATAAGCATCTCCATAGACACGGGCATTGCCATAAACATGGCCCAAAACTCGAGCCTCACCATAAATTTGTGCATTGCCGTAAATTTGCGCATCATATTCAACATATGCTTCACCGCAAACTTTTGCATTTTCATAAACACGCGCCCTGCCTGTAATTTTTGCGCGTTCAAATACTTGTGCATTGCCGAAAATCTTAGCGTCACCATAAACCATAGCTTTATGCCAAACCCAACAATCGCCTTCATGCGATAGGTTGTCTTCTTTTTGTATATAGCCGCCTAAGTAACCTTTTTTAATATTTCTAAAATCTCTTAATGCACATATGCGATAAAGTTTTTTACTTTTATCGGCTCTTGCATCATAAAATTCTTTTATTTCATCAGTCAGTTCGTATTTCTTTTCCATTATTGCGTCCCTCAATTAATGCATGCTTTGTCTTTTAAGCTCTTGAGAGAGCACACCAATGCCTTTTGCTGTGATTTTTGCTGAAGGAATGACTTTTTCTGTTCCACTTGCGGTTTGAAGTGTGATGGTTGGACAATCCATCAGTTGTTTTTGGATTTTGTCTTGATAAGGAAGCAAATTTCCACCTGCTGCACGCCGGTAAACCCAACCTTTTTGCTGTAAGAAGAGAATGAACTGTTTTGGTTGCATCTCGAGTATTTTAGCAGCTTCGGTAAGACCAAAGAGTCCATTATGACGCTGTAAGCTTTCAAGTGCCATTGCCTTTGGTGTTAAATTTTCAATGATGGTGTCTTTTTGATCTATTTGACCTTGTAGGTAATTCAAAAAACCAATCATAGCCTTTGGACTTGAATAGTCGATTTGTGGTGTTACTGCTTGCTTTTCCAATTCTTGCCAACGGTCTATAATCCTAGCACGTAATGTCATGTTGTAACCTGAGACTAAAATGAGGCATTCACGCTTGGGGAGATGATAGCAATTTTGAGGCTTACCCTGTTTATCTAAATAGGTGGATCCAAATTTGGATTGACCCCCTTCAGGATATAATTCTCCTAACATTTGCCGAATATCACGCATAATATGCGCATGTTGCTTACCGCATAACTCTGCAATTTCACGACTAGACATCGTTTGAACTGTTGTGTTTTGAAAATTGTTTTCAGATGTTATAATAAGGCTTTTCATCATCACCCCCTTAATTAAGAAAAACACAAGTTTTGGTATAATATTATGCCATAGTTTCTATGGCGCTCTGCTTTAGCTATTTTCCTTGCTGCGTGAATTTTGAAATAATGATTATCGGTTTTATCTGTTTCTATTTCAGATTTTGGACAAATCTTCTGTCTGTTCCATTCTTGTTTTGTAAAAACAAAATCCACGCCTTCTTTTAGATCAAGCTTTTCAACACAATCATTAAACCAAGTGGAAAAATCTTGTTTCAAATGTAAGTGCCTATGCATTACATGGGCATTGACCATTTGGACATAACCGATTTTGTTGTCTACCTCGTTTTCAGGTATGAGATATCCTTCACTATCATTATCATGTGTGGTCATAAGTTTACTCTAATCAATTATTGATGGGAAAAGGGGAGGCGCTTTTAAAAGCGCCCTTCAGAATTTAAAGCACATCACAAGGACGCAAACGGTGTTGTTGTTCGTAAGTACCAAACATCTCATCATTATATTTTTCGTCTGCTAAATCAGATAAAAGGTCATGATAAGCAACACTTTCACGTACAAAGTCATGAACCTCACTCTCCTCATCGAGATGATCAATGTTTTTTTCTACATATACTTCTGCAATTTCTTCAGAGATATCTTCACAACTATTTTCAGAAGGATTTATACGAAAGATTTGGAAGACATCATCTCCCTCATCAATAATGCTTAGAATTTGACTTGCATCAAGCGGTCCAGACTCTGCAATGTGTTGATCTCTATCGAAGTAAACTAAATGAACTAATAAAATTTCATCGGAATTTATAAGAATTGGATTTTCCATAATTTCTCCTCCCTAACGCCTCTTGGCAATTGTTTGTGCGTGGTTTGTATAATTACTTATATAACTATAATTATAAAATATCAAGCAAAAAATTATAAAAAGTTATATTTTTTATAAAAAATATTATAATATCTTGCTGAATAAGAGGGGAGGATAATTAGCGATAAGTCCGAATCATCTTGCTGTAAGAACTTATTGGCAAAATAGCAAATATCTCTCCAACCCACACAATTTTAACATTCTTAATAGGTAAGGCATTCCAAGAAAGCAGATCTATTTCACCATTCATTCCCCTGCTAATCTGCTTTATATATCTTTTATTATCATGTGTTAAAATAACGGCTTCTTTGCCAAAAAAGGATTCTATTGTTTTAATTTGGCGCCGTCTTACGATAACCATATCTCCATCTTTATAGGCTGGAATCATAGAATCTCCTTTAACTTCAAAAGCAACCATATCATCAGGTAAAGCAAAAGGAATTTCTACTTGTTCAAGACCATCTTCAGGGATTTGTTCAAAACTTGGATCTATCTGTGTTCCTGCTCCTATATACCCCATAAGAGGAACAAAAGTTGTGAAGTGATTATCCCCTTTTAGTTCTTTATATAATTCTAAAATGGCATCTCGATTAGAGCCGCGTGGATCAGAATCTTTTAACCACTTAGACACTGAAGCTTGTGTTACGTTTAGCCGTTTGGCTACATCTTCTTGCGTTAAGTTAAACTCGGTCAAAATCTTTTTTAATGTGCTTATGATATTAGATTTATTACTCATACTTCTGCTTACCTTATTTTTTTATCGTTGATAAAGATAATTTTCATTGACTTTATATAACTATAATTATATGAATAAAATAAGACAAAGCTGTAATTGGAGCTTGTAAATGGATCAACGAGAAGATTTTAAGAATTTGACTAAGTCAATACGGGGCAAATTTAATTGGACACAATCAGAAATGGCAAAAATGCTTGGTGTAACTCAAGCAGCTGTTTGCAAGTGGGAAAAAAGAGGATCTATCTCCGTAATAAATTATCTCAAGCTGCAAAAGTTGAAGGATAGTTCTAGCCCTATGCCTGCTTTTACTACTTCTCCTACAGATAATAATGAACATCAACAGCACCATTCACACTCTTAAAGAAGAAAGATCATGAGAAACGGGATATTGAAGAAGATTTACACCCAGTTTTGTAGATTAATAGGTTGTAATACGAAAATTGAGAATGGAGATAAGTTTGTGAAAGAATTTATACAAATACCGGATCGTGATTGTAGCATAGAAGATCTTATAAAACGACATAGAACTCATACAAAAGTTCTTGCAAAACAAGAAGAATGGCATAAGTCACAATTTGATAATTGGATGAGATGGCATGAAGCCACTCTTGCAGAGCGAGATAAGTCAATTGAACAACAGCAAGTAGTACTTGAAAACCTATCCTCTTTAATTAAGCAAAAAAATGAAACGCTATACAGCCAAAGGCTAAAGTTAGCTTCACAGATGAAAGTTATTGATGAATTAAACAATAAAATCACTGAGTTAATCAACAAAAAAGAAGAACCGAGATTGATCGATTTTATTTTTGCAGGAGAAGTTTTTTAACTTGCGTCATTTGAGCCAAAAATGAGGATTGTTAATTAACAATGAATCATTGCGAGGTTCCTTTTTCAAAAACATTTTTGCAAGACAGGCAATCACAACGCGCTCTGTCACAACAGCAGCATTTAGACTCTTAAAAAGAAAGATCAGAGATGATAGATGTCCCACAAATCTCCATAAGCAAAGTTCAGTTGATTGATCTTGTTAATAAGATTGGACGGGAAGACATATATTATGGTGTCCGTTCGCCTCAAGATACATGTTTTGAAACACGCATAGATCCCTTATCAAATGGTTGTCTTGTCTATATACTGCATAGTATCTTTGCACGTGATGATAAAAAATATTTTCCGTTATCGCCGTACGATGATTTTAATAAATGGTTTTTATCTGTGTTTACGCAAGCTTTTACAACTTGGTTTGATAATCATTTTTCTCAAGAGTTATCATCTTTTTATCGCTTAAGTAAGCTAATCTTGTTTATGTGCTTAGTCGAAAGTAAGCTTGACTTCTTAAGGGATGATCTCATCGAAAAAAGAAAAGAAGAAATCGAATTAATAGATAATGCGTGCAGTGTGTGTCTGAGTTGAGTTAATCCAATTTTTTAAAACTTATAACTACGCGCTCTGTCATAGCGCACATATAAATACTTAGAGCCTTAAGGGGGGATTATGATCACTAACGCACAAACCATTTTATGTCTTGATCTAGGGACCAAGACAGGCTGGGCGATATGCGGTGCGGATGGTCACATAACAAGCGATACAGAAGATTTTCAATCACGCCGTTTTGAAGGCGGTGGCATGCGTTATTTACGCTTTAAACGGTGGCTTACTGAACTAAAGAGATCTGTTGATGAAATTGACGCGGTGTATTTTGAAGAGGTGCGCCGGCATGTGGGTACAGACGCTTCTCATATTTATGGGGGCTTTCTAGCAACCTTAACAGCGTGGTGTGAACATCATCAGATACCATATGAAGGCATTCCTGTTGGCACAATTAAGAAGGCAACAACAGGAAAAGGCAACGCCTCAAAAGAAGAAATGATTAAGGCGGTATGTGCAAAAGGACATGTGCCTAAAGACGACAACGAAGCAGATGCTTTAGCAATTTTATATTTAATAAAAGAAGGGGATGCGCATGTCTAATGGTATGCCATGGATAAGATTCCATTTGTATGACTGGATAAGTGGTACAAATGGAATGACGTTAGAGCAAAGGGGGGTTTATATAACCCTTCTCGTTTGCATGTATGAAAAAAAAGAACCACTTAAAACAGATTTTCAAACGCTTGCACGCGTTTGTCATTGTTCGCAGAAAAAATTTGCAGCTATTGTCGAATATCTTATGAGAAATAATAAACTTGTTGAGACAGATAATGGATTGTGGAATACGCGCGTTGAAGAAGAGCTGAACGATTTTGCTGATAAAAAAGAGCACATATCGCAAGTTCGTAGTGAGGCTGGTAAAAAAGGTGCACAAGCAAAAAATAATACAAAACAACATGTTAATAATTTTGCTGAAGCAAATGACAAGCAAAACGGTTTTTTTGCTGAAGCAAACGCTAAGCAAAATCAAGCTATAAAGAACCAGAATAAGAATATATATAAAAAAACTAAAACTATCGTTTTAGCAAAAAAAGAAATTGGTTCTGAAAGTTTAGAAACAACTAATTTGGTTCAAGAGCCAACAGAGGTTGCTGCTGTTGAAACCACATCAGAGCAAATCACAACATCATCAGACAACCAACCTTCCATTCACGAGCAAGAGAACGTTCCCAAAAAAGCAAAACGAGCGCAAGCTAATCGCGGTTGTCGATTGCCAGAGGATTTCAAACCTAATTTGCAATACGCAATCGATCAAGGATTAACCCATGATGAGGCGCTGTTAGAAACCGAACGGTTCACAAATTACTGGATAGCAAACCCAGGAAAAAATGCAAACAAACGGGATTGGCAAAGGACTTGGTACAATTGGGTCACAAGCCCTATCGGAATGCTAGCAAAGAAAAAAGCAAGATTAGAACAGGAAAAGCGGTTAGGTGGTCATTATGGAAAATTCACTCAGAAAACTTTCACAGAACAGCTTGCAGAAGGCTTCAACGAACTCAGAAATCATCTCTCATCTGGAGAAGATTATGGAAATGATCAGTCCGGGGTATCCATTGACGCTGAAAGCTGGGAATACATTGACGAAACAGGAGGAAGCGCAAACCTTAGATGCTTGCAATCGTCTACAAGCGTTGCTCTCTGTGAAAGCTTCAGTTAAGCAAATTGAGCAAGCTTCTTTCCTACTCTCAAGCATGAGAGTCCCTGCGAACACAGATTCCAAAGCCGTTGTCCTATCCTATAGCATGATGCTGGAACGGATTTCAGCATATGCTTTGAAAAAGGGGGTCGAAGATATCGTAACTGGTCAAGCAATTGGGATATCAAAAACATTTATGCCAACTTGTGGAGAGCTTTTAACTTATTGCCAGACACTAGAAAATACCCTTCTTTCAAAAGCCGAAAATGTACGGAGAGCAATTGAAAACACACGTGAGAAAGCACTCAAAGAAAAAACAGCGAAAGAGCATTTTAGAGCACTAACGCTTGTTCACAAGAAAGAGCTTGAAGAAACTTTAAATGGTCTTGGGGGAACAGTGAAAAACATTGCAAGTTAGCAAAATAATGAAAAGTGGTGATGGTTTTGTGTTTAGATTTGCGTTTAAATCGACAAAAAGGCACCGTACAGAGCAATTTAAAGATTTTACGATGAAAACCATATCTATAATACAAAACACTCTGTACGGTCAAATTTAAGGTAAATAGACCCATAGGTAAAATTAAGGTTTTAAACATGCGAATTTTACAGCACCTGTTCTTAAAAAAGCGTAAACAACCCATGCAAAAAGAGTTTGTTGCAACAGCTGTTGGTTATGTTCCTTGGGGGGACGGAGCAGAGGAGTATTTTTACAACCTCTACGAATATCCTGATGGCACAAGAGAGTGTGAAAAGTTTGATGGCGGACAGTATTATACCATACCAGAAAATGCAGATTTTAGTACCAAGGCGCAAGTAAAAGCGTGGGTTTACGGTGGTAATGTTCCTAGAAGCGTTTTGAATTACGAGCCTCTTATAGACGAGATCAATAAAGAGATCAAAAAATTATCGAAAACCGCAGGAAATAAATATGTTTACAGATAAACAGCTAAGAGCCTTGTTTGGTATTATAACTTTTATATTTTTATGTTTTTTAGGAATTAAAAAAAATCTTGATTTTATTCAGAGTATTTTGACATTCGCATCTGTTTCTTTGGTAATAGTCACAACGGTTTTTGCAATTTTATGCAATTCCAATATTCCTTCTGAATTGCAGAGCAACCCAAAATACAAATGCGGAAATACAACAGGTTGGAAGATATTAACACGTGATTTACAACAGTATATGCATAGACTTTTAAAGCTAATAAGCTTAGCGCTTGTCGTTTTAATTTTCCCAAGTAGTTATAAAGAAACGGTTTCTTTATCTGTTATTTCTAATTACGTGGAGCATAAGCTTTCTTTTTCATTGGATACTGTACTTTGGTACTCAGATATTGCTCTTTGGTATTACTTTTTAGTTTGTGTATTGTTTCTTATGTTACATACACGCAGTTTAATAAACATATCTATCCTTACGCTGCAGTGTTCCATTATAAAGCCATAGTAAAATTTCCGATTTTATAAAACTGTTTAGATTAAATGGCGTCGTCTCTTCTCAACGTTCATAGATGAAATCAACCAAAACATCAAAAAATCATTGAAAACCGCTTGATTGCATTAATAGGAGCTTGAATCAAATGCTTACACCATTTGGCAAAACCTTACGTAAAATTCGTATTGATCGAACAGAACGTTTATTAGATATGGCTAAGAAATTAGGCGTATCTATAGCGTTTTTATCTTCTGTAGAAATTGGCAAAAAGCCTATACCTGCTGACATGGAAGAAAAGATCATTGAGAAATATGCTTTAAATGAAGAAACGGCTTCTATCTTGAGAAGAGAAGCAAATATTTGTCGTAAGAATTTTACAATGAACTCTTCTGACCCACTTAACCATGAAATTTCTAACACGTTTGTTAGAATTTTTAAGTCTCTTTCACAACAAGATCTGACAAAGTGCAATGAACTCATGGAGAAAGTAGAAAAAAAACGGTGCTTGCAGAATAGAATACCTTGATCTCCTTATTTTATACACCGTAAACATAATTTTATATGTTAAAAAACAATAATATCCTTTTGAAATAATTGAATAAATACGCAAATTATTCTAAGATTTTGTATGTATTAAAATACAAATTTAAGGTAAGAAAAAACATGCTAAATAAAGTGATGTTAATGGGCTATTTAGGTGCTAATCCCGAAAGCAAAACAATGGCTTCTGGTGCAGAGGTGGTTAATTTTCGTATGGCAACTTCTGAGAGCTATACGGATAAAAATACCAATCAAAAAGTAGAGAAAACTGAATGGCATTCCGTGGTGATTTTTAATCCACATTTAGCAAAAATAGCGCTTCAGTATCTCAATAAAGGTTCAAAAGTTTACGTAGAAGGAAAATTACAAACACGCAAATGGCAAGATAAAAATGGGCATGACCGTTACACAACAGAGATTGTTTTACCACAATTCAAAGGCGAGTTGTATTTGCTTGATGCAAAGAAAGAGCAATCTGCCCCTTCATCCGTTACTTCTCAAAATTATGCTATTGCTTCAGGTGCTGCTGATCATAGTGCATCTCTTAATGATGCTATCCCATTCTGATTGATAAAATATGACAAAAAGAAAAAAACGTGCAAAACGTGGACGTCCTCGGATTAACGGATGTGCCAGAGAACCAAATGGACGCATCTCGCGAGCAAAAACACCGCGGGGACCTGTTGATCAATTGGCAATAGAAATGCGTGCTAAGCGTTTTGGTTTGACGATACAAGACGCCAAAAATCCACTTGCTGCTACCTATATCGGGCGGCTTTATTTGCAAGGCGAAATCAATCAAGACCAATATGATGCTGCACAAAAATATCTTGAAGTGAAAAACAATTACCTATGTGCAAAAGGATTGCCTAATGCAATTTATGATAACTTTACTCCTTCATCAAATGAGGAGGCACAAAAACGGTGGATTGAAAGAACAACTCATTGTTATGAAGTGACGAAAGAGGCTATCAAAGAAGCACAACACCTCTATAGACAGTATAATCTTTATGCTGCATTACAATATCTTGTTATAGAAGATCAATCGCTAACACATCTTGTTAGTTCTTTGCGTATTGTTCTTAATGTGCTTCATAAGCACTTTAGCCGTTAAAAAAGAATTGACATCAGATAAAAAATCATTAAAATGTGTATATATTTACACATTATGAGTTTAGGGAATGGAACAAGATAGCCGAAAAATCATTGCAAAATTAAAGCGTGATGGCTTTGAACTTGTCAAAGTAAAAGGTTCTCATCATAAATTAAAAAAAGATGGTAAGGTTGTTATTGTTCCACATCCTAAAAAAAATCTTCCGATTGGTACAGCACGTTCTATCGCACAACAAGCAGGTTGGTTAAAAAAAGGAGAAGAAAAATGAAAAGATTTTTTGCTCTTGTTCATAAAGATGAAGATTCTGCTTTTGGTGTTCAGTTTCCTGATTTTGAGGGACTTTTTTCTGCTGCTGATGAGGAAGAAAATTTAATCGCAAACGCAACAGAAGCACTTCAACTTTATTGTGAAGATATAGATATAGTGCCTATTCCTTCAAAATTTGAGGAAGTCATACAACGGGAATCTGTCAAAATAGCTTTGTCAGAAGGAGCTTTTTTAATACAAGTCCCCTTTATTGAAAATGATGCAGAAGTGGTACGTACGAATATATCTATTGAAAGAGGACTCTTACGTGCAATTGATGATTGTGCACAAGAAAGAGGTTTAACAAGATCTGCTTTTTTGGCAACAGCAGCGCGTCACGAGCTTAATATTTAGATTTTCTTCTTTTTTGGCTGTGTCAATACATACCTTTTTGTTTCTAAAAACACCATATTTAGGTAAAAAAATAAAAAAAATACAAGATCATGATTTTTTTGTTGACATGATGTAAAAAATCGTATTTAATGACGGCACGGCACTGGTCGTATTGTGTCTAAAATTCAAAAATATCCCCAAAAATTCAGTAAAATGTGAACTTGAAACGTGGCTAGAAAGCCCTGTTTTCTGGGGAATTCTGACTAATCTATTTTGCAAATAGCAAAAGCTATTTAATGACATTTATTGACCAATGATGTCATTAATTATGACTCAAAAGGAGCAATGATGAAAGTAATCATCACTAAGCCAATGTGTGTTGTTGGAGACAATAAAAGCACTGTTCGCTTTGAACCATCAACATCCAATAATCCATTTGTTGAAGTTTCCAATCAAGTCTATGCACGTCTCAAGCGCGCTAATGCTGCAAAACCTTTTGTTGACGTCAAGACAACAGCAAAAACAGACAAGGCAATTGAACAAATTAAGCAGATAGAACAAGAAGCCACACAAACATCATCTGAACCAGTGACAGAGAAAACCTCACTCGAACAGCCCAAAGCATCTAAAGCTTCCAAGTCACCTACCCCCAAAAAGGCTTAGAAGTTGAAGTTAATCATCCACCAAAAATGGTATCTTCAACAGGTAAAGGATACCTTCACCAGTCTTCAAGCACCACGCCTTAATTGGGCTTTGCGTAATGCTGTAAACACCTCTGCAAAACAAGTCGAACGCTTTGCAGAAAAACAAATTGCCGATGTTACATCCGCCAAATCAAAGCGTGTCAAAAAAGGCGTTTATATTAAAGGAAAGGCTACAGCAAAGCTTCTCGAGACAGATATCATTGGTTCTGGAACACCGATACCTCTTAAATTTTTTCAAGCAAAAGAAACAAAACGCGGCGTAACATACAAAATGTTTGGAAAAAAAGAAATCTTACCCCATGCTTTTATCAAAGGTGGGAGTTTTCCAAAGCGTGTTGAATTAAAAAAGCTGAATGGTAATGTGTTTCAAAGAGCGGATGGAGATCAATTCCCTATTGCAAAACAAGAGGGACCCTCAATTGCTGGGGTGATGTCCAAGCCAGAAATTGCAAGTGCTATCGCACAATATGCCAGTGAACGATTAATTGCCAACATACAGTACCAACTTGCTCGTCAAGAATATGCCGCCAATAAGAAAACTAAATAATGTTCTTAAGCTATGTCACCACACTACTCACTTTAATTGTAATTAATTGTAATTTTTAAAGCAGATTATCACTTGCGCTTTGGTTTTTTCCAGAAAAAATACAATAAAATCAATGCAAAAGGTACTTCCCAGCGGGTTGGGTCTGTTGCGGGGCAGGACAGCGCAAACTATCGCTAGCGACAGAATTTTCAAATCAACTGTACATTGTACACATAACATATTGATAAATAACGAATTTAATGTGCATTAATATACACACTATATAATCTATGATTATTCTTAGAAAAAGATTACATTGCCACTTGACAATATGGCGGCAATATGAATTTGAAGAGGGAAATGATTTTATAAAAACACAAGATTTGCAGTCCCCAAAATTGGGGAGCGCAAAATCTGGAGCTGTTATAGCAATTAATCATCACGTGTCTCACTCTAGATATATCGAAAAAGCTTTCCCTGATTGAACGCAATGAAATAAAGACACCAAGATCGTCACTATTTCATTGAGTGTGAGAAAAAATTAAGAAGCCAATTTGTTGATTATGATAATGACATACGCTTTGATTTACCAAGCCATTGGAAATGGCATGAATCCTACTGAAAAAGCTTTATATCTTTTAGGTCCTATCCATGTTCGTCTTAATCTATTTCTCCAGAGTAAACGAAGAAAACAGGAAATATAAAGCCTTAATTGAAGAAGAAAAGCAGTTTTTAGCAAAATCTATAGTAAAAGCTGCTTAGTTTAAAACATGATCTTATCTTCTCCATTTTCAGCACAGAAAAGATGTTAACTTAAGTAATGAGATTAGAAAAAAATGTTTAAATTATTTATTACTATAATAATTGTTGTGTTTTCACAGCATGTCTTTGCCGATGACAATGATAATAATAAAGTTTATCGGGCGGCTATGCAGTCTCCTGAAGAAGTAAAACGTGATGGCGGTTTCCTACCACGAGGGATGGATGGAACACGGCCTAATCAACCTCCACCAGATATAAGTTTATGGAATCATGTACATGGAACTGCAACAGGAATGTCACGCTATAATTCTGGCTATGTATCTACAACAAGATACTACTCTATTGCAGCTAATTGGATATATGATTACCTTAATCATGATGGTTATATTTATCATATCAGAGTTACCCCTAATTTCATTGATGTTAATGCATCGTTAGGGAGATTTTCTCCATATGAACATGAGCGAGAAATCGCTGCATTGGGTGTAATTCACTGGGAACAAATTATTGGGTGGCAAAGATCGAGCGGGGGAGTTGTTGGTCCATTTGTTCGGAATCCAGATTACAGAGAGCAATTATATGCGGGCCTTACATCAGGAGGAGCTCAACCGCAGCTAGCCGCTTTCCCTGTTGAACATCAAGCTTGGAATCTAGTGCCATGGGTTACATATGCTCACTGCCAGTTAAGATCATCCTGTTCCCCCATAAAATCAGCACAGATTTTTGGAACGGAGTGGTTTTGGAAATCTTATTACGCTATACTTGCAACACCATTTATTTATCTTGATTAAAATAAGATTACAAACATATCTACTTATACCGTAAATTATATATTTTATTTTATAATAACACATAAATAAAAAGAATAATCTTATTATTCATATTGTAAAGCCTCGTTCTTTAGAGCGTAAATATAAAAACAAATACTATAAACCATTGGATGTAGGACTTGCTGCCCATAGAACCGCCTATAAAGTGGATTACATAAGCAATCAGCAGTAGGAACTCACCGAAAAAAGCCAATCTACTTATATATTAAAGATCCTAGAAATCTTTATCCTTTAGGGTAAGGATGATATTAAATTCTACTAATTTAAATTTTAAAGGAGAAAACAATTATGAAAATTAAAGAAAAAATACTTCTACCCTTGATAATGATAATATCAATGATAAAACCCTCCATCGCTGGACCTTATGTAGAAGAGGGTCATATAGATTTTGTTACAATGAATATGAATACATATTACTGTACTTTACGAATTAATGGACAGTTAGGGAATTGGTACTGTAATAACATTGCTGGAAAAGCCATGTTTGATTTGGCTAAAATAGCTCACATTCTGAATAAGCCAGCAAAAGTAACATTTATGAGCGGTTACGTTGAATCGAAAGCTATATTAGACATTACTCTAGAATAACGTCAATATAAATTTACGTGTACCGCTATCCCTGCAAATACCTCAGATATTATTTTTCTCTCCGCTATAGTAAAAAAATGAGCTTACAGGTAGAAACTATTTTTTCACAAACATAGTTTTTACTTCTTGACAATATGGCAATAATGTGTCTATTGTCGAGCTAGGTGCCTGAAAAACACCGAACGATAAGCGGATAGATTACCGAAATAATCTCTTCCTGCCGAAATTTAAAAACTTTGACTCATCACATGCTTTGTAGCATATAGTGATTTTGTCGGGTGTGGTTACACTATACAATACCTTATGGGGAAAGTGTAACGACGGACTTATCGCCGTGTTTTTCAGCGCCCGGCATTCAGAGATGAAATTAGCAAAAATATCAAAAATTTATCAGAAGCCACTTGACAATATGGCAACAATATGAATAATCGAATCAGGTGCCTAAGAAACACCTTAAACACATAGCGGATAGATTGCCGAAACAATCTTTTCACCGCCAATTAAAAACTTTGACTCATTGTATGTTACACGCATATAATGATCTTGTCGGGTGTGGTTACGCTATACAATACCCTTTTGGGAAAGGTGTAACGACGGGCTATGTGCCGTGTTTCTTAGCACCCGGCACTCTTTAATTGAGTGTCATTAAGAAACCTTTAAGCACATAGGAGCCAAATTATGGCACAGTATTTAATTGATATACATCAAACCACAATTAATGGTGATATCGTTCAAACAGTCAACGCACGTAAATTACATGCGTTTTTAGAAATAGGTAAAGATTTTTCCAATTGGATTACTGACCGTATCAAAAAATATAATTTATTAGAAAATCAAGACTTTGTTTGCTCGCCAAATTTGGCGAGCAAAGGCAGAGGCGGTCACAATCGTAAAGATTATCATCTAACTTTAAGTGTAGCAAAAGAGCTTTCTATGCTTGAGAACAATAAGAAAGGTAGAGAAGCGCGTTTATACTTCATTGAATGCGAAAAGCTTGCAAAACAAGCAGCTACCCCACAGATAGCAGCACCACAAGTTGATTATTCCAAACCGGAAGCATTGCTTGGTGTTTTGAATCACTTACAAAGCCAAATAGAGCAGAAAGATCATGTTATTTCTGAATTAGCACCAAAAGCAAAAGCTTTGGATGGCTTAAAGCGTTCTGATGGTTTGTTCGGTTTGATAGAAGCAGCAAAAATGCTTGAAGTACGACCTAAGGACTTAACTGATTACTTGCGTAAACATGATTGGGTCTATCGACGGGCTCCAGGGGCGCCACTGTTACCTTATCAGGACAAGATCAAGAAAGGATTCATGGATTGCCCTGCTATTACCATTCAAAGACTGGATGGTACAGAGAAGGTACTACCTTCAACGAAAATCACACCAAAAGGATTGGCATGTTTGAGAGAACAAATCTTTGGGGGTGTGCAATGAATAGCAGTATCGACTTCTTATGCGATTTGTGGATGGCATTGTTTAAGCTTTCTAACCATCGAGGTATTGGAGATGAGGACTGCAATGCTATAGTTGAGGTTATGGAATCGGTCGTAGATGCTCTGGTTTTAAAGCTTCAAGATGACGTGCCCAATATTACAAAAATCTTGGCAATTTTGACAGATTTTGGAGCTTCAGAACTTCCACATCGTATGGATTCTTTGTTGCGAACTTATGAACCAAATTTGGAGCCTCCCATTAAAAAGGTTGCTTAACTCAAAAACAGAACTCTCCTCCCCGTTCTCAAAAATGGGGGGGTGGTAGTATACTCAATCTTTTGCATACAAATCATCAAATAGTTCATCTACAGAATTGAACTTTTTTAAGCTACCTTTATCTATCTTAGCAAATTCATCTGCTTTTTCAGCTTGTAAGACACTAACGTCGTAAGCAGCTTGCATGTTAAGCCAGAATTCAGCTGTAGTATCAAAAAAATAGGCTAATCGTAGTGCTGTATCAGGAGTTATCGGACTATTTTCCGCAACAATACGTTCTATCCTCGTGCGTGGAACATTCAATGCTTTGGCAAGGGCATAAGCAGAAAGAGCATATTCTTTTAAATATTCTTCTCGTAAAATTTCTCCGGGATGAATAGCACCATAATTTTTCATCTCGACCTCTTATAAATCAATGATAATCCACGATTTCAACTTTATAGGCATCATTAAAACACTACTCAAAACAAATACCAAAATAACTTTTAATGCTACCTTGGCTTTTTTACAGCTCTTTGATTTAACAACCGCTTGCTTTTTTTAAGACTTCACCCATACGTGTGCGCCAGTCTTTTCCTTGTTTTTTAAAAGAGGCAATAATGTTTGGGTCAAGGCGTAGAGTAACCGCTTGTTTAGGAGATTCAACGGGTGGACGCCCACGTTTACGGCGCTCTTCTGTTACATACTTAAAAAAGGAGGCTGGTAAAACGTCTTTAGCTGGCTTTAAGCGTGCAAGTTCTTCATCTGTTAGTGGTGGGGAATCCACAGCGTCCCAATCTTCTTTTGTGTAGCCACATCCTGTTTCAAAGGTTTTTTTGATAGTCATTGAAAACCTCTCTTTCTTTTTTATTCGCTTGACGAAAGCTGATAATGGATATTGCTTCATTGCCAAGCTTTGCAAAAACAATAACTGTTGTGCCATCCGCAAAATGTCCAATAGCCTTCATGCGGTTTGAATGGGTTGCATCAATAAAAGCATGTTCCCAGTCAAAGTAAATAACATCAGCAAAATCAAGCTTATGTTTATCAATGTTTAAAGCTCTTTTTGGTTCATCCCACACTATCTTCATATATTTTATGTACACGAAAAATAAAACCTTGTCAATAATTAAAGTGTACAATAATTCGTATATACCATTCAAAATGGAGCAACTATGAATAAGAAGCATCGGGAGGGGATATCGCTTCGTGCGTTTGCGAAGAAGATGGGTGTTTCACATAATGCGGTGGTTTCTCGGATAAAGACAGGTAAATTTAATGCAGCTCTTTTTGAAGATGGTTCTGTCAATGAAACCCTTGCAACAGCTATCTGGAATGAGAATCCAACAAAGCGCCCTGCTTCACTTTTAGCGCCTGATGGACAACCGCGGACAAAGATCAAACAAGCCTCCACAGATAGAGCCAATGAATACAAGATAAAACTGGAGCGAATGCAAGTTGCGCTAGCAAAAGAAAAGATTGCTCTGGAAAAGTTACGCGAAACAACCGTTGACCGTGAAGAAGTAAAGAGAGCAGCTCGTGAGTTTGGAAGAGCACACCGTGATGCTATGTTGAATTTTCCTCATCGTTTTGGTGCAAGCATTGCTGCACAAGTTGGATGTGATGCAGCTAGCCTTATCGGTGCTATCGATTATTACATGAGAACCGCTTTGCTTGAGGCGGTTAATATTCCAGTGCCTTTTCATGATCCTCATTCTCCAGAGTTAGAGAACTTGCAAGAAACGAATAATGGATGACAATGCAGTCGAAGAATTTTTCGCCAATGCCAATGACGCACGACAACCAGACCCACCGTACACGGTTTCGCAATGGGCGGACAAGAATAGGTATCTTAGCACCGTAGCAAGTGCTGAGCCTGGGCTTTGGAGAACAAAACGCACCCCCTATTTGCGCGAAATCATGGATAATCTTTCCTCTCACAAACCTATTGAAACAACCATTGTCATGAAAGGGGCGCAGGTTGGCATGTCAGAAGCAGGATTGAACTTCTGCGGTTATGCCATTCATTATAGTCCGGGACCTGCCCTTTATGTGATGCCGACAGTTGAGACAGCGAAGAAATTATCAAAAACCCGTCTTGACCCAATGATTATGGCAAGCCCCGCTTTAAGCGAACGCATTGCCCCAGCGCGGGCACGCGACAGTGGCAATACAATGTTTTCGAAAGAGTTTGATGGTGGGGCATTGATGCTTACAGGAGCAAACAGCGCAGCTGGTTTGCGTTCCATGCCTATTCGTTATCTGATTTTGGATGAGGTGGATACTTATCCTCTCAGTGTGGATAACGAAGGTGATCCGGTGATGATTGCCGAAAAGCGGACCTCAACCTTTGTGCAGAGAAAGATTTTTAAATTGTCTACACCAACCCACCGTGACACAAGCCGTATCGCCAAAGATTTCGTGCTAGGAGACCAGCGATATTACAATGTCCCTTGTGATGCATGTGGTGTTCTACAGCCCATTGTTTGGTCACAAATCAAGTGGCCAAAAGGCGCCCCCGAAAAGGCTGTTTTTGTTTGTGCGCATTGTGGTCATGAACATGCTGAGCACAGAAAAACAGATCTCATGTGTGAAGAAAGAGGTGCGTGCTGGGTGCCTACGAGTGAATCAAGTAGACCGAATTTGCGTTCTTACCATATTTCGGCACTCTATTCACCTTGGCTTACTTGGGGGGAATGCGCAAGAGAGTTTTTAGATGCCAAGGATGATCCAGCGCTTTTGCAGCCTTTTGTCAACACAGTTCTTGGAGAGCCGTGGGAAGACAGAACAGGTGAAGTTGTTGACCCTGATAGCCTCTATGCAAAACGTGAAGATTATCCCCTTGCACCAGAACAAGCCGTGTTGTTAACAGCGGGCATTGATGTGCAAAATGACCGCTTAGAACTTGAAGTGGTGGGATGGGGACGCGGTGAAGAAAGCTGGCATATTGATTATCACGTCATTCCTGGTGATCCCTCTTCTTTTGAAGTATGGGACCAATTGGATGAATATCTTACAAGACGCTGGCCACATCTAGGTTACAAAGACGGCATCAAGATAACGGCGGCTTGTATTGATACCGGTGGTGGACACACACAGGCGGTTTATAATTACGTGCGCCCCCGTGAGGGACGACGCATCTGGGGGATTAAGGGACAAGCGGGATGGCGTGCGGTATGGCCGCGCCGCCCAAGCAGAAACAATAAGGGGCAGATCAATCTCTATATTGTTGGTGTTGATGCGGCAAAAGATATTATCACGGCACGGTTTAAAAAATCTGGTCCTGAAGCATCGGGGGCTGGTGCAACACACTTTCACAAAAACCTTGATCGAGAATATTTTGATCAGCTAACCGCTGAAAGAAAAGTTATCAAATATTTTAAAGGCTTTAAGCGCATTGAATGGCAAAAAAGCGAAAAGGCAAGAAATGAAGCCTTGGACTGTAGGGTCTATGCTTATGCTGCTTTACAAGGTCTGATTTCGGCAGGAATAAACCTTAATCGAGAAGTCGATATCTTAGAAGAGCGTTTGGAAAAATTTAAAATTGAGGGCTCTTTAGAGCAGCCAACACCAAGACATGCCCCCTCTCCTTCTCCAAGAAGATCTCAGACAGCACAACCTCAAAAGAAGCCATTCAGAACGGTGATGAATCCTTATATGCAAGGGGATTGGAGGTAATTTATGGGTACAGACTTGAACCAAGTAAACAGCAAAACTGACAGACTGGAAAGTTTAAAAAGGCGGCGTGAACAAATTGAAGAGGCTCTTTATTCGGGAGCACAATCGGTGCGCCATGGCGATAAGCAAGTCAGCAACCGTTCTGTTGAGGAACTGCGCAGAGCGCTTGAGATGCTGAACACACAAATAGCGGACCTTGAAGGACGCAAGCGTTCACGCGTTTTCTATTTTAATATATCACGAGGCTATTAATGGCTGGCTTTATCAATAAACTCACGGACTTTTTTAAAAGTTCCAGTCATCACAATCCGCCTTTTGAAGCGGCAAGCAAAAGCCGCCGTATGGGTGGTTTTGACCCCGCAAAAAAACATATCAATAAAGCCATTGAGGAATGCGGTGATACCATTGTTGCCCGTTCAAGATGGCTTTATGACAATGAAGCTCTTTATGGGTCTGCAACGGAGGAATGGGTCTCTGCGGCTGTCAGTGATGGGATTAAACCTTATCCTCGTATTGAAGGTTTTCAAGAAGAAAAGAAAAAGCTTTTAGACTTATGGTGGCAATGGGTTGATGAAGCCGATTATGATGAAGATACCAGCTTTTATGGACTTCAAGCAACCATTGCACGAGAGGTCTTTTTAACCGGAGAGTGCTTTGTAAGATTGCATTATGTTGATCTCTACGGGCGCTCTGGTGTGCCTCTTCAATTGCAAGTTTATCCCACTGAAATGTTGGACCTTTCCTACAATGGACCGGCTGAGATTGAAGCAATTACATTCGTATGGGAATTGAATTTAATGCCAGTGGCAAGCGTGTTGCTTATCATTTTTGGAAACATCACCCCTATGATGATGTCCCTACAAATATGGCATTTGAGAGCCAAGAGCGCGTGCGTGTCCCTGCTGAAATGGTCCTTCATATCAAAGAGCGCCGTATTGCCGGACAATTGCGCGGTTCTCCCAAAATAACGCGCTGTATGACAAAAATCTTTCAACTCGAATCCTATGATGACGCAGAACTCGATAGAAAAAGGACGGCGGCTCTTTTCGCGGCGTTTGTCAAGGACAATTCACCAAACGTCGAAAAATTATCCGATAATCGTGATAAAAACAACGTTGAAGAAGAATACAAAGCGCCTGTCATTGCGCCCGGTGCATCTCTTTATTTAGGAGAGAATAAAGAGGTTACATTCTCAAATCCTGTTGAGGTTGGTGGTTCTTATGAAGCTTTTCAATTTCGCAATATCTTGAAAATTTGTGCAGCACTTAATATGCCTTATGCCGTTGTGACTGGAGACGTTACGCGCGGGAATTTTTCAAATGTGCGCACCTCCATCATTCAGTTTAGACGTCATGTTAAACAATGGCGTGAACATATCATTGCCTTTCAGTTTAATCGCATTATATGGGAGCGTTTTGTTGAAATGGCAGTGCTTGTCAAATGCGTCAATTTGCCAGGGTGGGAAGAAAATCCCTTGCCATGGCTTCAATGTGAAAGCTTTGCGCCCCCACTTGAAATGATTGATCCAAACAAGGATATCTCAGCGGAAAAAGAAGAAATCCGTGCAGGCTTGAAAACACGACGCATGGCACTTGCCGAGCGCGGCTTTGATATCGACAGCATTCATGCCGAAATGCAAGAAGAACACACAGATGCTCGTGCGCGCGGCTTATCTTTTGACACCGATATGGCGGCACCGGCTGGTAGCAATCAAGTAATTGATACCGCAGATTCAGACCCTTCTGAGACTTATGAAAGCAACCAAAGCAGTGAGGCACATGCAAATGGTGAATAATCTTGATATGCCGTTTTTGGCATCACGGCTTTTTGGTGTTCCCCTCATGCTTGCCTCCACAAAGCTTGATATCATTTTGAATGCTCTTGCACCACGGCTTTTTGCAGGAGAAAAGTTTCCCCTTAAGGCTTTTGCGCAAGGGGATACGGAAGCTTTCAGACCCCCTGAAACTTATGTAGTACAAAACAATATTGCCATAATACCAGTTCATGGCACGCTTGTGCGCCGCGGTGCATGGCTTGGGGCTCTCTCAGGATTAACTTCTTATGAAGGGTTAAGGGCTTCTTTTCGTGAAGCCATTGCACAACCTGATGTTCGCGCTGTTTTACTGGATATTGACAGCGGCGGTGGAGAAGCCGGCGGTGTGTTTGATTTAGTTGAAGAGTTTCAAACACTCTCAAAACAATACGACAAGCCCATTTGGGCGCATGCTAATGAATTTGCCTGTTCTGCAGCTTATGCCATTGCCTGTTCTGCTTCTCAAATATGGGTTGCTCGTACAGGGGTTGTGGGCTCGATTGGGGTTGTTTGCGCCCATCTTGACCAATCCCGTGCAGATGAAAAACACGGGCATAAATGGACCTTTGTCTTTGAAGGTGATCACAAAGTTCATGGCAATCCTCATGAACCCTTGAGCGATACAGCACAGATAAAAATGCAAGCAGATTGCGCCCTTCTCTACGAGATGTTTGTTGATTTGGTGGCGCAAAACAGACGCTTAAATGCTGCTGCAATTCGTGACACAAAAGCAGAAACTTTTATAGGCAGCCAAGCTCTCAAACTTGGATTAGCAGATGCGCAAGGGACCCTTGCGCAAGCTTTGGAATCCTTAACGAATTCCATATCACAAAACCCAACAGCAACAACAAAAGAAGGACAAAACACATGGCACGTACACAATACCGCGCTGAAGAAGATGATGATGAAAAAATTGTCGACATCATCAATGACGAAGAAGAGGACGAAGACGATAGTGACGTCGACAAAAACGCCGAAATCTTTGACGAAGAAGAAGACGAAGAGGACGAAGACAATGAGGACCATGAAAACAAGCGCGAAGATATGAAAGCCGTGCTTGAAAAAGAAAGAAAGCGCGCAAAAGCACTGACCAACCTTGAAAGGCAAGCAAAGCACTTAGGCGTTTCTTTTGACGCAGCAAAAGCTATTCAAAACGGTATGAGTCTCGAGAAAGCACGCCAGTGTGTGTTGGCGGCTGCTAGCTCTCAAAGCGCGTCTTTAAAAGTCTCGCCTTATACCCCTCATAGTGATGGGACGAGCAAGGCAAAGATTCATACAAAATGGGAAGCAGCTTGGAGGGCAGTGAAATGACGAATATTATTTATGAAGACGTACGCAATGGGGCTTATCTTGGGCCCTACGACCCTGATATGTCAAACGAAGAAGTGGTTTTTGCCTCAGGAGCATTCATTGAGGCAGGAACAGTCATGGGAAAGGTGACAGAAACGGAAAAATATATCCCCCTTAATCCAGCAGCATCAGATGGCAGCCAAACACCGGCAGGGATTTCTTTTGCCACTGTTGATGCAACAGAAGCAGATCAACGCGCCGTGATTACAGCACGCTTATGCACAGTGAAAGCTTCTGAATTGTTATGGCCAGATACAATAATTGATCAAGAAAAGATGGCAGCCATTCAGTCTTTAGAAGACAATAACCAAAATTATGTTACAATGCGATAGGAGATTATACGTATGGATATGAATTTTTTTAAACATGATGCTTTCTCAAGCATCACAATGATGAAAGCCATTGAAAACTATGAGTTTAAACCTGGTATTATCGGTTCTCTCGATCTTTTTGAAGAAATCGAGACGAGTACAGAAATCGTTGGCATTAAAAGGAGTGACATATCACTTATTCAAACCAGTGAACGCGGTATGTCTTTTGCAAATGATGACAAAACTGATTGCCCTCAATTTTATCAAACAACACGGATTGCCAAAAGTGATACCGTAAAATCAGAGGAAATCCAAAACCGGCGTGAATTTGGCACAGAAGATCAACTCGAGACAGCAATGAAATATATTGCCAGAAAACAAAAGAAACTGATTTCTGAAATCGAATTGACATGGGAAAATATGCAGCTTGGCGCTGTTCAAGGCGTTGTCCTTGATGCTGATGGTTCGGTGATTGTCGATTGGTACAAAGAATGGGAAATCACACCACCAAAGCCCATTGACTTTAAACTGAATAATGAGACAACCAATGTTGCTGACAATGTTGATCGGGTCATTATGAGGATGATTGAAGCTTCAAAAGGAGCATTTTCTGATCGTTCACGCATTATTGGGCTTTGTGGAAATGAATTCTTTTCCAAGTTGAAAAACCATAAAACAATTCGTGAAACCTATCTCAACACAGCTCTTGCACAAACACTCAATAGTGCTGGAGGGGGTGCAACACCAAGTGCAATTGGTTCTGGAAGTTTTGGTAGTTTTGATTTTGCCGGTGTCACTTTCATTAATTACCGGAGTGTTCATAACTATAATGTGAGTGCAAAAGCTGGAACAAAGCGTGCCATAGGCATTAAGCCTGATGAATGTCAATTCTTTCCTGTTGATGCGCCTGGTGTCTTCCAAAAAACCTTTTCCCCTAGTGAAAGCTTGGATTTTGCTAACACCGTTGGAAAACCTCTCTACACGATGCTTATCGTCGACCACGACCGTAATGCATGGGTAAAACCGGAGGTCTATAGCTATCCGCTTTACATTTGCACGCGTCCAGAAATGCTGTTTAAAGCCGTGATTGGAGCGAAATAACATGCGATGGCACGGGCTGCTAAATCAAATGGTTAAAGATGTACGCAATACCTTTGGGCAGCCCATCATCTACACGCGAAAGGACAATCAACAATCGTTTCAGATCACAGCGATTTACACCATTAAACATTCAGAATCGGACGCCGGAGGTAGAATCCCTACCACAATTGCAAGAAAGGAACTTGATCTTTGTATCAATGACATTGGAGGATTACCACCAAAACCTCAAGATAATGTTGTAATCATTTCCCCTGAAAACAGCAAAGCCCCCTCTTCTCAAGAGCACTTCGTGATCACAGATGTCCAAGCCTCTGAATCCGGTATGTATAAGCTTATCTTGCGGGAGATAAAGTAAGGATACGCTTATCATTTTTTAAAATAATGATATTACTGCTTGACATTGTAGCGACAATATGAATAATCGAATCAGGTGCCTAAGAAACACCTTAAAACAACAAGCGGATTGGTTGCCGAAATAATCAGTCTTCCGCACATTGTAAAGGCTTTGACTCATTATATGCGTATAGCGTATACTAGTCTTGTCGGGTGTGGTTATGCCATAAAATACCCTTTCGGGGGAAAGCATAACGACGGGCTTGTTGCCGTGTTTCTTAGCACCCGGCACTTTTTTTAAAGTGTCATTAAGAAACATCTATCAACAAGGAATTCATTATGAATACTCTTATAGAAATTAGAGAACAGGTTATTGATCAGGAAACTGTTCAAACTGTTAACGCGCGTGATTTGCATGCGTTCTTAGAGGTAAAACGAGACTTTTCCAATTGGATTAAAGACCGTATTATCAAATACAATTTAGAAGAGGGAATAGATTATATTTTAACGCTCGCCAAAACTGGCGAACGTCAAAATGTAGTGTTAAAAGAATATTATCTTACACTAAATGTAGCCAAAGAGCTCTCTATGCTTGAGAATAATAAGAAAGGTAGAGAAGCACGTCAATACTTTATCAAATGTGAACGGCTTTTGAAACAAGTAGCAACACCACAAGTTGACTACTCTAAACCCGAAGCATTGCTTGGTGTTTTAAATCACCTACAAAGCCAGATCGAGCAGAAAGATCATGTTATTGCTGAATTAGCACCAAAGGCAAAAGCACTTGATGGTTTAAAACGCTCTGATGGGCTGTTTGGTCTTATCGAAGCAGCAAAAATGCTTGAAGTACGACCAAAAGATTTAACGGATTACTTGCGAAAACATGATTGGGTGTATCGACGTGCTCCAGGAGCGCCTCTGTTACCTTATCAAGATAAAATAAAGAAAGGCTTTATGGATTGCCCTGCTATTACCATTCAAAGACCAGATGGGACAGAAAAGATACTGCCTTCAACGAAAATCACATCCAGAGGATTGGCATGTTTGAGAGAACAAATCTTTGGGGGCGTGCAATGAAGGTAGATACCAATTTTTTATGCGATTTGTGGATGGCATTATCTCAATTTTCTAGACATGAAAATATTAACGAAAAAGAGTGTACAGCTTTGGTTGACACTATGAGTATAGTGGAAAAAGCTTTGATTTTAAAACTTCAAGATGAGGTGCCTAATATACTTAAAATCTTAACAGTTCTAACAGATTTTGGCGATTCAGAACTACCGCATAGCATGGATTCTTTGGTGCGAACTTATGCTCCTACTTTGGAGTGCCCTGTTGTAAAAGCTGCTTAACTTTAAAAACATAATTTTATCTCCCCGTTCTCAAAAATGGGGAGGTGGTTAAGAGGCTTCTTTAGGTAAAAATTCGAAATGAACAGGCTTAAAACCCGTTAAGTCATAATCTGTAAGATCAGCAGTATCAACAAAGTTTTCTGCTTCTTTATCCGTCTTAAAAACGGGCATTTGTTTTAATTTAGAGGTTTTCATAAGAATTAATTTTCTTTTAGTACGTATAGACTTTTAAAAGATTCAAAGTTTAGAAGAAATGTATCTGTTTAAACTTACACCATTTTCAGCAGCTTGTATTGCAAGTTTTCTATGGAGTTCTGGTGGTATTCTTAATTGAAACTTACCACTGTATTTACCATGTGACAAAGGTACAGGAACTTCTTCTCCATTATGTTGCATGTCCTCAACAACTTCTGAAACAAGGTCCATAATGCCTTTTAAAGCTTTCTCTGCTTGAGAATCTAACCATGAAAGGGATGGGAATTCTGCACACAATCCGACATATTCCTCATCTTCTTGCGACCATAAAACACGATATGTATAATGATTATTGTTCATGTTTCATCCTTTCTATCGCTTGTAAGACTTGTTTGACTTGATAAGCTTTTGCTTTGTTACCAGAATCTTTTTGAATATTCACACGGGGGTCACCAAGCCACGGGGTTTTAAAAACAAAGTGGCTTGTACCATTGTTCCGCGGTTCTCCAAAAAAATGTACACACACAGCCAACAAATCTGAAAACTTGATGTTCTTTGGTGATGCTTTCATCAAGCTGATTGTTTTTTCAACTTTATTACTCATAACCAATAATAGTATCATTATTAATCCTAGTCAATCTTTTATACACTTAATTGGACAGGAGCCCCCATGCATCCGCGAGAGACGATCAGGGAAAATTTTGTTGCGTTGATCAAAGCAGCACAGACGGCAGCTGGTGACAATGTTTTCAATATGCGTGATTTCAACTTCTCCCCTGAGAACACGCCGGCAATTAATATCTCAACACAAAGTGAAACGATTGAAGATGGCTATGATTATGGAGTAAGGCGGCGTGTTTTAACAGTGGACGTTGAGTGCTACGACACACGAGAAAACGGTGCACGTTTTGTTGACCAATTAGCATGGCAAGTTGAGGAGATTTTCTACGCTAATCCCAATCTCAACAACACCGTTGAGACATGCCGCCTGCAAAATATTGCTTTTGCCTTTGGTGATAATGGCGCCCTAGCGCTCCATGGTGCAATTTTAACCTTTGAAGTCATTTATGTAACAAATATCCCCAACATGGATGAAGAAGAAGGCGGTGTAACAGCAAGACTCGTTGAACCTTTCTTAAGCTTTGAACCAGAAACAGGCGTGAGAAATAAAGATAAATACCATAAAATCGAGGTTACTCATGTTAGAGCGGCGCGATAAAGAAATCACAGATCTAAAGAGACGTGTGGCCAATATGGTTGTGGTGGGAAAAATTAGCCATGTCGACCATAAAAACGCACGCTATCGGATAAAAAGTGGCAATCTTGTCAGTGACTGGATTCCAGACACACAAGCCCGCGCCGGTAAAACACGCTCTTATGAAGGGCGCGATATTGGAGAGCAAGTAGTTGTTGTCTCGTCATCCGGAGATCTATCGCAAGGAGTGATTATTGGCTCCATTCATACAGATGCTAATCAAGCAGCCGATAAGGGCAGTATTCACCGAACGATATACCCTGATGGAACCAGCCTTGAATATGATGATGAACAAAACACTTATGGAATTCACATCAAATCAGGTGGAAAGTTTATCCTGACAATCGCTGATGGTGTGTCACTCAAAGGTGATGGTGGCAAGCTAGAGCTTACCGCACCGGAAGACATAAAGATTGTTTCAGAAAGCGATATAAATTTAAATGCAAAGGGCAGCATTTCTTTGAAGGCAGGTGGTGGCGTTTCACTGAATTCGGGTGATGGTCTCTCTCTTCATTCTGGGAGTAATGTTTCCATTCATTCAAGTGGACTAAAGCATAACGGCACCAATATTGGAAACAGCCATATTCATGGTGGTGTTTCCCCTGGTGGCTCTATGACAGGAGGTCCCAATTGAACAGTGGAATGGACCGTACAACGGGAAAGTCATTGACCGGCATTGATCATTTACGCCAATCAATCCTTGACATTTTGTCAACGCGGATTGGTTCGCGTGTCATGCGGCGTGATTATGGTTCACGCGTTGCAGAACTTATTGATGCACCGGTTAATAATGCTTTTGCTGTTGCTCTTTATGCCGCTGTTGCTGAGGCTTTAGACAAGTGGGAACCGCGTTTTAAACTGAAAAAAATTGATTTTAAAATGGTTGAGGCTGGACAAGTTTCTTTGTCCTTTGAAGGTATTTATTTGCCTTCAGGCAAGCCCATTACCATGGAAGGATTACTGATAAAATGAATGGAGTGCTTGCAAAACCCGAAATCATCACAGAACTTTCTTTTGAGGAAATACGCGCTGCTGCTCTTGCCCATTTAAAAGAGCTTTTGCCGGAATATACCATTCTTGAAAGTGATCCGGCTGTAAAAGTCATTGAGGCTTTTAGCTATCGAGAGTTGCTTTTAAGACAGCGTATTAACGAAGCGGCACGCAACAACATTCTTGATTTTGCAACCGGTGAATCTCTTGATGCTTTGGGAAATTGGCATGGTCTTGCCCGCATGGAGGGTGAAAGTGACGAGAGATATCGTGAACGCATAGAGCTTCATGCCCGTGGTGGCAATGGTAGCGGGACAGAACCCTATTACAAGCTTATAGCCTTAACAGCCGATAGTCGTGTTAAGGATGCGATTGTTTATCGTAAAGGCAAAGACCCAACCATCTATGTTGCTCTTTTTGGCAACAATGAAGAAGGAACAGCCTCTGAAGATCTCATACAAATAGTTTCAGAAGCTCTTAACAGAAAAAATATCATCATGACCAATGATACAATCATTGTTCACGCTGCTGTTAAAAAAGTGCTGGATTTAGAAGCAGATGTTTGGCTGTTACCAGAAACATCTTTGAAAATTCTCACAACAATGGAAACAAATTTAAGAGCAGCATGGAGACAAGAACAAGCCATTGGTCGTGAATTAAGTTTGTCGTGGTGGATTTCAAAACTCATGATTTCTGGTGTCCAGAAAGTCATAGCCATTACACCAACAAGGGACAGTATGGTTTGTGATGAAGAAGTTTTATCGATTGGAAAAATTACCTTAAACTTTAAAGGGCGTGCGCGCTAATGGTTGGTTCCCTTCTTCCCACAAACGCAACAGAATTTGAAAAGCGCCTTGCCGATGCTTGCGATTTTCATCAAGATATTGATGGTTCTGTTTTGGGGATTTCACGCTCTAAGCTCATCACACGCCCTCCCCGCTTCTTGCCATGGCTCATTGAAGAATACGGGCTTGGAGAGCTTACGCCTTATGTTCCAAATCTCTATGATTTAATTGATCAGGGGCTTGCCTGGCAGCGGATACGTGGCTCCCTTGCGGCAATAGAGATGGGGCTTGAGTGGCTAGGAATTTCTGCACGCTTTCAACCCGCCTGGACGGGGCGGGTATGGTGGAACGCCTTTCAACTTGATTTTGACAGCCTCCCTGAACGCAAAAGCCTTGAAGCCATTGAAGCGATTACCGACCTTTCCAAAAGTTTGCGCTCTGATTTTCGCCGTGGTGTTTATGGTTATGATGTGCAAGCCATGGAAGGCAATATGTCACGCCTTGATGACAGCATGTTGGAGTATGAAAGCGGTGTGTGCATAACAGCAGGGGGCACTTTGTTTTCCTTTGGGCGCACGACAGAAATCAATCACGTTCTCACAAAAGAAGAAGGCAGGCTTATTGGCAATTGGATAGATGATGGGGATGAAGAGTTAAGCTGGGACCAAATCGATTACCCATGGGACATGGCAAATTTTCCGTGGTGTTCGGTTAAAAAACATGAACGCGATATGTTGATGGCAGAGTGGTTTCATGGCCGCACGCTTTATCTCGTGTTAAGAGACAGCCAAGATGGCGTGATTGGGTATCGCAGATGCTATGCTGTAGCGCCTGTCGAACAGGCTTTGGAGGGTGTGTACAGCCATTGTGGTAACAGATTTAACCCTTCCACAACAGGCACTCTGTTGTTTCTGGCAGCCCGTACAGACTTTCACGATGTTGACCGGAAACAAGCAGCATTTGTTTCCATTCTCGTTCATGCATCTGTGGCAAAAGATGTCCCACTTGATATCCCCCTGGGCAAACTTTGGTGTGACGCCAATGAACTAAATGGTGGTGTGGAGATCCTCAAAACAGCTGTCAACATTCCTTTGCGTGCCGATGTTCGCGAACAATTCAAAATTTTATTGAGGTTTTAACATGAAGCATGAAAGTGGTTTACCCTTTGCAATTGACAGATCCGTTGGCAAGGACGAACAACAAAGCGTTGTCTTCTATGGCACGCGTCCCTTTATTCAAGCTGGTGAACTCAATGAGGTTCAAACCATCATAAGGGGACGGCATAACCGTTTGGGGCGCCTTGTGGCTAAAGAAGGCGACCGCGTGGAACGGGCTGATGCTTTTGTCAATAAAGAGACGAGGACCGTCACATTAACAGATGGCAAGATCTATATCGCCGGCGATATCTTTCCGGTCTCACAAGCCGTTCTCAATAATGTTTCCATGATTGGACGCTTGGAAATCGGTGTGAAGCTGCAAAAAAAGTGGGTAACCCATGAGGATGATCCAGAACTGTTGGGGCAAGTCCCTGGCACCTTGGCAGAAGGAGAGCCTGGTGCCGCACGCGAAACCGCACAACTTGTTTGGGCTCTGAAAGAAGATAACCAGCAAGGGACTTTCTTTCCTGTTTATATCTTACAAGATGGTGTTCTGATTGATCAAAAATCCCCCTCACTGCTTGAACCCGCCATGCAAGCCATTGCTACTTACGACCGTGCGCATGGGCATTATATCGTGAATGGCTGCCGTGTCACAGCCCTTGGAAAAGAGGGACAAAATCAAGTGTTTAGCATTCAAGAAGGGGAAGCCAATATCAATGGCTTTAAACGCAAGCGCTTAGCGGCTTTACGCCATGAAGAGCCAGAAGATTTTTCGACAAGCGTTGTTCCAAGCGAAACCCATATTTTTGCACCTCCAAAAGGACAAACAAGCTTTACCTTTCAACCCTATTACTTTCCCATTGCCGATATTCAATCTCTTTTACTGACAAAGGAGAAAACCGTTAACGTCACCCGTGGTGCGATTGCCGCAGGGCGTGATGGTGTCCCTGATAAAAGCATCACTTCTTTCATCAAAGTCATTCAAGGAAGCAAGGAATTTAAAGAAGGCACAGATTTTAAAAAAACCGGAGACACCATTGATTGGGCGCCCGTAGGAGACGAGCCTTTACCTGGCAGTACTTATAAGGTGACTTATCGCTATCATGCGCGGGTGAGTGCCGATAAAGTGACAGCGCAGGAAATTACCGTCTCAGGTGGGGCTGAGGGGGGTGATATTATCGTCAGTTATACTTATAAATTGCCGCGTATTGACCGCATAGGTTTCAATACAGGGGGCAATGTGGTTTATATCAAGGGGATTTCTTCAGACCAACCTATGGCACCAAGTGTTCCTGATGATGTCTTATCCCTTGCAACCATCACCAACAATTGGCTTGAAACACCACTTGTGGTCAATGATGGCACACGGGTTGCCCCCTATGATGAGATGTGGCGTTATTTTCAACGGGTGCTTTCGCTTGACCGGTTGATGCAGTTAGAGCGCATTAAAAGCAATGTCGACTCTAAAGAACCTGTTGCCAAAAAAGGCATGTTTGCTGATCCCTTTCTTGATGACTCTTACAGAGATGAAGGCTTTCAACAAACAGGAGCTGTAGGCAATGGCATTTTGCAGCTTGCTATTGATCCAACATTCTACACTGCTCCTTTAAAAGCGCCTGTTACGCTTGACTGGACAAATGAGGTGATCATTGCGCAAGAATTGACAACGGCTTGTGAAAAGATCAATCCTTATCAAAATTTTGCACCCCTGCCTGGTACAGTCACCCTCACACCCGCAACAGATTTTTGGCATGTCCAGCGCACCGATTGGCTCTCAAGCGTGACCAATCAACTCAATATGGGCTGGAACCGTGGCAGAACTATCCGTAACACAGAAGTGCGTGATGACCTCATCAGTGCAACCCAAGAGAAAATCGCTTTCTTAAGACAAATTACCCTTTCCTTCAAAATTGAAGGCTTTGGCAACGGGGAAAGACTAGAGAGCCTCACCTTTGATGGTGTGAATGTCTTGCCGAAGAGTTCCCTTTTTGCCAATTTCCATGGCACCATTGAAGGCAGTTTTAAGATACCTCAAAACATCACTGCTGGCACAAAAAATGTCGTAGCACGGGGGAGAGGTGGAACACTTGCAACAGGACTTTTTACCGGTCAAGGGGTGATTGATGTCAAAGTGATGCGGCGCACCACAACGGTGAAGATATGGACGCAAGTGGACCCACAAGCGCAGGTCTTTACCCCCGATGAAACACGGCAAATCACAGGAATTGACTTTCATCTGTGCAAAATCGGTAATCAAAACCATGATCTGGTGGTTGATTTGGTCACCACAGAAAACGGTTATCCGACTGCCGATATTCAAGCGCAAAGCTTTTATTCTATGAAGGGCGCAAAGCTAGGGTGGGCAGAGGCACGCTATGATGTACCACTCCTTATCCCTGATGACCGCTTAACGGCTTTCGTTATCAAGACAGATGATGCTGATCATTCTGTTTCACTGGCAAAGCTTGGGGATTTTGATACAGAACACCAAAGGTACGTCTCAAGTCACCCTTACGTGACCGGTCCCCGCTTTTCTTCTGTCAATGCGCAGAGCTGGACCGCCCATCAAGATGAGGCTTTAGCCTTTCGAGTGTTAGCCGCACGCTACACACAAACAGAAAAAACCATTGATCTTGGCACTTTTGATCTTGTGGACTGCTCTGATTTGCAAGTGCGTGCAGCCATTGAATTGCCTTCAAGCGATTGTTCTGTCATCTTTGAAATTGAAAGAAACAACGGCACAGTTTATCAACTCCTGCCCTTTCAATTGCTCAGCCTTACCGAATATATCAGTGAAAAGGTAAAGCTTCGCGCTATTCTCAAAGGCACCGAAAAGCTCTCCCCTATCTTGTTTGCGCCTGTTCAATTGATTGCGGGGAAAATTCATAAAACAGCCACTTATGTTACCCGTGCTTTTACCTTTGGGGAAAAGGCAAGGTTAACCAGCTATATCAAAACATTTTTACCGGGCGGTGCAACCTTTACTTGCGAGATGCAGCTGGATGATGGTGCTTTTGTTCCTCTCACATTAGACGAAACAGAGCAGTTATCCGAACCTCTTTGGACAGAACGAAAATTTGTGAGCAGCGACAAAACAGCCAAACAAGCGCGCCTCAAACTCACGCTTACCGGTGGACCAGCAGCGCGTTCCATGGTGTGTGATTTTGGCGCCGGCATATTGTGATGGGAGAAAACATATGGAAAAAACCAAAAAGCTACAGATGGAATTGCCAAAAGAAGGACGCTTTATCAGTTCTGAATTCCCAATCTTGCGGGAAAATTTGACCAAAATTGATCAAGCCATTTGGGAAGTTGAGGAAAAGGTAGAGGGAAAAGCACCTTCAAAACACACGCACACAATAAGTGATGTTGCAGATCTTGAAATAGCTCTTAAGGCCAAGATGGCAGCGGATAAAACCTTCACTTTGACCGATTTGGGTGATATCGAAGGCGCAAAAGATGCCGCAAATAATTATGTTCTCTACAAAGCAAGCAACAATCACTTTACCTTTGGCAGTGCTATTTCCCTGTTAGGGGCACACAAACATAAACCCGATGATATTGTGGGTCTTGATGCGTTTAAAGCCAAAATCAACGAAGATCTCACAGCCTATGGTCGCCTAAAACAAGCCAATGAATGGCAGAATTATAATAAATTTACCAGCAAAGTTACCATGAGTGGTGGCTTAGAACTGTTGGGTAATTCGTCGTTTAGCCTCACCCATAATGGTGAAATGGTTACCAGTTTAAGCACAACAGGAAGCTCGCTTAAAGGACCTTTAAAAGTCGATGGTGATGTTGTTTATACGAAGGCGCAAGTGGATAAATTAATAGCTTCATTAATCAAAAAAGCCCGTTGAAATCCTGATGACACAAAGCGGACCTATACCCTTTCCTGAAGGCGTTAGCGATGACACAGAAATCGAAATATGTGCATGGGGTGGTGGAGGCGGCGGTGGCGGTGATGGTGGTAATAATAACGGCGGCGGCGGCGGTGGCGGGGGTCAATACGCACGTGTTAAAGTTAAAGGATCTGATCTAAAAAAATCGAAAACAGTTCAAATTGGTCGTGGGGGAAAAGGCGGCAGAAGCAACGGAAGTTATGGTGGATACACTATTATTAAAGGAATTATTTGTGCAGGTGGAGGTGGCTATGGTGGTGGCAATGACAACACCCCTGGTGGTTATACTAATGCCTACGGCAATCGTGGCAATGGTGGCAAAGGCGGGTTAGGTGGCATAGGCGGTGGCACTTGGAAAAAAAACGATGAGGATATGAAAAATGAGAGTTTTATTTTTTCTGGCGGATTAGGTGGTGCAGGCGGCAGCAACTCCGATATCAATGGAAGCCATGGTGGAAACAGTATTTATGGCGGTGGCGGCGGAGGCGGCGGAGGCAAAAAGAATGGCAAAGGCGGTTATGGTGGCAATAACGGAGGAGGTAATGGTGGTGATTACGGGGCTAACGGCGGAGGCGGAGGCGGCGGATATTTTCGTGGAAAAGATGGAAGTAAAATAGGCGGTGACGGTGGCGACGGAGCTATCTTGTTGAAATTTTTTATCTAGGAGTACTTGATGGAATATGCAGTTGTTGAAAATGGTGTGGTGACCAACATTATTGTCGCCTCAGAAGATTATGTTCATGCCTTTGATGGTGAGGCAATCCCTTCAAAGGAAGCGCAAATTGGCTGGACTTATCAGGACGGGGTGTTCTCTCCTCCCCTGTTGGATGAAAACACAAAACAATCCACATCTACGGAATTGATGGAAAAAGACACAATCGCAGAGCCTATGGATGCATCTCAGGAGAAAGGTGAACAAGCTTAGGCACATAGTGTAATGATGCTTATTGTACAAAAGCTTAAAGGCTTGTATGATTTTCTTTCTTTAAAGTCTTTTTAAAAGCCCTTTAAAGTTTTTTTTGACTGACAGTGTCAAGCTTATGAGAGAGTGTAGATGATTGTTATGGTCTCTCCATTAATTTGGAGAGCAAGATGGCAACAGAATTTAATCATGGTATTCGCATTGTAGAGGCTGGTGAGGATTCCCGTCCTTTAGCAACATTTGATCAGACCGCCATTGGGGCGGTTGTTACAGCCCCTGATGCGGATGCACAGATCTATCCCCTCAACGAGCCTATCCTTCTCTTTACGCATGAGGTGGAGAAACAGGATAGTGTTCTGTTTCATAAGCTTCAATTAACAAAACAAGAGTTTTCATTCTATCAAATTCTGGAGTATTAACTTCTGGCTGCTTATCAAACATTGCAGAGACAATTTCTAAAGCTTCTTGGTAATCTCTTTCAGTGCGAAGTGGTTTGATATTCATTTCTTAAATTCTTTTAGTTCTATAGTATTCCATTAACAATATTTAACTGTAACATTTTTGTTGACAATTGTCACTTAATATATTACATTTTATTTAAAATAAAGTTGTTGAGTTTGCTATGATCAAAACATTTAAAAATAAAGACCTACAATCTCTCTGGGAAACAGGAAAAAGTAAGATTGATAGCAGGCTTTATCAGCGTATTATTCGCCGTCTTGATACTCTTGACGCAGCTTCTCAAGTTAGTGATATCAATGTACCAGGTTATAATTTTCATATGCTTAAAGGCTTTACTCCAACTCGCTACACAATTCATATCAACGGTCCTTGGTGTATCACTTTTGAATTTAAAGACAGACACGTTTACCATGTTGATCTAGAGCAATACCATTGAAGGTTTTAAGATTAATTGTAAAGGAAACTATCCATGACTACGCGCAATCCTAATCGTTGTCCTTCTCATCCAGGAGAAATTTTAGCAGAATCCTTAGAACATTTAAATGCAAGCAAAACCGAAATTGCACGGATTCTTCAAATATCACGCCAGCACTTGCACGGCATCCTTAAAGGAGAACGTCCAGTCACAGCCGTAACAGCGGCTCGCATTGGTAAATTGTTAGGAAATGGACCAGCTCTCTGGCTACAGCTTCAAGCCAATTATGATACATGGCATGCCTTGAGGGACATTGATGTCTCTTCTATTCCAACATTAACAGCTAATAAAGTGGATATACAAATGGAACAGAGCCATTAAGAAAGGAATACCTCCCCGCCTTTGAAGACGAGGAGATAAATAGTGTTTTTAAATTAAGCTACTTTTGCAACAGGGCTTACTAAAACTCGTTTGGCTTCTTCAACAAGCGTTTTATAATGTTTGCTCTCTTCTGCTAGTGTAAAGGCTTTAACAAGATGCATGTGGAGAGGTCCATAAATGTAAACAGCTTTTTCAGTAGGTCCCATCTCATTCCAATTGCTTGGAAAATCAAAGCGTGTATCACGGTCATTATCAATTAACTGGTTTTTTAAATCATAGAAAGCTTTAACGAGTGCTTTTTTGAATGCACGCACCGTATCATTGTTACGCATATAGGTCATGAGTAGAATGGCTTGTGGTTCATTGAGGATAGCAACTTCTCTCTTTTGACCGCCTTTACCGTCTCTTTTACTCACTTGGATTTCAAATCCAAGTGAACCAAACTCTTCAAAATCCTTACGATTATTGCGTACTAACTGTATAACTGTTTTATGCGTATTACCCACACCCTCTGCAATTTTTAAAGAAGTTGTAACAGCAATACCAGCATTGTTGATTGTCACTAAATTGTTCATGATGAACTCCTAATGGTTTTAATGTCTCTATTGACACCCCCAAGGGTGCCGGGCGTTAGAAACACGGCCATTAGTCCGTCGCTATGTCTTCCCCTCGTGAGAAGGTATTGTATAGCATAGCTACACCCGACAAAATCGTTATATGCCAATAATAGCATAAAAGACAATCAGTATTTTAAATGCATGGGAGAGATCTTACGTGACCTATCCGCTAATGGTTTAGTGTTTCTAGCACTTGTGATTCGAATAACATGAGGGTTTATTAGTGTCAATATGCTTTTAAAAAATTATTTCACATATTGTTGTTTTCAAAGGATCGCATTTGAAATGCTACCCTTTACTATTCACTCGCATTTGAAATGCGAGTGAACCAAAATCCTTATGTTTTGCTGTTTTAAAGGGTGCGATTTCAAATCCAACCCTCATTTTTCCCATTCATTTTCATTCACCCCTCATTTAAAGGAGTATAAAGTATGGCGACAGGTTTTCTACACGGTGTTGAAGTTGTCGAGGTTGACGACGGCACCCGCCCCCTTCGCGCGGTTCAATCGGCAGTTATCGGGATTGTTGGCACGGCACCCGATGCCGATGACCGAGCATTTCCTCTTAACACACCGGTTTTGGTTACCGGTTCTCTTTCACAAGCAGCTAAACTGGATAAAACAGGCAAGCGTCAAGGCACCCTACCCAATGCCCTTGATCTCATTTTCAAGCAAGTGGGTGCTATTGTTGTTGTCGTCCGTGTGAACGAGGGTGACAATGAAAATGCAACTCTCACCAATGTTCTGGGCGGTGTGAACGCAAATGGTGCTTATGAAGGTGTCCATGCTTTGATTGGAGCACAATCCATTGTGGGACAAACACCACGCATTCTGATTGCTCCAAGCTTTACGCATCAACGCCCTCTCAGTCTTAGCAAGATTGATGTGATAAACCAAGGAAGTGGTTACACACAAGCAACCGTTAAAATTGCCGGCGGTGCAGAAGCAGAAGCAATCCTGAAAGATGGAAAAGTAACTTCTGTTGTCATTAAAGACAGTGGCTTTGATTATCACACCGCCCCAAATGTGACGATTGAAGGAGATGGCACTGGTGCGACAGCCAAAGCCGAAATCAGTACAACCTCTAATCCTGTTGCAGCAGAACTCATTGGCATTGCAGAGCGTCTGCGTGCTATTGTGGTGCTTGATGCACAAAACACGACAGATGAAGCAGCCCTTAGTGCAGCAAAGGATTTTGATTCAAAGCGCGCCATTATCGTTGACCCTTTTGTAAAGGTAAATCGTGATGGAAAAATTGTAGAACAGCCAGCAAGTGCAGCGGTTGCTGGTGTCATTGCTAAAACAGATTTTACAAATGGTTTTTGGCATTCCCCTTCAAACAAAGTGATTAATGGCATTGTTGGAACTGCGCGCCCCATTGATTTTTCTATTGGTGATCGATCAAGCCGTGCCAACCTTCTTAACGAACAAAACATCACAACCATTATTCGTGAAAACGGCTATCGCCTCTGGGGTAATCGCACCCTTTCAAGTGATACAAAATTTGCTTTCTTATCGGTGGTGAGAACCGCAGATATGATTAATGACGCCATTTTGCGCGGGCATCTATGGGCTGTCGACCGCAATATCAAAAAGACCTACATGAGTGATGTGAGTGAAAGCGTCAATGCCTATTTGCGTGATTTAAAAGCACAAGGCGCCATTCTTGGTGGGCGCTGTACGCCAGATCCAGAGTTGAATACAGCAAGCGCTATTGAAGGCGGCAGAGTCTATTTCAATGTCGAATTCACACCAACAACACCCGCAGAACACATCACATTCCGTTCACGCATTGTGAATGATTACTTAGAGGAGATTTTTTAATGGCTATCCCCGTTTTACCAAGAGTTTTGAAATATTTTAACATTTTTGTCGACGGTATTCCCTATCAAGCAAAATGTGAAAGCGTAACATTACCGAATTTGAACTTGGTCGTTGAAAGCTATCGCGGGGGTGGCATGGATTCCTCCATTGAAGTTGACCTTGGTCTTGAAACTCTCATTCTCACCATGACCATTTCTGATTGCTCTCCAGAATTAATGGCACTGTTGGGGCGCACTGATGTCGACATTTCATTACGAAGTTCAATGCAAGCGCAAGGCACACCTGCAGAAGGTGTTGTCATTACCATGAGAGGACTATGCAAAGGCTTTGAAATGGCAGAATGGCAACCGGGGAGCAAAGCAACATCCACAGCAACATTCACATTGCAGTATTTCAAATATGTCCAGAAAGATGTGGAAATTGTTGAGATAGATGTCCTCAACTTGGTGAGAAAATTCAATGGCATTAATCAATTAGCAGACCATAGAGCAAATATAGGATTATAAGAATGACAGTACAAACAAGCATCATACATAAATTATTGATACCTGTTACCTTTGAAGGAAAAGAGCATACCGAAATCACCTTACGGCGCCCCAAAACAAAAGATGTGCAAGCAATCGATAAGAAGGAAGGCGTTGAACAAACAATCGCTATGGTTTCGCGCCTTTCTGAATGGCCGCATGAGGCGATTGGCGAACTCGATATCAATGATTTGGCAAGCATTGGAGAGATTTTGGAGTCTTTTATCAAGCGGCGGGACACCTCGACTGGGAAACCGCCGCTAAACTGATCGCCGATATCGCCATTGTGTTCCATTGGTCCCTTTCAGACATGATGGAAATGGAACCGCAAGAACTCATATTCTGGCGAAAACAAGCAGCAGAAAGGTATAAGACAAAATGAGTGAAAAAGTTGCTGATGCAAAGGTAAAATTGTCTCTTGAAGACAAACTCACTGCACCTCTTAAACATCTTCAAAAAAAATTCGATACATTGTCAAAAACACTCTCACAGAGATTAAGTATTCCGCGCTTTTCTGCTGCTGTCAAAAACATGACAAAAAGCCTTCATGGTGTCCAAAGTGCTCTTGGCACGGCGGCAAGCCGTGCTTCAGTCTTTACTGGTGCTTTAGGGCTTGCTGGTGGGGGTCTTGTGGCAAGTGTAACTGCCCAAAACCATGCATCTGGGCGATAGTCTTTATCACGCATCACGCCATTTAAATATGAGTGTTGCATCGCTTCAATTATGGGGTGATGCAGCCGATAATTCAGGCACTTCCGCCGAACTTTTTCAACAGTCCTTAGCGGTTTTAAATAGGCGTTCTGCGCAAGCCTATGCTGGACAAAAAAGAGGCATGATGGGCTTTGAAGCGCTTGGCATTTCTGTCAAAAATACTTCTGGAAAACTCAAATCCACTTCTGTCTTGTTAGAAGAAATTACCGACAAGATGAGTAAGATGAAAAATCAAGCACAAAGACAGCATATTGCCGCTCTGCTGTTTGGTGGTGATAGCAAGGAAATGGCCGCCATGCTTGCGCAAGGGATGGCGCCAATCAAAGAGCTCTTTGCAAAGGCGCGGAAAGGAAAATGGCTGATAGGTGCCGATGTTGCACGCTATGCAGCAGATTTAAGTGACAAAATGGGAGCCTTTAAGAAAAAAATAGGCGGTATCGCTAGTTTTATTGGTGCACGTTTCATGCCCGTCATCAATGATATGATTGACGGTTTTTCAAAGTTGATTGATGAAAACCGCGACCTTATTCAAACAACCGTTGCTGGATGGGCTAAAACCTTAAAAAAAGTCTTTAATGATTTGCTTAATCCTACTTCTGATTTAAGAAAAGGCATTAGCGATCTCACGGAGAGGATTAAAGGCTGGTTTCGCTGGCTAGAGCCGTTGATTGGTGAAATAACCCTCTTTAAGGTAGGGCTTGTGGCACTTGGTTCATTCATTTTTGGTCCACTCATTGCCGCATTAGCAGCTGTGGGGACAGCGTTTGTCACGCTTGGCTATGCAATCATGACCACACCTATCGGCTGGATACTTGGTGGTATTACGGCACTTGTTGGAGCCGGATATCTGCTTTACAAAAATTGGGACAAAATCAATGGCTGGCTGCTTACATCACTAGCCATAGTAAGCGCAGTTTTTATCAGGCTTGCTTTCGCTCTTTCAGGACCAGTGCTTTCAGCCTTCACTTCCGTTGGTTCTAAAATTACCGGTCTGGCTGCAAATCTTGGAAAATCCCTGCTCTCAAAAATAATCGCAGCAGATAAAGCTTTTATTAGATTTTCTGCTACTCTAGGAAGATCACTGCTTTCAGCATTAGCCTCAGCTGCTTCCGCAGTTGCCAGTCTTGCTTTAACTCTTGTAGGTACACTGATTTCGGCAATAACTGCCGTTGGTTCTGCTTTTATATTGCTCGGTATCACAATCATGACCACACCTATCGGTTGGATAATTGGTGGCATTGCAGCTCTTGTAGGCGCTGGATATTTGCTCTACAAAAATTGGGATACGGTAGTGAACTTCATAAGCAACTTGTGGGATTCTTTTGCTAGCTTGTGTAGTAGCGTTTTTGGTAAACTCTTTACTCTGTTTAAAAAGTTTTCACCACTCTCTTGGATTGCGAAAAAAATCAATGCATTGATTGATTGGCTGTTTGGGGTCAATCTCATGGAAGCAGGTGCCAATCTGATTGGAGGACTGTGGGACGGTATCAAAAGCAAATGGACTGATCTATGCAACTGGTTTAGCGGCATGATAAGCAAATTAACCAGCTGGATGCCTCATTGGATGAAAGAAAAGCTCGGTTTTAACGTCTCAATCAACAAAACTTCAACCCAAACCATTAAAACCTTTACCGATGAAACCAGTGCTCGGGCAAAAAAAATGCTGGATACAGCAGTGGTTACAAATACCCCACCTGAAAAACGCAAGAGTGGTTTTAATACAAGTGTCGTTGAAACAGGACAAATGCAAGCAACAAATGCAAAAATGGGTGCCTTTAAAACTCCAAAGCCAATTACGGTTCATAAACCCGTTGAAGTAGACGCCCGTGTAACCATTACAAATCTCAATATTTCAGTACCAAATGGTCTCAAGGACGAAATCAGAGACGCTGTCAATCAAGCACTTGAACGCTATGCAAAACAGCAACGTTTAGCCATAGCCTCTAGCCTTTCGGATTAAATACCATGATGTTAGCTTTGGGTGGTTTTATCTTTTCCATTGAAACAGCAGCTTATCAAACACTTGATCTGTCTTATGGGGTTCCATGGGTAGAGCAAGGGCGATTGGGGCGAAAGGCTGCTCTTCAATTGCCTGCTGTTGCAAATGCGGAATTTTCTTTAGCAGGCGTGATTTATCCAGATTTCAAAGGTGGTCACAGACAGCTCGAATATTTGCGACAAATAGCGCATATGGGACCTCACATTCTTGTGACCGGTCAGGGCAAAATCTTAGGTAAGTTTGTCATTCTTTCCGTAGAGGAAAAGCAAAGCGTTTTTCATCATAATGGCACCCCCAAAAAACAAGAATTTACAATAAAATTGAGAGAATATGGTGAAGACCTATGAGTGACCTTTACAAGACCAAAGATGGCGATATGGTCGATGCCATTTGCTGGAAATACTATGCCAAAGGTCAACAAGCACTTGCTGTTGAACGCGTCTATGCAGCGAATTTGGGGCTTGCAGACTATGGACCCATTTTAAAAGCAGGTATCACAATAGTTTTGCCGTCCCTTCCCTATCCGAAAGCCACACCAGTGATCAGAATTTGGGGTAGCAAATCATGAAACCTTTTTGCATGGTTCTAGCAAATGGGGAAGACATCACCAAAACGCTCATGGATTATGTTTTATCGATTGAAATTACCGATGAAGCAGAAAACAAAAGTGATCGTATCACTATAGAGCTTGATGACCGCGCCCGTGACAGTGATAACGGCTTTCTTGATATTCCTCTTATTGGGACAGTTATTTCTGTAACTCTTGGCTATGAAGGCGGGAAAAACCGCGATATGGGAGCCTATCTGATAGACGAAATCTCTGTAAGCAGCCCACCACAAAGCTTAAGTGTGACAGGGCGCGCCGCATCAATGAACATGTCTTATAGAACTCCAAAAAGCCAATCCTATCACCAGCAAACCCTTGGCAGTATTGTTCAAGAGATAGCAGAGCGCAATGGCTATACACCAAAAGTTGATCCTTCTCTTGCAAAAATCGTTGTGCGTCATATTGATCAAACATCAGAAAGCGATATGGCTTTTGCCACACGCCTTGCAGAAGAATATGATGCGGTAGCAAAGCCCGTTGATGGCAAACTTGTGCTCGCCAAACGGGGTGAAGGCAAAGCCATCACCGGTGAAACACTCCCTATTGTTGTTATTCATGAGAAACATTGCACCTCTTGGGATTTTAAATACAGCGCACGGGATGAAGCAGGTGCAGCCAATGGCTTAGCAACAGATGTGGGGGACGACCAAAAAGCCGCTGCTGATGCACGAAAACCAGAAGAGATTGATGATGATGAAAACTTTATCCATATGGATGACAATGACCGTGCACCACCATCTGAATCGGAAAAAGCAGAAACAACACCTGAGAAAGAAGAAGAAGACAAAGAGAAAAAAGGCGGTGTTCTCGCAACCTATCATGATATCCGCAGTGGTGAAAAAAAAGAAGTCAAAGTTGGTAACCCGCCGTTTCATGAACTCAAATATACCTACCATAACCAATCAGAGGCTGTTGCGGCCATTGCTGCTTATCGCAATAAGTCATCACGCGGTAAGTCTTCTTTCTCATGTGATATCGGTGGAGATCCCTTTGTGCAAGCAGAAGCAAAGCTTGTTCAAGAGCCCCCTTTCCGCCCCTATATTCCAGCAGAATGGCGCATCAAAAGTGTTAAGCACAAACTTGATAAAACGGGTGGTTACACCACAAAAATAGAGTGCGAACTTTTTGACGAAGCACAAGAAAATGCGGCTGAAAACGTTGCAAACACAACACCAGACAAGGACGATACCCTTGATCCAAATGCTCCACCAGACGCATGCGACGAAGGAGACGGCGTCATCCATATGGATGAAGAGGATATCAATTAGCAAAAATATCAAAAAATTACCATAAGCTACTTGACAATGTGGCGACAATATGAATAATCGAATCAGGTGCTTGAAAAACACCTTAAACCAATAGCGGATGGATTGCCGATACAGTCTCTTTTCCGCACATTAAAGGCTTTGACTCATTGTATGTTACACGCATATAATGGCTTTGTCGGGTGTGGTTACGCTATACAATACCCTTACGGGAAAAGCGTAACGACGGACTATTGGCCGTGTTTTTCAGCACCCGGCACTCTTTTCAGAGTGTCAATGAAAAACATCTAACCAATAGGAGCTCACATGAACACTCTTATTCCGATATCGGAACAAACTGTTGGACAGGAAATTGTTCAAACAGTAAATGCACGTGAATTGCATAGTTTTTTAGAAGTAGGTAAAAAATTTGCGGACTGGATTACCGAACGTATCAACAAATATAATTTGGTAGAAAATCAAGACTTTGTTTGCTTCCCTATTTTGGGAAGCAAAGGCAGAGGTGGCCACAATCGTAAAGATTATCATCTAACTTTAAGTGTAGCAAAAGAGCTTTCTATGCTTGAGAACAATAAGAAAGGTAGAGAAGCACGTTTATACTTCATTGAATGTGAACGGCTTTTGAAACAAGTAACAACACCACAAGTTGACTATTCCAAACCGGAAGCATTGCTTGGTGTTTTGAACCACCTACAAAGCCAGATCGAGCAGAAAGATCATGTTATTGCAGAATTGACACCAAAAGCAAAAGCTTTGGAAGGCTTAAAACGCTCTGATGGTTTGTTTGGCTTGATTGAAGCAGCAAAAATGTTAGAGGTAAGACCTAAGGATTTAACTGATTATTTGCGTAAACATGATTGGGTGTATCGACGTGCTCCAGGGGCGCCTCTGTTACCTTATCAGGATAAGATCAAGAAAGGATTCATGGATTGCCCTGCCATCACCATTCAAAGACCTGATGGAACAGAAAAGGTGCTCCCTTCAACAAAAATCACACCAAAAGGTTTGGCATGTTTAAGAGAACAAATCCATGGAGGTGTACAATGAATAGCAGTGTCGACTTCTTATGCGATTTGTGGATAGCATTGTTTAAGCTTTCTAATCATCGAGGCATTGGAGATGAGGACTGCAATGCTATAGTTGAGGTAATGGAATCGGTCGTAGATGCTCTGGTTTTAAAGCTTCAAAATGACGTGCCTAATATTACAAAGATTTTGGCAATCCTTACAGATTTTGGAGCTTCAGAGTTACCGCATAGCATGGATTCTTTGGTGCGAACTTATGAACCAAATTTAGATAACCCCATTAAAAAGGTTGCTTAAGTACCTCCCTTGCCCATCTTTAAAGGTGGGGAGGTAGTCAAGATGCTTCTTCTAAAGCCGCTTGTTCCTTACAATTATTTTGGATAGGCGTTAAGCTAATCTGCAAATTTAAAGCACTCAAAACACTGAGAAAAGTAGAAAGCCGTGGGTCGCCTTTATCACTTAAAGAACGATAGAGGGACTCGCGATTTAAACCTGTCTCTTGAGAAACAGCTGTCATTCCTTGTTTACGTGCAATAATACCTAATACATGTGCAATATAACCACTATTTTTAGTTTCTAAAGCATCATCTAATAAAATCTTAAAGTCTTCAGGCGTGTTAAAATATTCACTTACATCAAATTTAGTAATTTCCATGTTTCATTTCCTTTACTAATTGAAGGGCTTTTTCGATATCTTTTTGTTGTGTGGATTTATCACCAGCATTTAACAATAAAATGATTTGTTTTCCTTGTTTTACAAAATAAACCCGATAGCCTGGTCCATAATTTATTTTTAACTCACCAATACCACGGAAATATTTCACGTCTCCTAGAAGCCCATATTCAAGGCGGAAAATACGTGCAGCAATTTTCTTTTGCACTTGTTTGTCTTTTAATGAGTCTAACCACTCTGTAAAATAGTGTGTTTTTTTAACAATAAACATCTGTAGTTTATATGCTACAAAGTTGATAATGTCAAATACATTATTTTGTTCCAATGAAAAAGCTACATAAGTTTTAACAAGCTATCTTTTCGAATGGGAAAGATGTCAATTTTTTAATCCAGCTCTGCTTTTTGCGGAGCTTTTTTTATGGAGCAACATATGCGAAAAATATCATCAGAAGGACTTGCACTTATCAAACAATGGGAAGGTTTGCGCTTAAACGCCTACAAAGATGCCATTGGGGTGTGGACAATAGGCTATGGACATACAAACAGTGCCGGAAAACCTTTTGTTCACAAAGGCATGACAATCACTGAAAAGCAAGCAGAAGAACTTCTTTGCCAAGATTTAAGACAATTTGAAAATGCCGTTGAACGCGCTGTTACAGTTTCATTAACGGATGAACAATTCGCGGCGTTAGTATCTTTTTGCTATAATGTAGGAACAGGAGCCTTTTGTAATTCGACACTGTTAAAAAAGCTTAATCAAGGTGAATATGAAGCTGTCCCTGCAGAGCTACAGAAATGGACCAAAGCAGGCGGGAGGCGTTTGCAAGGTCTAGCTCACCGGCGTGCGGCAGAAACAGGCTTATGGGCAAAAGGGGCTTATGTTTCCTCCAATTATCAAACAGTCGAAACGCAAGCACCAACGGGGGTTTTCAAAGCAGAAGCCCTTGCACCGATTATTGGCTCTTTTTCAGGTCTTGGTGGTTTGTTAGCAGGAAATGGACCAATCCAATGGGCTTTGGCAACCATTATGGTTTTAGCCGCATGTGCTGGTATTTTCTTTGTTGCTAAACGCTTTCAGGAGCACCGCCTATGATCTTATGGATGAAAAGAAATCTGATGATAACAGGTGCGGCTTTAGCCGCTTTTTTTATTGCATTAGCAAGAGCTTTTACTCTTGGTAAAAAGAGTGAACAACAAAAGCAAACAGAAAAAGCTTTAAAAGCAGCCACAACACGTCTGGAGGTGGAAAGTGAAGTTAATCAAAAAAGTGATGCTGATGTGCGTGCTGCTCTCTCTCGCTGGTTGCGCGACAAATAAATATGCTTCTTCTTGTGTTGGCTGGTTACCAATTTATGTAGATAAGCAAGATCTGAACACCATCAGTTCAAACTTAGCAAGAGAGATCTTAAAGCACAATAATCTAGGTGAACGCTTGTGTGGGTGGAAACATGGCTAGAAAAAAAACACAAGACGATATAGAGCTTACAGAAGCAGAAAAAGAAATCCTTCAAGAAATCATCATGACCTACAAAAGTGTAAAAGTGATGTCGCGTTATACAAAATGGATTGTACTCATTATACTCTTATTAGCGCTTGATTTTTCACGTATTATGGATGCGTTTGTAAGTATTTTTACACAAAAACCAAATATCCGACTCTAAACATACTCTGAGACGCGCGAAATCCTTTAGAAAATGGATTCTTAAATTTTCTCGTCTCATGGAGGCTATCAATAATAGCTTTACACATTTAAAACAGTGGATTTCAAAGAATTCAAAAAATTATTAGAGAATATTGGAGGAAAAAGATGAGCTTTGTAACGATATGTTGGAAAATCCTATTCCCGAACTTTTGTTAACGCTCCCGAACCTTTAAAAAGATTACAAAGAATCAATATGTTATACATAGGAGAAAATTGGATGGCGGAGAGAGAGGGATTCGAACCCTCGATATGGTTTCCCATATACACGCGTTCCAGGCGTGCGCCTTCAACCACTCGGCCACCTCTCCAGAGGTCTGCACTATACCCAGAAAGAAATAACGTGCAAGCTTAAACTCTCAATTCAAAATTAAAAAAACAACTTCCTTTATCAAAGGAAGATACAATATTTATTAAATAACAAGCACATCCTCTCTTTTTAAGAAGAAACTTTTTTCCGTGGATAGTCCTCTAAAATGCAATAAATGGGTTGTCATAAATCAGCAATTTTCTTAGTTATTCACCCCTCTCACCTCATGAACAACACTATTCTCAAATTGATATGCTGCGCATGTTTTTTCAAAAATCAAATAACTAAGCACCACCATAATCTCTGTTACCACTGATTTTCTCCAGCAATCAACAGCATAAGCGTCTACATTAACCTCTTGATCACCAAAACTAAAACATGCTTTCACTGGGATAAAAAACTTCATTCTAACAAAAATGATTTATACTGTGATTGCTTACTAAATTGCAGAATTGCCTAAATCTTATCCCCCCCCCTTAAAATTCTTTTTTACTTTATATCATTGCTAAGAGCACGCACATCGCGTGCATTTTCACACTGTAATGCTTTTTTTGCCAAAATTTTCATATCTTCAAAACTATGCGCCTGCAAACACGCTTTTATTGAAGGAATATCACAGGATATCATGGAAAGTTCATGAATCCCCAATCCAGTCAAAATCATCGCTGCAAAAGGATCTCCAGCCATACCGCCACACACACTAACCCAACAGTTATGTTTTGCTGCCCCCTGAATAGTTTGGTAAATCATGCGCAAAACCGCTGGATCAAGACTATCAGCGTCAGTTACAAGGTAAGGATTTTGTCGATCAACAGCCATTGTATACTGAGTTAAATCGTTGGTTCCAATCGAGAAAAAATCAACGTAAGCACTTAAAACATCTGCCATAATGGCAGCTGCTGGAACTTCAATCATAATACCAAATTTTAATTTTGGCGCACCAATATCATTCTGTATTTCTTCCGCAATCTTTTTCATAGAAAAAATCTCTGAAACAGACATGACCATTGGAAACAGAATCCATAGATCACCCCCCTCTTTTGCTGCTCGATACAAAGCACGTAACTGGGGTACCAAAAGATCACGCCGACGTAACAAAAGCCGCGTTCCTCGAACACCTAAAAATGGATTGTCCTCTTTAGATAAATGTAAATGTGCAATCTGTTTATCCCCACCAATATCGAGCGCACGAATAATTAATGGCTTATCTCCCACAGCCGCAATCATCGCTCGATATATATCAAATTGTGTCTCTTCATCCGGAATGTGTGGACTATCTAAAAACAAAAATTCTGTACGCATGAGTCCAATACCTTCTGCTCCTAAATCAAAGGCAACAGGAACCTGACTTGCGTAATTGACATTAGCCATGATACGAATCCTTTGACCATCTGTCGTTTGTACAGGCAGTGCACATACACGTATCTCATTGTCACGCTTTTGCGTTAAAATACCTATCTGTTTTTGAGCGTCTTCAACATCTACAGGAGCAGGATCAAGATAAATAAAACCATTATCGCCATCAATAATGGCCTGAATATCACTCTCGATAGCCAAAACATCAGAACCAGCAGCGACAACCATTGGAATACCGAGCGTGCGGGCTAAAATAGCTGTATGAGACATCGGACCACCCGATGCCGTTACTAACCCACGCACTTTTGTACAATCAAGTTGAGCTACATCAGAGGGAGACAAATCATCCGTGATAAGAATAACATCACGTGGAATATCACTTAAAAAGAATGATCTATAGGATGGATTAATCTCACCCAAAACACGACGACCAACATCAACTAAATTAGCCGAACGCTCCTTCAAAAGAGGATTATCTATCTTAGAAAACACATCTGCAAACTGCCGAACTGCTCTATCCCAAGACCAAGCTACACCATGTCCTTCTGCTATAAAACGACAAGCTTGGGCTATCAAATTTTCATCTTCAAGCAAAACCATTTGCGCAGAAAAAATCGCAGCAGAGGCTTCCCCCATACGTGCTGTGATATCAGCAATAACTGATGCCATTTTTTGTTTTGTTTTCGTAAGAGCATTCTCAAGACATGCCGTACCAGCTGCAAAACCAATTGGATGGTCCATTATGAAAAAATCATTCTGTCTTAAAACAAAAATCTTGCCAACAGCTAAGCCTGGACTTGCCCCAACACCAGAAATACCTTTTTGCCTAGAGCGCGGATACCAACCATGAAAAATCTTGGTTTGAGCTTCCATTTCTCTCATCATACATTTTTCACTTATGCTCACTTTCTTCGCAACTGAAATTGCATCTTTAAGCAATTTTGCACCTTCGGCAGCATCCGTCGAAAAAATCAGAACATCACCGTTTTTTGCCCCTAATTGCAATAAACCAACCAAATTTTTCATCTCAACAGCATACTTACCACAGCGGACTCTGATAGAGCTCCGAGCTTTTTTTGCAAAATCAACCCAAAGAGAAGCTGGTCGCGCATGAAGACCACTTGGATAATCTAAAGTCCATTCCTGACACACAGAAAGGTCACCCATGAAAGTCCCCTTCATCTTCGTGTCCTGACCAAACAGAGTCGTAACAATCTGCTGTTTATCAGCAGTTGTTGAAAGCACTTCAAGCCGTTCCTTATCAAATAAAAGACGCGTTAATTTTGTGCAAATCTCTATATAGCGATCTGGACGAGCTGCAATAGCGATAACTAAGCGTGCTTTCTTCCCATCCCGCCACTCAACACCAGCAGGAATCTGTAAAACAGCAACAGCATCCCTGACAATTAAATCACAGCTTTCAATCATTCCATGGGGAATTGCTATACCATTACCAAGCCAAGTATTCATTACTGCTTCACGTTTGAGCATGCTTGTCAGATAATACTTGTCGACTGCACCAACCTGCACAAGCAATTCAGCAGCAGCATGAATTGCTTCATTTTTATGATCAAAAGCCGCTGAAAGTTGCACAGATCTTATAGATAAGATTTCTATCTCATTAAAATCTGTATTTATTGCCTCTGCTTCTTCACATCTCATCATGAACTTAAACTGCCTCATGTTTGAGCATGAATGTTTCTGATAAATTTTGTTTCAAACCTGCATTTCTCCAAATACAAAGCGTAAACAATCACGCGAATTTCCTTTTTAAAGAACATAACTAGGTAAAGCATTTAAACACTCAACGTGGTCCATAAAATGATTAGATATCGCCATCCACCGAATAGCTTAAAACCATCATAGGAAAATATGATTCCCACTCTTTACTTCACCAAGACAAATGCCCATCTCATTAATTGAAAGTCACTTTTTGAAAACATTCTCACCCTCCCAAGTTATTCGCAATAACTTGTCATTATCCCTCATATCAGAAAGCAGAATGCCCCAATCATCTGCAACTTAAACTGATTTTAACTTACCGCCCAATGAAAGCAACCCGCTCTTGCCCTTCTTTGAAGCATTACATAATCAAAAATTGCTACACGCAGCCTACCTTCCTTGAGATTACGCGCGGCTAAATATGCCCCCCGATATAAAATACTCAAGATACAGCCTTGACTACATTGTAGACTTCCCTTTCTTAAATAAATATTGTAACCACACAGCGCTCTCTGTGCTCTCTGTCTTCGCAGCTGCAAAAATGGATACCCACAACAAAACAACATCCTCGCTAACTAAATAAATACAGCTCACACCCGCCTTAATTTCTAAGTACTTTGGCAAATAAGGCTATAAAATTAAAAGTGTTGTTGCCTTAAAGCAATCCTTGCTCTTCTGCTGGATTTTATTTTCATAAAACTCACCACCAGAGAGATCAAAAAAACATTCTTGATGCAACGGATTTTGCACATAGGCCATTTTGATATTTTCAAATTTAATCCCCTTAATAGCATAACTTCACTATCGATTTACTGAAAAATCCTTCAATGTATAACTGCTCAAAGTAGCTTTGATCAACGCTCCTATAGCCCCTCTCTACATATTTCTTCTAAACGGATAGCCTAACCAATACCCATCACCCTCCAAAGAATATTACGACCATTATGAACACCACAGATACCGACAAACTGGCTCATCTTTACCAAAATGATCGCGCAAATATCTTTCTCATCGAATTTTTCTACAATTCTTCGAAAATAAACTATCTGGCGTTTTTTCGCGCATAAAGAGAAAACAGACTTCTCCGCACTCTTATCACCAATTATCCGTAAGCTCCCTCATCACACCAATGTCTTCAGTACAAAAAAACACAACACCAATCTCTTAGTTATCTGAAGAAAACATTTCTCTAGATTCTGTTTTTTGTTTCCTGCACCCCCCACCGAATCTACTCTGCATTATACCATAGAGCGCAAAAAAGGAAAGATAGCATCCTATCTTTCCTTTCAATGTTAAAGAACTTCAAAATCGAAATCTATGAAATATCGGCTTATTGCAGAGAATGTTACGACTTGCTCTGCTGCCCCTCCACCATAGGAATGACTGAGACATACGAACGATTACTTGCTTTCCTTTGAAAAGAGACCGTTCCATTTGACAGTGCAAAAAGAGTATGATCTTTGCCAATACCAACATTGTCACCAGGATGCCAACGCGTACCACGCTGGCGAACAATAATATTTCCAGCGATAACAGCTTCACCACCAAATTTTTTAACGCCAAGACGTTTTGATTCTGAATCGCGACCATTACGCGAGGAACCACCAGCTTTTTTATGTGCCATGGACGTTGTTCTCCTTTAATCTTCTTTACTATTTGACGCTACAGCTGCTTTTTTCTGCGATGCGGACTTTTTGGTCGTTTCCTTAACAGAAGCAGTTGCTTTTGTTTCTTTTGTCGTTTCTTTTGATTCAACTGCTTCCTTTTTAACTGGCTTTGCAGCTGCTTTTTTAGGCTTTAAACCACCCATTAAAATTTCTAAAATACGAAGTGTTGTAACCTCTTGGCGATGACCACGCGTGCGTTTCGAATTTTGGCGACGGCGCTTTTTAAATGCAATCACTTTACGTGCACGTCCCTGCTCTACAATCTCAGCCGTAACCAAAGCATCAGCAACAAAAGGTGTACCGATAATGGTATTATCCTCTTGCCCAATGATCAATATGTCATTGAATTCAACAACATCACCGGTATTTCCAATAATTTTTTCAACTTTCACCACCTGGTTAGCAACAACACGGTATTGCTTACCACCAGTTTTAATGACTGCGAACATTTTTTATCCTTTCGTTCACTCCAGCTCTTATTTGATGTCTGCCTTATCAATAAGGGAAAAATAGGCTGCTTTTTATCAGTCGTAATAGATTTCAAGAGAGATACAAACATTCTCCCAAACACAAATACGCGCGGATTTCTCCACGCCTATTTTTTAGCATATATGACGGAATTTCCGTTCTCTGTCAATAAAGTCCCATAAAAAAGCAAAAAAGGGTTGTGCTAAAATCAATTGAAGGTTATCTACCCGCCATACACTCAAACAGTGCAAATTTTATTGCACTTTCATGTGGAGAGATGGCTGAGTGGTTGAAAGCACCGCACTCGAAATGCGGCATAGGGGCAACTCTATCGGGGGTTCAAATCCCTCTCTCTCCGCCAGAGTATCAGCCAAAGTGGCATTCATTAAAATATCTTTACTCCGCACGCCTCGCTTGAATATGTGCCAACAACCCTAATGTTGAACTATCGCGGTTATTCGCTTCACCTTCTCCGCGGAGAATTGGTAATAATTCATTTGCTAATTCTTTGCCAAGCTCAACGCCCCATTGATCAAATGAATTAATATTCATCAAAATACCTTCGACAAAAATACGATGCTCATAAAGTGCAATAAGACGACCGAGCGCAAAAGGTGTCAATAAATCTTGAACCAGCATAATACTGGGGCGGTTTCCCTGAAAACTCTTATGAAGTGCTAAATTATTGGTCTCACACTCATCAATTCCACTTTTTATAAGAATACGCCGAGCATCTTCAACACTACGTCCCTTCATCAAGGCTTTTGATTGCGCTAAACAGTTTGCTACCAACATTTCATACATAGGATGTAAATTCTGCTCATGCCCTTTTATAAATAAAATAAATTCCACAGGAATAACATCTGTTCCTTGATGCAAAAGCTGAAAAAAAGCATGTTGTCCATTTGTCCCTGAATCACCCCAAACAACCGGACCACTTGAAAAAGTTAATGATTTGCCATCCAAAGAAATCTGCTTACCATTTGATTCCATATCAAGTTGTTGTAAATAAGCTGGAAAGCGCGCTAAACGCTGTGCATAAGGAATGACAGCACGTGATGAGTAACCACAAATAACACGATGCCAAAACCCTAAAAGCGCAAATCGAATAGGAATATTTGTATGTAAGGGTGCCGTTTTGAAATGTTGATCCATATGCTGGGCACCATTGAGAAATTGGCGAAAATTCTGGCCTCCGATGGCTAACATAACAACAAGACCAATGGCTGACCAAATCGAATAACGCCCTCCAACCCAATCCCAAAATTTAAAAATTCTTGAAGAATCTATGCCAAATTCTGCTACCTTATCAAGCGCACTTGAAACAGCAACAAAATGCGTGCAAACAGCTTCTTCCCCTAAATGAGAACGAATCCATTGACGTGCAACTTGAGCATTTACAATTGTTTCAGCCGTTGTAAAAGTTTTAGAGGCAATAACAAACAGCGTTGTTGCCGGATTCAAAATAGCAAGAGTATCAGAAATATGAGCACTGTCAGCATTAGAAACAAAATGACAACGCGGACCATCATGATAAGGTTTTAAAGCATGTGTGACCATTGCGGGTCCAAGATCAGAACCACCAATACCAATGTTCACAATATCGGTTATCTTCTCACCGCTGCTTCCCTTATAGCTGCCATCGCGTACCATTTCAGAAAATCGTTCCATATGAGCAAGAACATCCTGAATATCTTGAACAAGATCATTCCCATCCAAAATGAAAACTTCCTCAGCAGGCAAACGTAAAGCAATATGAAGAACCGAGCGCTTCTCAGTTGTATTAATGGCTTTACCGGAAAACATTGCCTCACGCTTGCCTAACACATCTGCTGCAACAGCCAAATCATCTAGGAGCTGTAACGTTTTAAATGTTACGCCACATTTCGAAAAATCGAACAGGAAATCATCAAGCCTTAAGGAAAAATGGGAAAAACGTTGTTCATCCTCTATAAAATGCCGACGAATATCATAAACCCCATCCCTTGCAGCGTGCCTTCTTAAAGCTTTCAAAGCTGCCTCAAAAGCTTTTTCGTTTCGAATTGATGAGCTATCTCCCATGGACTTATCCCACATGGTTATTGACAATAAAATCTCCGCACACACAATAACAAAACAGAGAACATCTCCTTTATTGCAATCAATTCTTACTGCTCATATACACTCATATACACAAGGAAGTGGTGCAAAAAGCGAAAAAATAAAACCTGAAAATGACATTTTTAAAACGAAAGTAAAAAAATTATCAAATTCTCCATACCAATCAATCATTCAACTTGGCTGAGTTCTTTTGTTAAGCGTAGTGCTTCTTCTGATTTTGGTCTCACAAAACGTCCAAGAAAAAGATAAACAACTGGTGTGACATAAAGAGTAAAAATAGTTGCTAAACCTAAACCGCCAACGATAACCCAACCTAAAGCTATACGTGCCTCTGCACCAGCACCTTTGGCTAAAACCAAAGGAATACCCCCTAAAATGGCACAAATCATCGTCATACAAACGGGACGAAGGCGAATATTTGCCGCTTCTTCTACAGCTTCACGCACGCTTTTCCCTTGATCACGTAACTGATCTGCAAATTCAACAATAAGAATACCATTTTTAGCCATAACCCCAACCAGCAAAATTAAACCAATTTGGCTATAAATATTAAGACTCACTCCACTTAAAAGCATAGCAATTACAGCACAACCAATTCCTAATGGTACAGTAGCCATAATAATAAATCCTGAAACAAAACTTTCAAACTGTGCGGCCAAGACTAATAGAATAATTATAAAGGCAATTCCAAAAACAATCATAAAATTGGAAGATGTTTCACCAAGTGTAGCAGCTTCCCCTAAAGGAACAATATAATTTCCTTCTGATAACAAAGGAGCAGCAATTTTCTGCACAGTTTGATAAGCACTTCCTAAAACGACACCTGGAGCAAGATTTGCGCTTAAAATAACAGCATTCATGCGTTTCTCTCGTTTTAATTGAGGCGCAATAGCTCTTTCATGCAAATTCGCAATAACTGATAAAGGAACATATTGATTGCCCTTGGTTTTTAAAAAGATATTTTCCAAATCATGAGGATTATTAATAGGATTCTTACGCGAAGTCAGTTTAACATCATAAGAATGATCATCTACATAAACAGAACCAATTTTTTTTCCATCTAACATTGCTTGCAATGTATTGCCCAAATTGGTAATATCAATCCCTAAATCAGAAGCTTTTTCCCGATTAATTTCAATAAAAAATTGTGGTTGCGTTGCATCAACAGTAAGCCGTGGACGAATAAAATGCGGATCAGATTGCAAAGCACGCACAAGCTTATCAGCAATTGGCTGTAATTTGGTATAATCATTTCCAAGAATTGCAAATTGTAATCCTTGACCAGTTCCTCTAACACCTAAAGAATTTCCCTGGGCAGCAAACACAAAAACTGCTGGAAACTGTCTCACCTTTGCATTAACATCTTCCACAATCTCTTGTTGACTACGTAAACGCTTGTCCCAAGATGAAAGCAATAAAATCAAAAAAGCGGTATTGGACGAACCTCCAATGCCGGCAATAGAATAACTGTTAGCAATCTCTCCAGAATCACGTAACGGCTGTAAACTCGCTTCAATTTGTTCTACCTGCTCATTTAGATATTGTGTTGAAATACCCTGTGGTCCATTAATGACTAAAAAGATAAGAGCTCTGTCTTCTGCTGGCGTCAATTCTTGTTGTAATTTCATATAGCCTCCAACACAAAGACCCGCGAAAATAAGCGAAGAAAAAACAACAGTCCAAGGTCTTCCCAAACATTTATGCAGACTATAAGCGTACCACGTACTTAAGAAAGAACCCAATTTATTCAGAAAAGTAAAATGATGCGCTTCTTCCTCATTACCCTCAACATGTTCTTTAAGAAAACGTGAGGCCAACATAGGACAAAGCGTTAAAGCAACAATCGAAGAAAGCAGAATAGAAATTGCCAACACAAAACCAAATTCTCTAAAAAGTGAGCCAACTTGTCCAGGAAGGAAAGAAATCGGCACAAAAACAGCAACGAGAGTCAATGTAGTTGCTAAAACAGCAAAAAAGACTTCCCGTGTTCCGATCACCGCCGCCGAACGAGGACCTAACCCCATATTGCGCCACCGAACAATATTTTCAAGAACAACAATCGCGTCATCCACTACAAGCCCTGTTGCTAAAACAAGTCCTAGAAAGGTGAGAATATTCAACGAAAATCCCACAAGATAAATGGCAGCAATTGTACCAATTAAAGCAACAGGAATAGATAAGGCGGGAATAATCGTTACACGAATATCTCTAAGAAAAAGAAAAATAACCAAGATAACGCTGAGAACAGCAATAATCAATGCCATCTCAACCTCATGAAGTGCGCCCTTAATGAAAAGTGCATCATCACTAATAACACTTATATGCACAGAAGAAGGAACAACAGTTTTGAGATGATTAAGAACTGCTCGAACACCTTGAGAAATATTAAGGGTATTTGATTGTGCTTTACGCACAATCCCCAATCCAATTCCAGTCTTTCCGTTGATACGAAGAATAACAGTTTCTACATCAGGCGACAAAGTAACATGCGCAACATCACCAAGACGCACATGAGGTTTTAAAACAACTTGTTCAAAAGCTTCTGGTGTCGTTAAACGCGCAGTAGCACGTACAATTAAAGTTTGCTTGGAATTGCGTAATGACCCCACAGGCACATCAGTAGTCATATCAGCAAGAACACGTGAAATATCCGCCACAGTCAACCCATAGCTAGCAAGTTTTGCTTGATCAACATCAATCTGAAAAATCTTCGTGCGAGCACTATCAACCTGGACATCACCAACACCATCAACGGCAGAAAGCGCATCAACAATTTGATCATTTACGACCATTGTTAAATCGTCAATACTCATTGTTGGTGAAGTTACAACCAAATACATCATTGCAGCAGCATTCGAATCTGCTTTAATAATCAGAGGTGAATCGGCATTTTTGGGTAAAGAATAGGAAATGCGAGAGAGAGCATCGCGAATATCAGATGCTGCAATATTCAAATCAACACCGACATTAAAATTAATCTCTACACGGGAACGGCCAAAAGAAGAAGTTGAAGAAATCGTTTTAACACCTGAAACACGAGAAACGGCATCTTCTATAATTTTCGTAACTTCACGATCAATTGTTTCCGCTGATGCTCCAGCAAAAGCTGTCACAATTGTTGTCACTGGAGTATCAACATCTGGTAGTTCGCGTACATCAACGTTCAGCCATGCAGCAATCCCTGCAATCACAATCATAGCATTCAAAACAAAGGTAAAAACCGGCCTGCGAATAAATAAAGCGATTATACTACCTTGCTCCGCCTGTGCCATAGGCTGTTTGGTATTAAATTCCTGACTCATTATACATTCTGCCCATGAAGTGCTGATAATTGCTGTTGATGGGCTTTTGGATTATCAAGAGTGACCCTACTTCCTGGATGGAGCATCTGTACTCCCTGTATGACAACTTGATCACCATTTTCTAGGGGCGCCTTCACAAAAACTTGATCTTCTCTATGCTGAATAATTGATACGGGAATCAATTCTGCCTTACCCTCCCTTACACGCCAAACGAATGATCCTCTACTGTTCCATTGAACAGCAAGAGGATTAACGACAGGAAAAGCATCACCACTGAATTGAAATACAACAGAAAAAGACATACCAGACATGAGGGTATCTTTTTCATTCTTAATTTCAACTTGAACATGAAGTATGCGGCTTTCTGGATCAACGACATTATCAATCGCATAAATATGACCAACAAAAGTCTTCTCCGGCTGCGTCGTTAATATTGCAGTTATTTCATCTCCTTTATGTATTCGCGACACATATCGTTCAGGAACCCACACATCGACTAAAATGCGCTCTCTATTCTCAATATGGCCTATTGTAGTGTTAGGAGTAACAGCATTGCCTTCATCAATGGGTAAAATCCCAACAACTCCGCTGATCGGCGCACGGATTGTTCGCCGATCGAGGTCTAATTCAGCATTACGCAAAACCAAATTTGCGTTATCCAACTCTAAGCGTGCAGTAATTTCCTGAACCTCTGTTGCCGTATTGCTGGCACGTAATTTAACAATCCGCGAAAGCGTTAAAGCACTATTATCACGCTGTACCTTTGCTTTTGCAGCCGCTATTTCTTCCTTTTTAGAATCAAGCTTTGCAATCACATCACCCACTTTTACTTTTGTGCCAGCGGACACAAAAAACTTCTCAACAACACCAGATGACCAAGGCGTCAACTCCACCGCAGCAAATGCTTGTCCACTCCCAAGCACATTCAGCTGTTCATAAAAATCCTGAACTTTTACAAGATCAACGACGACATTCGTCGGTGGCCTTCCCGTTGATGCCTTTAAGGTTTTATTTGATGCACTTGTTGTTTTATTCACTATAGGAATGAGTTGTTCCGAACTCTGTTTCCCTGCCCAATAAGCAACCATCAAAACGACAACGAAAAACACCAGTGGAAAGATCTTTTTTAACAACCCCATACATCTATCCTTGCTGTGTCATAAATGCGTAAATTTATCTGAAACAGTTTTCAACAGTTACATCCGAAGTTTCACACAAAAACCGAATTGCAGGTAGTGTATCTTACCCCCACCGAAAAAACATATCTCATCCGTACCTGACTATATTGCGTAGCTTAAAGCGTCAAGTTAACTATTGTTCATATTGGTCAAAGAAACTACTCTGCAAAAATCCAAGGGAAATTAGAAATATATTGTAGCCTTTTTTAATGTATCATAAACGAAGTGATAAAATTTTCATTTTCACCAAGTTTCACTTGCAATTTCTCAATGAAACGATTAGGAACCCTTTGTCTTAATAAGATAAAAAATTAAAAATTTTTGCACCCGTAGCTCAGCTGGATAGAGCACCAGACTACGAATCTGGGGGTCAGGAGTTCGAATCTCTTCGGGTGCGCCATCATAAAAATTCTCATTTTTCTTTAGTTATGTTATTGGGTATAGTAAACAGTAAGCTCCTTTTTGAGCTACCTTTCTAACGTACTTATAACGCCATCAACAGCTCCATAATGCTCTTTCGACTGCGAATCAGTCCTTTTCTTTCCAGAGTATTTTTAGCAGCACCAGGTATCTAACGGGGTTTTCACTGTTTAAAATGAAAATCTTCGAAGAACTCTCTTTTTAAGATTCAAAACAAATATTCTATTCTCTTCTAGAAAATCTTCGCCATTTTAACAAAATCCTCCTCCACAAAATTGCCAGAGCTATAACATTTTTTTCAGTAAGATATAGGAAATCTGACTAAAATAAATTGTTGGGAAAATCAAAAAGCGCAATAATACAACTCTCATGAAAAATTTAAAATAGTAGTAGCAAAGCGTTTTTCTTATAATCGTTACTTTTCTATAAAAGGTTATCGGAACTAAATGGAGCATTTTTTCCAAAAAAAATTACAGCAATAAATTCTTTTGTCTCATTTTAAGCATTCCCTCTTGCAGAGTAATAATCCACTTTTATGATATTTTACCTTATTTCTATGTGCTATATGTTCTATTGTCCTCTTATAGGACCCACCCTAAATATCAATAAAAAACAAGTTTAAAGAATTTTTCTATGCCTAAAACAGATATTGAAATTGCTCGCACTGCTCAAAAAAAACACATCACTGAAATTGCGCAAAAAATTGGTATTACACATGAAAATCTCATTCCTTATGGAAATGACAAAGCTAAAATTTCTTCTGCATATATAAAATCACTGAATAAAAATCCGGATGGTAAACTTATCCTCGTCACTGCAATCAATCCAACACCTGCCGGAGAAGGAAAAACAACGACAACTGTTGGACTAAATGATGCACTCAATCTCATTGGAAAAAAAACAATAGCCGCCTTGAGAGAACCATCTTTAGGCCCCTGTTTTGGTATAAAAGGTGGTGCCGCTGGAGGTGGTTATGCCCAAGTCGTACCGATGGATGACCTTAACTTACATTTTACTGGCGATTTCCATGCCATTACTGCTGCTCATAATCTTCTTGCTGCAATGATGGATAATCATATTTACTGGGGTAATGCTCTAAATATTGATCCACGCCGCATTGTTTGGAAACGAGTCCTTGACATGAATGACCGTGCATTGCGCGATATCGTCATTTCATTGGGCGGAATAACCAATGGTTTTCCACGTCAAACAGGTTTTGATATTACTGTTGCATCAGAAATTATGGCTATTTTTTGTCTTGCCGAAAATCTAGAAAATCTTACGCAAAGACTCAAAAAAATTATTATTGCCTATCGTTATGATAAAACGCCCGTGACAGCTGCTGATCTCAACGCAGAAGGTGCAATGACAGTCCTCCTTAAAGATGCTATGCAACCTAATCTTGTACAAACAATTGAAAATAACCCTGTTCTTGTCCACGGAGGACCTTTTGCCAACATTGCTCATGGCTGTAATTCAGTTATAGCAACAAAAACTGCCTTAAAATTCGCCGATTATGTTGTCACAGAAGCAGGATTTGGAGCAGATCTTGGAGCAGAGAAATTCTTCAACATTAAATGTCGACAAGCAGGCATTGCACCAGATGCTACAGTGATTGTCGCAACAATTCGCGCATTAAAAATGAATGGTGGTGTGGATAAAAATAATCTCAAAGAAGAAAATATCTCCGCTTTACAAAAGGGAGCTGCTAATCTTTTACGGCATATTAAAAACATGGAGCACTACGGTATCCCTTGTGTTGTGGCTATCAATCATTTTGATACCGATAGCGATGCTGAAATAAGTACATTACAAAAAATAGTTGCAACAACCGGACACAAAGCTGTTGTCTGCAAACATTGGAAACAAGGTGGAAAAGGTGCCATAGAACTCGCACAAGAACTTGTTAGCTTAATTGAAGAAAAAAATGCCCAGTTTAAATTTCTGTATCAAGATGACCTCCCGCTTGTTGAAAAAATTAATTGCATTATAACCAACCTATATGGTGGACGCGGCGCTATAATCGCAGATCATGTTATAAAGCAGCTGGAATGTTGGGAAAAGGAAGGGTATGGAACATACCCTATTTGTATGGCGAAAACACCCTACTCCTTTTCTTCTGATCCCACACAATACGGTGCTCCTACTGATTTTGAAATACCTGTACGAGAAGTTCGCCTCTTGGCGGGTGCTGGCTTTATTGTCGTTATTTGCGGAAATATCATGACCATGCCCGGCTTACCACATTATCCTGCTGCTGAAAAAATTTATCTTGATGGAAATGATGAAATTCAAGGACTTTCATAAGCTCAAACCTGTAAACTCAATCATTCATTATGAAAAACTCTTTATAACGAAAAGAATAGAATTTTAAAAAGCGATATAGACAAGCACCTCATTTGTGTGATATATGCTTTATGGTATATGTCCTTTTAGATATATGTTTAAAGGGCAATAGGTTTTTCCTAATCATTTATGACACTGAAAAAAAGCAGGATAAATAGTGCAAGTACTCGTTCGTGATAATAATGTTGATCAAGCGCTACGCGCGCTTAAGAAAAAAATGCAGCGTGAAGGCATCTTCCGTGAAATGAAAATGCGTGGATATTATGAAAAGCCATCGGAGAAGCGTGCGCGGGAGAAGGCTGAAGCTATTCGCCGTACACGTAAACTTGCCCGTAAACGTGCACAAAGGGAAGGTCTTGTTAGCAACGGCCGTGCTTCTGCTGTAAAATAGTAATACTTTTACTCTTGTTGATGTGTTATAAAGTTGCGTTGGCAGTGTTGTAAAAATATCCAAAGAATTTGTTTTTATTCGATGCTATGAGTGGAATTTTTTTCACTTTTGGTTTTCTTCGTTGGGTATTGTTTGGTTTTTCCGTTATCCGACAGGATGGTTGATCCTTTCCTAAGTAATATTAGGGGGGGCTTTTGGCCATTTAAAGCAATAGGATAATAAACCATCATTTGAAATTATTAGGGGCATCTGTGCCAGCGCAGGATGTATTGCATGCAAGGTATTCTGCTGTTATTTCTTAATGCATTTTTTGCGTACAAATCCTCTGAATTTTCTTATATAGACCGAAAATCCGACATCTTTCAATTTCCGTGTATCACATTAGACTGAAAAGCACGCATTACTATTATAATATGCAATTGTGTCCCTAAAAATATGATATCGGAAAGGCGATCTCCCCCCCCCCCTAACTTATTAAACAAAGCGATGAAACTCTATAACTTTTAGTGTTTCATAATGATCCGAAATTAATATGTGCCCATGTAGTGTGATCCGCTTTTAACGTATACAGCATTGCCAATTAATAAAATCGTGGTAGCCTATGAGCAAACTGAAAATTCTGTAAAAAGCGTTGATACTGAAAACTACCAACTTTACGCTTATAAAAGCACAAGTCAGCCCTAGAAATACATTGACCTACCCTCAATGTTGCTCATGCTCTTGCATTAAGACAGTTCATAAAAAGCATTTTTATTCTTTTCTTAAATGGTTTTTATTCCCACAACAAATTCACTTGTGCCATGCAAGCGAATGTTTTTTATTACTCGGCATAACAGAAGTTAAAATGAGAGAATTCTACGGCATGCAGAGCTCTTATCCGATATCCAAAATGATGAATTATCATTATAAATCAATGTCTTGCATGCATTACAAAGCATTGCTTTTCACATCACACATTAATCTCTTCATTAACCTGTCATTGAACAATTTTTTGATCATAATACGCGTATAGCTGTATTTCTATTTTAAAAAAAACCAAACAGATAGACACAACACCCTATTTACTCCCATCTTCCATGTAAAATCTGATACAACTCGCAAGGCACGCAACCCTCTCCACATTTGTTTCAAACATGGACTGCACGAAAACTAGATGTCGATTTAATTTACAAACATACTCTTTCAACAAAGTGTCCATCAAAAAATTCAAATTTTTGTCTTACTATTTTGTTATTTTTGTAACCATTTCCTCCTTGTTTAGATCTCTTTAACTAGCGATATGCCATAGATTTGATCAGCTCTCGATCCTATCTTCCAGATCTTAGATTGGCTAATATATAGAAATGAAGAGTAAAGGGTTTAAATGTGCAACATTCTAGTTGGTTTCAATTTTTCGTGCTCATATCATGTATCTTGGTATCAGAAGTGTTTATATTTAATCCACCTCGTTTTTTGCATGCACAAACACTTAATGAAAATTTAGGACCAAGTGGTTTACCACTCCCTCGGTTTGCTTCGATTAAACCCACCCGTGTTAATGTGCGCGTCGGGCCAGGAAGCAATTATTCTATCATCTTTACTTACAAAAAGCAGGGCTTGCCTATTGAAATCATCCAAGAATATGATCAATGGCGCAAAATTCGCGATGCAGAAGGTGATGAAGGGTGGGTTTATCAATCGCTTTTATCGGGAAAGCGAACCGCTATAACTATCCCATGGCAAAAAGATAAAACAAAAAGGCTGATGCTACGTAAAAACCCTGCAGACAACGCAGAAGTTGTGGCAGAAGTAGAACCCAATGTCATCGGTAATATTCGCCAATGCGACGGACACTGGTGCGAACTCAACCTTAATAATACTCGTGGATGGCTTCAACAATCACAGTTATGGGGAATCTACCCTGATGAAAAAGTAAAAGGTTGATAAATTTTAAAAGCAAAAAGTTTAATTTTTATTCCTTATTGAATTCTCTAAAGCGCTATAATCAAGCTAGCTTTTTTGGTTTTAACCGAACTATCAAATCAACATGCGAAATTTCCATACCTTCCGGTGGTTGAGGCAAATTCCCAATAATAGGAGCTTCTTCCAAATTGCAAGGAATATCAAGAATACGATTTTCGCCTTCTATATAAAAATGATAGTGATCAGACGTATTGGTATCAAACCAAGTCTTTGAACCTTCTACAGCAATAATCCGTAATAATCCCGCTTCCGTAAACTGATGAAGCGTATTGTAAACAGTAGCTAAAGATACAGGCACACCCAACCTAATTGCCTCTTCATAGAGCTCTTCAGCAGCAATATGACAGTTGCCTTTAGAAAAAATCATATTGGCAAGTTCTAACCGCTGGCGTGTTGGTCGCAAACCATTTTGACGCAAATGCTTCTCTAACATAGATATGGAATAATAATGCACTACCTCCCCACAATCCTTTGTGGACTGTTCCTCTTCATTCAAACCTAAATTGTCTGCACTCACTGACATATTATAAACCACAATATATTTTTGTTCCAATAAAGTTAAAATACAAAAAGATGGGAACAGTTATGATATAATTTTTTATTCCATTTTTAATAGCCACCCTGGCAGAATACATAAAAAAGGGCTTTTGTCATTAAAAATGATATAAAATCATTTCCCTCTCCTTAAAATTTGCTCTAAAAGTAGGTTGGGGAAAAGCGCAGAATGAAAATATACGCAAATAAACGGAGTAACAATGACTGAACAAAAGTCTCGCTACACTTATGAAGAGCTTCTAAGCTGCGCTCGCGGCGAAATGTTTGGTAAGGGTAATGCACAATTACCAGCACCCCCAATGTTGATGATTCATCGAATCACCAAAATCAGTGAAACTGGCGGTGAATATAGTAAAGGAATGGTTCGTGCCGAATTTGATATTACTCCAGACCTATGGTTCTTTGATTGTCACTTTATAGGCGATCCGGTCATGCCAGGATGTCTTGGCCTGGATGGCTTGTGGCAATTAACAGGTTTTTTTCTCGGTTGGCTAGGTGAACCAGGAAAAGGACGGGCTATATCAACAGGTGAAGTAAAATTATCAGGTATGGTAACTCCACAAACCCAACTTCTTGAATATGGAATAGATTTTAAGCGTATTCGGCGTGGAAATTTGGTCTTGGGAATAGCAGATGGATGGGTGAAGGCAGATGGAGAAACCGTCTATAAAGCGAATGATTTACGCGTTGCTTTATTTAAAGAAGCCTAAAAATTATTTCCGTCAGAAGAGATATCTTATTATTCTCTATAAAACAAGGAGGTATGAATGCGTCGAGTTGTTGTAACAGGAATGGGTATTGTCTCTGCGATTGGAAATAACCCTGGGGCCGTTTTAACCAGTTTACAAGAAGCAAAATCTGGGATTTCTTACGCACCTCAGTATGCTGAATTAGGCTTCCGTAGCAGAGTTTACGGTAAACCCGATATTAATATAGAAGAATTAGTTGATCGACGCGCTCTACGTTTTCACGGACGTGGAACAGCTTGGAATCATATCGCCATGGATCAAGCAATTGCCGATGCAGGTTTGGAACCTCATGAAGTATCAAATGAACACACAGGTATTATTATGGGCTCTGGAGGCGCTTCAACTCAATCCATTGTTGAGGCTGCTGACATTACACGCCAAAAAAGTCCAAAGCGCGTTGGTCCATTTGTCGTACCTAAAGCGATGAGTTCTACAGCATCCGCAACACTCGCAACTTTTTTTAAAATTAAAGGAGTGAACTATTCAATCTCTTCTGCTTGTGCCACATCTAATCATTGTATTGGCAATGCTTATGAAATAATACAATATGGCAAGCAAGATCGCATCTTTGCTGGTGGCTGTGAAGATTTGGATTGGACACTCTCTGTTTTATTCGACGCTATGGGTGCCATGTCTAGCAAATATAATGACGTACCAGAAAAAGCTTCCCGCGCTTATGACGCTAATCGTGATGGATTTGTTATTGCTGGTGGAGCCGGCGTTTTGGTTCTTGAAGAATTAGAACTCGCTAAAGCACGTGGTGCAAAAATCTACGGAGAAATTGTTGGTTATGGTGCTACATCCGATGGGCACGATATGGTCTCTCCCTCTGGTGAGGGAGCAGAGCGGTGCATGCGTATGGCACTTGCAACTGTAAACAATAAAATTGATTACATCAATCCCCATGCAACAGCAACGCCTGTTGGTGATCCTCCTGAAATAGAAGCGATCCGCCGTATCTTTGGAGCAGGTGATCAATGCCCACCAATTTCTGCCACAAAATCTCTGACAGGTCATTCCTTGGGTGCAGCAGGTGTTCAAGAAGCAATCTATACACTGTTAATGATGAATCATAATTTTATTTGCGAGAGTGCCCATATTGAAGAGCTTGATCCAGCTTTTGCAGATATGCCAATTGTTCGTAAACGTCGCGATCATCAACAACTTAATACTGTATTGTCAAATACATTTGGCTTTGGCGGTACCAATGCAACGCTCGTTTTCCAACGCTATGCATGAACAGGGGTTCTTAGCTAGTTGAAAAACAGCACGGTCTTACACGGAGAATAATATGAAAGGTTTGATGGAGGGCAAACGTGGCCTTATTATGGGGGTTGCAAATGACCATTCAATTGCTTGGGGCATCGCATGTCAACTAGCTGAAGCAGGAGCTGAATTAGCACTTACTTATCAAGGAGATGCTTTCGGGAAACGTGTTCAACCACTAGCAGAAAAACTTGGCTGCAAATTATTGCTTGAATGTGATGTTGAAAAAATTGAAAATGTTGATCGTGTTTTTGAACATCTTCAAAAAGAATGGAAAACGATTGATTTCGTTGTTCATGCCATCGGTTTTTCAGATAAAACTCAACTAAAAGGACGTTACGTTGATGTTACAACACGAGAAAACTTTAATCGTACGATGGTGATTTCAGCTTATTCCTTTACTGAAATTGCACAGCGCGCTGGTAAGCTTATGCCCAATGGGGGAGCACTTTTAACACTCACTTATGGAGCTTCACAGCAAGTTGTCCCTAATTACAATATCATGGGTATCGCTAAAGCAGCTTTAGAAGCTATGGTACGCTATTTAGCAGCAGATTTCGGCCCCCAGAATATTCGCGTTAATGCAATTTCAGCGGGCCCTGTTAGAACCTTAGCAGGCAATGGCATTGCAGCTGCGCGAGCAATCTTCTCATATCAACGCCGTAATGCGCCATTGCGCCGTACCGTGAACATTCATGAAATCGGAAAGTCTGCCCTTTACCTACTTTCTGATTTATCATCAGGTGTTACTGGTGAAATTCATTATGTTGATTCAGGATATAACATCATGTCTATGCCAACGCTTGAAGAATTAAAACAAAGTGAAGAAACTCAGGGAGAATAAATACCCATAATACTTTTAAAAGTGCAACAGATAATCATCTGTGTACTCTTTTAGAAGTGCTTTGCGTATTTTCTCGTAAAACATCTCTCAATGGAAGAGAGCGCTTATTTTCAAAGATATGGCTTAGACAATGGTCAAGTGCTTCATGTTTAAGTCATATTACCTAAAAAAACTGGCATATATAACCTTTCAATTCACCAACATGTTATTGCCTTGTCTCATGGTCAGCATAAACTATTGCAAAGCTTCCGTTATATTATAATCATATCTCTTACATATTTGAATAATTTAAAAGCAGATTGTATCACGCATTTCATTTTTAAATGTACGGCTTAATAATGTATCAGCCGCCTCGAATACACTTTTACCACAATAGAGAACTTGATAAACTTGCTCTGCAATTGGCATTTCTATCCCGATACGTTGTGCTAACATACGCACTTCCTTGATATTTAAATAGCCTTCTACAACCTGACCAATCTGTTTTTGCGCCTCTTCTGTATCCATTCCTTGGCCAAGCAGCATACCAAAACGACGGTTGCGTGACTGGTTATCAGTACATGTCAAAACTAGATCACCTAAGCCTGTCATTCCCATAAATGTGGAAAGCTCAGCACCCATAGCAATGCCTAAGCGACTAATTTCAGCTAACCCTCGTGTGATGAGAGCTATTCGGGCATTTGCTCCAAATCCCATGCCATCTGATATTCCTGCACCAATAGCAATAACATTTTTGACTGCTCCACCTAATTGAACACCAATCATATCTGGATTTTTATAAACTCTAAAACTTTTGCTACAATGGAAAAGCTGCTGTAATTCTTCACTAAATCCAGCATCAGAAGCTGCTACTGTAATTGCAGTAGGCAAGCCGATAGCAAGCTCTTTGGCAAAAGTTGGTCCAGAAAAGACAGCTAAAGGGATTTTGTCACCTAAAATCTCGCGAGCAACTTCTTGTAAGAGACGTCCAGTACCATGTTCTAAGCCTTTCGTTGCCCAAATAATGCGTGAATATTGATCCAAATAAGGTTGAATATTGTACAATACCTGATGAAATACATAGCTTGGAACAGCAATTAATATATTGTGGCTTGCCGTTATTGCAGTTTCAAGCGAAGCTTCAGGCGATAGATTGTCAGGAAACCGAACATCGGGTAAAAATGCCTGATTACAACGGTGTTCTTGTAATTCTCTGATATGTTGAGGATTATATCCCCAAAGTAAAACACGGTGACCATGACGAGCAAGCGCAATGGCTAATGCAGTACCATAAGAACCAGCACCAATAACTGTCATCGAAACGGCATTCATTAAGTTTCCTGATGATTTCCCACATCTTTAGTTTTAATTGTATGTTGTTGTTGCAAATACCTTCACGTGAAATACTTTTAATATAAATTCATTCATTCTAAAGTACTATTTCCCTCTTCGCAATTTCATTTTGATATAACATGAATAGCCCCTTTGCCATCTCCACGCATTCTGTACTAAATCGTATACACATCATTGCTAATACATTTTATACATGAATGTTTACCTTGAATCAAAATTCAGGTTTAATTAAGCTCACCATAGCTTCGCTCGTTTAAAATAAAAGCATACTCAAAATCGCGATGCCCCCCCCCAAAATAATTACTCAGCTGCCATTCCTTTGTCTAACAACAATTCCCCCAGAACCAGCACTGCCCCACACCGGCACTTCCGCACTTGATGTCCTCCTCATGGGAGCTTGCATATTTAACACTTACTCCATAAGGTATTTTTGCACTTGGCAACTACTCTGCTACAGGAGCTTGCGTATTTGGCAATTGTCCAACCGGCATCTCTGTACCTGGTGCCTGCTCTACGGGAGCCTGCGTATTTGGCAATTGTCCAACAGGCATCTCTGTACCTGGTGCCTGCTCTACGGGAGCCTGCGTATTTGGCAATTGCCCAACAGGCATCTCTGTACCTGGCGCCTGCTCTACGGGAGCCTGCGTATTTGGCAATTGCCCAACAGGCATCTCTGTACCTGGTGCCTGCTCTACGGGAGCCTGCGTATTTGGCAATTGCCCAACAGGCATCTCTGTACCTGGTGCCTGCTCTACGGGAGCCTGCGTATTTGGCAATTGCCCAACAGGCATCTCTGTACCTGGTGCCTGCTCTACAGGAGTTTGTGCATTTGGCAATTGCCCTACAGGCATCTCTGTGCCTGGTGCCTGTTCTACGGGAGCCTGTGCACTTGTCTCCGATACTGGTACAGAACTCTCTACTCCTGATGTTTCTGGCTCAATAACACGTCCTGAACCACCCATCATATTATAATTCAAATGAGAAATAGCCCACCAAGTTCCCCCAATAATAACAAAAACGCAGATAGCCGCAAACCATAAGGCGCTTAAATTCCATTTAGCATCAGGACCAGAATTCAAATGCAAAAAGAAAACAATCTGCACTATAATCTGAATAATTGCCATCCCAATAAGATATGCAACCTTCGTGCTAATTGCCCAACTGTCCATCATTCCATACATCACAGGAATAAAAGAACCTAAAGTGAAAAATACAGCCAAAATAAATCCAACTAAATAGGAACCAGTACTGGGACTATGTGTTTCGTTATGCATGCTCATTACAACGCTCCTAACAGATAAACCATGGTGAAAACACCAACCCACACAATATCAAGTAAGTGCCAAAAAATTGAAAGGCATGCCAAACGTGTTTTATTATCCTGATCCAAACCATGACGACGAAGGTGAAAAAACATCACTACCATCCAGAGAAGACCAACACTTACATGAAGACCATGGGTACCAACCAAAGCAAAAAATGCTGACCAATAAGCGGATAAAATCTCTCGTCCAAAAAGCTGTAAACCTGTTGCAGGATCAATACCAGCATAAGCACCGGAATCGTAATAGAACACTTCGTTCAAAAGTTCATGAAATTCATAAACTTCCATTCCAATAAAGCAAAACCCAAGCACAAAGGTAACAGCCATCCATGAACGCACACCACTGATATTACCTTTATGCGCTTGTACCATTGCAAACCCATAAGTAATTGATGATAGCAATAAGATGGTGGTTTCAACTAAAACAAATTTTAAATCAATAAACTCATTGCCTGCTTTCCCTCCACCATAAGAAGCAGAAAAAACAGCAAAACTTGAAAAAAGTGTTGAGAACAGGATTAAATCCGAAAGAATATAAACCCAAAAACCAAATGTCATTACCGAACTACTGTCATGATGATGCTCATCAATGTGAGTATTATTCATTGTCATCGCACTCATACTGTTACTCCTTGTTCTTTAAGAACAGCTGTAAAGGCTTCTTCTGTTTTCTGCACTTCTTCAGCTGGAATATAGTAGCCATGGTGATCACCTGTTAACGAATGACACACAATCGTTGCAATAAAACCGATTAATCCAATCGCAACAAGCCACCAAATATGCCAAACAAGGGAAAAACCAACAACTAAAGAAAAGAACCCTGCAATAATTCCAGCCGGCGTATTTGACGGCATATGAATTTTTGTAAATCCACTCGTCGGACGCTGATAACCACTCTTCTTCATATTCCAATAAGCATCGTCAGATTGTACCTCTGGAAGTATTGCAAAATTGTAAGAAGGAGGCGGAGAGGAAGTAAACCATTCAAGTGTACGTCCATCACCCCAAGAATCATTTAATGTCACCGGTAAACACCCTCTATGCTTTATGCCGTACCAAATCGCCAAAACAACTTGCAGCACAAAACAAAGGATACCAAGCAAAATAATAAAAGCACCCAGTGCAGCAATCATAAACATCGGCTGCCAACTAGGTTCCATGTAATGTTGGAGACGACGCGTCGCACCCATTAAACCAAGTGCATAAACTGGGAAAAAAGCAAGGTAAAAACCAACAAACCAACACCAGAAAGATGCAATACCCAGTATCCGATTTGGCTTATAACCAAAAACCTTTGGAAACCAAAAAGCAATCCCAGCTAAATAAGCAAAAACGACGCCCCCAATAATTGTGTGATGAAAATGAGCTACCAAAAACAGTGAATTATGAAACTGCCAATCAGCAGGCACGATAGACAATAAAACACCCGTCAAGCCACCACCAACAAACGTAAAGATCATCCCCATGCACCAAAGCATTGGAGGCTCAAAACGAATCTGACCTTTATACATGGTCAGCAACCAATTAAAGACTTTTACACCTGTTGGAACCGCGATGATCATCGTTGCAATACCGAAGAAGGTATTCACAGCTTCACCGCCACCCATTGTAAAGAAATGATGTCCCCAAACAACAAGCGAAAGAATCAAAATAACCAACATTGCCCATACCATTGAAGTATAACCAAAGAGGCGTTTTGAAGAAAAAGTTGACACAACCTCAGAAACGATCCCAAAAGCAGGAACGACCAAAACATAAACTTCAGGATGACCAAAAATCCAAACATAGTTAATCCATACCATTGGATTTCCACCACCAACATTGGTAAAGAAATTCATGCTCAAATAACGATCACATGCCAATAATGCGAATGCTACAGTTAAGACAGGGTAAATAACTAAAATCAGGACATTGCTGACAAAAGCGCTCCAACAAAAGACGGGCATTCTCATCATGGTCATCCCAGGAGTACGCATTTTAATGATGGTCGCCACAAAATTGATTGCACCCATCGTCGTCGCGATACCAGAAAGCTGAAGCGACCACAAATAATAATCTACCCCTGTATCTGGACTGCCTTGTAACTCGGAGAAAGGTGGATACATCAACCAACCACCACGACCAAAATTACCAACACCTAGTGATATGTTAATCAATATTGCTCCTGCGGCAGTAATCCAAAACCCCAAATTGTTTGCAAAAGGAAAGGCAACGTCACGAGCACCAATTTGAAGCGGTATAAGATAATTGAAAAGACCAAATAAAATCGGCGTAGCCATGAAAAAAATCATAATAGTGCCATGGGCCGAAAAAATTTGATCAAAATGATCAGGCGGTAAATACCCTGCCGATTCACTCCCAAGGGCTAAAGCTTGATGTGTCCGCATCATAATCGCATCAGCAAAACCACGAACAAGCATGATAATCCCAAGAACAATATACATAATACCAATGCGTTTATGGTCGACTGTTGTAATCCAATTTCGCCATAGAACTCCCCACCACCCAAGTGCTGTCAAAGCAATAACAGCAATTAAACCACCCGCAACAATCGCAATACATGTGTATAAAACAATCGGTTCATGTGCAAGTGCATGAAAAGCACCCGCCGTAGGATCTGTAAGTCTTCCAAACATTTCTCAACCCGTATCAGATAAATTTCAGTTTAAAGAAACCTTATTTTTAAAGGGCTCTTTCTCATTAATGTTCTAAATAACACCAGGATCAAAAACAGAACAAAGTGCACCCCAAAGTGTCTGAGCAGCAGCGCGCTTCATTAGGTCTTCATTACATACCGTATTTTCATCAACACATCGATTGACAACCCGATAGTAAAGCCGCTTCTCAACAGGCGCAAAATAACGCACTGCAGCATCCTTTTCCTTCGCAGCAACATCACCCATACGAGGCGCAATGGAAAGCTGACGATAAGATGCGCGATCAAGTACTTGACCACTAGCCCGAACTTTAGCAATCCAATCATCAAAATCCTGCGAAGATACGGAATGCCACTGAAACCGCATACCTGCAAAACCATCTCCGCTGTAATTTGCCGAAGTTCCTTTGAATACTCCTTTTTCCTCAGCTACTAGATGCAATTTAGAATTCATCTGCGGCATAGCGTAAAGGACTGTCCCCAATTTGGGAACCCAAAAGGCATTAACAGAACTCTCTGACGTCAATTGTAACAAAACTTGACGCCCTTTAGGCGCATAAATTTCATTGATCGATGCAACATCGTATTCAGGATAAATGAAGAGCCATTTCCAATCGAGAGCCACCACATCGACTTGCAACGGCTTCCCTTCACCAACAACTTCCACCGGAAGCGAATTTGAGGGCTCAAGCTTATAGGTATAATAAGCTGTTAATGAGCCTAAAATCATCACGATTACAATTGGAACGCCCCACATAAATGCTTCAATTTTATTGGAATGCCCCCAATCAGGTAAATAGTCTTTTGCTGTATTCGATGCACGATATTTGATGGCCAAAAATACCACACTTACCATTACCGGAATTACAACACAAAGCATAACAAGCACACAGACAACAATCAAAATGAGCTGTTGACGCGCCACATAACCCGATGGTTGAAGAACATCAATTTTACAACCAGATAAAAGCAGTACAACCCCTAAAATCGCAAGCATTTCTAATTGTTTAATAAAGCTTCTCATCTTCACCTACCCCCGTCATACGCACTGGAAGTTGCAATAAATACAATAACACCATCTTACTTATCCGAAAAACAATTATCAAGTAAATTCAATGCCCATATTACTATTATCCAACATTTGCTTTTTATCCATGATTAATGAAGGCGTTTAGCAATATATTCAAGTGCAAACCAATATCCCTCACGCCCACAGCCAGAAATAACTGCATCCACACCTGCAGATGTATAAGAATGGTGACGAAAGACTTCACGCTGATAAATATTAGACAAATGAACCTCTACTTTTGTCCCCGAAAACATTTTTAATGCATCAAAAAGTGCAACAGACGTATGGCTGTAAGCAGCTGGATTGATGATTAAACCAGCACTTATCCCAATAGCTGCCTGTATCCATTCTACCAACTGACCCTCACAGTTACTTTGATGAAAATTCACTGTTACGCCAAGCTTCTTTGCCCATTCCCTGCAAAATTGTTCAATATCTTCCAGAGTTTCAGTGCCATAAATTTCTGGTTCACGTTTACCAAGAAAATTTAAATTAGGGCCATTTAAAATCGTTATAATCCTAGACATAGTACGCCTCTTCTTCCCGATCATCACATTATAAAAAAACTTTTAGCATGTTTTTACTGCAACAAAGCTCCATCTTTAATCTCAAAAAACTCTGCTCGTCCTTTCAAGGCGTCAAATAAAACGGGATCTGTTCCTGTCATAAATGTCTGCCCCCCTAAATCATCAAGAATATCAAATAAAGCAGCACGCCGATGAGAATCAAGATGAGCAGCTATTTCATCAAGAAGAAGAACAGGTGCCATCTCTGACATCATACCTGTTAAACGCGCATGGCACAAAACCAAACCTGTCAGCAAAGCTTTCTGCTCACCTGTTGAACAAGATGCTGCAGCCATATTTTTATCAGCATAAAAAACCTGCAAATCTGTGCGATGTGGCCCTTCTAATGTCCGCCCAGCAGCGCGATCTATTGCGCGGTTATGCTGCAACCGATTACAAAATTGCTCTTCAACCTCAATCGCTGCTATCTTACTAAGAGCCGTTTCTAAGAAACCATCAATTTGTAAAAAAGCCCGTGGGAAAGGCATCTGAGATGGCATTTGTGCAAACAAGTCATTTAAAAGCCGAACAACATCTACACGTGCCGCTGCAATAGCTATTGCCAGTTCTGCCATCTGCTTTTCTAAAGCATCAAACCAAACACGATCTTCATTTCCATCCGAAAACAAACGATTACGGGCACGCATAGCTCTATCATAATCCGTTATGCGACGACCATGTAAAGGATCAATAGCCAAAACCATGCGATCCAAAAAACGACGGCGCTCAAGTGAAGATCCAGTAAAAAGCCCATCCATAGAAGGAGTCAGAACATTAATATGACAGTAATCTGTTAGGCAATCACCTGTCTCATTCACACCATTAATATGTACTTTTCGACTGTTATCGTTAATCTCCAAAGCTGTACCAATATTCACTTCACCATACAGAGAACATTGAAGACGAGCAAATACTACAAATCCTCCATTTTCACCACCTGCAAAGCTAACATCAGAGTAAGCTGCACGCCGTAAACCACGACCAGGAGAAAGAAAAGACAACGCTTCTAAAAGGTTCGTCTTACCAGCACCATTATGGCCCGTAAAAACCACATGTTGCCCTGAAAAATGAATATTAAAGAAAGAATAATTGCGATAACGCACAAGCCTTAGCTGTCTCACTGCCACTTTGTGCACATGACCAGCCATGCATTGCAAAACACTCGTCCCTAAACGCGAATGGGCATCAGCACATAAAGCGCATCCGCATCATCATTATCACGAATCAGAGCCGGAGCCGCAGCTTCAGCAAGCATAAAAACCATCTCATCGCTCGAAAGTTGCCCAGCAATGTCTAAAAGATAACGCGAATTAAACCCTATCTCAAGCGGATCAGATGTGTAAGTAGCCGCTAATTGATCTTCTGCACTCCCAGAATCAGGATTATTAACAACAAGCTTCAATTGCCCCTGCTCAATCGTTAACTTCACTGCACGCCCTCGATCACTTGAAATTGTCGAAACCCGATCAACTGCAGAAGAAAAATCCTGCCTGTTGACAACCAATTTTTTATCATTTGCAAGAGGGATAACACGTTGATACTCTGGGAATGTTCCATCAATTAACTTTGATGTAAAAACCACAGAGCCTATAGAAAAA